>NZ_JBIAQP010000001.1:0-1258495 GCF_042889145.1 Streptomyces sp. NPDC002680
GATCCACGGCGACATCCCCACACCAGACGGAACGCTCAACTCCCGCCCTGGACGCGGCCGTCAGCGCCGATCCACCTCTTTGTGTTAGCCGTTGTAAGACGCTCTTCTCGGCCGTCAGGATGCGGATCCGCTGCGACGCGAGAGTTCGTGATCGGCATCCGCGAGGTCTGGCGCGACCAGCCGAACTTCAGGGCACTCGCCGAGGGGTTTCCGGCTCAGGCCTGGTGGCGGCCGGACCTCGGGAGTCCCCTACGGCTTCCACCTGGTGGAGTCGTCACCGGCTCCCCGGCCTCTCGCAGCTGAGGGAAAGCATCCTCCCAGACGTCCCGTACATCCCGACCTGTGAGGCTGCGCAGGACCGGCCGCAGATCAAGGAGCACGCAGCCGTTGAGGAAACGGCACAGATCCTGTCGTGTGCCTTCCATGAGCGCGGTCCGGTACAGGCTCATGCGCTGGCGTGGCCGGGTCCGGATCGAGCACGCGCAGCCCGGACCACGCTGCGTGCAGTGGCAGCTTGACCATGCCGCGCTTGGGGCCGGCCAACTCATCGAGGCTGGAGGGCAGTCGGTGCGCATATTTCAAGCGGTGTGGTGCCGGGCCGGAGGAGAGATCGGTGACGGATGCAGCATCGATTGTCACCGATCCCGCGAGCGAGCTAGTGGGGTGAGCATGACAAAACGGGAAGTGATCTTCGTGCTCGTGGGAAGGCGCTGCGCGGCTGGTGGCATCACCCCAGGTAGACCCCGCTCGTGAACACCCCACTTTCTCGCGTCGATCAAGGGAATTGATGCGCGTCTGTACCTGTGCCTGATAGATGCCACAACAGCCCCATGCCTCGCATTTTTGGGATGGGGCGAAATGCATCAACCGCTGACCAGGCACTTGCCCGGCGCAGGCGCGCGATGCCAAAAGCGCGCCCCCTCACAGGAGGCAAGCGCATCTCACTTTGTCTCACCAAATCTTGTTCCAGGGCTATCTACGTGCCACGATGCACACGCGCCACGTTGGCGTGCTCCCCGTCACTGCTCCTGGCTCAACAGGCTGACCAGGGAGAACTGGCACGATCACGTTGGCCCGTGAGACTGCCCCAGAGAGTCGGTACCGCTCAGCGGGCCGACTCTTCGTGGTTTCGCCCCCGTGTGAAGCCGATCGCCATGCCTTCCAAGGCTGGCCATCGGCCCCGTCCAGGACCGCTACAACCATGCAGTGCGCGATGGCGACACGGCCGGACTCATTCGGATCTGCCCAGGCAGGCACGGCCGTTCTGCGGTTGGAGGCGGTGTAATGCTGGCGGGCAGGCCCCAGGCACGCGGCGCAGCCGGGGCCTTTCGCTGCTCCGAGCCAACAGCGTTGCACCCCAGTGCCTACACGCACTTCGCTCCTGCTCCTCCCAGTGAGATCGGGGAGCGGCTGTCACCGCCGTTGTAAGCGGCGGTGACAGCCGGTACGAGGAGAACCGGCTCCCCCTCCGGCGTTCTCCTCGCGCGGGGCGTCCTGGCCAGCGCCGGAGAGATGCCGGGCATTCTCCGGGTGCTTCCACCAGCGAGGACGCAGTTTGTACGCCGTCGACCGCTACGTGGTGTGCGACAGCTGCGCGGTCTTGCGGAGCGTTTTGGCGAAGTACATGTCCTGGTCGGCCGTGTTGATGATCTGCTCCGCCGTCATCCCGTTCCTGGCCCACATGATCCCCACGCTGGCCGACAGGTGGAGCGTGGTGCCGCTGATGCGGATCGGGTGGGTGAGAGAGGCCCGGATGCGCGGTTCCAGTTCTTCGATCTGCTGGAAGGTCCGCCCGATGGCGAGAAGGGCGAACTCGTCGCCGCCCAGCCGGGCCACCACGTCACCGCGACGTGCCAGGTCGGTCAGGCGCCGGGCCACCTCTACCAGGACCGCGTCCCCTACCTCTTGTCCGTGGTTGGTGTTGATCAGAGTGAAGTCGTCGAGCCCCACCGACAGCACGGCCACACTGGTGGCGCGTCCGTCGGTCGCGGGCGTGTCGCACAGGCGCTGCAGTTCGGCGCGGAGTGCCGCGCCGGTCACCGCACCGGTGAGCGGATCACAGGTCAGAACCGGTGCGCCGGAGCTCCGGCCGGCACGGCCGTCCTCGTCTAGTGTGATGAGGCAGCGCGGGCCGTCCGAGCCCCTGGATGAGTCGCCGGTGACGGGAACGGCACTGATGGTGGTCGGCAAGTAGGAGCCGTCACGGCGGGTCAGGCGGGCTGTGCAGCTGCCCCTGGCCTGTGAGATCCGCAGCCAGGCAGCGAGATCGTCCGGGTGGACCAGGTCCTCCAGGGAGAACTCGAGCAGCGCGTTGGGACTTCGGTCCAGCAGCCGGCACAGGGCATCGTTGACTTTGAGCAGTCTGCTCGGCCGGCCCGCAGGCAGCTCAGCCAAGGCCATGGGCCGCTGGGCAATCGCCATGGTCTGACGCAGCCGGTCCTCGCCCACCTGCAGCAGCGTGTGCTCGCGTTCCAGCCGTACCAGCGCGCGCTGCGCGTCGGCCCGCAGGCGCGCTGTGGTGATCGCGAGCGCGGCCTCGCGGGCGTAGAGCTGAAGCGCTTCGCGCTCCCACGGCCCCGGCAGCAGCCCGTCCTGCGGAAGATCCACGGACAGCACCCCCAGCAGGGCGCCGTCGGATGTGCGCATCTCGGCGAAGAGCCGGTCCTCGTTGTGCCACCTGCCCGGTGCCGGATCCGGCCCTCCTTCCGACCGCCACGACGGGACACCGTCGCCGTCGGTGGTCCAGCCGATTTCGTGGGAGATATAAGCGACTTCGCCCCAGCGCTCGCCCATCGACAGGCGGGCATCCCATGCCGCGCGCGGGCCGACCCGCCCGGCCAGGAAGGATTCGGCGGTCTCGCTGCCGGACACCGAAGCGACGACGAGATCGCCGTCGGGGCGGACCAGATTGAGACAGCAAGCTCCGTAGTCGAGATCATTCACCGCGCCCTCGGCGACGGCTTTGAGGGTATGGGCCAGGCTCTCGGCCTCGTGCAGGCGGCTGAAGCTCCGGCGTAGCCGGGCCAGCCGGGTAGCGGGGGCCTGCCAGGTGTCGCTTCCGGCGGCTGACACGCCGGCGAGATTGTTCAGTGCCCGACGGCGATCGAGGGTCTGCAGTTCGTAGGCGGCGTCGGCGACACCGGACCGGGCCGCCAGTTCCAGCCAGCGGGCCGCCTGTTCCCAGTCCTCCCGACGCGAGAATTCGATCCCCAGGGCGTAGGCGTCGCTGCCGATTTCGGCCCGGTCCGTGGCCGCGTCGACGAGCGCCGCCTCCGCGGCACCGAGCCTGCGCAGCTGCTCCCCCACCGCGCGGAACCCGGACAGCAGTTCACCTTCGGCGAAGGCAGGACGTGGTGCGCCCAGTTCGGCAAGCAGCCCCTCGAGCCTTTCGTCACCGGACCGGTGCTGGTGGTGCGTCATCGGTGTGCCCCTTTGTGTGCCCCTTGGTCGAGAGGGAGGAGATAGCCCTGGAGTTCGGGCATGGCCCGAAGCTCGCGCATCGCCGCAGTGGTGAGTTTCTTCAGCCCTTCGACGCCGATGCCCATCAACGCGGCCGCACTGCCCCGGTCCAGGCCGTCGATGTAACGCAGGGTCACCGCCTGCCGTTGCCGCTCGGACAGGCGTGCCAGAGCCTGCTGAACATCGACCCGGACATCGGCACGCTCACTCTCCTGATGCTGCTGGCCGGGCCGCTGGTCCAGCGCCTCGTACACGAACGCGTCGCCCGGGAGTTCCGCCGCCCGCCCTGCCTGCGCGTACCAGTCGGCCACGCGTCTGCGGGCGATCACGAACAACGGCGCTACCTCGTCCTCATACCCCTGCCAGGACCGCCGGAAGTACGCCACCCACACCTGCTGGCAAATGTCCGCCACAGCCGCCTCGTCCCCCACTCGGCGGCTAACGTACCCGGCCAGCCGAGGATGCTGGGCTCGGTAGATGGCCTGCCTCGGGTCCGCCGTCACCACGGGATACCCCGAAGCCCCCAACCCCAGCCTGCGGGTAATGTCTCCCCGCCCGTAGGGAGCGTGCCGTCATGCCAGGCAGCAGACGGATACCGAACGGCCATGACCATGAACTGGTTCCCCTCGCCTCGGATGCCTTCACCCAACAGGTCTCCGCGCGGACAACAAACGGGTACTCCGCTCCCGCCGGGCACTTGAACTCACGGTGTCCGCGGCCTCAGGTGTCACCTCAGCGCACAGAGCCAGTCGGCTGGCCAAATGCGGTAACAGCATCCCGTTCAGCACACGTGAAATCTCGATGCTGGGCCCGGCGGACCTCGTTGATCGCTTCGACCAGACCGGAAGTGCAAGGTCCCACAGCCGGCGGAGTCCAGGGCACATGCGCGAAGCCGTCGGCACGGACCACCCCGACACGTTCAATTCCCCTCGCCACACGCCGAGTTCCTCGCCATCGGCGGAGACCTGTCCAGCTACGCAGACGCCGGCCACCTGGCCGCCCACGCGGGACTAGGCACCGGTGTCACGCGACTCCGGCTGGCTTCGACTGTGTGTAGCGGCCCCATTTGACCGAGCGGGATGGCCCCGTTCGTGCTTCACCTGGCCACACTCGCTCTCAGTTTCCGCCCCGGTCGTGGCGTAGCGGCATTCCTGCTCTCAGCAGTTCTCCGGAGGGGTGTCGGAAATCTGTCGGCGGTGCGGGTGATCTGTCGGCGATATGTCGGTGGAGGTTGCGACCTTGTGCGGGTCGGTGCTCTCCATGAGCACGCTGCCCCAGAGCGCAAGGAGCCTGTCATCGTGTCTTCCGCATCCCAGAGCCGACCGTGGGACGTTCACCGGCTACCGACTGCCGAGGGCAGGATCTTCCTGGTCACCGGGGGTAACGCCGGGATCGGCTACTTTGCCGCGGAGCAGCTCGCCGCCACTGGCGGCGTCGTCATACTCGGCAGCCGGGACCGTGCGAAGGCCGACGCCGCCATGGCCTCGATCCGCTCGCGCGTCCCCGGCGCGCAGGTGCGCCACCTTCAACTGGACCTCGCCGACCTGTCGTCCCTGAAGACCTCCGTGGACAGGCTGGACCTCGATCGTCTCGACGCGGTGGTCTACAACGCGGGGGTCGCGCTCGACGACCCGCCGCGTCGAGAGACCAAGGACGGCCACGAGCTGATGTTCGGCACCAACCACCTCGGCCACTTCGCGCTGACCCAGTGGCTGGCCCCCCTGCTGTCCACAGCTCCGGCAGGCCGCATCGTGACGGTGGGAAGCTTCGCGGCGCGGTCCGAGCGACTGGACCTCAACGATCTGCAGTCGACCCAGGACTACCGGCCCAAGCGCACCTACGGCCGATCGAAGCTGGCGCAGATGTGCTTTGGCTTCGAACTCGATCGCCGCCTGCGTGCCGTCGGCAGCACGGTGCTCAGCGTGGTGGCCCACCCCGGCGGCGCACTGGACTCCCTCACCCCGTCCCGCCCGCCGCTGAGCGTGACAACCCCCGGCGAGCGGCTGCGCGCCTTGCCGTCCGCCTTCCTGGTGCAGGGCAAGGACGCCGGAGCCTGGCCCGTCGTCCGTGCCGTCCTCGACTCTGACGTGCAAGGAGGGCAGCTGTGGGGGCCGAGGGTCTTCGGCCTGCGTGGCATACCCCGGCGTGAACCCGTCCCCTCCCACATGGCCGACCCGGCCGTTGCCGCCCGCCTGTGGGCCGCAAGCGGTGAGCTGGTCGCCACCGATCCACACCTCGGCTTTCGGTAGGCGCGGAGCCACCCCTTGAGCGGCCATCCAGCGGCCAACTGCCATGCTCAGCCCGGCCAACCAGGGTCAGTCACAACCAGTTGCCTGCAGGAGGGCGTTGATCCAGATCATCGAGGTGCGGAGGTGGAGGCCGGAGAGGTAGCTCTCGGGTGTCTTGGCGTAGCGGCTCGCGATGCCCCGCCAGGCCTTCAGCCTGTTGCTCAGGCGTCCGACGGTGTTCCTCTCCTTGTCTTCTGGGCACCGTTCCCGACCTCTCCCCCACGCACTACCAGTTCTTCCGGGTCGCCGACGGCGTGACCCGTCTCCGGGCTGCCTGACCGGTTGCGCCGCGCTGCGCGAGCGGTTGGCTACCGCGGCAGCGGGGCGCCCACACGTGGCGCCCCGCTGTGCTGTCGTCGGGTCGGATCAGTCGGCCGGTGTCAGCGCGACCTCGGCGCTGCCCGAGAGGGAGGGCAGGCCGTCCGGGGGCGTGTCCGTGTAGGTGGCGTTGAAGACTGCCTTGAGGTTGTCCGAACCGGAGTGACCGCCGTCCACGAAGGTCACGAACGATCCGGAGCAGCCGTTGCTCGTGGAGAGCGGGTGGCCGTGCGAGTCGTGGCCGAGGATGAACGAGACGCTGACCTTGGAGCAGTCCACCGGCTGGTCGTCGGTGACGGTGACCTGCCAGGTGACCGTGTCGCCCCAGTGGAACGGTGTGCCGCCGTGCGGGGCCGGGTCGGTGGTGAGCGAGACGGTGGGCGCCTTGTTGCCGACCACGACGAGAACGGAGGCGGAGGCCGAACGCCCGGTGCTGTCGGTGACCTTCAGTGTGGCGTCGTAGACGGCGTTGTCGGTGAAGGTGTGCTTCGGGTTCGCCTCCCTGGAGTCCACGGTGCCGTTGGCGTCGAAGTCCCAGGCGTAGCGGAGGGCGTCACCGTCGGCGTCCTTGGTGCCGGCGCTGGAGAACTGGACCGTCAGCGGGCTGGTGCCGTTGACCACGTCCGCGGCGACCTTGGGCTCCGGGGTGCGGTTGCCCCGCGTGAAGTCGATGCGGGAGAGCTGGGCCTCGGGCAGTTCCGCGAAGTAGCCGGTGCCGTACTCCAGGACGTACAGCGCGCCGTCGGGGCCGAACTCGGCGTCGATCGGGCCGTCCGTGGTGATCGAGGGGATCGCGTCCTCGATCTTCAGCACCTCGTTCTTCTTGCCGAGGGTGATGGCCTTCATCTGATCGCGGGTCCACTCGTAGAAGAGCGGCTTGCCGTCGAAGTACTGGGGCCAGCGGTTCTGGGCCTTGTTGTGCTTGTCGTAGCTGTACACCGGGCCGCCCATGGGGCCGATGCCGCCGGTGCCGAGTTCGGGGAACTCCGCGGAGGCCCCGTAGCCGTAGACGATCTCGGAGTCCTCGACCGGGGGCAGCTCGCTGCGGCCGGTGTTGTGGCGCGAGTCGTTGACGGGCTTGGCGCAGTTGAAGGCGCCGCTGGAGGTCTGCGTGGCGAAGTCGTAGTCCTGGTACGGCATGTCCGGGGTCACACAGAACGGCCAGCCGTAGTTGGCGGGGCGGTCGATGACCATCCAGCGCCCCTGGCCGGCGGGGCCGCGGCCCGGGTTGGCGGTGTTGGCGTCGGGCGAGTAGTCGCCGACGTAGAGCTCGCCGGTCTTGTCGTCCACGGCGAAGCGGAAGGGGTTGCGCAGGCCCATGGCGTAGACCTCGGGGCGGGTCTTCGCGGTGCCCGGCGCGAAGAGGTTGCCCTTCGGTATGGAATAGCCGCCGTTGGGCTTGGCCTTGATGCGCAGGACCTTGCCGCGCAGGTCGTTGGTGTTGCCCGCGGTGCGCCGCGCGTCGTAGGCAGGGTTGCGGTCGGGGCGGTCGTCGACGGGGGCGTAGCCGTCGGAGGAGAACGGGTTGGAGTCGTCTCCGGTGGACAGGAACAGGTTGCCCTTGCCATCGAAGTCGATCTTGCCGCCGACGTGGCAGCAGATGCCGCGGTCGGCCGGGACGTCGAGGATCTTCTGTTCGGTGGCGTAGTCGAGCTTGTTGCCCACGAGCTTGAACCGTGACAGCCGGGTGACGCCCTTGTACTTGGCGAAGTCGGCGTCGGTGCCGAATTGCGGGGCGTCGCCCTCGTTGACGCCCGGGGTGGCCGGGTCGTCCATGGGAGTGTTCAGGCGGGGCGAGTAGTAGAGGTAGACCCAGTGGTTCTTGGCGAAGGCGGGGTCGATGGCGATGCCCTGTACGCCTTCCTCGTCGTGCTGATACAGGCCGGCGGGGCTCTTCTTGAGGTCGGCGGCGAGGAAGTTCACGCCGCTCTTGGGCTCGTGGATGCGGACCTCTCCGGTGCGCGCGGTGTGCAGCACCCTCCGGTCGGGCAGGACGGCCAGGGCCATGGGCTCGCCCGGACGGTCGTTGAGGGTGACCTTCTGGAAGTCGGACGAAGCCGACGGTGCCGGGTCTGGTCTGGCGGCTTGGGCTGGGGAGAGCGGCAGGAGCCCGACGGCTCCGGCCAACGCAGCCGCGCCCACGAGGGTGACGATCCGTCTGTTGCGCACTCAGAACTCCTTTGGTCTGGCCAGCGGGTGAAGTGCCGGACGAAATGCGTGAGTTGGACGCTAGGGCGCTCACTTTCAACACGTCAAGGACAAAGTTTCAACTTTTTCGATGAAAGTCTGTCCTGGAGTTTCCGGGTTTTTCGGGCACGCCCGGGGGCCCGCCCGACACCAAGGCGCCGGGCGGGCATTGCGGGTGACGCTTCGTCAGTTGCAGGCGCGCAGGGCCGCGAGGTTGCCGTAGCCGATGCGGGCGAAGTCCAGGGACTGACCGGGCACGCTCGCGCTCGGTGCGTTGTCCTGCTCGACCATCGGGTTGTGGTAGTTCTTCGCCCCCACCAGGGTGAAGAACTTCCGGTAGTCGATGTCGCCCGTGCCGAACGGCACCATGTCGTAGCCCAGGCCGCTCTGGAGGTTGACGACACCGTCCTTGGCGTGGAAGAGCGGGAAACGGTTGGTGTTGCGGACCACGAGTGCGGCCGGGTCGAAGACGTCCTTGCGCTGTGAGCCGTCGTGGGCGGTGTACGTGTGGAACTTGTACTGGGCCACGTGCGCCCAGAAGACGTCCAGCTCCAGGTAGACGCTCTTGCGGTCCGTCGACTTCAGGAAGTACTCCAGCTTGCGGATGCCGGAGCTGCGGGTCGGCCGGCCCTGGGCGTCGAGCGGGCCGCCGTCGAGCAGGAAGTCGTAGGCCGCGTCGTGGTTGTGGGTGTAGAGCTTGATGCCCTCGCGGCGGGCGATGGAGCCCAGGGTGTTCCACTTCTGCGCGGCGACGTCCCAGTCGGCCCGGTAGGGGGTGTTGGTGGGGTCGGCGCCGGTGCCCATGTGCTCCATGCCGAGGATGTTGGATATCTCCAGCCAGCGCTTGAAGGTGTCCAGGTCGGACGGCGTCAGGGGCCAGGACGACGGGATGAAGCCGTGGCTGCCCTGCGCCCGCAGCCCGTACTCGTCGAGCCAGGAGCGCAGCAGCTTCGCGCCCTGGACGGTGCCCAGATCGGCGCCACCGGGCGCGTTGGCGTGCTGGCCGTAGCCGGCGAACTCCACCTGGCGGTAGCCGAAGCGCGACAGCTGCTTGAAGACCTCCCGGAAACCGGAGGGCAGGTCGGAGGCCAGCGGGTCGCGACCGACCGCGTCCCGGACGGTGTAGAGGATGATGCCGCGCTTGTGCGGCGGGACCAGAGCGGAACGGCCCCGGTCATCGCCGGCGGCCGAGGATCTGTCCTGCGCCAGGGCGGGTGTGGCGCCGAAGACCGGTGCGGCGATCGCCGCACCGGTGACGGCCGTGCAAGTGGTGAGGAAACGGCGGCGGCTGACACCGAGTGTGCGGCGCAGGGAGTCGCTGGTGACGGCTTCGTCGTTGAACGCGGTCACAGGGGTTCTCTCTTTCGTTGTCGCGGTGCTGCGGATGCCTGACGGCCGGCCGTCTCGAGCGAGGCCGACGAGCCGCAGGAGAAGGGACTTCACTTCGGTGGCCGCAACGCGGCCGGGCACTGCGCGGGGGGGGTGGGGACCAGGGCGAGCGGACCTTCGTCGTCGCTCGCAGGGCGGCGGCCGCGTAGGGGGAGCCGGGCGGCCGTCGTACGGCGTCGGGTGCGGGCAGCGGCTCTGTGGAGGAGACGTTGACGGCGACCGCCCGTGCCGGCGCGTTGTACAGGCGGAAGGAGGTGAGGTCGGCGACGCGGTCCGCGATGAGTGCCTCGCCGCTACGCGGGGCGTTCGGGGGCCGCCCAGCCGTATCTCCTCGTCGGTGGCCTGGAGTTCGGCGCGCACGGCAAAGGCGCTGCCGTACGGCAGGAGGCCCGCGTCGGTGGGATGTTCGGCTCGCTGGGGCAAGGGACGGGAGGCGGTGCAGTGGCCGCCGAAGACGAGTGAGGGCAGGGGCGGCAGGCGGGTGGGGTCGAACCTTTCCGGTCGTTCTTCATGGGCTGCCTCCCTGCCATGTCGAGGTGCCGATGTGGTGTGGAGGACTGCGGGAGGGGGCTCGGGGGCCTCCCGCCCACCTCCGGTGTCGGGGCAGCTTCGGCCGCGGCCGAGGAGGATTCCTCCGTGTTCGGCGCGGTTACGGGGTACGGGTGGGCGGCAGAGGGCCGCCGGTGGGAAATGCGGGATACCTGAGGGCTCGTCACCCTGCGCCTTGCAGGGACGTCCTCCATGACCGGTCGCACGAACCGTGCGCCGTGCGACCTGAATACGCCGTCAGTCTCGGACCACTGTGTGGTGCCGTTGCACGAAGGGACCGTAGCCCCGTTCGTCCTTGACCGGAACCCTTCGCGCACCGAGAACGACGAACTTTTTCCTTGATCAGGACAAAGTGGTGTCAGGGCAGCCCGGACCGGCCCGGTGGCTCTTCCGCCACCGGACACGGACCCGGTCGGCTCTCACCAGGGCAGGAGGACAGCTACGGTTCCCCGGTGCTCCAACTATGTGTGGACTGAGCCGATGTGGGCCTGCCCCGCCAGGACGCGCCCCGCCACGACGGCGCCGCTGAAGACCGACGGCGCATCACGCCCTGGCCGCGGAGCGCTAGTTCTCGCCCCCTGAGAAGGCGGCGTCGAAGGACGCCGAAGGCGGGTCGAAGTCGAACTTCTTCAGATGGGCGAGCGCACGCGGAGCGCCGACGAGACGGTCCATGCCGGCGTCCTCCCACTCCACCGAGACCGGACCGCCGTAACCGATCGAACGCAGCATCCGGAACACGTCCTCCCAGGGGACGTCACCGTGCCCGGCGGACACGAAGTCCCAGCCGCGCCGCGGGTCACCCCAGGGCAGATGGGAGCCGAGCCGCCCGTTGCGCCCGTCCAGACGCTTGCGGGCCTCCTTGCAGTCGACGTGATAGATCCGGTCCCGGAAGTCGTAGAGGAAGCCGACCGGGTCCAGGTCCTGCCAGACGAAGTGGCTGGGGTCGAAGTTGAGCCCGAAGGCAGGCCGGTGGTCCACCGCCTCCAAGGCACGTTTCGTGGTCCAGTAGTCGTAGGCGATCTCGCTCGGATGGACCTCGTGGGCGAAGCGGACGCCCTCGCTGTCGCACACGTCCAGGATCGGATTCCAGCGCTCGGCGAAGTCCTCGTAGCCGCGCTCGATCATCCGCTCCGGTACCGGCGGGAACATCGCCACCAGATGCCAGATCGACGATCCGGTGAACCCGACGACCGTGTCGACTCCGAAGGCGGCCGCGGCCCGCACCGTGTCCTTGATCTCGGCCGCGGCGCGCCGGCGTACCCCCTCCGGCTCCCCGTCGCCCCAGATCCTGGCGGGCAGGATCCCCTGGTGCCGTTCGTCGATGGGGTGGTCGCACACGGCCTGGCCGACGAGATGGTTGGAGATCGCCCAGCACTTCAGGCCGTACTTCTCCAGCAGGGCATGGCGGCCGGGTAGGTAGGACGGATCGGCAAGCGCCTTGTCGACCTCGAAGTGGTCGCCCCAGCAGGCGAGTTCGAGGCCGTCGTAGCCGAACTCGGCGGCCAGCCGGCAGACCTCCTCCAACGGCAGATCGGCCCACTGACCGGTGAACAGGGTGAACGGGCGTGGCATGGTGCCTCCGAGCGGGGTTCCTGACGGCTCTCTAGCGGACTTCGGCCTCGACGGCCTGGACAGGGGTGTAGACGGAGTTCTTCTGCGCGCTCTCCTCCACCGCGGCGAGCACCCGCTGCACCTGCAGACCGTCGGCGAACGACGGCACCGGGTCGGTGCCCGATGCGATGGCCTCGACCAGGTCGCGGGCCTGGTGGGCGAAGGTGTGCTCATAGCCGAGCACATGGCCCGGCGGCCACCAGCCCTCCAGGTAGGGGTGCTCGGCCTCGGTGACGACGATCCTGCGGAACCCCGCCGTGGCGGCGGGCTCCCGGTGGTCGTGGAAGGACAGTTCGTTGAGGCGTTCGAGGTCGAAGGCGAGCGAACCGGACTCGCCGTTGATCTCCAGCCGCAGGGCGTTCTTGCGCCCCGAGGCCATCCGGGTCGCCTCGAACACGGCCAGCGCCCCCGAGGCGAGCCGGCCGGTGAAGACAGCCGCGTCGTCGACCGTCACCGCATCGCGCTGGGTGCCGCCGGCAGCGGACAGGCCCGAGGAGGCACCGTCGAGGCGGGGGCGGTGCTTGACGAACGTCTCCGTCTGGGCGGAGACACCGACCAGCACCTCACCCGCCAGGTACTGCGCGAGGTCGACGATGTGCGCGCCGAGGTCACCGAGCGCCCCCGACCCCGCGTGCTCCCGCTGCAGCCGCCAGGTCAGCGGAAAGTCAGGGTCGACCAGCCAGTCCTGGAGGTAGCTGACCCGCACATGGCGCATCGTGCCGAGCCTGCCGTCGGCGATGAGCCGGCGGGCGAAGGCGAGGGCGGGCACCCGCCGGTAGTTGAAGCCCACCATGGCCAGCTGCCCGCGCGAGCGGGCCGCTTCAGCGGCCGCGGTCATGGCCTCCGCCTCGGCGACCGAGTTGGCCAGCGGCTTCTCGCACAGCACGTGCTTGCCCGCCTCCAGCGCGGCGATCGCGATCTCCGCATGGCTGTCGCCCGGAGTGCAGATGTCGACGAGCTGTACGTCGTCGCGGATGATGAGGGCACGCCAGTCGGTCTCCGCCGCGGCCCAGCCATGCTTGTCGGCCGCCGCCCGCACGGCGTGCGCGTCGCGGCCGGCGATCGCGGCCAGGACCGGCCGCAGTGGCAGGTCGAACACGCGCCCGACGGTGCGCCACCCTTGTGAGTGCGCGGCGCCCATGAACGCGTAGCCGACCATGCCCACGCCGAGTGCCGGCGGTGCGGTCCGACTGTCCCTCTGTTCCATACGGATTCCTCCTGATCGGAGTGTCACTGACTCATCACTGTGTTCGCGGGGCGCACGGCCCGGACCGGTCAGCTGAAGCCGGTCGGCAGGTACTGGTCGACGTTGTCCTTGGTGACCACGGCCGAGTAGAGGGTCAGCGTGGACGGAATCTCGAACTCGGCGAGGCCACCGACGCCCTTGCCCTGGCCGAGCGCCCGGGCAAGATCGATGGCGGAGGCGGCCATCGTAGGCGGGTACAGGACGGTCGCCTTGAGCACGCTGTCGCCGGCCTTGATGGCGTCCATCGCGGACTTGGCACCTGCGCCGCCGACCATCAGGAAGTCGTCGCGACCGGCCTGATCGATGGCGCGCAGCGCGCCCACACCCTGGTCGTCGTCGTGGTTCCACAGCGCGTCGAACTTCGACTGGGCCTGGAGCAGTTGGGCCATCTTCGCCTGCCCGGACTCCACCGTGAAGTCGGCCGCCTGGCGGGCCACCTTGCGGATGTTCGGGTAGTTCTTCAGGGCGTCGTCGAAGCCCTTGGTGCGCTGCTGGGTCAGTTCGAGGTTGTCGAGGCCGGCGAGTTCGACGACCTTGGCGTTCTTTGTGTCCTTGAGCTGTTCGCCGATGTAGTGGCCGGCGTTGAGGCCCATGCCGTAGTTGTCGCCGCCGATCCAGCAGCGGTAGGCCTGCGGGGAGGCGAAGACGCGGTCCAGGTTGATGACGGGTATGCCCGCCCGCATGGCCTGCAGTCCGACCTGGGTGAGGGCCTTGCCGTCGGCCGGCAGGATCACCAGGACGTCGACCTTCTTGTTGATCAGGGTCTGGATCTGGCCGATCTGCTGGGCGGTGTCGTTGGACCCCTCGGTGATCTCCAGGGTGACGTCGGAGTACTTCTTCGCACGTGACTTGGCGTTGTCGTTGATGGCGTTGAGCCAGCCGTGGTCGGCCTGCGGTCCGGCGAAGCCGATGGTGACCTGCTTGCCGGGCTTGTCGTCGGCGACCGGGGCGGCGTTGTCCGCGGCCGGTTCCTGGTTCTTGGGCTCGTTGCTGGTGCAGGCCGTCAGTAGCGCGCCGGCAGAGACGGCTGCGGTGCCGAACAGCAGTGCTCTGCGGCTGGTGGCGGGGGTTCTTGCCATGGCGGATCGACCCTTCGGCTGGGCGGGTGTGCGTCAGATGGAGGCTGTGGGGTGCCGGACGGCGGTGTCAGGGGCCGCCGTCCGGCGGTGTGGGGTACGGCGTCAGGTGTCGCCGTACAACGAGCGGCGCTGGACCAGGACGGCGGCGACGATGATGGCGCCCTTCGCGATCTGCTGGACAGCGGTCTCGAGGTTGTTCAGGGCGAAGATGTTGGTGATCGTGGTGAAGATCAGGACACCGAGGACGGAGCCGATGATGGTGCCGCGGCCGCCGCTGAGCAGGGTGCCGCCGATGATCGCGGCGGCGATGGCGTCCAGCTCGTAGAGGTTGCCGTTGGTGTTCTGGCCCGAGCCGGCGAGCACGATCAGCATGAACGCGGCGATGCCGCAGCACAGTCCGGACAGCAGGTACAGGTAGAGGCGCTGGCGGCGGACGTCGATGCCGGCGAGGCGTGCCGCCTCCGCGTTGCCGCCGACCGCGACGGTGCGGCGGCCGAAGGTGGTGCGGTTGAGCAGCAGCCAGCCGATGACGGTGACCGCGCCGAAGATCAGGACAAGCGGCGGGATGCCGAGGACGTAGGAGTCCCTGGCTCCGAGATCGAGCACCGATTCGACGCTCACGACCTGGGTGCTGCCGCCCGTGATCTGCAACGCCAGGCCGCGGGCGGAGGCGAGCATGGCCAGCGTCGCGATGAACGGCACCATCCTGCCGTAGGCGATCAGCAGACCGTTCACGAGGCCGCAGCCCACACCGACGATCACAGCGGTGAAGAGGATGCCGGCGAAGCCGAACTCCTGGGTCGCCACGGTCGTCGCCCACACCGAGGCGAGCGCCACCATCGCGCCGACCGACAGATCGATCCCGCCACTGGTGATGACGAAGGTCATGCCGACGGTGACGACACCGATCACGGACGCCTGGGTGAGGACGAGCTGCAGATTGCTCGTCGCCAGGAACTCGTCCGGTGCGGTGATCCCGCCGACCGCGACCAGGGCGGCGAGGACTCCGAGCAGGGACAGCGTACGCACGTCCCACCGCAGAGCGGGTCGGCGTGAACTGTCCTGGCCCCCCGCGGACTTGGCGGCGGACGTCGGCGCTTCCTTCTGGGGCGCGGTGGCCGGCTGCGTCATGGCGTCGGGCTCCCTTCCATCACAAGATCGAGTACACGGTGCTCGTCGAGCTCCCGGGCGTCCGCGGTGTGCACGACGCTGCCTTCACGCAACACCAGCACCCGGTCGGCGAGCCCCAGGACCTCGGGCACCTCACTGGACACGAGAAGTACGGCCAGGCCCTCGTCGGCCAGCCGGCGAATCACGGCGTAGAGCTCCGCCCGGGCGCCGATGTCGACACCCCTGGTCGGCTCGTCCAGCAGCAGCACCTTGCAGCCCCGCAGCAGCCAACGCGCCAGGACCGCCTTCTGCTGGTTGCCGCCGGACAGGGTCCTGATCGCGGCATCGGGATTGTCCGGGCGCAGGGACAGTTCCCGCACCGCCTGGTGCGTCGCCGCCCGCTCGGTGCGCCGATCGATCCAGCCCGCGCGGGCGAACCTGGACAGGGTGGAGACCGAGACGTTGCTGCTGACGGACTCCAGCATCAGCAGGCCCTGCGCCTTGCGTTCCTCGGGCGCGAGGCCGATGCCGGCGCGGACGGCGGCCCGGACACTTCCCGGGCGCAGCGGGGTGCCGTCGACGAGGACCCGACCGCCGTCGGGCCTGCGTGCCCCGTAGATCGTCTCCAGGATCTCGCTGCGCCCGGACCCGACGAGTCCGGCCAAACCGACGATCTCACCGGGCCGCAGCTCCAGATCGACGGGTGCGAACTCCCCTCGCCGGGTGAGCCCCTCGACCGTCAGCACCGGTTCCTTCCCCGTGGCGAACCCTGTCTCTGGGCGCTCGGGGAAGACGTACTCCACGTTCTGCCCGGTCATCAGGGCCACGACCTCATGGGTCGGCGTCGACTCGGCGGGCAGACCGCCCGCGACCGACCGGCCCTCTTTCAGGACCGTGACCCTGTCGCCGATACGCCGGATCTCCTCAAGGCGGTGGGAGATGTAGATGACGGCGACCCCGTCGGCCGTCAGATCACCCACGATCCGAAAGAGGTTGTCCACCTCTTCGGGGTCGAGTGCCGCGGACGGCTCGTCCATCACGATCAGCCGAACCTCGTGGGACAGTGCGCGGGCCATGGAGACGATCTGCTGCTGCGCCGCGGACAGATCACCGACGAGTCGCGAGGGGTCGATCTCCGAGTGCCCCAGCCGTTCCAGCAACTCAGCGGTCGCCGTACGGGCGACGGAGCCGCGCACGACGAACCCGGCCGAGGTCGGCTCGTGCCCCAGGAAGACGTTCTCCGCGACGGACAGCCCCTCGATCAGGTCGAGTTCCTGGTAGATGGTGGCGATGCCGAGGCGCATGGCGGCGATCGGCGACCCCAGGGTCACTTCCTCGCCCTGCCAGGTGATCTCACCGCTGTCGGGCTGGTGAGCGCCGGCGAGCACTTTGATCAACGTGGACTTTCCGGCTCCGTTCTGACCGAGGAGGCAATGGACTTCGCCGGCCTGGACCTCGAGATCCACACCGTCCAGGGCGCGAACGCCCGGGAACGACTTGGTGATAGCGGACATGGTGAGCAGGGGTGATGGTGGTGCCATGAGAAATCCCCTCGGCAGGTGCGGGCCGTGAGCGAGCGGAGCTGGGCAGGATGGAGCAGGTACGTGGACAGCTCTGGGAAGCCCGGGGCGGCAGGTGCCGCCGGGGCGTAGGGGCAGGGCAGGCCCAACGGCCTGGGAGCCATGCAGTGGGGGGAGTCAGCCGTCGGCGCTGCATGCAGTGGATACCGACGGGGCTGTGGCGTTGCGGGGGTTCTACGGGTGTCGCGACGGCGCCATGGGGTTGCCGAGGAGCATTGGTCGTGGGGTTGACGCCAGTGGGGTTCAAGTGACGTCGTAGCTACGCCACGGGGGTGTCGTGGCGCGACTGGTGGTCCGTTTTGCCGGTGCGGTCGGGCAGCGGTCAGGCGGGCGAGAAGACGTGGTCGCTGATGAGCCGGGCCGCGCCGATCGCTCCGGCTGCCGGTCCCAACTCGCCCAGCACAATCGGCAGATTGCCGGTGGCGAGCGGCAACGACTGCCGATACACCTGGGTCCGAACGCTGGCCAGCAACGTGTGCCCGAGCCCGGTCACACCGCCGCCGATCACCACCAGCCCCGGATTGAAGAAACTGACCAGGCCGGCGATGACCTGGCCCAGACGCTTCCCGCCCTCCCGAATCAGCTCCAGAGCCACCGCGTCCCCCGCTGCCGCGGCAGCCGACACGTCCTCGGCCGTCAGGCGCCCGGCCGTCTCCAGCCGGGCGGCAAGCTGTGCCGACCGGCCCTCACGCGCGGCCTGCTCGGCGTCACCGGCCAACGCTGCCCCGCTGAAGTGGGCTTCCAGGCAACCCCGGTTGCCGCAGGCGCACGGGCGGCCGTCGGGCACCGCCTGGATGTGCCCGATGTCGCCCGCGCTGCCCGTAGTACCACGGTAGACCTCACCGCCGACGACGATGCCGCAGCCGATACCGGTGCCGATCTTGACGCAGAGGAAGTCGCCCACGGAGCGCGCGACGCCCGCGTGCTGCTCCCCCATCGCCATCAGGTTCACATCGTTGTCGACCATCACCGGGCAGCCCAGTTCCTGACTGAGCGCCTCCCGTACGGGGAAGCCGTCCCAGCCGGGCATGATCGGCGGGGCGACCGGTACGCCCTCGGGGAAGCGGACCGGGCCCGGGACGCCGATACCGGCGCCGTCGAAGCCCTCCGCGAGCCCGGAGGCCCTCAACTTGGCCGCCATGGACAGGACTTGCTCGAAGACCGCGACCGGGCCCTCGCGTACGTCCATGGGCTGGTTGACGTGCCCCAGCACTTCCAGTTCGGCGTTGGTGACCGCGACGTCGATCGAGGTCGCGCCGATGTCGACGCCGAGGAAACGCAGCGTCGGCGCGAGCCGGATGTTGTGCGACCGTCGGCCGCCCCGGGACGGGGCCAGCCCGTCCGCGACGACCAGTCCCGTCTCCAGCAGCCGGTCCACTTCTACGGCCAGCTTCGATCGGGACAGGTCCACCAGGTCGCCCAGTTGGGCCCGGGAGTTGGCCCCGTTGTCACGCAGTAGACGAAGCAGCCGCGCCTGATGCGCGTTCTCAGGCCGAGCAGTCATCCGTCTCACGATCCCTCCTCTTCCCTCGCCCACGGCCGGGGATACGGGTGCCTGTCCCCACCGACTGCACCGTCAGGTTGTCGAAGAGGAACGTAACAACGATTTTCCGGACTGGGAAGTACTTAGGCCGAAGTACAGCACCTCTTTTTCCACGCTCAGGACAAAGTCTGGATGGGTAACGTCCGGGAGTCGTACAACAGGGACAGCGACGGCGGCCAGGCTGACCGAGCCGAGCGATCGCTCCAGTCCCGGGCATGCGCGCATACCTTCCGGCCGAGCGACACCGCAACGACCGGGCCCTCGCCCTGTCGGCTTCGCACCGCTACCGCAGCTCCCCACGCCAGGGGCTGTTGGATGAGCTCCCGGTCCTGCGAGCCGTCGGCCGCCGTGTTCCGCAAGGCGGCCGGGTCCCACGGATGCGCCCGGCCGGTACAGGCTCGGGTCGCAGGCCGCAGTCATCGCGACCGGCATCTCCGCCACCGGACACCGCGAAATCCGCGCCCTGATGCTGCTGGCCGCCGCCGAGGAACCGCAGCCGATCCACCAGATCGCCCACCGGTCGGGGCTGTCCCTCACCGCCGCCAGAAGAGACATCGACCGCCTGGTCCGGCTCGGAAGTGTCGAGCGACGCGAGAGCCCGGCGGACCGGCGGGTCAAGCTCGTCTCGATCACGCCGACGGGACTCAAGGTGATCGACCAGCACCTGGAGCCCCGGCGCAGGGCACTGCGCATCTTCGTGGAGCACCGGCCGGAGAGGAACGTCCAGACGTTCCTCTCCGCGCTGCGCCCCTGGGCGGCCGACGACTGCTTCACGGCGGGACCGTCAGTCGCTCGCTCCCAGCCCCCTCCGACCGAGCAGAAGGAAGTCCATGTCCACCACAGCCGCTGACACGGGAAGCCCCGCAGGCTCCCCGGCGATGACGACAACTAGACAACCGCGGACATACTCAAAGTGGCATGCCCAAGGTGAGCTCGGCGTGGACGCGGCGGTAGCCGTAGGTGCCGCGTGAGGCGACGTGCACCTCCCGGATCAGCCCGGTCAGCCACTCCCGTCGCAGCTGCCGCGGTGGCTGCTACTGGGCACGCTTGAACGACACGACCGGCGAGGGCAGCGCCATCATCGCCAACGGCAACGCCCAGGGCCCGGCCATCGTCAAGGTCGCCGCAGGTGACAAGGCGTTCCAGACCACCGACTGCAAGCCCTGGAAGAAGATCGGCTAGCCATCAGCCAGCGGAGCTCCGGGCCCGCCGCCGCGGTCAGCGACGGCCGGTGGCCAGGATGACGAGGAACTGGCCGCCGCCCGCCTCGATGTCGGCGGTCACCGGCAGCCCCGGTATCAGTCGGGAGAACCGGTCCACCAGCCAATCTGCCGCCTCCTGGGCGTCCCGCTTGGTCAGACATCGGCCCACCATCTCGCGGCCCCCCTTGCGTTCCAGCCTCCCGGCAACGGTGATGAGCGGCGCGGGTTCGACCACGTACAGGCGGTCCGGCCAGGCGATGACCACCTTGACCGCGCCCTTACGGGTATTGCACCCACGGTGCGCGAGCCGCTCGGCGACCTTGGCCTTGCGGTCGGCGGTCCGGCTGTCGACGCTGGGCCCCCGCGGGTCGTTCACCGACTCGTCGGGGTTGACCGGTTCGTCACACACCCAGCAGCGCCAACCGTCACGCTCGGCCACATCATCAAGGAGACTCACCCGAGCAAACTAGCCTGCCCGGCCACCACCCCGCACACCAGGTACTCGAAGAACGGGGCAGCCTGCCAGCACCCGGCACCGGCACCACTCCCAGATCTCTCGGCTGCCCGCTCCACGACGGTGACACCCAGGCCAGGACACCACCGGACCGACGGCCCGGCCGCACAGGCCCGGCGGGCCTTCAACGTGAGCGTGGCGGCGCAGCAGGGCGGGCGGCGGAGTCCGGGTCCAGGGGCGAGGTCGGCTTCACCGCTCAGGTGCACCAGTCTGGAAACGACTGCAGCCGACAGACCTCACGGGCGTGACCCGATCACTGCGACCCAGCCCAGTACTTTCCCTGGAGCCCATCCGACCCGCGCAGCTCACCTCAGCACACGTCGGCGGGCAGATCCGCAGGAGGCGTGGCGGCGTAGAACCGGCGCAGCGGCTCCTCGAGCTTCGTGCCGGCTACCCAGCGGGAGATCAAGAACCGGTCCAGGAGTTGTCGTTCGAGGTGAGCGCCATAATCTCTCACCGTGCCCACTCTCCTGGACCTTCTGCAGTCTCTCGACGAACACCCTGCCGAAGCGGTGGTCTACGCAGCCAAGCCCTGAACGGCCGCCTCAGACGCGGCCGTCGCAGCATTCGACGCGCCGCCGCCCAACCTTCCCTGTCTACTCGAAGCAGTACTGGCCCAGGACGTCCTCGAAGTGTGGTCGTCCTGGCGGGACGGAGCCCGGCCCCGACGCCTCGGCGAGATGCAAGGCAGTCATCCACTACGCCGAGCACGACGCCTACCTGGACGTACATCACTGAACATCGCCACGCAGCAATGCAGGCCTCGGCCGTCGTCCGGCCTGGCCAGGACGAGGTACGGCCACGCTGTTGTGAAGTACTGCTGTCCGGGGTCGGGTTGGCCGTCGCGCAGTAATCAGGAGGCCGGTCCGGCGATTCCGTCGTCGCCGTACAGTGCCGGGTATGGAACCGATGACGGCGTACGACGTGGCCAGGCGCATCACGGAGGAACGCGGCTGGACCTGGACGCATCAGTTCTTCGACGGGCAGGTCCGCCAAACAGCTCCGGTCGTGGGGACCTCCGCTCAGTCCAGCGACCTGGACGCTCTACTGCGGGAGCTGGAGAACCTGTGGCAGCGGCTGAGTGGGGACGACGCCAAGCACTTGTAGGGGTGAGGCTGTTACACGTCGGGGTGCTGGAGGGATCCGACCAGAAAGGAGACTCATGACGGCCACGCGTGACGGACGGATCGTCACCTTCTACTCATTTAAGGGCGGTACGGGCCGCACGATGGCCCTGGCCAACGTGGCGTGGATCCTGGCCGCGAACGGCAAGAAAGTCCTGGCCGTCGACTGGGACCTGGAAGCACCCGGCCTGGACAGGTACTTCCTCCCCTTCCTCGACCCGAACACGCCAGCGACGGCCCCGGGCGTCATCGACCTCATCAACGAGTACGTCGGGGCCACGACCGCTGGAACCCGGCGCGTCGGCGCCTGGCACAAGGAATACGCGAACGTCGAGCAGCACTCCGTCTCCCTCACACCCGAGCGGTACGGCCTGCGTTTCCAGGAGGGCGGCTCCCTCGACTTCCTCTCCGCGGGCCGCCAGGACCTCGCGTACTCGGAGACCGCCCCCTTCTTCGAATGGGACAACTTCTACGAGCGCCTGGGCGGCGGCCTCTTCCTGGAAGCCCTGCGCGACAGCATGAAGGAGTCGTACGACTACGTCCTAATCGACAGCCGGCCAGGTCTTTCCGACAATGCCGGAATCTGCACCCTCCAGATACCCGACATTCTTGTCAACTGCTTCGTCCTCAACAACCAGTCGATGGACGGCGCGTTGAAGGTGGCCAGAAACGTCGAGGCCGGACACGTACGGCGCCTGATCCGGGTGTTCCCCGTGCCGATGCGCATCGACGAGAGTGAGCAGGAGCAGGTGAGTACCCAACGGGCGTTGGCTCGGCTCAAGTTCGAGGGCCTGCCCAGGGGACTGGGCGGCGAGGAGCGGGCCGCCTACTGGGCCAACGTCGAGATCCCGTACCGCCCGTACTACGCCTACGGGGAGATGCTCGCCACCGTCGGTGACGAGCCGGGCAGCGCGAACTCGCTCCTGGCCTCGTTCGAACGGCTCACCTCCGTCCTCTCCGACGGCGCGGTGACCGGGCTGCCGCCGGTGCCCGAGCCGGTACGACTGCGCTGCCGCGACGCGTTCCGCCGACGTCTGCCCTCGGCGACCAGGGCCGAGGTGACCGTCGCGTACGCACCGGAGAACCGGCTCTGGGCCGACTGGGTGGAGGCCCTGCTGAAGCAGGTCAGTTGCGATGTGACGCTGCATGACGTCTCCGCGCGTCCCATCGAGCAGCCGGACCTCGCCCGGCGCACCGTGGTGCTGCTGTCCAGTGCCTTCCAGAGGTCACGGCACGGCGGATCCGTCTGGCGCGCGCTCACGGGCGCGGCGATCCTGCACGGGACACCGGTCCCGGTCAGGATCGACGAGGTCCGGCTGCCGGAGTCGTACCGCGAACACAATCCGACCGACCTGAGCCGACTCGACGAACAACGATGCGTCGAAGCTCTGTTCCGGGCTCTGGAACTGCCGGTGCCGGACCCGGGCGCCGACCCGTCCCGGCCACGGTTCCCCGGCCGGGTACCGGCGGTCTGGAACGCACCGCAGCGCAATGTCGCCTTCACCGGCCGCAACGCCGTCCTGGACCAGGTCCGGGAGCAATTGAGCCACGGCGTCCTCGCCGTCCTGCCGCCACCGCAGGCGCTGTTCGGGCTGGGCGGCGTCGGCAAGACGCAGATCGCGCTGGAGTACGTGCACCGCTTCATGGGTGACTACGACCTGGTGTGGTGGATCCGGGCCGAGCAGGGGGACGACATTGTCGCCTCGTTCGCCGAGCTGGGCGCCCGTCTCGGTCTGCCGAGCAACGAAGACATGGCCATGGCCTGCGCGGAAACCCTGCAGATGCTCTCGCGGGGGACGCCGGCCAAGCGCTGGCTCCTGATCTTCGACAACGCCGACGACCCCGTCACACTGGCCCGCTACTTCCCGACCGGCGGCGGTGACGGTGGCGGGCACATCCTCGTCACCTCCCGCAACCAGGCCTGGGGACTGCACGGTGCGGCCCAGTCCGTCGATGTCTTCCTGCGCGAGGAGAGCGTCGAGCACCTCACCCGCCGCGCACAGGGACTGACGGCAGAGCAGGCCGACCAGGTCGCGACGGCGGTGGGCGACCTGCCGCTGGCCGTGGAACAGGCGGCCGCCTGGCTGGCCGAGACGGCCACTCCGATCGAGGAGTACCTGCGGCAGCTGACGGATCAGACCAGCGATGTCCTGACCCTCAACCAGCCCGCCTACTACCCGAAGACCGTCGCCGCGACCTGGAACGTGTCCATCGCCCGGCTGAAGGAAGACTCCCCTGCCTCGGTACGGCTGCTGGAGCTCTGCGCCTTCCTGGCCCCCGGGCCGGTCTCGTCGGACCTGCTCTACAGCAACGGAATGATCAACGCCCTCAAGCCGTACGACGCCTCCCTGTCGGAGAGCCTGATGCTCGGGAGGGTGATCCGCCAGATCGACCGGTTCGCCCTCGCCAAGGTCGACCGGGTCGGCAACAGCATCCAGGTGCACCGACTGGTGCAGGCGGTGATCCGGTCCCAGTTGACCGAGGCGGAACAGCAGGAGGCACGGCACGTCGCACACACTGTGCTGGCCGACGCGCGTCCCGACGGCGACGAGCCCATCGACGACCCCGAGACCTGGCCGCGGTTCGCCGTCATCTGGCCGCATCTCAACGCCTCCGACGCCCGGAACTGCACCTCCCCCGAGACCCGCCGACTGTTCATCGACCGGGTCCGCTACCGGTGGAAGCGCGGCGACTTCGCGGGGGCGCGGCAGGAGGCCGAGGAGGTTTTGGAAAACTGGAAGCCACTGCTCGGCGAGGACAACGTGCAGTACCTGTACATGCGCAGCCAGCTCGGCAACGTGCTGCGCTCGCAGGGGCTCTACACACAGGCGCGGGACATCGACATCGACCTCCTGAAGCGCCAGCGCCGAGTGCTAGGTCCTGAGCATCCCCACACGTACGTCACGGCGTCGGCCCTCTCCAGTGACCTCACGGCCACCGGCGAGTACCGGTCCGCGGTCCCTCTCGCGCGGGAGGCGCATGAGGGGTTCAGCCGGATATTCCACGAGTCACACCACCGGACCCTGAGCGCCGCCAACAACCTGGCACTCGCCCTGCGCATGGTCGGCCGTTACGGCGAGGCCCTGAACATCGACCAGGAGACCCTCGACCGGCGCTTGGAGGTCCTGGGCCCGGATCACCCCTACACCCTCGCGTCCGCCGAGCGACTCGGCCGCGATCTGCGCGACGTCGGCCGTTACACCGATTCCGTCACGCAGCTCTCCCAGGTGTACGAAGCACACAAGCGCATCCTCGGCAACGACTTCCCCGGGACCCTCCAGTGCGCCAAGTCGCTGGCCGTCTCGCTGCGCCGGGCGGGCAGGTTCGAGGACGCTCGGAGACTGACGACGGCGACCCGCGACAGACACCGGGCCCAGTACTCCGGCCCGACTCCGGACTCGCTGGCCTGTGACCTCAACCTGGCCGCCGACCTGTTCGCCGCCGACGACCCGGAGGCCGCCCGCGAAGTGGCCCAGGAAGCGCTGGCCGAGTACCGGAAGGTGCCGGGCGAGGCTCATCCGCACACACAGGCGGCGCTGAACAACCTCGCCATCTACCACTGGGGTTGCGGTGACAAGGAGGAGGCGGACGCGGTGTTCCGGCAGGTGCGCGACCGTATGGGGGAGATGCTGGGAGAGCAGCACCCGCACACGCTCTTCTGCGGCGCCAACCATGCCAACGTCCTCGCCAGCCAAGGTCGCCTCGAGGAGGCGTGGCTGCTGGAGGAGCAGATCATGACGACGCTGGCCAGGGTTCTCGGACACCACCACCCGGACACCCTGGCCGTCTTCGCCAATGCGGGGCTCACTCTGAACGCGCTCGGCCGCACCGACGAGGCGCGGAGCCTGCGCGACGAGGCGCTGACGGAGCTGAGGCGCCTGCTGGGCGAGGAGAACGGGACGACCGGGCCAGCCGAGACGGATCAGCGGATCTTCCGGGACCTGGAACCGCTCGCGGTCTGAGCGGTCCGGGGCCGGGCATGCATCGGCCCGCCCTGCCCCGCTGATCACGCGCCGTCGCCCGGGTCGGAGCTTTCCGCCAGCTACGGGCGCGGGAGCTCGAACTCGCCGAGCCGATCGTCACGCACGCGTACTGGAGCGAGTTCGCCGCGGCCGACGTCCTCGCGGCCCCTACCGCGCTCAAGCACCACCACAAGCCGGAGATGGCCGACGCCTCCAGCTAGGTCGATTCGTCTGGATCAAGTGGTGGGCGCCGGATCGATGGACAAGGAAGGCGGGTCTGACCGCAGGATGATCTCGCCCCAGTCGCCCAGGATCTTGTAACCGTCATGGAGACTGCTCAGAGAGTCGACTGATCCGAAGTCGGCACTGCCGCTCATGTCGATCGCAGGCCTGATGACACTCTGGCCCGCCCAGTGCAGGTCACGTACGGATGGGAAGACGACCCTGGCCTGTCGGAAGCAGGCACGTTCCCCTGGTAGCGGGGCCCAGTATCCGGGGTGTCCCGGCAGGAGCAGCAGATCCAGTTTGAGGGTCAGGACACCCGGGTGGACCGCGATGTCCAGTACGTAGCTGTCCTCCAGACTGACGTTCTCGAATCCCGGGAATCTCGGGTAGTTGTTGTGCATGGCTTACCTCTCGGACTGGCTGCAATGTGCTGATCATGATCCTGACCATGGCCGCCGTGTCGGGACCCTACTCGGTCGGTTGAAGACGGCCGGATCGCAGAACCCTTTCGGGCGCCGGAACGTAGTGCCGTACATGGGGCCGATCGACGAAGCCCATGCGGAACAGCCGGGGCTGGCTGTGGTGGAGATCGCGGCGTGCGACGACCAGACCGCCTTCGCCGTCCAGAAGCTGCTCGCCGCGCAGTGGGCGACCGCAACGGCGGACCGTACGACCCGGGATCCGGGGCAGCCCGGCGTCCGGCTGCGCTGCTACCTGGACGTTCGCCAGGAACTCAACCCACAGCACCGAACAGGCGAGCCCGGCGAGGTGCCGTAGCGCGCTGACCTGCCGTGGTCGGGCCTGTGGTCGGGTGCGCGTGCACCACTCGGTTCGCGGACGGACCCGGCTGGGTGGAAGGCATGGGCTGTGACGTGGACACTGCCGGAACCGATGCTCGCCGCCCCTGTGCCCGACCCGGCTCTGCTGCCCGGGTGGGCGGGCGAGCCGAAGTCATGGACAGGCTTTCGGGCTGTCCTTTGTCCACGCAGGGGATGGCCACGTCGGCCTGACTACAGGCAGTTCCGTTGGGAGGCCGTGCTTGTTGTCCGACCCGCTTCATGAGCACGACGGCGTCACTGGCGTTGATGACGTGCAGGAGCGTCTGGTGTTCACGGTGTCGGCTTCGTGCTCATGGCGTCGGCAGGGAGGGTGGGCCTCCTGGACCTGGCCCTGTGTAGCGTGCCCGTGTCATGGCTCAGCGGGATGCCTGGAAGACCGGCTGCCTGTGACACATTCTGATCTTGCTCGCCGCATCCATGAGGCCTCTCATCTGGAAGGCCACTTCACGCTTCGGTCCGGCCGTGCCGCCACGGAGTACTTCGACAAGTACCGGTTCGAGGGCGATCCCGTGCTGCTGGACGAGATCGCCCGGCGGATGGCGCCGGGTCGGCGCGCCAAATACCGCCCCTGACCAGACGATTGACTCGTTTTGGATGAGCCATAAGAAAATCACCGGCCATGTCGGAAATCATGTGGTTGTGATTGGCTCCGTAGGCACCACCGCCGGTATCGGCGCGATTGCCTGGCCGTCGTACCTGATGCGCAAAGCCGTGAAGGTCCCGCAGGGCGCCCTCGAAGTGGCGCAGAACGCGCTCGTCGCCTCCGAAGCGGTGGCGAGCGACGCAGCCCGCACCCGCCTGGACGCCCAGGCTCCATCGACCAGGCCGGCGTTCAGGTGCTCCAGGATCGCCGCGCCGCCGCCGGCGTCGAGATCACCCCGGAGGGGAGCCAGTCGCGCCGCCCGCTGTCTGTGCAGGGCAGATCCGGCATTTCCTCGCGCAGGCAGCCAACTACACCGCCACCGAACGGCCCTTCGCGTGTGCTCCGCTCCCAACGGAGTCTTCTCCAGCGCACCCGGCGTACGGCTCACCCACGGCAACCGCCACTGCCTCCAGCGCGCGCTGTCCCGTCCGCTGCCGTAGCAGCCCCGCTCCACCCACTGACCGCGCCTCGGCCGCGCCGTGCTGAACCGGCTGGTGGGGCAGTCAGTGGATCACCTCGGCAGACTCTCCGGTAACGTCAGGATATGAGTCATCCGCATCCCGAGCTGAAAGCCGCCCCTCCCCTGCCCCAAGGAGGGCTGAGGGTCGTAGCCCTGGGCGGTCTGGGTGAGATCGGCCGCAACATGACCGTCTTCGAGCATGCCGGCAAACTGCTCATCGTCGACTGCGGCGTGCTGTTCCCCGAAGAGACCCAGCCCGGCGTGGACGTGATCCTGCCGGACTTCACCTCGATCCGTGATCGTCTGGACGACATCGTGGCCGTGGTGCTCACCCACGGCCACGAGGACCACATCGGTGGAGTGCCGTATCTGCTGCGGGAGCGCTCCGACATCCCTGTCGTGGGCTCGAAGCTGACACTGGCGTTCCTTGAGGCCAAGCTCAAAGAGCACGGAATCCGGCCGCGCGCGGTGCGGGTACGTGAGGGCGACCGGCGCGGCTTCGGACCCTTCGACCTCGAATTCGTGGCGGTCAACCACTCCATCCCGGACAGTCTCGCGGTCGCGATCCGCACCGCGGCCGGGCTGGTGCTGCACACCGGCGACTTCAAGATGGACCAGTTCCCGCTGGACGACCGCATCACCGACCTGCGCGCCTTCGCCCGCCTCGGCGAGGAAGGCGTCGATCTCTTCCTCACCGACTCCACCAACGCCGAGGTCCCTGGCTTCACCACCTCCGAGCGCGACCTGAACCCGGCGATCGAGCAGGTGATGCGTACCGCCCCGCGCCGGGTCATCGTCTCCAGTTTTGCCAGCCACGTGCACCGCATCCAGCAGGTCCTGGACGCCGCGCACCAGCACGGCCGCAAGGTCGCCTTCGTGGGCCGCTCCATGGTCCGCAACATGGGCATCGCCCGCGACCTCGGGTACCTGAAGGTACCCAGCGGCCTGGTCGTGAGCACCAAGGAAATGGAGAAGCTGGCGGACCACAAGATCACCCTGGTGTGCACCGGATCCCAGGGCGAGCCGATGGCGGCTCTGTCCCGGATGGCCAACCGCGACCATGTGATCCGCATCGGCAAGGGCGACACCGTCCTGCTCGCCAGCTCTCTGATCCCCGGCAACGAGAACGCCATCTACCGGGTGATCAACGGGCTGACCCGGTGGGGCGCCCACGTCGTCCACAAGGGCAACGCCAAGGTGCACGTCTCCGGACACGCCAGCGCCGGTGAGCTCGTGTACTGCTACAACATCGTCAAGCCCCGCAACGTCATGCCCGTGCACGGCGAATGGCGCCACCTGCGGGCCAACGCCGACCTGGCCATCCGTACGGGGGTCGATCCCGAGCACGTGGTCATCGCCGAGGACGGCGTCGTCGTCGACCTCGTGGACGGGCGTGCGTCGATCACCGGCAAGGTGCCCGCGGGCAATGTCTACGTGGACGGCATGGAGGTCGGCGGAGCCACCGAGGCGTCCCTGAAGGACCGCGTCACCCTCGCGGAGGAAGGCGTGGTCACCGTGGTGGCGATCGTCGACGCCGACACAGGCGCGCTCGCCGAGACTCCCGACTTCCTGGCCCGCGGGTTCGTCCATGACGACACCACCTTCGAACCCGTCATCCCCGTCATCGAGAAGACTCTGGCGACCGCAGCCCAGGAAGGCGTCGGCGACGCACACCAGTTGGAACAGCTCATCGCCCGTGCCGTGGCGAACTGGGCCTTCCGTACCCACCGCCGCAGGCCCCTCATCATCCCCGTCATCATCGACGCCTGACCGGTGGCCCTCCCTTTCCCTGCCCGTCCCTGCCCTGCCCTGCCCTGTCGGCAGGGCAGGGACGGTTTCACGCCTGCGTCCACACCTGCGCAGAGCGACGTTCCAGGCACCGGCTCCGGACACCGGCGGCGCCTCAGAAAGGTAAACGGATGAGCGCGCGTTTCGAGGAGATCGACTGGCGCCCGACAGCGATGGGCGACATCAGCCTGCGGCGCCGACGCGACCCGGTATCGGACACCGATGTGTACGAGGTGAAGCTCGGCGACGAGTTCCTGATGTCCAGCCTCTTCACAGCCGGCGAGATCGCGCTCGCGGAACTCGGACTGGCAAAACTGCCCGGCACCGAACTGGACGTCGCCGTCGGCGGACTCGGACTCGGGTACACCGCCGAGGCTGTGCTGGACGACCCCCGGGTGCGCTCGCTGACCGTGATCGACACGCTCGCCGAAGTCATCGACTGGCATCAGCGGGGCCTGGTCCCTCTCGGCGCCCGGCTGACTTCGGACGCCCGCTGCCGTCTGGTCCAAGGCGACTTCTTCGCGATGGCGGCCGATTCGGGCGGTCTGGACCCTAGGGAGCCGGGCCGCCGCTTCGACGCCATTCTGCTGGATGTCGACCATTCACCGCGCCATGTGCTCCACCCGCGCCACGCGGCGCTCTACCAGCCTGCCGGGCTCCGGGCTCTCACCGAACACCTCCGCCCGGGCGGGGTCTTCGCCCTGTGGTCGAACGACCCGCCGGACAAACAGTTCACCTCCGCACTCACAGAGGTCTTCCCGCAATCAGCGGCCCATGTCGTCGACTTCGACAATCCCCTGCAAGGCGGAACCTCGACCAACACGGTCTACGTGGCCAGGACAGAACCGGGCCCGCCGTAGCAGTCAATTCGGCCGGGGCCGTGGTCAGGGCAGCTCGGTCACTCGGTCGGTGCCGGGTGGGGTGACCGGGCTGTGGGCGGTGAGGTGGTCGGTGAGGGCCGCTATGTCGTCCCCGCCGCCGACGGGGTCGGTGCCCTCGGCGAAGGTGGTGAATCCGTCGCCGCCCGCGGCGAGGAAGGTGTTCGCGGTCACCCGGTAGGTGGCGTCCGGCTTCAGTGGCTCGCCGTCGAGCGTGATCGACGTCGGGTCGATGCGGTCGCCGACCGGGGCGCCACGCGAGAAGGAGTACGTCAGGCCCTTGGAGACGCCGAGCATGAGGGTGGGTGCCCGGGTACCGGAGTCGTTGAACTGCTCCTCCAGGATCTTCTCGATCTGGGCCCCCGTCAGGTTCACGGAGACCAGGGATCCGGCGAAGGGCTGTACGGCATAGGCCTCCGCGTAGGTGATCTCGCCGGGCGCCTCACCGCCCGTCGATGCCGCGTGCACCAGGTCCGCCCGTACCCCACCCGGGTTCATCAGGGCGATCCGGGCCCCGCCGCGCTCCGGTGCCGAGGTCGCGGCCAGTTGGGCGTCGGCGATCAGGTTCGCCAGGTCGGACTCGGCGTCGCGGGTCTCGGAGCGGGTGATGTCGGCGGTGACGCTGCCGACGACCCGGTTGGCCAATGGCGCCGCCAGCGCCTTCCACTTGTCGATGACGGCGGTCTGGTCGGCGTCCTTGGCGCCGGTGCGGGTGACGAGGTGGTTCATCGCGGCGACCTGGTCCCGTACGACATCTCCGGTGCGGCGATCCACCGGCAGCCGTGTCTCGGTGACCACCCGGCCGAACGACGACGCGGAGGTGACCAGGCGGGGGTGGCCGGCCGGGTCGGGCAGGGAGCAGATGTACGGCTGGTGGGTGTGGCCGGTGACCACGGTGTCGATCGCCGGGTCGAGGTTCTTGGCGATGTCGACGATCGGGCCGGAGATGCCGTCGCACTGTCCGTACGACCCGGCCTGCACCCCGCCCTCGTGGAGGAGCACGACGATCGCCTCCACGCCCTGGCGGCGCAGTGCGCTGGCCGAGGCGTTGGCGGTCTGCACCTCGTCGAGGAAGCGTACGGACGTGATGCCGGACTGGCCGGTGACCTCGGGGGCGCCCTCCAGGGTCAGGCCGATGAAGCCGACCTTCACCCCGTCCACCCGCTTGACCCAGGTGGGCGCCAGGAGAGGCTTGCCAGAAGCGCGGTCGATGACGTTGGCGGCCAGCCAGGGGAACTCGGCGCCGTCGTACGGCTCGTCCTTGATGTAGCAGCCGTCCTCGGGGTGACAGCCGCCGTGCTGCATGCGCAGCAGTTCGTCGGTGCCCTCGTCGAACTCGTGGTTGCCGACGCTGGTGACGTCCAGGTGCAGCTTCTCCATGGATTCGACGGTGGGTTCGTCGTGGAAGAGGCCGGACAGGAAGGGGCTGGCGCCGATGATGTCACCCGCGGCGACGGTCAGCGAGGTGTCGGTGCCCTGCCTCAGCTGGCCCAGCCGTGCCGCGAGGGCAATTGGACGTGGACGGTGGACGGCGGTTTCTGGGTGGTGGGAAAGGCGCGGGTGTACGTGATCCACAGCCGGACGTCGGCGGCGTCCGTACGGCCGTCGCCGTCGAGGTCTCCGGCCGGGCCGGCGGTCGGGATCGCCGCCAGGTCCTTGGCGCTGACGGTTCCGTCGCCGTTGACGTCCGGTGTGCGGTTCGCCAGCAGCCCCGCACGCACCGACAGCAGATGGAACTTGGTGACGCTGCCGTTGAAGCCGAAGTTGTCGTCGGCGACGAGGACGAGCGAGCGGGAGCCGTCGGGCAGTCGCGGCCCCCAGGTGATGCCCTCGACGTTGTCGGCGTCGGTGCCGGAGGTGGTGAAGTCGTACAGCAGCTTCTTCTGCATGGGCTTCTCGGTACCGGACAGGGCGTCCTTGCCGATGACGTCGGTCGCACCGATGGTGCTGGTCCAGTAGAGGCGGATGGCGAAGCCGACACCGGAGGCGAAGGACCGTTCGACGGTGAGGTAGTCGGTCTCGTTGATCGCGAGGATCTCGGAGACACCCCGGTCCGCCGAGTACGTGCCGACCGGGGCGGGCAGGGGTGCGGTGGGCGCGTCGGAGATCGGGTCGACCTCGTAGACGTGCTCGGCCTCCGGCTTCCCTGTACGACGGTCCATCAGCAGCAGGCGGGAGGGGCTCTTGGTCGTCAGCCCGGCCGCCGGGCCGTCCTGGACGAGGGCGTTCTCGGTGATGGTGGTCACCGTGCGCCCGTCCGGGGAGAGGGTGAGCCCCTCCAGGGCCTGGTTGTTGCGCACCCCGGCGGTGAGGGTGCCCGAGGCCGATCGGACGGGGGCGTACGCCGTGGGGAGCGGCAGTTCGCGGACGTACCCACCGGATGTGTCCGCCTCGCGGACGAAGGCGGGCCGGCCGGCGGAGGAGGCTCCCTCGCTGGTCCAGAGCAGGCTCTTGCCGCCCGGGGTCCAGCGGATCGCCTCGGGGTCGACCGCCTTGGGGGCGAAGGGTTCACCGGTGGTGTCGGCGAGCACGGTCAGGCCGTCGAGGTCGGGCTTGTCGCCGGCGAACGCGGCCCTGTCGAGCGGCAGTCGGAGGGTGTAGAAGCGGGCCTTGCCGTTCTCCGAGCGGTCGTCGCTGAGGGCGACGTACTCGCCGGACCGCGGGTCGTAGTCGATTCCGGACAACCCGCCGAAGGGCATGCCGAGTTCGGTCGTCCCGGCGGGCACCGTGAGGGTGTCGAGGAGCCGCACGTCCTGCGGCTTTCCGGAGGAGTCCGCCCCGGATCGCGCCGCGAACCCGTTCGTGAGCCCGAGGCTGCCGAGGAGGCCGGCCGTGGCAAGGCAGCTGAGAAGCGCGCGTCTGCGGCGCACCGGAGATTTGTGGCGCATGGGTGTCCTTCGGGAGGGGAAGCGAACGGAACGTGCGGGCATGGCTCGCCGCCCCGTTCGCTCGGCGAATCGCGGGTGGTGGGAGAGCTCTGCGGTTGAGGGGAAGAAGGCTGCCGCCGAGGCGTCAGAGTGAGGCAGCGGCCGGCACGGCACGGCCCCGGCGCTTGCGGCGCCAGGCGTACAGCGCGAGCGCGACCAGCGTCATCACGTACGGGATCGTCGACACCAGCTGTGGCGGTACGTCGAGCGTGCCGAGCTGCACGGCCAGTGCCTCCGCCGCTCCGAAACCGAGTGCGGCGAGGAAGACACCCCACGGCCGCAGGCCGCCGAGGAACACGGCGGCGAGGGCGATGAAGCCGCGGCCGGCCGTCATGTCCCGTACGAAGAAGGAGACGTAGCCCATGCTGAGGAAGACCCCGGCGAGTCCGGCGAGTGCCCCGCTGAGGGCGAGTCCGGTGTACTGGACACGCCGTACCGCGATCCCGACGGACTCAGCGGCGTCGGGCATCTCGCCGACCGCGCGCAGGTGGAAGCCGAAGCGGGTGCGGTAGAACAGCCAGGCGACGAACGGCGCGGCCAGGAAGGCCAGCCAGGTGACCATGTTCTGGCCGCTCAGCACATCACCGAGCACCGGCACGTTCTCGATGCCCGGCAGGGTGACCGTCGGCAGGCTGCCGCTCTTCAGGCCGGAGGTGCCGCCCTTGTCGTCGAGGAGGCTGTAGACGGCGTAGGCGGTGCCGCCTGAGGCGAGGAGGTTGAGGCCGATGCCCGCGATGATCGCGTCGGCGCCCAGTTCCAGGCGGAGCGCGGCGAGCAGCAGGCCCAGCAGGGTCGCCATCGCGACGCCGCTGACCGCGCCCAGCGCGACGGAGCCGCTGTAGCCGGCGACCAGTGCCCCGGTGCAGGCGGCGGAGAGCATCTGGCCCTCCAGGGCGATGTTGCTGATGCCGGCGCGTTCGGCGACCAGCCCGCCGAACGCGGCGAGCAGATACGGCGTGGCGATCCGCAGCACGGCCGCCAGGAAGGCGCTGCTGAGGACGACGTCGAACACGGAACTCATCGGGCACCCGCCTGCCTGCGCGCGATGCGCCGCTTGAGCAGGTTCGGCAGGGCCTGGGCGGTGACCAGCAGCACGATGACCGCCTGGATGACCACCACGATCTCGGTGCCGACGTCCGTCTGCTGTTCCATGATGTCGCCCCCGGCGCGCAGGTAGGAGTAGAAGAGTCCGGCGACCACGACGACCAGCGGGTTGTTCCTGGCGAGCAGGGCGACCACGATCCCTTCGAAGGCGAGGCTGCCGGCGAGCCCCGGTTCCAGTCGCCCGTACACGCCCTGGACGAGATGGGCACCGGCCAGGCCCGCGACGGCGCCGCCGATGACGAAGCTCCACTCGATGACGCGGGGTACGCGGATCCCGCCGTACGCCGCGAAGTCGGGGTTGGCCCCGGTCATCCGGATGCGGTAGCCGAGCGGGGTGCGGGTGATGAGCAGCCACAGCGCGACGGCGGTCAGCAGCATCACCCCGAAACCGATGTTGGCGCGGCCCAGCGGGACGCCGAACCAGTCGCTCAGCGGGGTGAGCGCGGAGTCCTGCTGGATGGACTTCGAGTGCACGGCGCTGCTGCCCGACTCCTTCAGCGGGCCGTTGACGAGGTAGTCGTAGACACGCACGACGATGGCGTTGAGCATCAGCGTGGCCACGATCTCGTTGGCACCGAGGCGTGCCTTCATCGCGCCGGGCACCAGGCCCATTCCGGCGCCCGCGGCGGCGGCCGCGGCCATCGGCACGATCACGGCGACGACGGGCGGCAGCGGCACGAAGATCGCGACGGTCGCCGCCGCCAACGCACCGGCGTAGACCTGGCTTTCGGCGCCGAGGCTGATCTGCCGGGCGCGGAAGGGGATCGCGACCGAGAGCCCGAGCAGGGTGAGCGTCGTGGCGTCCTCCAGCCAGCGGCCGACGCGGAAGGAGCGTTCCAGCGGGCCGGTGAGCATCACCTCGTAGGCCCGGATCGGGTCGTTGCCGGTGGCGAGCATGACGAGGAAGCCGATGGCCAGGGCGGCCAGGATGGTGGCCAGGGCCATGCCGAGGTCGACGGCGAAGTCGCGGCGCCGGGTCGTACGGTACTGGCGCCGGTCCTCGGTCTCGATCGCTGTCAGCGGGGTGGTGGTCACGGGGCCTCCTCCCCCAGGTCTTCCAGACCAGCCGTGAGCCGGTCCCGGTCGTGCAGCTCGACGCCGAGCATGTAGAGACCGACCCGCTTCTCGGTGAGGCCGGCCGTGTCGTCGAACCGGGCGACCAGACGGCCGTCCTTGAGGACGAGCAACCGGTCGGACAGCGCGAGGAGTTCGGTGAGGTCGGCGGAGATCAACAGGACGGCGGCGCCCGCGTCACGCGCGGCGACCAGACGCTCGTACATGAACCGCATCGCACCGATGTCCACCCCGCGAGTGACCTGCGAGGCGATCAACAGGCGTGGCCCGGCGGAGAGTTCGCGGGCGACGATCACCTTCTGCATGTTGCCGCCGGACAGTGCGCGCACCGGGACCGACGGGTCGGGGGTACGGATCGCGTACTGGTCGATCAGCCGCTCGGCATGGGCGCGTACGGCACCCGGGCGCAGGACGCCACGGCGGGCGAGGGGCGGTCGGTCGTGACGGTCGACGACGAGGTTGTCGGCGATCGACGCGTCGAGGGCGGCGCCGTTGTACAGCCGGTCCTCCGGTACGTAGCCGATGCCGGCCCTGCGGTGTCCTGCCACGTCGAGACCGGCCGTGTCGGTGCCGTCGATGTGGACCGTGCCCTCGGTGCGGCGGCGCAACCCGGCCAGGATGTCGGCGAGTTCACTCTGGCCGTTGCCCTCGATGCCGGCCACGCCGACGATCTCCCCGGCGGCGACGTCGAAGTCGAGGCCGTGCAGGGACTGGCCGGTCGGGGCCTCGTAGCCGAGGCGCCGTACCCGCAGGGTGCTCTCCCCGGGTCGGGCGGGGGTGCGGTCCACGTCCAGGGACATGTCGCGGCCGACCATCATGGAGGCGAGCGAGCGTTCGGTGGCGTCGGCGGTGGCGACCGTGCCCACCAGGGAGCCGGCGCGCATCACGCTCACCTTGTCGCTGATCTCCCGTACCTCGCGCAGCTTGTGCGAGATGAACAGGACGGTCATCCCGTTGTCGCGCAGCCGGCGCACGGCGGCGAACAGGTCCTCGGTCTCCTGCGGGGTGAGCACGGCGGTCGGCTCGTCGAGGATCAGCACGCGGGCCCTGCGGTGGAGTGCCTTGAGGATCTCGGTGCGCTGCCGCATCCCGACCGACACCTCGTCGACGCGCGCCCTGGGGTCGACGACAAGTCCGGACTCCTCGGCGAGCCGGGCGGTCGTCTCCACGGCCGCCTTCGGGTCGACCAGACCGCGCCGGCCCGGCTCGACGCCGAGGACGACGTTCTGGGCGACGGTGAAGGACGGCACCAGCATGAGGTTCTGGTGCACCATGCCCACGCCCAGCGCGATCGCCGAGGCCGGGCCCCGCAGCACCCGGGGCCGTCCGCCGACCACGATCTCGCCCGCGCTGGGCTGTTCGAGGCCGTAGAACATCTTCATCAGCGTGGACTTGCCCGCGCCGTTCTCACCGACGACCGCCCGGATCTCGCCCGGCGGGACCTCCAGGTCCACGGCGCGCACCGCGCGGACCCCGTTGGCGTAGGTCTTGGTGACCTGGCGGGCGGCGACGGCCGGTCCGTCCTTGTCCCATGGCTCGTTCATCGTCAAGGCCGTTCGGCTAGAGGGCGCTGGGCACCGTGACGGAGCCGGACTTGACCTCGTCGGCGGCTTCCTGGAGCTCGGTACGGATCTTCTCGGGCACCAGCTCCTTGAAGTGGTCGTCGTTCACATAGCCGACGGCGTCCTCGGTGAGGCCGACGGTGGAGACCGACCCGTACTTCAGGGAGCCCTTCTGGTCGTTCTGCGCGGCCTCGTACAGGGCGTTGCCGACGTTCTTGAGGATGGAGGTGACGACGATGTCCTTCTGCGCCTGGTCGGTGAGGGTCTGGTACTGGTCGGAGTCGACGCCGAACGCGTACCGCTGAGCGCTGACGGCCGACTCGAAAGTGCCGAGTCCGGAGAGCCCGGCGACCGGCCACACCAGCGCGGCGCCCTGCCCGTACATGGCGGTGCTGATCTCCTTGCCCTTGGCCGGGTCGCCGAACGGCTTGTCGCCTCCCACGTACTGCACGAGGACGTCGGAGTTCTTTCCGCCGGCGGCCTGGAAGCCCGACTTGAAACCGACGACGAAGTCCTCGATCAACGGGATCTTCACGCCGCCCATGACGCCGACCTTCTTCAGCGATTCGGTTCCCTTGAGTGCTTTCGCGGCCACCAGCTTCTCCGCCAGGAATCCCGCGAGATAACCGCCCTCGTTCTGTTTGAACGTGACGGAGTAGACGTTCTCGCACTTGTTGGAACAGGCGCCGTTCTTGCCGCTGTAGTCGACCGGGGCGTCGAAGACCCAGAACTTCTTGTCCGGGAATTCCGGGGCGAGTTTGCCGATGTAGTCGGTGACGTCGAAGGTACCGGCGGCGAGGATGTCGTAGTCGTCGGCCGAGGCGGCGTCCTCGAAGCCGGGCTCCCACTTGGTCCGGTCGGAGCCGAGTTCCACCACCTTGAGTTCGTAGCCGAGATCCTTCTCGGCCTTCTGCAGACCCGCGTAGGCGGAGTCGAAGAACGACTTGTCGCCCAGCCCGCCATTGAGCACCAATTTGATGCGCGGCTTGCCGGAGGACGACGCTCCGGAATCGTCCCCGCCCGATCCCCCGCACGCGGTCAGCGCGATCATCCCTGTCACCGTCACCACGATGGCGGCGCTTCTTCCGTATCTCATCATCGATCTCCTGATCGTTTCGTTGCTGAGTGGGTGGCTGAGTGAGCGGCTGCGTTGACAGTAGAAAGTGCAAAACGTTTTGGCTACGTTGCCCGGTTTCGGTTTGATTTCCGGTGAGGGAATTTCAGACATCGGTCAGCAGCGCGGTCGCGGCGATGCGCAGCGTCCGGTCGAAGTCCGTCTCGCGTTCCTCGGCGGTGAGCGCGTCACCGGTGCGGAGATGGTCGGACACGGTCAGCACGGCGAGGGACTCGCCGCCCTCCGCGCAGGCCACGGCGTACAGTCCGGCCGCCTCCATCTCGACCGCGAGGGTGCCCCGGCGCTCCAGGGCGTCGAAGAGGGCGGGGCGGTCGAGGTAGAAGTGGTCGCTGCTGAACACCGGTCCGATGTGCACGGCCTCGCCGCCGCAGAGTTCCCGCCCGGCGGCGTCCTCGGCGGCACGCAGCATCCGGTAGGAGGGAGCGAGGGAGAGGGTCACGCCGTCCACGAGGACGCGGCTGAGGCTGGAGTCGGTGTGCGCGGCGGAGGCGATCACCACGTCCCGTACGGACACCGAGGCCGGGATCGCGCCGGCCGTGCCGACCCGTACGATCCTGCGCACGCCGTAGTGGCGGAACAGTTCCGTCGCGTAGATCGTCACGGACGGGATGCCCATGCCGGAGGCGAGCACCGACATCGGCACGCCCCGGTGGCTTCCGGTGTAGCCGAGGATGCCGCGTACGTCGGTGACCTGCCGCGCGTCCTGAAGAAACGTCTCGGCGATCCGCCGGGCGCGGCGCGGGTCGCCCGGCATCAGCACGAGTGGCGCGAAGTCGCCCGGCCGAGCCGCGATGTGTGGTGTGCCGGTGACGGACGTACGCACGTGTGGGGCCATCACAGCTCCGTTCCGGCGAGCCAGCGCACCAGCCGGTCCCACAGCTCGGGGTACCCGTCCCAGGCAAGGAACGGTGGCGGGGCCCAGTGCGGTGCCACGTCGGACGTGAACGCCGCCGATCTGCCCGCGCCGTGGCCGCCGACGACGAGCAGTGGATGCCCGGCACACTCGGCGAGCAGCGACGCGTCCGGCCGGGCCGTGACCTCGTTGAGGCCCAGCAGCGCGGGCCAGGACCGCCCAAGGCCGCGTACGACCGGGTGCTCGCCCACCACTTCGGGGACGGCGCCGGCCGGGAGCTCCACCCGGTCGTCGCGGTCCAGCATCGTCACCGGCAGTGCGGCGGCGAGCGGGGAGCGCCCCCATCGCGCGCGGGCGTCGATGCCGCTGAAGGTCAGATAGCCGCCGATCATCAGCACCCCGCCGCCCCGCTCCACGAAGCCGCGCACCAGCTCGGACCGGTCGGGCGCGGGGACGGAGTGGTTGAAGGTCTCGGGCGGGAGCTGGAAGCTGTTGGCGCCCACATCGCTGATGACGACGACGTCGTACGCGTCGAAACCGTCGGCGGAGGCCGGTACCCGGCTCGGGATCTCGTGCGAGGGCACGTAGGTCACCTCGTGGCCGCGCGAGCGGAGCGCGTCCAGGAAGGCACCTCCACCCTCGGTGTACTCGGAGGTGTGGAAGGCGTCGAAGCCTTTCTGGTGGACCGTGTAGGTGAACCAGGACTCGCCCACAACGAGCACTCTGGGCATGGCGAACCGCCTTTCGGGGCAGGGGGTATTGCCGCGCGGCACGGCAACTCCGTGCGGCGCGTGGGAAGTTGGGTCAGATGAGGATCAGGGGGCGGCGGGAGCCGTGCTGCCGCGGACCTTCAGTTCGACGGGAAGGGTGTGCCGGGAGGCGGGCGGGACCTCGCCCCGGGTGACGTACTGGAGGAGTTGGGCGGTGGCGGTGCGGCCCACGTCGTAGGCGGGCTGATGGACGGTGGTCAGGGGCGGATGCGCCAGCGTGGCCGCCCGGATGTCGTCGAAACGACCACCGAGACGTCGTCCGGCACCGACAGTCCCGCCTCGCGGAGGGCGGTGAGGGCGCCGAACGCCATGAGGTCGTTGGCCGCGAAGACGGCCGTGCAGTCGTCGGGGAGACCGCCCTCCTGGAGGAGTTCGGCGACGAGGCCGTATCCGGAGGTCTCCTTGAAGTCGCCGACGCGTTCGACGACCTCGCCCCGGAAGGCCCGTACGAATCCGTTCGCCCGGGCGTTGCTGCTCTTCAGGGCACGCGGCCCGGTCAGCATGAGGGCGCGGCGGTGACCGAGCGCCCGGAGGTGCTCGCCGACCAGCCGTCCGCCCGCCTCGTGGTCGGCGGTGGCGATGAGAGCGCCTTCGAGGCCCTCGACCTCCTCGTCGGCGAGCGCGATGGGGAACTTCCCCATCAGGGCCTCCAGTCTCCGCCGGGACGGCGGGGATCCCGAGGCGTACACCATGCCGTCGATGAACCGGCTGCGGATCATGCCGAGGTAGCGGTCCTCACGGTCGGCGTCGAACTCGGTGTTGCACAGGATCAGGCCGTAGCCGAGGTCGTGGGCGGCGTCCTCGGCACCCTTGGCGAGTTCGGCGAAGAAGGTGTTGCTGATGTCCGGGATCAGAAGGCCGATCACCGAGGTGGAACCGGCCTGCAGGCTGCGGGCCAGCGACGCCGGGACGTAGCCGAGCCGGTTGACGACACTTCGGACGCGGGCGGCGGTGTGCTCGTTGACCGGCCGGTTGCCGCTGAGGACGTGGGAGACGGTGGTGGCGCTCACGCCGGCCGCGGCGGCCACGTCCTTGATGGACGCGGGGCGCCGGACCGCCGCCCGCGTGTACGGCTCAGGGGTCATAGTGCTGCACCGCCCTGCCGTGGGAGGTGTCGAGGATCCGGGCCACCCGGGCGTCGGCCTCGGCCAGCAGCTCCGGCACGTCCACGGTGAGCAGCCGGCCGTCGCGCATCAGGACCCGGCCGTCCACGACGACCGTGCGTACGTCACTGGCGCGGGCGCTGTAGACCAGTGCGGCGCGCGGATCGTGCAGCGGACGGCAGTGCAGCCCCGACAGGTCGGTCAGGACGAGGTCGGCGCGCATGCCCGGCTCCAGCGCCCCGATCTCCTTCTGCAGGCCGAGGGCCCGGGCCCCGCCGCGCAGGGCCAGGCGCAGGGTGTCGGAGACGGTCATCCAGGTGGCGTCCCGCACGGCCTGCTTCTGGGTGAGGGCGACAAGTCTCAGCGCCTCCCACACGTCCAGCGTGTTGTGGCCGGCGGCGCCGTCCGTGCCGACCGCGACCGCGACTCCGGCGCCGAGCAGGTCGCGGATCGGCGTGAGCGGGGACAGGGCATGTTTGAGATACACCTTGGGGCAGCAGGCGACGGCGGTCGTGCCCGCGTACTCGGCCAGCAGCGGCAGGTCGTCCTCGACGATCCCGCAGCCGTGCGCGATCAGTGCCCCGGCGTCCAGTACCCCGGTCTCGTGCAGCACCCGGATCGGGGTGATGCCACGCCGCTCCAGGCTGGACCACGTCTGCTCCAGGTGCTCGGCGGCGTGGATGTGCACCCGCAGGCCGAGCCGCCGGGCGTGCCCGGCGAGGGTCCGCAGGTCGCCGTCGTCGACCGTGTACGGGGCGTGCGGTCCGAGCGAGACGGTCACCCGGCCGCCGGCACGACCGTGCCACGCTTCCGCGAACCCGACGGTGGCCTCCAGGGCTTTGGCGCCGCCGCTGCTGAAGTAGGTGGGCGCGATATCGGCCCGCAGACCGGTCTCGGCGACCGCCTCGGCGATCTGCTCGGGGAAGAAATAGTGGTCGGCGAAGGTGGTGACGCCGGAGCGGATCATCTCGGCGCAGGCCAGCCTGGCGCCGATCCGTACGTCGTCGGAGGTGAGGTTGGACTCCATCGGCCAGACCCGGTCGTTGAACCAGCCCTCGACCGTCACGTCCTCGGCCGCGCCGCGCATCAGGGTCATGGGGCTGTGCGTGTGCGCGTTGATCAGGCCGGGTACGGCCAGCAGTCCGCGCCCGTCGATCACATCGGCCGCGGGGCCCGGACCGAAGGGGCCCCCGGTCGGTCGTACGTCCTCGATGACGCCGTCCGCCACCACGATGTCCTGCGCCCGCAGGATCTCGCACTGGCCCTGCGTCGGGACACGCAGCACATCGCAGCCGCTCACCAGGAGGCGGCCGGTCGGCGGAGGCGTTCTGTCGCTCATGGCGCACAAGCTAGATATCCAAAACGTTTTGCACAACCATGAGTTTTCAGCGGGACAGACGGTGCAGATCCTCATCGGGGATGCGCCGCCGCAGTGAGGCGTTCGGCTTCGCGCCGAGGGGCACAGGTACAGAGGCTTACTGGAGCAGGATCATCTTGTGGAGCAGTTCGATTCCGGCCTGACCCGCAGGCGAAGCCGGTGATCCCGGGCAGTTGTGCGTCGCGGGGGTGCTGATCCGGTCCGGCAGGTCCGCACCGGTGCTGGGTGAGCACCCGCGCCAAGTGGTGAAATCGTCCACTCACCCGCCGCTGCGTCGACGTCCTGCACGCCATGCTCAAGCACCACACCCTCCGCCGACCCGGGCCGGCGGTGGCGGCGTTCATACAGGGCGGTCGGCCGGGCGGCACCCTGGCGGCCCGCCGCGGCGTTCGGCGTATGCGGTCACCGTGTGTGCCGAACGCCGCGGCGTTGTCGGGTGCGTCCAGGGGGTCGCTCCTTCTGCCGCGAGGTCGCTCAGAAGCCGCCTCGGTCAGTGATCAGTCGAAGAGGGAGAGGTCGACAGACTCCGCGAGGGCCGTATAGCCCGCGTCACTGCCGTGGAGGTGGTCACCCATGTGCAGGTCGCTGCGGATGCGGCTGGGATCGGCGGGGTCGCGCCAGACGGCGTCGAAGTCGAGGACGCCGTCGAAGGCGCCGCTCGTGCGGATCCATGCGTTGAGCTGTTCGCGCGCCTTGTCGCCCTGGGCTGTGTACATTTCCGAGCTGCCGTAGGGGGCGATGGTCGCGGCATGGACCTTCACGCCGTGCGCGTGGGCTCGGGCCGCCAGCTGGAGGTGGGCTGCGATGATGTCGTCGACGTCGACGGGTGAGCCGGGGAACATCGAGAGGAATCCGGCGGTCTCCTCGGTGCGTGGGGCGAAGGAGAAGATGAGGTCGTTGCCCACGGCGATCACCACATGGCTGAGGCCGGGCGTGGCGAGGATGTCGCGATCGAAGCGGGCGAGGGCGGCGGTGCCGATGCCGTCGGTGAGCATGCGGTTGCCGCTGATGCCCTGGCTGACCACGCAGAGTGCCTGTCCGCCGCGGGCTGCCAGACGTTCGGCGAGCCTGTCCGTCCAGCGTCGGTCGGTGCCGGGGGTGGATCCGATGCCGTCGACGCGGGAGTCGCCGATGACGGCGATGGCCCGGGTCGGTGTCTCAGGCTGCACTTCCACGGCCGTGATCAGGGCTTGTGCCGGCAACGGGGCGGCGTCCGCGGGCAGTGACCCGAGGGCGCTCGCGTCGCCGGGGATGAGCCAGCCGAGCGTGTGGAAGGTCCCGTGGCAGGTCGCGGTGTCGACTCGGCCAGGCAGGTAGAGGCTGATGGTCAGCCGGGACAGTGCGGCGGTCCGCAGCTCGATGGGGTCACTGAGGATCGGCGCGCCCGTCGGCACGGTGGCGGTTGGCCGGCCGCTGAAGGTCACCGTGTGATCGCTTCCGTGCTGGACTGCGTCGTCGGTGTCCGTGAGGGCTACACGGGCAGCGCCGATGGTCAGCGGTGCGGTCCCGTACTCATTGCTGATGCGGATACGGATGCGGTGTCCGCCGCCTGTGATACGGACGATCTGCCGCAGCGTCGCGTTCTCGAAAGGCTCGATGCAGCTGACGGAGTTGTCCGGTGCCTGCGGGGAGGCGCCCCATGTGCGAACCCATGCACCTGTGTGCGGGGCCGGACCTTCACGGTTGGAGGGGGTGGTGATGGCGCTGTTCACGTTGCTGCCCTTCGGCTGTCGGGTATTGCGGCGGTGCTTGAGGGTGTTGGTGCGCTCGAGGGTGTTGGTGCTCGACGGGTTCGGTGTCAGGCGGCCTTGCCTGATGCAGTGGAGGTGGCCTGGGCCTCGTTCGCGGTCTTGCGCTCCCGGACCGATGCTCCGGAGCAAGGGAGGTCGATCCGCAGCGGGTGAGCGGCGCCGTGTATGGAACGGGGCGGGGACCGCCGTTCGTTCTAGTTCTGCGGCGCGCCGAACCACTGGGCAGCCGCCTGCTCGAACGCGTCGTGGTCCGGGGCGGGCTCGCTCGCCCAGGCCACGACGCCGTCGGGCCGGATCAGCACGGCATCCAGCCCGAGGTCGTTGCGCGCCGGGCCGGCCGCATAGTGGATCCGGTGTTCCCACCCCTTCGCCGTGACCTGCAGGGCGCGGTCGGTGCTGAAGTCGAGCACGACTCCCCGCCCCTGGCACAGCAGTTCACCGAGGCGGGTGCCGTCCTCGAAGCGGAAGTCCGGGGCGGTGCGGCCGGTGAGGGGCTGTTGGCTGCCCAGGTCGTAGCGGTTGAACAGCCCCGACGTCTTTCGGTACACGTGGGTCGTTCCGTCGGTGGTGCTCATCAGATCGTGGACGAGTCGACGCAGCGCGGGGGCGTTGGGGCCCGGCTTCATGGTCGCGACCTGGGCGCGGGACCAGTCGAGGACGGCGGCGCCGACAGGGTGCCGCTCGGTGGTGTAGGTGTCGAGCAGGCCCTGGGGAGCGGTGCCGCGCACGGTGGCGGCGAGTTTCCAGCCGAGGTTGACGGCGTCGCCGATGCCGAGGTTGAGGCCCTGGCCGCCCAGGGGCGAGTGGATGTGTGCTGCGTCGCCGGCCAGCAGTACCCGGCCCTCGCGATACGTCGTCGTCTGCATCGCGCGGTCGGTGAAGCTGGAGGCGAGATGGACCGCGCTCAGCGTCACGTCGGTGCCGCTGATGCGGCGCAGGACCGTCTGGAGGTGTTCACGGGACAGCGGCTGGGAGCGGTCGAAGGTGCCGCCGTCGAAGTCCATCATGCCCAGGTGCCCTTCGAGGGGCGTGCGCAGATACATGCCGTTCGGCGTCAGGTTGAACCCGAGCGGCAGCTGGTGGGGGTCGGCGAAGGCGACCTTGGCGCTGTAGCCGGTGAACAGTGGCTCGGTGCCGACGAATTCGATGCCGGCGAGCTGGCGTACGGCGCTGCGCCCGCCGTCGCAGCCGACCAGCCAGCGCCCCTGGTACTCCTGGCCGCCTGCCGTGACGAGGACGGATTCGGTGTCCTGCGCCACGGCCGTGACGGGGGCATTCCGGATGGTCTGGGCTCCGAGCGCGGTGGCCCGCTGGGACAGCACCGCTTCGATCGCTTCCAGGCTCGTCATGAACCCCTCCATCGCCGGGCTGGGCAGCCGGGACGGGAGGGCGGCTGTGTCGATGCCGGCCGCGTCGAGCGTCATGCCCGCGAAATGGCTCAGCTCACGGGGGTCGGGCGCCTCGACGGCTTCCGGGTCCGCGCCCACCTTCGCCGGGTTGACTCCCGAAGCCCGCGCCGTCGCTTCCAGGAGGCCGCGGCGGTCGAACGTCTCGGCCGACGCGGCGTTCAGGCCCCGCAGCCCGAGCGGTAACGCTTTCAGGGGCGAGGTGGGTTCGGGGTCGCGTTCGAGGACCAGAACCGAGCAGCCGGACAGAGCCAGCTCGCCGGCCAGGAACAGGCCGACCGGGCCGCCGCCCGCGATCACGACGTCATGCATGAGAGGAGAGGTGTCCTTTCGGGAAACGAACGATGGGGTCACCCGGCCGGATCTGCCGGATCTGTTGGATCGGCCGGGTCAGCACAGGCGGGTGAGGCCGTCGAGGATGACGGCGATGCCGGTGAGGAACTGCTCGCGGTCGTCGTGCTCTCTCATCTGGCCGACGATGGCGTGCATGAACGGGTATGCCTCCGGGTCGAGCTCCTGCCATGCCGTCGACGCCGCGTCGACGAACTCGTCACGGTCCCCGCTGGGGTCGATCCCTGAGGTGTCCCCCTCGATGCGGGCGTTTTGGCTGACGGCTCCGAGGATGTAGTGCACGAGCGTCGAAGCCGCGTCGAACCAGGAGGCCCGTGGCACGCCCAAGGCGCCCACCTGCCCGCCGATCCGCTCGAAAATCCCCACCGTCACCGGGCCGACCGGATTCCGGACGATCTGGAGCGTCAGCCGCGTAGCGAGCCACTGATGTGCGGCGATCGCGTCGAACAGGGCCAGCGCGACGACACGGATCTCGTCCCCGGGCGTGGCCGCGGTCCCGGCGGGCCGGGTCGCCAGCGCCGCACCGATCACGGTATCCGTCGCCGTGTCGAGCAGCTCGTCACGAGTGCCCACGTGGTAGTAGATCGCCCCGGAACCGGTCGACAGCCGTTCGGTCAGCGCCCGGATGGTCAGCGCGCCCTCGCCGCCGGTATCGAGCAGCTCGACCGCCGTGTCGATGATCTGTTCTCGGGAGAGCACCTGGTTGCGCCGCTGTGGTCGGCGTGCTCGCGTCATCATGCCTCGATGCTGCCACATTTGGTGCAGCGATCCAAATTGGTGCGCCGCACCAAAGTGGCGTACGGCCCCACTTTGGGAACAGTGCGCCGACGTGTTGGTCGGCCGGCTCCTGCCGCAGAAGCAAGAGGCGTCACACACCACGTCACGATCATCGGAGCCGGGATCGGCGGACTCACACAGGCCCGCGCCCCGCACATCCACGGCCTACAGCACCGACACCCAGCGGCAGCGGGGTCGCGCTGCTCTTCCTGAGCATCATCGCCGGGGGGATGCTGTGCGGGCGCCGAGTGCGGCGCGGCCGTGAGCGTGGCCTGCTGGTGCGACACCGACCACGCGACGCATGAAGTCGATGCACTCCACCTGATCATCAACAGCGAGCCATCACTGAGCCAGGCGTTCCGGGCCGGCGTCGACCGGCTGACGGGCTGGCTGGCTGGCTGGCAGACCCTCGCGATGCGGACTACTGGCGTCTCCGGGCCGGCCTCTAGTTGTTGCGGGTCAGGGAGTTGGTGACGGCGCATAGTGGTGGGCAAGACTAGTGGCGAGGTCGCGGAGGTGAGCCCTGGCTTCGGTGGGGCCGTGCACGGTGATGGCGTTCCCGAACGGCAGTAGTGCTCGCACGTCCTCCAGATGCAGGAAGCGGATCGTCACCTTGCGGCCGGTGACGGATTCTTCATGGTCGTCCGGGACGAGTCGTAGGCCGAAGATCCGTTGCGCCCGTTCGATCTGGGTCTGGTCGATGGTGGCGCTGACCTCTATCGCGTGGTTGTGCTCCCACTGATCAACGAGCGCTGCGGCGACGGTGGCCAGGGTCTGGCTCTCGCGGATCCGTCGTGGCTGGTCGACTTCTTTCCACGTCGTGATCCGTTCGAGCCGGTACATCCGTGGCACTCGGGCACAGTCGGCGACGAGGTACCAGATGCCGGCCTTGGCGAACAGCCCGTAGGGATCCACGACCAGGTCGCGCGGGTATGACTCGCGTGGGCTGTCGTACTCGATCCGCAGCCTGCGGCCCCGCCGCACCGCGCCGATCAGCGAAGCCGGAGCCGTGCCGGAAGCCCGTGCCTGACCCCAGGGACGGCTGTCCACGTGCACCACGTCGGTCAGCGGCAGGAGCTCATGAACCCGACGCGGCCGTGCAGCGGCGAACTTGGAGAGCGCGCGCCGGCTTTCGGCCGATGCGTCGAGCTCCGCACGTTGCCTCTCGTCCAGCCCGGTGAGCGACAGATGATCACGCTCGCCCGGTGTGAGGCGCGTGAGGTCGGGCCCGGACCCGGGCAGCATGGTCACGCCTCCGAGGCGGCCCCGGTGTGCGGTCACCGGCAGACCGGCGTCGCGGAGCCAGTTCAGGTCCCGGGTGATGGTGCGAAGGGACACCCCGAGCGCCGAGGCAAGTTCCTGTGTGGTCACGGCATCCCTCGATGCGAGGAGCAGCATCAGGGTGAAGAAGCGGTCTGGGGTCACCCACCAATTTTTTCAGGAATTGCGACACGATGCGGCGCATATCCCGGTCAGGCTGGCGGATGCGTACCTACCACCTGCGAGAAGGAACTTCCCACATGACCGCATCCGTCGTGTCCATCGTCTACGTGAACGACGCTCCCGCCGCAGCCCGTTTCTACGGCGACCTCCTCGGCATGAGCCCCTCGTTCGAGACTCCGGGATACATCACCTTCGACCTCGGGCCGGGCGCCGACCTCGGTGTGTGGTCCGGCCAGTTCGAGGATCTGTCACCGGACGTCCCGCGCACCAGTGAGGTGTGCCTGGCCGTCGACGGTGGACCCGACGAGGTCAACGCGACCTTCGAGCAGTGGAAGTCCAAGGGGGTCACGATGCTGCGCGAGCCTCAGGATGCGGGGTTCGGGCTGACCTTCCTCGCAGCCGATCCCGACGGGAACCGTATCCGCGTCGCACCACGGGGCTGAAAGGCCGCAATGCGGCAGGCGCGCACGACAGGTGTCGCGCCTGCCGTCTGCCCGCCGAGAAGGCGCAGCAGCCGGGAGCCGGCCGTCGCCTCAGCATGCGGCACACGGTCACCGGGGCGGCCTCGGGGCGCGGGCAAAGGGCCGGCCGGGCGAGCTCAGCCCACCCACGCGGTGGTCAGCGTCTGCACGGCCGAGCCGTCGAGATCCCTGAGCTTCGTCGCGGCGAAGGCGCGCGCGGCGTCGGAGGTGAGCACGCGGAAGGCGGGCCGCTCGGCCGCGAGCAGATCGACGATCCGCCCTGCCACGTCCTGCGGCGTCTGCGCACCGGCGAAGGCACCGCGAGTGCGGTCCAGATAGGCGGACAGGGCCGGCGCGTACGGCCCGGCCTGCTCCAGCACCGTGTCTGCAAGACCCACGTTGCTGATGAACTCGCTGGCCACCGCGCCCGGCTCGACCACACTCACTGCCACACCCGCCATGGCCGCGACCGGCGCGAGGGACTCCATGAAACCCTCGACCGCGAACTTGGCGGCGCAGTACGCCTCGTTGAAGGGCTGGCCGATCACCCCGCCGACGCTGGTCACCGTCACCACACGCCCCCTGCCCGCCCGCAGCAGGGGCAACGCGGCCTTCGTCACGTGCAACACGCCGAAGAAGTTGGTCTCCATGACGGCGCGTACGTCCTCGACGCTCTCCTGCTCCAGGGTGCCGATGTGGCCCGCGCCGGCGTTGTTGACCAGCGCGTCCAGCCGGTCGACGCCTGCCAGGCATGCCTCGACGGAGGCCGGATCAGTCACGTCCAGGGCGCGGACGTCGACGGTGACTCCTGCTTCCTGCGCCGCCGCCACGAGCAGGCCCGCCTTGGCCGTGTCCCGCATGGTGGCAATCACCCGCCAGCCGCCGCGCGCGGCGGCGACGGCGGTGGCCAGGCCGATGCCGGAGGAGGTGCCGGTGATCAGGACGGTCTTGGTACTCATCTGTGGTGACTCCAACTTGCTTATACAAGATAACTAATATGAGTCATAAGTATGTGGCGTGACATTTCAGCCTGTCAAGCACCTCGGTACGCTGGACGCCATGTCCAACCCGTCGGATGAACTCACCAGGGAGATCGTCGGGCTGTTCGCAGCCGTCCATCGCCGCTACACCCAGGAATCCGAGGCCGCCGCCGCGACCCACGACCTCACCCCACTCCAGGCCAAAGCCCTGCTCGCCGCAGAAGACCCGGTCCCCACACGCCACATCGCCGACCGGCTGCACGCGGAGCCGTCCAACGTCACCGCGATCATCGACCGGCTGGAGTCCCGGGGCATGGTCGAACGCAGCCCCGACCCCGGCGACCGCCGCGTCAAACGCGTCGCCGCCACCGACGCCGGCCGCACCGTCGCCGACGACCTGCGCGCCCGCATGCCCTTCGCCGCCGAACCCCTGGCCCGACTCACCACGCAGCAGCGCGAGAGCCTGCGCGGACTCCTCCAACTGGTCCTGGAGGCATGACGGCAGCCAGCAGACTGCATCCCCTTGCTCGACGGACAGCACGCAGCCGCCTTCGAACGAAACGCAGGTGCGGACCCCGAGGCATTACAAGGTGACCACCGATCGACTGCCATGACCTGGACCGCCCCGCCCGGCTCGGGACCGCCGCCCTCGGCTCCGTCGCCGAGGGCGAGGCCGTGAAAGGCGAGGCCGCGGAGAAGACGAGCGGCGGTATGCACCGGAGGCTGCGTCGAAGCGCAGTCGTCCGGGATTGCCGCCGGCTGCGGCGAGGAGCCGGGCCGCGGATTCGGGACTGACCCCAAAGACAGCCAGCAGGTCCGGGCCGGCTTCGGCAGCACATACCCCCTTGGTCTGCCGCGCCCCTCCACAGCAGAACTGAATTCAATTATGGTTCGGGGGGCATCATTGACGAGGAGGTCAATCATGGCGTTCGTCCTCATCCATGGGGCAAGCTTCGGCGCGAACTGCTGGGACGAGCTGATCCCCCATCTCCGTGCGGAAGCGTTGGCGGTCGACCTTCCCGGGCGCGGGAGCCGGGCCGGAGCCGACCTGGGCACGGTCACCCTCGCGGACTGCGCCGACGCGGTCCGCGAAGACATCGAAGCGAAGGATCTGCACGACGTCGTACTGGTCGGCCACTCCTTCGCGGGCGTCACGATCCCGCGAGTCCTGGACCTCATACCCGACCGGATCCGCCACGTCGTCCTCGTGTCGGCCGTGGTACCGCCGGACAGAACCCGGGTACTCGACCAGATCGACCCCGCAGTACGGGGTCTGGTGGAACAGTCCATCACCGACGGCGTCTACCACCAGAACCCCGAGGGCGCCGCCGCCATGCTCTGCAACGACATGGACGAGACGACCACCGCCTCCACCCTGGACCGACTGGCCGACGACTCGGCCGCCCTCCTCAGCGAGACCGTGGACCTGAGCGGCTACCAACGCCCGATCCCCCGAACCTACGTGCACCTCACCCGGGACCAGTGCTACGTCGAGGAACTCCAGCAACGATCCATCGCACTGCTCCACCCCGACATCATCGACCTCGACACCGGCCACATGGCCATGATCAGCGCGCCCGAAAAACTCGCCACCGTCCTCAACACCATCCACGACTGATGGAGCCAGCGCGGCTACCACGGCGATCACCGCCTGGCAGCACGCGGGCAGGTGCGGATGGCGAACCCGCCCGTCGGCCGAGTCGAGTCCGGCGCCTATCCGGCGGATCAGGTCATCGGCGCCGGATCACCCGAGCCCCGTCCCGCCGGTCAGGCAGAGTCCGGCGGACACCCAGCCTTATCAGGCGTCTCCCCCGTGGGTCGCGATGGCCCGGTCCAGGGTGTGATGGTCGGCCCAGCTGCCGTGGAAACCGAAGGGCACGCGGTTGGGGAGCTTGACCCGGCCCAGGGGGCGCGGCGCAGGTCGGTTGCGTCGTGTATGAGGAGTTCGCTGAGGTTGGTGGCGCGGTTCCACCACAGAGTGAGGAGGCAGCCGTCGTCCTCGGCACGGGCGTTCTCACGGGTGACGAAGACCGGTTCGCCGGGACTGGTCACGCCGTCGGGGCCTTCGACGACGGTGGTGCGGTCGAGGTGGCGGCCGCCGGCCACGCAGATCCGGCCGGCGTGCGCGAAGGAGCCCCAGGCCCCCACCGAGGCGGCCTTGTCCAGGTCGACGTCGTCCACCACGACCAGCGCGGAGTTCCCGCCCAGCTCCAGGTGGACGCGCTTGAGGTGGCGGGCAGCGAAACCGATGGCGCGTCCGGCCCGGGTGGAGCCGGTGAACACGATGACGAGAACCTGCGGATGCTCGACGACCACGGCACCGACAGGCGCGCCGCCGGCCAGGACATGCAGCACACCGGGCGGCAGGCCCGCCTCCTCGAAGACACGGGCGAAGACGACACCGCTGATCGCGGTGCGGGGGCCGGGCTAGAAGACGACCCCGCTGCCGAGGGCGAGCGCCGGGGCGACCGCCCGCATGGCCAGAGTGACCGACACGGCGAACCGGGCGATGACACCGACAGCTCCGACGGATTTGCGGCGGGCGAACGACAGCCGCTCCTGTCCCGAACGCAGCAACTCACCGTAGGGCACCCCGACGAGGACTGCGCCCTCGTGGCGCTCCTCCGCCCCGCCACTGGTGACCTGGAGAGAAGATGCGGCCGGCCCAGGTGCTGTTGTTCAAAAAGCGTCATCATGTCCCGTTCCGGTGGGCCGGCGGTCGTGGTCGGCCTGCTGCTTCAATCAGGGGTACGTCCGATCGCACGGGGGGTCCGGCTCGGTTCTCCAGTCCGAGCAAGGAGTCGGCCGCCAGCACACCCGGGCTGGCCGCGAAGACCAACAGGCATGCCGCGGGAAAGAGGAAGTCGGCCTCGGCTCCGCCCGCTCCCCGGGGATCGGGGGACGAGCGGTCAGTGGCTGGGCAGGGCCTTGGTCTTCGGGGCCGCGTTGTCCGTCTGCGCGACGGTGATGCCGTCCTCGCTGTCCAGGCCTGCGGGCGCATCTGCTGCGGTGCGGTGGTGCAGGGCGAGTACGGCGACGAGCGCGGCCACCAGGCTGGCGCGGGCGCAGATGTACACGCCGAGGTCCAGGCTCGCGTCGGCAACGTGGAGACCATCCCGCTCGACGAGTTCCAGCGCGTGTTCGACACCAACGTCACCGGCGCTCTGTTAGGCATCCGCGCCGCCGCCCCTTCCATGCGCAAAGCCGGCGGCGGCTCGATCGTCACCATCAACTCCGTCGCCGGTCTCGCCGCCGCACCCGAACTCGTCGCCTACAGCAGTAGCAAATGGGCCCTGCGCGGCCTCATGCGCGCAGCCGCCAAGGGCCTGGCCCGGGACAACAACCGTGTCAACGCCGTCCACCCCGGCATCATCGAAACTCCCCTCGCCCGCCACCCCGACGGCACCCCGATCGTCCCCGTCGACGACTTCGCCATCCCCCGCAACGCCACCCCCGACGAAATCGCCAACTTCATCCTCTTCACCGCCTCCGACAAAGCAGGCCCCGCCACGGGCGCCGAATTCGTCGCCGACGGAGGCTTCACCCTCGGCTCCCTCACCTAGGTTCTGTCCGGCGGACCATGACCGAGCCACAGCCTGATGGCTGCGGTGGTGACTGTACTGAGGTCGTCGCGCCGGGTGCGCGGGTGTCCGCTGTGGGGGCGGGAAACGCGGATGCGGCTGAGGACCTCGATCATCTGTGTCGAGTCCACCGACCATGCTCCAGTCGATCCGGCCGACCAGGCCGGCGTCCGTCTGGACAGCCATGAGGATCCGGTCCCACGTGCCGGCCGCCGACCACCGCCGGTGGCGCTCGTAGACGGCCTCCAGCTGTCGAAACGCTCGGGCCGGTCACGCCACGGTATGCCCGTGCGGACCCGGAACAGGATCCCGTTGAGCACCGTGCGGTGGGCCTTCCACCGACCGCCACGCCGTCCCGGCCCGCGCAGATACGGCTCCAGCCGCACCCACTCCACGTTCGTCGGATCACCCCGCCCCACGCCGAGACCAACGAGCCGGCGACCCGCCAGTCACATGATCCGCCGGACAGAACCTGGCGCGCAATATGCTTCTTCGCCTGGGAAGTGCCTCCGGCCGGAGCGGGAGCAAGGATCTCGACGGTCCTTGTTCTTGCTGGTGAGGAGCGCTTTTCGTTTGGGTGGTCGCCCGTCGGGCACCACTGTTGATGACGTGCGGATGGGGTGGATGCGATGCCTCTTGAGGGCGAGTACGGGCCGAGTCCGGCGCAGTGGATCCGCGATCAGGTCGAGTTGTACGAGAGTTCGGGCGGCACGCAGGGAACGACGCTCTGGGACACGGGCCTGCCCGTCGTCATTCTCACGACGCGCGGCGCGAAGAGCGGAAAGATCCGCAAGATCCCGCTGATGCGGGTGGAGCACGAGGGGCGGTACGCGGCCGTGGCCTCGAAGGGCGGCTTCCCGCGTCATCCGGTCTGGTACTTCAACGTCATCTCCGATCCGCACGTGGAGCTCCAGGACGGGGCCGTACGCCGGGACATGACGGCCCGTCAGATCACCGGGGACGAGAAAGCCGAGTGGTGGGAGCGCGCGGTCGCCGCGTATCCGCCCTACGCCGAGTACCAGGAGAAGACCGACCGCGTCATCCCCGTCTTCGTACTGGAGCCCCCACGCGAGTAGGACCCGACGCTTCTTCAAGGGCCTCAACAAGCAACGGACAGGCGAGGCCGGCGAGATGGCGCAGCGCGCAGACCTGGTCCCTAGTGCGGGAAGCGGCGCGGTGGGCGAGTGACTATGGCTTCGCGGAACTCGGCAATGCGCGAATGGACTTGGCGCATCAGGTGGGTGTCCTCGATCCGGTCCAGGTAGAGGCAGCGGGCTGCCAGACCCGGCAGGTCGAAGGCGAAGTACAGGGACATCAGCGGATTCACGAACAACTCGCTGCCCCGGGTGCGGTCAGTGAACCGGACGTCGCCGAACGAGCCGCGCACGGCTGCCGCGATGGAACCGTTCACGATGCTGGGGTGCTCCGGAGTGTGGTGCTGAGCGTGTGTCACCGCGTCGAGGTAGAGAGCGCCCTCACGAGTGGCACGGGGTATCGAGAAGGCGCCGAGGTACGCACCGTCGCGCTCCAGCGCGGCGATGTTCTCCAGTACCTGCACATGGTTCACGCCGTGGTACGCGTCCACACCGAAGCCGACCGAGACGACGAGTCGGGTCGGTATGCCGTCCAGCGCGGCCAGCGCCGCCACGCTGGCCAGGTCCTCTTCCGGAGTGCCGAGCCCGGCTTCGTCACCGCGCATCAGAATGTCCGTACCGCCGTCGACCAGCACCACGGCGTCGACGCGGTGCAGATCGATCAGTGCCTGGTAGGCGGCGCGCAGCGGACGTACCCCGGTCTGGGGGAAGGCGTACACAGTGGACGGGTAGTCATGCCGGCGCAGCCACTGGGCAAGGGTCCGCTCCGGGAAGTAGCTCTGGTGCAAGGCGGATTCGGGAGTGATCGCGGCCAGGTCGGGGGCGACCCAGTCATCGATCGGAAGACCATCGAGGGCGCTGAAGGAGAGGTTCGCGAGATACACCTGCTTGCCCTGGTGCGAGAGCGCAAGAGCCAACGGCAGGCCGGAGTAGATGTCGAAGCCGCCCCCCGCGCCCGCCACGAGGATCCGTCCGGCATCGGCAAGCCGAGCGAAAAGTGGGTTGGAGTCCAGAGACGTCATGACGATCATTGTCCCGGGACCCGGCACCAGGCGCTCCCGAGTTCCCGCCGCCGGTCCTTGGGCGGCGCAGCCGCCGCGGGCCGGGTTCTGTTCGAACCGGTAATGTCGCCGCCGCACAGAGCGAGCTGACGCACACGGGGAGATCGGGGCACGGATGCACGTCCTGGAGCCGGGGGATCCGCGGCGGATGGGGGACTTCACGCTGGTCGGCAGGCTGGGTGCCGGTGGTATGGGCCAGGTCTTCCTGGGACGTTCCGCGGGCGGGCGGGCCGCGGCGGTGAAGGTGGTCAGGGCGGAGCTGGCCGAAGACCCCGAGTTCCGGGCCAGGTTCCGGCAGGAGGTCGCCGCGCTGCACCGGGTGGGCGGTGAGTGGACGGCGCCGATGCTGGGCGCCGACCCCGAGGCCGCGGCACCCTGGGTGGCCACCGAGTACGTGGCCGGGCCCTCACTGCAGCAGGTCGTCGAGTCGGGCTACGGGCCGCTGCCCGAGGCCACCCTGCATTCCCTGGCCGGGCGGCTCGCCCGTGCGCTGCGCGCCATTCACGGCGCGGGCCTGGTGCACCGTGACGTGAAACCGTCGAACATCCTGCTGACCGTCGACGGCCCGCGCGTGATCGACTTCGGCATCGCCCGGGCGCTCGACACCGTGGCGGGCAGTCTGCGTACCTCCACCGGGGTCGTGCTCGGCTCCCCCGGTTTCATGTCCCCGGAGCAGGTGCGCGGACAGCGGGTGACGCCTGCCGCGGACGTGTTCAGCCTCGGCTCCGTGCTGGTGTACGCGGCGACGGGGCGGCTGCCGTTCGGCTCCGCCGAGTTGGGGCCGCACGCGCTGATGTTCCGTATAGCCGAGGAGGAGCCGGACCTCACCGGGGTGCCACAGACGCTGACCGGTCTGGTGACCGCCTGCCTCGCCAAGGACCCGCAGCGGCGGCCCACGGCCGAGCAGCTCGCCGTCCTCATCCGCACCGACGAGGACGGCCCGTGGCTGCCCGCGGAGCTGCTGGCTGAACTCGGCAGGCTCGCCGCCCGGATGCTCACCGCGGAGACACCGCCGCAGGGCTCGCCGGCGACGACGCGGTCCAGGCGGCGGTGGCGGCCGGTCCTCGCCGGAGTGGTGGCACTCGCCGCGGTCGCCACGGGCACGGCCCTGACGCTGCTCGACGACGGTGAGAAAGGTCCCTCGACGGGCGGCTCGGCCTCTCAATCGGCGTCGCCGAGTGCCGAGTCGGGCATTCCGGACGAGTTCGTCGGCGCCTGGGAAGGCGTACTCGACGGCGATCCCGCACTGCCGAAACGGGTACTGCGGCTGGAAATCTCACCGGGCAGGCCGGGTGACAAAGTCGCCGCGTACATCGACACCGGCGGCGATCTGCAGTGCACAGGACGCGGCAAGCTGGTCTCCGCCGATGCCGACACGCTGGTCGTCGGCAAGGGCCAGGTGACCGCGGAGGTGCCGCAGGGACGGTGCACGCCTCTCTCCCAGCAGATCCTCAAGGTGCGGTCGCAGGACGTACTGGTGTGGAAGTCCGGCGGGCTGACCGCCGATTTCCACCGGTCGGCCGGTGGACGGGACGCGGTGCCGGACCAGTACGTCGGCGTCTGGGTGCCGGCTGACGAGACCTATCGCGAGAAGGAGTTGATCCGGATCACGCAGGGCCCGGTCGGTGGCCGCCTGGTGCGGATGTCGGTCACGGCGGCCATGGATGACGGCACGGAGCAGTACTGCGACAGCACCTTCGTCATCGGCGCCGTCTCCCCGGTGCTGGCGCTCAGCCCGGCGGCGTACACCACGGAGTCGGGCAAGGGCTGCCGCCAGCCCGACTCGGTCTCCTTCACTGTCGGTCGCGACGGCCATCTACTGCTGTTCAGCATGGACGCGGACGCGGAACCAGGAGAGTACGTGCGAAAGTCCTGACCGCCTCGCCGGACGGCAGTGGATCACTCACCTCGACACCTCTGGGGCCTCGGACGTTCTGCCCCGGCAGCCGTCAATCGTCAGCGACAGCGTGCGGTACCTGCTGGGCGTGGAGCCCGATGCACCCCGGGTCCTCTCGGCCCGGATCCGGCCCGCGTTCGGAGTGCTCGGCAAGATGAGCGGCGCCGCTCCCCTCGGCCTCTCCGTGGTCGGCGCCGTCGACAACTTCATGGACCGAGGGGCGGCCCTGCGGCGACCGGCAAGGGGACTCGTCCTTGTTCCAGGTCCGTCCTCGGGGGCACCGCCACCGTCCCGGCGGGCATGATCACTGTCCTGCGGGGCTCTTCAGCCGCTGAGGCCTTGCCCGGCTCCCGTACGGGCCGGTGAAGTGGGGCCAATCCCCCACAGCGCAACGGCGGTATCAGCACGTGAAACCCAGGTTCGACCCGCTGTCCATAGCGGCCATGACAGTCACCGTCGTCTCCATCTCGGCCACGGCCCCGCTCACCGCCTACGCCACCGCCTCACCACTAGCCATGGCCTTCTGGCGCAACTGCCTGGGCTTCGCCGTGCTCGGGCCGTTCCTGCTCCTGCTGCGCCGCCGCGAGGTGGTACGGGTCGCACGTGGTGAGCGCGGCATCCTGCGCCGGGAGCAGTGGCGGCCCCTGGTGTTCGGTTTCCTCGCGGCCACCTCGCTCGCCCTGCACTTCGCGTCGTTCATGACGAGCACCCGGCTGACCTCGGTCGCCATGTCGACGGCGCTGGTGGCCACCCAGCCCGTCTGGCAGGCTCTCATCGCCGCGGGGCAGGGCGTACGGGCGTCCCGCAGGACCTGGGCAGGGCTCGCGCTGTCCGTGGTGGGTGCGGCCGCGGCCGCCGGTGTCGACATTCAGGCGGGCGGTGCGGCGCTGATGGGCGATCTGCTCGCCCTCCTGGGGGCGATCGCCCAGGCCGGGTACACCGCCTTGAGCGAGAAGGCCCGCGCGGATGTGAGCACCCCGCTGTACTCGACGTTCACCTCGCTCGTCTGCGGGGTGCAACTCCTCGCCGTCTGCTGGCTGGCCGACATCTCGCTGACGGGTTTCGACAGATCCACCCAGCTGTCGCTGCTCGGGCTGCTCATCCTTCCCCAGATCCTGGGGCTGGGTTCGCTGAACTTCGTCCTCGGCAGGACCTCGGCGACGACAGCGAGCGTCCTGCTCCTGCTGGAGACCCCCGTGGCCGCGCTCGCCGCCTGGTGGCTCATGGACCAGAGCATCGAACCGGCGACCGTACCGGGCCTCGCGCTGATCATCATCGGCGTCACCGTCGTCGTGACGAGCGACAGCGCGGAACAGCCTGACGACCACGTCATGGCCGTACCGCCGTATCCGGCCTACGCCCCGCACATCCCCCGACCGCACACCTCACCACAGACCCTGACACTCCGGCGTACCGCCGCCGAACAGGACCCCAGAGTGCAATGGGCGAAGCACCCCGCACACGAGACCCCCACCCTCACACTCGCCTACCACGGTGCGGGAGCCTTCGACACCCTCACCCTCCGTTGGCAAAGACCACCCGCGAAAGAGGACGAACCCATCGAGCCCGCAGCTCGATAGGACCGCTACGGCCCTGCCGCGGCCCCGAGTCACCTGCGGGTGGGGCCGGAGCCGAACTGCTCCATCTCGTGGACGGCCACCGGGTGTTCGCGGACGCGTCCGCGCCCGTCCTGTCGGCGTACGATGCCGATCCGCTGTCGAAGAGCGGGCTTCGACACCGGTCCCGGAGGACCGGCTCCGTGACGAGAGGGACTGTTGTCGTGGATCACATCAAGGCGATCTCGCTTCAGGAGGCCGATCAGGCTTTCGGGGTCCGGTCGCTGTTTCACCTCGACAGGCAGGACGACGACGCGGAAGTCGTCGTCCTCCGCGGCGGCACGTCCCTGGAGAACCTGCCGCTCGACTTCTCCCACCTCGATGCCTGGTCCGGACTGACGAAGGCTCACCCGGGCATGTTCCTGGGCGTGGTCGTCGAGGGAAGCCTCGCCGTCGCCGACTGGATCACCAACTGGGAATGGGATTTCGGCCCCTTCCTCCTGGTGCGGGGAGACGTGAGGGCGAAGAACTTCGCCACCGCGGGCAGCGAGGTCGTCATCGAGGGCGACCTGCACGTGGCCCAGACTCTCGCGGGTGTCTACAACCACGGCCACACCGTCATACGGGGCGACACCCGCGCCCAGGTCGTCCTGACCGCGGAGCACCTGACCGAGTTTCATGGCCGCCTGCACGCCGAACTGGGCATCGCCGGAAACTTCCTCAGGGTCGCGGGCCCGGCGAAGGTGCAGGTGAACGCCTGGTCGGGGTACGTCTGCGACCTCCAGGGCAATATCCTGCCGGACCTCGGTGCACGGTCGACCCGAGCGTTGCGTGCCCTGGATCCCGAGTTCTGGGACCTCGACAGCAGGACCATCCTCAAGGCGATGGAGGCAGGGCGGTCCCTGCTCCGGGCCCCCGGCCCCGCGCAGCCCGACCCGAGCGCGCCCGAGACCCCGGACGAGGCGATCCGGGGCGTCCTGCGGCTGGCCGGGTGCAGGGAGCACGACCGCTGGGACGACGGCTTTGTCGTGGGCCGGGACGCCTCGGCGATCGAGGTGTACTTCTGCGAGGCAGACGAACCGGACGCCCCCGGTACTCCCGGCGCGCCCGAAGCGCTGGACCCCGAGGCGGAGTTGCGCCGCTACGCGAAGGTCCTGAGCCGCGCCGGGTACCGGGTGGCCGTCGATCCTCACGACGAGGACGTCCTGCGCGTCGGCATCGGCAGCTGAGCGGTGCAGCACGGCACCATGTGCCCGGTGGTCCGCTTCCGGCCCCGTCGGTGAACCGAAGGCGGCCTTGCGGGCCAGGGGTTCGTGGCCGGGTGAGAGCCGTCCCATGGCGGCCGGTGCCTGGCCGCGTTCGGCGGTGGGCTTGCTCCGCGGCGGGGCTGAGGACCGCTCGGCCCAATCGGCGGCCCCATTCCCGCTCGTCGCCGACGGACGCGGCGCCTGTCCACGCGTCTGCATGTCGGCCAGGAGGCGATCCGCCCGCGTTCCTGGATCGCGACCAGTTCGGCGCGGGTGCGGCCGGTGGAGCCGAGGATGCGCTGCTGGGGGTAGAAGACACGGCCGAGGCCGGCGGTCGGGTCGGTGCCGCTGGTGACTCCGGCGATCACGACGGTGCCGCCGGGACGGAGTGACTTCAGAGAGTGCGACCAGGTCGCCTCGCCGACCGTCTCGATGACGTCGTCGACCCGCTCGGGCAGCCGCTCGTCACTGGGTACGGCTGCGCGGGCGCCCCAGGTCAGGGCCTCGGGGCGTTTGGTCTCGCTGCGGCTGGTGGCGTACACGACCGCGCCTGCCGCCACCGCGAGGCGGATCGCGGCGGAGGCGACCCCGCCGCCCGCGCCCTGCACCAGCACCCGGTCGCCGACGGTGATCCCGGCCTGGGTGAACAGCATCCGGTACGCGGTGGTCCAGGCGACGGGCAGGCAGGCGGCCTCGACGAGCGACAGCCAGTCCGGCTTGGGGACCTGTTGCGGCCCGGACCCGTGAGGTACTCCGCGAAGGCTCCGTCGTGCTGCTCGGAGGCGCCACTCCCCTGCTGCCGCATCTGCCGCAGTTCGTGCTTCTGGGCGGCCCAGAAGCCGCGCGGGTTGACGGCGTTGACGCGGTCGAAGTTCTCGGCCGTCTCGTCGGCCGCGTCACTGGGTGGGACCTGGATGCCGGCGTTGTCGAACGCCATGTCGAGGCGGCCCTACGTCGCGACCACGCGGTCTACCGTCACGGCCGCCTGCTCCTCGTCCGTGACGTCGCAGGCGACGCCGATCGCCCGGTGACCGGCCGCCGTCAGCTTTTGCCGCGTGCTGTACGGCCTTCTCGTCGATGTCGGCCAGGACGACGGCGGCACCGGCCTCCGCGAAGGCCCGGGCGGTGGCGAGGCCCATGCCGGAGGCCGCGCCGGTGACGAGGGCCACCTGCTCGTGGAAGTCGAGGTCGGGGTCATGAGAGGGGGTTCCCATCGTGGGTCGGCACGTCAGGGGCGCAGCAGCGTCTTGACGGCGCGGCGCTCGTCCATGGCCCGGTAGCCCTCGGCGGCCTCGTCCAGCGGCAGCGTCAGGTCGAAGACCTTGCCGGGCTCGATACGGCCGTTCAGGACGCGTTCGACCAGGTCGGGCAGGAAGCGCCGCACCGGCGCGGGGCCGCCGCGCAAGGCGACGTGGGAGAAGAACAGTTCCTGCCCGTCGATGGCCACGTCGTGCGGGACACCGACGAAGCCGACGTTGCCGCCGGGGCGCGTGGCGTGAACGGCCTGACGCATCGACTCCTGCGTGCCGACGCACTCCAGGACGGAGTCCGCGCCGATGCCGCCGGTGAGTTCCTTGATCCGGGCCACACCCTCCTCGCCGCGCTCGGCGGCGATGTCCGTGGCGCCGAACCCGGTCGCGAGCCGCTGCCGGGAGGCATGGCGGCTCATGGCGATGATCCGCTCGGCGCCAAGTTCCCGGGCGGCGATGACGCCGGACAGGCCGACCACGCCGTCGCCGACCACGACCACCGTGGAGCCGGACTTCACCTCGGCGGCGACGGCCGCGTACCAGCCGGTGCCCATCACATCGGAGAGGGCGAGAAGGCTCGGCACGAACGTGTCGTCGGGCTGCCCGTCCAGAGCGACGAGGGTGCCGTCGGCGAGCGGGACACGGATGTACTCGGCCTGGCAACCGCCCACGAACTCCTTGTGCGGGCAGGAGGTCTGATAGCCGGAGCGGCAGATCGGGCAGGTGTTGTCGGAGGCGAAGAAGGAGCCGATGACGAACTGCCCCGACTTGATGTCCTTCACCTCGGAGCCGGTCTCCTCGACCACGCCGACGTACTCGTGGCCGATCGGCGTGGGCTGCGCGACGGGGTTGATGCCTCGGTAGTCCCACAGATCGGACCCGCACACGCAGGCGGCGACGGTCCGGATGATCGCGTCGGTGGGGGCGAGGATCTTCGGTTCGGGGAGGTTCTCCACCCGGATGTCACCGGGGGCGTGGATCACGGTTGCGCGCATGGCTCATTCCAGAGTGCGGGGAAGGGCGAACGGGGTGGGGCGGGCGTCGGCTGCCGGGGACGGCCGGGCGAGGGGAACGGGTCTGCCGTTCCATCGGCTCGCCCGGCGGCGTGGGCTGCGCGTCGAAGTCGTACGGCGGGCGGCGCTCGGCTGCGTTTCGGGCGTCATGGCGTTGTCGGGGAGGCGGGTGGCAGTTCCCGCTCGGCGGTTTCCCGCGTGCGTGGTCACCGCCGTCGTGCGGGTCTTCCGTCCCCGGTCGCAGGTGACGCCGAGGTTCCTGCCGGGCGTGCTCAGTGGGCGGTACGGGTGCTGGTGCGCGGGCGGCCGTACTCGGCGTCGGTGACGTGCTCCAGCCAGTTGACCTCGTCGCCCTCCCACAGGGCGAGGTGCTCCATGAACTGGTCCGGGCTCGCGCCGTGCCAGTGCTCCTCGCCGGGCGGGCAGCCGATGGTGTCGCCCGGGTGGGCCTCGATGATCACACCGTCCCGGGTGCCGACCAGGGCGACTCCGGAGACGACGTGCAGGGTCTGGCCCAGGCCGTGGCTGTGCCAGGCGGTGCGGGCACCGGGCGCGAAGCGAACCATGTTGGCCCGCGCCCGGGAGGGCTCCTCACCCCGGTGGATGACATCCGCCCAGACGTCGCCGGCGAACATGTGCGGGGGCAGCTTCATCGTCGCGGGCTGCTTGAGGATCTCCATGGTGGTGCGTGCTCCTTGCGTCGGCATATGTGGGGGCGTGCGAATGAGAGGGAGATCAGGCCTTGCGGAACAGTTCCCGGGCCACGTTCAGGGCGGACATCGCCCTGGGCCATCCGGCGTAGAACGCCATGTGGGTGATCGTCCCGATGATTTCCTCCTCGGTGACGCCGTTCTGCCTGGCCAGGGGGATGTGGAAGGTGAGCTGCTCGCTGCTGCCGCTGGTGATCAGGCTGGCCACGGTCACCAGGCTTCGGTCCCTCGGGGACAGCTGCGGGCTCTTCCACTCCTGCCCGAACAGCACGTCCTCGCTGTAGCCGGCCAGCGCCGGAGCGACATCCCCGAACAGCTCACGCGGACCCGGCCGGGCCTTCTTCTCCGTCATCGTTCGTGTCCTTTCCGTTCGACACAACCGATGGAACCGCAGGTCACACGTGTGTGAAAGGACTCGTTGATACGTGTACCGGCAGTACACCCCACGGCCGGAGACACCACCGGACAAGCAGACGTAGCCTCGGATCCATGGACAACCGAAGCGAGGTACGCGAGTTCCTGACCAGCCGCCGTGCCAAGATCACGCCCCAGCAGGCGGGGCTGCCCGCCCACACCGGGAACCGGCGCGTCAAAGGGCTGCGCAGGGAAGAGGTCGCGCTGCTCGCCGGCGTCAGCGCCGAGTACTACGCCCGCCTGGAACGCGGCAACCTCTCCGGCGTCTCCGAGCCCGTCATCGACTCACTCGCCCGAGCCCTCCAGCTCGACGAGGCCGAGCGCGCCCACCTCGACGACCTCGCCCGTACAGCGAACACGACCCGCCGCCCGGCACGCCGACGGGCCCCGCAGCCGATCCGGCCCAGCCTCCAGCACCTGCTCGACGCGATGACCGAGGCCCCGGCCTTCATCCGCAACGGCCGCCTCGACATCCTCGCCACCAACCGGCTCGGCCGCGCCCTGTACGCCCCGGTCTTCGCGGACCCCGCCCGGCCCGTGAACCTCGCCCGGTACGAGTTCCTCAACCCCGGCGCGGCCGACTTCCTGCCCCAGCTGGAACGCCAGGCGGCCGGGGCGGTGGCGCTGCTGCGCACCGAGGCGGGACGCGACCCGTACAACCGGGACCTGACCGACCTGGTCGGTGAACTCTCCACCCGCAGCGAGAAGTTCCGCACCCTGTGGGCCGCCCACGACGTGCGGCTGCACCAGACCGGCGTCAAGTACTTCCACCACCCCGCGGTCGGCGAACTCGCCCTCGCCTTCGAGGCCATGCCCATCCCCACCGAGCCCGGCCTCACCCTCACCGCCCTCAGCGCCGAACCCGGCACCCCCGCCCACGACAGCCTCCAGCTCCTCGCCAGCTGGGCCGCCACCCTCGACCAGGACGAACGGGACGACCAGCCGGACATCGCGGCCTCCAGCGGCGAACACAGCGCGTAGCGGAGCTGCGCAACACGGCCATGAGCCCACGTGTGGCCACATAGCCCGGACCTGGCCGCGCTCCCCCACTCGGAGGCTCAGGGGCGGCCGAACGTGATGCAGGCGGGCCTCGGTACGGGTACGGATGTGCCGGTGTCCGTGAGTTGGCCCGAGTGTGGGTTAACGCCGAAGAGGTTCACCGTGCTGCTCCCCTGGTTCGCGACGAACAGCCATCTGCCGCTGGGGTGGAGGGAGAAGCTCCACGGTGTGAGGCCTCCGCAGGGGATGCGCTGCACCAAGGTGAGCAGGCCGGTCCTTCGGTCCGTCGAGAAGACGACGAGGGTGTTCTCGCCGCGGTTGGAGGTGTAGACGAAGCGGCCGTCACGGCTGCTGGCCAGTTCGGCGGCGCTCGTGGTGCCGGTGTGTTCGGGCACGTTGGTCGACAGGCTCTGGAGATGGGTCAGGACGCCGTCTTCCGGGCTCCATCCCAAGGTCTGGATGTCGGCGGTCAGTTCGTTCAGGAGGTAGACGATCCTGCCGCTCGGGTGGAAGACCACGCGCCGTGGTCCCGACCCCGGCGCCGTCGCGTAGGCGCTCGGGCCGGCGGACAGGGTTTGCGTGGGCCGGTCGAAGCGGTGGACGAAGATCCGGTCGGCGCCTAGGTCCGGGACCAGCGCGAATCTGCCGCTCGGGTCGATGACCACGTGGTGGGCGTGCGGCCCTGTCTGGCGCGGGTGGGGGCCGGAACCGGTGTCCTGTACCCGGGACATCACGGCGCCGAGTCCGCCGTCCGCGCCGATCGGCGCGGAGACGACGGTGCCGGCCGCGAAGTCCGCGGCCAGCAGCGTCCTCGACCGGACGTCGACTCCGATGTACGACAGTCCACCGCCCGCCGGTGTCGCCTGTGTTGCGATCTCGCCGAACTGCTCCAGCGCGCCGGTGGCCCTGTCGACGCGGAAGGCGCGGACGGTCCCGCCGGATTCACCGCCGGTGGCGTACAGGACCGCCTTCCTCGGGTGGGCGGCCAGCCAGTTGGAGCCGGTCTGCGCCACGGGCCCGACCGATGTCAGGGTCGCGTAGGACGGGTCGAACCGCAGCGCGTGCACCTGGCCGAGGGTCCAGCTGCCGACGTGGAGGAGGTCGACCGGCCCGCCCGGCGCCGCCTCGGCCGACGCGGCGGACAACAGCGGTACTCCTGCCGCGGCGGACGCCGCCATGGCTCCCAGCAGCGTTCTGCGGGACGGTGTCCCGGATCTTGGGTCGTTGCTCATCGGGCGAATCTCTCCCTCTCTGGGCGTCGCACGTCGACGGCTGAAGAGTTGCAGGACCTTGTGCCACGCATAGTGCTCACATCTCGAAGTCTGTGCGGCGGGTTCTCAGTACTCCGTCTTCTGCGACTCCAAGTAGCTCTTCAGGAAGACGTACTTGGCGTCCGTGTCCGCCGCCGCCCGGGGTGCGAAGGTGTCGCCGAGTTCCATCGAGAGCGGTCGCGTCGTGCGCAGGGCGGGCCAGACCGGCAGGGAGCGCCCGTTGGGGTTGCCCGTGGCGGCGAAGTTCGCCACGTAGGAGGAGGTGGTGTCGGCGATCGCGTGGTCGGCGTCGGTCCAGGGGCGGTCGGTGCCGTACAGGTTGCCGAAGAGGTAGTACTTCTCGGCGCCGTGGTAGGCGCCGGCGCCGTTCGCGGGTTCGATCGGGTTGGTGGTGTCCGAGCCGGGCGGCGCGTGCGTCCACCAGTAGTTGTAGACCGGGCTGCGGCTGCCCGCGGTGTTCCTGAACTGGGTTCCCCACAGGAAGGTGGAGACCCGCTCCTCGTCCCGTGCGTAGGCGTTGTACTGCGCGGCCGCCTCCGTGTCGGTGGTGGCGGGGTAGAGCGTGAGGAAGTCGGCGGCCTTGTCACCGAAGGTCGTCGCCGCGAACGCCTGGAACTGGGCGACGGTCATCGCCGGCGTCACCGAAGCGCCGTTCTCGTCCTTGTTGTTGCCGGTGAACACCGGAACGTCGTACTCGGTCCGGGACTCCATGGCGGCGGTGTAGCCGGTCGGCAGGACATGACCGTCCAGGACGTTGCCGAAGTCGGTGCCGACGGCCGGTGCCCCGGGGGCGTAGACCTTCGCCACGATCTCGTCCGCCGACAGCGCCCGCAGCCCGGCCAGTGAGGCGGCGCCCATGTAGGTGCCGAACGCGGTGCCGTTGGCCTCGGCCACCGGCAGGATGTCGTAGCCACCCGCCACCCGGCCGAGCGCCGGGTCCTTGGTGTACTGCACGCCCGCCGCCAGCAGTGCCCGGTGGAACAGTCCTCGGGCCAGCTTCGAGATCATCAGGATGTTCACGAAGGACGAACCGTGCGACCAGCCGGCCAGGGTCACCCGGTCCGGGTCGCCGCCGAACGCGGCGATGTTGCGCCGGATCCACCGCAGTGCCGCCACCGTGTCCAGGACGCCCCAGTTGCCCGAGCCTCCGTTCCCCGACTCCGCGCTCAGTTCGGGGTGGGCGAGGTTGCCGAACGCGCCGACCCGGTGGTTGAAGGTGACGACCACCGCGCCCTTGGCGGCCAGGTTGGCGCCGTCGTAGACCGGTTGCGAGGCCCACATCGCGCTGTTGCGGCCGCCGTAGATCCAGACGAAGACCGGGCGGCGCTCCCCCGAACTCGCCGCGCCCGTCCAGATGTTGAGGTTGAGGCAGTCCTCGCTCAGCGGGGGCACCTTGTCGGCGGCGATGCCGGTGACCGGCTGAGGGCAGGCCGCGCCCCAGGTGTCGGCCGTGCGGACGCCCGTCCAGGACGGCGGCGGCTGCGGCGGACGCCAGCGGTTCTGCCCTGCGGTGGACGCCGCGTACGGGATGCCTTTGTAGACGGTGATCCCGTCGAGGGCGGCCGGTACGCCGACGACCGGACCCGACTGCGTCCTCACGGGGCTGCCGGAGGTGCTCCCGGGCGCGGCCAACGCCGGATCCGCCGCCAGGCCGCCCAGCAGCGCCGCGCCGGCCGTCGCGCCGACGGTGCGTCCGAGGAAGCCGCGGCGTCCGAGCCCGGCCGGGTCGCCCGTCGCTGCGGCGGCCGCGTGCGGGTGCCCGGTGTGGGCAGGTTGGATGTCTGGCGTGCTCAAGTGAGTCTCCCGGTGGAAGAAGTGCGCGGTGTCAGGCGCAGCGCGACGACGGCGAGTACCGCAAGTGATGCGGCGACCAGCAAGGGGTGTGCGACCAGCCAGGTCTGGACGCCTTCGAACGGGTCGGAGGGCGTCAGCGCCGCGCGCTCCAGCATCCAGGAGGCCGAGAACAGCAGCCCGAGGGCGGCCAGGGTGAGGCGGAACGCCGGGTAGCAGGCTGTGCGGGCCAGGACGAGCAGCGACGGCATGATCAGTACGACGACGAGCAGTTGGGTCAGTTCGATGCCCAGGTTGAAGCCGAGGAGTGTGGTGACGAGGGATCCCCGGTCCAGGCCGAGGTCGCCGATGAGCGAGGCGAACGCCAGCCCGTGGACGAGCCCGAAGCCACCGGCGATGAGGACCTCGCCGCGGGCCACGAGAGGACGTATGGCGTGGACCGCCGACACCGCGATCGAGAAGGCGATCAGCGTCTCCACCGGGCGGGACGGTACGTGGATCACTCCGGCCGCCGCCAGGGCGAGGGTGAGCGAGTGGCCCGCGGCGAACGCGGAGACCACGTGCACGACGCGGACGACGACCCGCCGCCTCGACGCGCCGGCGGCGCGCCACCGACCTCCGGACGCCACCAGCGGGGCCGGGACCAGCAGCATGAGGAGGAACAGCAGGTGATCGGCGCCCTCACCGACGTGCTCCGTCCCCAGACCGACGGTGGTGACGAAGCCCCGCACCCATGACCCTTGCCCGGCGGGGACGTTCAGGTTGGTGGTGTCCCAGTCGAGAACCCCGAGGGTCTGGGCGTCATCCGTCCTCAGGATTCCGCGGTCGAAGTCGTACCGGACGGTGGCGATGACCCGGTGGGTGACGAGTTCCTCGACGACGACGTCGTAGCGGAGGTCGAAGTCGGTGACACGGCCGTCGGGCGGGCGGATCTCCAGCGGGTAGACGAGATGGTCCGTCGCGTCGATCGTACGGACCGTCGGGGTGCCGAGCGTCACCGTCCAGGGGGTGCCGTCGTCGCCGACGGCGGCGATGTGCCCGGCCGTGTAGTCGCCGAGGAACGACCGGTCGGCGCCGAGAACGCTCGCGGAGGTGAGTTCGCGGTGCACGGCGACGGCCAGCCTGTCGATCGGCAGCTGCACCTCCCCCTCGACCCGGTCGTCCCGGACGTCGAGGAGGACCGCGGAGGTGCTCATCGGGTGGGCGCCGGCCGGTGACGCGAGGCCACCGACCAGCAGGAAGGCCGTGAGCAGCAGGGTGGACAGGAGACGGCGCACGGACGTCATTCCCAGCCGTAGTCGGCGGTCTCGTCCCGGAAGATCGTGTGCTGGTGGATCTCGTCGGTGGACGCGCCCGGCTGGTTGGAGAACTCGATCCAGGCCGACGGTCCGTCAAGCCGCACGTAGGTCTGGCTGTTGTCCAGGGTCGTCCCGCCGCTCCAGCCGATGTACGTCTCGTCGTACTCCGAGACGTACTTGGCCAGCAGCCGGGCCGCCGCCTTCTCGTCCAGGTCGTCGACCCACGCCCTGAGCATCGCGGTGACCTTCGCCCGCTGCTTCTTGGTGAGGCTGCTGACCAGGACGCCCTCCGGCTGGGCGGGGAAGGGGCCGTCGTGGCCGGGGCCGAGGTAGAGGTCGTCGAAGCTGCCGTCGATCTCGGCGGCGGTCAGTTCCCCGGCGGTGAGGGACTGGATCGCGGCGATCGTGGCGGTCCGCTTGTCCTCCAGCGGGGCGTAGTACAGGTTCTCCCAGTCGAACTCCATCGGCTCCACGGCGGTGAGGGTGGGCGAGATGCTCACGCTGCCGCCGGCGTACGTGAGGTTGTAGGCGGCGTGGTGACCGCCGTACTGGAGCGTGAACTGCCCGGATTTGCTGGGTGTTCCGAAGAAGGAGACGTAGTACCACTCCGAGCCGAAGTTGGCGCCGCCGCCTCCGCCTGGGGGACGACCGCCGCCGGTGGGCGTCGCGGTAGGGGTGGCTGTCGGGGTGCCGGTCGGGGTGCCGCCGCCCGGTCCGCCGGTGTCCGGGAGCGAGGCGAGATAGTCGTCGGCCTTGCGGATCTCGACGAGTTCCTCGTAGCCCTTCTTGCTGAGCGCGGCCTCCATGACCTTCAGGGCCGCGGCCTCCTGCGTGTCGGTGAGGTCGCCCAGCTTCAGGCCGTTGCGCTCGACGACGGGCGTCGGGAAGTTGGACCAGCCGGTCTTCTTCGCCGGGTCGTCGAAGTCGTAGAGGGCGGTGTCCTTCTGCTCGTCGGACAGCGTGGCGAGGAAGACGTTCGCGGCGGCCACGACCTGCGCGGTGTTCGCGCCGCCGGCGCCGGTGCGCAGGGCGGACGCCGGGACCGGATGCGGCTTCGTCAGCGCCGCCGGCGACGACGCCGGGTCGACGGTGCCACAGCCCGCGCCGCCGAGACCGAGGCACACGACGAGCGCCACGGCACGGTGTACGCGTAACCGCCGCCGAGCCGACGCGGTCGGTGCGGTCGGTGCGGACATGGAGAAGGGAACGGAGGACATGGGACTCCTGTGGGGGGGGTGGGTTCAGGTGCGGTCCCATGCTCCGCGAGCGATCTCAGACCCGGTCGGGAGCCGGTCCGGAATTCGATGAGAACCGGTGCCCGGAATGCGAACCGGTGCCCGGAAGCGGTGTGCCATCATGCCCGGATGTCTGATCGTGTCCTCATCGCCGACGACGATCGCGCGGTCCGTGAATCCCTCGCGCGCGCACTGGAGTTGGAGGGGTACGACGTCGTCACCGCCGCCGACGGGGTCGAGACGCTGACCCGGGTCCGCCGGGAGTCCTTCGACGTGCTGGTCGTCGACGTCATGATGCCCCATGTCGACGGCATGGCCGTGTGCCGTGTGCTGCGCGCCGACGGTGACCGCACACCGGTCCTCATGCTCACCGCCCGGTCCCGCACCCCGGACCGGGCGGCCGGCCTCGACGCCGGTGCCGACGACTATCTGCCCAAGCCCTTCGCGGTGCCCGAACTGACGGCCCGGCTACGGGCGTTGCTGCGCAGAGCCGCTCTGGCACCGAAGCCCGTACGGGAGACCGAGGACGCGGAGTGGGGCGACACCGTCCTGCGCATGGCCTCGCTACGGATCTCTCCGGGGGCCCGGCGTGTGTGGTGGGGCGAGAGCGAAGTGCAGCTCACCAGAACGGAGTTCGACCTGCTGGAACTCCTCGTGCGCAACGAGGGACTCGTGCTGGATCACGGGACGCTCTACGAGCAGGTCTGGGGTCCTGACGCCGGCGTGGACGCCAAGAACCTGGCGGGCTACGTCGGGTATCTGCGGCGCAAGCTCGGCGCGGCGGGAGCGCCCGACCTGATCCACACCGTGCGCGGCGTGGGGTACGCGGCACGGTCATGACCCTACGTACGCGGTTCGCGCTCGCCTTCGCCGCCATCGGTGCCGTGGTGGCGCTGCTGGTCGGAGCGCTGAGTTATCGCGCCGCCTCCGACCGGGTCGTCGCCGAGATCGACCGGACCCTGCGGTCGGCCACGGTCGCTCTGGCGCACGCCGAGGAACGGGGAGGGCGGCCGCTGGTCTCCGAGTTGATCGCCCAGGTGCCGGAACTCTTTCCCGGCCCTGACCGCCCCGGTCCCGGTGACGAGCCGGAACGTCGGATGGTCCTTCAGACCGTCGCCGTCGACGGAACCGTCGCCCGCCTCGGTGGCCCGGGCGTGCCGCTGCCGGTGTCCGACACCGGGCGGACCCTGGCCGCCTCGGGCCGGGCCGGGGACACGGACATCGCCGAGGTGGTCGTGGCGGGCCGCACCTACCGTCGTCTGACCACCGCCCTGGGCGGGAACCGGGGCGCGCTGCAGGTGGCCGTCCGGATCGACGAGACCCGTCGTGTCCTGGGCGGTATGGCCAGGGAGATCGCGGGGGTCAGCCTCGTGGCCATGCTGGTCGCGGCCTGCGCGGGTGTGCTGGTCGCGGGGCGCATCACCCGGCGTCTGGTACGGCTGGCCGAGGCCGCCGAAGAGGTCAGTGCCGACGGCCGGGCCGTGCTCGGACACGCGGACCTGACGGGCGGGCGGGACGAAGTGGGCCGGCTGTCCACGTCGTTCGGCAGGATGCTCGGGCGGATCGCCGCCGCCCGTGACGCCCAGGAGAGACTGGTGCACGACGCCGCCCACGAGTTGCGGACCCCTCTCACCAGTCTGCGTACCAACGCCGCGGTGCTGCGTCGCGTCACCGAGCTCTCGCCACAGGCCCGCGAGCGGCTCCTCGACGACGTGGAGGGCGAGACCGGCGAACTCGCGCACCTCGTGGAGGAACTCGTGGAGCTGGCGCTGGCCGGCGGCCAGGAAGAGGCCGAGGAGGCCGTGGAGTTGGCCGTAGTGGCCCGCCGTGTCGCGCGGCGCGTGTACCGGCGCAGCGGTCGCCTGGTCCATGTCGACGCCGACGGCACGGTGGTCCGTGGCCGCCCGCAGGGCCTGGAACGCGCGCTGGGCAACCTGCTGGAGAACGCCGCCAAGTTCGACCCCGACGGCGACGATCCCATCGAGGTGCGCATCCGCCGTGGCGCGGTCACCGTGTCCGACCGTGGACCGGGCATCGACGCCGACGCCCTCCCCCGGGTGTTCGACCGCTTCTACCGCGCCGACACCGCTCGCGCCCTGCCCGGCTCCGGACTCGGCCTCGCCATCGTCCGCGACGTCGCCGAGGCCCACGGCGGCACGGTGACCGCGGGCCCTCGCCCGGGCGGCGGGGCCCGGATCGGCTTCACCGTGGCAGGGTCGCGGCTGCTGCCCGGGTCCGAAGCCGATTGACGTTCCCGTGGAGGATCGTCGCAAGCCTCGGAAAGGAGCGCGGAGATCCTGTCCGCAGTCGGGGAGGACGGCCTCCCAGAACTCCCCCGCGAGGAACGCCCTCCGGCCGGACCCCCGCAGACCCACACGATCAGGCGACCACGAGCCGCACATCAACTCTCGTATCACCCCTTCGCAGAGGGTCGCCGAAAGCGTTCCAGTTGTGGGCGAAGCGGTCCTGAGCCCGCTAAGCGAACGGGCCCCGGCTTGTGCGGCAGCGGGAGCCTCGCACCCCCTGTGCTGATTGTGCTTGCCAGGATGGAAAGGCCGGCCGGGGGGGAGCCGGCCGAGCGCCGTCCATGGGCGGCCGGGGTGATGCCCCGCCCGGACGGTGAGGTGCTGTCGTTCGCCGCCCCCGACCCGGTTGCGCAGGTCGACGCCGACGTCGTACGACAACTGCGGCGCCGGGATGGTGCGGTTGACGCCGGTCTGCGGGACCTCGAAGGTCCACTCCGTGGTCGATGACCGTGAGAACTCCCAGCCCTGAGCCGTGCGGGCGACGTTCAGGACCGCTCGATACTCGTCCTGCGGGCCAACGTGCTCGCGCACACCGGCGACGACGACGCCGGCTGGGCGGCGGAGGACCCCGACCGGGCGCTGCGCGGCCTGGTGCTCCGCTACGAGGAGGGGCTGCTCGACGTGCGCGGCCGGTTGCCCGGACTACAGAAGCGCTACCGGCTCTCCCGCCGCACCGGCGAGGAGGCGGGCGCCATCGAGCGGCTCGACACCTGGCAGGACATCGGCGACCGCTACCACCGGCTGCTGCGCGACGCCGAGGCCGAGGTGCTGATGTGGGACACCGCCCCCTATGTCCCCGGCGAGGTCGGCCCGGCGGAACGGACGGCCCTCGACCGCGGTGTTCACTTCCGTCAGCTCTGTGATCCCGACGGCATGCCCGACGAGGTGAAGCAGGAGCGTACGGCGGTACGCGGCCTGCACGTGCGGATCCACTCCGACCTCCCCTTCCGGGGAGCGATCGCGGACGGCACGGCGGCCGTCATCACCATGGACCGCGCCTCGCAGAACGCCAACGCGCTCCTCGTACGCCCCTCACCCCTGCTCGACGGCCTCGTCATGCTCTTCGAGACGTGCTGGAGCCGAGGGGTGCCCATCGGCCGCGACGCCTCGGGGCTGAGCGCGGAGGAACGCGAGGTGATGGGGTTGCTGGCGGCAGGCCTCAAGGACGAGGCGATCGCACGAGGGACAGGGACCACCACCCGGACCGTGCGCCGCCGCGTCCAGGCACTGCTGACGGCGTTGCAGGCGAGAAGCCGCTTCCACGCGGGCTCGGAGCCCGCCCGGCGGGGCTGGGTCTGAGGCACGGGACCCGGGCAGGACCTCGGGCACCCCCTCAGGGGTACCGGATCGCGGTCGGTGGCCAGGTCGGAGCGGTGTAGGGACAGTGGAACGTGTGGCGTCCCGAGCCGATCTCGAACGGGTCGCTGCCGTCCGGGAGTTGGACTTCGGCCCGGACGTTCGGGGGCACCACCGCCTCGACGACCAGGGTTTCCCTCTTGTTGCCCTCGATGCGCCATCCCGCCTCGGCCCTGCCGTACGGGGTGTCGTGGGCCGCCTTCGCCCACGTCAGGTCGCCGCCCGGGACCGGGGCGATCCGCAGCCGACGCCAGCCGGGTCCGGCGGCGGCGAGACCCGCGACCGTGCGGTGCAGCCAGTCGGCGACGGCGCCGAGCGCGTAGTGGTTGAAGGAGGTCATCTCGCCGGGGTTGACGGTGCCGTCGGGCAGCATCGAGTCCCAGCGCTCCCAGATCGTGGTGGCGCCCATGGTCAGCGGGTAGAGCCACGACGGGCAGTCCTTCTCCAGGAGCATCCGGTAGGCGAGCTGTGGTTCGCCCGCCGCGCACAGGGCGTCGCAGATCAGGGGCGTGCCCGTGAAACCGGTGGCGATCCGGAAGGACGCGCGCCGCACGATGGACGCCAACCGTTCGGCGGCGCCCCGTCGTTGACGTTCCGTCGGCAGGAGCGAGAAGGAGAGTGCCAGCGCGTACGCGGTCTGGGCGTCGGAGGCCAGCCGGCCGTCCGGTGTGACGAAGTGGTCGGCGAACCGCTCGCGTACCGCGTGTGCGTGCATGCGGAAGCGGGCTGCGGTCTCCGTGTCGTCCAGGAGTTCGGCGGTCTCGGCGAGAACCTCCGCGGAGCGGATGACGTACGCGTTGGCGACGAGGTCGCCGTCGGTCCGCGACTCCCCCGGCCGGTCCGGCGGGGCCTGCGGGTCGAGCCAGTCCCCGAGTTGGAAGTCCTGCCGCCACAGCCCGTCGCCCTCGGCGGTGAGCCGGATCGTGGCCTCGCCCCAGGCCCTCATGCTCGGGTACTGGGTGCGCAGCACCTCCAGGTCCCCGAACCGCTGGTACAGCGTCCACGGCAGGAGCACCGCGACATCGGCCCACACCGCCTGCGCGCCCACCCCCTCGAACGCGGCCGGCAGCACGTCGGGGACGACGAGGGGCGGCACACCGTCCGGCCGTGCCAGTTGTTCCGCGGACAGGTCGCGCAGCCAGCCGACCAGCATGCCGGAGCAGTCGTGGAGGAAGGACGCGGTGGGCGCGAAGACCTGGATGTCGCCGGTCCAGCCCATGCGTTCGTCGCGCTGCGGGCAGTCCGTGGGGACGTCGAGGAAGTTGCCGCGCATGCCCTGTACGACGTTCTCGTGCAGCCGGTTCACCAGAGGGTCGGAGCTCTCGAACCAGCCGGTGCGGGCCATGTCCGTGTGGAGCACGACCGCCTCGATGTCGGCGGGGTCGAACGGTCCGGGCCAGTTCCCGATCTCGGCGTAGCGGAAGCCGTGGAAGGTGAAGTGCGGTTCGTACACCTCTACGCCTTCGCCGCGTAGGACATAGCTGTCCGTGGCGGCGGCGATCCGCAGGGGGCGGGTGCTCAGTTCGCCGTCCTCCAGCACCTCCGCGTGGCGCAGGGTGACCTTGTGCCCGGCGGCGCCCGAGACGCGGATGCGCAGCCGGCCGACGAGGTTCTGTCCGAAGTCCAGGACGGTCCTCCCGGACGGCGTCGTGATGACCGCGACCGGGGCGACGGTCTGGGTTCGTCGCACGGGAGGACCGGTCGGTGCCACCAACTCGGCCTGTGGTGGCGGGAGTTCGCGCACGCGTGCCCAGCCCGACGGATCGTGTCCCGGTGCGGACCAGCCCGGCCGCTCGCACCGGGCGTCGTAGGCCTCACCGTCGTAGATCTCGGAACGCAGCACGGGGCCCGCTGCCGTACGCCAGTGCTCGTCGGTGCCGACGGTCAGCGTCGTGCCGTCGGCGTTCACGATCTCCAACTGGGCCAGGAGCGCGCGGTGTTCGCCGTAGATGTTGCGTCTGCCGCCGTGGAAGCCGAGGCGTCCCGTGTACCAGCCTTCGCCGAGCAGCGCTCCGATGGTGTTCTCGCCGGTCCGCAGCAAGGGGGTCACGTCGTAGGTCTGGTAGCGCAGCCGGTGTGTGTACGAGGTCCAACCGGGGGCCAGGACGTGGTCGCCGACGGGCTCGCCGTTGATCTCGGCCTCGTGGACGCCGTACGCGGTGATGTACAGCCGGGCCGAGGTGACGGGGCCGGTGAGGGCGAAGTCGCGGCGGAGCAGCGCGGCGGGCAGCGGGTCGTCGGCGGGGACGCTGTCCGGGGTGACGGGCCGGGCCGTCCAGTCGGCCGGCTCCAGGAGCCCGGTCTCTGCGTACACGGCCGGCGACCAGGGCGACGGCTCGTCGTCGCCCTCGCCCCAGACGCGTACGCGTACGCCGACCCGTTGCCGGGAGCCGAGCCGCGGCCCCGGCCAGGGGACGAGGAGAGACTCGGGGGACGCCACGCATCCGGTGTCGGCCACGACCGTGCCGTCGGCGGCGGTGATCTCCACCTGGTGGGCGCCCTGCCGCCAGTCCGCGGTGTCGGTGACCGTGCGCCAGCTCAGGCGAGGGGCGGACTCGCCGATGCCCAGGGGCTCGCGGTGGTGCTCGAAGGTGGGGGGCGTGACATGCACGGGGATCAACTCCGGTCCGGGTCATGGCAGATGTACACCCGTGGGGCACCGCCCTCGTCGGGCACGGGTTCCCCGGCGGCAGCGCGCACGCCCTCGCGGACGGTCTCGCCTGTCCGGGGGTCGACCACCCGGTAGGGCAGCGGGACGTTCACCGGATCGGTGACGAACAGGGGGCCGCCCTCCTCCGCGTACCAGAGGTGGAGCACGCCGGGGACGGACAGGCCCCGGGGCGTCAGGGCCGACTGCCAGTCCGGCCGCATGTCCGTCAGCGGAAGGCCGTCGAGGATCCGGGAGACGAGCCCGACATGGCGTGAGCCCTCGAAGTCCAGTGCCTCCCGCCAGCCCGCGTTCTCGGCCAGGAAGAACTCCTCGTGGCCGGGTTCGGCGGCGTGCAGCCGCCACTGCCACAGGCTCGCCGCGCCGTACACGACGCCCATCGTGCCGCCGGCGCAGAGGTTGCTCCAGGCCTCGTGTCCCTGCCACCAGCCCGCGGCCCGGCTCGGGCGGCCGGTGTTCTCGTAGGTCGGCTCGCCGTTGGCGACCGCCTTGGCCGGGGTGTTGCGCCACATGTCCGCGACCCGTTCCTGGACGTGCCCGCCCATGTGGCCGGTCTGGCACCACTGGAAGTGCAGCCAACTCTCGCTCTGGTGGGCGCTGTTGGTGGAGTGCGGCCGGTAGTGGATGCCGCAGGGCTGACCGTACCCGTCCCAGCGGCCGACCTCCGCGCCGCCCGCCGCGATCTGTGGTTCGCCGCCCTCGCCGTCGGCGCCGACCAGGTAGACGGCGGGGGCGGCGCCGTAGCGGGCGACCAGATAGCGGCAGTAGCGCGCGTACTCCTGCGGTGGGACCACCGGGCCCGCCACGCGCAGGCCCTTCCAGCCGAACCCGTGGAAGAGCGGCTGGAGCACGGGGACGATCCCGTGGGCGCGCAGGATGCCGGTCAGCCGGTCGAGGTACTGGAAGTACGCCGGGTTCAGCACGTTCACGTGCCCGGTGGGCAGGTCCTCGAAGCCGACGTCGAACCCCTCGTCGGCGGTGCGGTCGCGCGGGCCGCGCGCGTCCATGTCGGGCTGGACGCTCATCAGCAGCGCCGCGTTGAAGCCCTTGACCCGCCGGTCGGCGGCATAGACCGTGACCTGCTCCTCCGTGGCCCGCCAGGGCAGGGCCCAGACGGTGTCGCCGACGAGCAGCGCGGGCGTCCCGTCCGCGTGCACCAGGCTGCGCCCGCCGGGCGACATCCGCCAGAACCCGTGCCGGTGGAAGGCGTTGCCGTCGTCCGGAGCGGGGCGGACGACGAGCGCTCCGCTCTGCCCGGACAGCCCTTCGTCCATGAGGGAACTGCCGCTCCGCCAGGTCCAGCGGCCGTCGGTCTCCGGGGAGGCGAAACGGATCTTCCAGACCCGGCCGCCGTCCCAGAAGGCGGGACGGCGCAGGACGGTCCCGGATTCATGGGTGAACTCGGCCCATACGTCGACGTCCGTGTAGGGGTTGGCGTAGTCGCGTGTCCCGGTCAGGGTGATCTCGGTCTGGCGCCAGGGGGCGACCACCGGTTCCGCTTCCTTTTCCGGCAGAGCATCGCTCATGACCGGCCCACGGCGATGTCGGTGGTGAGCGGCAACGTCTTCGACGACGGGCCCGCTTCCAACCGGTAGATCCCGGGTTCGACGGCCCAGCCGTCCGCCTCCGTGTCCCAGTGCCGCAGCGCCCGCGCGTCCACCGTCACCGTCACGACCGCCTCCTCGCCGGCCGCCGCCTCGACCGTGGCGAACCCGGCGAGCCAGCGGACCGGACGCTCCACGCCACCGCCCGGGCGACCGGCGTACACCTGCACGACCTCCTTGCCGTGCCGCGTACCGCTGTTGCGTACACGCACTTCAGCCGTGAAGTCGGCACCGGGCCGCGTCTCACCGGGGACGTCGATCGAGACGTACTCCCAGGTGGTGTACCCGAGTCCGTGGCCGAAGTCGTAGCGGGGCGGCTGCCAGTCGGCACGGCCGGTACCCCGGTAGCCGATGAACAGCCCCTCGTCGTAGGCGAGGACGCCGTCGACCGGCTCGGTGGCGGGCAGCCCCCGCTCGGACGCGGGCCAGACCGTGGGCAGCCGTCCGCCCGGCTCCGCCACGCCCAGCAGCACATCGGCGAGCGCGTTGCCGAACTCCTGCCCGGGGAACCAGGCGAGCAGCACCGCCGACACCTCCTCGGCCCACGGAAGCAGCACCGGGGCCCCGGAGTTGACCACGACGACGGTACGGGGGTTGGCCTCGGCGACCCGGCGGACGAGTTCGTCCTGTCGGCCGGGCAGGGCCAGGGTGTCGCGGTCGAAGCCCTCGCTCTCGACCTCCTCGGTGGTGCCGACCACGACCACGGCGACCTCGGCCGCGCGGGCGAGTGCCACAGCCCGTTCGATCTCCTCTTCGTCGCCACCGTGCGGCGGCTGGAGGTTGAGCTGGAACATGGTGACGCCGTCACCGAGGGCCTCGTCGGAGGCGACGATGTCGTGGGTGAGGACGACCTCGGTCTCCTCGCCCGCCGCCAGACCGACGGTGTGCAGACGCTGCGGCGGGGTCATCAGACCCTCCACCAGGTCGGCGCCCGGCGGGAGTTGGAGGCGTACGTCGAAGACCTCGGTGCCCGCGACGGACATCCGGAAGCGTCCGATGCCCGAGCCGCCGATGGCGTACCGGCCTGCGTCGGTCGCGCGGATCACGGTGCGTGCCTCCACCCGGGCGACCCGACCGGTCGGCACTCCGGGGCCGTACGAGCCCATCCACGTGTACGCGCCGCCAGTACGGCGCTCGGAGCCGAGCAGGGTTCCGTCCTCGGACAGGAAGCTCACCTCCACGCCCTCGCCGGAGCCGTCGGGGTGGCGGAGGTGGGCAAGTGCCGCCGCGGGCACGCGAGTCTGCGAGGTGACGCCGATGCCGTGGGTGACCTCGACGTCGTCGCCCAGGGCGGCGCGGATGCCGTCGAGCGGTGAGACGGTGTACGGCGGGAAGACGGTGGCGCTGCCGCCGCCGAGGGTCCGGGCCACGGCCGCGTTGGGGCCCAGAACGGCGACCTTCCTCAAGGTCGCGCGGTCCAGCGGCAGTACGGCGTCCTCGTTGCGGGCCAGCACGAACCCTGCGGCGGCGGTCTCGCGCAGCCGGGCCGCCACCGACACCGCGTCGTACTCCTGCGGCCGGGCGGTGGTGATCGGCATCTCGCTCAGCGCGCCGACCCTGGCGGCGAGGCGCAGCAGTCGCAGCACCTTGTCGTCCACGAGCGACTCGTCGACCTTTCCCTCCTGTACGGCGGCGACCAGCGCGTCGCCCCACGGGCCGATCGGTCCGGGCATCACCAGGTCGAGCGCGGCGCGTGCGGACGGCTCGGTGGTGCGGACGGCGAACCAGTCCGACATCACGAGTCCGTCGAAACCCCAGTCGCCGTGCAGGACTTCGCGCAGCAGCGGGCTCTCGGTCATCGGGTGCCCGTTGACCCCGTTGTAGGCGGCCATGACGGCCCAGACGCGGCCTTCGCCGACGATCGCCTCGAACGGCGTCAAGTACAGCTCCCGCAGCGCGCGTTCGCCGATCCGCGCGTCCAGCGACATCCGCTGGGTCTCCGAGTCGTTGCCGACGAAGTGCTTCACGGTGGCCGCCACACCGCCGCCCTGCACCCCCTTCACGTAGGCGACGCCGATCCGCGCGGTGAGCAGCGGGTCCTCGCTGAAGCACTCGAAGTGCCGTCCGCCGTACGGGGTTCGGTGCAGGTTCACGGTGGGGGCGAGGAGGACGTCCACGCCCTTGGCGCGTGCCTCGTGGGCGAGGAGCCCGCCCAGCCGCTCGATCAGCGGCTCGTCCCAGGTGGCCGCCAGCGCCGTGGGCGAGGGCACGTTGGCGGAGGGGCTGCGCTCGTCCCACAGCTCGCCGCGGACTCCGGCGGGCCCGTCGGAGACGACCAACCTGCGCAGTCCTACGGCCGGTTCGGGATGGAGGGACCAGAAGTCCGCGCCGGTCAGCAGCCTCACCTTCTGCTCCAGGGTGAGCGCGCCGAGGCGCCGGGCGAACTCTGCCTCGTCAGCAGTGGACGGGGCGTCGGTGGTGGGCTGCCGGGTCACGGCGTCCTCCTCGGTGAGGTGTGGCTGGTGGGGGCGTCGACTGTGCTCTCGATGAGGACCCGGACGTCCCAGGGGCCTAGCGCGAGCACGGTTCCGGCGGCGAGGGGCTCGCCGGTGAACAGGTCGCGAACGTCCCCCGGCAGGTGGTAATCGACCGGATCCCAGGCCCAGTTGTGGACGAAGCGCAGGACGGTGCCGTCGGTGGTGGCGGCGGAGGTGCATGTGACGGAGGCAGGCCGGTTCTCGCGCCAGGCGTCGGAGGGAAGCGAGACCGTGGCGACCCAGTCGGCGAGGCTGTGCGAGAGCTCACGGTCCGGGACGGTGCCGACGTACGTCACCCGGCCGTCGCCGTACTCATGGGTGGTGACGGCGGCGAACTGGCCCAGATGGGGATGCTCGTACCCGGCGAGGACGGTGGCGCCGTCCGGGATCAGCCCGTCGGCCCATGCGGTCGCCTGCCCGTGGAGGGCCGTCGTCCCGTCCCCCTTGGTGATCGTGACCGGCGTCAGCACATTGGTGAACTCCTGGTAGTACGCGCCGGCGGCGGTCCGCAGCACTCCGGGCATGACCGTGTGCCGGGCGACGGCCTCCTCGTCGGCGTAGCCGGTGCGCGGGGTGAGGACGAGATGGCCACCGGATTCGGCGTACCGGCGCAGCAGTTCGAGGGTCGCGTCGTCCGCGATGTACAGCGCCGGGACGACCAGCACCGGCCAGCGGTCCACCAACTCCTCGGGGCTGGAGGGAAGTTGTTCCGGGGAAACGATGTCGACGGACAGTCCGGCGTCGAACAGTCCCCGGTAGAAGGCGGCGACGATACGGTCGTAGGACTGCGGATCGCCGAACCAGGCAGGGGTGTTGCCCCTGAGCGGGCCCATGAACTCCATGGCCCAGCGGCTGTCGGCGGACAGCAGCATCGCCACGTCGCTGCGGGCCCGCAGGCCTTCGATAGCCGGGCCGGCCTGCTGCAACTCCCGGGCGATCACCGAGAGTTCCTCATACGTCCGGCCGGGCTCCAGGCTGTGGCCGAGGATGCCGCCCCAGTAGGTCTCGGCGCCGTAGTGCAGGGAGTGCCAGTGCCAGTACTCGATCATCCTGGCGCCGCGCGCGACCATGCTCCACACGGCCTGGCGGGCCTGGCCCCGGTAGAGGGGGAAGTTGTCCGCGGAGCCGCCGATCGAGGTGGCGTTGGTCTCCATGACGAGGAAGGGTTCCTGGCGGATGCCGCGAGCCATGTCGTTCTGGAGGTAGAGCCAGGCAGGTCCTGACCAGGGGACGAAGAACGGGTGCAGTCCGCCGTCCGGCTCGTCGGGGCCTGGCAGCGCAAGCCCGTCCTGGGTGGCGTAGTAGATGTTCGCCCCGGCGATGTCGAGGGGCCGACCGATGGACGAGATGTCCAGGCCCCGCTGGCCTAGGGCGACGCAGGTGGTGACGAAGTGGTGCTCCGGCACGAGGCCGCGGACCAGGTCGGCGTGCCAGGTGATGTACTCCTGGGTCAGCCGGGACTGGTAGCGGCGCCAGGCGAGGTCGTACGACGGGGTGGAGTTGCCGTCGGGGGTCCACAGGTCCGCCCAGTCCTGGAGCCGGTGGGACCAATAGGTGAGCCCCCAGCGGCTGTTGAGCGTCTCGACGTCGCCGTAGCGTTCACGGAGGTGGTCCAGGAAACCCTGGAACACCGAGTCGTTGTGGAAGAGCCGCAGCCCGGGCTCGTTGTCGACCTGCCAGCCGATGACCGCCGGGTGGTCGGCGTAGCGCCCCACGATGTTGCGGACCAGCCGCTCGGCAAGATGCCGGAACGCGGGGTGGGAGTAGTCCGCGTCCTGCCGCATGCCGTACGGGATCGGCTCCCCGGTGCGTGAACGGGCCGCCGTCTCCGGGTACTTGCGGCGCAGCCACGGCGGGACGGCGTAGGTCGGGGTGCCCACGATCGCCTTGATGCCTCGTTCATGGGCGGCGTCGAGCACCGGTTGCAGCCAGTCGAGTTCGAACCGGCCCTCGCGGGGTTCCCAGGTCGACCAGACCGACTCGCCGACCCGGATCACGCTGAACCCGGCCTCGGCCATCAGGTCGAGGTCCTGCGCGAGCCGCTCGTACGGCTGGTACTCGGTGTAGTAGGCGGCTCCGAAGAGCATGCGTGAGGGTGAAGTGCCCATACGGTACTGGTGACTTTCTGTCAGGTGCCGGTCGGCTGTCTTGGCCGGGATGAGGGCGTCAGTCCTCGCCCCGGTAGCTGAACCGGTCGAAGGCGACGGAGCCCTCGGCCGCGTACATGCCGACGACTCGGCCCGTGAAGGACGCCGCGGTCTCCGCGGAGACATAGCGGCCGTCGAGTGCCGCGAGCTCGACCGGTCCTGCGCCGGAGTCGACGGACAACCGGACCAGGTCCGGGCCGAGGGCGTCCAGGCCCATGCCGCTGACCGGCTCGGTCTCGATCCGAACGGTCACCTGACCCGGAGGAACCGGCTGTTCCCAGGTCTGGCAGAGCCCGCCCACCCGGGCGCGAGCCCGCGCGACACCGCCGCCCACCTCGATGTCGTAGTGGTGACGTTCGTCGATCCGCAGACTCAGCCCGCCGACTCCGCCGCTGCTGTCCACCCCTACGGAGAACTCGGCGGCCTGGTGCTGCTGGCGGCGGCCGACGAACCGTGGCCGTGGGTCGTCCATGGTGGAGCCGTCGGCGTGCACGACGAGGTGGCCCGGTCGTTCGGTGAGCGAGGACCATTCGACGGCCGGCGTACGGATGGAGAGCCATTCCACGCCGAGTTCGGCGCCGGTGAAGTCGTCGTGGTGCTCGACCGGTCCGGTGGGCGGAGTCAGTTCGACCGGTTGCACCACCGGCCAGCCGTCGACCCAGTCCAGCGCGGCGCTGAACGTCTCCCGGCCCATGGGAGAGAAGGCCCGGGTCAGACCACGGGGCCGCATCCCCAGCAGGACCAGCGCCCAGCCGCCGTCGGGTGTCTGTACGAGGTCGGCGTGGCCGGTGTTCTGGATCGGGCGGTCGGTGCTGCGGGCGCTGAGCACCGGATTGGCCGGGCAGCCCTCGAAGGGACCGTCCGGACGGGTGCCACGGGCGATGCTCACGGAATGCCCGCGCTCGGTGCCGCCCTCGGCGATCAGGAGGTACCAGGTGCCGTCGATCTCGTACAGGTGCGGCGCCTCGGGGAACATCAGACCCGTGCCCGACCACACCGACCGGGGTTCTTCGAGTGCCTGGCCCGTGTCCAAGTCCATGCGGACCTGCTGGATGCCCAGATGTTCGCCGGCGCGGTCACCGTCGAGCTGCAGACCCGAATAGGTGACGAAACAGGTGCCGTCGGCGTCCCAGGCGAGGTCCGGGTCGATGCCGGACACGCCCTGCATGACGACGCCGTCGGACCAGGGGCCCTCGGCCCGGTCGGCCGTGAAGATCAGGCTGCCGCGCCCCATCGCGTCGGTGACGACCAGCCAGAAACGGCCGTCGTGGAACCGGATGGTGGGCGCCCAGGCCCCGCCGAGCGTGGGGACCTTCTCCAGCGCGAGCTGCCCCGGGCGGGTCACCACATGGCCGATCTGCTCCCAGCGCACCAGGTCGCGGCTATGGAACAGCGGCAGGCCGGGGAAGTACTCGAAGCTCGAACAGGCGAGGTAGTAGTCGTCGCCGACGCGGGTGACGCTGGGATCCGGGTGGAAGCCGGGAACGGTGGGGTTGGGCAGGGTCATGCTCGGTCTCCCGACGTGGAGGCGTTCGTGGAAGCGTCTGCGGAACCGACTGTGGAAGTGGCTGTGGAGACGGCCGTGGATGTGGTTGTGGAGACGGCTGTGGGCACGGCCGCGTCGGCGCCCTGGGATGCGTCGGCCGCCATGGCCGCCGCGAGCCGCCGCCGCTCGGCCCTGCGCTCCGCCTGCCGCTCCGGGTCCGGCACGGGTGCGGCCAGCAACAGCCGCCGGGTGTAGGGGTGTTCGGGCGCGGTGGTGACGGTCGCCGCGTCCCCCGTCTCGATGATCTCCCCGCCGAACATGACCGCCACCCGGTGGCTGATGTGCCGGACCACGGACAGGTCGTGCGTGACGAAGAGATAGGCCACGCCGGTGCGTTCCTGGATCTCGACGAACAGGTCAAGGACCCGGGCCTGGGTCGACAGGTCCAGAGCGCTGACCGGCTCGTCGCAGACGATGACCCGTGGGTCCCGCGACAACGCCCGGGCGATGGCGATGCGTTGGCGCTGGCCGCCGGAGAACTCCCGTGGCAGCCGCTGTCCGGCGTCGGCGGGCAGCCGGACCTGGTCGAGCAGGTCCTTCACCCGCCGCTCGGCCTCCGCCCGCGAGGTTCCCGCGACTCTCAGCGGCTCGCTGAGGATGTCGGTCACCGTCATCGCCGGGTTGAGCGAGGTGTACGGGTCCTGGAACACCACCTGGATGTCGTCGCTGAGCGCGCGGCGCTCCTTTCTTCCCAGGCCCGAAATGACCTTGCCTCGGTAGCGCACGGTGCCGGAGGCGACCGGGGCCAGCCCGAGAACGGCCCGGCCCAGGGTCGTCTTGCCCGATCCCGACTCGCCCACCAGCCCGAGGGTCTCCCCCGCGCCGATGGCGATCGACACCCCCTTCAGCACCCGGAACGGCGGCTTGCGCCAGCCCTTCGACGGGTACTCGACGACCACGTCGTCGGCGACCAGCAGCGGCTGCGCCGGGAGTTCCTTGTCCAGTGTCCCGGTCATGCCGAACCCTCCTGACGTCCGATGTTCGTGGTCCCCGCGACGCCCGCCGGCGCGGTGCGGCCGAGCGCGGACCGCGGTTCGGCGTCCTCCAACGTGGACGCCAGGAGCATGCGGGTGTACGGGTGCTGCGGATCGGCGAACAGCTGCCGTACGGGCGCGGACTCCACCACTGCGCCGGTCTGCATCACCGTCACGCGGTCGCAGATGTCGGCCACCACACCGAAGTCGTGGGTCACCAGGATCACGCCCATGTCCCGCTCGCGCTGAAGGGACCGCACCAGGTCGAGGACCTCGGCCTGCACGGTCACGTCGAGCGCCGTGGTCGGCTCGTCGGCGATCAGCAGGTCCGGTTCGCAGGACACCGCGCCGGCGATGAGGACGCGCTGCGCCATACCGCCGGAGATCTGGTGCGGATACGAGCGGAAGACCCGCTCCGGGTCGGCGATGCCGACCCGCTCCAGCAGGCCGAGGGTCTTCGCCTTCGCCTCGGCCGCCGACAGTCCGAGGTGCCGGCGTACCGGCTCGACCAGTTGGGAGCCGATACGGAAGGAGGGGTCGAGGTTGGACATCGGCTCCTGCGGCACGTACGCGATCCGGCGGCCGCGGTACCGGTTCATCTCCGCGCGGCCTAGGCCTCCCAACTCCTTGCCGTCGAACACCAGTTGACCGACGGAGATCCGGGCCTCCCGGGGCAACAGACCCAGCACGGCGAAGGCGGTCTGGCTCTTGCCCGAGCCCGATTCCCCCACGAGTCCGAGGACTTCACCCCGGCGGACCGTCAGGGAGACGCCGTCGACGACGGTCTTCTCTCCCTCGGCCGTCGGATAGGAGACCTTCAGGTCTTCGAGGACGAGCAGCGCGTCGTCCGCCCCGGACGTCCCGGCGGTGACGCGCGGCGCCTTCTTCTGCGCGGCCTGCTTGCGGGGCGCGGCGCCGCGCGGTCTCCGCTCGCTCGCCGCGCTTCCGTCGAGCGCGTCCCGCAGGGCGTTGCCCAGCAGTCCGAACGCGGCGACGGTCACCGCGAGCGCCACTCCGGGCCAGACCAGCAGGACCGGCTTGGTGTAGATGTTGGCGAAGGCGTCGTTGAGCATGGAGCCCCAGCTCGCCTGGGTCGCCGAGCCCAGGCCGAGGAACTCCAGGCCGGACTGGATGACGATGCCGAGACCGAGCATCTGGGCGGCCTGGATGATGGTCGGCGCCTGTACGACGGGCAGGATGTGCCGGCGGATGATCCGCGGGTCGGCCAGGCCGGACACCCGAGCCGCGTCGACGTACAGCTCCTCGCGTACGGAGATCACCGAGGCGCGGATCAGCCGGAAGACACCCGGCGACATCAGCACGCCGAAGACGGCCATGGCGACGTAGGTGTTCTGCCCCACCGCGGACATCACGACCAGGAGCACGATGATCGCCGGTACGGCCATCAGCAGGTTGGCCAGCCAGCTGCTGACGGCGTCGAACCACTTGCGGTAGTAGCCGGCCACCAGCCCGGCGGGAACGCCGATCGCCAGGGCGACGGCCACCGCGAGCAGGGCTCCCAGCAGGCTGGTGCGCCCGCCGTAGAGCAGTCGGGCCAGGACGTCACGGCCGACGCCGTCACCGCCCAGGGGATGTGTTCCGCTCATCGGCGCCAGGCTGTCGGTCAGCGAGGTGTGGGCCGGGTCCTGGCTGGTCAGGAGCGGTGCGCACAGGGCGGCCAGCGAGATGAGCGCGAGGAGGATCAGGCAGGTCACGGCCACCGGGCTGCGCAGGAGCCGGCGCAGGAGTCCGGCCCGCCCCGGTGCGGCGACGGCCAGGGCGACCGTGTCCGGCGTCTTCTCGGACTGTGGGAGCGTCATCCGACACGCACCTTCGGGTTGAGCCAGCCGTACGCGATGTCCATCAGGATGTTGACCACCACGACGATGGCGACCATGACCACGACGACGCCCATGACCACCGGGGTGTCGCCCTGCGATCCGGCGGTGGTCGCCTGGCTGCCGATCCCGTTGAGGCCGAAGACCTTCTCGACGACCACCGCGCCGCCGACCAGGCCGATGAACTGCAGGGCCAGCACGGTCAGAGCCGCCGGGGCCGCGTTGCGCAGCGCGTGCCGGAACAGCAGGCTCCGCTCGCTGATGCCCCGGCTGCGGAGGGTGCGTACGTAGTCCGCGCGCAGTACGTCGACCATGGAGCCGCGCACCTGCTGGGCGGTGGCGGCGATCGCCCCGACGGCCAGCGACAACGCCGGCAGGGTGATCGACTTCAGCCAGCCGCTCGCCGAGTCCGCCAACGGGACGTAACCGGTCGCGGGCAGCCAGCCCAGGTCGACGCCGACCACCACAGCGAGCACCAGGGCGACCAGGAAACTGGGTACCGCGAAGCCCACTACGGCGAGCAGCTGCACCAACTGGTCCACTACACCCCGGCGGACCGCGGCGGCCACTCCCAGCACCGTACTCACGACCGCCGACAGAAGTAGCGCCGCCAGCACGATCGACAGGGTGACCGGCAGTTTGTTGGCGAGTGAACTCGTCACGGACTCGCTGCTGAACCACGAGCTGCCGAGGTTCCCGTGCACGGCGTCCGCGAGCCAGTGCCCGTAGCGGACCACGAAGGGCTCGTCGAGTCCGAGTTCGGTGGACTTGGCGGCCACCTGCTGCTGGGTGGCGGTCTGCCCCACGATCTGGCGCACCGGATCGGAGCCGGTGAGGCCCATCAGCGCGAAGGTCGTGGTCGCGATCACCAGGACCAGGACCAGCCCTGCGGCGATGCGCCGGACCAAGAAAACGATCATCTGTCTCTCCACCTTGCCTTTCCCTGACGGGTGTTCACCGGCGGCCGGGCGGGAGTGGGACCACCCGCTCCGCCCGGCCCGCCGCCCGAGTCAGCCAGTGGGCTTGAAGTTGTAGATCGGCGGAACGGCGGCGAACGCCTGCGGGGTGAAGGTGACGCCCTTGGTCGTCGCGTAGGTGTTCTCCACGGAGTCCCAGGGCGCGTTCCACGCCTGGTCGACGAGGTAGGTGTTGAGTTCCTTGAACAGCGCGTCCTGGGTGGCGCCCGTTGCCGCCCTGGCCTTGGCGATGAGGTCGGTGACCTTGGGGTCCTCGCTGTGCAGCGGATTCCACAGGGCGTCCTTGGCCACCTCGATCTGGATGGTGTCCCAGGGGCGGAAGGAGGCCAGGGTCATGTAGGACAGCGGGTACTTGCCCGAGAGGAGGGCGTTGATGAACTCGGTGACCGGGATCTTGTCGACCTTGACCTTGATCCCGATGTCCTCCAACTGCTGGACCATGGCCGCCTGCTGGTCGGGGAAGACCGCCGAGACATCCGGGACGGTGACCGAGAAACCGTCCGGATAGCCCGCCTCGGCCAGCAATTGCTTGGCCTTCGCCGGGTCGTAGGAGTACTTCGAGTCCAGCGAACTGTCGAAGGCCGAGCCCGCCGGGTTGAAGATCTGGGTCGTCGCCTTCCCCAGTCCCTGCTTCGCCGTCCTGACGATCGTGGAACGGTCGAAGGCGTAGTTCAGTGCCTGGCGGACCCGGACGTCGCCGAGCGCCTTGACGATCTTTCCTTCGCGGTCCCAGATGTACACGCCCTCGACGTCGCCGGAGGTGAACTTGGTGACGTTCAGCCCGCTACTCTTCGCCGGCGCCACGTTCTTGGCGCTGGCCAGCAGGGCGCCGTTGACCTGTCCCGAGCGCAGCGCGTTGAGCACGGCGGTCGGGTCGGTGAGCGGCTTGAGGACGATCTTGTCGAAGGGGAAGGCGGCCTTGTTCCAGTAGCCCGGGTTGCGGACGAAGGTGTACGTGCTGCCCGCCGTGGTGGCGGACTTGTCCAGGGTGTAGGGGCCGGAGCCCACCGGGGTGGTCTTGATCGTCCCCGCGGTGATGGCCTTGGGGCTGGCGATCATGCCGGCCACATTGCCGAGGTTCGGCACCAACGAGGGGTCGGGGGCCGAGAGCTTGATCGCGACCGTGGTGGCGTCGACGACGTCGACGCCACTGATGCTGGTGAGCTGGCCCGCGGCCTCGCTGGTGCCTTCCTTGGTGTGCAGCAGATTGGCCTTGACCGCCGCCGCGTCCAGGGCGGTGCCGTCGGTGAATTTGACTCCGGTGCGCAGGGTCAGCGTGAGTACCGTGCGGGCGGTGTCGTACGACCACTTGGTCGCCAGGTTGGGCTCGACCTCGGCGGTCGGGGACAGCCGGAGCAACGAGTCGTATACGGGCTGGTAGTACTGCGTGTTGTTGCCGAGTCCGGCGTCTGCCAGGTCCCACGGCTGTGCCGCGACCAGGGGGGCCAGGGTGAGGGTGCCGCCGGTGGCCGCCTTCCCCGAGCCGGAACCTGAGCCGGAGCCGCACGCCGCTGCGGACAACATCAGGGCCACGGACACGGCCGTCAGCGCGATTCTTCGCATGGGTACTCCGCTGGTGAGTGGATGACCGGGCAGCTTCGGACATCGAGCTGCCCTCAAGGGCCTCGGAGGTAATGGGAAACCAGGTCCTGAAGCGGCCTGGACCGTTCTTGGCGGTCAGCCGTCCCCTGGCGAACGGGTTGTGTCTCCACCGTTTTCGGTGGGTTCGAACCAGCCACTGATACGTACAAGTGAAACGTATGCGTAACGTAGCCCCGCCGTTGGCCGACCACAAGGCCCTTGCATCAGCTTTCTGGGGAAGCGGGAACCCTCGGGAGCGGCGCCATGGCGCGGCAGACAGAGCTCTCCCCGGCACCGGCCCCGCATCGGGCCGAACAGGTCCAGCACGGACCGGTCTGCGTCAGGCCGACTCGCGCACGACCAGGCTCAGCGGCGTCACCTGGGGCGGTGTGGGAAGCGATCGGCCGGTCACGCCACTGACGATCATCCGGGCCGCGCGGCCCACGACGACATCGAGGTTGTTGTCGATCGTCGTCAGCGGGGGCATCGCGAACGGCGCCAGCTTGTCGTTGTCGACACCGATCACGGCCAGGTCGCCGGGGGCGGAGAGACCGACCCTGCGCATACCCGCGAGGAGGGCGAAAGCCGTCTCGTCGTTGTACGCGCACACTCCCGTGACGGCGGGGGCGGCCGCGTGCCACTGCTCGGCCGCCGCGGCCGCCGCCGAGATGTCCAGGGGCACCTCCAGCACGACGGGCGGCTCAAGACCGCGCTCCGCGCAGGCGGCGCGAGCGCCGTCGAGCCGCAGGGCCAGGAAATCCCGGAGCCGGGGATCCCCGGGAGCGGCATAACCGATGCGTACGTGTCCCGTGTCCGCCAGCCGTTCGACCTGCATCGCGCCGATGAGGTTCTGGGGAATGGTCAGCACGCCCGGGACGACCCCGGGGCCCATCCCGGCGCTGACCACGTGGATGCCGGCCGCCCTCATACTGGCCACTTCCTCGGCGGAGACCTGGAAAGCCGTCATCACGGCCGCCGGCATGAGTTCCTGCCACAGCGACTTCAGCGGGGCGTGCCGCTCCCGCCGGGTGACGAGGTTCAGGCCGTGGCGCTCCAGCTCGTCGCCGAGCAGCTCGACCAGGGCGGTCAGAGTGCCGCCGACCGGAACGTCCGGAAGGAACATCAGCACCAGATCGCTGCGGCCCAGACGGAGCGCGCGTGCGGCGGCCGACGGCTTGTAACCCAGTTTCGCCACCGCGTCCAGCACCTTGCGCCGGGTCTGCTCGGAGATCTTCTGGTGCGGCACGTCATTCAGCACATAGCTGACCGTGGTCTGTGAGACTCCCGCCTCCTTGGCGACATCGGTCGCCGTCACGCGGCCGGTCCTGCCCGCCATGGGAGCCTCCTGTGAACATCTCGGACAAGCCGGTACGGCGCGCGCGACTGAGGAGCGAGCGTCACTGAATCGTAACAGTGAAGGTGCGGGGGTGTCCGTGGACTCCGGCCACCCCTCGCCCTGGATCCGGGCCTCTCATGACGCGGGCCCGTTTCGGCGGCTGAAGCCGCGATGAGAGCAACCTGTCAACGAGCACAGCTTATTTGCCGCATACGTGGTGTCAGCAGCCCAATCGGGACGGGCGCGGAGGCTCGCGCGTTGAGTTGTCAACAATATTGCTGGTAGTTCTCTGCGGCACGCGCGTGTCCTGGACGCCGCCGACCACGGAGTCGGCGCACCGTCCCCCACCCTTGTCTTCAGGGAGTGTTCGTGAGCAAGCAGAGAACAAGTCGGGCTCGAAACCGACGGACTTGGCGAGGCATAGCCGGCGTGGCCGCCGGCGTGGTCCTCGTCGGGGGCGGATTCGTAGCGGCCAACGCCGCGACGACCACGGGCACCGCGCAGAAGTCGGCCGCGGGTGCGCACTACCCGGTCAACAAGAAGGCCACCGGCACCAAGGCCGTGGTCAGCGCCGCCAACGCGTTCCTCAACACGCTGGACGCCGACCAGCAGGCGTCGGTGCTCCTCGACCTCACCGAGGAGAACGCCACGGCGTGGTCGAACCTGCCGTGCGGCGGGACCTGCCGTCCCGGCATCGAGCTCGGCACCCTGACCGACACCCAGCTGGCCGCCGCCATGAAGGTGGTGAAGCTCGCCACGGGCACCGGCAAGGGCTCCGGGTACGACCAGATCACGCAGATCATCAAGGCCGACGGCGTGCTCGCCGCCGCTGAGAGCACCAGCTCCGCCGGGCCCGCCCCCTCGGACGCCGCGTCGAGCACCGCCTCGGCCGACCCGTCCGCCACGGCGGTGCCGAGCTCGACGTCCACGGCCACCGACGCCCCGACGGGCGCCCCGCCCTCCGGCGGCACCGGCGGCGGTGGCGGCGGCGCGTTCGGCTACGGCACCGGCCTCTACTACCTGGCGTTCCTGGGCACCCCCTCGGCGGACGGCACCTGGCAACTGCACTTCGGCGGTCACCACCTCGCCGTGAACCTCACCTACAAGAAGGGCAAGGTGGCAGGCGCCAGCCCCTTCTTCCTCGGTGTCGAGCCCACCAGCTGGACCGCCGACGACGGCACCACGTACACGCCGCTGGCCAACCAGCGCGAGGGCCTGCTCGCGCTGACCGGCAGCCTGAGCACGGAGCAGCTGGCCGCCGCCAAGCTGTCCGCGACGTACAACGACGTGCTCCTCGGCCCGGGCGAGGACGGCCAGTTCCCGGAGACCAAGGAAGGCCTCAAGGTCAGCGAGCTGTCGCCCAAGCAGCAGAAGCTGGTCCTGAAGGCGATCTACCCCTGGGTCTCCAACGTGGACGACGCCACCGCGAAGCAGCTCATGAAGACCTATGAGCGTGAGCTGAACGAGACGTATGTCGCCTACTCCGGCGGCACCGGCCTGGACACCCACGGCGACTACGTGCGTATCGACGGCCCCGGCGTGTGGATCGAGTTCGTCTGCCAGACCGGCGTCGTATACCGCGACAAGATCCATTACCACACCGTGTACCGCGACCACACCCGCGACTACGGGAGCGAGTTCTCCTTCTCATGATCCGACCGCGAAACTGGCTGACCACAGCACTCCGCCTGGTGGCCGGGATCGCGATCGCGGTACCGGCGGCGCTCCTTCTCGGGGCGTCGCCGGCCGCCGCGCATCCGATGCCGCACTCAGTGGTCCAGCTCGACGTGTACAAGGACTCGGTCACCGCGCGCCTCGAACTGCCCGTCGGCGACCTCGCCTCGGCCAGCGGCATCGACCTGAGCACCATCAAGTCGTCGGCCCTGTCCACCAAGGCCGACGCCGTCCGCACCTATCTCGCCCAGCACATCCACCCGACCACGCCGGTGGGCGAGGCGTGGCGGGTCGACATCGGCGCGCTGAGCCTCGGCCGCGCCCAACAGACCTCCACCGGCCTCTACCGCGAGCTGTCCGCCGAGGCCGTGCTCACCCCGCCGGCCGGCGCCGACGTACGGCACTTCACCTTCGACTACGACGTCATCGTCCATCAAGTCATCACGCACACGGCCCTGGTGACGGTACGTCAGGACTGGGCCCGCGGGCAGATCGACGACGCGGGCACCACCCAGGTCGGCACCATCCGGGTCGACACCCGGACCATGAAGGTCCCGGCCCTGAAGGTCGACCTCGGCGAAGGCAGCGCCTGGCGCGGCTTCGTCGCCATGGTGGAGCTGGGCGGCGACCACATCCTCACCGGCACCGACCATCTGCTCTTCCTGCTGATCCTGCTCCTGCCCGCGCCGCTCGCGGCCACCTCAGGACGATGGAGCGGGCTGGTCGGCGCACGGTCCGCGCTCGGCCGGATCGGCCGCATCACGCTCGCCTTCACCGCCGGGCACTCCGTCGCGCTGGCCGTGACCGCGCTCGGCCGCCTGGACATCCCGGACTGGCCGGTCGAGGCGTTCATCGCGCTGAGCATCCTGATCGGCGCCGTCCACGCGATCCGGCCGCTGTTCCCCGGCCGTGAGGCGCTCGTGGCAGGGGTCTTCGGGCTCGGTCACGGCATGGCGTTCTCCTTCGTCCTGGCCGAGATGCACCTGTCCGCCGGACAGCTCGTGACCAGTCTCCTCGGCTTCAACCTCGGCATCGAGCTGGTCCAGCTCCTGCTGGTCTGCCTGGCACTGCCCTCGCTGCTGGTCCTCGCCCGTCTGCGTGTCCAGCCCATGCTGCGGCTGACCGGCGCCCTGCTCACCGGCACGGCGGCACTCGGCTGGCTGGCCGACCGCCTCGGTCTGCCCAACCCCGTCGCCCGGGCAGCCGACAGCGCCGGATCCCACACCACTCCGATGCTGACCGCCCTCACGGTGACGGCACTCGCCGCCACCGCCTGGACCCTGACCACCCGCCGCCGCGCACGGCCCGGACCGGCCGAGCCACCGGCGGCGGCATGTCCCGAGCCTCAGGGTGCTGATGCCGCTCCGGCCTCGGCATGAACTCAGTGGGGCAGCAACAAGGAAGCTGTGCTCGCGAGGAGCGGTGCCAGGACAACGAGGCCTGTCTGCAGGTCCGCGAACAGCCCGGTGTCCGCGCCGAGCAGCATCTCCGACTTGATCCGGTCATCGATCCGGCTGAGCAACGCCGGGCCATCGTTCACCTGCGTCAGGTCGAAGAGCCGCGCGCAGAGTTCCCTCGCACGTTGCCGCAGCTCGCCCACGGCGGGCACATAGAACAGCGCGACCACGAGCGAGCAACTGCCGCCGAAGATCACCACAGTCTGGGGGGCGAACGCCTGCGCGGCCTCAAGCCGATGTGCATCGACCATGTCGCTCTGCAACTGCACTGCCGCTCCCAGGGCCAGTGTGGCCAGAGCGATCGGCACCCCTGCCGCGGACAGCAGCCCCCGCAACAGTCGCCGACGCCGAAGCAGCCAATCGGCCAACTCGCCGTCGCCGGAGACCTCGGGGCTGCGGGCAGCACGGCGTACCGCGAGCATGGTGCACGCGGCCGGGACCAGGCCGGCAAAGGCCGTGGCGACCAGGGCAGGCCCACGCCAGTGGCTCTCGCGTCGTAGGAAGCCCGGCACGAGAGCCACCACGAGCAAGCCACCCACCAGCGCAGCCAGGACCACGGCGTCTCTCCGGCCGCCCACGCGTTCGGCCTCCGGCAGTTCCCTCCAACGGGCGATCCCGTAGTTGAACACCAGGCCCGAGGCTGTCGTCAGCCCGACCGCCAACGCCGCCCACACCTGCCACAACCGCTCATCGAGGTACCCGACCGTGGAAACAGTCGCTACACCGATGGCCAGCCCGATGCCGACTGCCACCCACTGTTCGGTCCGGACATCCCCCACGCGCATGGGTCCAGAGTGCCGGATACAGGGGCAAGCGCACACAGGAGACCCTTGATCTGGGCTCATCTGACCTTCCCCCCTCGCGGACGCTTGAGCCTGCGCTGCCGGAACCGCCGGCGAAGAAGCACTGACTTCTCATCGTGGACCAAGCGACCATGACTCCGTGAAACCGTTGAAGATCGTCGCGGGCGACGCGACCAACCCCCAGGCGAAGGGGCCGAAGATTATCGCCCATATCTGCAACGACCTCGGCGGATGGGGCAAGGGGTTCGTCCTGGCGATCTCGCGTCACTGGCCCGAACCGGAGCGCGAATACCGTCGCTGGCACCGCGAGCGCGCGGGTAACGACTTCGCCCTCGGAGCAGTACAGATGGTTCAGGTCCGATCCGACATCTGGGTCGCCAACATGGTCGCGCAGCGCGGGATGAAGGTGGGCAGCGGCGGTCCGCCCATCCGGTACGACGCCGTCGAACGCTGTCTGCACGCCCTCGCTGAGCACGCCCTTGCCAACAAGGCGTCTGTTCATATGCCCCGCATCGGCTGTGGCCTCGCCGGCGGCAAGTGGGAACGCATCGAACCGATCATCACCACAGCCTTGAGTGCCCGCGACATCGCCGCCACCGTCTACGACTTCGACGGCGCATGAGACCCCACTCTGTCTGATCCCAGGGGTCAGCCGCTCAGTAGCCGGGCGGGATCCGGTCCTGTGGTCCGTCCGCCGCCTCTGCCGCGCCTTCCTCCAGCCGCGCTCTCTCGGCCACGGCCGGGTCGGCCGAGTCCGAGACCAGCTCCGCGATGCGCAGAGTGCACTCCCACTCCGTCAGCCTGCCTTTGATCACCACCAGGTATGACTCCTGATCGGCGAAGCGGTACACGCGGCGTCGCTTCTCGACGAGATTCTTGCTCGGTACATACGTGTGGAGGGCAGCGCGGAGCTCCTCCATCACCTGCTCCTTCGTTTCCCGCCCACGGCAGACGAACTCGGTCCTGTACGACTCGCCGTTGTAGTACTGCGCGATCACAGCCCAGTTACCCATGCCCACTCCCCCTCGATGCCGCCGCCAGTCACCCACAGCCCAGCCGCCGGGACAAGCAGAAGGGCCAACCACCCCTGAACGCAAGCTGCTCGCCGATGCTCTCCCCCTGGTCCGGGTCGGGCGGGGAAACCTTGGTCGTGAAGAGCGGACCGGCTCGGATATTCGGTGTTCTGCCCGCCCCATGAGGACACAGGATGGTGCGCATGACTTTGGCCACCCCCGTACTGCACACCGCTCGCCTGCGACTGCGCCCCTTCACCCCCGCCGACGCTGACCCGCTCTTTGCCCTGCACAGCAACGCCTACGTGATGCGCTACTGGGACTCCCCGCCGTGGAAGGAACGGGCCCGCGCCGAACGCTTCATCACCATGTGCCGGGAGATGGCGGACGATGGCACCGGGGCCCGGGTGGCCATCGACCGCGCTTCCGACGGGGCCTTCGTCGGCTGGTGCGGTCTGACCAGATGGAACCCGGACTACCGCAGCGCGTCGTTGGGCTACGTCCTCGACGAAGCGATGTGGGGACACGGCTACGCGACGGAGGCCGCGCACGCCTTGCTGCGGTGGGCATTCGACACACTGGACCTGAACCGAGTCCAGGCCGAGACCGATACACGCAACGTGGAATCCGCCCGGGTCCTGGAGAAGATCGGATTCGTGCGTGAAGGGACGTTGCGGGAGGACTGCGTCGTGAACGGCGAGGTGTCCGACTCGTGGGTCTTCGGCTTGATCAGGCGAGAGTGGCGACCGGCGGCCGTGCCGGTTCCGGCGCGCGAAGAGCGGCGTCAGGTCCGTCTCTGGCAGAGGCCGCCTTCAGGTTGAGTACGGACCCAGAACGCCTGATCGCAGAAGGCCGCCCGACCGTCACAGGACGGAACCATCGAGCCGACCGAGGCCGCTACCACGTACTCACTGCACTGAACGTTCCAAGGCACTCCGGTGATCGGAAACCCACCGATAGGCCGACCGAACGTGCCTCACCACTCCCGCGTCACGGAGCCGGGTCATCGCGACGTCACCCGCATCGGCCTGGGTCTCGATGCCCCGCCAGCAGCGGTCCTGCCACCACAAGATCGTGGGCACGAGGCGTTGCCGGTCAGGCAACTCGTAGCTGTCGACGATCAGCCGCATGCGTCGGGCAGTCTTCTCGACGTCGGTGACCGAAGGGCCCAGACCGAGGTACTGCCAGCAGACATGAGCGATGTCGTGGATCCGCGCGCCCGGCGCCGCAAGGTCCCAGTCGATGAATGCCGTCGGCCGAAGCTCGCCACCGGACAGCTGATACACCGTGTTCTTGGGCGACAGGTCGTTGTGACACACGACCTCCTGGTCTCCGGCCAGATGGGTACCGGCCGTCAGGTCGTGGAACTCACGCGCGAGCCGGGCGACCGTCACCAGACTCTCGTCGGAAGACACAGCAGCAGGCTGTCGCGGCTCCCACGCCACGTGGCCATCGAGGTAACTGAGGACTTCGCGGCCCTCGTCGTCCACACCGAGACACCGCGGAGCACCACTCCAGCCACCGGCTTCGAGCAACCTCAGCAGATCACCCACGAACTTCGTGCGAGCCGAGGCGGGACGCCGCACCGTGTCCCCGACACGCACGACCGCATTGACGAAACCTCCGGGCAAGAACGACTCAGGCATCCATCCACTCTGCCTGATCGCTACCTCGGGTCCACGCGGGGAGGCGTGTGCCGGTCGTCATTCGCCGGGCCCAAGCGGTCACGGATATCGCATCATCCGACTTTCCCGTAGCCGTGTCGGTCAGTAGCGGAACAACAGGACTGCCGGCCGCCGGCCCTACGTAAGGTCCGGGGGCATCGGTGAGGCGGGCGACGCCCGAGCCTCGCAGCGACAAGGAGGAGATGCCAGGGATGAGCAATGTCGAGATCTGCCTCAAAGAGATCATGACCTCGATCGAAGGCGCATTGGGAACTGCTCTCGTCGACTACACCAGCGGTATGGCGCTGGGCACGCTGGGAGGCGGCAAGGACCTCGACCTGACCGTTGCGGCGGCGGGCAACACGGACGTGATCCGGGCCAAGACCCGCACCATGGACCACCTCGGTCTCAAGGGCGAGATCGAGGACATCCTCATCACGCTCGGCAGCCAGTACCACGTCCTCCGGCCACTCAAGGGCCGTAGCGGCAACGGCTTGTTCCTCTACCTCGTGCTCGACAAGAGGAAATCGAACCTCGCCATGGCCCGCCATCAGCTCAAGGGCGTCGAGGGCCAACTGGACGTGTAGAAAGCCGCGTTCTTCACGGCCTCGCACGCCCATGAATTGAAGACTTCTTCAACTGGGCATATCCGGATCAGATCAACCCCATGGGCGTGCGGGGCCGGATGCACGAAAATTGGTCCGTCAATCCGTTGGACCGCTTGCGGTGGCACGTACGGGGCCACCGCTCCCGGATGCAGCCCGTCGAATGCGGCAGGGAGCGCGATTCACCATGCAGGTCCCCCTTTACCAGGCCAAGGCCGAGTTCTTCCGGATGCTCGGCCACCCGGTACGCATCCGGGTCCTGGAACTGCTGCAGAACGGCCCCGTCCCCGTACGCGAGTTGCTGAACGAGATCGAGATCGAACCGTCCAATCTCTCCCAGCAGCTGGCCGTACTGCGCCGCTCGGGAATCGTTGTCTCCATCCGGGAGGGCTCGACCGTCAGCTACGCCCTGGCCGGCGGCGATGTGGCCGAACTCCTGCGCGCGGCCCGCCGGATCCTGACCGAACTGATCTCCGGCCAGAGCGAGTTGCTCGCCGAACTCCAGCAGGCGGACCCCAGGCCGATCCTCACTCCGGATCGGTGACCGGCTCCCCCGCCTGTGTCCTGCGGCCGATCGCCGCCACCAGAGCGATCAACGCCAGCACCGCCAGCAGGACGAGCGCCAGCAGAAGCACCGTCAGGACAGTGGGGTGATTCCAGAGAGCGAACAACAGGGCCACTACGAGCAGGACGCCGACGGTGAGCCGGCGTCGATGGTCCGCTGTCCACGTCCCCACCCGCCCTGCGTGCATGTCGTGGGTGTCCGCCCAGCGGGCGGCGGAGTCGGCGGTGCGCTCGGAAGCGGCTCGCAGGGCGCGTGCTCCTCGGCCGGGGCCGACGGCATAGGCGCCGACGGCGACCACCACACCGAGCACGATCACGGTACGCAAGGTGGCCCGTACGAACTGCAGGAGATGGTCGAAGACCGCTGCCGCGGCCGCCTCCGACAGGACCCGCGGGGGCAGGTGATCCAGGTAGTAGCGGCGGGCGACGGCAAGGCCGACGGCGACGATCAGACAGGCGGTGGCGGTACCCAGGGCGGCCCTGGCCAGGGCGCGTCTGCGCCGGTGGGCGAGGAGTACTCCCGCTGCGGCGATGAGCACTGTCAGCGCCGGCATCCAAGTACCGATCACGTCGAGGGCGTGTGCGGCGCCCCGCATGCGTTCAAGCTTGTCGGACGTGAACAACACCATCTGCTTGTCGACGTCCGGGATGTTGCCGGCCGGCGTCACGCCGGAGTCCACGAGTTCCTTCCTGACCCGGTCGACAGCGGTACCGACATCGAGGGTCACGCTGTCCTCGTTCACGCCGACCGCCCCGCGGCCCCTTCCGGTCAGGGCGTGAACCACGGTCGAGTGGGCGACCCGGTTGGCCGAGATCCACACCTTCTCGAACCAGTCGCTCTCGACGAAGCGCTTCGCCGCCCTGTCCGCGGCACCGGTCACGGCCGCGTTCAGCTGCGGGGCCAGCCCCCTGACCGCTCGGGCAGCCGTCGGCGGCAAGCCCTGCGACTCCAGCCAGGTCGCGAGTTCGGCGGTGACCCGCTTGGCGTCGACGCGTACCTCGACGGCCCGCACGATCTGGTTGCGTGCGGCGGCCTCGATCGCGGGGTCGGAGGCGAGTGGTTGGACCGTCTCGACGTAACGGTCCGTGTCGAGGACGATGTCGTGCACCCACACGGTCAGTACCGACACGGGGATGAGGACACAGGCCAGGACGATCAGTACCGCCGAGGCCGCCTTCCGCGCGAGTCTCCCCGCACCGGCCACGTGCGACCCGCCACCCGACGGTGAACCCTCCTGAGCGGAGCCGTGCGCTGGGCCGAGCGGGCTCGTCATCCGTCCTCCAGGAGTAAGGCGCGGCCCGTCCGCCTGCCGTCGGTATCCATTCCTCCTGATCGGCGCGGTGGCGGCATCCTGAGGCGAGCCATCCGGAGGTTCCCCTCTGAGAGGCCATGGAGCCGGGACGGCGGGAAGGCTTCCGGGGCGGAAACAGGGCCGAAGGCGGCACGCTCCGCACCGGCCTACGGCTCGCAGACCGACCGTGCTGGGGCGTCCCGCCGGGTACGGGAAGGCCCACAGCCACCCCCGCAAACAGCCCCGCTCCCCCCTGGGCCGAGGCGGAGGCCGAGGTCCGCGCCGTGGCTGCGGCCCGGTCTCAGCGGCGCAACGACATGTACGCGCCGCCGGCGCTGAACGTCACCGCGTCGGCGACGGGCGCCCAAGGTCGTCATGCCGAGGCCGCCATCGCGGACGACACGCTGCTGCCCTTCTTCCGCAGCGTCATCGGCGCCGAACACCAGCAGACGGTCGGACCGCGCCCTGACGCTGAACGCGGTCGCCCGGTATGCCGCATGCGAGGCGGAGTGCGCCGCGGTCGCCCGGGCCGCGTCCCGCGGACGAGGGCCGGAGATGGCGCTCATCGTGATGACCGATCTCAACATCGAAACCGAAAGCCCTGCGGCACGGCGGCCGAGGCGCATCCGACCTGCGATGCCCCGATGACGATGCGGCGCCGTGTGGTCATGCCTGCGCCCAAGCCATGGAGATGTTCAGAGCCGCTACGGGTCAGGCGCGCACCGCGGCGTCAGCGAGTCGTCGTGTGTGTCGGCGGGACTCGGTGACATCGATGACCGGTTCGTCGTCCTCGTTGATTTGCGGCAACTCCGGGGCGACTTGCCCGCCACATCCCCTGCGCGCGGTCAGGTTTCGCCGGCGAGGCTCGTGTTGTGCTCGTGGATGAGCCGCAGCGCCGTGTCGCGGTCGCGCGCGTCGAGGGCGTCGAGGGCGTCGACGAGGTCTCGGTGGAGTTCGTGGCGCTGTGCGATGTACTCGGCGAGCGGCTGGTCGCTGCCGGGCAGTACGGCCAGGGTGTGGGCCTCGATGAGGTCGAGCAGGTTCTTGTCGAGCGCGTCACGGATGCGCACGGCCGGAGCGTCTGTCGAAGACCCCGGCATGGCCGTGGCACCGTGCCGAGGCAGACGATCTTCTTCCCGTACAGAGGATTGCTTCCGCCGAACAGCACTCAGGGAGCACCGAGCGCCGCCGTCACGTGCGAGAACCCCGTCCCGCATGAGCCAGCCACGTCACCGACTCGGGGCTCCGCCGTCAGCCGGCGGAGAAGTAATGGCCGTTGTCCAGATCGGCGAGCAGGCCAGGCTGGGCGGGTTCCCAGCCGAGGGTCCGGCGGGTGATGAGGTTGGACGCCGGGTAGCTCTGCGTGACGATGTTCGCGAGGAAGCCGAAGTATCCCGGCACCATCAGTACGTCCGCGGGAACGCTCACGACGGGCAGGCCCAGACGGCTGCCGATGGCCTCGGCGATCTCGCGGAGCGGGATGGCCCCGTCCCCGACCGCGTGCCAGTACTTGCCGGCCGGCCCCTTCTCCAGCGCCAAGCGGAACAAGGAGGCGGCATCGCGGATGTGCACGGCGTTCCAAGGGTTCGCGCCGTCTCCGGGGTAGCCGACGAAGCCCTTCTCCTTCGCGAGCGCGATCAGCTGTACGAGGAAGCCGGCACGGTCGGTCGTGCTGTGCGCGATGTTGGCGATCCGCACGACCGAAGACCGCACTCCCCGCTCGGCGAGGCCGACCACGGCGGTTTCCACGACGTTGCGAACCCGCAGGGTGCCCTTGTACTCATCGCCGCCGGGAAGCGCCGGGTCCTCCTCGGTGACCGGCCGGCCCAGGTTTCCCGGCGATCCTATGCTCCCCGCCGCGACCAGCGGCTTTCCGGTTCCCGCGAGTGCTTCGCCGTACGCGAGCATGATCGGGAGCTCCGCGGCGGCCACGGCGTCGATCCCGCCGGACGGAAGCAGATCCTGCCTGTGCGCGACGTGGATGACGCCGTCGGAGTCCGCGGCCGCCTCCTTGAGCCCGTCGAGATCCCCGAGGTCGCCGCGACGCACCTTCGCGCCGAGCGCTGACAGCGCCGCCGCGGCGGTGTCCGACCGGGCCAGGCCGGTGACCTCGTGCCCGGCGGCGATGAGCTCGGGGATGACGTACGAACCGGAATGGCCGGTCCCACCAGTGACGAAAACGCGCATGTTACTTCCTTGTCAGGGCAGGTGGAGGGGTTGTTCTTCGCGTGCCGTGGACCGGCCGGCGTGATGTGGTGCGAGAAGTGGTGGTGCCGGTGTGCTCAGCCGAGAATGCTGACGCCGAGGAAGAAGTTGGTGTGCTTGACGGAGTGCGCGACGAGGCCCAGCTCCAACAGGGCGACGTTCTCCAGTGTTCGCGCCATTGCCAGCTGCCCGGTGTCCAACGGACGCAGTCCCAGGCTCTCGATGAACGCCGACACGCGTGCCTTTGCCTGCGCGTCGTCGCCGGCGATAAACACGTCCAATGGGCGGCCCTCGGCTGGGCCGGCGGCCAGAACATGGGAGAACAGGGTGTTGAACGCCTTGACGACATGCGCGCCGGCGGGGGCGGCCTTGGCGATCTCCTGCGCGCCGGAACTGCCGTCGGGGGTGACAAAGCCCTGGAAATCCGGGGAGACGGGGTTGGTGATGTCGATGATGACCTTGCCGTCCAGTGCGTCCCCGTACTCGCTCACCACCGCCGCCGTGCTTGCGTACGGCACCGCGAGGACAACGATGTCCCCGGTCGGTGCGGCGCCGGCCGTCCCGACCGTGGCGCCGCCCAGCGCGGCGGCCAATTCCTTGGCCTTGGCCGGGTCGCGGCCGATGATCTCGACGGCGTTGCCGCCGGCGAGCGCCCGGTCGGCCAGGGCGCCGGCCATGTTCCCCAGACCGATAATGCTGATACTGCTCATGGGTGAGTCTGCTTTCTGAAGCTGAATGGGGCGATGAATGGTGCCTAATTCTTGGTGCGGTAATTCTGGTTCCGGGCCTGCTATAAAGTCTCGATGTCGAATTCGCTCCCGGCCCCATTAGGTACGTATTAAGGGTGCCATTGGGCTGAGTGGAGTGTCCAAGATCTATTTCAGCCGTGGCGATACCCTGAAGGCATCGCCGGACCGGGAGGTTCCATGGATCTGGATCTGCGCAAGTTGCGCTACTTCGTCGCCGTCGCCGGCACGTTGCACTTCGGCCGCGCCGCCGATGAGCTGCACATCGCGCAGCCGGTGCTCAGTCGGCAGATCCGCGCACTGGAACAGGACCTCGGAACCCCGCTGCTGACAAGGGACAGCCACGGCGTGGTGCTGACCGACGCCGGTAGGCAGTTGCTGACCGACGCCGGCCCGCTGCTGGCCTCCGCGCACGCGGTCCGCCGCCGGGTGACCGTCGCCGCGCGGGGCAGCCGGCGAATAATGGTCGGTTTCCGGGCGGGCATCGCGATTGCCCCGGCGGTACAGCTGTTCGCCGCCCGGCACCCGGACGTTCTGGTGGACGTGCAGCGGCTCGAATGGGACGACCAGGCCCCGATGCTGCTCGACGGCCGCATCGACGTCGGCTATGTGCGGCTGCCCATGGACGAGGCCGGCCTGCGCGTCGCCCCGCTGTACACCGAGCCGCGGGTGGCGGTGCTGCCCGTCGGCCACCGGTTGGCCGGCCGGGAGCAGATCACCGAGGCCGACCTGGCCGGCGAGCCGCTGGTCTGGCATATGGACCCGAGCACGCAGCCCACCAGGCGACCGCATCCGAACGCCGGGTACCTGGTGCGCGGGGTGGACGAGACGCTTGAGCATGTCGCGGCCGGCCGGGGCATCTCGTTCCTGGCCCGTTCGGCGACCGTGTTCTACTCACATCCGAACATCAGTTACGTGCCCGTTCCGGATCTGGCGTCCGACCAGGTGTGCCTCGCGGTGGCGGCATCGCACACCTCGCCGGTGGTCGACGACTTCTTCACCGCGGCTCAGGCGGCGGCCGAGATCACGGCAGAATGCGGGAACTACGAAATGTGGAAGCTTGGAATCGGTGCCGTTTCGAAGCACGCTTGAGCAGCTCGGCTGACGGTGTGCGGCGCGGCGCGGAGACTGTTCGATGCGAGAGATGCCGCAGGACCACTTGGAATTGCGGTCCATACGCGAGCCACGATCCGGCGAGGTGATAGGCGCGAACCGAGTGGCGCGCCGACGGGTCGAGCCCCCCGCCCGGTCGACGGCTCCTACCTACGTGGCGGGGCAACGGCTTCAACGGTCCTGCTTCGCGGTGCCCTCCGCCGTGTCGCCGCCGTGGGCGGCAGTCGGGTCCGGGCCGCCGGCCGGTACCGGGACGGCCGAGTCGATCAGCTCGGTCACCCGGTGGGCGGGCACCGGGATTCCCGGCGTCCGGAAGAACCAGCGTCCACGCTCCTCGGGGGTGTGCAGGTCCTCGGGCCACGGCGGCAGATACGGCTGGACATGCACCGGCGTGTTGGGGCCGGCGCGCCAACTGTCGGCGAGGGTGCCGATGTCGACCGCGTCGTAGCCGAGCGTGTCCAGCAGCCGGATCGCGTCCGTCTTCGCCTGACTGCGGTCACCCGCGACGGGCAGGGCACTGCGATCGGCGGCCCCGGTGGGCCGGGCGAGCGTGAACAGGTGGAGGAAGTCGACGTTGTTCAGCGTCTTTACCAGCGACGAACCCGCGAGGTGACGTTGTACGAGCTCGCTGGACGTGAGTTTCGCGGCGTCCAATTCCGCGATGCGGCCGTCGCGGTGCGGGTAGTAGACCATGGCGTCGATCACCGTCCTGCCGGCCAGGGCGATCGCGGGAAGCTGCCGATATGCGTGGAGCGGTACGGCCACCAGGACGATGTCGCCGGCTTGCGCCGCTTCCTCGGGTGTGGCGGCTCGGGCGTGCGGGCCGAGCTCGGCGACCAGGTCGGCGAGCGTTTCGGGGCCGCGGGAGTTGCTGAGCACCACGTTGAGGCCGGCGGCGACGGCGAGACGGGCCACCGCGGTGCCGATGTTGCCGGTGCCGATGATGCCGAGGGTCTCGGTCATGAGAGGCGTTCCTGCCTTCTGAGGAGGTGTCGGGCCCCGGCGCGCGGTCCACGACACGCGGCCGGAGCTGGTTGTTGTCGGCGACGGCCGACGCGGGGCACGGTCGTCGCGGTCAGCTCACAGCGGGTAGGCCGAGCATGTCGGCGGTCGTCTCCCACAGGCGGGCCGCCAGGTCCGCGTCCCGGGCCTGCTTCGAGGTGGGGGCATCCGGCTTGAGCCGGTCGAAGTACTGGCCGTTGACCTGCTGCGGGTCGGACAAGCCGGCGAGAGCGATCAGTGGTCGGGCGCCTTCGTCGTTGTCCACGACTCCGAACAGCCGTCGGCCGGCCCGGGTGTGGTAGATGAACTTGCTGAAACCCTTGGCGTCACGGCCGAAGTCCGAGGCAACCGTGCCCGGGTGGAAGGCGACGGAGGTGATGCCGGTCTCCTTCGCACGGCTCGCGAGCTCTCGACTGAACAGCAGATCCGCGAGTTTGGCGGCGGCGTAGGCCAGCCCCCCGATGTAGCGGCGCTTGTCGTACTCCAGGTCGTCCAGCCGGATCCGGGCGGAACGGTGCGCGGCGCTGCTGGTGACGACGACGTTGGCGCGAGAGGCGGCCAGCCGGTCGTGCAGCAGCGACTGGAGCAGGTAGGGCGCCAGATAGTTCGTCTGCAACGTCGTCTCGTGGCCGTCCTCGGTGCGCTGTCGCCCGTTGACGACCCCGCCGGCGTTGTGGACCAGGACGTCGATGACCGGGCAGCGGTCCAGTAGTTCGGCGGCGAGCCGGCGCACATCGGTGAAACGGGCGTAGTCGGCTACCAGGGTCTCGACGCCGAGTTCGTCGGACAGGGCTGCGGCCCGCTGCGGCGACCGCCCGACGGGAACGACGGTTGCGCCCTGCGCTACAAGGGCCCGCGCGGCGGTCGCCCCGATGCCGGAGGTCGCTCCGGTGATCACGATCGTCTTCCCGGCCAGGTTGCCGACCATGGTCGCCGCCTCTCTCCAACGAGCACCGAGCTCGCTTAACAAACGAATTAGTTTGTACGTTAGGAGCATGCCGTTGACTTTGTCAAACAAACTGGTTCGTCTGTAGAGTGTCCGGTATGCGAAGGACGGGAGCGGAAGCCAGACAGCGGATCCTCGACGCGGCCATCGACGAGTACGCCCGCCATGGCGCCGACGGCGCCCGCATCGACCGGATCGCGCAGACCGCGGGCGCCAGCAAGGAACGCCTCTACGCGTACTTCGGTGACAAGCAGGGCCTCTTCGACGAGGCGGTCCGCAACGCGGCCGAACGCAGCCTGCTGGCCGTCGGGCTCGACGACGACGATGTCGTGGCCTACGCGGGACGCCTGGCCCGGTTCTTCTTCCAACGCCCTGACGACGTACGCCTGTTGTCCTGGATGCGGCTGGAGGAACAGTGCGAACGGGCCCTGGCTCTCGACACGATCGCGGCCCACCACGAGCGGAAGATCGCCGCGGTGCGTCGTGCACAGGCAGCCGGTACGGTCGATGCCGCCTGGAACCCCGACGAACTCCTGCAACTGGTCCTCGCCACCGCCACGTACTGGGTCCGCGCCTCGGGCACCGACGGCCTGTCCGAGCAGCACTGCGTGGCGGTGGCCCAGGACGCGGTGCGGCGGATCATCGCCCCGCGATGAGTACGGCGCCCTGCCGCGCCGTCACGACATCGACAGCCTGGTCCTCACCGGTATCGCCACCGGCGGCGAGGTGCTGTTCACCATGTGCCGGGCCGACGACCTCGACTTCGGACTCACCGTCTGGCGGACGCCTGCCTCGACACCGGCCCGTGAGAGGGACCGTCACAGCTTCGCGATGTCGGCTCGGCGGTTGTCCGGCTTAAACGGCAGTGCGGTGACCGTCGCTCGGATCTCCCGTTGCGGGGTGCCCGGGCGGCCCCAGAGAACAACGACTTCCTTGCCTGGTGTCGCGTGTTCAGGGGCAATCACACAGAGCGAGATCATCGCCCGCAGGGTCGGGCTCACGGTCCGGCCCGTGGCCACGCCCACCGGGTTGCCGTCTATCAGGACATGGTCGAAGTGGGGACCGCGCGAGCGAGGGATCTCCATCTGGTCGGGCAGCCCGGCGTCGCTCAACAGCGACGTGAGGACGCCGGTGACATCCTGTTCGCTCCACCGCAGACCGACCAACCGCCGCGTGGGGACACCGCTTTCGGCGTCCTTGACGAGAGCGTCCCGGCCGATGAAGTCCCGATCGGGGACGCCCTTGCGGAACCCCCAGCCCAGTTCGGCCGGCTTGCGGAAGTAGTCGGTCACCCCGTTGGCCGGGACGAAACTGCCCGTGGGCGCTCCCTTGCGGAACTGCCTCGGCGCACCCGGCGTGAGGATCGACGCCGGCAGATAGTCGAGCCCGTTGGTCGCGATACCGGCCTCGATGTGCTGAACGGGCTGGGCCCGGAAGCCGAGTTGGCGGATGCCTGCATCCCGCCCGCTCGCCACGACGGCCGCCCAGATCTCGTTGGCGTGTTCGGTCGACCCGTGCAGCTCGTAGCCGAGCTCACCCGAGATGCCGGTGCGCAGGACCCGTACCGGGACCCCGCCGACCGTCGACATCCTGCTGCAGCTGAACCCGATGTCGCGCAGATCGTCCCCGGTCAGCTTCTCCAGCGTGGCCAGGGACGCCGGCCCCTGGACGCCGAAGACGAACACGTCGGGGCTGATGTCGGTCGCCGCCGCGTCCCATCCGCCCCGGCCGAGCTGCCACAGCAGCCAGTCGCAGCTGCCCGCGGTGTAGACGAACTCCTGCGGCCCGAGCCGGCACAGCACGCCCTCGGACGCGACCCAGCCGTTCTCGTCGAGCTGCACATGGTGCTTGATCTGCCCGGTCTCGAACCGCGAGAGATCCCGCATCCCGAGCCTGCCGAGAAACTCCAGCGCCTGCGGGCCGTGCACCTTCACCTTGTGCAGTGAGGTCCAGTCGCCGATGTAGCACGACCCGACGTGGGCGGCGCTCTCCTCCACCCAGTCCGAATACTCCTCGGGGAGCAGGATCTGCGCGAAGCGGCCGAACGTGCCCCGCGTGTTGCCCTTGTCCTGGGCTGCTGCGGCCGGGCTGAACATCGCCGGCCGCTCGGTGATGAACGGCGCCTCGTTCTGCCGGAGGACCGCTTCGTAGATGCTGCGCTGCTGTGCGACCAAATCCATTTCGTACTCCCACTCTGCGATGCACGTGAGTCCCGTGGTCATCCCGCTGACCCGGGGCGCACTTCGCGGGCGTCGCCCCTCCACTGATCGTCGACGAAGCGAACTAGATCGATTCAGTGGACGCTAACAGATCGTGTCGACCTCAGCGACAGCCGTGCGGCGACTCTGTTGCTGCACGTTCTGCAAACAAAGAAGAAGCTCCCGTACGCCTCGGGCGCCGCCCCGGAGCCCGAGCCGAGTCGGTCGTGTCCGAAATCATTTTCTGTACGTGATTCAATACCCAATGGTGGGAATTGGATTCTCCCTGAACCATTTGACAAGGAATTCCAGAAAGACGGCGATCTTTCGCGGGGTGTTCTGGTCAGGCCCGTAGATCGCGTAGAGCGGGCGGTCGGGCGCCGACACATAGGGAAGCAGGGCCTGCAGAGCGCCGGACACGAGTTCGTCGTAAGCCAGCCGCTGCGGCAGCATGGCAACGCCACGCCCGTGAACGGCCGCTTTCTGCAGGGCGATATAGGAGTTGGACGAGAAGGCGACGTTGCGCACCTTGTGCAGCGTGCTGGCGGGCCCGTGGCCGAGGCGCCACACCGGGTCGTTGACGTGCACGAGGCAGTCGTGGGCGGTCAGGTCGTTCGGATGGGCGACGGGGCCACACCGGTCGAGGTATTTCTTCGACGCGCACAGAACGAAGGGCAGTGAGGCGATCTTCTTGAGGCGGACACTTGAATCCCTCAGATCGCGCGTGTGGAAGGCGACGTCGAATCCACCGTCGATGAAATCGTAGGTCCGGTCGGACAGTCCTCCCAATTCGAACCGCACATGGATTTTCGGATGTGCGGCGGAAAATGCGGCGATGGCGTCGCCGAGATCGTAGCTCCCTATCCATTTGGGGCAGATGATGTTGAGTGCGCCTTCGGCCCGGTCGTGCCGGTGGGCGATACTGGAGTCCTCCGCTTCGATCTCCTTGAGGATGCGCGAGGCGAACTCGGCGTAGCGCAGGCCCTGTTCCGTCAGGTTCACCGAACGGGCCGTGCGATTGACGAGGCGCACACCGATCTGCCGTTCCAGCTCCGCGACATGGCGTGAGACGAGCGACCCCGACGAACTCAACGTCTTGGCGGCCCCGTTGAAGCTGCCGATGGTGGCGACGGTGACAAAGCTGCGCATGAGAAGCAGACGGTCCATGGGGTCCTCCGGTCGTCCACGGCTCCGGTGTCCCTCCGGGCCGCGTCGAGCATGGGGCGGTACGGCCGAGCATCACTTAATCGTTCTAGTCACGCTAACAGAGACTCCCCGGAACCACGAGGGTCCGCCCGCCTTTCACGGGCTTGCGGCCGTCACACCGAAGCGCGTACCACGATCCGGCCGGACGCGGGCGCCAGAGTTCCGGTGTCGACGCCCAGGGCGTTGCGTGCGGCGATCCGTCCGAGGACCTCGGCGTCGATGTGCACGGTGGTGAGCGCGGGGGTGGACAGGGAGCCGTACTCGGTCTCGTCGAAGCCGATCACCGCCACGTCCTCGGGGACCCGCCGCCCGAGATCACGCAGGGCCGTGAGGCTGCGCAGCGCGATGTCGTCGTCGAAGGCGGCCAGGGCGGTCACGTCCGTGTGGGCTGCCAGGAAGGTCTCGACGGCGGCCGCGCCGACCTCCCGGGGCCCCGGGACGACGAAGCGTTCCAGGGGAGGCAGTCCCAGGCGCCGGGCGGCCTCCTGGGCGAATCCCAGCCGGGCCTCGGTGAGCGGGAACTCGTGGTCGGGCATGGCCATCGCGATCCGGGTGTGCCCGCGTTCGGCAAGATAGCCGATCTGCATCGCGGCGTTGGCGGCGAACCCGTTCTCCCAGTCCTGCTCGGGCGGTTCGGCGCCCTGCATGTAGACCTCGCCGAGGCGCAGCACCGCCCGTGGCACGATGGTGTCGAGGACCTTCTGCGTGGCTTCCGGGATCGAGTGGCCGTGCCGGACCAGAAGGATGTGGTCGTGTTCGGCCAGTTCCTCGTCCAGGCCCCGGACGTAGCTGCGGGAGAAGTTGCCCTCCATACCCCAGTCGACGTTGAGGACGACGATCCGCGAAGACCCCTCGCGCAGGGCGCGGGCGATGCCGTGCGGGACGTATCCCAGTTCCTGGGCGGCCCCCATGACCCGCTCCCGGGTGGCCGCGGAGATCGTCTGCCGTGGGTCGTCGTTCAGCACGAAACTCACCGTCGCCCGCGACACGCCGGACGCCTTGGCCACGTCGGTCAACGTCACCCGGCCCGAACGGCCCATGTCGGCACACTCCCATCCGTCGGCCCCGCACGCTCCAGGCCCCACGAGCCGACTTCGCCGGAAGTCGGTGCCGGCCTGTGAACGTCCGGGTGCGTGGAGTTCACTCTACGCGCTAGATCGTTTCACCTCCCGGACGAGGATGCGCCTCAGGCAGGGGGTTCCCCGACTACCGGCATGCCGGACCTCCACTCCCGACGGCCGGCAGCCGACGTGCCTTCAACTCGGTCTCCTGTCACTCCCGTTCGGGCTCCGAGCCCCAAGTGATGCCCGCAGTCCTTCGGTACGGTCGATCCAGAACGTGCGGATGCCGACCGTCGACCCAGCCGGTGCCTCCGCAGTAGGGGCCCCGGGGCGAGGGCTCCAACGCCTCGGTGATCCGCAGGGCGCTCCCCTCCCCCTGTGCCGCCGTCACATCGGCATCCGGCGCGACCGGGGCGGACAGCACCCGGCAGAGGTTGGCCTGGTGGACCTCGTCGGCGGGCGCGGGCCGCGCCAGGACGTCGTAGGTACGCGTCGGTCCTCGATCTGTCGTACGTCGCGGAAGCCCTCGGAGTCCAGCGCCGAGGGGGCGCCGGTGACGTCCACGAAGCCGGTGGCGAGGTGTCCGCCGAACTGCGCCACGGGAGGGAACTCCCTTCCCCCGGCTCCTCAAGCCGCGACGGCCTCGGGTTCGGCGCTCCAGCGGGCGGCACGCAGGGTGTTGACCAGCAGCATCGCGATGGTCATCGGGCCCACCCCGCCGGGGACGGGCGTGATGCGGCCCGCGATGCCGTCGAGTTCGTCGGAGCGGACGTCGCCGGTCAGGCCCGAGGGTGTCCGGTGGATGCCGACGTCGATGACGACGGCGCCGGGCCTGACGTGTTCGGGACCGATGAGGCCCCGGACGCCGGTGGCGACCACGACGATGTCGGCCGGCAGGGTGACCGCCGCGAGGTCGGTGGTGAACTCGTGGGCGACAGACACGGTCGCCCCGCGCCGCAGCAGCAGCTGGGTCAGGGGCTTGCCGACGAGTTCGCCCCAGCCGACCACCGCGACGTTCGCGCCCTTGAGCAACACGCCCTCGGCGTCGAGGAGTTCGATGACGCCGCTGGGCGTGCAGGGGCGCAGGCCCCGCTCCCCGCGGGCGAGGAGGCCGAGGCTGGCGGTGGTGAGACCGTCGACGTCCTTGGTGACCGGGATACGGTCGATGAGGGTGGCCGCGTCGAGCTGCCCGGGCAGCGGGAGTTGGAGCAGGATGCCGGACACCTGTGGGTCCGCGGCCAGTTCGTCGAGTACGGCGGCCACGTCGTCGTGCGTCGCGTGTTCGGGCAGATGCTGGTGGAAGTCGCGCATGCCGGCTTCCTTGATGGCGCGCCGTTTCGCGGCGACGTACACGGCGCTGGCCGGGTCGTCCCCGACGAGGACGGTCGCGAGCCCGGGGGTGCGTCCCGAGCCCGTGGCCGCGGCGACCTCCTCGGCGACCCGCGAACGGATCCGCCGGGCGATCCCGGTGCCGTCGATCCTGGTTGTCATGGTGGCGAGCCGCCTTCGTGTGGTGGGGAACGATTCGACCGAGCCGGCCGCCATGGGGCGAGACGGCCGGCTCGGTCGTTCGAGGATGTGGCGCACGACAGGGCCACCTGTCGGTGGGAGTCGATGGGCTGTCTCGCCTCAGGCGAAGACGATGGTGTGGTTGCCGTCGCGGATGACCCGGTCCTCGGCGTGCCACAGCACGGCGCGGGAGAGCACCGCGCGTTCCACGTCGGCACCCCGGCGGGTGAGGTCGGTCGCGGTGTGGGCGTGGGTGACGCGGACGACGTCCTGCTCGATGATCGGGCCCTCGTCGAGGTCCTCGGTGACGTAGTGCGCGGTGGCGCCCACCAGCTTCACGCCCCGCTCCTTGGCCTTGGCGTAGGGGCCCGCGCCGATGAAGGCGGGCAGGAAGGAGTGGTGGATGTTGATGATCGGTACGCCGACGCCCGCGATGAAGTCGCCGGAGAGGATCTGCATGTAGCGGGCCAGGACGACGAAGTCGACGTTGCCTTTCAGCAGCCGCAGATGTTCCGCCTCCGCGGCGGACTTGTCCGCGCCCTGGCAGGGAACGTGGAAGAAGGGGATGCCGAACCCTCGTACCTCCTCGGCCACATCGGGATGGTTGGAGATCACCATGGCGACGGTGACGGGCAGTTGGCCCTGCCGGTGCCGCCACAGCAGGTCGAGCAGACAGTGGTCGGACTTCGAGGCGAAGATCGCGACCCGCTTGGGCACGGACAGGTCACGCAGGGTGTAGCTCAGCCCGAACGCGTCCACCAGGTGCTTGTCCAGGTCGGCCCGCAGGGCGGGCAGCACGGCGTGGAGACCGTCGAGACCGAAGACGGTGCGCTGGAAGAAGGCGCCGCCCTGCGGGTTGTCGGAGTACTGGTCGAGGGAGACGATGTTCGCGCCGTGGCCGCCGAGGACCGACGTCACGGCGGCGACGATGCCCGTGGCGTCGGCGCCCTGCACGATGAGCGAGGCCTGCGGGGCGGGCGGCCCGCCCGTGGTGGTGCGCGCCGGAGCGTCTTGGGTGAGGGTCATGCCAGGCTCTCCTCGCGGAAGCGGGCGGCCCACTCGGAGGTGACCCTGAGCCCGCCGAACGTATAGAAGTGAATCTTCAACTCGCCGTGCCGGTCCGGGTCATGGCCCGCGGCGAGGTCACGCAGGAAGCGGTCGGGGCCCGTGGTGCCCATCAGGTTCGTCAGCGAGAACCCGTACTTCCTCACGACGGACGCGCTGGTCCCCACGCCGAACCGGGCGGCGTACGCCATGAGCCGGCGCACTCCGGCCGGACCGGGCACACCGATCCTGATCGGGAGCCCGATGCCCCGCCGCCGTACCTCTTCCACCCAGGCGAGCACCGGGTCGACGTCGAACCCGAACTGCGTGATGACACCGCCCTCCAGGGACTGGGCGGCGAGGGAGGTGTGCTTGTCCTGCAGTGCGGACCAGAGTGTGCCGCCGTCGATCGCGGGGTGGCCTTCCGGGTAACCGCTGACGCCGACGTGGCGGACGCCGTACTCCTGCAGCAGCCCGGTGTCGATCAGGGAGAGGGAGTCGGCGTAGGGCCCCTCGGGATGCGTCGGATCCCCGCCGACGACGAACGCGTTGTCGGACGTGCCGTCGGCGTGCAGGCCGGCCAGGAACCGTTCGAAGTCGTCGCGCGACCCGAGGCGCCGGGCGGATATGTGCGGTACGGGGACGAAGCCGAGCCGCTTGACCGCCCGGGCCGCGTCCAGCCGCATCGAGAGGTCCTCGTTGCCGAGGAAGGTGACGTTGATACGGGTGCCCTGGGGAATGGAGTCGCGGGCCTCCTCCAGTTTGGGGACGTCCTTCCCGGTCATCTCCAGGGAGAAGTCATCGAGCAGCGACGTACTGACCGCTGTTCGTACCGTGCTCGCGGGGTTCATCGTCTTGCGTCTCGCTTTCTCGTCTGCGGGGGCCGAGTGCTGGGCCCGCGTCAGCGGTCGCGGCGGTACTGGGTGCGCGCGTGCTGGTCGAACGGCGCGGGCCGGACGGTGGCGCGGATGCGCGGGAGCCCGAGGTCGGCCTCGGGGTCGGTGCCGGCACCGGGGTGCTCGCCCCACACCACCCGGACCTCGGTGCCGGGCTCCGCGTACTCCTTGTCGATCAATGCCAGTGACAGGAGCGCGCCGACGGGGTCGATGGACGCCGTCTGCATGGTCATGCCGACCATGCCGGTCGCGTTCTCCACCCGGTGGCGGGCGTAGCTGAGGACGAAGCCGGGGTCCTCGCCCTGTCCGATGACGGTGCGGACGTCGTCGGGGTCGAGGACGAGGGTGACCTTGCCGCGCAGCGCCTCGTCCCTGGCCTTCACCAGGGCGTCCCGGCCCACGAAGTCGTGGCCGAAGTGGATCAGCTTCCCGTAGCCGAGTTCGTACGGGGAGACGTAGTAGTCCTCGATGTCCTCCGAGAAGTAGCTGCCGTTCAGCGGGCGCTTGCCCTCGATGCCGAACAGGGGCAGGTACCTGCGGTATTCCACCAGGTCCGGGTCGGTGTAGATGCCGGGCACGGGCGAGGGGATCCAGCCGCTCTCCACGCTCGGCGTGGCGTACGCGAGGGCTCCGACCTGGACCAGGCCGAGCGGCTCGCCCGCCTTCAGGAACGCCTCGTGGACGTACGCGGCGTGCTCCCACGGGCCGATGAACTCGAATCCGGCCTGGCCGGCCATGCCGTGGCGCAGGGCACGGAAGGCGCGGCCGTCGAGGGAGACGGCGCTGGAGTGGAAGAACTTCGTCTCCGGCAACGGCCCGCCGAAGACCCGCTCGACCAGCTCCGTCGCCAGCGGGCCCTGGATCTGGTACCGGAACAGCTTCGGATCGCCGCCGCCCGGGCGGAACGCGGAGGACGGGTCGGTGACGAAGCCGACGTCGTAGCCGCCCTTCTCGGCGTGGTACTGCACCCAGTGCTGGGCGGCCGGGATCCCGCTGAGCAGGTACTTGTTCTCGCCCTCGCGGGCCAGGATCCCGTCGGTGACGATGTGGCCGTTCCGGGTCACCGGCACGTACTGCTTGGCCTGCCCGATGGCGAACTTCTCGAAGTTGTTGACGCCGTGGTCGGCCAGCACCCGGGTGGCGTCCGGGCCTTCGATCCACATGTCGTACATGTGGTGCGAGAGATTGAGCAGCGCCACGCCCTCGTGCCACGCGGCCTGCTCGCGGCTCCAGCCGGCGTACTCGCGCTCCACGACCTCGGGGGTCCACGGCTCTGCACCCGGCCGCCACAGCAGCTGGATCGGCGATCCGGCCTTGTCGATGGCGTCCTGGAGGGAGGGGGTTGTCATGCGGGCTCCTTGTTCCTTCGTTCGTAGGGATCTGGGTGATCCGTACGATCCATGCGGTCTGTCCCGAGAAAGCTAAATCGATCTAGTGATGCCGAGAACGATCCAGCGCAAGCAAGCCGGCGGTGCGGCCCGGTCCCGAGCGAGTACTGGGTCGCGGACTGTCTACGGGTGCGGCCCGCACCCTGCGCGGACCGGGTCGGCGTCGCGGTCGCAGTGGTCGAGGTACGCGGATGCCATGCGTACGGCATCGAGAGTGGAGGGGACGTCGTGCACACGCACGCAGAACGCACCGGCGACGGCCGCGAGCGCGGAGACCGCGGCCGTGGCCATGTCCCGCCCTCCGGGCGGCACTTCACCCGCACCGCCGGCCGCGAGGGCCGCGCCGATGAACCGCTTCCTCGACGCACCCACGAGCAGAGGGCACCCCAGTTCCCGCAGGGATCCCAGACCGGCCAGGAGCGTCCAGTCGTGCTCGGGCCGCTTGGCGAAGCCCAGCCCCGGATCGAGGACGATGCGGGCCGGGTCGACTCCGCGTTCCGTCAACTCCCACAGACGTCGGCCGAGTTCGGCCCCGACCTCGGCGACGACATCACGGTAGTCCGCGTGCCGGTCCATCTCCCGGCTCGGCGCACGCCAGTGCATGGCGACGTACGGGACGCCGGCCGCGGCGACGGTCGACGCCATCGCCGGGTCGGCCAGGCCGCCGCTGACGTCGTTGACCAGAGACGCTCCCGCCTCGACGGCGGCTCGGGCCACGGACGCGTGCATGGTGTCGACGCTCACGCACACACCGGCACGGGCGAGTTCACGCACCACCGGTACGGTCCGGGCCAACTCCTCCCCCAGGCCCACGGGTCGCGCGCCCGGCCGGGTGGACTCGCCACCCACGTCCACGATGTCCGCGCCCTGGGCGGCCAGTTCCAGACCCCGGTCGATCGCGGCCCGGCGGTCCTCGTACAGACCGCCGTCGGAGAAGGAGTCGGGCGTGACGTTGAGGACCCCCATGACCAGGCATCGGCCCGGCCGTGGCAGCCCCTCCAGCCCCGCGGGTGTTCTCGACCGCCTTACGGCGGCGTCTTGCACGGTTGGCATCTGCGGCAACCTCCTCGACCCCGCGTCCCGCCGCGGGAAAGGAATGCTAAATCGATTAGGCCGTGATGTTACAGGGAGGGAGCTTAATCGTTCTAGTCCTGCCGCGTGATTGTCTTCCTCGTCGCGGATCCTCGACGCCGGGCCGTCAGGCGCGGCCTTTGAGCATGCCGTGCCAGTACAGGGCGGGCAGTCCGTAGCGCTTGAGCAGCCACATGTCGCGGCGCTCCTTGGTGGTGTCGAGCAGGGGGATGCTCGGGGCGGGGTTCTGGTCGTAGTCGAATTCGGCGAGCAGCATCCTGTTGCGGGCGGTGACCAGCGGGCAGGACGTGTAGCCGTCGTAGCGGCGCCGCCCGTCGCGGCGCTCGCCCTTCATCTCGGCGAGCAGGTTGGCGACCACGACGGGGGCCTGCTTGCGGACGGCGGCGCCGGTCTTGGATGTGGGCAGGTTGGCGACGTCGCCAAGGGCGAACACATTGCGGTGGCCCGGGTGTTGAAGGGTGTGCTTGTCGGCCTCGACGTAGCCGTAGGGGCTCGCGGGGTCGGCCAGCGGGCTGCGCTTGACCCAGTCGGGGGCGCTCTGCGGCGGTACCGCGTGGAGCAGGTCGAAGGTCAGGCTCTCTTCGGTGTCGGCAGCGTGATCGGCAATGGTCAGTTCACGGGCCGCGCCGTCGACGGCGGTCATCTCGGAGTTCAGGCGGACCTCGATGCCGTAGCGGGCGGCGACCTGTTCCAGGGCCCGGCGCCAGACCGGTACCCCGAACATGGAGTCGGCGGGCAGGACGAGGATCACCCGGATACGGTCCAGGACTCCCTGCCTGCGCCAGTGGTCGGCGGCCAGGTAGGCGATCTTCTGCGGGGCGCCGCCGCACTTGACCGGGCCGGCGGGCTGGGTGAAGACCGCGGTGCCCGAGCGCAGACCGCGGATCAGCTCCCAGGTGTAGGGAGCGTGTTCGAAGGAGTAGTTGCTGGAGACTCCGCCGTGTCCGACCGCGCTGTCCAGACCGGGGACCTTGTCCCAGTCCAGTTGCAGGCCGGGGGCCATCACCAGGTAGTCGTACCCGATCGTGCGGTCCGCGGCGGTGGTGACGGTCCGCGCCTCGGGGTCGACGGCGGTGGCGGCCTCTCGGATCCAGCGCACATGGCGGGGCATGACGGAGGCTTCGGGGCGGCGGGTGATGTCGAGCGGGGCCCTGCCGCCGCCGACCAGGGTCCACAGCGGCTGATACCAGTGGACGTCCGCCGGTTCGAGCACCGCGATGTCGGTGACACCCGCGCGGCGCAGCCGGGCCGCGGCCGTGATCCCGGCGGTGCCGCCTCCGACGATCAGCACCCTGTGGTGGTCGCGGGCGGGCCTGGAGGCGGAGGACATGGATGGCATGAAGGGCTCTCCTCACTGTCTGCGGACTTATACCCCCTGGGGTATTCCAGAGATGGTAGGTCGCATCCCTCGCGGGGGCCAATGACGGAACGGACAATTGCCCGACAGGCAAGGAGAGTTGACAGGCTCACCATGAGCATGTCCGTGGTGTGCCGGTGGTTGCCGGGTACGAATGACCTCTTCTGCTCTCCGCACTGGTGCGCCCCAAGCCATGCGCTGCTCGGACCCTGAAGAGTGGGCGCGGCAGGAGTGCCGGGAAGAGGCGCCTCGTTGTGGCAGGCGTGCGTGGCGAAGGTCGGCACTGGTCCGGCGCCGGGCCCGAGCGAGCGGGTATGTCCCCTGTACCGGGCCGGACGAGCGGCTCGGCCGGGTCACGGAGTATCGAGGAGCATGCGCATGAGGGTCCTTATCACCGGTGGCTTCGGCTTTCTGGGACAGCGGGTGGCCGGCGTTCTGCTCAAGCGGCACACGCTGTGCGGTGCTTCCATCGAGCGCCTCGTGCTCGCCGACCGGTTCGTCCCGGTCGGGTCGGCGTTGGCGGCCGACCCGCTGGTGGACGTCGTACACGGCGACCTGAGCGAGCACTTGGAGGAGATCTTCGTACGGCCGGTCGACGTCGTCGTCCATCTGGCCTCGGCGGTCTCGGCCGAGTGCGAGGCCGACTTCGACCTCGGCATGAGCGCCAATCTGGACACCACCCGTGCGCTGCTCGAAGCCACCCGCGCACAGTCGGCCACCAGCGGCCCGACGCCACGGCTGGTGTTCTCCAGCAGTGTCGCGGTCTACGGATCCGATCCCGCGCTGCCGCTGCCGCCCGTGGTCAGCGAGTCGACGCTGCCCACGCCGCAGTCCAGTTACGGAACACAGAAGCGCGTCTGCGAGCAGCTGATCGCCGAGTACACCCGCCGGGGCTTCGTCGACGGGCGTGTGGCGCGGCTGATGACCGTCGCGGTGCGGGCGGGCAAGCCCAACGCGGCCGCCTCCGGATTCCTGTCCGGCATCATCCGTGAGCCGCTCGCCGGTCTGCCTGCCGTCTGCCCGGTCGGTCCCGAGCTGCGGGTCGCCCTGGCCTCGCCGCGTCGCACCGTCGACGGCATCCTCCGTATCGCCGAGGTCGAGCGTGGCCCGGGCGGGCTCGAAGGCGGTCTTCCGGTCAATCTGCCGGCGCTGACGGTCACGGTCGCCGACATGCTGGCCACGCTGCGCCGAGTGGCCGGCGACGCCGTCGCCGATCTGGTGACGGTCGCGCCGGATCCCGCAGTCGAGGCCATCGTGGGCTCATGGCCGGCCGTCCTCGACAACACGCGCGCCACGGCGCTCGGCCTCCGGCCCGACGAGAACTTCGAGTCGGTCGTACGGGCGTACGTCGGGGATCACCCCGACGCCGTCACTGCCGGGAACGGCTTCGGAGCGGTGTGAGTGGGGCTCTTGGTCGCGAGCAAGGCGAGAGTGGTGCGGGACAGCAGGCCAATACCCGGCGAGGTTGGTGAAGAGAACCGGGCCGCGTAGGACGAACTACCGGTCGGGGTGCGGGGATTCGGAGCGGGCGTCGTACGCGGCGCGGGCGTCGTCGATGTGGGACAGGTGCGTGATGCTCCACTCCAGGAGGGGTGCGGTGGCTTCGCGGAGGGTTCTGCCCATCGGGGTCAGTTCGTAGCTGACGTGCGGCGGCATGACGCTGCGGACGGTCCGCGTGAGGATTCCGTCGCGTTCCAGACTGCGCAGGGTGACGGTGAGCATGCGCTGGCTGACCCCGTCGACGGCCCTCTTGAGTTCGGTGAACCGGCGTGGTCCGTCGCTGAGGTTGCGTACGACCAACAGTGACCATTTGTCACCGACGATGTCGAGCACCGCGCGGGTCCGGCACGGGTCCTCCGGCGGTGCCTGCTGCGACTCGCTGCCCGCCGTGCTCATGGTTACCTCCAGAGAACCGGGGCACTGAAATGTGCCTTATTGCTCGCGGTGCCACACACGTACCACGATGGGTTTCGGTTCTCAAAGAGTACCGAGGCACAAAGAGGAACCACCATGTTCCCGTGCCTCCGCGTCCCGAAGAGGAAGATCGTTCCCCCTTATGTCCACATTCCTTTTGGTGCACGGTGCCTGGCACAGCGGCCGGTGCTGGGAGCGGGTGGTCCCGCTGCTGGAGTCGGCCGGACATCGTGTGTTCGCGCCGTCGCTGACCGGTTACGGCGACAAGGCACACCTGCTCGGTCCCGAGGTGGGGCTCGACACGCACGTCGAGGACGTCGTCGGGCTGATCCGCGAGGAGGATCTGACCGAGGTGATCCTCGTGGGGCACAGCTACGCGGGACTGGTCATCTCGTCCGTGGCCAACGAGGTCCCGGAACGGATCGCGCACCTCGTGTACCTGGACGCCATGGTCCCGGAGCACGGTGAGACCGCTGTCGACATCATGCCCATGACCCAGCAGCTGATCGACCTGGCCGCGAAGTCCGACAGCGGCTGGCGCGTTCCGCCACTGCCCGAAATGCCTCCGCCCTTCGGCCTGTTCGGGGTCACCGACCCGGCGGACGTCGCATGGTTGCGCGCGATGCTCTCCGACCAGCCGGTCCTCTGCCTGCGCCAACCGGTCCGGCTGGACAACCCGGCCGTGAACGCGATCCCCCGCACCCACATCCACTGCGTCGGCCTCGCACCGGAGGGCATCACACGGCGGCCGGTCCCCGCCGTACAGCCCAATGGTTCACCCGCACAGGTGTGGGAACTGCCCACCGGGCACGACTGCATGGTCACCATGCCGACAGAGCTGAGCGAACTGCTGTTCAAGCTCGAAGATCTCGATCCGCAGCCGGAGTACTAGGCTGTTGGCAGGGCCCGGGAAGCAGGGAAAAGGGAAAAGGGATCACGGCGATTGGGGGCGAGCCCATGTCCGGACGGCCCCGGCCGTCGATGGCGGATGTCGCGCGGCACGCCGGTGTCGCGCCGCAGACGGTCTCGCGTGTGTCCAACGGCCACAGCAATGTCGACCCGGCGACCCGGCAGCGGGTCGTGGAGTCGATGCAGGCGCTTGGCTACCGGCCGAACGGCGCCGCGCGTGCGCTGAAGAGCGGGCGGTTCAACACGATCGGTGTCATCACGTTCACGCTCAGGACGTTCGGCAACACGCGCACACTCGACGCCATCACCGAGGAAGCCGCCCGCGCCAAGTACGCCGTCACCCTCATCCCCGTCGCGGACCCGACCATGGGCAGGGTCTCCGGTGCGTACGACCGGCTCAGCGAGGCGGCCGTCGACGGAGTCATCCTCATCTTCGAGGCGCATCTCCTGGACGACGCGGAGTTCAGCCTCCCGCCCGGGGTCCCGATGGTCGTCGTCGACTCCGACACCGGCCCCGGCTACACCGTGGTGGACACCGATCAGGCCCTGGGCGCCCGGCAGGCCACGGAGCATCTGCTGGAGCTGGGCCATCGACAGGTGTGGCACATCGCCGGGCCCCCGACCTCGTTCTCCGCGGCCCACCGGGTCGAGTCCTGGCGGCGCACCCTGCGGGAGGCCGGCGTCGTACCGCCCTCGGTGCTGTACGGGGACTGGACCACCAGGTCCGGGTATCAGCACGGGTTGGAGTTGGGGCGGAGGCCGGAGGTTACGGCGATCTTCGCCGCGAACGACCATATGGCGCTCGGCGCCATGCGTGCCCTGCACGAGCTCGGCCGTCGGATTCCCGAGGACGTCAGCGTGGTGGGGTTCGACGACATGGAGGAGGCCCATGCCTTCTGGCCGCCGCTGACCACCGTACGACAGGACTTCGCCGCGGTCGGGCGGCTCAGTCTTCAGAAGCTGCTGGGCAAGATCGGCCGTACCGGGCCCGACGTGGTCGACAAGACGCTGGTTCCGACCCGGCTGGTGGTCCGCGCGAGCACCGGAGCGCCGCCGTCCTCACCGGAAGGTGAAGGACGGCGGCACTGACGGCCCGTCAAAGGATCAGGGTCGGCGTCAGCTCCTGGTCCACTGCTGGTTGCTGCTGCCGTTGCAGTACCAGACGTCCACGGCTGTGCCGTTGCCGGTGCCCGCTCCGGCCGCGTCCAGGCAGAGCGCCGGGTTGGCGACGCTGGTCACGGAGAGGTCCGCGTTCACGTTCCACTGCTGGGCTGTCGTACCGGTGCAGTCGGAGATGACCACCGGGTCCCCCGCCGTCGCGCCGGTGCCGCCCACCGTCATGCACTTGTTGCCGTAGACGGTGAGTTGCTTGTCCGCGTTCCAGTTCCAGGTCTGGTTGCCGCCGTCGTTGCAGTCCCAGAGGTCGAGCTGGGTGCCGTTGGTCGTGCTGAAGCCGGGTACGTCGACACAGCGGCCCGAGCCCACTCCGCGCAGGACCTCGCCGGGAGGCGCGGGCGGCAGGTCGTTGACGGGCGGGGTCTTGCCGAAGCCGTAGCCCCAGCGCAGCAGGGCGACTCCGGTGGCGCTGTTGTCCACCAGGTTGCCCTCGGAGTCCAGCGACTCGATCGAGTAGGCGTCGCCGAACCTCAGCCCCGGCCAGTACACCAGTCCCATGCCCTTGCTGCGGGCGGTGTTGGCCACGGCCGCGAGGTACGAGGTGTAGATGTTGCCGTTCCAGGCGCCGTAGTTGAGGCCGATGGTCATCGGGGCGCCGGCCTCGTCGATGACGGTCCGGCCGGCGTACTCGCCGAGGCGGGCTTCGAGGTCGGCGGTCCAGTCCGCCTGCGTGGTGTGGCTGGCCCAGAAGCCGTAGAAGTGGAGCGACAGCAGCGTGCCGCGCAGTTCACGGGCCGCGCCGACACCGGTGACGTTGTCGTTGTAGCCGGTGCCGCTGATCACGACACGGCCGCGCGGGACGTCCTTGTGCTGGGCCAGCCAGCCGCTGGTGACGGACACCCACTGGTCCAGGGTGTAGCCGTGCGGCTCGTTCATGGGCTCGAAGTAGACCCGCGGGTTGTGCTTGTACTCCCGCACCACGGTGTTCCACATGGTCTTCCAGGCGGCCGTGTCGTCGACCAGGCCGTCCTTGCTGGTGTTGGCCTCCCAGTAGCTGACGATGACCTTGTCGCCGTAGGCCGTGGCCGCGTCGATCGTCGCCCGGTACGACTTCCACCAAGTGGTGCCCACGGTCGCCGGGTTGATCGGCAGTCGCAGGGTGTTGGCGCCGAGGTTCTGCTTGAAGCCGCGGACCATGCGGTTCGTGGTGCGGTACACGGTGCGGTAGTCGTCGGTCACCGACAGCCCGCTGGGCACCACCGCGTCGGAGGCGTAATTGTCGCGCGGGTCCGCCCAGTTCACTCCGCGGAAGTCACTCGTACCGCCCTTCGCCGCGGGCTTCCCCGGCGCGTGGGAGGCGGTTGACGCCTCGGGGGCCGACTGGGCGAGGGCGGGAGCGGGGGCGGTCAGGAACATGAGTGTCGCGCCAAAACCGGCCATGATCACGCTGGCCAGTCTTCTCGACCTCGTCCGGGTCTTGGTCATGTCGTCTCCAGTGACGGGTATCGCTGCGGGCGGAGTGCGGGTTCGTCACCTGAGCCGAGGCACGGACGAGCCGGGATCCGGATATTGACGGCTCCCGGACCCACGCAAACCGGCCATGGTTACGTAACCATGGCCGGACACTCGCACGTCGTCGGCACCGCTGACAAGACCCGTGACGGCTGTCGGCCGCTAACTCTTCTGCAGGGTGCGGCTGACACCCGCGATGACCGCGGTCGTCAGCACCCATCCGAAGGCGATCAGCAGGTAGGCCAGCCACTGGAGGCCGTCGTCCGACCAGTACCAGGCCGTGCGCTGGCCCAGACCGCCGATGGGGATCAAGAGGTCGAGTGTGTAGACGAGGGGCTGGAACGGGGCTCCTTCGCCTCGTTGAAGCCGATGAGGAGAGTGACTGCCGAAGGACAGTGCGCCCAGCAAGGTCAGCGCGAGGAGCCAGACGCCGGCCAGCCAGGGGCGGTAGCCGTAGCCGACGGTCACATCGAGCAGATGCCCCCACACCCGCGCGGCCGGGGGCAGGGTTCGACGCCGATGGCGCTGTTTGGCCAGGAGTACGCGGCGGGCGTCGTCGTCGTGGCCGGCCTTCCGGTACCAGCCCGCCAACTGCTCATAGGGCTGGGGACTGTAGCCCGGGCTGCGTCGTATCCACGCCACGCGGCGGGCCACGGAGCCGCGCCGTCCCACCGCCTCCCGCCGCTCGCCTGCCTCGTCCACCTTGATGGAGCCGTAGACGAAGCCGTCCAGTTCCACCACGTCCGGCCAACTGCGCTCGCTGTCGTGGAGGTAGGACACCTGTGCGCCCCGCAGGTCCACGGGGCCGGCCGGTGGCCGGGCGAGGGTGAGGTCGAAGTCGACGGCCTGCATCAACAGGGCGGCCAATGACGGGCCGTGGCCGTCGGGCGGGCCGTTCAGGACGGCTCCTTCAAAGGTCAGGTTGTCCGAGATCCGGGCACCCCGCAGCCGTACGGTCCCGTTCGCGACGAACCCGTCGGAGAAGTCGAGCGTCGAGGCCACGGCGTTGTCCAGGGCGAGCGCCACCCCACGCCCGCCGGGGCGTTCCAGCAGTGCGCCCCGCATGTGCAGCCCGCCCGGCAACTGGGCTCCCATGAGACGGACTTCACCGTGCGCGACGAATCCGTCCACGCAGTAGAGGCCGCCCTCCGCGACCAGTCCGCCGGCGGACACCGCCCACTCGTCGGGTGCGGTGATCTCGGCGCCGCCGAGGTTCACGGCCCCTGCCACGCGGGCGTTGATGAGCGACAAGGCGGTGACCCTGCGGTGGAAGGGCGAGGCAGGGCCGCTTTCGATGCGGGAGCGTCGCAGGTCGAGGCGTCCCTCGATCCGGATCAAGCCGGCTTCCACACCCGGGACTTGGCTGCCCACGATGGCGATCGACTGGGTCGACGCACCGGAGAGGTCCACGCCCTCCTCGAACCAGCAGTCCTCGAGCCAGAAGGCGTGAGCGACCTGCGCGCCGCCCAGGTCGAGGTGCCCGGATATCCGTGCCCCGACGAGCCGCAGGCACGCGACGGCGTCCGGCTGCGCGGTGTTCGCGCCCAGGAGAAGCGCCACGATCACGGCGGCCCGGACCGTCCGCCCGGGACCCCACTCTCCTCCCTCGGCGACACGGTCGTCCTCGGGCACACCGGTGCGCAGGTCCACGCGGCGCCCCTCGGGGAACGCGTCCCACAGCTCACGCTCTGGCGAAGTCAACTCGTCGTAGGAAAGCACTCGTGCAGAGTAGGGATCTTCCTCCGTCGTTGGACTTCGGGCGAGTGGCTCCGTAAACCCGTTGGCGGACCACGGAGGCCACTGCTAGTTTTCCCGAGGCCGTGCGAGAGAACGAGGAGGTGGTACCCGTGAACGCAGTATCGACATGGGTGCTCCCCTCCGGGGTCACGGTCGGACGCTGAGTCGTCCGGGAGCGCCACTCTGAGCACTCCCGAAAGGCACGACCATGCACTTCACTTCCGAGCAACGCCTCGACGACGGCGTCCTCGAACGCGAATTCACCCTCGGCGAGATCCCGGGCACCCTGTGGACGCCCGGCTCGGCCGGATCCTCCGGGGCCGCACCGGCTCCGCTGATCCTGATGGCCCACAACAACGGCCTGCCCAAGAGGGAACCCCGGCTGGTGGCCCGGGCCCGGCACTCCGCGGCGTACGGCTACGCGGTGGCCTCCATCGACGCCGCCGGGTGCGGTGACCGGCCCCGTTCCGCCGCCGACGAGCAGGCCCGCGCCGACATCCGCCGGGCGATGCAGGCCGGCGAGCCGGTCGACGAGATCTTCGAGTCATTCATCGGCCCGCTGGTCGAGAGGGCGGTCCCGGACTGGCGGACCGCCCTGGACGCCCTCCTCGCGCTGCCCGAGATCGGCGGCCCGGTCGGGTACTCGGGGTGGACCGCCCTCGGCATCCGACTGACGGTGGCCGATCCGCGCATCGCGGCCGCCGGTTTCTTCGCCGGGGGCTTTGTGCCCCGCGCCCAGCGCGAGGAGGCCCGGCAGGTCACCGTTCCGCTCCTGTTGCTGCTGCAGTGGGACGACGAGGGCAACCCCCGGCAGCGGGCGCTGGATCTGTTCGACGCCTTCGGCACCAAGGAGAAGACGCTGCACGCCAATCTGGGCGGGCACACCGGTACCCCGTGGTTCGAGGTGGAGGACGGGAACCGGTTCTTCGGCCGCCACCTGAAGTGAGTCCGGGCCGAAAGGCCGGCAGCCAACGGTAGTTGGCAGGCGGTGCCGGCCGGCATGCCGCCGTCGAGGACAGGTCCGGCCTTCCTCGATGGCGGTGGCCGACTGGCGGAATGTGACGGCCGAATTGATCCTCGCCGGCCCTTGGGCGATCCCCCTGCGCGGCTGGACCGGCTCAAGGGAGGACACCTGCCGGGGTGCGTACGGCCTGACGCAGGCGGGCGGCGTCCTGGCTGGGCGGGGCGCCGAACTGGCGGCGGTACTCCCGGCTGAACTGCGACGGGTTGTCGTAGCCGACGCGGTGGCCGACCCCGGTGACGTCGCCCGGGTGGGTGGCGAGCAGCAGCCGGGCCTCCTGGAGCCGGATCTGCTTCTGGAACTGGATGGGGCTCATCGCGGTCACCGCCTGGAAGTTGCGGTAGAAGGCGGAGACGCTCATCCCGGACAGCCGCGCCACGTCCTCGACCCGGAAGGGCTGCGCGTAGTGCTCGCGGATCCAGCGCACGGCCCGGGAGACATGGCTGAGGCTGCTGTCGGCCAGGCCGAGCTGACGAACCGTCGCTCCCTGCTCGCCGCTGATAACACGCCATAGGATCTCGCGCTTGACCAGCGGGGCCAGCACGGCCCGGTCGCGGGGCTCGTCGAGCAGGCGCAGCAGCCGTACCCCCGCGTCGAGCAGCGCGGCCGGAGCGTCGCTGACGGCGATGCCCGACGGCGCGCCTCCGCCGGCGCGGGGGGTGTCTCCGGGGCCGGCCTGGAGCAGCAGTTCGGCAACGGCGGACGGTTCCAGTACTAGGCCGAAGCCCAGTGCCGGCTCCTCGGGGTCGGCCTGGGTGAACTGCCCGGTGACAGGCAGATCGACGGATGCGACCAGGTACTGCCCGGGCCCGTACTCGTACACCCGCTCGCCGAGGGCCAGTCGTTTGGCGCCCTGGGCGATGACCGCCAGCACCGTGCCGGACATCGAAGGTGACGGCGGATCGGGCCGGTCGACCTTCGAGATGAGGAGGCCGTCGATGGCGGTGGTCCAGTCGGGGCGGGCGTGCCGGGCCAGCAGGGTGCGCAGCTCTTCGAGGTACATGCGTCCATTGCAGCATCGCTCCGGGCCGTGGCTCCTGTGTTCGCGAGGATCGTGCAAGTAGGAGCGAGCATCGTTCTAACGTTTTCGCAGGTCAGCTCGGTTCAATGGAATCACTTCACTCCATCACCGAGAAGAGAGCAGCGATGATCGTCAGTTACGGTTTCAACGCGACCCTGACCGCCAAGCCCGGAATGGGCGACCAGCTGGTCGACCTGCTGCTGACCGGTCTGGACGAGGGCAGCCCCGGTGCGGGCGAACACTGCGTCGTCTACCTCGTCTCCCGTTCCGCCTCCGACCCCGACGTCGTCCACGTCACCGAGGGGTGGACCAGCGAGGAGGACCACCACCGGATCTTCGCCGGCGAGGCGGCCCAGGCCATCGTGGCGCAGATCGGCGGACTGCTGGCCAAGGAGTCCGAGTACACCGACTACGTCCCGGTCCGCGGCAAGGCCGCCTTCTGACCAGACAGTCCGTCCGCTATCCCACGTGAAAGGCCACGACCATGACCACGGCACGACCCTCCCTGGACCCCGAACTGCGTGAGCTGCTCGCCGACATGCCCCTCATGTCCCAGCTCAGCCCGGAGATCCTCGCGCAACTGCGCCGGCTCCCGTCGACGCCCGTCGAGTCCCTCCTCTCCGACCGGCAGGTCGACCGGCGCGAAGTCACCGTGCCCGCCAAGGACGGTGCCCCGATCCCCTTGTCGGTCTTCAGTCCCGCGAACACCGATCGCACCTCCACCGCCGCCCCCTGCGTCTACTGGATGCACGGCGGCGGGATGGTCATGGGCGACCGCTTCTCGCAGATCGACATCCCTCTGGAGTGGCTCGACGAGTTCGGCGCGGTCGTGGTCTCCGTGGACTACCGGCTCGCGCCCGAGGCCACCGGCACCGCCCTGGTCGACGACTGCTACCAGGGCCTGCTGTGGGTCGCCGAACACTCGGCCGAGCTGGGTATCGACCCCGCCCGGATCGTCGTCGCCGGCGCCAGCGCGGGCGGTGGTCTCGCCGCCGGTGTCGCCCTGCTGGCCCGCGACCTCGGCACGCCGACGATCGCCGCGCAGATGCTGATCTGCCCCATGCTCGACCACCGCAACACCAGCACCTCCAGCCGCCAGTACTCGGGCGGACCCGGCGTGTGGACCCGCGAGATGAACGAGTTCGGATGGCGTGCCGTCCTCGGCGACCTCACCGGCCAGGAGATACCCGCGTACGTCTCACCCGCGCTGGCCGACGATCTCTCCGGCCTGCCGACCACCTACCTCGACACCGGTTCCGCCGAGGTCTTCCGCGACGAGGTCACCGACTACGCCACCCGTATCTGGGCGGCCGGCGGCCAGGCCGAACTCCACGTCTGGGCGGGCGGTTTCCACGGCTTCGACGCCCTGTACCCGCATGCGCGCATCTCGGCCTCGGCCCGCCGGACCCGCACCGCCTGGCTCACCCGGCTCCTGCTGCCGGACCTTGCCGCATAGCGCCACCGGCGCACCCACACACCCGACCGCACTCACGAGTCGTACACCAGGAGGAACACCATGAAGGTCGCCGTCGTCACGGGCGCCAGCTCCGGCATAGGGCGAAGCGCCGCGATCGAGATCGCCAAACGGGGAACCGGAGTCATCCTCACCTACAGCACCAACCCGCAGGGAGGGCTGGAGACGGCCGGCATCATCGAGAAGGGGGGCGGCACGGCCGTCGCGCTCCCGCTGGACGTCAGCGAGGCGGGCGCCTTCGCGGGCTTCCGCGACACGGTCGCCGGCGTGCTGCACGACATCTGGCAGCGCGACACCTTCGACCACCTGGTCAACAACGCCGGTCTCTCGCAGACGTCGTTGATCGAGGACACGACCGAGGAGACGTTCGACAGGCTCATGCGCGTCCTGCTCAAGGGCCCGTACTTCCTGACACAGAAGCTGCTGCCCCTCATGGCGGACGGCGGGGCCATCGTCAACACGAGCAGCAACTCGGCGACGGCGACGGGCGGCCTGGAGCCCGGCTACTCCGTCTACGCCTCGATGAAGGGCGGACTGGACGTGCTGACCCGGTACATGGCCAAGGAGTTCAGCACGCGTGGCATCCGCGTCAACGCCGTCTCACCGGGGTCGACCCGCACCCGGATCGCCGACGACGCCTTCACCCGGTTCCCCGAGGTCGTCCCGGCCCTCGCCGCCAGGACCGCGCTCGGCCGGGTCGGCGAACCCGACGACATCGGCGCGATGATCGCCGCACTGGTCTCCGACGAGAGCCGCTGGGTCACCGCTCAGAACATCGAGGTGTCGGGCGGCTACAACCTCTAGACAGTGCCCTGACGAGTCCGGAGAGGCCATGAGGGTCAGGGCGGCGGCACGACAGAAACCCTCGGGCCCCTTCACAGGTTCCGTGCGAAGATCTACAGGCCCTTTCGGGCCCCGCCCTGCCGCAGTAACGATTTCCCGGAGAGCCCATGCGCCGCGCCCACCTCCTCTCCGCCGCTGTCCTCCTGCTCTGCACCGCCTGTTCCGGCGGTGCGGACAGCGACGCGGAGGAGAGCACGGAGAAGGCGCTGGATCACGGGGCGGCCGTGCGCGCCGCGATCGACAGGACGAGCGCGGACAGCGCCCGCTTGGCCGAGAAGATCGAGCTGCGGTCCGGCGACAGCCCCACGACGTACGTGTTCGCGATCGCCGGCGCCTTCGACCTGGCCGGTGACAGGGGCCGGCTCACGGTGGAACTCGAGGACAGCGGCATGGACCCCGTCGAGGAGGTCTTCGTCGGCGACACCGTCTATGTGCGGGGCTCGCGGGCGGTGGACGCGGGCAAGTGGGCTGCGGCCGTCCGCAGCGAGGCCCTGAGCCGCTATTTCCTGCGGGCGCCGCTGAACGACCCCGAGCACCTGCTCCGCCAGATCAGGGCGATGCGGCAGGTGTCGAACGAGGGCAGGGAGCAGGTGAACGGCGCCCCCGCGGTGCACTACCGGGGCACGATCGACCACGCCACCGCGACGCTCCGGATGACCGCGCGGACAAAACAGGGGCTGGACAAGATGCGCGAGACGCTGGGCGCGGACGTGCCCGTCTACGCGGACGTGTGGGTCGACGGCAAGGGGCGCGCCGTCCAGGCCCGACTGTCCTACTTCGGCGGTATCAAGGCCGAGACGACGATGACACTGTCGGACTTCGGGACGCCGGTGAAGGCCGAGGCGCCGCCGGCCGAGCAGGTCGTTCCCGTGACGGCGGGCGAGGACGTCCTGCTGGCCTGAGCGGGCACGCACCCGGCGCGGGCGTCTTGGACAACGGCCAGACCGAATGTGTCAGGCGGTTCAGCGAGTCGAACGCTGGATCAGCTCGTACTGGGCGGAGGTGGACTCCCCGGTGATCAGCCCGTATGAGCCGACGGACCAGAACTGTCCGGTGCGGCCGGTCGGCGCGAGCGCCTCGATGTCGTACGACTGGGTCTGGCCGCCGGGGACGGCGTCACCCTCCACGGAGGTCCAGGTCCCGTTGCGCAGGCGCCAGTAGAGGGCGGTGCCCTCGTAGCCGTACGGGTCGCCCGAGACCCAGACGGTGCCCTTGCCGTCACCGGTGATGGTGCTGGCCCACAACCCGTCGACCGGCCCGGTGACATCGCGCCAGGTGCGGCCGTTCCAGTGCAGCACCTTGGTCTGTTGCGGTTCGTCCTCGACGTACGGCGTGAGAGCGGTGACCCAGACGCTGCGGGCGGACTCCTGGTACACGGCCGTGATCCCGAGATCGCTGCCGGCCGGCGCGGTCTCGGTCCACGAACGGCCGTCCCAGTGCAGGAGGACGGACCGGCTCGGCTGGCCGACGAGCGCGAACCGTCCGACCGCCCAGGCGTCGTGGGCGGTCCGCGCCTCGATGGCGTTGATGTGGACGCCACTTGGGAGGGGTGTGCTCCGCCAGACGCCGTGGGCGTAGGAGTTGATCGCGGTGTCGCTCACCAGCCAGGCCCTGCCGGGGGCGGCGGCGAGCTTCGCGAAGCCGTAGCCCTGCTCCGCGGGCAGGGGCGTCTGCGTCCACCGCTTGCCGTCGTAGTGGCCCAGGGTCTCGCCTTCCTGGTCCCAGCCGTACGCCCAGACGTCGTGCGCGGACACCCCGTCCACGGCGTGCCACACCCCGGTCTCCGGTACGGCGGGGGTGGACTGCTGCTGCCAGGTTCTGCCGTTCCAGCGCAGGATGACGCCCTCGCTGACGCCGTCGACGTACTGGGATCCCACCGCCCAGGCGGCGTCCGGACCGACCGACGCGATGTCGAAGAGCGCGGAGTTGTCCGAGAGCGTCCCCGCCAGAGAGGTACGCCAGGCCGGGGCGTGGCCCCGGGCCGACGCGGCGGGAGCAGCACCGTCCGCCGCCGAGACCGCGGCCGGGGCGACGGTCACGGTGGCTCCCGTGAGCGCCGCGATGATCGCGATCCTCAGGCACACGCCTGTCTTCATGGCTGCTCCCCGTTGTCCACGGGGGTGCCGCGTGGGACCTGCACGGTCGCCCCCGTAATTGTTTGGTCACTTATGAGACCGTTCGCCCCGCCGGATGGTTGTGCCGGCGGCGGCAAGTTGGCCCTGCGCGGCCTCATGCGCGCAGCCGCCGAAGGAGGCGTGCCCCGTCACGGATCAGGCGGTGGCGTGGGCGGCGTCCTTGACGAGGCGGGCCGTGGTGCCCGGGTGGCTCATCATGGCGACGTGGGATGCGCCGGGGACTTCGACGGTCTTGCGGGCGCCCGAACGCTCGTAGAAGAAGTGCTGGAGGGCGGGCGGGATGGCCTTGTCGGTGTCGGCCACCAGTCCCCAGGACGGGATGGTGTGCCAGGCGGCTGCGGTGGTGACGTCGGAGAAGCACGCGGTGCTGAAGGGCCGCTGGGTGGCCTGCATGAGGCGGGTGGTGGCCACGGGCAGGTCGGCGGCGAAGGCGGCCCGGAACTTGTCGGCCTGGAGGTAGAGGTCGGTACCGGGTGTGCCGTCGGGGCCGGGGTAAGGCACTGGCCGTGTCGCGGCCTGGATGATGCTGCCGGGGAATTTGTTGATCAGCGCGCCGAGTTGTTCGCCCTCGTCGGGGACGAAGGCGGCGATGTAGACCAGCGCCTTGACGTTGGGGATGCCGGCGGCGGCGTTGGTGATGACGGCTCCGCCGTAGGAGTGACCGACCAGCACGATCGGGCCGCTGACCGACTGGAGGACGCTGGCGAGGTAGGCGGCGTCGGTGGGCAGGCTGCGCAACGGGTTGGCGGGGGCGATGGTCGGGTAGCCGGCGTGCTGGAGCCGCTCGATGACACCGCTCCAGCACGAGGCGTCGGCGAATCCGCCGTGCACCAGCACGATGGTCGGCCTGGCTCCGGCCGAGGAGCGGTCGGCGGCGGAGGCGGGTGAGGACAGCGTTCCCAGTGCGGCGGTGCCCGCGGCGGCGGCGCCGGTGGCGAGCACTCGGCGGCGGGTGATGTCAGGGCCCATCAGGAGCTCCTTCGCGGTGGGTCGGGAGAGAAAAGAGGTCTCGCCCGGCTGCGGGCCGGGCGAGTTGGTGCTGTGACGCGGCGCGGCGGCGTTCGCTGCTGGGGCCTGTGCGGCGGATCGGGCCGGCGAAGGGGGCCCTGGTACGCGCGTCCGGCCCCGCTCGGTGCCCGGCGGGCACCGCTCTCTGCAGCCGGCCTGATCCGCCGGACAGGCCTTAGGACCGGCCGTCGGTGCCCTGGGCGGCCTGGGCGATGACGGCGGCCACGACGGCCGGGCGGGAGACGTAGACGGCGTGGCTGCCGGGGGTCTCGGAGACGGTGGCCCCGGCCCGCTCGGACATGGCGCGCTGGGCGGGCGGCGGGATCATGCGGTCGTCCGTGGCGACCAGGTACCAGGACGGCTTGGTCTGCCAGGCCGGTTCGGAGACGGCCCCTTCGAGTGCGTCGACGCCCCAGGGGACCTGGGAGTCGGCCATGAACGCCGCCACCTTCTCGGGCACGTCGGCGGCGAAGGCTGCCGCGAACCTCTCCCGGTCCAGGAACAGGAACCCGTCCTGGGGCGGCAGGATCGGCGGGACGGCCGCGCCGGGCGGCGGGTCGGCGATGAGAGAACTCACCGACTCGCCCTTGTCCGGCGCGAACGCGGCGATGTAGGCGAGCGCCGCGACCTTGGGGTGGCTGCCGGCCTCGGTGATGACGACACCGCCGTAGGAGTGGCCGACCAGCACGGCCGGCCCGTCGAGACCGTCGAGGACCTGGCGGGTGGCGGCGACGTCACCGGCCAGCGACAGGGTCGGGTTCTGCACGACGGCCACCTTGTATCCGTCGGCGCTCAGATGGTCGTAGACCCCCTGCCAGCCCGATCCGTCGACGAAGCCACCGTGTACGAGAACGATGTTCCTGATGGTTGGCATGGTCACTCCTGACCTGGAGGGACAGCGCCCTGACGGCTGTCCCGGTACACCCGAGTCAAGTCGAGAAGACGCGGCCGGACCACGCAGAACAGCAGGCAGAAGTACCCGCCGGATTCTTCGCGCGCAGCGCGTCGGCCGAGGTCAGGGGGTGGCGGTCGCCAGGGCGTGGCAGCGGTCACTCGCCCCGGTGTCACCGATCGCCTCGAAGACCTGCGCCGCCCGCGCGTAGGTGCTGCGGCTCTCGACGGTCCGGCCTTCGCCGGCCAGCAGGGCCGCCACTGTTTCCAGGGCGCCGGCCTGCCGGTAGTCGGACACCTGGAGCGTGTCCAGGAGGTCGATGCCCTCGCTGAGCGTGGTGATCGCCTCCGTACGGCGGCCGAGGCGTTCGAGGCAGTGGCCGATGCGGATCAGCGCGAGGGGCCGGCTGAGCGTCACGACGCTCGGTGTCATCCCCGACTCCGGGTCCTCCAGCACGGCGAGCAGTCCGCGGTACTGCTCCAGCGCCTCGGCATGGCGCCCTTCGTCGAAACGGCAGTGGGCGATGTGGGCGAGGCACTGGACGTGGGCGTCGGCGTCGCCGATGGTCCTGAACATCTCCGCCGACCGGGAGGACGCCGCGACGGCCTCGTCGAGTCTGCCGAGCAGGCGCAGTGCCGAAGCGCTGTACTCGTGCGACCAGGCGATCTGTGCCGTGGCGCCGACCCGGGTGGCCAGTTCCAGCGCCTGGGCCGTGTACCGCAGCACGGCCTGCGGATCGCTGGGGGGCAGCGAATGGACCCAGGCCAGATAGTTCAGCTGGGTCGCCTGCTGTGCCAGGTCGCCGAGGGCGGCCGCCGCCTCCGCTCCGAGTGTGAACACCTCGTGCCAGTGCGGGTTGTGCGCCCACAGATCGGAGAACCAGTGCATCGACTCCGCGCAGTCGAGGACAAGGGAGTGGGGGCCACCGTCTGCCGCGGCCCGCATCGCTCCGAGCCAGTTGTCCACGTTCACCCGCAGCCATGCTTCGGCCTCCTCGGGAGAGGTCAGGACGGCGAGATCGGGGTCGGGCCGGTCGGGACGGCCGTAGCCGGGTTCGAACCATCGCCCGGAGAGCGTGGCCGTCCGCAGCAGCCACGTCGTCACTCTCCCCATGAGCGCCTCGCGCTCGGCCGCCGTCTCCTCCTCACGGAGCCGGTCGACGGCGAACAGACGGACCAGGTCGTGGAAGCGGTAGCGGCCCGCGGCGCTGTCGTACAGCAGGCCGAGATCCACGAGGTCGTCCAGCGCCTCCCACGCGTCCTCGACCGGCACCCCGCCGACCACGGCGGCCAGGGCGGCGTCGAAATCCTGTCCCGGCACCACGGCGAGCCGCCGGAACATCCGCCGCGCGGAATCGGCGAGTTGCTCGTACGACATCCCGAACGCGTTGGCGATCTTGAGGTCCCCGGTCTTGAACTGGTCCAGCCTGCGCTCCTCGTCCGCCAGCCGGGCGACGAGTTCGCCGACGCCCCATCCGGGCCTGCTGGCCAGGCGGTTCCCGATGATCCGCAGCGCCAGGGGCAGACCGCCGCACAACTCGGCGAGCCGGGTGAGGGCCGCCTCCCCGTCGGACGCGGACCGATCGCCCAGGATCCCGGACAGCAGCCGCGTGGACTCCGGCAACGGCAGGGGCCCGAGGGCGAGCCTGCGGACGCCCTCCAGACCCGACAGCAGCCGACGGGTGGTGATCAGCGCTCGGCCCGCGCCCCCTCCCGGCAGCAGCGGGCGCACCTGTTCCTCCGACGCGGCGTTGTCGAGGACGACCAGGACGCGCCGGTCCCTCAGCAGCGAGCGGTACAAGGAGGCGCGCTCCTGGGCGTCGCCCGGTATCTGCTGGTCCGCGGCCCCGAGCGCGCGCAGCAGCAGTTGCAGTGCCTGGGCGGCGGCCAGCGGGCGCTGGGACATGCCCAGCAGATCGAGGAAGAGCACTCCGTCGGGGAAGCTCGGCCTAACCGAATGGGCGGCACGGACGGCGAACGTGGTCTTGCCCAGGCCCGCGGAGCCGGTGACGAGCCCCACCACACCGACACCGGGCGCACTCTCCGCGTACACCAGCTCGCTCACCCAGACCAGTTCCGTGGCATGGCCGGTGAAGTCGTCGACCGACCGGGGCAGTTCACACAGTCCGGTCGGACGCGTCCAGTGATCCCGCAGCCGGCCCTCGCGCGCCAACTCGATCAGCTGCTTGCGGACATCGCCCGTCAGAGCGAGGGCGTCCGCCAACGCGGTCACCGTCCGATGCTGAGGCCCCTTGCTGCGGCCGCGCTCCATGTCCGACAGCGTCCGGGTGCTGACCCCCGACACCCCGGCCAACTGCTCCAACGTCAGACGTGCCGCACGCCGATGGGCGCGTAACACCTCCCCGAAACCCAGGCGTTCAGTGATGGCGCCCCACTCCCCTCAGCGACGAGGACCCCGCCCGCCGCGATCTTGCTCGACCCGCGCACGTTCTACCATCTGCGGCCCATGCCAAGGAACGGTCTCGCCAACCGTCGCCTGCACCCCATCGTGGCCTGGCCCTGCGGGGCCGGGCCACTGGGAGGTTCAGCGATGGCATGTTTCCGGGCGGGCCGTGATTCAGGGTCTCGTCGCACAGTGTCGTCGGCCGGCTGTCGCTCGGAGGTCTCTCCAACGCCCCAAGGGGTTCCCTGTGTTCAAGGCCGGCATCGAGCTCCAGGAGGTCTGGTGGTTCAGCCGGTCGGGAGGAGCGACGAGGAAGCTCGCCACCTCGTCCTGGACCCGGTCCCGGTCGATGACAGGACCGATCGGCCCGTAACCCCACGCCCTTGGGTAAAACGCCAACGGCCCATGCCGACCGGCGTGTTGGAGGTAGCTTCGTCGGCATGAGCAAAGACATCCGCATCGACCGTGCCCCGTCCTCCGGCGGCGGCATCCAGATCACGGTCAGCCTGTCCCCCGCGGTTCTGGCGAAACTCCAGCAGGACGGCTCCTGGACGGAGTCCATCAGTGAAGGCCAGGTCACCGGCGACGGACCGGCCATCACCCAGATCGAGTTCAAGGTGTCGTAGGTCGAACAGTTGCCGTGGCGCCGGCCGTCAAGGCTCACCCGATGAGTGCCTCGGTGATCTGTCTGGTGGTCTGCATGGCAACCTGGGGGTTGACGGCGGCGTAGGAGGTGTAGGCGTTCAGGCCGGTCGCCAGGGCCCAGCCTCGACCCCGCAGCCACGTGGCGTCGTCCACATCGAGCGCCGTACGGAACACATCCCGGCTCCGGGCCGACATCAGGGTGAAGGCAATCGTCAGGTCGCAGGCCGGGTCGCCGATTCCCAGCTCGCCGAAGTCGATGACCGCGCTGAGGCGGCCGTCGACGGTCAGTAGGTTGCCGGTGTGGAAGTCGCCATGGAACCAGACCGGCGGACAGTCCCATCCGGGAGCGTTCAGCGCCGCGTCCCACAGCTCGGTCGTCGCCACGGGGTCGAACGCCCCGCCGACCCTCTCGATGGCGGCTCGCGTGGCACGGTCACGGTCCGCCAGCGCCCAGGTGGTGAGGTCCTTGCCGGCGTCCCGGGCCGGGACGCCAGCTGGCGCGAACTGGTGGAGGGCGGTCAGGAAATCCGCCAGTTCTACGGCGGTCCGAGAGGAGTCCGACAGCATCTCAACGGTCGCCACCTCGCCGTCCAGCCAACGGGAGACCGCCCACGGCCATGGATAGCCGAAGTCGGGTTCTCCCACCGCCACCGGTACCGGGATGGCCAAGGGCAGGTGTGGGGCCAGCCTGGGCAGCCACTCATGCTCTTTCCTGGCCTGCCCGATGGCCCCTGCGTAGCGGGGCAGCCGCACGGACATTTCCTCGCCCAGCCGGTAGATCACATGGTCGGAACCGGCCGGATCGAGCAGTCCCAGGGGCAGATCGGCCCACCAGGGGAACTGCTTGTCGACCAGGCGTCTGACCAGTGCGGCATCGATCTCGGGGCGGATTTCCGCGATCCTCCTGGTCACCAGCAGCAACTTCCCACGTCGGCCCGCCACCTGTGGCGGGCAGTCGGAGCCATCACAGTGCGTCGCGCCCTCGTCTGTCGACCGGATTCTCGATTCACCGCGCCGGGCCGCCGCCAGGGTGTGGGCCGGGTCATCACAGTGACGTCCGGGGCCGGTTCGGCGCCGCCTGCGTCCAGTTGGCCGGGCGACGGCCGGGCCGCCTATGCTGCGGCGAGGTGATGGGAGGCATGCATGCGTAGGCCTGGTATCCAGGTGCTGACCTGGGGTTCGGCATCAGTGTGGGTGATGGTGGCGGCCGTGGTGGCTTGCGGTCACCCCGACTCGACGGCCGACGACGTCTCCCAGAACGCCTCCGAGGATTCCTCCACCTACACCTCCGAGTTGCAGAAGAGCGACCTCCCCTGGAGCGGCAGTCCCAGTCCGTACGACGCCGAGGTGAAACTCGACGACGGACGCCGGGTGGCCATGTACTACCGGCGGGGCAAGGGGCTCGTCGAGCAGCACTACAGTCCTCGGGCGAAGGCCTGGACCGAAGCGATCGTCATCCACCGCACCGAGGTAGACGCGTGCCAGGGCATCGAGCTGCGGGCGAACGGTGGAACCGTCGCGGCAATCGCGAACTTCGGCCCCTACTGCTACGACGGCGAGCCCCCGGCCGCGTCCATCGCGGCCGTCGGCACCAACAGCCTCACCAGGTGGGACATCAACGTCACGAAGGATTTCGACGGCTGGGAGCAGGCCTCCGTCTCCGACGACGGGCACGAGGTCGCCTTCAGGAGTGACACGACCCTCCGCTGGACCCGTGCCGACGGGTTCGGCGATCAGTGACCGGCCTTCAGCGCAGCGGCTGGACCGTCTCTGCCGGGCCGATGTTCGCACAGGTGCGCCGCGTCCCACAGCTCTTGCGGCAGAGCCCCCGCCATCCGCAGGGCCTGCGGATGCCGAGGCCGAGCAGCTCATCGCGGAGGCGCATCGGCACGGGATCCGGGTCATTGCCGACCTCGTCCCGAATCACACCTCGGACCGACATGCCTGGTTCCAGGCGGCTTTGGCCGCAGGCCCGGGCAGTCCGGAGCGGGAGCGGTACGTCTTTCGGGCCGGGCGGGGTCCCAACGGCGCGCTGCCGCCGAACAACTGGATCCCCGAGTTCGGTGGCCCGGCCTGGACCCCGCTGCCCGACGGCGACTGGTATCTACATCTGTTCGCCCCGCAGCAGCCTCCCCCTTCGCGCTGGACGGCAGGTCTTCCAGGCTTGCCGAGCCGCTCAGGGCGGCGGGTGCGACCTGGTGATGACTGGATCGGTCCGCTTCGGGACCCGATGCGGTCTGTCCCCGCCCCGTTCGTACGGCGGAGGCTTGGGGCATGACCCGAGCACTGATCGTCATCGATGTCCAGGAGTCCTTCCGCGCCACTCCCCTGTGGGAGGCGATCTCCGACCCGAAGATCGCCGACAAGGTGAACCGACTGGTCCGGCTCGCCCGCCGGGCCGGGGACCTGGTGGTGTGGGTACTGCACTCCGAACCCGGCAGCGGCGATGCCTTCGACCCGGCCCTCGGTCACGTCCGGCTGATGGAGGAGCTGGAGCGGCGGGAGGACACCGAGCCGCTGATCCACAAGACCTCGCACAACTCCTTCACCACCACCAACCTGCAGCAACTCCTCACCGAGCACGGGGTCCGCGAAGTCAGTGTCTGCGGCATCCGCACCGAGCAGTGCGTGGAGACCACCGCCCGCGTCGCGAGCGATCTCGGCTACCAGGTCACGTTCGTCGTCGACGCGACGGCCACCAACCCGATCCCGCACCGCGACGCCCCCGCCGACCGGAGCGTCGCCGAGCTGCTCGCCGACCCCCGTACCCTGCCCGCCGACGAGGTCGTCCGGCGCACCGAGTACGCCCTCGCCGGCCGCTTCGCCACCATCGCGACGGTCGACGAGGTGGAAGCCGCGGCCGTTCTTCCGGCATGATGACCGAATCGTGAGCCACGTCGTCTTCTTCCTGGTGCCCGGAGTCCATCTGCTGGACCTGGCCGGCCCCGCGCAGGTCTTCTCCACCGCGGCCGACTTCGGGCACCCCTACACCCTCACCTACGTCGCCGAGCGGCCGCAGGTCCCCACCGCCCAGGGACTGCCCCTGGTGGCCGGGCTCGACTGGCCCGAACTCGGCCCCGAGGACCTGATCGTGGTCCCTGGCTGGCGGACCGTCACCCTGGCCGACTCGCCCGCCATCACCGACGCCTCCCTGAAGGTCCTGCGGGACCACCACGCCAGGGGCGGATCGGTGGCGAGCGTCTGCGCGGGGGCGGAGGCACTCGGGCGGGCCGGCCTGCTCAGGGGCCGCCGCTGCACCACCCACCACGACGTGCAGGACGAGCTGGCCCTGCGCCACCCCGGGACGGTCGTCGTCCGCGACGTCCTGTTCACCACCGACGACCGGGTGATCACCTCGGCCGGTATCGCCAGCGGCATCGACCTGGCCCTGCACCTCGTCGCCGGCCGGCACGGGCCCGCCGTCGCCGCCCAGGTCGCCCGGGACATGGTCGTCTACGCCCGCCGCAACGGCCACGAACCGCAGTCCAGCGCCATGTTCCGGCACCGGTCCCACCTCGACGACACCGTGCACCGGGCCCAGGACCTCATCGACACCCGCTTCGACCAGCCGTTGCCGCTGCCCGGCCTGGCCGCGGCCGTCGGCGTCAGCGAACGCACCCTCACCCGGCTCTTCAGCCGCGCCACCGGCCTCACCCCGCTGCGCTACCAGCAGACCCTGCGCCTGGAACGCGCCGAGCACCTCATCAGCCACGGCGCCACGGTCGACGCCGCCGCCCACTCGGTCGGCTTCGAGGACGCGCGCATGCTGCGCCGCCTCCGCCTCCGCGCCCGAACGGCCTGACCGCGTCGGGCAACCGAACACCAACTGGCGGCGGTGGCGCGGGACTCCAAGGACATGGGCGAACAGCGTGTGCGGCTGGAAGTTGTCCCCGATGCCGCCGACACGCACCTCGAACCCGGTCCCGGTCCTGGTCCCGGTGGGCCCGTGCAGCACGACGAGGGGCTCGTCGTCGAGCACCGCCGGCGCGTAGGCCAGGCACTTGAGGTCGTGGTGCTCCAGGGCCGCCAGGTCGCGGCAGGCGGGAAGGATCGCGGACGCGTGCCGACGACGCACCTCGGCACTGCGGCACAGCACGGCCGGCGCGGGCGGCTGCCACTCCTCGACCGAGCACCAGGCCGGCGCCAGCCGGGTGGCCTCGTACCTGTCGCCGCCGAGCCGGGCCGGCAGTGCGTCGTCGATGCTCTTCTCGTCCTGCTCCGGCAGTGCGTCCGCCTGAGCACGGGACCGTGGAGGAGGCACGGTCGTGTCCGGCGGACGCGGGCTGCCCGTGACCTCACATGTTGATCATGTGGCCCGCGAGACCGTGGACGGCTTCCTTGACCGCCTCGCCCAGGGTGGGGTGGGCGTGGACGTTGCGGGCGACCTCGTGGACGGTGAGGTCCCACTGCTGGGCCAGGGTCAGTTCCGGGAGCAGTTCGGTGACGTCGGGGCCGATGAGATGGGCGCCGAGGAGTTCTCCGTACTTGGCGTCGCTGATCAGCTTCACGAAGCCGGTCGCGTCGCCCAGGCCATGGGCCTTGGCGTTCGCGGTGAACGGGAACTTGGCGACCCGGACGTCGTATCCCTTCTCCTTCGCCTGGGCCTCGGTGTGGCCGAAGCTGGCGATCTGGGGCTGGCAGTAGGTGGCGCGCGGAATCATCACGTAGTCCAGTTCCATGGTCTCGGCGTCCGCGAGGGTCTCGGCGGCGATCACCCCCATCGCCTCGGCGGCGTGCGCGAGCATCAGCTTCGCGGTGACGTCGCCGATGGCGTAGATGTGCGGGGTGGAGGTACGGCACCGGCCGTCGACGTCGATCGCGCCGCGCTCGGTGACGGTGACGCCCGTGTTCTCCAGGCCGTAACCCGTCACGTTCGGCGCGAAGCCGATCGCCTGCAGGACCTTGTCGGCCTCCAGGACCTGCTGGGTGCCGTCCTTCCCGGTGACCGTGACGCGCACCTGGGGACCGGACTCGTCGATCGACTCGACGCGGGTCGAGGTGAGCACTTCGATGCCCAACTTCCGGTACTGCTTGGCCAGTTCGGCGGAGACCTCGGCGTCCTCCAGCGGGGCGACCCGGTCCAGGAACTCGACGATCGTGACCTGCACGCCGTAGTTGTGCAGGACGTAGGCGAACTCGACACCGATGGCGCCGGCGCCCGCGATGACGATCGACCGCGGCAGGTCGTCGGCGAGGATCTGCTCCTCGAACGTCACCACGCGGGCGCTGCGCTTGGTGCCGGGGAGGAGCTTCGGGGTGGCGCCGGTGGCGATGATGCAGTGGTCGAAGCCGATCGTGCGGGTGTTGCCGTCGTAGCCGGCCACCTGGAGCGTGTGCGGGTCGAGGAACGTGCCGCGGCCGTCGATCTCCGTGATCCTGTTCTTCTTCATCAGGTAGTGGACGCCCTTGACCCGGCCGTCCGCGACCTTCCGGCTGCGGCGGAACGCCTCGCCGTAGTCGAAGGAGACCTGGCCGTCGACCTTGATGCCGAAGGTCTTCGCCTCGCGCGTGAAGATGTGCGCCAGCTCGGCGTTGCGCAGCAGGGCCTTGGTGGGGATGCAGCCCACGTTCAGACAGACACCGCCCCAGTACTTCTCCTCGACCACCGCGACGCGCTTGCCCAGCTGGGCGGCCCGGATGGCGGCGACATAGCCGCCGGGACCCGCACCGAGTACGACGACGTCGAAACGCTCATCCTGCTCGTCCATCGAGAGTTCCTTTCCCACAGGAATGTCCATGCTCCCCAGGACAGTGTCCAGGACGACGTACCTGGTCGGCGGTGAGCTCAACACGATCTTCCCACCGAGCCGATGCATTGGGCGGCAAAACATTTCGCCACTTGTAGGGAATAGATGCCAGGTGGCATACGCTGACGACTAACAATTGGTCGACCAAGTATCTGGATCGACACCGCACCATCCGTCCGCTCCCCAGGAAGAGGCCCCTCATGACCGCACAGACCGCGCAGACCGCCGCCGAGCCGTTCACCCCCGAGAACTCCGCGATGCTGCTGATCGACCACCAGGTCGGCACCATGGGCTGGGTCGGCTCCATCGCCTTCGACGAGATGAAGGCCAACGCCCTCGCGCTGGCCAAGGCCGCCAAGGCCCTGGACATACCGCTGGTCCTGACCTCCTCCATGGAGGAGTACGCCCAGGGACCCCTGCTCTCCGAACTCGCCGAGACAGCCCCCGCCGAGTTCGCCGCCCGCGTCCAGCGTCAGGGCGTCGTCAACGCCTTCGACGACAAGAACTTCGCCGACGCCGTCACCGCCACCGGCCGCACCCACCTCATCATCGCCGGCGTCACCAACGACGTCTGCACCGTCTACCCCACCCTCACCGCCCTCGCCGACGGTCACCCCGTCCAGATCGTCGCCGACGCCGGCGGCTCCCCCACCAAGACCGCCGACGACATCGCCGTCCGCCGCATGGACAAGGCCGGCGCCACCATCACCTCCACCAACCAGCTCCTCGCCGAACTCGCCCACAACTGGACCACCCCGAACGGCAGCAAGATCATCAACATCCTCATGGAACTCCTCCCCCAGAGCTGAGTCCGACCCGACAGAACGAGGTGTGGGGTGAGCACCGCCCGCCCCACACCCCCGCCTGGCACCACCACAGCACTTCTCTCGCCCAGGAGGGCTCCATGCAGTTCGGCATCTTCAGCGTCGGCGACGTCACCGCCGACCCCGCCACGGACAGAATTCTGACCGAGCACGAGCGGCTCAAGGCGACGGTCGCGACCGCGGTCCACGCCGAGGAGGTCGGCTTCGACGTCTTCGCGACCGGTGAGCACCACAACCCGCCGTTCGTCTCCTCCTCACCGACCACCCTGCTCGGCCATATCGCCGCGCGGACCGACCGGATCATCCTGTCGACGTCGACCACGCTGATCACCACCAACGACCCGGTGAAGATCGCCGAGGACTACGCGGTCCTCCAGCACCTCGCCGACGGCCGCGTGGACCTGATGATGGGCCGCGGCAACACCGGCCCGGTCTATCCCTGGTTCGGCAAGGACATCCGCCAGGGGATCCCGCTCGCCATCGAGAACTACGCGCTGCTGCACCGGCTGTGGCGCGAGGACGTCGTCGACTGGGAGGGCAGGTTCCGTACGCCGCTCCAGGGGTTCACCTCGACGCCGCGCCCCCTGGACGGCGTCCCGCCCTTCGTCTGGCACGGCTCCGTGCGCAGCCCCGAGATCGCCGAACAGGCCGCCTACTACGGCGACGGCTTCTTCGTGAACAACCTCTTCGGGCCCATGAACCACTTCACGAAGCTGATCAACCTCTACCGCGAGCGCTACGCCCACTACGGACACGGCACCCAGGAACAGGCCGTCGTCGGAGCCGGCGGCCATGTCTTCGTACGCAGGAACTCCCAGGACGCCGTACGCGAGTACCGCCCCTACTTCGACAACTCCCCCGTCTACGGCGGCGGTCCGTCGATGGAGCAGTACATGGCGCAGACCTCGCTCACCGTCGGCAGCCCGCAGGAGGTCATCGACAAGACGCTGTCCTTCCGTGAGCACTTCGGCGACTACCAGCGCCAGTTGTTCAACATCGACATGGCCGGGCTGCCGCGGAAGACCGTCCTCGAACAGCTCGACCTGCTCGGCGAGGAGGTGCTTCCGACCCTGCGCAAGGAGTTCGCCTCCGTACGCCCCAGCAGTGTTCCGGAGGCTCCCACGCACGCCTCCCTGCTCGCCGCGCACTCCGAGGAGGCGACCAAGTGAACGCGGACATCGCCCAGCCACTCCGCCTCACGGTCGTGTCGGCCGGCCTGAGCGTCCCCTCGTCCACCCGGCTGCTGGCCGACCGCCTCGCCGAGGCAGTCCGACAGCAACTGGCCGACGCCGGGAGCGATGTCGAGACACGGGTCGTCGAACTGCGCGACCTGGCCGTCGACATCGCCAACAACCTGGTCACCGGCTTCCCCTCACCCTCCCTGGCGGAAGCCGTGGAGGCGGTCACCTCGGCGGACGGTCTGATCGCCGTCACTCCGGTCTTCACCGCCTCGTACAGCGGGCTCTTCAAGTCGTTCTTCGACGTCATCGACAACGACGCCCTCACCGGCAAGGCCGTGCTGGCCGCGGCGACCGGCGGTACGGCCCGCCACTCGCTGGCGCTGGAGCACGCGCTGCGTCCGCTCTTCGCCTACCTGCGCGCGCGGTCGTCGTACCCACATCGGTGTACGCGGCCTCCGAGGACTGGGGCGGCAACGGCGATCCCCTGACCGACACACTGCCCAACCGGATCGTGCGCGCGGGCGGCGAACTGGCGGAGCTGATGCGCGGGCGGGTGAGGTCTGCCGCGCAAGCGAACGACGACCCGCCCGTTGTCCCGTTCGCACAGCAACTGGCCGCGCTGCGACCGGTGTGACGCGCGGCATCAGGAACCGGGATCGCGGCGTATGGGCGGCCGTCTCCCTTCGTCGAACCGTTGCGCCGAGGAAGAGCCGTGACTCCAGCCGCACCGCGCGGACACGACGCGCCTGAGTCCCGGCAGCCGGCGTTGCCTCAAGTGGCCCTGTCGGACGGGCAGTCGGCTCGGACCCGCCGGCCGATGCGCGCCGACGCTGTGCGCAATCGTGCGCGGCTGCTGGAAGCGGCAGCCCGTCCGGCCGCCGAGGACGGCGTCCGACACATCACCATGGGCGCGGTCCCGCGTGCCGCCTCGGTGGGCAAGGGCACCGTCTTCCGGCACTTCGGCGACCGGCCCGGGCTGCTGATGACGCTGCTCGACCCTGCCGCCGAGCGGGCCTACCAGGCGTCGTTCCTGACCGGCCCGCCGCCGCTCGGACCCGGCGCCGGCGCGCCCGCGATCGAGCGGCTGGAGGCCTTCGCCGTGGGGGCGTCGATTGGCGGATCCAAGTCGTCGGTGGCGAGGACCATGCATCCCTCACCCCGCACCGCGCACGCTTGCCGGAGACGCCTCGGGGATACAGAGGTGACGGTCTCGTCACGCCCGTATTGGCACACTGCCTCGGAGTGTCCCCCGGACACCGAGTTCCTGTCGCCACTGCCGGCTGTGGGAGGGGTTCCGTCCGATGCCAGCGCCGAAGGCTCTTGGGCTGCGGCCGAAGGTGTCGACGACGGGGGTGGCGGCCGCGAAGGGCGGGGCGGAGGCATCGGGTCCCTCCCGTACTCCGTCGGCGTCGTCCAATGCGGCGGTGACAGCCGGCCTGGTGAGCGGACGCGGACCGGTGCCGACCCCGTCTCTCCCGGGGCGTCTCCCGCCTGCCGCGCAGGACATGTTCGGCAACAGCGCGGTGGCGGCGGCCGGTCGGGGGGAGAGCGGCGCGGCCCTGTCTGCCGTTGGTACTCCGGTCGTCGACGCTCCGGCCGCCGCCGGATTGGCCGTGGATACTCCAGCCGTCGGCGCTCCGGCCGTCGCCGGACCCGCGGTGGCGGACGCGGTGGAGGCGGCACCTGCGGCCGCTGCCTCCGGTGCCGCGCCGGACGTCAAGGCGCGGCCCGGCCCGAACGCGGATCCGAAGTTCGCGAAGCTGAAGAAGGACGTCGCACAGAAGAAGCGGACGCTGGCCGCCTCGCACCCGCCGCCGCGGACCGAAGCGGGCGCGGCGCAGGACGCGGCTCTTCCGCCGAAGGACGACGCCGAGGCACAGGGCAAGACCGCCAACGCCGAGAAGATGAACGAGGCGCAGCCCAAGGAGTTCGACAAGGACGCGTTCATCAGGGCGGTCGAGAAGGCGATCGCCGACAAGGCGCCCAAGAACCTCGACGAGGCGGACAAGTTCGCCGAGTCCGGCAAGGCCGACGAGGTACGCGCGGAGGTGGACGGCAAGGTCGGCGAGGGCAAGTCGGATTCGGCGCAGCAGATCGCCACGACGACCGCCGCCCCGCCGGACACCTCGACGGCCGTGCCCAAGAAGGTCGTACCGATGACCGCGGACCGGCCGCCCGGGGCCCCGGGCACACCGGCACCCGCGAACGCCGTGCCGGACAGACTTCCGCCGTCGGCCACCGATCTGTCCGCCGGCCCCGCCGAGGTCAATCAGCGGATGGCGGACGCGCAGGTCACCGAAGCGCAGATGCAGAAGTCCAACGAGCCCACGTTCAAGAAGGCCATGGGCGAGAAGAAGGCCGCCGAGCACCACTCCGAGGTGGCTCCCGGCCAGATGCGCGGGCACGAGAAGAAAGAACTCAACTCGGCCACCGCTCAGGCAAAGCGGCTCGGTACCGCCGCGATGGGCGCTATGGGCGCCCAGCGGGCACTGACCGGGCAGCGGGTCGACGCGGGCAAGGGCGGCGCCAAGGGCCGGGACGAGGAGAAGAGGGCCCAGGTCACGACGCTCCTCCAGGGTGTCTTCGACCGGATGCAGAAGGACGTCCAGGGCACTCTCGACGGTCTCGACAAGCTGGTCGACGACCAGTTCGGCAGGGGTGAGAAGCAGGCGCGGGATGCGTTCACCGCCGAGCACAAACGGGGGATGGAGGAGTACAAGGACCGCCGTTACTCGGGTCCGGCGGGCCCGTTTCGGTGGACGCGGGATCTGTTCGCCGGGCTGCCCGCCGAAGCCGACAAGATCTTCGAAGCGGCCCGCGACAACTACGTCCGCCGGATGCGGCAGGTAATCTCCGACGTCGCCGACACCATCGGTGCGCAGCTGAACCGGGCCAAGAAGCGCATCGCGCAGGGCCGGTCCGAGATGCGGGACGCGGTGCAGAAGCTCCCCGCCGACCTGCGGTCCATCGGGCGGGAAGCGGCGGCCGAGTTCACCGACAAGTTCGACGAGCTCACCCAGTCCGTGGACGACAAGGGCACCGAGCTGGTCGACACGCTGGCCACCAAGTACACCGACGCCCTCAAGTCCGTCGACGACGAGATCGCCGCGGAGAAGGAGAAGAACAAGGGGCTCGTGGCCAAGGCCGTGGACGCGGTGAAGGCCGTGATCAACACGATCATGGAGCTCAAGAACCTGCTCCTGTCGGTCCTGGCCAAGGCCGCGCAGGCGGTGATGCTGATCCTCAAGGATCCGATCGGTTTCCTGCGCAACCTGGTGACGGCCGTCGGAGCGGGTCTGAAACAGTTCCTGCGGAACATCGGCAGACATCTGCAACAGGGCATCATGTCCTGGCTGTTGGGCAAGACGTCCGAGGCCGGCATCGAGATGCCCGCGAAGTTCGACACCCAGGGCATCGTGCAGATGCTCGCCTCGCTGCTCGGGCTGACCTGGCAGAACATCCGGGCCCGGATCGTGCGCAAGGTCCCGAAGATGGAACCGGCGGTCGCGGCGGCGGAGACCGCGGTGCCGTTGGTCGCCGAGGTCCGCAAGCGGGGTGTCGCGGGCATGTGGGACGACCTCAAGTCCCGTGTCGGCGACATGAAGAAGGACCTGCTCGACAAGGTCATCGCGTATGTGACGCCCACGATCGTCGAGGCCGGGATCACGTGGGTGCTCTCGCTGCTCAACCCCGCGTCCGCGTTCGTACGCGCGGTGAAACTGATCATCGACATAGTCAAGTTCGTGGTCACCCAGGCGCGTCAGATCTTCGACTTCGTCAACGCCGTCCTCGACGCGGTCATCGCGATCGCCCGGGGCGGCAGCGGCGGCGTACCGGCCCTGATCGAAAACGCCCTGGCCCGCGCCATCCCCGTCCTGCTCGGCTTCCTCGCCTCCCTCCTGGGCATCGGCGGCATCGCGGCCAAGGTCAAACAGATCGTCCAGGCCATGTCCAAGCCGGTCGGCCGGGCGGTGGACTGGGTGATCGAGAAGATCGTGGGGCTGGTGAAGAAGCTGTGGGCGAAGATCAAGTCGAAGTTCGACAAGAAGAAGCCCACGCAGAAGACCAAGACGAAGCCGCAGCGCCGACCGGAACGAAAACGACCGGGCAGCCCACGCAAACGCCGCCCGGACAAGCGACGGCGTCCCGACAAGCGACGACATCCCAAGGCCGGGCGGGATCAAAAGCGGACGGGCGAGGGCCACACCCTCAGACCGAACTGGGAAACCGTCAGATTCTCCGCGGACGGGCACGCGCATCGGCTCTTCGTCGCGGCGTCCGGCGGCAAGGCGACGCTCATGGTCGCCAGCACGGAGCAGCCGGTCGTGGGCTATCTCAACCACGTCATCGCCGATGAGAAGACCAATCCCGAGGTCAAGCAGAAGGCTCAGGCCGCGCTCCAGCTGGCGACAACCGCAGGTGGTCAGGCGAACGAGATCGCGAAGCTTGCGGTGCACGTCCCTGAGAAGGAGGAAGCGGCGGCCAAGCAGAAGATGTCCAAGGAGCAGGCGGAGCTCTCCGCCGAACAAAAACAGCTTGCCGACCTACTCAAGGAAATCTTTGACCAGAAGAACTCCATCGAGCCCTGGCTCGGCAAGCTCGTCGCCGATGTACCGAAGGGACTGCTCGGCTACGACGTCCGGCCGGACAGCGGAACGTTCCTGTTCGGCGAGAGCTACTCGTTCCTGCAGATTCAACGCGCGGGCGGGTTCGGATCTGCCGACGAGCGTAGCTTCCCGATGGTGCACGTCGACCCGAGCGAACTCGTGCAGAAGGGCGCGGGCATCCTGCGGGCCGACATGGAGGTAATCAAGGCGTACCGCGCCGCGATCGCCACCCACCGGGACAAGCTGAAGCTCGACGAAGCGCCTGATCTAGAGGGTAATCCCGACGGTCTCGCGAACCAGCTGGAGAAGGGTGCCAACAAGCAACGGCCATTCAATATGGGCATCCGTAAGCAGATGGAAGCCATCGTGAACTTCCTTCAGAAGGGTGGAGATCTCACCGGCGTCGAGGTGAAGGTCGGGAAGAAGCGCATCGACTACACGGCCCGGATGAGCATCGACGGCCGGGCGCAACACGTCATGATCGAGTACAAGCACGTGACCGGCAAGCTCAGCACCGCACGCCGAGACGAGTTGGTGACCAAATTGGCGGCCCAGCTCACCGGTCAAATGGAAGGCGGTCGTGGAAAATACACCTCGCACATCATCGACTGGCCTGAGTTCAGCAGCCTCGACACACGTTCACAGGCAGAGTTCCGTGACGTCATCGAGGACGCCAAGGAGGTGGGTGCGACGATGGGCATCGACGTGAGATGGAACGGATGATGGCCATGGATGATTCGTACGCGGCAGGCAGCCAGCTGGTCCTTCAGATGGAAGCGTCCGACGAGACCGAGAGCACCGTGCTGCGCAGAGCCGTTACCGCGCTGGGCCAGTTTGCCGGCGAAGGCTTTGAGCCGAAAGGCGCCCGCAGTACGCGCTTCCTCAACGGGGAGGGAGCGGCTATGAGGGTCGCTCTCACGCATCCTGCTCACTCGGCACTCAACTCCTGGGTTCATGTGAGTCTCGGGGATTTCGAGCCGGACGGCGTCGGCACGATCTTCTTGACGGTCCACCTGGACGAGCCGGGGGACGTTCTCAAGCAGGAATGGGAGATGGCTGTCGCCCTGACATCACAGCTCGTGGCGGGCCTCAGTCCGAGCCTGGTGCATCTGACGGCGTGGCACCTTGACGGCTACGGGGAGATCTACCCGTCCACGCGCCTTCGGCCCGGCTCCCACCTGCCGGAAGAGTTCGGACCGTGGACCTATGTCTCGGGTAATGGGCTCACCGACCAGGTTCGTATTCGCCTCGCGACCCTGCCTGCGTACGCTTCCCAGGCGCTCGGGGACGGCTGGCTGGTGAGGGCCGTCGAAAATCCCGGTGCCGAGCCGACCGAACAGTTCCGGGACGCGCTGAAGGCACTGGACACCGAACCGATCACCTACCGAGCGGCTCGTCTCGCCGCCGCTTGATCGGTCGGAGCCGCGGGCGGGAACATGTCGAGGCGGACCGGGAGGTCTCGAACGCGGACGCCGGTCGCGTGCCAGATCGCGTTGACAATGGCGGCGGCTGAGCCGCACATGCCGATCTCGCCGCTGCCCGTGGTGCCCATCGTGTTGAGCTGGTCGACGTTCTCGTCGAGCACCGACACGGTCGTGCCCGGTCTGCTCCAGAGACGTGCCTATGCGTCAGCGATGCACCAGGCTCGGGAGATGCGCAGCTCCGGCGAGGAGATCGAGGGCATGGCGGAGGCTCGGATTCGACGTGCCGTCGGAGAAGAAGCTGTCATGGCCGAGCAGATGGACCATCTGCACGACATGGCTCAAGCTTTACGGGACAGCGAGATCCGCCGCGGCGCACGAGTGCCCTGATCGATGTGACGTCGGCCGTACCAGGTCATCACACCCTTGCTGCCAGCGATCCTGCCAGTGGACTGAACCCCAGCGTGTGTCGCGGTGCCCCGAGGATGGCGTCCTGGGGCTGGCTGTGGTGTCACCGATTCGGTGCGTCCTCGCAGCGCGTCTTCATCGGCATGACGAGCAGCGGTACAGCTGGGGCCGCCTGTGCGGCCGCTTTGGTTGTGGCTGCGTTGCCGAGCTGGTCCTGGGCAGCGGTCGGTGGTGCCTTGGCCAGCGCGTACATGCTGCGGGCCGCCGTAGCATTGCTCACCGGGCTCGGCGTCGGAGCCAGCACCTGGTGGGTGGCAGTCGCGGCATCCTGGGCCCGCGCCGGCGGCACAGGCGCCACCAACCGGTGCAGTGACAGCGGCGGTTCAGTAGGCAGCATCCGTGTCACCCCTGGTGTCCGTCGTCGAGCAGGTGGGCGTGCGGGCCGAGTTCGGCCGGGCGGAGGAGGCGGGCCTCTCGTTGGAACTGGCGGGCCACGCCTCGTACTACGTGGCGCATTCCGATCGTAGCGCTGTCGGCGTCCGCTGCCGCCAGGGCTGCGGTGCGGGCCGCCGCCGTGATGCCCGCGCCCGTCATGTCCAGGCGGGCCAGGATCTCCAGGTCCATGTCGGGGGCCAGCGGGGCCTGCGGAGGGAAGGCCAGGCGCCAGAGGCGGCGGCGCTCCGGCGCGGCTGGGCGGGGGAAGTGGAGGACGAAGTGGAAGCGGCGGGTGAACGCCGGGTCGATGTTGTCCTTGAGGTTGCTCGTCAGGATCACCAGGCCCTCGCTCGCCTCCAGGCGTTGCAGGAGGTAGCCGACTTCCAGGTTGGCGTAGCGGTCCGTGCCGTGCTTCACCTCTCCGCGCTTGCCGAACAGGGAGTCGGCCTCGTCGAAGAGCAGTACCGCGTGGCTCTCCTCCGCCTGCCGGAACGCGGCCTCCATGTTCTTCTCCGTCTCCCCCACCCACTTCGACACGACCTGGGCGAGGTCCACCTTCAGCAGCTCCAAGCCCAGCATGCCGGTGACGATCTCCGCGGACATCGTCTTTCCGGTGCCGGGCTCGCCCGTGAAGAGCGCCTTCACCCCGCCGTGTGCCGTGCGGTGGGCGAAGCCCCATGTCTCGGCGATCCTGGGCCAGGCGCGGAAGGCCGAGGCGATCTCCAGGATCTGGTTCAGCTGGGCGTCCGGCAGGACCAGGTCCTCGACGGTGCGCCGGGGCACGATCGACTGGACGCCGCTGCCGCTGCGCCCGCGCGTGACCGTGGCGATGGCGGGTTCGACGTGGTCGGAGACCGGTTCCGGGCGGCCGTTGCCGGCCAGGCGCGCCCCGGCGCCCGCGACCGACGCCACGGCGCGCAGTTCCCCGCCGCTCATCCGGTAGCGGGCGGCGAGGTCTTCCAGCAGGGGCCCGTCCAGGTCCGGGAGCGCTGCCGACCACATGGCTCGGCGGTCCCCCAACCCCGGTGTGGGTACGGTGAGTTCGGCGTACGCGCGGGCGGCGAGCAGACCTGCCGGGCGCCAGGGTTTGAGGCCGGTCAGGCACACCGGTGAGCGGGAGCGGAGCAGCGCCGCCGACACTGACTCGGCCTGCCCGTCGTGCGGTTCGCCGTGCAGGTCGTCGGTAGGGATCCACAGCACCGCGCCCAGTGCGGCGGCCGTACGCAGATCCGCCCCGGGGTCCGCGGTCAGCCGCCGCAGCGGTGCTCCCGCCGCTCGGGCCAGTGCCTGTACGGCGTCCAGCTGACCGTCCGGCGGGCATCCCCACAGCCCGGCGAGGTCGATGTCGCCGGAACCCAGGGCCCGGCCGAGGCGGGTGAGGCGGTCCGAGGACAGATACGAGGAGAGCACACGGGGTTCCGGCTCCACGACCTCGCCTGGATCGTGGCCGAGCAGACCGACGTCGCCGCCCCAGCCCAGCAGGAACTCCAACACGCCGGGCCCGAGGACCAGTTCCTGGGAGAGCTCCACCGGGGCCTTGCCGTGGGCGCGCAGCAGGCCGTACCGGCGCAGTGAGCCGGTCGGTCCGAGCGCGCGGCGCCGGGCGAGCCGGGCCGCCGCTTCCCCAGGAACTTCCGCTTCCCCAGGAACTTCCTCTCCACCAGGTACTTCCGCGGCCCCGAGGGCTTCCGCGGCCCCAGGGCCCTCCGCAGCTGCCGGGCCCGCTCCGGTCCCGAGGCCCTCCGCACCCCCCACGGCTCCCGCACTCCCCGCGCCGACCGCGCCCATCGCCCCCACTGTGACAAGCAGTTCCACGCTCGGCAGCCGCCGGTTCAGGTTGTCCACGATGTAGGCGTAGATGCGTTCGTATCCGCGGTCCAGTTCGGGCGCGGCGACCAGAAGCAGCGCGTCCTGGTCCGCGCGGGTCAGGCCGAACCTGGTGGCGAGCGCGTCCAGCGGCAGGGTGCCGCCCTCGGCGGACGCGCGTCGCCTGAGCAGGCGTTCTGCCTCCGGCTCGGGCCGCGCCGGTGCGTACGGTTGCGCCATGGTCTCGGTCAGGTCGTGCACCTCGTCGAGGAGGACACCGACCTGTTCGTCCGTCACGCAGTACGGCGTGAGGTCCGGCCGGGTGAGCCGCGCGGCGATCCGCGCCTGGCGCTCGACGGCGGCGCGCAGCGCCCGGTGCAGGTCAGCCAGCCGGATCCGCAGATGCTCGACCGCCGGCTCACCCATGCCCGTCACCTGTCCGAGGCTCACCCACGCCCGTCACCCGCCCATGGCTCACACAGAACTCGCTCATCCCCGTCCCCCATCCACGGCTCACTCATCCCCGCCACCCACCCACGCCCCACCCACACCCGATCACCCGCCCGAGAACGTCAGGGTCCGGCCGTCCAGCCACACCACGTCAGGAACGTCGGCGAGCAGACCGCCGCGCAGCAGGTCGGCGTGGCGTCGCCCTAGCGGGACGCGCACGCGTACGGCGTCGGGCTCGAACCGGATCGTGGCCTCCAGGTCCGCGAAACGGCTCAGGGACAGCAGCGGATGCGGTGTCTCACGCCCTTGCCAGAGCGTCCAGGCGATCGTGGACAGGCCGAGCGTCGCGGCCAGGGTGACGGTGTGTTCCAGGTCGCCGTCGTCCGCGAGCGGTACCGCCCTCCGTTCCACGGCCAGGGCGGTGACCAGGTCCGCCAGCCGTGCCGCATGGCCGGGCAGCCCCGCGGCCAGCCGTGGATCCGGTCGTACCTCCCCTAATCCGTCCCCGGACGTCCACAGCGGGGTGCGCCAGGGCAGGCGTATCACCGGGTCACCACGCAGCGGCCGTACGGCGGTCATGAACGGCACGCCCGCCGCCGCCAGTTCGCGCAGGGCTCCGGGCGGCAGGGGGCCGTCGCAGATCAGTACAGGTGGCCGTCCGCACGCCTGCCAGTACGGCAGCAGTCGCCCGGCTTCCGCGGCCCAGGCGATCGGGAACATGCCCTGGGCGTCGACGAGGAGCAAACCGTCGTCCATCCCCGTGATCAGGAGCGGGTCGGCGGGGTCGTGGCCCCTGCTCACCGAGAGCGCCAGGACACCGTCGAGGAGCGGGAGCGCGGGGCCTGCCTGCCGGGCGAAGTCGGGGAGCCGCTCCCCGGACACGGGCGGGTCGAGGCCGGCGAAGGCGGCCGCGGCCTCCCTGTCCTGCTCGTTGCGGCGCCAGCCCCGTCCGGTCCCGCCCAGCACCTTGTACGCCAGGGCCGCCGCGAACAGCGGTGCCTCCTCGGCCAGTTCGATGCCCGCCAGGGCCGGCCCGATCGCGTCGAGGTACCCGATCCGCGCCAGCGGCCCGGCGAGCAGGAAGGGCAGCACCGAGCCCACCCGGACCTCGCGCGCGATGGCACGGGACACGGATGTGCCGTCGGACGAGGGGGACGGGGGCTCAGAAGTCCGGGCCGGCTGGTCCGCGTGCCCCGCCGCGTCGGGCAGGGACCCCGCTAGCCGGGCGACCTCCTCGCGGTCCGCCGATGCCGCGTAGTCCGTGAGGAGCTGGGTCAAGGCCCCTCCCGGCCGGGCATCACGCAGCGCCTCGGGCAGGCCCTCCGTCGTCCCGGCCAGAAGGGCGCGCCGGGCGAGTTCGGCGAGCAGTCGCCCGGCGGACGCGTCGTCGGCTCCGAGCAGGGCGAGCAGGTAGACGCGGAGCGAGTGGTCCGGGAGCAGGGCGAGGAGCGCGTCCAGTTCGTCGCGTTCGGCGAGTTCGGTGAAGAGCGCGGCGGTCGGTGGCACCGACCACGGCGTTCGTTCCGGCGACAACGCCTCCTCGAACGGCACCGGTTGCGCGGAGGACGGGTCGGCGGGGAGTTCCGCCACCGACACCGGCGCGACATGGACCTCGAAGGGCGTCTCGCCCCGTCCGGACCAACCGGGCCTGCCCGGCCGGACGGTGACGGTCACCGGCTCGGTGATCTCCACGTCCGGGCCGTCGCCCGCCAGGTGTTCCGCGAAGTGCTCCTCCAGCACCTCGGGGAGCGCGTCGACGACCTCGCGGACCAGACCGCGTGGATCGGGCCCCCAGCTCCACCCACCGCGCCGGACCACCGTCATCGTGCAGCGGTGCACCTCGATCTCCCCGGTGGTCCGGACGGTGGACGGGCTCATGCCACGTTCACCCGCTCCAGAAGGCCCGCCCAGCCGGCCACCAGCACGAGCACGCCGTACGCGGTGTCCCCGGCGAGGGTCACCGGCAGCTTCACGTCGTTCCGCCCGGCGGGGATCTCCCCGGCGAGAAGGTGGATGACCTGGCTGTCGGCGACCAGTGCGACCACTCGGGTGGGGGCGGTCGCGGGGAGGGGCACGGTGATGGTGAGGTCGTCCGTCGTCGGCTCGACACCGCCGGTCCACGACGGCAGGTGCAGCAGCTTCGGCCTGGGCTTCTTGTCGGCCCCGAACTCGACCGCGAACGCCAACGGTTCGGCGAGTGCGCCCGGTTCGTCGTCCACGGCCGCCACGGCGAGGTCCCGGGCGTCGACCGGAAGGGTCGCCGTCCCGTCGGCGCCGAGGGAGACCCGCAACGGCAGTTCGGTGCCGACGAGTGCGGCCGCGTCGGTCGGGGCGTTCGCGCCGGTGAGTGCCAGCGCGCCCAGGACATGGCCGGTGTCGACCGCGTACACCACGGAGAGCGCCATCGTCAGCCACCGCCGTTCGTTGCCGAGACCGACGAGACCGTCGCCACGACGAGGAAGTCGACCGCCCCGGGGCGCTCGACGACGTCACGCGGGCTGTTCAAGGGGTCGTACAGGCGTGCCCGGCACCTCACCCGCAGGTCGCCGTCCACCGTGGCCTCCATGGGGATGTACAGCACCGACTCCCCCAGAACGGGCGGGGTGCGCGGAGTCAGGTGGACATGCACGAGGACCCGGCCGTCGGCGACCTGCTGTGCCGTGATGCCCGCAGGCAGCGGCAGCAGCATGCCGTCGGTGGCCGTCCCCGACGTCACCAGGGTGCTGCCCGCCGGCATCGTGCCCTCGAAGCTGCCCGCGATCTTCAGGTTGCCGTTGGCCGCCATGGTCAGCAGCGGGTCGACCGCGCCGCCGCCCTGGTAGAGGCCGAAGACCAGACTCGGCCGGTCGCCGCCGGACAACACGATCGCGGGCTTGCCCTCCTCGGCCGCCTGGCCCGTACGCAGGGTCAGGGAGCCCGACTGGGCCGAGACGATGTCCGCGCGCACTCCGGAGAACCGCACCGGAACCCCGCGCGCCACGGTCTCCACGCCACTGAAGTGGCCGTCCGCCCAGCGGACATAGCCCAGCAGGATGCGCCACAGGGCCGGCGGCGCGGCCAACTCGACCCCGATCGCCGGTGGTTGCTGCTCGGCGACCGTCCGCTCGTCGCCGAGCCGCCCGAAGGAGATCTCGTACGAGTCCTCCACCCGCGTCCGTCCGCCGGTACCGCCGCACGAGTCCGGGCGCGCGGACGTGGCCGGTTCCCGGTCGGCCGCGGCGAGGAAGACGGGGTAGGGCTCTTCCTCCTTCGGGTCCGCGCCGTTGACCTCTTCGAAGTCGCTCTCCCGCAGCACGACCGGGTCGGTGAGGACGACTTCGCGGCCGGTGCCGTCGACGGCGTACCCCGGCTCCACGCGCACCTCGACGTACCGTGCGTTGGTCAGCGGGTCGGTGCGCGGCTCGGTGGAGAGGGCGAGGCCTTCGGCGACGCCCCATTCGTGCAGGTGCCGTGCGTGCCGGGCGGACTGGCCGCGCGCGTACTCGACCGTGGCCGACAGGTCGGCGGCGGCCAGCACCTGGCCCTCGTGGAAGGCGGGGCGCATCGGTCCCGTCATGTCGTCTCACCGGGCTTCCGGGTACGGGACGACCGGGTCCGCTTCGCCGGGGGTCTGGCGGGGGCCTTCGCCGGAGGCGCCTTCGCCGGCTCGGCGGGCGGGGCGGACTCGGCGGGCGGTGCTTCGTCGCCCCCTGATGTTTCATCGCGCCCCGATGCTGCATCGCGCCCAGATGCTTCATCGGTCCCGGATGCCGCCTCGCCACCCGGTGCGTCGTCATCACCACCCGGCGTCCCTTCGAGCTCCTCCAGCCGGGGTCCGAGCCGCTCCGGCAGTTGCTCCGCCACCTGGCTCATCTGCTGCTGTGCGCTGCCGAGTTGCGCGCGCAGTCCTTCCAACGCCGCGTTCAGATCGGCCACTTGCGTCCGGAGCATGGCCAGTTCCTGCATGCTGTCGGTCACTTCACTGGGCGTCGTGTAGACCTGCTCGTGCAGAACCTTGGGCGGGGTCTCCCCGGGTGCCCGGGTGAGCAACAGGGAGAGCATCTCCTCCAGGTCGCCCGTGCGTGACCAGTCACCGAGCAGCCCTTCGACGTACGGCCGCGGCACGGGCCCCTCCGACGGGAGTTCCGGCTTCCGGTGACGCGGCTGGGGCTTGCAGCACAGCCGTTCGGCCAGTTCCCGCAGACGGTAGAGCTTGGGCAGCCACTCCCCGTACGCCGATCCGCCCGGCAACACCTGCTCCCGGGTGGCGGAGCAGATCCGTACGACATCGCAGTCCTTGAGCTCGACGTGCGCGAGCAGGACATCGGTGTCGGTGGAGTCACCGCAGGGCGGGTTCAGCGTCGCGCATGCCGCGTCGGTCACGAACCGGCGTACCGCCACGCCCAGTTTCGCGGCCGCCTCCGCGATCTGCTGGAGCTCGGCGATGGTCGCGCGCTCCACGCTGTCCGTCGGCGGGGGTGGCAGGAGCGGCGGTACGTCGATCGCGGCGACCTTCTTGCTCAGCGTGCAGTCGGCGAGGCCGGGGCTCTGCTCCAGGCGGCCGAGGAGCCACTCGCGGATCAGGCTCAGGTCGCCGCGGAACTCCACCCGCAGTGCGTGGCTGAGCGGTGTGCCCTGGGCGATCAGACGTACTTCGAGCGGTGCGTCCTCGTCCTCCCTCTCCATCGCGACGCGTGCCGCGGTCTCGGTGACCACCGCACGGGCGATGGAGCGGCGCAGCGGATCCGGCCAGGTGGCCTCCTCGTCGATGCCGCGCAGCCGGTCGCACGCCCCGCTGAGCGTACGGCGGGCGACGTGGACGGACGTGAGGTCCGGGTACTGATCCGTGAGCTGCTTCTGCCCGGCCGGGTCGTAGGTGTCGAACCGGGCGACTGCACTGGCCAGCGCGCGGACGTGCTCCGTCATCTCACGGGCCGTGGCCGGTGGCAGTGCTCCCTCGCCGCCCCCGTTCTCGCTCAGCCAGGCGAGCCCGGCGGCGTACCGCTTGGCGTCGGAGGCGTCGAAACGGAAGGCGCGGTCCGTGCCGACGGACGCGGCGAACAGGGCGTCGACGTAGTGGCCGAGCCGCCGGTCCCGGCTGCGGGCCCGGTCGGCCCGGCCCAAGTCGCCCAGTCCGGCGAGCAGTTGGGTGCCGGGGTTGTGGCGGTGGTCCTCGACGTCACCGCTCTTGACGAGGAAACGGAAGCCCTCCTGGACCCGGGAGGGGACGCAGCCCGGTGAGGGGCAGGGTTCCTCCGTGGCGTACGGCGCCACCGGGTCGACCGGGAGTTCCTCGTACCGCACGAAGAGGCCGTAACGGCGTGCGCCGTCGTCGTCGCAGGGCTCCCCGCAGTCCACGCCGCGGGCGCTGACGCGCTGCTCCTGCACCAGGGCCCGTACGTCGACCTGTTCGGTGCAGGACACCACGATGTCGTTGCCCGCCGGGTCGAGGGCGTGCCCGGGGTGCACCACCACGGTTCCGCCGCCGCAGGGATCGCAGCTGACGCCGAGTCCGCACACCACTCCCGGCCCGGACAGGGAACGATTGTGCAGTCTGTCCTTCGCCGTCGTGTACTCGACGAGCAGGCTGAGGTCGTCCTCGGTCAGCAGTTGTCCCGCGAAGAAGCGAGGTCGTACGAAGGCGGAGGTACGGGTGGCGTCACCCCCGCAGCCGCATCCGCAGTCGGTTCGCATGATCAGCGCTCCTTCACGAAGAACCAGCTCTCGAAGACGTCCCCACCCACACCGGTGCCGGACGTCCAGGGGCCGATGCCGGACGGGGGAACACCGCAACCGCCGTGCCTGGCCACCCCTTCGGAATCGGTGGTGTCGGCAGTACCCGCCGCGTCGGCATGACCGGGCCGGTCGATCAGCGGTACGCGGCCGCCGACATGGGTGCCGTCGACCGGGCGGCAGCAGCGGTCCAGGATGAACGCGGTCCGGACGGTGATCGTCAGACGGTCGCCGTCCTGGAGCGACTCCCGCGTCGTCTGCCGGAACCGGAACTCCTGGGTGAACTCGCAGGACTCGACGTCGGGTTCGGTGAACTCACCGCGCATGTACGAGATGCCGGCGCTGTTGCCCCTGCCGCCCTCGATCACCTGGAGGTCGACCACGCCGGGCCGCAGCGAGTCGGTCCGGACGTCGTCGGAGAACCGCACCACCAGCCCGCCGTCCTCGTTCTGGGTGCCGAGCAGGGCCTTGGCCTCGTCGACGGTGTAGGTGTGCCCGTGGATCCAGTTCACGCCGGTGATGACCGTGGGCACGTGCCGTCCGAAGGGGCGGCGGACGTTCATGTGGATCTCGTGTTCGCGCACCGGTTCGTGCAGGTCGACGCAGTCGATCCGGGCCAGCCAGAGCACCTTGTGCTCGCACGGGGAACAGCAGGTGTCGCAGCGTTCGTCCGCCGGGGGCTCGCACCCGGTGACGCGTACCGTGAAGCACTCCTCCGTCCAGCCGTACTCGCAGTCGGAGGTGTCCGCGCAGGCGTCGTTGTAGACGGCCCGGGTGGCTTCCACGGGCCGCTCGGCGTACTGGACACCGACCCAGACGGTGTCCGTGTCCCGTTCGTCCGGGGGCAGCGCCTTCCACAGGTCGATCACGCAACCGCCCCGCACCACGACCTCGTTGCCGTCGCAGTCCACGGCGAGACCGGGGGTGATCCGCACCTTGGCCCGGTGCCGGGTGCGTTCCGTCTCGGTGCCGTCCTGTTCGGGGTGCCCCAACTCCTCGGGCCGCTCTGCCGGTTCGGCCTGTTCGGCCTGCTCTGGCTGACGGTCCTCGTCGTGGTGGTGCCCCACCGGCTCCACGAACAGACCGCACACCACGCCGTACCCGAGCAGGGCGCGCATGCGCAGCTTCAACTTCTCGCGGTAGTACTCCTGTTCACGCTGGAAGTCCCTGGCCCCCAGCATCTGGCCGTGGAAGTACCGCAGCCTGCGCAGTGGCGGCGCGTCGAACTCCCCCGGGCGTTGCGCCCCTGTCTCCGTCATCGCTGTCCTTTCACCACACTCGCGTATGCACACCGACGGCGGAGACGACTCCCACACCCACCCCTCGGCGCAACCCTCTCGGTCCTGGTCCGATCACCCCGTCGCGGCCCAGCCGCAACGGGCGTTCGCCGCCCAGTACGGGCGGCGGAAGCGGTACGAACGCCGTGTCCACGCCGACCGTGGACCGGGAGCCGACCACGAAGCCCGCGCCACCCGTCCGTACCGAGCCCACCGTGTGCGCCGGTGCCTGCCGCTCCACGAGCCGCCGCAGCGCCTGCTCGTCCGCCGGTGCGGCGGGAAGGAGCACCCGGAACCGGTGCGCGTGCGCGGTGAGCGGGTCGGTGTCCGGCGCCGCGAACGCCCGCAGGGGCACCGCTCCCAGCGCCGAGCCGCCGACCCGGAACCGGCTCGAAGACCGGCTGAACAGCCGCACGGCACCGACACCCAACCCCCGTGATCCCTGGGGCTCTTGGGACTCCTGGGACTTCTCGGAGTCCTGGGGGCCGACCGCTTCGCGCAGCCACGCCCACCTACGGTCCGTCGCCAGCTCGTCGATGACCGGGCTCACCCCGAACACGATCCGTACCGCCTCCCGCAGCGCCCACGGCGTGCCCCGGCGCCGGTACAGCTCCGGAGCCGCCGCAAGCAGTGCGCGCCGGGTCCCGGAGTCCCAGCCCGCCTCGAAGGACAGGCCCAGCAGTCCGGCCAGCCACGGCAGGACCCGGTCCGGGACGCCGGCCGGGTCGAGGAGCGCCGGGTACCGTTCGATCACGCGGTCGAGGTCGGCGAGCGAGGCGTCGAACAGCGACAGGAAGCGCTCGGTGAAGTCGTCGGCCGCAGGGTCCATGCGGTAGGCGGGCGGCAGGAGTTCGGCGCTGGTGGACCGGGGGAAGTCCAGGCGGATCCGGCGTACGACCGGGGTCGCGCCGCCGTCGCCCGACAGCCGCAGTCGCAACCGCAGGTAGCGGCCGGGCGGCTGGTCCACGAGGAAGTCGGTGACGCCGGGGGGCGAGAGCTGCCAGTCGGTCTCGTCGTAGCGGCCGTCCTCTGAGACCACGATCTCGACCGAGACCGCAGTGCCGGCCGGCACGTCGGCGTCCACGCGCACGCGGTGCCAGCGGCAGCGTGAGATGCCGCTGTCGATCAGGCCGGTGAGGAGGAATCCGTCGGTCGCGTACGGCGTCGTCGCCGTCGGCGGGGTCTGTCTCGGCCCGCCCTGCCAGGTGTGGCAGGTGGTCACGGCGCCGTCCGGGCCGTCGTCCCGCAGACAGAACCCGTCCTCGTCCGCCGAGATCAGCGCGGACGGCGGGAGGGCCGCGGCGAGTTCGTCGAGAGTGACGACGCGGAAAGCGCCCTGTCCGTCTCCTCGGTAGATCGTCAGCCGACCGTCGTCGTCGGTGAGCAGCCAGACCGTCCGGCCCTCCCCGGTGCGCAGCCCGACGACCTCTCCCTGCGCGCCGGTGCGCAGCAGCCCGCGGAAGGCCCCCGTCGAGTCGAACCGGCGCAGGTCGGTGTCGCCCGCGCAGGCCACGAGGAGCTCGTCCCCGGGTGCGAGCGCGGCCCACCGGGGCTCGTCGGCCCTGATCACACCGGCGAGTTGCTCTCCCTCACGGCGCCACACCAGGACCCGGTCCCCGTCCACCACGGCCAGCCGGTGTCCCCGCGCGGCGACGGACACGGGCTCGCGCAGGAGGCCGGGGTCGCACGGGGGCGGCCATACGGCGGTCCAGGCGCCCGTGCAGGCGTCGCGGCGCAGCAGCCCCGGACCGTCCGGGACGAGCAGGTACCAGGAGCACGGGTCGCACCCGGGAGCGAGGCGGGGGTCGGGGAACCACGGCAGGAGTTGTTCCCTGGTGGGGCCGTCCGGCGCGGGGCCGCTGTGGGCCAGCCGGATTCCGGCCGGGTCGTCGAACCCGACGATGTTCTCCCGCCCCGGCTCGCCGCCGGTGGGCTCCTCCCAGCCGACGTGGGCGTCGAGGAGGCGGAAGGTGGCGGGGTGCTGGGTGCACGTCATGTCCGGTCTCCTACCGGGATCAGCAGCGGGCGCTCCGGCCAGACGAGGGTGTGGGGCGGGATGGCGTGGTCGGCGCAGGCCGGCTGCCGTATGCCGTCGACGACGAGCGAGAGCCGGGTGACGGCCAGGACGCCGTCGGCCGCGAGGAGTCGCCGGAGCAGCGCAGTGTGCCGGAGTGCGCCGCCGAACGGCCAGCCCGCGCCGTTCTCGCCGCCGGTGAGCGGATCGAGGTAGGTGCGCACGGCGTCGCCGGCCCCGGTCAGGACGGTGGCCCGGTCGAGGTCCGGGTCGAGCGTGACCCACGCCTCCACGGCGACCCTCCGGTACGACGCGGGGGCGGCGACCACCGTGACCCCGGCGGGGGCGACCTCGCGGGTCAGGAACTCGGTGACGGCCCGCAGGGTGGCGGCGGTGGGGACAGGCGGGTCGCCGGTGTCGTCGGCGGGCGGTACGACGAGGACTCCCACGACGCCGGGGATCGGCGCTCCGGGGAACCCGGGGTGCAGTCCTGCTACGCCCTGGGCGCGGGCCACCGACGCGCCGGGCGCTCGCACGGCGAGGAGGCCGTAGTCGGCCGGTGCCACGGCCCGGCCCCGGGCGCGCAGTTGGCCGACGCCCCGGCGCATGGCGTCCGCGTCGGGCTCGGCGTCGGTTCCTCCGGTGGCCGGGAAGGGGTTGTTGACGCCGTTGACGAACGGCAGCGCGGTCACCACCGAGTTGACGGCACCGGCGCGCACGGCACCGGCGCTGCCGCCGCCGACCCGGTAGCGCACGGCCCGTACATTGCGGAAGCCGGGCGGAACGGCCGTACCGTTGACGCCGTCTCCGAAGGTCACCTCGCCGGTGGCGTGGTCCACGGTGAACACCGGGTCGTCGGCGCCGTACGCGGCAAGGCTCTCCACCTCCCGCCAGCGGGAGGAGGTTCTGGACGTGGAGCCGGTCGTGGTGCCGAACACGTCGCCGCCGGTGTCGTCGTCGACCTCGATGACCACGGACCCGGCGAGGATGGGCGTCTGACTCAGCGTCATCCGCCGCAGGCCGCTCACCCCCGGGGTCTGGACCGGCTGCAGCGGCTCGTCCCTGATCGTGCGGGCGGCGGTGGCCGCGACCGTGTTCAGCCGCAGTCCGGTGAGCACGGGCGCCGGGCCGCTGAAGGCGCCGTGCGCGATCTGGAGCCGTAGCCAGCGCAGTCGGGGCCGTGGCCGGGAGCCGGGCGGGCTGCCCGGTTCCCACGAGCGCGGGACCCTGAGTTCGACGGTCCCGTCGGCGTTCAGCCCGCCCGTGGAGTCACGTACGAGTTCGGCGGGCACGAGCCGGGTGCCGTCGAGGACGTCCCAGCGCAGCAGGGGCGCGGCGGGCAGCGGAAGGGGTGCCGTGCCGCCGGAGTCCGCGGGGGCGGGCGCGGCGGCGGCGACCACGAAGCCCAGTGAGAGACGCGGGTAGGGGACGGCCGTTCCCGCGAGGCCGATCCACAGGCCGTTGCCGGGTTCCGGGTCGCGGCCGAACGGCGCGAACGGGCGGCCGGGGCCGGCCGGTCCGAGCGGCAGGTCCTCCAGCGTCCCCGCCTCCTGGACGGCGAGTGCGGCGAGGGTGGCCGGGGTGGCGTACAGGTCCTGGTCCGTCTCGTAGACGACCTGGCCCGCGGGTGTGGAGGCCGCGCTCTGGAAGCCCGCGGGGACGAGTACGGAGGCGCCGTCCGGCGGGTTCACGGTGAACTCCAGGAGCGCTGCCGCCGCACTCGCGGGCCGCCGGCGCACTCCCGCCGTGGCCAGGTGCTCGGCGAGTACCTTCTCCGGCAGCCGGTTGACGCGGGAGAGCACGGGTTCGGCCAGGGTCCCGAAGAGGCGTACGAGCGCGACTCCGGCGTCCTGGCGGTCGGGGTCGGTCCAGTCGGGGGTGTAGCCGGCGATCCGGCCGCGCACGTCGGTGCGTACGGCCTCGCGGGTCGCCTCGACCAACTCCGGCTGGACTCCGGACGGTCCGGCACCGGGGACGACGTCGCCCTCGGTCCGCGTGTCCTTCTCCCACCACACGTCGCCGGTCATGCCAGCCCCTCCCCCGGTTCGACAGCGGGCACGATCCGGGTGCGGACCGACCGCAGTACGGGCAGTTCACCGGCGCGCAGTGGCACCTCGTTGCAGTCCTCCGCCGGTTCGGCCCCGTCGAGGCCGATCGCCACACCGGCGACGTCCGCGAGGTCCCCCAGGGCCCGTTGGGCGGTACGCAGTACGGCGGACGGGCGCAGCGCCTCCCCGAACGGCCAGCCGTCCTGCTCCTCGCCACCGACGAGCGGGTCGAGGAAGCGCCGCAGCGCGGACGTGACCACGGCGGACACCCGGGCGCGGTCGGCCGGGCCGCCCGACAGGTCGACACGCAGGCTCACATCGCGGTAGCGGGGCCCGCGCACGAAGACCTCGGAGGTGAGCAGCCGGGCCTCGTCGAGGCGGGCGGCGACCGCGCGCAGCATGCCCGGGTCGGGCCGTGGCGCGGCGACGAAGTCCTCACGGTCGAGGTCGGTCCGCTGCGCCGACGGGACGATGTGGACGGTCACCGCGCCGGGCACCCGGTCGCACGCGAATCCGGCGTGCTCGCCGAGGGACGCGTAGGCGCGGGCCACGGCGACTCCCGGGGTCGTACGGGCGAGGGTGACGAAGTCGTCCGCGGTGACCGCCCGGGTCACCTCGCCGAGGGACGCGCCCGCGCGCTGCCGTGCGGCGGTGACCGTCTCGGGGTCCTGGCCGCCCTCGGCCCGTACGAGGTTGGCGGCGACGACCGTGCCGACGTCCGCCGGGGTGTCCGGGGTCGCGATCCAGTTGTCGGTCAGCCCGCCGTTTCCTTCCCGGCCGCCGCCGAGCACGTAGTCGACGACGACGTCCGGGTCCGGCTTGGGGATGCGCCCGGTGAGTCCGTCGCCGAAGACCACCGCGCCCTCGGTCCGGTCGACCAGGTGGACCCGGTCGGTCGGCGCGCCGAAGGTGAAGTCCGGCACCGGCGACCACTTCTCGCCCGCCAGGCGTACGGCCGCTTCGAGGAGCCGACCGGCGGCGTCCGGCAGCACTAGGTGCTGGCCGGGGAGTTTGAGCCACGCCTCGATCTGCTCCGCCAGGTCGGCGCCCCGCGTCGTGAACCGTCGGCGGTGGCGGGCGACGGAGACGTTGACGGCGAGCCGGCGGAGGCGGGGCGGTGCCGCGTAGGTCGCGGCCTCGGTCGACACCAGCACACCGGTGTCCTGGGTGGTCCAGCCGGCGGGCGGGTGCAGCCGGACGACTCCGGACCGCCTGAGCCCGGCCGTACCGTCCTCGACCTTCTCGAACGGACCCGAGAGGTCGGACTCCGGCCGGAACCAGGACCAGGTCAGCTCGGCGGGGGGCGGTACGTCGGCGACCGCGGTGGGCAGCCAGGACGCGGCGGGGGCGTCCAGTTCGAAGAGGAGGCTGATCGGGCCGGGGGTGGGGTGCTCTCCGGTGAGCGGCAGGGTGAACCGGGCCTGCGCCGGCGCGCCGTAGCCCGCGAGGAGTGCGACGCCCCGGCCGGCCCGCAGATCCGCCGTGCGGTCGCGGTCGGTCCAGACGGTGATCCCGTCGTTCTCGGCGAGCGGGAGGACGGTGACGTCGTCGTCGAGGGTGAAGACGACGCGCCCCAACTGGTCCCGGGTCAGCGCCGTTCCGGCGGGGACGAGCGGAACGGCCGTACCCGGCTGCTGGGCGGAGAGCCGCAGCACGGTGGCCGCGGGACGCGCGGGGCGCGGCGGGTCGAGGCCGAGCAGCCGCAGGATGGCGACGACCAGGGCGTCCGGCACCTGGTCGAGCCAGTACAGCCGCTGTTCGAGGAGGTAGGCGAAGAGTTCGAGGAGGGTGACGCCCGGGTCGACGGGGGCGTGCAGCGTCCAGGCGCCGTCCGACTCGGCGGGGATGCGGCGGCGGACGGCCGCCATCATGTCGGCCCAGGTGAGGTCGTCCAGGCGGGGCGCGGGCACGGTCATGGCGTACTCCCCGCCGGACCGGTGAGACCGCTGAGTCCGACGTAGAACGGGAACACCAGGTTGGCCTTGGTGTTGCTGCGCCGGACGCGGTAGACGACCGAGACGGTGACCCGTGACTCGTCGGCCGGGTCGGCCTCCGCGCGGACCTCGTCGAGTTCCACCCTGGGCTCGTGGGTGCGGACTGCCTCGGCGATCGAGTTCTCCAGGTCGCGCAGGTTCTGCACACTGCCGGGAGCGAACACCAACTCCGGTGCGCGGGTGCCGAGTTCGGGCTGCATCACGCGCTCACCGCGGCCGGTGAGCAGCAGCGCCCGCAGACAGTGCTCGATGCTCTCCTCGCCGACGGCGTAGCCGAGCCGCCCGGCCTCGTCGGGCAGGATCGGGAACCGCCAGCCCGTACCGAGGAACTCCTCGCTCATGCCGTCCTCGCCCTCTTGGCCAGTACGGCGGCCGTGAGCGGTACGAGGGGCGGGCTGGTCGGGCCGGCGGAGGACGGGTGGGTGTGCGTGTTGAACGCCTGGAGCAGCGCGTTGCCGAGAACGAGCGGCTCGGTGGCGCCGGCGCCGAGTTCGATGGAGGAGGAGTCGACGGTCACCTTCGGCGCCTTGATGGTGATCTCCCCCTGCGCGGACACGGTCACGCTGCCGCCCTCGGCGGCGGTGATCCGGATCGCCTTGCCCTGGTCGTCGAGTTCCACCACGTGTCCGGCGGCCGAGGTGATGCGTACGGCGGCCTGGGAGGCGTTGTCGTCGAAAAGGACCTGGTGGCCGTGCTTCGTCCGGATGATCTTCTGGTCGCGTCCTTCGGTGCGGGCGGTCGGCGGCTTGTCCTGGCCGTTGTAGAGACCGCCCAGGACGACGGGGAACCGCATGTCCCCGTGGACGAAGGCGACGAGCACCTCATCGTCCTTCTCGGGGACGAACACGGAGCCGTAGCCGTTGCCCGCGTACAGCTGGCTCACCCGGCACCAGTCGGTGACCGTGGTCCCGTCGAACCACGGGAACGTCAGCTTGACCCGGCCCTCGTCGTCGCCGTCGACCTCCGCGACGAGCGCTTCGACGACGCCGTAGAACCGTTTGTCGGTGCTGCGGGCCCGTGGCGCGGTCCTGGTCGTCACTTGTCCCCCTGGTGGATCCGCCGGCCGGTGAACTGGGTGAAGAAACCGCTGGTGTTGAGGGTGTGCTCGACCCGTTTGACGAAGTAGGTGCCGGAGAAGCGGCGCCCGAGGCCGTAGATCTCCAGGTTGTCGCCGGGCCGCAGTTCGGGCAGGCCCGCCACCTTGCCGGTCGCGGTGATGAACTCGTAGGCGCGCTCGCGCAGCAGGCTGATCGCCAGTTCGCGGGCCTCCTGGTCGCTGGTGACCGGTGCGTCGACCATGACCTCCTGGCGGCCCTGCGCCGCGGACTCGGCGGCCTGCGGCCCGCTCTGGCCGTCGGCCTTGTTCTGTCCGGCCGGGAGGTTCTCGGCGGTCGCGGTGAACGCGATCGGCTGCTTGGTACGGGGATCCCAGCCGCGCACGGTGACCTTGCTGACCTGCTGGGAGACCGTCAGCGTGGGGGTGAACTCCATCAGGTTGGGGATCAGTCCCACGGGCTGGTCGGTGGGGCCGGTGGACAGCCCGGGAGCGTAGGCCAGGCGGTACACCCGGATGGGGCGGCCGTCCCGGCCGTCGGTGGGTTTGATGAAGTACAGCGTGTCCTCGCCGGTGGCCGGGTCCGGCAGCAGGAAGCAGTCGAAGTCGAGGCGCTTGGCGCGTTCCAGCAGGAAGCTCGCGTCGTCCTGGTTCTTCTGCACCACCCGGTCGTGGACCGGGCCCTCCTCGGTGACCACGATCCGCAGGTGGTTGCGCCGGGCGATCTGCTGGGCGATCTCCCAGTCCCGCTTGTTGAGGTAGATCTTGGTCTCGTTCTCGGTGGGCTTGCGGTCCTTCAGCCGCAGCAGCCCGTCGACCCCGCTGACCGAGACGGTCGGTGACGAGCCGTCGGTGAACTTCGGACTGAGGGTGGAGATGGTCCCGGTGGCGACGGTGAGCAGCTGGTCGGCGTAGCCGAGGCGGACCGAGACCCGGCAACCTAGCTGGAAACTCGGCGAGTCGCTGTGCTTGAACCTCAGGTTGGCGTCGTCCCAGTTGTTCAGGGTGAGGTCGAAGCCGGACATCTCGTCGATGTCCCGGTTCACCTTGATGTCGATGATGTCGTTCTTGGTGGACGGGTCCATCTCCAGTCCCTCGATGCGCACCTCGAACTCGGGCGCGTACCGGTCGGGAGAGGCGACCTCGGGCGTGGGAGAGCTCATCGCGCGCTCCTCACGGCAGCCGGGGCACGGTCAGCACCCGGCCCGGTCGCAGGTCCCGTGGATCGTCGATCCCGTTGGCGCGCGCCAGTTCGCGCCAGGCGTCGGGCCGCCGGTACACGGCGGTGGAGATGGAGCTGAGGGTGTCGCCGCGGCGCACCACGTAGCTCTTCTCGACGGTGGGCGAGGAGCGTGGTACGGCGGCGACCTGCACGGCGGCCGTGCGGTACTCCTTGAGGGAGAGGTCCAGCATGGCCCGCAGCGGCACCCCGTCCGGCCGGAACAGCTGGTAGTTGACGTCCAGCTTCTCGACGACGCCGGTGAAGACCTCCTCGTCCCAGACGAACCGGACGATGGGCGGCGCGTGTTCGCGGCTGTCGGGGCGCAGCAGGCCGCGCAGGGCGTCGACGTACGCGGTCCGTACGTTCTCCAGGGTGTCGGAGGTGTCGACGAGCGCCTGGACGGTGAGGGTCTCCGTGCCGCCACGTATGTACTGGAGGGGCGGTGTCTCCAGGCCGGGGATGGTGATCTCGGCGAAGGTGTTGCTCTTGCTGAGCTTGTAGTCGGTGGGGTTGAACCGCAGCGGGATGCGCCGCTGCCGCTCGTCGGCGATCACCGGTCGGACGATCTCCAGGCGGGCCTGGGCGGCGCCCTGGCGGGCGAAGGAGACGGGCGTCACGCTCACAGCGGGCCCTCCCCGTCGCCGAAGCTGCGTTCGGCCTCGGTGTGCTTGGCGCGGGCGCACGCGTCCTCGTACAACTTCGCCCAGGCCTGGATGTGCTTGTTGAACAGCCGGGTGAACACGGCGCCGTCGTCGCCCTCCACCTGGAACCGGACTTCGAGGTTGTGAATGGTCACCTTCGGCACGCCGGTCACCTCCCTTGGCTCTGTCGCGGCAGCGCGTTCGCCGCGGTGTCCTGCAGGACTTTGGTCAGCCCCTCGTGGGCGATCTCCAGTGACTCGATGGCGATCGCGTTCTGTTCGGCGTGCAGGTCGGGTCCGATCCACTTGGCGGCGAGTCCGCCGTGGAAGGCCCAGGCCGCGCCGGGCGTCCCGTCCGGGGCGAGCAGGATGACCGCGCCGTCGCGGCGGGCGCCGAGGGAGTCGGCGAGTCCGGCCTGGTACCAGGCCCACAGTCCGGGGTCGCGCACCACTCCTCGTTTGAGGGTGATCCGGTTCCACGAGTGGCGCAGCGGCAGTTGGTGGACGGAGTCGTTGCGGCCGCCCTCCGGGTAGCTCGTCACCTCCAGCTGGGCGCCGAGCCCGGCGACCTCCTGGAACGCTCCGGAGGCGACCAGGGGCAGCAACAGCGCCTGCGCGGACGGCAGATACGCGTCGCCGGGGTCGAGCGTCACCAGGAATCGGTACTTCGGCAGTGGGTCCTGGTTCATGCCTCGATCACCTCCAGACCGCGGTCCTGGCCGAGTACAAGACGCAGCCGGAGGAACTCCATGGGTACGGCGGCGGCGACCTCGATCTCGCAGACCAGCTGTCCCGGGTCCTGCTCCGGCGGGTTGTTGGTGTCGTCGCACACCACCCGGAACGCCTGCTCGGGCCGCGTTCCGGTGAGCGCTCCCGCCCGGAAGGCGGACAGCAGCACCGAGGTGATCGCACGGACGAGGGTCAGCCGTAGTTCGGGCGAGTTGACGTCGAACACCAGGGGGCCCGCCACCCGCCGGATCGCGCGCACCAGCAGGTGCAGCAGTCTGCGATGCGCGATGTAGCGGGTGCGGGGATCGGCGGACAGGGTGCGTCCGCCCCACACCATCAGTCCCCGGCCCCGGGTGCACCGGATCAGGTCGACGCCCGCGTCGAAGAGGCGGACCTGCTGGGGTTCGGGAAGTTCGGCGGCGAGGTCGACGGCCTCCAGGATCACGGCGTTCGCGGGGGTGTGGTGCGCGCCGCGCTCGGCGTCGAGCCGGGCGATCACGCCCAGGACGTGTCCGGACGCCGGGACGGTGCGCAGAGCGGGTCCGTCGGGGGTCCGCAGCAGCGGGTGGTAGACGGCCGCGCAGCTCAGGAGCTGGCTGTCGCCGGCCCCGGTCAGGGACTGCACCCACTCCACCGTGGCGTCGACGGAGGACAGTTGGGGCGGGACGTCGAGGACGACCAGGCGGTCGAGGAGTGGGGACACGGCCCCCAGCAGCTCCAGCACCATGTCGGTGTGCACGGTCCCGGACAGGTCCGTGCCCAGGTCGGGCAGTGCCACCAGGGCCGGTTCCGGGAGTTCGGACTGCACGGTCACGGCGTCCGAGTACTCCTGCCGCGTCGGCGGGGTGTCGGTGCCGCCCGCGAGCGTCAGGGGCCAGGACATCGAGATCGGGCCGGGAGTGCCGGGGGCGGGGGCGGGTCCGTCGGGGACCAGCCGGATGTAGCGGGACCCGGTGAGCCGGTCGGCCACGTCGGCAGGCGGCAGCCCGGGGAAGGTCTCGGGCGCCTCGCCGGGCACGGTGACCCGCACACTCACCGTAGGTGGTCCGGCGACGGTACTGACCTGGTAGCGGATGTCGACGCGCACGGTGTTGGCCCAGGCGCCCGGGCTGGTCGCGTCCACCCGGTAGCGCGTGGCCGCGAATCCGGCGATGTCCCCGACCTCCCACAGGGCGTGCGCGGTGGCGGCCGGCCCGGACACGCGGAGCACCCAGGCCGTACGGCCGCCGTTCTCGAAGAAGCCGCGCAATGCGTACGGCGTGGCGAAGGCGCCCTCCGGCGGTGGCGGCCCGAAGACGCCCACGACGTCGTTCCAGCTCTCCACCCGTACCGGGGTGCCGACCGGACCGCGGCGGAACCGGCCGAGGAACGCGGCCACGTCCGTGCGCAGCGGCTCCGGTTCCGGGCCGCGTGGCACGAACGTCAGGGATACGCCGGGAAGCGCTTCGCTCGTCATGTCAGACGTCGATCTCCAGCTTCTCGACCGCCAGGACGAGCGTCTCCATGGCGATCTCGTTCTTGGTCGCGCTGAGCGTCGGGCCGGTGTACTTGGTCGGCCAGCCCCGGTCGAAGTTCCAGCGCATCGCTTCCTGACGGTTCTCGTCGAGCAGCACGATCGAGCCGGAGGCGCGGCGAACCTTGCCGTTGAGGGCCTCGGTCACCCAGTTCCAGAAGCCGACGTGGCCGGTGACGCCACGCTTGAAGGTGAGGTTGGTGAACTTCTTCAGTCCCGGGATCTTGCGGACGGTGATGTCCTCGCTGCCGTTGCGGTACTCGATCGGCGGGATCTCCAGCTCCAGACCGCTCATCTCGGTGAAGGACCCGCTCACCGCGACGCCGTCGTCGCTGACGTTGGTCACGATGATCTGGAAGTTGTATGACGCGTAGGGATCTTCCCTGGTCACGGGTGGCATGGTGGCCGCTCCTCAGTCGGGTGCTCGGGCTCGGTCGGGGCTCTGGCTCGGTCGGGTGCTCAGGCGAGCTGGGTCTCGCGGGTCTTCTGCTGGATCCGGAAGATCACGAACTCCGCCGGGAAGACCGGCGCGACCCCGATGACACAGATGAGCCGGCCGTTGGCCAGGTCGTCCTCGGTCATGGTGGTGCGGTCGCAGGCGACGAAGAACGCCTCGTCGGCGGTGGTTCCGGCGAGCGCGCCACTGCGCCAGACCGTGGTGAGGAAGTTGGTAACCGTCTGCCGGACCAGGGCCCACAGCGACTCGTCGTTGGGTTCGAAGACCACCCACTGGGTGCCCTCGTCGATCGACTCCTCCAGGAAGAGGAAGAGCCGCCGGACGTTGATGTACTTCCACGAGCTGTCCGAGGACAGCGTGCGCGCGCCCCACACCCGGTGGCCCAGGCCGGGGAAGAACCGCAGTGCGTTGATGCCCTTGGGGTTCAGCAGGTCCTGATGGCGTTTGGTGATGTCCTGGGCGATGCCGTCGGTCTGCCGGATGCCGCGGATGACCACGTTGGCCGGTGCCTTGTGCACACCCCGCTCCACGTCGACCCGGGCGTAGATCCCGGCCATGTGGCCGGACGGCGGTACCTCGACGTCACGGTCGGTGGAGGGGTCGCGGGTGACGAGCCACGGGTAGTAGAGCGCCGCGTACTTGGTGTCGAAGGACTCGCGGAACGTCTGGATGCCCTCGATGTCGAGGCCGTCGCGCGGGTCGAGGATCGCGAACCGGTCCCTGAGCAGCTCGCAGTGGGTGACGAGGGCCGATTCGACGGTGCCGGACCACATGCCGGGCACCGCGCAGACGGCCACCTCGTCGATGTCCTCCAGGGCGACGATTCCGGTACGTCGTCCGCTGCCGCCGTCGGTACCGACGAAGTCGGCCGGGCTGAGGCTGCCGTACGCGTCGTCGCCGTCGGCCAGCGTCAGCCAGGAACCCGTCGCGGGCACCGGGAACTTCGTGGGGTCGGTGGACAGTCCGGGCAGCGCCGTGGCCCGTACGAGCTGCGAGCGGCCCTGTAGGGCGGTCGTCAGGTTGGCCGGGTTGTCGCCGGTGAGCCGGAGGTTGGGGAACGTCTCGGTGACCGCGGCCCCCGCCGTGTCCGTGAACCGGGTGGTGACCTCGGCCTCGACGAGATGGATCCGGTCGGTCTCGAAGAGCGTCCCGGGCACGTTCCGGTCGAGGGTGACGAGATCCTCGGCGACCGTCTGGACGGTCAGGGCGGTCAGGGCTGTGCCGTCGTCGGCCTGGACCACCGCACCCTCGTACAGCCTGCTCGCGCCGCCGATCCGCAGCGTCGGTCCGGCGGCGGTATTGCCCCGGCGCACGCGGCGCACCGTGAGTCCGGTGTCCCACGCCGCGTGGGTCGTGCCCGCCGGGAGGGTCAACGTCACCTTGCCGTCGGCCGGTTGGCTCACCTGGACCTTGAAGCGGCGTGGGCCGATCAGCACCCACACGTCGGCGGGCAGGTCGTCGGGGTCGAGCCCGTTCGCCGCGGCCACCTCGACGGAGTCGCTGTCCGCGTCCGCGTCCGCGACCAGGCGCGTGATGAACAGGGCGCCCTCCTGCGGATCGGGCAGCACCGGCAGCGCAGCGCCGACCATCGGCTGGACCCGGACCTGGACGCCGCCGCCCCACGCACCCGGGCTCACCGCGGACAGCCGCAGCGTCTGTTCGGCGCCGCGCTGACCGACCTGGACGTAGTCCCCGCGGGCCGACCTGACCTCGGCGGGCAGCGCCGTCTCCAACCGGATCCGGCGGGCGGACATGTCGTAGCCGGCGACCACGGCGGTGTGGATCGTCTGCTGGTCGTCGCCGCGGAGGATGTCGATCTGCTGGCCGACCCCGGTGAAGCCGATCAGGTGCCCGAGCTGGAGGCTGGTCGCGCCACGCGCGGCGTCGGAGGCGATGGGGCTCACCAGGCCGTTGGCCAGTTCCCCGGAGGCGGGTTTCGCGTCGGCGCTGGCGACCCGCTTGACGTAGAGCCGCTGGCCGCCGTTGTCGAAGAAGCCCTTGACCGCCAGCGGGAACAGCCACCAACGGCCGCCTTCGGTCGGGTCGTTGGCCCAGCGGTCCCGTACGCCCGCGTCCGGCTCGGACAGGAAGCCGCCGAAGACGGTCTGGAACTCCAGGAAGTTCGTGACCAGTTTGGGCTTGCCGGTGTACGGGCCACGAGCGGTCACCCCGACCATGCCGGCCGTGCTCGTGCTCACCCCCGCGATCGGCCGTGGCCCCGCATCGATCTCCTCGATGTAGACCCCGGGGCTCAGATACTCGGCCATGGATGTGGCTCCTTCACTGCTCACGAATCTCGATGACGTGTCGGCGCTCGGCTTCCTGGGGCAGGCGCACGGTCAGCGACCCGGCCCGGCCCGGCCGTTCGGTGGCCTCAACGAGGAAGGTCTCCTCGGTGGTGTTCTCGGTGGCCTTCTCGCCCTCCCAGCGCAGGGCGAGCCGGAAGGCGCCCGTGGCGTCGGAGAGGGTGCGTTCGTGCCACGGCGTCAGGTCCTGGCCGGTCCGGCCCCCGGCCTCGACGAGGGCGTTCGCGACGGGGGCCCGGGTGGCCGCGTCGAGCACGACGCCGCGGACCGTGCGCACACCCGGCGGATAGGGAAAGGCGGTCCCCGGCAGCAGCCGGACCAGCCTCGGGGAGGCCTCCACCGCGGGCGGGTTGGTGTTGTCGTACGGGTACACCAGGAACTCGACACCGACGAGAGCGGCCGAGAACGGCTCGCCGTCGGCCGGATACAGCGGCTGGTAGCCGGCGGCCTCGAAGCGGACCCGGTGGCGCTCCGGCCGGGCCGCCCACGGCTCGGCCCGTCGGCCGAGGCCGGGGAAGGCGAGGTGGCCGCTGGGAGTGCGCACGGCCCTGTCGTCCAGCGGCAGCCAGCCGCCCTGGCCGTCGGACCCGCCCTCGTCGTCGAACCGTTCGAGGCGGGCCTCCACACCCGCGGAGCGCACGCGGCGGGCGTGGTCGTCGAACGGCACCAGCCAGACGGGGCTGTAGAGCGCCGACCGGGCCAGGGGCAGGAAGGCGCTCATGGCGTCGCCGTCCCCGCGATGATCCGACTGCGCACCGGGCGCACCGCCGTCTCGACGGCCGAGTCCAGGTTGACCACACGGATCTCGTAGTTCAGCGAGAGCCGGTACGGCTTCTGGATCGCGTACCAGACCCAGGACTTCTGATCGAGGGTCAGGGGCGTCAGCGTCGTGTGCAGCGAGTCCGTGCTGCCCGCCAGGCTGCCGGCCAACTGGGTGCCGTCCAGGATCGCGTCGTCGTAGAACGTCTGCAGGGCGCGCCCGAGCATCCGGTGCTGGGTCGCCTGGTCGCCGCCCCAGGGGGTGATCAGATACCGCAGCAGCAGGGCCATCGGCGGTTTGCGGGAGGTCAGCGGGTCGGGCGGCTGGGAGCGCACCGGGGGCCGGTTGCGCGAGGTGGGGTCCTCGGCGATCTCGTAGAGGAACACCGTGAGTTTGGGGGGCGGCGTCTGCACGGTCTCGGAGAGGTCGTTCAGTTCCGCGATCGGTGGTGGCATGTCGCGCTGGCCCAACCCGCGCAGGGACTGCGTCAGCGTGCTCACGATGACGGACGAGACATCGGCGATCACACCGAAGTCACCCATGCGAAGCCCCTTCCCGGCACGCTCCGACGACGTATACCGACGCCGTCCACCGAGAGGATGCAGAGGCCCCCGTGATCCGCCCGCGACTCACCCGTCACACCGACGTCACCGATGCATCCCTGAAACCGTCCTCGCCGCTCGCGATGACGTCATCGAACACGGAACGACAACGCCCGGGTGACAGCGGTGAGGGACACTCGGTCTCTCATGGAGACCCCCTCATCACGGTCCGGCGTCCTGATCCTCCGGGTATGGGTGGAGAACGGCAGGGAGGACGGCTTCCGCGCACGCATCATCCAGACCGTCGACGGACAGCAGGAGCCGCCCACCGCGGTGAGCAAGACCGCCGATGTCCTCACAGCGGTGCGGACTTGGCTCGATGAGCTTCTGGAACGCGAAGGGTGACGTTGTCGCGACGCTCCGGTGATTCCCTTGTGACGCCGTCACGTCGATAGTCGACCCTGCAGTCATAACTTGCTCGTAACATGGCCTCGGGAATCCCATCAGCCACACCGAAGATCACCGAAGCCGAGATCGGTACGGGGGCGTCGATGAACGGACAAACACAACCCATCTCACTGAGGTTACTCAAGGGCTTTGCACTGGCTATAGATCAAACTCGCATTCCGGTCTGCTCCAGCACTCAACGACTCCTCGCCTTTCTCGCTTTGCAGGACATGCCGCGATCCCGCACCTACGTGGCCGGAATCCTCTGGCCGGATGTCACGGCATCACGCGCCAACGCGAACCTGAGGTCGTCCCTGTGGCGGGCGACACGCGCCGGTCACCCGATCATCGACGTGTCCGCGCACGACCTGGCCATCGCCAAGGACGTCACCGTCGACCTGCACGAGGCAGTTGGACACGCGCATCGACTGCTCGACAACTCACGCTCGTGCGACGACATCCTGACCATGCGGACACTGGCATGCCTGTCGTCGGATTTGCTGCCGGAATGGCCGGAAAACGACTGGATGCTGATCGAGCAGGAGCAATATCATCAGCTCCGGCTTTATGCCCTGGAAGCGATGACCGAGCGACTTACGGAAGCGCGACGCCATGGTGAAGCCGTCGCCGCCGGACTTACCGCCGTGCGTACCGAACCCCTGCGGGAAAGCGCTCATCGCGTACTGATGAAAGCGCATTTGGCGGCCGGCAACAGGGGTGCGGCAGTGCGCCAATTCGAGCAGTGCCGTCGCGTCCTGCGGGAGGAATTGGGCCTGGAGCCCTCCCCGTCGCTGAGGGCCCTCCTGCCGCCCCACACCGAGCGCAACGGGCGGTCTCGACAGGTGCCGGCGCTTCAGCGAACTGCTCGAACGTGAGATCACCGAACGCGTGAAGACGGAGGCGGCGAGCCACCCCTGGACTACCGGCAGCGCTCCCGAGCCGATCGATGACGTTACAGCCGCCGTACGTACCCGATCCAGGTGTGCCGGGTGCGGAAGCCGCACCGCTCGTACAGGCCCAGGGCGCCGGTGGCGTTGGCGGTGTCGACGCTCAGGCCGGCGCTGGCACAGCCCTGTTCCCGAGCGGCCCGCAGACAGGTGGTGAGCAGCGCGGTGGCCACGCCGGTGCCGCGCCAGGCCGGCCGGGTGCCGAGCCGGCCGATCCAGCATTCTCGTATACCGGTCATCGCGGTCTCGGCGTCGTACTCGTGGCCGAGGAGGTAGCCGACGACCTCGTCCCCGTCCAGTGCCAGGAACGACACGTCGGACCGGAACGACCGTGCGCCGGTGCTCTCATGACTCCACCGCTCCGGGGTGCTCGGGGTGTGGCCCCAGTAGTCGACGAACGCCTCGTTGTGCGCCAGCCGGGTCGCCTCGTCGTACGCCTCGGTGAAGGGGACGACACGAACCCCGCCCGCCGGGACCGTCACCGGGTCCGGGTCGCCGTCCAGCGGTCGGCGCATGTCGAAGTACCAGCGCCGCGCCTCGAACCCGGCTTCCTGGAACAGGTCGCGTTTGGCGGTGTTCGGTGCGTGGAGCGGGATGTGCGCCTCGCCCGGCAGGTCCGGGAAGCGCTCACGATGGTGCTGCGTCGCCCTGGTCACCAGCCAGTTCACCAGCTCGGTGCCCATGCCCCGGCCGCGCGCGTCGGGTCGCACCGCCCCCTCGACGTACACCCGGTGCACATCGGTCGCGTCGGGCATCGCCATCGCCTTGGCATAGCCGAGCAGCTCACCGCCGGACCACACGCCCACCGAGTCGTGGGCCAGCTCCACGAGCGGGTTGGCCAGTTCCTCGGCGAGGTCCTCGGCGTCGTAGTGCTCGTCGGTGCCGTCGGCCGCCTCCACCGCGGCGAACAGCCCGGCCAGGGCCGGGGCGTCGTCGAGTGCGAGGGGCCGCCAGGTCGGCGTCGTAGGCATGGACGGCACGATAGGTGTCGCCGATTGCCGCGCGCATCTCGTTTTCGCGGCGTGCCGTGGGGGCCCCGCAGCTGAACGGCCCTGTCCTGAGGGCCTGTTGGTCCGCGAAGGCGGGCCCGTGCGCAACTCCGAGCGGCCCGGTCCCTCGCGGTCGCCCGTCCATGCGTGGATCATGAGGTCACTCGGCAGAAGGAGGCCCATGTCCCACAGCTCGGGCAGACCCGTTCCGGTGTGGCGCCGGCTGACGCCGGGGCTCGGCGTGCTTCTCGGCTACCGGCGCGCCTGGCTGCGCGGCGACCTGCTGGCCGGGGTGACGGTGGCCGCGTATCTCGTGCCGCAGGTGATGGCGTACGCGGGTGTGGCCGGTCTGCCGCCGGTCGCCGGGCTGTGGGCGATCCTGCCCGCGCTCGTGCTGTACGCGGTGCTCGGTTCCTCGCGTCTGCTGTCGGTCGGGCCCGAGTCCACGACCGCGCTGATGACGGCGACCGTGGTCGGCCCGCTGGCCGCGGGAGACCCGGACCGGTACGCCGTACTGGCCGCCACCCTCGCGGTCACGGTCGGGCTGCTGTGTGTCGTGGCGTGGGCGGTGCGGCTCGGCTTCGTCGCGGACCTGCTCTCCCGGCCGGTGCTGGTGGGCTATCTGGCCGGCGTGGCACTGATCATGATCGTGGACCAGCTGCCCAAGCTCACCGGGGTCAGCACCACGGGCTCCGCGTTCTTCCCCCAACTGTGGTCCTTCGTACGGCATCTGTCGCAGATCCATCTACCCACGCTGCTGTTCGGCGTCCTCCTGCTCGCCTTCGTCCTCGCCGTGGCCCGGTTCTTCCCCACCGTCCCCGGTCCTCTGCTGGCCGTGGTCCTGGCCACTACGGCCGTGGCCGTTCTCGACCTCGACGACCGCCACGGGATCAAGGTGATCGGCGACGTCCCGGCCGGTCTGCCCGGCCTCGCGGCCCCGGACCTGACGGAGCTGCCGCACCTGGTACTGCCCGCCGTCGGCGTGCTCCTGGTCGCCTACACGGACTTCATCCTCACCGCGCGGGCCTTCACCGACCGTACCGACGACGGCCCCGGGCTCGACGCCAACCAGGAGCTGCTCGCCCTGGGCGCGGCCAACCTCGGTGCCGGGGCGGTACAGGGTTTCCCGGTCAGCAGCAGCGCCAGCCGCACCGCGCTCGCCTCCTCGGCCGGCGCCCGCTCCCCCGCGTACTCACTGGTCGCCGCCGCGGCGGTCCTCGCCGTCCTCCTCTTCCTCAGCCCCCTGCTGACCCGCACACCCTCGGTGGTGCTGGGCGCGCTCGTCGTCTACGCGGCCCTCCGCATGATCGACCTGGCGGGCTTCCGGCGGCTGGCGTCCTTCCGCCGCCGGGAGTTGCTGCTCGCCCTCGGCTGCCTGGCGGGCGTACTGGCCCTGGACATCCTGTACGGGGTGCTGGTCGCCGTCGGTCTGTCCGTGGCCGAGCTGCTGACGCGGGTCGCGCGCCCGCACGACGCGGTCGAGGGGGTCGTCCCGGGGGTGGCCGGTATGCACGACGTGGACGACTATCCGCAGGCCCGTACGATCCCGGGTCTGCTGGTCTACCGCTACGACTCGCCCCTCTTCTTCGCCAACGCGGAGAACTTCCGCCGCCGGGCGATGGCCGCCGTCGACGAACAGGACGACCCGGTCCGTTGGTTCGTCCTCAACGCCGAGGCCAATGTGGAGGTCGACATCACCGCCCTGGACGCCGTCGACGAGTTGCGCCAGGAACTGACCCGCCGGGGCATCGTCTTCGCCCTGGCCCGAGTCAAGCAGGATCTGCGGGACGACCTGGACGCATACGGCCTGACGGAGTCCGTCGGCACCGGCCTGATCTTCCCCACCCTGCCGACCGCCGTGGCCGCGTACCGGAAGTGGGAGCGCGCTCAGTAGCGCCACGCCCTTCCCTTCCATGAGGACGGGGGTCGTGTCATGGGAAGCGCACGGTGACGGTGAGGCCGCCCTGTTGGCCCGGTTCGGCCGTCGCCCTGGTTCCGTGGGCCTCCGCGATGGAACGCACGATGTACGGGATCGCCGAGGACAGTCAGCGGCCGGTCCGCCGTCACCTCCACGTCCGCTTGCTCTTCCTTGGTCTGCGGGGCGAGTTCGGCTGTCACGAGCATCGGCGCGGCCGACAGATGCTGCTCGCCCGCAGCGACCGTGGCCTGGAGGAGACCGAGACCGTGAATCAGCCGCTCGGCCTCGCGGTTGGTTTCGAGCAGGTCCTCGCGTACCTCGGCGAGGCCCTCGGGGAGACGGTGGAGTTCGTCGTCCGGGCCGGTGAGCGCCAGCCTCTGGCGCAGGTTCTGCTCGCTGATGCGACGGGTGGCCTCCGTCATCGCGGCGACCGGCCTGAGCGCCCGCCCGGCGACCCCGGTGACCACCTGACCGTGGTCACCGGGCAGCCGTCAGGCTGGTTCGGGTCGCCTCCGCGACGGCGGTGAGGTGGGGGCGCGTGAACATGCTGAAGTGGTTGCCGGTCACCGGGACGACGGTCAGGTCGCCCAGTTCGACGGTGTCCCAGCCGTTGGGCGAGTCGAAGTGCATCGGGACGCGGTGGTCGTCCGGGGTGAGGGGGGCGAACCCCGCCTCGGGTTTGACCAGGACCACCGAGAGGTCCGAGGGTTCGGGCCGGTAGAGCGCGAAGGCCCGCAGGCCCGCCTGGTAGGTGCCGACCAGGTTCACGAGGTGGGACTCGTACGACTGCGGGTCTGGTGCCCCGAGGGCCAGCGCGATCTGTTCGCCCTGCTCGTCCAGGGGCTTGGAGCGGTCGACACCGCAGCTGCACCGGTCCGTCGCGAGGCAGGCGATGTGCCGCAGCGCGAGGAGTTCCTCTATGGCCCGCAGGTCGTCGTCGGCCGGCGCGCCCCGGCCGGGCAGCGGGACGTAGGTGTCGAACAGGACGACCCTGTGGACCTCCTCGCCGCGTTCACGCAGATGGCGTGCCGCTTCGTAGGCGAGCATCCCGCCGAAGGAGTGGCCGCCGAGGTGGTACGGGCCGTGCGGCTGGATTTGTTGGACCTCGTCGGCGAAGACGGCCGCGAGGGCCGGCATGTCGTCCAACGGCTCCTCCGTGCCGTCGAGGCCGGGGATTTCGAGGGCGTAGCAGGGCCGGCCGTCGCCGAGCGCGCGGGCCAGCGAGGCGAGGTAGCGGGCGGAGCCGCCGAGGCCGCCCGCACAGAAGAAGGGGACCGGTCGGTTGAGCGGGAGCAGACGGCGTGGTGCGGGGCGGGCGGTGTCCATCGCGGCCTCCTGGCGGGTGGACGCGGTGCCACCGGTGGATGTGGGTGCGTCGGGTTCCGCGAGGTGGCGGGCGGCCTGGTCGATGGTGGGCAGTTCCATGAAGAGGGTGTGGGGGACGCGGTAGCCCAGCCAGTCGGAGAGTCGTGCCTGGAGGGCCGCGACGGACAGCGACTCCAGCGCGTACTCCTCCAGTGCCCGGGACGTGTCGAGAGAGGTCGCGGGCAGCCGCAGTTCGGCGGCGATGTTGGTGACCAGCCAGTCCCGTACGGCATCCACGGTCAGCCGGGCGCCCAGCCCGGGAGCGGTGACGGCGGAGCGTACGGGAGCGGTGGACGCGGTGGGCGTCCGTGTGCCGTCCACGGGCGGGAAGTGGCGGCGGGCCAGGTCCTGGGCGTGCGCGACGGTGCATTCGACCAGTTCGAAGGAGGGCAGGCTGCCCGTGTAGTAGGTGTGGTGGCGGCCCTGCATCGCTTCGAGCCGGTCCAGGATGCCGCTCTGGAGGTCTTCGCTGCCGAAGTGCGGCATGAACGCCCATTGGCGTTCGAGGTGTACGGCCTCCAGTCGGCCGCCGAGGGCGGCCGCATCGTCCCGCAGTAGTGGGACGACCTCTTCGGGGCGGCCGTACGAGTAGAAGGTGCGGACGTCGCTGTCCGGGTAGCGGTGGTGGTAGGCGACGCAGTGGCCCGTCGCCTCGCGGGTGTCGTTGTGCTGCTTGAGGAAGTAGAAGGCGGAGTCCGGGAGGCCGGAGGCCGTGGCGACGGTGGTGTGGTAGGCGTTGGCGCGGATCCGCGCGGCGAGTTCGCGCTCGTGGTCCGTGCTGTCCAGGATCGGCAGCACGCGGTCGAGGGCGACGGTCAGTACCAGGTCGTCCGCCTCCACCGGGCCGGAGTCGGTGTGCACCCGTACGCCGTCCGCGTGCCGTTCGACGGACTCGACACGCACGGCACACCGTACGTCGGCGAGTTCCTCGGCGATCCGACGCCACAGGGTGGCGAAGCCTCCGGTGATGGTGAACGCGCCTGGATGGCCGAGGAGTTCGGCCTTGCGGGACAGGAGCCCGGTCATCTCCGCGTACTTGACGAAGTACAGCGCGGGGACGTCGTCGTCGAGGTGGCCGTAGCCGGCCGCGGTGTAGCCGGTGCCGAAGGAGGCGGCCATGGCCTGGAGTCCGTGTGCGGCCAGCCACTGCGTCACGGGGGCGGCGAGCGCCTTCGCGGAGTGCGCGAGGCCCGGTTCGGCGATGTGCGGGAACTCCCGCTCTCGCAGGGCCTGGTAGCGCAGGAACGTGTCCCTGCGGAAGAAGGATGTGTCCTGCGGCAGCACCGCGCCCTGCTCGGTGTCGAGGACTCGGTACGGGGTCGTGGCCTCCGTCGCCACACCCAGTTCGGTCGCCAACTCGGCGACTCTCTCGTACTGGTTGGTGCAGATGTGGCCGCCGAGGTCGTAGGCGCGGCCCTCGATCTCCACCGTCTCGCACTTGCCGGCCACCGCGTCCCGCTCTTCGAGTACGGTCACCCGGTGGCCGGAGCGCTCCAGTTCGCGGGCGATGGTCAGGCCCGCCGGTCCGGCGCCGATGACCACGACGCTGCGGGATCCGGCGGTGACGGGTGGAGTGGCCTCGGGGGTGGGCCTCGTCGTGATGCTGCGGCTGGGGCGCAGCAGTCCCGCCAGTTCCGGGGGTTGCCGTTCGCCCAGTCGGGCGTAGGACGCGGCCTGGTAGACGAGGGCCCGCAGATGGTTCAGGGACGCGGTCGAGTGGGGCGAGCGGGCGAGGGCGATGCCCAGGTCCGGCGGGGCCAACGCCGGGTCGAAGACGAGGTGGTTGACGGTGTCGTCGTCGGCGAGGGTGTCGAGGTGGATGTCCCCGAGGTCGAACCAGGGGCACAGGTCCTCCGGCCAGCGGCGCGCCGGATCGAGAGCGGTCTCGGTGCCTTCGGGGGTGCCGTCCAGGGGGTGGAGCTGGGCCTGGAGCACGTTGCGTACGCCGGTGGTGCGGATGCGGTGGCGGAGGTCCTCGCGGAGGAACGCGGGGTCGCGTGTGTCGCCGTACGGGCGCGGGATCTCCTCGGGGGCGTCCGGCGGCCACCACAGGTCGCCGTGGTCGAAGTCGCCCCGCAGCAGCGGTTCGTCGGCCGGGTACACGCGGAAGCGGATGAGCCACTGCCGTCCGTCCTCGGCGACGAAGCCCTGGGGCACCTGGGAGTAGAAGTCGTAGGTGGCGTAGGAGCCGACGGTCCTGATGTTGTTCCAGATGGTGGAACGTACGGCCGGGTTCTCGCTGATGTTGCGGGCGCGTTCCCCGGGGGTGCCGAAGCTGCGCCGGAAGATCTCGGCGGTGGAGGCGAAGAAGGTCGGGCCGGTGTTGAAGGTGAGGTCGAGCAGGCCGGGTTCGAGTCCGGTCGCGGTGTCGGGGGCGGTGTCGAGGAGGCGGAGGGTGAGTCCGCGGACCGTCGGTTTGACGTCGTCCGTGCCGACCGAGTTGCTGTAGCGGACGAGCACCGGGAAGCGGCGGCCCGGCCGGAGGAATCCGTGCGCGGGCAGGAGGGGGCTGTCGCCCACCGTCAGGACACCGCGGGCGGCCGTGGAGGTGGCGTGGAAGAAGCGGTCCCTGCGTGTCGCGGAGGCCACGGTCAACGCGGACATGTCGATGAGGACGCGTCGGAAGTCGTCGTCGACGTCGTACATCCGCGGATCGCGGGGACCGGTGGCGAGGATCGGACCGTTGTGGTCGGCGTGGGCTGTGTTCATCGACGTCGCCCCTCGGTGAACTCGTCGCGGGCGGGGATGTCGTTCTCGTGCACGGAGACCAGGAGCGTGGTGGTCTCGCGGTCGATCGCGCCGTTCAGGAGGGCCTCCTTGCACACCCGGCGGCGGACCTTGCCGCTGGTGGTCTTGCGGACCAGCCCCGGCCGTCCCAACACCACGGCGTGGCAGGAGAGTTGGTGGTCGGCGTAGACGAACTTGCGGACCGTCGCGCAGATCTCGGCGGCGACGTCGGCGTCGACCCGTTTCTCGCCCGTCTCGACGAAGACCACCAGCCGCTCGCCGCTCTCCGTGGCGTCCGCGGCGGTCGTGGTGTCCCCGGGGAAGGTCTCGTCCGGGCCGAGCGCGCAGGCCACGACTCCGCCGGGGCGGACGGCCCGGTGGCACTCCCGGACGCTGTCCTCGATGTCGGAGGGGTAGACGTTGCGTCCCCGAATGATGATCAGGTCCTTGATCCGGCCGGTCATGAAGAGCTGGCCCTCGTGCAGGAATCCCAGGTCGCCGGTGCGCAGGTACTCGGTCGGGTCGTTGTCGCCCGTCACGGTGGCGTGGAAGACCTCGCGGGTCGTCTCGGGGCGTCCGTGGTAGCCGGCCGCGGTGGTGGAGGAGCGGACCCAGATCTCGCCGATGCGCCGGGGCGGGGACGGGACACCTGTGTCGGGGTCGACGATCCGGATCCGGTCCCCGGGCTTGCTGGAGAAACCGCAGCCGTAGTACTCGACGTGCCGTTCCGCGTCCAGGGGGTCCGAGACGCCGGGGGTGTCGTCCACCGGGACGACGTCGCCCTCCGCCAGCGCCTTTCTGTCGAGGCGCAGCACCCCCTGGCCGCGGTTGGTGACGCTCGCCGTGTTCTCCGCGAGCCCGTAGGCGCCGTAGAACACGTCGGGCCGGATCCCGGACACCTGGAAGGCGTTCAGGAACGTGCGGATGGTCCGGGTCCTGATCGGTTCGGCCGCGGTGATGGCCATCTCCAGGGAACTCAGGTCCCATCCGGTGCGCATCTCCGGGGTGGTCTTGCGGACCGCGAGGTCGTACGCGAAGTTCGGCGCCGAGGTGATCGTGGCCCCCACCCGGGACATGACGTCGAGCCAGATCCAGGGCCGTTGCAGGAAGGTGAGCGGCGACATGATGTGCGTCGTGGAGTTGCCGAGAGCGGTGCTGAGCAGGACGTTGATCAGCCCCATGTCGTGGTACTGCGGGAGCCAGAACACCCCGCGTGTGTCCGGGTTGAGGCGGAGGTCCACGACGTTGGCGGCGATCTCGTGGACGAGGTTGCCGTGCGTGACCATCACGCCCTTGGGGACTCCCGTGGAGCCCGACGTGTACTGGAGGAACGCGGTGTCCCCCGGGTCTGCCGGTTCGTACCAGGTTCCGGGATCGCAGTCCGTGCTGGTCTGTCGGCCGGAGCGCCGGTCGGTGCGGTACCAGGGGATGCGGGGCCAGTTGTGCTCCGAACGGCCGAGCAGTCCGGCGACCGAGCCGGCCCTGCGGGAGCGGTCGAACAGGCCGTTGGTGAGGGCGGCGCTCGCTCCCGAACTCTCCACGATCGCGTTGAAGCCGGCCAGGTCACGCTTGAGCCGGAAGGGGTTCGGAGGGTAGACCGGCACGGGCAGGACTCCTGCCGCCAGACAGCCCATGAAGGCTTTCACGAAGTCAAGCGAGGGCGGGTAGACGAGCACCGCCCGGTCTCCGGGATTGAGTCCCGATAACCGCAGGGAGGTGGCGATGTCGTCGACGGCCTCGGCGAGTTCGCCGGCTCGGAGCGTCTCCTTGTCCTCACCATGGTCGTCGACAAAGGTGAAGAGGAGTTTCTCCGGCTGTGTTTCGTAGAGGTGTCGCAGATTGGCGATCAATGAATTGCGCTGCGAGATTCCGAACGTCATTGTGGCCGTCCTGTGAAGGGGAGCGCCAGAAGACCGGTGACACCGGTAAGAGTTCAGCCAAGCGGTGGTTGCGCTTTCAAAAAGTACGACTGGTCCAGTCCATTGTCAACGGCGGATCGGGGGTCCCATTTCCACCTTCTTCCGCAATGTCCCACAAAGGTGCGGCGAAGTTCTGCTGTGAATTTCCTGTACCCATGGAGACCCCGTGTGCGAAATCAAAGGGCTTCTCCATTTCGCACGTATGAATTTTCGTTGCCTTTTGTTTTCCATTCCCGCAGTCAGGTTTACGGGGACGGCGCCCGTGTTTCGGTCACGTTCGTTCGCGATGAAGGTGGGGTGACCAGCAGGACGTCCAGCGTTCCAGCGGGGGCCTGCCGGCACTGCTGCCGCGCTGCCGACTTGCGGTGCACCACGGCGGTTCGGGTACAACGAGCACGGCGATCCTGGCGGAGGGCAACGCGGTCGTCCGGACCGCCGCCCTCGCCCTCCGCCTTCGCACGTACGGGTCGGTCCGGTCCGCCGAGCCCGCGACGGGACACGCCACTGTCGTCCTCTCGCGGCGAACTCTCGGAAACGCGGCGCTGCGGAGCCGTTCTGGAGCGACGGGTGAACGCCCACGGACCGCCGCCTGAAGCGCGACGGCCCGGATCCGGGCGGGTCCCGGATCCGGGCGGGCCGTGGCGCTTCACGCCAACGACCGCCGCCGGTCACAGACCACCGTCCTGCGGGTCGCTTCTGCCGCCCACCAAGGCCGGACGACGGTGCGCCGCGGGTGGTCTTCTCTCACTTGTAGGGCGCGCGGACGAGCTGGTGCGGCGCGCACCATCCGGCGAAGGCGTGCAGCAGCCAGTAGAGCGGCACAAGTGCAGCGGTCCACCAGGACATTCGGCGCTTGTACGCCGCCACGAGCATCGCTCCGGCCATGATCGCGGCGCTGATCCACATGGCTGTGGCCGAGACGGCCGCCGTCTGTGCCGTGAGCCCGCAGTCCATCTGGGGACCCGCCGCCGCGACCGGCGCCAGCAGAAAGGCGCAGGGCCAGAACATGAAGATGACGGGGATGCCGAGGACGATCCCGAGCAGCGACAGCATGCCGGGTGCGCCGAACTGCCGGAGCGCTGCGACCGGGCGTCTGGTGTACACGAGCGCGGTGAGCAGATATCCCTTCAGCCAGCGGGTGCGCTGCATTGGCCCAGGCCCATGGCCACGCGGGGCACTCCTCCCACGTCGTGGAGTCGGCGATGTCCACCTGGTGGCCGGTCGACGCCGGCCGGAGCCCGAGGTCGGCGTCCTCGGTGACGTTCCAGGCGTCCCGGCCGCCCACCCGCCGAAGGACGTCGGTGCGGAGGTGGTTGCTGGTCCCGCCGAGCGGGATCGGCAACGACGATGCCGAGGCCTCCGGCCATGAGCGTGCCCGCAGTCGTGAGGGCGAGGACGCACGCCGCCGTCTTTTGCCAGGGTCTGGTGCCGGTCCGGGCGACGTACTCCGGGAAGCGGCGGGTCAGGGCGTTGGCCATGTCGTCGGCGACCTCGTCGAGCCTCATGTCGACGACGAGTTCCTGGATCTCGCGCCGGCCGGCCCGCTGGAACACCAGTTTCTCGCCGGGGAGCCACACGCTCAGCGCGGAGCGGTCCAGCAGTTCGTCCGCGATGGCGATCAGAACTCCGCCAGCGGTCTCGCGGACCGGAATCCAGTCGCCGAGGAGCATTTCCTCGGCCGGGATGTGACGGGAGCAGAGCGGGAGATTCTCGACCGCTGTCCCGCGCGAGGACATCGCCGGAATTGACCGGTCGGCCGCAAGGGGATTCATGTGATTGCTGCCTCTTCATCGCTTGATGCGTTCAATGAACCGGCGACGAAACCGGGAACCGGCATCGTCGCCGGTTCCCGGTTTCGCACAGAGGACGAGGCGGGTCACACGGATTTCTGGCAGGAGCGGAAGCACTTGAGGGATATCCCCACCGTCAACGCGGCGAGTGCCGTACGCCCGGCGGTCAGGGCCCGGTTGACGGGGTTGTACGCCGCGATGTCGCTGCTGAGCACGATGTCGAGCCGGCGCTGCATGCCGCCGGAGTAGGTGCGTGCCTCGCGTCCGGCCGCGTGGACGAAACGTACGGCGGGATCCGTCTCCGGATCCCGCCGATCCCGCCGTGTCTCAGAGCTCGACCGCCACGTACTCCTTGCCCCGGTCGTTCTCGACGACGACCTTCGCGACGTCGTCGACCCGTACGGCCGCGGAGCCGTCGAGGTTGGCGCCCTTGGCCTCGTCGGCGACGAGCCAGCTGCCGGCGACCTCGCGGGTGCCGTCCTTGGCCACCACGATCAGGCGGCACCGCTCCCCCGCCGGGATGCCCTTGACGGAGGCGTTGACCCGGACCCAGTCGGCGGCCGGGGTCACCCGCACCGTCATCTGTGTCCCGGTGGCGGCATTGGTCGCCGAACCCGCCTCGGAACCGGCGGGCGGTGTGGCAGGGACGGAGGCCGTAGGCGGCGCGGGCACCGCACTCGTACCCGTCCCGCCGCCGAAGGACTGGCCGATCAGTACGCCACCGCCCAGCACGGCCGCGGCCGCGACGGACGCCACTGCGGACAGCACCACCCGTCGTCGCCGCTCCACACCTGTGCGTTCGCTGCGGGCTTGTCGCAGCGTGCGCTGCAGCAACAGGTCGCCGCCCTCCGGCGGTCCGTCGAGGAACGCCTCCGGCGGCACCTCACCCAGTGCGGCCTGCATCTCCCGCAACCCGTCGAGTTCGTCGCCGCATCGCGGGCACGACTCCACATGTTCGTCGACGGCCCGCACCTCCTGCTCGTCGAGCGTGCCGAGGACGTAGGCACCGAGCAATTCGCTGTCGTGCTGCTGAATGCTCATACCGCCACCTCCTTCAGTGCGACGAGCTTCGCTGTTCTTGGTTTGTCCCTGTACATGTCCCGTAATGCCTTCAGGGCATAGTGTGACCGGGACTTGACGGTCCCGGGCGGTATCCCCAGAGTCTCGGCCGCCTCGTTGACGCTCCTGCCCTGGAAGTAGATCTCCCTCAGTACGTCCTGGTGATCCGGCGAGAGCCGGTCGAGGGCTTCCATGACGAGCATCGAGTTGACCACGGCCTCCGCGTGGTCCTCCTCCACCGGGGTGGTGGTGACGGACTCCGCGACCTCCGTCGGGCGCGAGGCCTTCGCCCGATGCCGGTCCGTGACGATGTTGCGGGCCACGGTGAGCAGCCAGCCGCGCACCGAGCCCTTGCCGTTGACCAGCACGTCCGGGTGCTTCCACGCCCGGATCAGCGTCTCCTGGACCACGTCCTCCGCTGCCGCGTGATCGCCGGTCAACCGTTGCGCGTATGCGAGGAGGGCTCTGCCGTGTTCCTCGTACAGCGCCCGGATCAGTGCCTCGTCACTAGCAGCTCTTTGCTTGTGCCGAGTGCGGGACCACAGTGCCGCCGCCATCCACTTACTCCCGTCCTCTCCCTGACTGACACGTCCAACACGCATCCCCGAGGAGGTTGGTTCAATGTGGTCTGCGTCACTCGGGCCGGTCACTCTGGTCGGCAGTGGCGGCCCTCGTTGAGGCAGGACACGAGCTGTTCCATCCGACGGTCCGTCATGACGTTGACGAACAGAGCGTGGTCGGTGACCGGATCGCGCTTCTGCTCGGGGAAGGAGTCCACGGCGTAGCGCACATCGTGCGGAACGTCGTACGTGAGGGTGATCCTCAACTGCGGTACGGCGAACGTGGCCCGGGGGCAGACGCCGTTGGCAGCGGGGAACACCACGTGCGAGCGGTGGTCGGGGCTGTCCGTGGACAGGCCGTCCCAGCAGCTCGGGAAGTCCAGCGTGCGCGTCGGCCCGCTGTCCTCGGGGCACAGCGTGTACTTCACGGTGAAACGCTCCGCGTAGCCGGAACACCCCCACTGCGCGCGTACACGGCCGGGCTCGTTCACCGTCGCCGCCACCGGGTCCCCGGTCACCATCCGCAGGAACCGGGGCATGCCGACCACCTCGCTCGTCGGACTGCCACGGAACTCCACCCGGACCGAGGACGCCACCAGGATCTCGCCGGCGTTCCCGTCGACCCCGCCGCCCACGGCGTGCGCGTCGCTTCCGGTCCGGTCCAGCCGTCGCAGAACCGGCCAGTAGTACGTGGACCGGTCACCGCCCACACAGGTGGTCGCGGCAGCCGCCAGACCCTCGTTGGTCGACAGGGCGTCGGTCGTCACGTTCCCGACGTAGTCGTGCACGTGATGGGCCCCGCCCGTCAGCCCCGGGGAGATCACGAGGTTGTCGGCGTTGCGATGACCGTTCTCGTTGCGTCCGCAGTCCTCGGTGAAGGATCCCCTGGAGGCGTCCGGTCCGTCGGCCGGGACGGCGGTGGCAGGAACCGCCGAGATGTCCACGTACCGGTCGGCCGACGGTGCCCCGTGTGCCGATGTGGGGTGGCCGCCGAGGCCGAGGATCCCCACGGCCAGCGCCACGCACACACCGAGCACCATGGGCACAACTACCTGTAAAGACCGGGCTCTTGAGCGGAAGAATCGAATCCACACGCGAGCAGCGTCCCAGCAATGTCCAGACCAATCAAGCCTGCCCTTGAGCCATGAGGTCCTGTTGACGGCATCACGGGTCCTGACCGGCCGTTCAGGAGCCGGCGGTCAGCGGAAGAGCTGACCGCGCACCGCCCCGTCGGGGAACTCTGCGGTGTGCAGGTTGGCGTAGAAGCCGGTCGGGCGCTTCTTGAGCTGCTTCAGCACCGCGGTGTCCGCCACCGCGACCGAGCCCGAGAGGGCGAAGATGTTCTGCGGTACGGGTGTTGTGAACAGCGGCACCTTCACGGCGCCGTTCTTCCCCAGCACCCCCTCGTGGATGTGGCCCGCGACCGGAGCCGCGATGTTCACCCAGGCCAGGGAGTAGCCCACCGAGCGTCGTCCGGGGTGGAGGAACGCCACCGCGTGACCGTCCCGGTCGCCCACCGCCTTCGGGTCCCCGGCCGGGACCTCCTGGCTGCCGTCGGCGAGGGCGCGCAGACTGCCGCCCCTGATGATGGCGAGCGGGTTGATCGCCCGGCCGGTCGGCTTCAGTTGACCGCGCACCGCTCCGCCGGGGAACTCGGCGCTGTGCAGGTTGACGTAGAAGCTGCCGGGGTCGGTGCGCAGCCGTTCGGCCAGCGCGGCGTCGTTGACGGAGGTCTGGCCCGCGGCGGAGTCCACTCCGGCGGGCATGGCGGTGGTGAACAGTCCTGTCTTGACGGCGCCGTTGACGCCGGCCTTGCCCTCGTGGATGTGACCGAGGGTCGGCGCGCCGATGCCCTGCCAGCTCAGCGCGAAGGTGACCCGGTCGCCCTTGACCTTGACGAGGGCAACGGCCTCGCCGTCCTGGTCGCCGACCGCCGGGCCGCCCGGCGTGGGCACTTCCTGTGCGCCGTCCAGCCGCGCGACCAGGGATACGGTCCGGGCCTTCACCGAGACCGCAGACAGCGTCTTCGTGGCCGGGGTGGACGCGGAGCCGGTGTGACCGGTGTGACCGTCGTGGGCGGCGGCCGGGACGGCGACGGCACCGGCGAGCATGCCCGCGGCGAGTACGACGGCCGAGGCGGTCGAGACGAGGGCGGAATTCCTGCGCATTTTCTTGGACCTTTCCGAGTGCGGGTGTTGCTTCGAGCACCCAGCACACGGCCACGGCGGTACGGAGGTTCAGAGAAATTCCGATTGAACCCGTCGTGCCGGACGCACGTGTGGGAATCCGCGACGCTCTTTCGCGGGCAGCCACGACAACGACAAAGGACGGTCGACATCATGCGCGCACGGACCACACGGATCACTCTGGCGGCGATTCCCCTGACCCTGCTGGCCCTGACGGCCTGCGGCGGAAACACGGAGGGCACGGCGGCGGACAAGCCCGCGAGCCCCTCCGCCCAGGATTTCGGGCAGACCGTGAAGGTGACCGGCTCCGACCTCGGCGACATCCTGGTCGACCAGGACGGCCGTACGCTCTACGCCTTCACCAAGGACAAGGCCGGCACCAGCAACTGCGACGCCGACTGCATCGCGGTCTGGCCCGCACTGACGGGCTCGGCCAAGGTCGCCGCAGGTCCCGGCGCCGACACGAAGCTGCTGGCCACGGCCGCCAGCGCCGGCGGCGCGGTGCAGGCCAGCTACGGCGAATGGCCGCTCTACTACTACGTCGGCGACGCCTCTCCCGGTGACGTCAACGGGCAGGGCCTGGACGGTGAGTGGTTCGTGCTGGGCGCGGACGGCAAGCTCATCCGTGAGAGCTGAGAGCTGAGAGCTGAAAAAATCTTCGAGAGAACCTTCGGGGGATTGAACCCCCTTCCCGCGCGGCCCGTGTTCACGGCAGCAGCGGATGACCGACCGCGCCGGACGCGCCGTCGGAATGCACCGCTGAAGCGGATGTCCGTCGACGGGGCGGATGTTCCGCAATTCGCGGAAACCCACGAAAACGGGGGCGCGCTCCGCCGCGCCGAAATTCAGATACGGAAGAGGGAAACAGTCATGCGCAAGTTGCAGGGAATTTCGGTGACGGTGGCGGTGTCGGCGGCGGCCATCATGTTCGCGTCCGGCTGCGGGCCCCAGCAGGACGACGCGGCCAAGCCCGCCGGTGCCGCGCTGAGCGCCTCCCCGAGCACCGGCGCGAAGGCTCCCGCGGGGGCGGCCGACGGCCTGGCGCAGGTGCAGGCTTCGGCGCCGGGCAAGCTCAGCATCTGGGACAACGCCGAGTTGGGACAGGTCCTCACCGACAGCGCGGGCTTCACCTTCTACCGCTTCGACAACGACACGGCCAAGCCCCCGCGGTCCACGTGCGACGGGGACTGCGCCAAGACCTGGCCGCCGGTCCCGGCAGGCGACGTCGCGGCGGCCGACGGCATGGACCCGTCGCTGCTGGGCGAGGTCACCCGCACCGACGGCAGCAAGCAGCTCACCGTCGCCGGCTGGCCGATGTACCGCTACATCAAGGACACCCAGCCCCGCCAGGCCAACGGCCAGGGCGTGGGCGGGACTTGGTTCGCCTCGGCGCCCGACGGCACCAAGGCGGCAGCTGAGGACTCGGGCGCTGGTACGGGGGACGGTTACGGCAGTGGCGCCGATGCCGGCGCCGACCAGGCCGAGGCGCTCCCGCCGCTGTCCACCGTCAGCAACGCCGAGTTGGGCGACATCGTCCGTGACGGCAAGGGCCGTACCCTGTACCGCTTCACCAAGGACACCGACTGGCCGATGAAGTCCAACTGCGTCGACGCCTGCCTGGACAAGTGGAAGCCCGCCAAGCCGGTCGACGTCAACTCCGTCGAGGGCATCGACCCCAAGCTTCTGAGCACCTACACCCGCCCCGACGACGGAACCAAGCAGCTGGCTCTCGACTGCTGGCTGCTGTACTGGTTCACCGGCGACCAGACCCCCGGTGACACCAACGGCCAGGGCGTGGGCGGCACTTGGTTCGCGGTCAAGGCGGACGGCAGCCTCGTCAAGTAGCGGTACCCACACCGGACGAAGGGGTGGCTCCCACTGGGAGCCACCCCTCAGTCGTTCCCGCCTGGGCAGCTACCCCTGGTTCTCTGTCATCGGCGCGGGGCGGACGGTGAAGGTCCAGGCAGCGGTCTCGGGCTCGCCCAGCACGATCGGGACCACCCGGCCCGGGCCGCGCAGCAGATCCGAGAGTGCCGCGTGGTCCGCTGCGGAGTCCAGGATGCCGAAGACGAACTCGACCTGCGGAGCGGCCTCTTCCGCGCGGCGGGCGGCGATCTCCCCGAGGCTCGTGGCGCGTTCGACCCGGGCGAGCCCCTCGGCCATGCCCGCCAAGGCGCCGACGGCGACCGCGGAGGCGGACATCTGATCGAGGGCGGGGCTCACCCCGAGTTGCAGGACCAGCGACTCCAGCAGCCGTCGCGCCGCTTCCGCGTCGCCGCCCACCGCGACGGCACCGGGGGCTCGGGCGAGGTCGAGGAAGAGGCAGCCGTCGTCGTCCGAGGCGCCGATGCAGAGGAACGCTCCGTCGCCCTCGGGGATGTCGTAGGGAAGGGGCATCCACGCGACCGGGGCATCGGCCTCCGAACCTCCGCCTGCGGCAAGGGTGATGTCGACGAGGTCGTCGCCGAAGACGACGTGGAACGTGCGGATGGTGTCGGGGAGCGGGGCGGGCATCGGGGCGGTGGTACGCGGTGTCGGCGCCACCACGCGCACACCGTTCCCCCGCACCCCGCTCCGCCGCGCGACAACCGTCGCTGGCGCTCCCGGCGCTCCCGGCGCTCCCGGCGCTCCCGGCGCTCCCGGCGCTCCCGGCGCTCCCGGCGCTCCCGGCGCTCCCGGCGGCACGATCGTCGCCGCCACCCGCGTCGGCAAGGCAGTCGCCGCCACCGTCGCTTGTCCAGGCGACGCCACCAGCCCCGCCTGCACAGCCGTCCCCGTCACCCTCGCCTGCCCAGCTGGCGCAGCCTCCCCTGCCTGAACGGCTGACGCCGCCGCCTGCACAGCCATTCCCGTCACCCTCGCCTGTCCAGCTGACGCAACCTCCCCTCCCCGCACAGTTGACGTCGCCACACCCGCCTGCCCGACCGACGCCATCACCGTCGCCTGCCCGGCCGGCGCGGCGACTGTCGCCGGGGCAGGGGCTGCGGTCGCGCGGGAGGCCGGTGCCGGGACGGAGACCGTCCGCCGTCCCTGCCGGGCGGCCCGGACAGTCGTGCCGCCCGGCCCGTTCGGCGTCGGCTCGGGCTCCCGTACGGCCCCCGGCGCGCCGAACGCGCCAGCGCGCCGCGCGCCCTGCCCGCCGGGACCGGACGTCGGCGCCGGCGCCGACGTGACCGGCGGGTCCGCCGGCGCGGCGGCGGTGGCCGTCACGGGTGCGGTGGGGCTTGCGGGACGGCGGCGGCGGAGTGCGTAGCCACCCACCGCGCCGCCCGCCAGTAGCGCGGCTCCCACGCCCAGGACGGGCGTCACCGCGTTCGAGCCGTCGGTGTTCGGCTGCGAGCCCACCGCCTGGGGTTGCGGGGTGGAGGGAGTCGGGGAGGTCGGCGCCGGTGACGCCGAGCCCACCGTCGGCAGCTCCCCCACCCGTACGCCCTCGCCCGCCGCGTCGTCCGGCAGTTGGAGAACCCAGCCGGCCTCGATGGCCGTCGGCTGGGTCAGTACACCGCCGTCGGCCTGGACCCGGTTCTTGTTCAGCTCGAAGATCTCGTCGAACCTGCTGCCGTCGCCGAGGACCTTCTCCGCGATGGAGAACAGGAACTCGGGCTTGCCGTCGCGCTCCTTGCCGACGACGTAGTACTTGACGGAGTCCGCCGCGTCCGTGAGCGCCCCGGCCCGGACGCCGTCCGTAAGCGGGGAGGCCGACGCCTGAGCGGCGGCACCCCCGGCAGCCAGCAGGAAACTCGCCAGCACGGCCGCGGCCGCCTCGGCACGCAGCGCTCGTACCCCTTGCCGGTTGTGCCGGTTGGGAGTCATCTCGTTGGTCCCTTCAGGACTTCCGCCCAAGACGTCTGCTCAGGACATCTGTTCAAAACGTCCGCGACGCATGGCGTTGTTGTCGGTCGAGGCGGTCGTTGCCTCAGCCATGTCACGCATGTCGTCACCACTCGGTTCGGATCCGATCGGGGTTCAACGGCCGCTCAGAATCTCGGCGATGGAGCGGGTCCGCGCCGGCTCCTCCGAGGGTGTGCCGGGGGCCGTCGCGCCTCGGGCCCGGCCCATGCGCCGGGCGAGTTCGGTGGCCGCTTCCCGCGCGGCCGACGGGTCGGCCCCGGTGTCGCGGGCCGTCTTCAGCTCGTACGCCACCCTGCGGATCGCGTCCTCGCGGCGCGCGGCGGCCTGCTGGGCGAGGGTCGTGACCACGTCGGAGTGGGCCGCGGGGAAGGGGTTGAGGGAGTCGCTGATGGCCGCCGCCTCGGCGTACAGCGCCTCGTACGCGGATTTCGGCAGCTTGCCCAGCACGCGCTGGATCTCCTCCCGCGACTTCACGTCGGTGGAACCCATGAGTTCCAGCAGGGCCGTCCGGCGCCGGGCCTCCAGGGACTCCCCCACCGTCGGCGGGTCGGGATGACGGCCTTCCGGGCTGATCACGATCCTGATCTCGTCGGGGTGCGGCACCCGGTCGGGGCGGCCGGAGCGCTCACCGGCGGTGTCGAGCAACTTGACGACCTTGTCCATCAGTTCCGAGCGGATCAGCTCGGCCCGCTCGACGCTGGTCTTCTTGGCATTGACAGCGGAGTTGCCGAAGGTCGTGACCTTGATCTCGGTCAGCGGCTGCGCCTGCCGGCGGTCCCAGAGCAGCTGCCGCACCGCCTGCTCGGCGAAACGCTGCAACCGGGCGGCCCCGACCTCCGTGAGCGACTTGGAGCCCTCGGGGAACTCCAGGGTCGAACTCTTCGTCTCCCGCCCGCCGACGACGACCGCCGTCAGCGGATTGGCGATGATCGACCGGCCCGGGGTGTCGGTGGTCCGCACCTCGTGGAACGACTCGCCCTTGGCCATGCCCTGCATCTTCAGGTGCCACAGAGTCTGCGGCCGGTTGATGTCGTCCCCCGACACGGCGTTCAGCGCCTTGCCGAGCTGCCCCTTCGTCGTGCCGATCTGCTGCTCCAGCTCATGGAAGAACGTGCTACCCGTGCTGCCCGTGCCGTTCGTGTCCTGCTGCGACGGCCTCAATGTCTCGTACGTCGTCACCAGCACGTCCAGCTCCTTGAGCCGGGCGTGTACGGCGCGGTGTGCGGAGACGTCCTGTCCCGCCGCCTCGGCCGAGTTCAGCTCGGTCTCGACCTCGGACAGCTGCCCCTTGAAGTGCTCGTAGACCTGCTCGACGGCGTCGGCGGTCTGGACGCGTGCCGAACCGTCCCGGCGGAAGTTCTCCAGCGTGACGAGGTGCTGGCCGTTCCGGCTGGCGGCGACGACCGCCGCGAAGTGGTAGCCGCCCCGGCGCCCGTCCGTGTAGCCCTCGAAGTCCCGGGTGAAGTCCGTGCCGAAGTCCCGGTCCTGGTACGTGCCGCCGGTGCCGATCGCCTGGATCAGGAACGCCTCGCCCACATCGGGGTGCGCGAACTCGTTGGCGCCCACCCGGGCCAGGGCCTCGTTCATCCGGAACTCCGGTGTCGAGGAAGGCCCGTTGACGCCCATCGTGCGCCCGAATGCCCTGCCCTGGCCGACCGAGGCCCCGGAGTCCTTGCTGCCGCCCAGTTCCTGGACCTTCTCCCGGGCGAGCGTGGGGGTGATCTCGTTGAGCGGCACGGTGTCGCTCTCGGCGACCTCGCTCAGGAAGGAGGCGAGTTCATGGGTTCCGCGCACCTCCACGTTGCCGTGGGAGTTGACCGGGGTGGTGACGGCCTCGTCGGGCTGCGCGAGGCCCAGTGAGAAGGCGAGTTCGTTGCGGAACACGAGGTCCGAGGGCTGGCCACCGAGGACGAAGCTCGCGAAGTCGCGGCAGATCTCGGTGCGCGGCCGGGTCAGGAACTCGACGGTATACATGGTCAGTTCCCGGTTCCTGCCCCGGCTGCTGTTGGTGACGGGAACGGAGACCGAGTTCCCCGGCACCGGCTTCAGCCTCGCATTGCTGCCGATCTGCTGGAGGACGGTGTTGGCGTGGTCGGCCACCTTGGTGGTCGTGTAGATCTCGCTCAGCTCACCGGCCTGCGCGTTGACGGCGATGGTCGAGTCCCCCGAGACGCGCAGCGGCGGCTTGCTGTCGTGGAAGGTCTCCCGGGACAGCTTGAGATCCGTGAAGCTGCTCCCGTACGAGGGCCGGATAGTGCCGTCCCGACGGGTGAACGGCGGGAGGGCGCCGGGCTCCTCGGAAGTCGTGAGCGTGTACTCCGTGACCGTGCTGCTCGTCGCGAAGGCGTTCCTCGCGTGCGCAGCCGTCCCCGGGACGAACTGCCCGTCGGCGTCGGTCACCGGGGCATCGACGTCGTAGGCACCCGTGCGCCATTTGGAGCGCGGGGGCACCGAACTGGTGTCGGAGGACGAGTCGTCGGCGAGGGAACCGTCCGAGGCGGGAGGGCTCTGGCTGGACTCGAAGAGGGGACCGGAGTCGGCCTCGGGGCCGGTCTCGGAGCTGTCGTCTCCGCTCTCCGAGTCGGTGAGGTGGACCCCGCTCTCCGGGGTGATCCATTCCAGCGGGAGGAACGCCTCCAGCAGATCCGGCGGGAACAGGGACTTGATCTCGCTGTTGGCGAGGGTCGGCACGAGCTTCCCGCCCGGTCCGTGGGGCATCTGAAGGCCCGCGGAATCCATCGTGTACTTGGACAGCATCGGGAACTCCAGACCCACCGGCAGTTGCCGGTCCTGGAGGACGCCGGGTCCGCTGATGTCGTTCGCGTTGGCCGCGAGGGACTCCTTGAAGTCCGCGTCGATCTGCTCCGGGGTCGAGTTCGGCCGCAGCTTGGCCAGATACTCCTTGTATCCGTTGAACTTGCCCGGCACGACCTCGTTGAAGAGCTTCGCGAACTGCGAACCGGGCGGGGCCACGATGAAGTTGCTGCCGAGCAGCCCCTCGTCGTAGCGGATCCGTGCCGTCTCCTTGATGTCGTCCATGGAGACAGGGGCGCCCTCCTCACGGTTCAGCGCCTTGTTGACGCTGCCGGCGTCCCGGATGCGGGGCGCCAGCAACGGTACGTCGTCGGTACGCATCCGGATCGGCGGCAGTTCCTTCAGGTCGAGTCCGCCGGGAGCGATGTCCACGTCGGCGTACGCGCCGCCGTGCTTGGCCAGGACCGAGAACCGGATCAGATCGGAGACGAGGTTGTACGCCTTGGCCGCCATGGCGGACTCGTACACCTCGACCATCGCGTCGCCGGCGCTCTCCTGCAGGATCTGCCTGGGGTCGGTGTGGACGACGATGCCCTTCGACTCCAGCGCCGTCTTCGTGACCTCGCTCCAGGAGCCGAAGCCCGGGTCCGACCACAGGTTGACGTCCCAGCCGGCCTCGGCCGCCCGGTCGGCCCAGGTGAGCAGGTTGTCGATGATCTCGGCCTTGGGCTCCCGGCCGGTCCAGGAGAAGTTCAGCGCCTTGGGTACGTCCACGACGCCCGCGGGTCCGCCGTTCGCGGTGACCTCCGTCCTGGCCGCGTCGTACACCCGGCCCAGCCATTCGCCCATCCACTCGTGGCCGCGCGAGTTCAGACGGGATATCAGCATCCGCACACGCAAGTCCTGGCCGTTGCGTGTCCAGTCCAGCACCTGGTCCCGCAGGGCCTCCCGGTGCGTGAAGTCCAGCACCGAGCCGTCGGATCCGGTGAGCCCCAGGGGGCGGGGCCCCTTGCCGTTCAGCGACCCTTCCGAGTACGCCGCCGCCAGATCGGCGGGAGTCACCGCGGCGCCCGGCCGCTTGGCCTCGGTCACCGTGTTCACGAGGTTCTTGAGGTGGTCCGGGGTGATGGGCCGGTCCGCGCCCGTCGGCCCGCGCAGATCCCGGATCTTGGTCCGCAGGTCGTCCGGCGTCACCTTGCCCTGGGCCACCGACGTCCCGGCGAACAGCGGATCGGTCCGCAGCGCGTCCACGAGCCGCCGGACCCCGACGATCTGGTCGGCCGACACGGACGTCGAGTCGCCGTGGATCTCCCGGGTCAGGCCCGTCAGTTCGAACAGCCGCTGCCGGTCACCGGGGCCGGGCGGGGACACCCTGCCCCAGGGCCCCTGCTGGTTCTTGACACCGATCTCCTTCACCAGCGCGTTCAGCGAACTCGCCGTCGCGACCCCGGTGTTGGACAGCTCGGTGAGGTTCCGCAACGTCATCGCGTCCTGCGCGGTGAAGACACCACCCGGGAGCCCGCCGAACAGCGTGTCGGCCTGCGCCTTCGCCAGAGCGACATCCGCCGGCGACAACGCCCCCTCCGGACGTTCCCGACGCGGCGGCAGTTCCGGAGCCACCTCATCGGGGCGTACGGGAGCACTGGGGCCCGACTCCGCGGACCCGGCGTTCGGCACCGGGCCCTGGCTGGTCTGATGGGCGGGTGACTCGCTCGGGGACGACGACAGGTCGGAGGCCGGGGATCCGATCCCGGTGTCCGAATCCGAAGCGGGGCCGGTGGATATGGGACCGGTCGACTCGGAGTCGGTGGATGTGAAACTGATCGATGCGGAACTGATCGATGCGGAACTGGTTGATGCGGGACTGGTCGATACGGGGCCGGTCGGCAAGGGGCTGAAGAGCTTGCCCTTGGTCGGTGCGGCGACGAGTGCCTCCACTGCCGCCTTGGCAGCGGCCTCCACCTCCAGGTCCGGCTTCCCCTCGCTCTTCGCCTGCTCCCTCGCCGCCTTTCCGGCGTCCGCCTTCAGCTTGCTGCTGCCTTCGACGGGGGCGTTCACGGAGAACGGCGTCCGGCAGGTGAAGGCGATCAGCGACGAGTACGCGCTCAGCGACGACGCCTGATCGACGATGGGGGCCATCGGCGGGGTGTTCGCCTGGAAGGCCTCCGCGTACCCGGGGTCCACCGAGTCCGCCCACTGGAAGTCCAGCAGGACCGCGACATCCGTGCCCTGGACCAGGCCGGTCATCCCGTCCAGCTCGATCGACAGTTCCTGGACGTTGTGCGGCTGGACGAAGAGCGCCGGTGCGGCCTGGGTCGGCGCCGACGGGGAGCCGGCCATCGTGTCCGGCAGGGAGGCGTAGACGTCCTTGCCCGTGGCCCGGAACAGGCTCTGCCCCGGTGCCACCGCGAACCCGTAACGCCTGGGGGTGCCGACCGGGATGCTGCCCTTGCCCTCGTATCCGTGCGAGAACCAGGACAGCGTGTCGGCGTGGGCCGGTGTGCCCGAGGGGTTCTTGAGCATGGCGATCTCACCACGTCCCAGCCCGGGGACATCGAACGTCACGCGCTCGACATTCGCCTTCCCTTCGAGATGCGGCGCCCAGGACGCCCGCGCGTCGTCCACGGCCGTCTGCTGCGGGCCGACGGGCTGCGCGCTCTCCTGCGCGGCGAACGCGGCCTCCATGACGCCCGGGGTGACACCGTTCCGCTCCAGCAGTCCGGCCGCGTCCGCGACCGACAATTTCTTCAGTTCGGGCCCCTTGGCCAGCTCGTTGAGCTTCCCCCACATCCAACTCAGCTGTGCGCCGGTCGGCTTGCTCTGCGCCCCGGCCCACGCCTTGAACACCTTGCCCTTGTCGAGCGTCGACACCTGGGACGGGCCGTGCACGGGCGTGCCCTGTTCGGGCTGTGTTGTTGCGCTGTCGTCCGAAGTGGGGGGCGTGGAGAGGGGGTGGTCGTAGACGACGGGCCCCGAGTCGGTGGTGTTCTCGATCTGGGTCAGATACTCCAGCGGGAACGTGCCGTCCGGCAGCACACTCACATCCGCCATCACACCGGCCGTGTCCCCCTTGCCCGGACCCCGGCGGAACAACGAATCGCTGTCGCTGTAGCGGTCACTGAGCCCGGTGTAGTGCAACACCTCGTGCAGCAGTGTCGCATCGTCCCTCACCTGCTGGGACGGGGTCGCCGTCGGTGGATGCAGATGGAAGTTCAACTGGTCCGAACGCCCAGGCGTGGGCGAGACGGTGACATTCACCCCGTACGGGTTACCGCCCGCGGACGGTGTCAACTTCACGTCGATGTGCAGCTGGTCACCGGACTTGGGCAGCTTGAACCCGGTATTGACGTGCGTGCCGAACAGATCCCGGATGTGCTGCTCCAGGGCCGGAATCTGACCCGCGTCGAACCCGCTGCCGACCTTCACCGGCAACTCCACCGTCAGATCACGGACCCAAGCACCGTTGTCCGCCTGAACCCGACGAATGTCCGTGCGAATCAGCGTCCCCCAACCATTCAACAGACCCGGTCGGGTCGAGGCGAGCGGATCCGCCTTCGGATCGAACCGCTCCGTGCGCAGGGCCGCCGGCTTCGCACCGTCCCTGCGGTACAGCCACTGATCCGGAGACACCGCACCCGGCGACGGCGACACCATCGTCGGAGTCGTCCCGGTGGTGGACACCGGTGCCTGTGACGGGGCGTCGAAGGTGGGGCCGGTCGGGACGGGCTCCTGCTTCTTGGCCTCCACTTGTTGGTCGGCGGTGGACAGGATCGTGTCGACGACGCCGTCCACGTTCTCCGTGGCGGGAGTGATCGGGGCCAGACCGAAGATGATGCCGGTGCCCCGCTTGCTGCGGTCGCCCGGATGCTTGGGATGCTCGATCTCGCTGAGCCCCTGGTCCTTGACGTACTCCGAGATGGACTTCTGGGCCGACGTCAGCGCCTCGCCCACGGCGTTCAGCGTGACCTCGCCTCCCACGACGATGAAGCTGAACTCGTCGCCGCCGTGGCGGAAGCGGGAGACGTCGGCGTCGAGGTCCAGGACCGCCTGCTCGGCCAGCGACGACATCGCCGCGTAGGCCTTGTCGGCCTGTGGCTTGCCCCGCTCCTCCGTCAGGCCGCCCAGATTGCGGACGTCGACCTCGACGTAGACGCCTGTCGCGTCCGTCTTGGTCAGATAGCTCACCGCGTTGCTCAGGGTCAGGCGCCGGTCGGCCGCCTTGTCGAAGCCCGTGAGCTGGTCGACCTCGTCCACGCCGCTGGCCGCGAGCAGTTCTTCGGCCTCGGAGAGGGACAACCCGTACTCGTCCACCGACGTCTTGAGGAAGCCCTCCTTCCGTTCCTGGGCGGAGCTCTTGAAGAGCGTTCCGCGTCCGTGGCCGGGCGCGGCGGAGGACTTGTTCGGGGCGTCGGGCATGTGGTCGGCGGGCTTGATCGGACGGATGTCGTACTGGATTCCGCTCCCCTTCTGGGAGAGGTCGAGCTGGTGCTTGGGGTGGGCGAGTCCGTCGAGGTCGCTGCTCGTGACCTGCTTCTGGATCGCCGCCTGAGCCGCCATCAGCTGCGCCTCGATATGGCTCTGCCGCACATCGGGGCCGACGACGAGGAATTCCAGGTTGGGGCCGAACTTGAATTTGGAGACGCTGCCGCCGACCTTGTCCATGGCCGAGGAGACCTCGCGCGTGAAGGTGTCGAGCACGGCATCGGCGCCGTTGTGTCCCAGCAGCCCGTTCAGGCCCCCGAGGTTGCGGACCGACACCTTCGTCCCGAAGGCACTGTCCATGCCCTCGGCCTCCCCGCGGATGATCCGTACCTCCATGGCCTGGAGGTGTTCGACGACGCGCTGGAAGGTCGCGTCGTAGTCGGTGGGTTTCTCGAACCCGTTGTCGGACCCGTTCTCGAGCCCGTTCTCGGATTGGCCCTCGGGACGGTCGGACACCGTGCTGCTGAACAGCTCGTTCGCTTGAGAATGGGACAGACCCATCCGGTCGGTGGCGAGTTGCAGGAACTCTTCCTTGCGTACCTCGGACTGCTTGGGGAAGGCGTTGCCCGACGGCTCCTGCGCCGGGGTTTCCTGCGCCGGCGGTGCCTGCGATGTGTCCGCGAATGTGGGACCGTCGCTCTGGTCGGCCGACAGGATGTCCGCGAACACGACCATCTGGGCCTTGTCACCGAACTCCTCGGCCTGCGCCTCGGCGAAGTCCCCCTTGCGTACGAGTACCTGGTTGACCTTGATCTGGGTGTCGACCGGGAACGTCACCTCGGCTTCGGACGGATTCTCAGAACCCAGAATCCGGCCCGGATGCCCCTCGGCCGGCACACTGAACTTCCAGATGACCGCCTTCGAGTTCACGAAGTTGTGCGTGATGGGACTGCCCGTGGTAGTCGACATGATTCCGGGCCAGGCGATCGTCACGCCCACGTCGTGATAGCCGCCCCCGGGGTAGTTCGCGGGGTTCAGGATCCCGTCGAAGGAAGCGAAGACCTGCTGGCTGTCGCCGCGTACCACGGTGTTGTCCGGGATCACCGGGGTCGCGAAGTCGTCCCACACCCGGTTGATGCTCTGGATGCTCTTGAACCAGTTGTTCAGATCCGTCATGTCCCAGGCATCCGTCAGATCCTGGGTCGTCCCACGCTTGTTCGCGAGGTCCTTCCAGTACGCCAGGACGTCTTCAGCCCGGTCCGAGAAGTCGAAGTTCGCGTCCCGTACCTGCGCGGGCGTGTACCCCGCCTTCTCGAAGGCGCCGAGCAGCGGATTGATCATCCGGTACCCCGAACTCAGGTACATCCCGCCCTGGCCCAGGTCGTGCTTCTGCTGCTGTTCGGCCTGCTTCTTGGCCTGTTCCGCGAGGAACGCCGGCCGCGATGTGGCGGCGTTCCCCTCGGTGGCCCAGGAGCGGTTACTGGCGGAGACGGGCTGGGTCTTTCCGTCGAGCGTGTTCTTGACCTTGTACTGGCCGAACCTGTCCGTCCCGACGATCTCCCAGTGCGTGGAATCCCCGGCCGCATCGTGCCGTACGACCTTCGTGCCGGGCGTCAGCCCCGCCCCCAGCCCGGCCGGCGGCAGCCCGCCGGAGGGCACCCCTGCCGGTGGCACCACCGGAGCGTTGCTCGTTCCCGGGGCGGGCGGCGGCGCGGGCGGGCCGTGCGGATTGCCCGGAGGCGGAGGCGGCATGGGTGGACCCGACTGACTGGCCGGCGGCGGGGGCGGCAGGGGCGGACCCGACTGATTGGCCGGAGGAAGCGGCGGAGGCGGAGGCACCGACGTATTGGCGGACGGCGGGGGCGGAGGGGGTGGAGGCGGGGGCAGCACTGACGCCGTGTCGGAGTCCGCCGCGTTCGCCGGGCTTTCCGAACTGCCCGAACTGCCCGAGCTCCCCGAACTCTCCGGATTCACCGGCGCGTTGGACGTCTCGAAGGTGGGCCCGTCCGTGTCCACGCCGTTGTCCGGAAGTCGCTCAAGGCGGTCGGCGAGGTTCTTCGCGAACTCGTCGGCGTCGTCGGCCTTCTGCGGCTGCTGGGTGGTCGGCGGCGTACCGGCCGGGTCGGCGTCCGGTGTCCCGCTGCCGGTAGGCGTCGGCGCTGTCGTCGGGGTGGAGCTCGGCGTAGGTGTCAGGCTGGCGCCTACGTTGCCCTCCGCCATGAGCGGACCGAGTTCGGCCAGCTTGGTCTCCAGTTCCTTCAGCAGCCGCTCGTTCCGGTCGATCCCCGCCTGCTTGTCCTTCCACTCCGGGGTGTCCGGGACCTTGGCGAGGTTGTCGAACTCCGTCTGTGTCTTCACCGGGACCTGGTCGACGATCTGGAAGCGGTTGTTCTCGAAGGTGAAGATGTTGACGGTGAGCCCGTCGACCTGCCCCTTGTTGATCAGGTCCTTCAGCCGTACCCACTCGGTCTGGGTGAGCACGCTGCTCGGGTGGATACCGTCCAGCACATCGGCGTTGACCGTACCGGTCAGCCCTCCGACGTACGTGCTGGAGAGCTTCTCCCAAAGCTGGCTCATCGCCGGGGAGCCGTTCCAAGGGAACCCGAACGACAGGTCGTTGAAGAGCTTGCCGCCGACCGACGACTCCAGGAAGACACCGCCGTCCGCGAGGGCCGCCTTGTCGGAACGCCGTGTGTTGAGCTTCGACCACAGTCGTCCGTGGTCGACGGCATGGTCGGCCTTGTCCTTGCGGAGGCCGGGGAAGTCGGGGCTGTTCTGGTTCTGGGTGTACCAGTCGTACGGGACCTTGAGGCCGTCGATGGACGTCAGACCGTCGATGATCCCGTCGATCGCCGCGGTGTTGACGTCCGCGAGCGGGTCGGGACGCACCCCGGTCTCCAGCTTGGCGCCGTTCTGGTCGAGGTTGGTGAGGAACTCGTCGAGGTGCTTCTGGAACTCCGGGGAGTTGGCCAGGTCACCGATCCCGCCGAGCCGTTCGATCAACTGCTTCTTGTGGCTCTCGAACGCCGGCCGCCCGAACGCGGGCACCGGTGCAGTGGTGTCAGGGGCGGGTGAGGGCGAGTCGAAGGACGGGGCAGTGTTCGGTGCTGCGTCGCCGGTGCCGAGCAGGTCCGAGGTGGAGGGCGTGGAGAGAGGGTGGTCGTGGACGACGGGGCCCGAGTCGGTGGTGTTCTCGATCTGGGCCAGGTACTCCAACGGGAACGTGCCGTCTGGCAGCACACTCACGTCCGCCATCACCCCGCTCGTGTCGCCCTTGCCGGGACGATTACGGAACAGGGAGTCACTGTCGCTGTAGCGGTCGCTCAGTCCGGTGTAGTGCAACACCTCGTGCAGCAGGGTCGCGTCGTCCCTCACCTGCTGGGAGGGGGTGGCCGTCGGCGGATGCAGATGGAAGTTCAACTGGTCCGAACGCCCGGGCGTGGGCGAGACGGTGACATTCACCCCGTACGGGTTGCCGCTCGCGGACGGCGTCAGCTTCACGTCGATGTGCAGCTGGTCACCGGACTTGGGCAGCTTGAACCCGGTGTTGACATGCGTGTCGAACAGATCCCGGATGTGCTGCTCCAGGGCCGGAATCTGACTCGCGTCGAACCCGTTGCCGACCTTCACCGGCAACTCCACCGTCAGATCACGCACCCACGCACCGTTGTCCGCCTGAACCCGACGAATGTCCGTGCGGATCAGCGTCCCCCAACCGTTCAACAGACCCGGTCGGGTCGAGGCGAGCGGATCCGCCTTCGGATCGAACCGCTCCGTGCGCAGGGCCGCCGGCTTCGCACCCTCCTTGCGGTACAGCCACTGATCCGGAGACACCGCACCAGGCGACGGCGACACCATCGTCGGAGCCTTGCCCTTGGACGGCAGCTTCGTGCCCGTCGGGGACTGCTCGGCGCCCAACTTGCCGTTCGTGGGCGTCGTCGCGGGCGTGGTCGCGGGCGGCGGCACGGACGTTTGTTTGGGCCTCTGCTTCGGGAGTGGCGGCGGAGCCGGGATGCCACCGCGAGTGGGCAGGGACGCCCCACCGGGCGGTACGGAGCCGGGGGCGCCGCCCTGCTGAGCGGGGCCGCCGGTCTGGCTCGGGCTCACGCCCGGAGTCTGGTTCTGGTTCTGGGGCGCGCTGTCGGCGATGGGCACGAACGGGGCACCACCGGCGCTCTGCGGAGTCGTACCTGGGGTGGGGGACGGAGTCGGCGACTGAGTCGGAGCGGAACCGCCGCCGAGTACGTCGGCGATCGAGCCCCTGCCGGCTGTTCCGTTCGGGTTCTCGAAGCCCGACAGCTCGGTGTTCTTGGGGGTGGAAGGTGTGGTGCCAGTGTCGGTGGGGGGCGGGGAGATGACCGAGTCCGGCACGGGAGTGGGAGTGGGAGTAGTGGGGAGGGGCTGCTGCGGGGCCGGGGTCTCCCTGACGTCCTGGGCGGGAGGCGTGTTGTCGGGCTGGGGCTGGAACTCCTGCTGCGGAGTGGGGTTCTGCGTCAGGAACTGGTCATCCTGGAGCGATTCCCCATTCGGGACAGGGGCGTTCTCCGGGGACTGCGTGTTCCCTGGGGACTGAAGGTTTTCTGGGACCTGGGGGCTCTCTGAAGGCTGGAGGTTCTCCGGGGATGGTGGATTCTCCGACACGAGATCGTTCTCCTGGACCGGAGCACCTTCCTGGATCGGAGCACCCTCCTGAACCGGCACGTTCTCCGGCGCGGCCACGTTTTCAGGCGCGGTCAGGTTCTCAGGCGCGGGTTCGCTGAACGGCACCTGCGTGTTTTCAGGTGAAGGTGGAGAAGAGGGAGAGGGCACGCCCTCGGGTGAAGGCAAGCTCTCAGGAACCGGCGAGTTCTCGGGCACTTGCACGTTCTCCGGTGCCGGCGTACTGCTCGGCGCCGACAGGTTCTCCGGCCCAGGAGGACTGTTCAGCACAGGAGAGTCGTCAGAACCCGGCACGTTCTCCGGGGCCGACAAGTTCTGCTGTACCGGTCCCCCGTTCGAGACGGGCGGCACATTCTGCACCGGCCCGCCCAAGGGCGCCGACTCCGCCGGAGTACCTAGGCCGTTGCCCTGCGGCTGGTTCAAGGCGCCCGGAACATTCGAAGTGTCCGGGGCCTTGGCCGCGGGTGGCGGCTGCTGCACCCCGGGCGGAGTGTCGATCTTCTGGCCGGTGGACGGGTCGAAGAGTCCCGTCTCCCCGCTCGGGAAGCTGATTCCCGGGCTCGGCAACGGCGCCCCGGTCGGCGTCCCCTTCTCCAGATAGAAGTCCACCTTCATGTTCGGGATGTCGACGTTCATGCTGGGCACGGGCACATTGAGCATCTTGAAGCTGGTGCTGCTCTTGGCCTTGCCGTGCAGACCCTCGGCGATGCTCTCGGCGGCACCGCCCGCGAAGGGCAGCAGACCGGGGTCGTCCTCCTTCGCGTCCTTGTCGACCAGCGGAATGATCTTCGCGAGAGCGTGCTCGGTGAGGCCCTCGGTGAGCGTGTTGTTGACGATCTCGCCCACGAAGGTCTTGCCGAACTTGCCCAGCGCCTTGCCGATGCCCTTCCCGATACCGAAGCCGAGAAGCCCCGACGCCCCTCCGAGCAGGGCCTGCTTGCCGATCTCCTTGAAGTCGAAGCTCGCCCGGTGGCCGCGGATCACCTGGATCAGCTGGGCCATGAAGTTCATCCCGCCCATCATCAGCGCGCCCATCAGGATCGACTTGATGAGCTGCACGACCAGGCGCCGGATGATCATGATGGTGGTCTTGATCAGTGCCGCTCCGGCGGCTGCCGCCGCGCCGAAGGAGATGACCAGGGAGACCGCGGCGGCGACCAGTTCGGCGAAGACCATCGCCGCCATGCCGATGATGGTGATCTTGGCTGTCTCGACGTTGTTGGAGGCAGCTTGGAGGGCCTCGGCGAGCTTCCTGGACGCCTCGATCAGCCCGGGGAAGGCACCCGGGCTCTTCTCCGTACCGTCACCCTTGGCGAACAGCTCGACCTTCTTGCGAAAGGCCTCCGCGCCCTGCCCCTTGGTGATGTTGAGGACCTCCTGCGACGCCGCCATGAACTGCGGGCCGATCTCCTCCAGTTTGCGCGCCGTCTCCTCCAGGTCCCGTGCCCGGTTGAGCAGGTCCATCTCGCTGACGTCGGGCCAGTCCTCGCCTGCGACGGTGGCCATGATGTCGGCGAGCCAGTCCGGCGGGTCGATGTCGCCCTGCATGAGGGTCCTCCGTGGCGATGGAACGGGACGGGGAAGAGGGAATGAAGCGGTACCGGTGGTGGCCGGTAGGGCCGTCAGCGCTTACCGGCGTTCGGCACCGACGTGCCGGTGCTCGAACTCGGCGGAGGCGGCGGCGCAGCCGAGTTGCCCTTGTTGCTGCTGCTGAGGAACGTGCCGTCGGGCATCACCTTGTCGAGGCCGATCATCACGTCCTGGGCGCTGCTCTCGGCCATGTCACCGGCGTCGGCGAGGCCCTCCACGATCTTTCCGGTGTTGCCGATGCCCTCGGCCACCTCCGGAAAGGCGTCGATGACCTTCTTGGCCTCCTTCATCAGGTCGCCGATCGCCTGGTACGTCTCGTTGCCCTGGTCGCCCTCGACGGGGGTGTCGGTGACGTAGGCGATGGCGGTGCCGATCGACTTCATCCGGTCGGCGAGGGCGTCGAAGCTCGGCGCGATCTTCCTCATCTGCGAGGGGACGAAGACGATCTCGTCGTTGTCGTCGTCCTTGTTCTTGAGGACGGCCACGGCCTACTCCTCCTCGTCGTCCAGCGCCGAGGCGGTGCGGCGCGCCGGCCGACGGGCTCCGCCCTGCTGCGGCGACGCGCCCGCTCCGTCGTCCTCCGTCCCGAAGCCGCTGCGCAGAGACTTGAAGAACTCGGCGTTCGCGGGGTCGTCCGCGCCAGGGAGCAGGTCCCACAGCGAGGAACCGTCGAAGGTGCCCGCGACCCCGTCCGTGAGCATCGGGGCGGCCGTCGCCTGTGCCCGCGCCTGGAGGTCGTGCTGTGCGCGGCGCACGGTCGACACGATCAGGTCGGCGAGCTGGGCGGGCGCCATGGAGCGGTAACCGGTGCCACGGAAGGTGAGGGAGGACAACTGGCCCTGCGCGTCGACGGTCACGCTCATCATGCGGTCCGGGGATTCTGCGGCCGATTCGAGTGAACTCAGGTTCCGCTGCACTTCGAGGAAGGTGTCCCGGGTCCGTTCGAAGTCGGCCTGGATCTCCTTCAGCAGGGCCTCGTTGGAGGGCTTCATCGCGGCCCTCCGTCCGTGCCGCCGCCGAAGTTGCTGGCGTTGGCCCTGAGGATCTGGTCGAACTGCTGCCGCAGTTCGACGACGTCGTTCCCGGCGTCGCGGGTCGGGATCTCCATACGCTGGACCACGTTGGCGAACTCCATGAGGAACGTGGACAGTTCCGCCGCGACCTTCTTGAAGGCCTCGGCGCCCTCCCCCGTCCAGCCCTTGGCCCCGCCCTGGTCGGTGGTGAGGTACTCGGCCTTGGCCCGGACCTCCATGGAGAGTTCGCCGAGCATGACCGACACGTCGAAGAAGACCTGGGCCGCGGCGAAGTACGGGTCGGCGTTGAGACTGTTGATCGCGGTGATCAGCTGGTTCAGGGTGTCGAGGTCCAGCTGGGTCGGTGGGGCCACCGACGAGACCCTCTCGGGCATGTCGGATCACATCCTTTCGGGGCGGATCATTCGTGCGCGGGCGCTACGGACACGTACCGGCGACGGATTCGGTTCGGGTTCTCAGTCACGGCCCAGCTGACCGGAACGGCAGTCGTCGTCGCTGCCCCAGACGTCCTCGTCCTCGGTCAGCCAGGTCTGGGACTGGTTCGGGGTCTCCTGCTTGCCGCCCTGCTGCGGGGCGCCGCCCATCCCCCCGCCGCCCATCGGCATCATCGGAGCCCCCGACGTGCCCGGGGCGCCCGCGACACCGCCGCCCGGCAGACCCGCGGCGCCCGCCCGGCCTGCGGCGGCCGCGCCCAGGTTGGCCCCGGTCGGTGAGCCGGCACCGGGGGTCCCCGTACCGCCGCTCAGCAGGCTGCCACCGCCGCCTCCCCCACCGATCCCGCCGGTGGTGAGCGCGCCCGTCGGCACCGAGAGGCCGCCACCGCCGCCGAGGCCACCACCGCCACCGCCGAACAGTCCGTCGGTGCCGCTGCCGAGGGACGGCACCCGCACCGCGCCCGCGCCACCGAGGCCGGCCCCTCCGGTGAGCGAGGTGGGCGGCAGTGTGATGCCGCCGGTCCCGGCGCCGAAGCCGCCGCTGTCGTTGACCCCGGACAGCCGGGTGGCGCCGTCCGAGGCGAGATTTCCGAGCCGGTCGAAGTCGGCCTGGTCGAGGTCGAGCGAGCCCGTGCCGGGACGGCCGCCGCCGAAGCTCGTGTCCGTGGAGCCGGTCCGCAGACCGGCCTCGCCCTCACCGGCCAGTGCGTCGAGGCGACTTGTGGCACCGCCGAAGTCGGGCACCTGCGCGGACCCCTTGCGCCCGGCGTCGTCGGAACCGATGGAACCGAGAGTGCCGGAGGGGGTGGTGAGGCGGGAGGTCCCGGCGCCGCCCGTTCCTCCGGTGAGGGAGTCCGGGGTGTCGGCGAGGAGGCTGCCGGTCGCGGGCTTGCCGCCCGGGGGCGTGGTGCTGCTCAGCTTGGTCGGCGTGTCGCCGCCCGTGGGCAGCGCGCCGGTCCTGGGGTTGGCTCCGTCGGGGGTCTGGCGGGCGTCGGCGGGCAGGGTCCGATTGAGGTTGTTTCCGGTACCGGTCCCGGTACCTGTGCCCGTGCCGCCGGTCCCGGTCCCGGTCCGGGTGTCGGTGCCGCCCTGCCGTGCCGTCCGCTGGACCTGCCTCGGGGTGCCGGCCGGCGAACCCGCGACGGGCGAACCGCCGCCGTTCTGGCGGCCCTTGAACGTGGGGACGCCTTCGTTGTCCACGTCGGTGCGCCGGATCCGGTGGTTGTTGTTGAGCGCGGTGAGCGCGGACTGGGTGGCCTGGATGGTCGCTGTGGCCTGTGGTCCGGTGAATTCGAAGGTGATCGTGGGCATGGCCGCCTACCTGCTCGCGTCGTTGGGGTCGGACCCGGCGAAGTTCTCGATCTCGTCGGAGTAGCCGTCGCCGTCGGAGTCCTGGAGGTTGTCGTGAACGCCGTTGCCGTCCTTGTCGACGAACTCGACCTTGCCGTCCTGGTCGTCCGGCCTGCCGTCCATGTCCTGGTCGGCCTCCAGTCCGTCGAAGAACTCCTCGACGTCCTCCCCGAACTCGGCGATGCCGTCGAGGAAGGTGGGCTTTTCGTTCTCTTCCCGGACCGGGGCGAACACCTTGTCGTCGAGGACCGATTCCCCGTGGCCGAGGTTCTCCGGCGCGTACCGGTCGTCGACCCCGTCGTGGTTGCGGTCGTGGTCCGTCGGGTCGGTGCCCGGGGTGTCGTCGACGTCGAGGTCGTTGCCCTCGGCGTCGTCCTTGTTGTCGAGCCTGCCGTCGTCGTCCTTGTCGCCGTACTCCTTCTCGAACGTCGACAGCTCGCCGTCGTCGTTGAGGTCGGCGTCGCCCTCGACGTACTGGTCGCCGTCCTTGACGCCGTTGTCGTCGCCGTCGGCCTCGGGGTCCTTGACGTTGCCGTCGGCGTCGAGGTTGGGGTTGTCGACCGTGCCGTCGTCGTCGAGGTCGTCGTCACGCAGCGACTCGTCGTTCGTCTTCTGTGACTTCTCGCCGGTCTGCCGCTCCTCGATCTTGGCGAGCTTGGCGTCGCGTACGTCGAGGAACTCCGAGGTCTCCTGGAGCAGCCTGCCCAGCTCGTCGGCCTGGGCCTGGGCCATGTCCTCGCCGTCGCGGTACATCTCGCTCGCGTCGACCAGGTCGTCGCCGAGCCTGACGAAGAAGTCCGCGAGGGCGCGGAGTTCCTCCCCGATGCCGGTGCGTACGGTGTCGAGGGTGGTCCGGAGTTCCTGGGTCCCGGGGAAGTACCGCGGGTCCACGTCGGGGACGACGATCTCCCCGACCTTCCGCTGGATGGCGGCGAGACCGGGCGCCTCCGCCACCCCTTCGGCGGCCAGTTCTTTGAGGTGTTCGCCGAATGCCTTGAGGTCTCTGGGCTCCACCGCGATCTCGGAGCTGCCCGCTGCCATGTCGATGTACCTTCTTCCGTCCTGTGGTCGAGTCGGCCGACTTCCCTGAGCGCTCCGGGGCCGGTCCCCGGCGGCCCGTGGTGAACGGACGTACACGAACGGTCCGTTCACCACGGGCGGAGCAGCGATGCGGTACCCGCTGCGGCTCAGCCTTCGAGCGCCCGCATGGCGTTGAGGTCCTGCTGGCGGTAGATGTCGACCACGGCGCCCACGCCCTGGCCCGCCTGGGTCAGGAAGGTCTGGAGCTCCTTGGCGGCCCGGTCCCAGTCCTGCTGGCACTTGTCGTAGACGCCCTTGGCTCCGCCGTCCCCGCCCTCGCTCTGCCAGTTCTGCAGGGTGGGGTAGATCTCCGTCTCCAGTCGGTCCAGGCACTGGCCCACGGCGTTGCTGGCGGTGATGATCCCTTCCATCGCGCCCCTCATGGCCTCGCCGTTGGAGATGAATCCGTCGCCGTTGTAGTCGGCATTTACAGGCATGGCTGTGCCCTCCTCGGTTTACGGTGTGCTGCTACTGGGGTTTGGTGCGATCTGCTGTGTACGTACGACGCGCCGCGTGGGGCCGTCAGCGGGTCGGGCCGGTCAGGCCCTCCAGCGCGGCACTCAGCTGGGTGATGGCGAGTTCGGTGTCCTGGTCGGCCGCGATCTGGATGCCGAGGGTGCTCTCCAGCTTCGCCTCGATCTCCTCGAGGGCGGCGAGCATCGCGGCCATCTTGTCGTCGAAGGTGGTCATGATCCGCTGGAAGGTGCTGGCCGACTGCGCCGACCAGTACTGCTGAAGTTCCAGCACCGTGGACTGGGCCTTGCCGTGTTCGGTGCGCAGGTCGTTGCCCGCGTTCACGATCAGCTCAAGGCCCCTCTTCATTCCGGCGAAATCCGCGGAATTCACTGCCATGTCTGCCTCCTTCGGTCGGTCCCGGGCCCCGGAGGGCGCCCTGGGGTCACTGGGTGCCGGAGGGATCCGGCTGGTCGGAGAGTCCCGGCGCGGTGGCCGCGGGCACCCCGGGCCGAGTGCCCGGGTCGGCAGCCAGCGGCCGCTTCGCCGCATCGGGGTCCAGCACCGGTCCGGTGGGGACCAGTGCCAGGACCTGGCTCGGCACCGGCACCGCGGAGGCGGTGTCGTAGCCGAGGGTCTTGGCGACGTCGGGCGTGGCCAGGGGGTACTTCACGCCCGAGTCGGTGATCAGGAAGAGGGTGGGGCTGGTGTCGCCGGCCGTGGACTGCTCCCGGGCCAGCACCCCGCGCCCGGCCGGTACGACGACCCGGTCGGCGAGCGTGCCGCCGTCGGCCGCCGGTGTCGCGGGCCTCTGGAGCCCGGCCTGCGGCGGGCTGCCGGTGCCGTCGGCCGACTCGCGCACCGCGACCCGTACCGTCGCCTCGCCGTTCGTACCGGCGCCCGGCTTGATCCGTACGCAGGGCAGGGTGGAACCGGTTCCCGGGTCGCCGACCGGTGTCGGCGGGTTCGGTGGCAGCCCGGCCTCGTTGAGCTTGCGGTCGGTGAGCGCGGTCTGGGCGATGGCCGCCGAGTTCGCCTCGATGGCGACCGGGTTGCCGTCCGGGTAGGCGGGCGCGGTGCGCGGGTCGCCGAGGACGAGCGTGGCCTCGGTGCGGGTGAGCGGGGTGATGCCCTCGCCCCATACGAGGAAGAAGTTGCCGTTGGTGTCGTCCTGGAGGACCTGCCCGATCCGGGTCGCCAGGCCGCCGACCGTGACGCCCGGCTCGCCTCGCCCCGGTACGTCGGTCTGGGTCAGGTCGGGGCCCGCGGCCAGGGAGTTGAGCCAGGCGTTCCCCACCGGGAAGGCGGCGACGTTGGCGAATCCGAGGGCGGTCAGCGCGTTGCGGTTGGGTGCGGCGAACCGGCGGTCGGTCCAGGCGAGGAAGGACGTGCCGTCCGGGGCCCGGACGCTGAGCGCCTGGTCGTCCCCCAGGTCCCGCAGCCCCTCGGGCCGGCCGCCGACGTATGCGGTGACAACCGGGGTCGTACCGCCCTGGCCGTCGTCCGTCTCGGCCGAGCAGACCGCCCAGGCGTCCCGGTCCAGGCTGCGGGCCGCCGGCAGTCCTTCGGGGGCGCCGACGATGCCGACGGTCGGGCCGCGCTGCACGTCCTGGATCGCCTTGGTGGTGACGGTCTGCGGCTTCAGGGAGTTCTTGCCGGTGATCAGCAGCGCGGAGGAGTAGTTGGTGACGGGATGCAGGGCACCGCTGAGGAACAGATAGCGACTGCCGGTCTCCTTGACGACAACCAGCGTGCCCTCCTTCTGGAAGGCCTTGCTGCTGCCCGGCGAGATAAATCCGAAGGCCGCGAAGCCGCCCAGGGCGACCACGCCGAGCATGGCACCGGCCATCGTGCCGAGGCTGAACCGGCGCATCGGCGTCTCGGGGGCGTCCGGCTCACCGCGGGTCAGTCCCGCCGTGATCCGGCTGAGGGTGAAGAGATGGGCCTGGACCTGATCCCGGCGTGTCTGCATCGCGAACTACCTCCTCTGATTTTCCGTCAGAATTCTTTTGCCGTACGGGACTTGGCGCCCTCGTGGGTCCATCGCACCCACGTGTCAGCCGAACAGCGCGCGGGCCCAGTCGTAGGCGTCGAGCACCGCCAGCAGGGCAGGGAGCATGACGAGCCCGGTGAGCAGCTCGCCGATCTCCGCGGCCCGGCCCCAGTAGGGGACGAGCCGGCGCCCCGGCAGCACCGCGGCCGCCGTCAGCAGCAGTCCCGCGAGCAGCGTGAGCACGAGCACCGGTCCCGCCGGCTGCAGTTCGGGCGGCAGCGCGGCGGCGAGGCCCACGCTTCCCACGGCCAGCGCGAGGGCGGCGGGCGCCAGCAGGGCGATCCGCTGCCCCGCCCCGGCCAGTACCCGGCTGCGCAACAGCAGGGTGAGACAGGCGGCCCCGTACAAGGTCTGCGCGCCCCAGTGCGTGGCGGGTGCGAGGGCCAGCAGGGCCGCTCCGCTGACCAGGCCGACGGCGGTGAAGAGTGCCGTCATGTACTGGTCGGCGACCACGGCCCGGTCCAGCAGCCGGGCGGCGCGCTCCGGCTCGATCTCCTGCTGGAGTTCGTCGCTGTTGGTGGGCAGCAGGGGCAGCCGGAGATCGGCGAGCCGGAAGGACGTCATCGGCACCGTGGCGTTGAAGACCAGCGCCACCACCAGGACAACGGCCGCGGACTCGGAACGGTTCAACCCGCCCGCCATCGAGAGCAGTCCGCCCAGCGCGAGCGCGAAGGAGACGGCCAGGGCCGCCGCGTACGCGGGCAGCCAGCGGGCCACGAGGCCCATCCCCACCAGCACGGTGACCAGCGCCGCCGCACCGGCGGCGAGTATCTGGGCCGGATCGGTTCCGCCGCCCGGCGGCTGCATCACCGTGTGTCCGGCGAGTGCGGCGAAGAGTACGGCGGCGAGGCCGAGCAGTCCGGCGGCCGTGCCGTCGCCGGTCAGCCGGGAGCAGATCGCGGCGGCGATCAGCAGGACGAGGACGAGGGCGCCCGCCGTGCCCGCCCGGGCGAGCGGGGGGCCGTCGAGCCACAGCACCGCGAGGTTCGTGACCAGGGCCAGGGACATCAGGGTGAGGAAGAGGCGGCGCGTCATGGAGTCCCGCCACCGGTCCGGGCGTCGGCGGACTCCGTCGGCGACCCCGGTGATCAGGTCGTCGTAGTCGATGACGGGCAACTCGGCCCTGCGGGGCCGCAGATGGAGGGTGTCGCCGTCGCGGACGGCGAGCATGGACAGGGTGCGTTCCTCGTCGAGCGGGGGCTCGCCGAGGCGCTGGATCACCCACCCGTCGTGCTCCACCCCGGCGTCCGCCAGATCCGGTCCCGCGTAGGAGAGCAGGGTCGGAAACAGGTCGTACAGCGGGACGTCCGACGGGACGGCGACCTCCAGTGACGTCGAGGGCGTCACGAGCATCAACCGGCTCAGTTCGTTGGTCACGTTGCTGTTCACGCCGACAACACGAGACCTCCCCGGAACCGGTTCAGCGGACTTGAAGAAATTTCCGGCGGCCCAGGAAATCTGCGATTGCCCGCGATTTCCTGCGATTCGAGTGACCCGACGGCGCGTTCCATGCGTGTTCCAGGCGCGCACACCGGGTGCGCCACCGATTGGAGGCCAGGGTGTCCACCGTGCTCTTCCGCCGCCCCGCGCGGCGCTCGGCGCCGGAACCACCGCGCGGCGAGATCGATCTGCAGACCCCGCCCCCGCTGCCGGAGCTGGAACCCGGCGGCTTTCAGGCGGTGATGGGTTTTCTGCCCATGCTGATGTCGTTCGGATCGATGGGGATGATGTTCGTCATCCCCGGCATCAACGCCGGCATCCGTTACGTGATGATCGCGGCGATGGGCATCTCCGGTGTCCTGATGCTGGTGATGAACCTGCTGCGGGGGCCGCTGGAGCGCAAGCGCAAGCTGCGCGCCGAGCGCCGCGGCTACCTCCGCTATCTGGCGCAGACCCGCAGGCAGGTCCGCAGGGCCGCCGATCAGCAGCGCCGTCACCAGTTCTGGCAGTTCCCCGACCCGGAGGGGCTGTGGTCGGCGGCCATGAGCAAGCGGCTGTGGGAGCGCCGCGCCTCGCACCCCGACTTCGGCGAGGTACGGCTCGGCGTCGGCGCCCAGCCGCTCGGTGTACGGCTGACGCCCCCGCAGTCCGCCCCGGTGGAGGACCTGGAGCCGGTGAGCAGCCATGCGCTGCGGCGCTTCATCGAGGCGTACGGCAAGGTGCCCGGCACTCCGGCCTCCGCGTTCCTGCGCGGTTTCGCGCATGTTCTGATGGAGGGCGACAAGGACGCGGCGCGGGCGCTGGTACGGGCCGTACTGGCGCATCTGGCCGTGTTCCACTCCCCCGACGACCTGCGGATCGGCATCCTCACCGACGGCCGGGCGGCCGAGGAGTGGGAGTGGGCCAAGTGGCTGCCGCACACCGCGCATCCGACGGTCACGGACGCGGCCGGGCCGGTACGGGTCATCAGCGGTGACTTCGCCCGGCTGGAGGAGCTGCTCGGCGGCGAGAAGCTGCGCGAGCGGCCGGGCTTCGAGCCCAAGGCGGAGATGTCGGCGGACGAGCCGTTCCTGGTGGTCGTGGTGGACGGCGCGGAGATCCCGGCCGGGGTGCAGGCCGTGTCCAGCGGTTACCGCAACGGTGTGGTGATCGACCTCGCGGACTGTCTGCCGCGCCGCGACAACCGGTTCGTGCTGCGGCTCAAGGTGACTCCGGAGGCGATCGAACGGGTCACCAGGAACCAGGCGGGCACCGAGGTGTTCACGGAGATCTGCGTGCCCGACGCGCTGAGCACGGGCCGCGCGGCCAAGCTGGCCCGGCTCGTCACCGCGTACCGGCTCGGTCGCGGCACCGACACCTCCGAACCGCAGGCCACGGACTTCGAGTTGCCCACCCTCCTCGGCCTGGGCGACGCCAAGCGCCTTGATCCGGCGATCAGTTGGCGGCCCCGCTCGGTCCTGGACCAGCTGCGCATCCCGATCGGCATCTCCGAGCACGGCGACCCGGTGGACCTCGACATCAAGGAGGCGTCCCGGGGCGGCATGGGCCCGCACGGCATCCTCATCGGGGCGACCGGTTCCGGAAAGTCGGAGCTGCTGCGCACCCTGGTACTGGGCCTCGCGGCCACGCACTCCTCCGAGGCGCTCAACTTCGTGCTCGTCGACTTCAAGGGCGGGGCGACCTTCCTCGGCCTGGACCGGCTGCCGCACACCTCGGCCGTCATCACCAACCTCTCCGACGAACTGCCGCTGGTGGACCGTATGCAGGAGGCACTGCAGTCGGAGATGAACCGGCGCCAGGAGCTGCTGCGCGCGGCGGGCAACTACAGCTCGGTCTTCGACTACGAGAAGGCGCGAGCCGCCGGGGCCCCGCTCGACCCGCTGCCGTCGCTCTTCGTCGTCGTCGACGAGTTCAGTGAACTCCTGTCCCAGAAGCGGGAGTTCATCGACACCTTCGTGATGATCGGCCGGCTCGGCAGGTCCCTTGCCGTGCATCTGCTGCTGGCCTCGCAACGGCTGGAGGAGGGCAAGATCCACGCCCTCCAGTCCCATCTGTCGTACCGCATCGGTCTACGGACCTTCTCCGCCTCCGAGTCCCGTGCCGTGCTCGGGGTGCCGGACGCGCACAACCTGCCGTCGGCGCCGGGCCACGGCTACATCAAGACCGACACGGAGACGCTGCTGCGCTTCCGGGCCGCGTACGTCTCGGGTCCGTACCGCTCCACCGCGGCGCGCGGAGCCCGCCGGCAGGCGGTCATCGAGCAGCAGGTGGTGCCGTTCACCTCGCGGTACATCGAGCCGCGGATCCTGCGGCCCGCCGAGACCGGTCCGGCCGAGGAGCCGGAGGGGACCACCGAGTCGATGATGGACGTCATCGTGGACCGGCTGGTGGACCAGGGCCCGCCCGCGCACAAGGTGTGGCTGCCGCCGCTGGCCGAGCCGCCCACCCTGGACCGGCTGCTGCCGCCGCTCGCCGAGGCGGGCGAGTTGGGCTTCACGGCAGCCGGCTGGGCGGACCGGGGCGGACTGCGCGTACCGGTCGGCATCGTCGACAAGCCGCTGGAGCAGCGCCGGGACGTGATGACGGCGAGCCTGGCGGGCGGCGACGGCCATGTGGCGATCGTCGGCGCCACCCAGAGCGGCAAGAGCACCCTGGCCCGTACGCTCGTCACGGCGCTGGCCCTCACCCATACCCCGCGCGAAGTGCAGTTCTACTGCCTGGACTTCGGCGGCGGCTCGCTGTCCTCGCTGCGCGGGCTGCCGCACGTGGGCAGCGTCGCGGGCCGGCTGGACGTCGACCGGGTGACCCGTACGGTCAACGAGGTCGTCGGGCTGCTCGACCGGCGCGAGGAGTTCTTCCGCGAGCACGGCATCGAGTCCGTCGCCGAGTACCGCAAGGCACGGCAGGCCGGCCGCTTCCTGGACCAGGACCCGTACGGCGATGTGTTCCTGGTCGTCGACGGCTGGGTGACGATGCGCGGCGAGTTCGACAAGCTGGAGAGTTCCATCCAGGAGATCTGCACCCGCGGCCTCGGCTACGGCGTCCATCTGATCGTCACCTCCGGCCGCTGGATGGACTTCCGGCCGTGGCTGCGCGACGCGATGGGCACCCGCTTCGAGCTGAAGATGGGTGACTCGATGGACTCCGACATCAACTCCAAGGCGGCGGCGTTGGTCCCGAAGGTGCCGGGCCGCGGTCTGACCCCGGAGCGGCTCCAGTTCCTCGGCGCGGTGCCACGGATCGACGGAACCGAGAGCGGCGACGGCCTGGCCGAGGCACACCGCGAACTGGTCGAGACGGTCGCGAAGGCCTGGCACGGGCCCGGCGCCCCGCAGATCAAGCTGCTTCCGGCAGTCGTCGGCGCCGGTGAACTGCCGTCCGTGGCGGGCGACATGCGAATGACACTCGGCCTGGAGGAGACCGGGCTGCGGCCGATGTGGCACGACTTCGAGCAGAGCCCGCACCTGTTCGTGGTCGGTGACACGGAGACGGGCAAGACGAACGTACTGAAGCTGGTCGCGAAGGCGGTCGCCGACCGCTATTCCCCGGCCGAGGCTCGGGTGGTCCTCGCGGACACCCGGCGCAATCTGTACGACGCCGTGCCGAAGGAGTACCAGCTGGGCTACGCGGTGTCCGGCACCACCCTCGCGAACCTGGTCAAGGAGGCCACGGGCTCCCTCGCCAAGCGGGTTCCCGGCGCCGACATCACCCCGGACCGGCTCCCCCTGCGCGACTGGTGGCAGGGCCCGCGCCTCTACCTCCTGATCGACGACTACGACCTCCTCGCGACCCCCACCACCCAGCCCCTGTCACCGCTGGCGGACCTGCTCGCCCAAGGCGCCGACATCGGGCTCCACCTGGTGATCGCCCGCAGTTCGGCGGGGGCGATGCGCGGGATGTCGGACCCGGTCGTCCGACGGCTGATGGAACTGGGCTGCTCCTCGCTGCTGTTCTCCTGCGGCCGCGAGGAGGGCAGCTTCCTCAACGGCGTACCCCCGAAGCGACTGCCCGTGGGCCGCGCCCAACTCATCACGCGCCGGGCGGCGCCGGTGCTGGTCCAGACGGGGCTGGCGGAGGCGGTGCGGTCCTGACAACGACGTACGTGGGGGCGGGACCCGGATCCGGGTCCCGCCCCCACGTACGTCTCGTCGTCCCTTGCCTCTCAGCGCCGACGGGCCGCCATGCGGGCCACCAGGACTCCCCCGGCACCGAGGACCGCGAGCGCGGCAAGGCCGAACAGCAGGAAGAGGGAGCCGCGCGGGGTCGCATCCTGTACGGCGGCGACGGGAGCGTTGTCCGACGGCACCGCGGACGGCGCGGAGCCCTGCGGCTGCTCCTGGCCCTTGGCCTCCTCCGGGATGACCGCCGTCACCGCCTCGAACGGGTTCACGATGCCCCAGCCCACCTGCGGATCGGGCAGCGTCTTCGCCGGATGGTCGGCCGTGGACTCCAGCCGGTGGATCACCTGCTGGACCGTCAGTTCGGGGTGGCGGGCCCGTACGAGTGCCGCCGTACCCGAGACATAGGGTGCGGCGAAGCTGGTTCCCTCGTCGACCCGGTAGCCGGGGCCGCCCGTGCCGAGGCTCAGGATGTCCACGCCGGGCGCCGCGATGTCGACGTACTCTCCGCTCCTGGAGAAAGCGGCGGGCTGGTCGTCCCGGCCGACCGCCGCGACGGCGAGCACCCCCGGGTAGGCGGCGGGGAAGCTGAGCGCCGACGACCGCTGTCCCGGCTGTTCCTCGTTGCCGGCGGAGGCGACGATGAGTACGTCCTTGTCGACGGCGTACTTCACGGCGGCATCGAGTCCCCTGCTCCGCACCGGGGAGTTGATGGAGACGTTCACGACGTCGGCACCCGAGTCGACGGCCTCGCGGATCGCGTCGGCCATGCCGTTGGCCGTGCCGTCCTCCCCGTCGGTCGTCTGCCGCACCGGGAGGATCGTCGCCGCCGGGGCGACGCCCGCGAACCTGAGGCCGGCCGTCGAGCGGGCCGCGACGATGCCCGCCACGAACGTCCCGTGGCCCACGCAGTCGGTGTCGCCGCGCCCGCTCCCGCCGACCACGTCCGAGCCGCGCAGCACATTCCCGGCGAGCTGCGGAACCGATCCGTCGACTCCCGAGTCGACGATCGCGACGGTCACGCCCTCGCCCTGGGTCAGTGTCCAGGCCCGTTGCGGGTCAAGACGCGCCTGTGACCAGGGCAGTTCGGCGGTGGTCTGCACGGAGGGTGCGGCACATTCCGCCGCGACGGCGGGGCCGGCGGCGGGCAGGACAGCGGTCGCGGCGACCACGGATATCACTACCGCCGCGCTGTTGCGGCGACGCGCGCTCATGGCCGTACCCCGGGGCCGTGCCCGAGCGTGTGCAGCAGGTCGTTCTCCGTCTGCGTGGGGCGCAGGTCCACCGTCTCGGCTCCGCCGCTCTCCACGACGGCGAGGGCGTCACGCGGCAGCAGCGGAAGCGTCCGTACGACGCTGTCCGGCAGCCCGTACGCGGCCCTCAACTGCCGTACGGCAGCCGGTTGGAGGCGTGGGACCAGGACCGCGTCGTAGCGGCGCAGCGCCGCCGTGCCGTCGGCGGGCAGGTCGGGCACCTTCGGGAGCAGGGTGAGCCCGGTCTGCCAGGTGCCGAGGTCGGCGCGCGGGCCTCCGGAGCCGCCGGGGAAGTCGTCGACGACCACGACCGGGGCGAGCGGACCGCCGGCGGGCGGGGTGGCTCCGCCGGGCAGGCCGATCACCAGCCGCCCCGGGTCGACGGCCGCGGCACGCATCAGCGCGGCCCAGGACTGGGGTTGCGGGGAGCGGACGTGGACGGTCGCGCCCGCGCCGAGCAGCCGGAAGACGAGGAGTTCGACGGAGGGGCGGGGCAGGAACACGCCGATCCGCAGGGGCAGACGCCGGAACACCCGCAGCGGGGCCGGGCTGCCGTCCCGGAGTGTGCCGAGGGTGAGCCCTTCGGCGGGCGATGCGGGTTCGAGCGGCCCACCGGCCCGTGCGGCGACCGGCTCGGTGACCGGCTCGGCGAGCACGTGCGGGCCGACGGACCGGCCCAGCGGCAGGGTGGCTAGCATGCCGGCGGCCTGCTCACCGTCCAGCCGGTGCAGCCGTATCCGGTGTTCGGCGGCGCTGCGGGCGAGGGCGTTCGCCTCGTTAGGGGCGGCGCCGGTGGTGCGCACCAGCGTGGTGCGGGCGGGAGTGCCGTCGGAGGTCGCGGTGAGGGTGAGGGAGAGGACGGCGGCGCGGGCGGGAATCCCTCCCAGCAGCTCCTGGAGCCGGGCCGGTCCGCTCCCGGTCGCGTTCCGGTTCCGCTCGCGCACCCAGTACGAGACGTGCGGGACGCCCTGGCCGTGCCAGGCCGCCCACTCCTCGGCCGACGGCGGATGCTGCCCGCCCGGTTCGTCGCCCCGCAGTCCGGCGACCGCCGTCAGTGCTTCCGCGGCCTCCGTCTCGTCGAGCACATGGGCCGGCCGACCCTCGTCGTGCAGCAGACCGACCGCCTGCAGGGCGCCGCGCCGCAGGGCCCGGCGGATGCCGGCCTCACCGCCGCCGCGCGCGGCCACGGCCTCCGGGCAGACGGCCTCGTCGAGCCGGAGCGCGATCCAGGTCGACCGGGTGAGCGGGATGCCCTCGCTGTTCAACTGCCGGTAGGAGGCGGCGCACGGCTCAGCGGCGGAGTCCCCGACGATGGGCGCGGAGACGCTGTGCACCAGCACCTGCACGGAGTCGAAGGCGATGTCGTCCACCTGGAGCAGTTCGCCCAGCCGGTGCACCGGGATCGGCGCGCCGGTGTCCTGGCCGGGGCCGATCCGGTCGTCCCGGTCCACGCCGACGAGCGCGATCCAGGCCCGGCCGTCGTGGACGACGCCCATCCGCACCCGGCTGCGCCCGCCCGCCCGGCCCACACTCAGCTCCGGCAGCAGGGCACGCAACGGCCCGGTGTCCCGCGCGCGGGGTCCGCGTCGCCGGGTCGCATGGCGGGTCCGGGTGAGCACCCAGTCGTAGAGCGGGCGTCGTTGCAGTCTCGGCAGTGTCGCGACGAGCAGCAGCCCGGCGGCGGCCAGTGCGGGAACCCGGGCCGGGCCCGGGTACGCCAGACCGGCCGCGAGCAGCAGAGCGGCGGCCTCCCACACGACGACCTGTCCGAGCCGTACGCCGAACAGCGGGCGTTGCGGCCGGTGCCCCCTCCTGGAGCGCGGAGACGCGTCCGCTGTCCGTTCCGCGATCGCAGTCATACGATTCCCCATCCTCTGGCGCCCTTCACGCGGCTTGTGCAGCGTCGCTGGAAGCACGTACGGATGGCTCCGCCGGATCAACCGGGAATCGGCCGGGGCGTAACTCCGCGTGCCGCGCGGCGCCCCGAAGCGGCGAGGACCGTGAAGCGCACGGGCGAGAGCGCCTCGGCCTGTCGCCGTTCACACGGCCCGCCCCGGCCTGTCGGCGCATGCGGCCAGTCCGAAGGGACCGGCATCGATGCCCCTCACTCCGTCCGGCCGCGAGCCGGGCAGGTCGGGGCAACCTCTCCTGGCCGACCAGTTGGGCGCGTCGCCGGAGATCTCCGGGGTGCTGTCGCTGCTCTGCCTCCACCCACGGCCGGTCCTCGGGGATCGCGTGCCCGGGCGCCCCGGCGCGGCCAGTCCCAAGAGACCCCCGCAGCGTGACACACCTCAACCGGGCCACGGCTCCTGGCCGTTGCCGAGGGAGCCGCCGCCCGTGGCACTACGCTGCCATGTCGTGCAGAAGACGCGTCTCGACACCGCCCGGATCCGGGCGGCCCGCCGACTGATCGACCCGGTCTTTCTCGACACTCCGCTGTACCGCTGCGAGGCACTGGAACCCGGCCTCGGATGCGCCGTGAGCATCAAGCTCGAAACGGCGAACCCGGTCCGCAGTTTCAAGGCCCGTGGCACCGAGGTGATCGCGAGCCGGCTCGCCGACGAGGGCTCGCGGGCCGTGGTGTGCGCGAGCGCGGGCAACCTCGGCCAGGCCCTCGCGTGGTCCGGTCGCGGCCGGGGGCTCGATGTCACCGTCGTGGCGTCCCGCTTCGCGACCCGGGCCAAGCTCGACCGTATCCGCGCACTCGGCGCCGGGCTGGAACTGGTGGACGGCGACCACGAGTTGGCCCGTGAGCGGGCTGCGGCCATTGCACGCCACGAGGGCATCCGGCTGGTGGAGGACAGCCTGGACATCGAGACCTGCGAGGGCGCGGCGACCATCGGCCTGGAACTGGTGGAAGGAGTGGACACCCCGCCGTCGTTCGACACCGTCCTGATCGCTCTCGGCGGTGGAGCGTTGGCCACGGGAGTGGGTCATGTGGTCAAGGCCCTGACACCCGAGGTCGAGGTGATCTGCGTCCAGCCGCTGGGCGCACCGGCGCTGACCCGCTCATGGCACCAGCGGCGCATCGTCACCACCGACTCGACCGACACCATCGCCGACGGCGTCGCCGGCCGGTATCCCATCCCGGCCGTCCTGGACGACCTTCTCCTGGTCGCCGACGACGCCGTCCTCGTCCAGGAGGCGTCGATCATCGCCGGTATGCGGATGCTCCTCGACCACGCCGGCCTCGTCGTCGAACCCTCGGCCGCGCTAGGCATCGCGGCGATCCTCGAAGACCGCGACCGCTTCGCCGGCCGACACGTCGTCACCATCGTGTGTGGCAGCAACGTCGACGTGGACTCGTACCACCGCTGGATCGGCGCGGCCCCGGTCGACAGGCCGTGACAACGACTCGCCGCAGACGCCACTCGGAACACGAAACAGCACCCCCTACCAGGTGTCACGCCAGGGGGTGGGTATCGTCCGCCCCGATGCCCCTGGTCCGCAGCTCAGCGGACGACACGGAGGAGGAGCACCATGGCCGATCGACGGCAGGCAACCGCGTCGGACGACGGATCCGCGCCGCAGCCACCGGAGGAGACCCGGCGGGCGAGCACGCGCGACGCGGTACGCCTCGCGGTGGTCATCGGTGCTCTCGGTGTGGTCTTCGGCGACATCGGCACCAGCCCGATCTACACCCTCCAGACGGTGTTCAACCCCGACGACCCGCACCCCGTCCCGGTCACCACGGACAACGTGTACGGGGTGGTGTCGCTGATCTTCTGGTCGGTGATGATCATCGTCACGGTCACCTACATTCTGCTGGCGATGCGCGCCGACAACGACGGTGAGGGCGGCATCATGGCGCTGATCACCCTGTTGCGGCGGTGGAGTTCGGAGCGTGGGCGTCGGGCCGCCGTCGTCCTCGCCGCGCTCGGCATCTTCGGGGCGTCGCTGTTCTTCGGTGACAGCATGATCACCCCGGCGATCTCGGTGCTGTCCGCGGTCGAAGGGCTCAAGGTCGTCGAGCCGTCGCTGGACAGCGCGGTCGTGCCGATCACCGCGGTGATCATCGTGGGGCTGTTCCTGGTGCAGCGCAGAGGAACCGCGGCGGTGGGCCGGGTGTTCGGGCCGGTCATGATCGCCTGGTTCACCGCCATCGGCGCGTGCGGCGTCGTCGGCATCACCGACCACCCGGACATCATCAGGGCGCTGTCACCGACGTACGCACTCAGCTTCCTGTTCGGTCATTGGGGTACGGCCTTCTTCGCCCTGGCGGCGATCGTGCTCGCGGTCACCGGCGCCGAGGCGCTCTACGCCGACATGGGGCACTTCGGCCGCCGGGCGATCACCCGGGGCTGGCTGTTCCTCGTACTGCCCGCCTGCGTGCTGAGCTATCTGGGCCAGGGCGCGCTGATCCTCGACGACCCGGCCAACATCAGCAGCCCGTTCTTCCTGCTCGTGCCCGACTGGGGGCGCTGGCCGATGGTGATCCTGGCGACTGCGGCGACCGTGATCGCCTCCCAGGCGGTGATCACCGGCGCGTACTCGGTCGCCTCCCAGGCGGCCCAGCTCGGCTATCTGCCGAGGCTGCGCATCGCGCACACCTCCGAGTCCACCATCGGTCAGATCTACGTCCCCTGGATCAACTGGCTGCTGATGGTCTCGGTACTCACCCTGGTCTTCGCGTTCCGCAGCTCCGCCGCGCTGGCCTACGCGTTCGGCATGGCGGTCACCGGCACCATCACCATCACCACGCTGCTCTTCTTCTACGTCGCCCGCGCCAAGTGGGGTACGCCCCGGTGGCTGCTCGTCGTCGGCGGGGGCCTGCTCCTCCTGGTGGACCTGCTGTTCGTGGCGGCCAACCTGACCAAGCTCGTCCACGGCGCGTGGCTGCCGCTGCTGATCGGCCTCACCGCGTTCACCGTCATGACGACCTGGCAGCGCGGCCGTGAACTCGTCACCGCGGAACGGGCGCGCCAGGAGGGCCCGTTGCCCGAGTTCATCGAACACCTCCGCGAGGGGCAGGAGCCGACGCTCCGGGTGCCCGGTACGGCCGTCTTCCTGAACCGGGGCAAGGAGACCGCGCCGCTGGCCATGCGGGCCAACGCCAAGCACAACCATGTGCGGCACGCCCAGGTCGTGATCCTGTCCATCGGGACCGAGCCCGTGCCCCGCGTCCCGGCCGATGAGCGGGTCGTCGTCGACGACCTCGGGTACGGCGACGACGGGATCATCCACGTCACCGCCCGGTTCGGCTACATGGACACACCGGACGTGCCCGGCACACTGGCCCTCCTCGACCCGGCCGACACCGAAGGACCACTCCAACTCGACCAGGCGTCCTACTTCCTGTCGAAGATCGAGCTGCGCCGCGGCAAGGCCCCGACGATGGCGCCCTGGCGCAAGCGGCTGTTCATCGCCACGTCCTACATCACGGCCGACGCAGCCGAGTACTTCAGCCTGCCCCGCGACCGCACGGTCATCATGGGCTCGCACATCGAGGTGTAGGGGCACCGGAGCCAGCAGTTCTGCCGCACGTTGTCTCTCTCGTCATTTGCGCCAGAAGAGGTGGTGCGTCACGCCGCTCGGGCTGGGCACGACCTCCATGTGGAACCGGTCCATCAGCTGTTCGGGCGAGTCCCAGAGGCGCAGCCCGGAGCCGAGCTTCACCGGTGAGACGGCCACATGCATGGTGTCGACGAGGTCGGCGTCGAGGAACTCCCGGATGGTGGTCACGCCGCCGCCGAGCCGGACGTCCTTGCCCTGCGCGGCCTCCCGTGCCTGCGCGAGGACGGTGGCGGGGTCGCCGTCCACGAAATGGAACGTGGTGTCGGAGAGCGTGAACGATGGACGCTTGTGGTGGGTCAGGACGAACACCGGCGTGTGGAAGGGCGGCTCGTCACCCCACCAGCCGCGCCACTCGTGGTCGTGCCACGGGCCGCGCTGGGGTCCGAACTTGTTGCGGCCCATGATCTCGGCGCCGATGTTGTGGCTGAAGTCCCGGGTGAAGTAGTCGTCGAGGCCCCGGCTTCCCCCAGGCTCGGTGCGGTTGGGCCAGCTCGCCGTGGCGCCGGCCCAGGCGAAGAGCCTTCCCGGATCGATGTCGTGGCCGAATGGCCGCTCCAGGCTCTGGCCCTCGCCGGCGGCGACGCCGTCCGTCGAGATACAGAAGTTCTGCACGCGCAGCAGCTGATCCATGTGTTCCCTCATCAGGTCCTGTCGCCTCCTGGCGAGGCGTCCTACATCAGGATGTCGAACGGGACGTTGCTGGATCGACAGCGGCGCCCAAGGTTCTTCCGGAGCGTGGCCTCAGCTCTCGAAGCGGTAGCCCATGCCCGGCTCGGTGATGAGGTAGCGGGGGTGCGCGGGGTCCGTTTCGAGTTTGCGGCGGAGTTGGGCCATGTAGACGCGCAGGTAGTTGGTCTTGTTGCTCTGCGAGTCTCCCCAGACCTCCTGGAGCAGGTGCTTCTGGCTGACCAGCCGCCCCGGGTTGGTGACCAGGATTTCGAGCAGGTGCCATTCGGTCGGGGTGAGCCGGATGTCGTGGCCGTCGCGGCTGGCCTTCTTGGCGCGCAGGTCGATGGTGAAGTCGCCGGTCTCGACGAGTGTCGTCTCGGGGGCGAGCGGTACGTCCTCGGTGCGGCGGACGGCGGCCCGGAGCCGGGCGAGGAGTTCGTCCATGCTGAACGGTTTGGTGATGTAGTCGTCGGCACCCGCGTCCAGGGCGGCCACCTTCTCCTCGGATGCCCATCGGGCGGACAGCACCAGGATCGGTACCCGGGTCCAGCCGCGCAGCGCCCTGATGACATCCACCCCCTCCATGTCCGGCAGCCCGAGGTCGAGCAGGACCACGTCGGGCTGCCGGGCGGCGGCCAGTCGGAGCGCGGTGGTGCCGTCGGGCGCCGGGTCCACCCCGTACCGGCGCGCCCGCAGGTTGATCACGAGGGCCCGGACGAGCTGAGGGTCGTCCTCCACCACCAGTACCCGGGTCATCGGGGTACGCCTTTCCTGCGTGTCCGAAGGGCCGGGTCATACGGAACCGGCCCTGTGGCAGCGGGAGTCGGCGTACCGGATTGGCTCCCGGTCCGCCGACTCCCGCTCGGTGCGCGTAAGACCATCAGCCCTTCGCCACAAGTCCCTTGAGCGCGATGTTGAGTTCGAGGACATTGACCCGCGGTTCGCCGATGAAGCCGAGGGTGCGGCCGTCGGTGTGGTCGTCGACCAGCTTCCGCACCTGGGCGACGGTCAGGCCGTTCCGCTCGGCGATCCGGTGGACCTGGATGTCGGCGTACTGCGGGGAGATGTCCGGGTCCAGGCCCGAGCCGGAGGACGTGACCGCGTCGGCGGGTACGTCGGAGGGCTTGACCGTGTAGCCGGGGACGGAGTTGTCCTTGATGACCTTCGCCTTCGCCTCCTTCACCCACTTGATGAGGTCGGCGTTGTCACCGGAGCGATTGGTGGCACCGGAGAGGATCAGCTTGTACTGGGTGTTGACCGAGTTCACACCCAGACCGTTGGCGGGGCGCGGCTGGAAGTAGTCCAGGCTGTAGCCCTGTTGACCGATCAGCGAGGATCCGACGACCTTGCCGTCCGCCTTGATCTCGGATCCGTTCGCCTTGTCGTTGAAAAGTGCTTGGGCAACACCTGTGACGGCCAGCGGGTAGATCACACCTGTGAGCACGGTCAACACGAGCAGGGCTCGCAGGCCCGCCCACAGCAACCGGCCGGTGTTCGATACCGAGTTGTTCATAGCCGATCAGCCAATTCCAGGTATGAGGGAGATGAGCAGGTCGATGATCTTGATGCCGATGAACGGGGCGATGAGCCCGCCGAGGCCATAGATCCCGAGGTTGCGCCGCAGCATCCTGTCCGCGCTCACCGGCCGGTACTGCACGCCCTTCAAGGACAGCGGCACGAGCGCGATGATGATCAGCGCGTTGAAGATGACGGCCGACAGGATCGCGGAGTCGGGCGAGGACAGGGCCATGACGTTGAGCTTGTCCAGGCCCGGGTAGACGGCCGCGAACAGCGCCGGGATGATCGCGAAGTACTTCGCGACGTCGTTGGCGATGGAGAACGTCGTCAACGCGCCCCGGGTGATGAGCAGTTGCTTCCCGATCTCGACGATCTCGATCAGCTTGGTGGGGTTGGAGTCCAGATCCACCATGTTCCCGGCCTCCTTGGCGGCCGAGGTACCGGTGTTCATGGCCACGCCCACGTCGGCCTGCGCCAGCGCCGGAGCGTCGTTCGTGCCGTCGCCGGTCATCGCGACGAGCTTGCCGCCCGCCTGCTCCCGCTTGATGAGCGCCATCTTGTCCTCGGGAGTCGCCTCCGCGAGGAAGTCGTCGACGCCCGCTTCTTCGGCGATCGCCTTGGCGGTCAACGGGTTGTCCCCCGTGATCATGACGGTCTTGATGCCCATCCTGCGCAGCTCGTCGAACCGCTCCCGCATGCCCTCCTTGACGACGTCCTTGAGGTGGATCACGCCCAACACCCGTGCCCCGTCGGTGTCTTCGACGGCCACGAGCAGCGGGGTGCCGCCCGCCTCGGAGATCCGGTCGGTGAGCGCGCCGGCGTCCTCGGACACCGCGCCGCCCTGCTCCCGTACCCAGGCGACGACCGAACCGGCCGCACCCTTGCGGATCTTGCGGCCATCGACGTCCACGCCCGACATACGGGTCTGGGCGGTGAAGGCGATCCACTCGGCGCCGGACAGCTCGCCCCGCTGGCGTTCGCGCAGCCCGTACTTCTCCTTCGCCAGGACGACGATGGACCGCCCCTCGGGCGTCTCGTCGGCCAGCGACGACAGCTGGGCCGCGTCGGCCACCTCGGCCTCGGTGGTGCCACTGACCGGCACGAACTCCGACGCCTGGCGGTTGCCGAGGGTGATGGTGCCGGTCTTGTCGAGCAGCAGCGTGGAGACGTCACCGGCGGCCTCGACCGCGCGCCCGGACATGGCGAGGACGTTCCGCTGCACCAGCCGGTCCATGCCCGCGATACCGATGGCGGAGAGCAGCGCGCCGATCGTCGTCGGGATCAGACAGACCAGCAGCGCCACCAGCACGACCATCGAGAGATGCGAGCCCGCGTAGTCCGCGAACGGCGGCAGAGTCGCCACCGCGAGCAGGAAGACGATCGTCAGCGAGGCCAGCAGGATGTTCAGCGCGATCTCGTTCGGCGTCTTCTGCCGGGCCGCACCCTCGACCAGGGCGATCATGCGGTCGATGAAGGTCTCACCGGGCTTCGTCGTGATCTTGACGACGATCCGGTCGGACAGCACCTTCGTACCGCCGGTGACGGCGCTCCGGTCGCCGCCCGACTCTCGGATGACGGGCGCCGACTCGCCGGTGATGGCCGACTCGTCGACGGACGCCACGCCCTCGACGACGTCACCGTCGCCGGGAATGATGTCGCCGGCCTCGCAGACGACCAGGTCGCCGATCCGCAGGTCGGTGCCGGGCACCTGCTCCTCGCGGTCGTCCACGAGCCGTCGGGCCACGGTGTCGGTCTTGGCCTTGCGCAAGGTGTCGGCCTGCGCCTTGCCCCGGCCCTCGGCGACCGCCTCCGCCAGGTTGGCGAAGATCACGGTCAGCCAGAGCCAGGCGCTGATCGCCCAGCCGAACCAGTCCCCCGGGTCCTTGAACGAGAACACCGTGGTCAGCAGCGAACCGATCCACACGACGAACATCACGGGCGACTTGACCATCACCCGCGGGTCGAGCTTGCGGCAGGCGTCCGGCAGCGACTTGAGCAGTTGCTTGGGATCGAACAGGCCTGCGCCGACACGTCCTTCGGCGGGCTTGTGCCCGGTCGGCACATCACTGTGAGGTGCCCGGGTCGGGGTGACAGTGGACATCGAGTCCTCTTGCTTCTCTGTACGGGTGGTCATGACGCCAGCCCCTCGGCCAGCGGTCCCAGGGCGAGCGCCGGGAAGTAGGTCAGACCGGTGATGATCAGAATCGCGCCCACCAGAAGCCCCGTGAACAGCGGCTTCTCGGTACGCAGGGTGCCCGCGGTCTCCGGGACCGGCTTCTGCTCGGCGAGCGAACCGGCGAGGGCCAGCACGAACACCATGGGCAGGAAGCGGCCGAGCAGCATGGCGATGCCCAGGGTGGTGTTGAACCACTGGGTGTCGGCGTTCAGCCCGGCGAAGGCCGAGCCGTTGTTGTTCGACGCGGACGTGTAGGCGTACAGGATCTCGGAGAAGCCGTGCGCCCCGCTGTTGGTCATCGAGTTGCCCGGGGTCGGCAGGGCCATCGCCGCGGCGGTGAAGACCAGCACCAGCGCCGGGGTGATGAGGATGTAGCAGGCCGCGAACTTGATCTCGCGCGTGCCGATCTTCTTGCCGAGGTACTCGGGCGTACGGCCGACCATGAGCCCCGCGATGAACACCGCAATGATCGCCATGATCAGCATGCCGTAGAGGCCGGAGCCGGTACCGCCGGGCGCGATCTCGCCGAGCTGCATGCCCAGGATCGTGATGCCGCCGCCGAGCCCGGTGAACGAGGAGTGGAAGGAGTCCACCGCACCCGTCGAGGTCAGCGTGGTCGACACCGCGAAGATCGACGAGGCGCCCACGCCGAAGCGCTGCTCCTTGCCCTCCAGGGCACCGCCCGCGATCTGGAACGCCGGGCCGTGGTGGGCGAACTCGGTCCACATCATCAGGGCGATGAAACCGACCCAGATGGTCGCCATGGTGGCGAGAATCGCGTACCCCTGCTTGAGACTGCCGACCATGCGGCCGAAGGTGCGGGTCAGCGCGAACGGGATGACCAGCAGCAGGAAGATCTCGAAGAGGTTGGTGAAGGGCGTCGGGTTCTCGAACGGGTGGGCGGAGTTGGCGTTGAAGTACCCGCCGCCGTTGGTGCCGATCTCCTTGATGGCCTCCTGCGAGGCGACCGCACCCCCGTTCCACTGCTGCGACCCACCCATGAACTGCCCGACCTCATGAATCCCGGCGAAGTTCTGGATCGCGCCGCACGCCACCAGCACGATCGCCGCGACGACGGACATCGGCAGCAGGATGCGTACGACACCGCGCACCATGTCGGCCCAGAAGTTGCCGAGTTCACCGGTGCGCGAGCGTGCGAACCCGCGTACGAGGGCCACGGCGACGGCGATACCCACGGCGGCCGAGACGAAGTTCTGCACGGCGAGGCCGCCGGTCTGTACGACGTGGCCCATGGCCTGCTCGCCGTAGTACGACTGCCAGTTGGTGTTCGAGACGAACGACGCGGCGGTGTTGAACGCCTGGTCCGGGTCGATGGAGCTGAAGCCGAGCGAGCCGGGCAGCACGCCCTGGAGCCGCTGCAGCAGGTACAGGAACAGCACACCGACCGCGGAGAAGGCGAGGACGCCGCGCAGGTACGCGGACCAGCGCATCTCCGTGTTCGGGTTGGCGCCGATGCCCTTGTAGATCCACTTCTCCACACGCCAGTGCTTGTCGGAGGAGTAGACCTTGGCCATGTAGTCGCCGAGCGGGACGTAGGCGAGCCCCAGCGCCACGATCAGAGCGAGCAGCTGGAGGACGCCGGCAGGTACGGGACCCATCTGTGTCTCAGAACCTCTCCGGGAAGATCAGGGCGAGGACGAGATAGCCCAGCAGGGCGACGGCCACGACGAGGCCGACGATGTTCTCGGCGGTCACAGCTTCGTCACCCCCTTGGCGGCGAGAGCCACCAGCGCGAACACCGCGATCGTGGTGACGACGAAGGCCAGGTCGGCCATCGCGAACTCCTAGGGAGAGAAGAGAGACGGGGTGTGTGGTTCGGTTCGGACAGTTGGAGCAAAGCGCCTCCGTGGCCGGATTCGGCCGCCGTTGACGCCCCTCATACGGCCGCTCACCTGCTCTTGACGGAACCCATACGCAGGCGCAGCCGGCAGATGTCCGCGTCGGTGTCCCGGCGCACGGCGTGCGCGACGACCGCGCCCCGCTGGTTCTGCAGCAGCCGCTGCCACAGCCGCTCCGGCCTGCACCTGTGTGAGCGTCATCGCCTCCGGGAAGGTCCTCACCGTCGGCTGGATCGGCGACAGCCGCGCGTACTGGATCCCGGACGACCGCGCCGCCCCCCGCCGCCTGCCTCAGCGAGGACGACTCATGGGCCACCCTCATGGTCTCGGCGGGCCTGATGTCCGAGGAGGCGGCGTACCGTGTCGCCGTACTGCGGTCGACGCCGTTGGCTGCGGCGGGAGTTGAGGAAGGTGGTCGTGAGGATGCGGTACAGCCATGCCTTGGGATTCGTGCCCTCGCGGAACTGGTGGAACGAGGTGTAGGCCTTGGCGTACGTCTCCTGGACGAGGTCCTCGGCGTCGGCCGGATGGCCGGTCATGCGCAGGGCGGCCGAGTAGAGCCCGTCGAGGAAGGCGAGGGCCGGTTCGAAGCGGGCGTGGAACTCCGCCCTGGCCTGCGTCGCGTCCTGAGCGGCTCCGGAGAGGGATCGTGTGGTGGTCATGACGCATCCTGCGAGGTGTGGTCGAGCGGCAGCCTGGTCATGTGTCCGGCCGATTCGAGGCAGGCCGGTAGGTCGTGCAGGGCGAGGACGACGGTGGTGTCGGGCAGGTTCGTGAGGATGCCGAGTACATGGCGGGCGGTCCGGTCGTCCAGGCCCGTGGTGGGTTCGTCGACGATCAGTACGTGCGGGTGGCGGGCCAGGGCCCGGCCCAGGCAGACCCGGCGCAGCTCCCCGCCCGAGAGCTGTCTCCCACCAGGTCCGACGGGGGTGGTGGCGGTCAGTCCGCTGTCGTTCAGGCGCAGTTGGGCGAGGTGTTCGTCGATCTCGTCGTCGGTCGGGGCGGCGTCGGCGAGGCGCCAGTTGGATCCGAGGGTGCCGGTGAAGAGGTGGTCGTCGGCGGAGACGGCCACGACGGCGGGCCTGCCGTCGCGGGCGTCGGTCGACTGCCGCAGCGACGAGGCGAGGGCGCGGAGCAGAGTGCTCTTGCCGCTGCCGGAGCGGCCGGTGACGACGAGCGTCGCGCCTCGGGCGACGCTCGCACCGAGGACACTCCCGGGCCGGAGGGCCATCGGCGGAAGGGGGTAGTCGGCGAAGCCGATCCCGTGCTCGGTGGACCATGACCGTATCTCCGGAACAGCGGTGTCGCTCGCGGTGTGCGGCGCGCTTGCCGTGAGCCTGTGGTGTGCGGCCTTCGCGGTGGCTCGGGCTTCGGCGGCGGGCGCCAGTTGCTCGGCCTGGGCCAGCACACCGAGAGCCAGCAGGGCGACGAACACGAACGTGGGGGCGTCCGGTGCGCTGCCGGCGGCGGCCGTGGCGGTCAGCGTGGCCGTGCCGATCAGGCCGGTGGCGAGCGTGGTCCGGTGTCTGCGCCGGGCGGAGGCTTCCCTCTCGATGTCGAGTCGGGTGAACCTCGCCGTCGTACGGGCCGCCAACTGCTCGGCGGCGCCGAGCGATGCCAGCTCTGTCCAGGCGTCGACTGCGGTGACGAACTCGGCGCGCAGCGCCTTGCGGGTGTGCTGCTCGGCTTCGCGGGCGGTGCCGGGCGTACGGTGGGCGATCACCGCCATGACGACGACACCGGCCGCGAGTACGGCGGCCGGTACGAGGGACGTGGACACCGCTACGGCGAGAACGGCACCGGTGGTCAGCGCGGCGGTGACGGCGACGTGGGTCGTGGACTCGATCAGTGCCATCCCGGCGCTGTCGGCGTCGGCCATGCTGCGGTCGAGAAGTTCTCCCGACCACAGGCCGTCCGTCTCCGCCCGGTCGGCGCCTGCGGCACGGTCGAAGAGGTCGGCCCGAGCTGCGGCGATCCGGCGCAGAGCGGCGGAGTGCAGGACCAGACGCTTGCTGTAGTTGCCGGCGACCCGGGCCAGGGCGAAGGCACGCACTCCACCGCTGGGGGCGATGTAGGAGAAGGAGCTGACGGTGGCCGCCCCGGCGACGGCGCAGGCGCTGATGAACCAGCCCGACAGCCCGAGCAGTCCTACGGAGGACAGTTCGGCGACGACCGCGAGCGCCAGCCCTCCCGCAGCAAGGGATCGCGCCCGCCGATCACGGCCGTTCGGGCTACGGCTGCCGCTGCTCATCGCGCGTTCACCGGCCTCGCGTCGTGCAGGAGGCCGTCGTCGATCGCGAGCACGGTGTCGGCCGCCGCGGCCAGCGGGAAGGAGTGGGTGGCGATGACGACGGTGCAGCCGTCGGTGGCCCGTCGCAGAGCCTCGACGACCTCGCGTTCGCTGTCCGCGTCGAGGTGGGCGGTCGGTTCGTCGAGCAGCCAGAGCCGCGCTCCGCGCAGAAAGGCGCGGGCGATGGCGATCCGGCGGGCCTCACCGGTCGACACGCCCCAACCACCCTCACCGAGACGGGTGTTGAGTCCCTCGGGGAGGCCCTCGATCACGGCGGTCAGCCCGGCGGCGTCGACAGCCCGGCGGAGATGCTGTTCGGTGGCTTCCGGGCAGCCGAGGCGGATGTTGTCGCGGACGGTCGCGTCGAGCAGCACGGTCTTCTGTCCGACCCAGGCGCATCCTCCGAGCGCCGGCGCCTGCCGTACGGACGGGGTCTGCCACCGGACCGAGCCGGCGGACGGCCGGCGCAGGCCGGCCATCAAGGACAGCAGTGTGCTCTTTCCGGAGCCGGAGGCACCGGTGATCGCGGTCCAGGTGCCCGGTGCGAACTCGGCGTCGGCAATGACAGTGTCGTGGTCGGCGCCGCCGTAGCGGAACCGGACGTCTGTCAGCGACACGCCGACCGGCTCGGTCAGTGGCGGACGGACCGCCGGGATCACCTCGGCGGGGGTGTCCTCGACAATCCCGCGAATGGCGCCGGCCGCGACCGTCGCGCGTTCCCTCTGGTGGAAGGTGGAGGCCCTGGCGCGCATCGGGGCGAAGTACATCGGACACACCAGCAGCACCAGCAGACCGGTGAACAGGTCGAGACGTGGTGCGTGCGGCACCCGCACATAGCCGAGCAGCGACAGGCCGATGTAGGTGGCGTTCACCGCGATGGAGAACGTGATGACGATGTCCATGATCATCCCGGACAGGAAGGCGCGGCGCAGCACGCTCATCGTCGCCTTGTTCAGCTGCTCGGCGGCCGTGTTCAGAGTTCGGCCGCGTCGGCCGACCGCGCCCAGCTCGCGCAGGGTCCGCATGCCGCGGAAGCTGTCGAGGACGACGGCGTTCAGGTGCCGGGCCGCGGCCGCCTGCCGGCCGGCACCGTGCTGCGCGAACAGGCCCGCCAGGCGCATGTTGAGGGGCAGCAGCGCTGTGGTCAGGACGAGCACGATCGCTGCCGGCCAGTGCACCGCGGCCGTGACCACCAGTACGGCGAGCATCGACAGGGGTGCCGACCGGCGCAGGGGTGCGGCCCCCGCGTGGAAGTCGGCGACGTCGTCGGCGAGATCGACCATCGCCCACACGGCCTCGGCCGGGCCGGTTTCGCTGATCCGCCCGGCGGTCGGCAGCAGAGCGCCCGTCAACTGCCGCCGCAGACCGGCCGCGACAGCACGTGCGCCCCGCTCGGCGAGCGTGCCGGCCGTCCAGCCCGCGGCCACCGCCAGCACGCTCGTGACGGCGAAGGCAACGAGGCCCCACGTCTCGTGCGCCGCGGCCCGGTCCATCACCGCCTGGGCCGTCCATGCCAGGGCGCCCCAGCGGGCGACGGTGAACAACGTCTCCAGCGTCCGGAGGGTGCCCGACAGACGGAACCATTGCCGTCCCGGCGCGGCGCATGCGGTGAGCCACGCGTCGTCCTGCGGCTTTCCGGCGGCACCCGGCTCACTCGGCCCGGTCATCTCGTACATCTCATGCGTCGTCATGAGGGCGCCGCTCGTCGACGATCCACGCGATGCCACCGGTAAGAGCGATGGCGATCATGCCCAGGGTGGTCAGCAGCTGCGAGTGGACCTGCGCGTAGCCACCGAACATCCCCTGGCAGACGAAGTAGGCGAACAGACCCAGTACCGTCCATACGACCGCGGCGAGCAGACGCAGCACGACACGGACCGGCATGGGAAGCGAGCTTCGGGTGGTCATGAGTGCGCTCCTGCGGTGTCGAGCTTTCCTGCGAAGGCCCGATGGGCGAACACGTTGTAGGCCAGCACCAGCGGCATGTTCAGGCCGATGCCCACGAGGACGAAGACCATCGTGGAGTGCGGGCCGGCCGCGCTGTCGACAGTGAGGCCCGGCGGCAGGAGCACCGGGTAGCGCGCCACGCCCAGGGCGAGGAACACGGACACCGTCGCGATCACGAGCCCACCGAACGGCAGGGTGTCCGCCGCCCCGGACTGCCGCTTCCACGGGAACGCGACGAGTGAGGCGGCCGCTCCCCCGGCGGCGAACAACAACAGGACGGCGAACGCGAAGGCGCGCCCCGGACTGTCGAGGTTCAGCGGTGCCGCGGTGGTGTCGACAGTGAAGAGGACGAGAACCAGCAGCACTCCCCCGGCCACCGTGGCGACCGCACCCCGTCGTCCCGCCGACTCCCGCAGCGCCCCGGACGACTTGTGCTTGGTGTAGGCGTAGCCGAGAGCGGTGTACGCGGCCGTGACCGCGAGCCCCGACAGCACGCAGAACCAGCTGAAGGCCCCGAAGGCCGACCCGGTGTACACGTCTCCCCGCAGATGTACCGCCGAGGTCAGCGTTCCCAGGGCGAAGCCCTGTGCGAACGAGGCCAGCAGCGACGCCACACCGAAGGCGGTGGTCCAGCGGGGAGCGGGCGGCGCCTGGGACGCCATCTCGACACTCACGCCGCGCACGATCAGGGAGAACAGCACGACCGTCATCGGCAGGTAGGCGTGCGGCAGGATCGTGCCGAAGGCCGGGGGGAAGCCCGCCCAGAGCGCGACGCCGAGCAGGATGAGCCAGGTCTCGTTGCCGTCCCAGCCCAGCGCGACGGACTCCAGCATGTGCCGCCGGTGCGCGGGGTCGCGTTCGAAGAGGGTGGCGACGCCGACTCCGAGGTCGTAGCCGTCCAGCACGACGTACATCAGGAGACAGACGAGTACGGTCGCCGACCAGAGGGTGGTGGTCATCGTGCCGCCACCTCCCTCGGGGCGAGCGATGCGGACAGCCCCGCCAGTGGAATGGGACCGGCCTGTGGTGGAGGTTCCCGCCCGGGGTCGTCGCGTTCCGGGCCCATGCGCATGGTGCGGACGATGTAGACGACGTAGGCCACCAGCATGATCAGGTAGAGCACGGAGAAGCCGATCACCGAGAACAGGACTTCGCCGGGCGCCAATCGGGACACCGCGGCCGAGGTGCGCAGCTGCCCGAACACGATCCACGGCTGCCGTCCCGCTTCGGCGGTGACCCAGCCGCCGAGGATGGCGAGGATCCCCACCGGAGTCGTCCAGAGGACGAACCGGTGGAAGCGACGTGCGGTCCACAGGCGGTCGCGCATACGCAGGACCGTGGCTGCGAACGCCGTGCCGAACATCAGCACGGCCGCCAGGAACATGACGCGGAAGCCCCAGAAGGTCGCGGCCATGTCGGGGCGGTCGACGGCCGGGGTGAGCTTCAGGCCGGGCATGGCCGTCTTGCAGCTGAGATCCTTGGCGATGTAGCTGCCGAGGCAGGGTATGTCGAGCTCGGCGATGTTCCGCGCGGCCTGCTGGTCCGGGACGGAGAACAGGACGAAGCCGGTGTTCCCATTGTCCCAGTTGCCCTCGATCGCCTCCAACTTCGAAAGTTGATACGGCAGTTCGTGCCCGGCCACATTGTCACCGAGGTAGAGCTGTACGGGCATCAGCAGCGCGGCGATCCCGAGCGCGATCGACATCGAGCGGCGGGCGAAGCCCTTCGCGCGCCCCTTGACCAGGTACCAGGCCGAGATCCCGGCGACGAAGAAACTCGCCGAGATCAGCACGGCGGCCAGCATGTGCGGCCAGCGCCAGATGAACGACGGATTGAAGATGACGCGCATCCAGTCCGTGGGCTCGAACCGGCCGTGGACGACCTTGAATCCGGCGGGTGTCTGCATCCACGAGTTCGCCGCGATGATCCACGTGGACGACAGGACGGTGCCGACCGACACCATCACGGTGGACAGGAACATCGTGCCCTTGCGGACGCGGCCGTCGCCGTAGAGCAGGACGCCGATGAAGCCGGCCTCGACGAAGAAGGCCGTCACGACCTCCATGCCGATGATCGGCCCGATGATCGGGCCCGTCTTCGCGCCGTACACACCCCAGTTGAGACCCATCTGGAAGGTGATGACGGCGCCGGCGACCACACCGATCGCGAAGCCCACGGCGAAGATGCGCCGCCAGAACCGGAACATCTGCAGGTAGACCGCCCTGCCGGTACGCCAGTACAGGCCGTAGACGACTGCCAGGAAGATCGAGAGTCCGACGGTGATCGCCGGGAAGGTCATGTGGAACATGACGGTGATGGCGAACTGCCATCGCGACAAGTCGAGAAGACTCATCACTGCTCCCTTACGAGAGATTCGAGAGGGGCGGGTTCAGGCGTCGACGACGGGAGTGGCGGCCGACGTGGACTTGTTGAAACGCGGCAGGGCGGCGGCGCCGACCGCGAGGAGGGCGACGATGCCCATCTGCACGTACTCGACTCCGGCGAAGGCATGGGCGACGTTGTGCGGGGCCAGGACCAGATAGAGGGTGCCGAGGGTGGCCACGCCGAGGGCGAGTCCGCTCTGCTGCAGGGTGATGAGCACGCCGCTGCCGATGCCGGCCAGGTGGGTGGGGACGTCGGCGAGGACGCTGCGGAAGAGGCCTGCGAACAGCATCGACTGGCCGGCACCGACCAGAGCGAGCGGTACGGCCGTGGACCACAGGCTGACGTGCGGCCAGTTCTCCAGCAGGATCGTCACCAGGGAGACCAGTCCGGCGAGTTGTACGACGGCGCCGACGGACAGTGCCGCCCGGCCGAAGCGTGTGATCAGGCGGGGTGCGACCAGTGAACCGGCGAAGAAGAGCAGGGCCATCGGCAGGATCGCCAGCCCGCTGTGCAGGGCGTCGGCGTGCAGGCCGTTCTGGACGGTGAGGGCGAAGACGAACATGAAGGCGCCGAAGCCGATGCTGAAGGCGAACACCATGGTCAGTCCGCGGGACATCGAAGGCAGGCGCAGCAGGGACGGCGGCAGCAGCGGGACCTCGCCTCGCCGCTCGGTGCGCTTCTCCACGACGTAGGTGGCGGCGCCCAGGACGACCGCGGCGGCGAGCATCACCCAGGTCCACCACGGCCAGCCCAGGGAGTGCCCTTCGGTCAACGGCACCAGCAGGGCGGTCAGGGTGGCGGCGAAGAGAACGGTGCCGGGCAGGTCGATGCCGACCGGGTGGTGCGAGCGGGTGTCGGGCACGATCCGGGCCGCCACGAACAGCACGACCACGCCGATGGGCACGTTGACCAGGAAGATCGGCCGCCAGGAGGCACCGGCGATGTCGGCACTGACCAGCAGGCCGCCGACCAGCTGTCCGACCACGGCGGCGATCCCGGAGGTGGCCCCGTACAGGGCCACGGCTCGGGACTTGCGCTCTCCTTCGAGGACATGGTGGAAGGTCGCCAGCACCTGCGGGATGAGCAGGGCGGCGGTGGCGCCCTGGACGATGCGGGCCGCGATCAGCGCCCCCACGCTCGGGGCGACGCCGCAGGCCAGCGAGGCCAGTACGAAGCCCACGAGCGCCCCGAGGAAGATACGGCGGCGGCCGTAGCGGTCGCCGAGGCGCCCCCCGAGGACCAGCAGGGTCGCGTACGCGACGCCGTACCCGGCGATCACCAGCTCCAGCGAGGACGCGGAGGCACGCAGTGAGGCATCGATGCTGGGCAGGGCCACGTTGGTGATGAAGAAGTCCATGATCGGGAGGAACGCGCCGGCCAGCAGGATGAACACCCCGACCGGGTGCAGGCCGCCGGCGCGGGCCGTGGCATGGGGCGAGAGTGTCGCTGCTCCGCCATGCCGGGAGGAGGAAGTGGTTGTCGTCATGACAGCCCCCAGGGAGAGGAAGTCGCGCAGGGAAGTTATGTACTCATAACTATGAGTACATAATGAGTATGCCCCCATAACTACATGGCGGCAACCCCGTACCCTGGAGCCGTGATGGAGGACCAAGCGCAGCAGACGGGCCCGACAGCAGGGCCGGACCACGAGCAGCGGTGGGCGGAACTTGCCGACCTCGTACTGATCATCAGCCGGGAGATCCAGTTCCGTCGCTACACGGACGAGCGGGCTGTCCACCTGTCGCAGTCCGAGGGCATGGTGATGCGCTACCTGAAGAGCGACCCCGCCGCCACACCCAGCCGCATCGCCGCCGCGACCGGGCTCCAGCGCACCAACCTCTCGACCGTCCTGCGCGGACTGGAGGAGAAGGGCTTCATCGAGCGGCGCGCCCACTCGGACGACGGCCGCGGGGTGACGGTCCACTCCACCGAGCGCGGACGCAGCAACACCGTCCTCGTCCGCCAGGAATGGGCCACGACCGTCTCCGAGGCCGCGGGCCACGACTCCGAACACCTCGACGCGGCTCTCGCCCTGCTCGGCGCCGTGGAGGCCGGACTGGCCAGGACCCGACCACAGAACCGCGCCACACCCCCGGCAACGGAGACCTGACCCTCAGGTTCGGGTCGCAGACGTAGTGGAAACCCGTCGCCTGCCTCACCGAAGAAACGCTGATCCTGAGCCGCCTACCGGCTCACCGCGACCTCCACCAGCCGCCACATCGGCAGGCCGACGGAATCCGCCACCCGCCAGCCCCCCTGCCCGGCATCGGCCACCGACCCGGTCCCCAACACCGAACCGATCGCCGCACGCCTCGCCCGGACGGCGAGGTCCCCGGCGGCGATCGAACTGCTCACAGCCCTGCACCTCAACGGCTGATCAGGCCGGACGAGACGAGCCACTCCCGGAGTTCTAGTCGACCGGGTCGTACCACCGGTACATTCCGGCCCGGCCGGCGTCGGGGTCGAGCCTGTCCAGGATGGCCTGGCTGATCTCGGTGAGCTGGGTGAGCTGCTCGGGTGTGAGCGCGTCGATGACGTTGTCCCGGACGAAGGACACATGGCCCGGAGCGGCCTCCCGCACCTTCTGCCAGCCGGCCTCCGTGAGGCGGGCATTGGTGGCACGCCGGTCCGTCGGGCAGGGGAAGCGCTCCAACAGACCGCGGGCCTCCAGTCGCTGCACCACATGGGAGAGCCGGGCGAGGGTGGCGATGGTTCCTGCGGCAAGCCTCGTCATCCGCATGGTGCGGTCGGGCGCCTCGGAGAGCATGGCGAGCACCTGGTAGTCGAAGTGGGTCAGCTGGGCGTCGCGTCGCAGCTGACTGTCCAGGGCCGTCGGCAGCAGTTCCAGTACGGCGGCCATCCGCACCCATGCCGACAGTTGCTCCCGGGTGAGCCATCGCGTTTCCACGTCCGCATTATGTCAGCACCGAAATAGTTGTTGCTACAACCTTGCTCGACGTGCCATGGTTGTAGCTACAACCAATGGAGGTCGTCATGGCGCACATCAGCATCATCGGCAGCGGGAACATGGGACAGGCCATCGCCGGCCTCGTCGGCAAGAGCGGCGAGACCGTGGAAGTCCTCGGCAGCTCCGACGCGGAGCGGGCGATCACGGGCGCCATCGTGGTGCTCGCCGTGCCGTACCCGGCCGTCGGGCAGGTCATCGCCCAGCGTGGCGCGCAGCTGGCCGGCAAGGTCGTCGTCGACATCACGAACCCGCTGAACTTCGAGACCTTCGACTCGCTGGTCGTCCCGGCCGACAGCTCCGCCACCGCCGAGATCGCCGCCGCACTGCCCGAGTCACGTGTCGTCAAGGCGTTCAACACCAACTTCGCCGCCACGCTGGCCACCGGCACGCTGAACGGGCGGCCGGCCACCGTGCTGCTCGCCGGTGACGACGGGGACGCCAAGACGGCGCTCGCCCTCGTGATCAGCGCCGCCGGGCTGCGCGCCGTGGACGCGGGCGGTCTCGAGCGGGCCCGGGAGCTGGAGGCCGTCGGCTTCCTGCAGCTCACCCTCGCCGTCGGCGAGAAGACCTCCTGGACCGGCGGATTCGCCCTCGCCGACTGACACCACCGTTTCCGAACCAAGAGGGGACCCCCGATGGGAATCGGCCCGATGCGGCTCAACCACGCCGTCCTGTTCGTCGCCGACCTGGCACGCTCCGAGCGGTTCTACACCGAGGTCTTCAGCATGGACGTCGTCCTGCGCGAACCCCGGGCCGACGCGGTGTTTCTGCGGTTGCCGCGTTCCGTCCACGATCACGATCTCGGCCTCCTGGGCGTCGGCCGGTCCGCACCGCCCAGGCGCCACGGCGGGATCGGGCTCTATCACCTGGCCTGGCAGGTCGACACCATCGACGAACTCCAGCACCTCCGCAAGGTATTGGCGAAGGCCGGCGCGTACACCGGGGAGTCCAGCCACAGCGGCACGACCAAGAGCGTCTACGGCTCCGACCCCGACGGCAACGAGTTCGAGGTCATGTGGATGCTCCCCCGCGACCAGTGGAGCGCGTACGCGACCACCGTGCCCGTCGAACGCCTGGACCTGGCAGCCGAGGTCGGCCGCTGGAGCGGCATACGCACCGCCGGCGAGATCGTCAATGACCACTGAACCCCGACCGGCCATCACCGGCAAGCAGCCAGGAGCGACACCATGACCGACCTCGACCTTGACCCCGGCACCGTCCCCGAACTCGACCGAGCCCGCCGCGAAGCCATGATCCGCGCCGACATTCCCGCTCTCACCCGCATGTTGGCCGACGACATGGTGTGGATCCACGGAAACGGCGGAGTGGACAGCAAGCAGGGCCTGTTGGGCAGCATCAGCTCGGGACGGACCAAATACCTCGCCATCGACTGCGCCGACGAGACCGTCCGCCTCCACGGCGGCCTCGCCTTCCTCGGCGGAATCACGGCCGTCAAGGCCGATATCGGCGGGCACATCCTCGCGACCCGGAGCCGCTACACGGTCGTGTGGGCGCCGGACGGCGACGTCTGGAGGGTCGTCAGCTGGCAGTCCACCCTCATCCTCTGACCTCCTCCCCTGACCGAACGATCCGCATTTTCGAAAGGTATGTGATGGAACGCAACGTGCAGACGCCGAACCAGAAGTCACGACGTGCGCTGCTGCGTGGTGCCGTGCTCGGCGGGACCGGCATTGCCGCGGCCTCCCTGCTGTCCCCCGGAAGTGCGGCGGCCGCCGACTCCGGCTACGGGCTCACGTTTCCCGGAGTCGATGTCGTCATCGACTCCTCGCACGCCACCAGAGAGGTGGCCGTGCTGCTCCAGCGCTATTTCGCCCGCAAGAGCGCGCACGATCTCGACGGGTGGATGTCCTTCTTCTCGCGTGATCCCCTCACCTACATCGACGCGGTCGTGAGCGCGGGCTACTTCACCTGGGACGCGCTGCGCGAAGGGCTGTCCCAATTCGTTCCGACCTGGCCAAGCGACGGCAAGTCGTACCCCACGCGGATTCTGGGCGACGCGACCAGCGCCCTCGTGTTCTTCACCGACACCGCGGGGCTGTTCGGGCCCTCCGAAATCCGCGCGGCCGGCGTCGTCAACTTCCACCGTCATAAAATCACCCGGCAGATCGACTACTGGGACGGCCGGCACTTCGGCACAGCCAATACGGCGGCCCTCGCGGCATACGGGTCCGGGTCCCTGCCGGACTTCGGGGAATCCACCGTCGGAGAGACCGCGGCGCCCGCCATGAAGCACGTCGTGAGCAAGCTCACTCGGGCCCTGCGCGATGGCGACGGCGCCGCCGCCGCTGAACTCTTCGCGCCCGCCGCCGTCTTCGAGGACATGACGGCCCACCTGCACATTGTGGGCCCCCGGAGCATTGGCACCTATCTGACCGACGCCGTCTCCCCGCTGCCCTACGCCGGTGGTGGTACGGCGGTTCGCCACGTCGTCGGCAGCGCGGTGGGCGGGGGGTACGAGTGGACGGCGTCCGACAGCGCGGTTACCCGTGGCATCGTCGGCCTTGAGGTGGACCGCTGGGGCAGGATCACCCGCTTCACCGCACTGTGGGACGGCTCACTCGTGGACGACACCACCTTGGTCTCACTGGGCCGCACAGCCATCGAACGGTAGAAAAGCCTCCTCTCCGGAGTGGGAAGACCGGCGATTCGTCCGCTGCGGAGAACGCACTGCCCGTATCGCCCGTACCCTTCGTGGTGTCTACGGCGTCAGATAGAGGGCGCCAAACCACTGGAGGCAACACCCCGTGCTGATTGCTCAGCGTCCGTCCCTTACCGAAGAAGTTGTCGACGAGTTCCGCTCCCGGTTCGTCATCGAGCCGCTGGAGCCGGGCTTCGGCTACACCCTCGGCAACTCTCTGCGCCGTACGCTCCTCTCCTCGATCCCGGGTGCGGCGGTCACGTCCATCCGTGTCGACGGTGTCCTGCACGAGTTCACCACCGTGCCGGGTGTCAAGGAGGACGTCACCGATCTCATCCTCAACATCAAGCAGCTCGTCGTCAGCAGCGAGCAGGACGAGCCCGTCGTGATGTACCTGCGCAAGCAGGGGCCGGGTCTCGTCACCGCCGCCGACATCGCGCCCCCGGCCGGTGTCGAGGTGCACAACCCCGACCTCCTCCTCGCCACGCTCAACGGCAAGGGCAAGCTGGAGATGGAGCTGACCGTCGAGCGCGGTCGCGGCTATGTCTCCGCCGTGCAGAACAAGCAGGTGGGCCAGGAGATCGGCCGTATCCCGGTCGACTCCATCTACTCGCCGGTTCTCAAGGTCACCTACAAGGTCGAGGCGACGCGTGTCGAGCAGCGCACCGACTTCGACAAGCTGATCGTCGACATCGAGACCAAGCAGGCCATGCGTCCGCGTGACGCCATGGCGTCGGCCGGCAAGACGCTCGTCGAGCTGTTCGGCCTCGCCCGCGAGCTGAACATCGACGCCGAGGGCATCGACATGGGTCCGTCCCCGACGGACGCCGCCCTCGCCGCCGATCTGGTGCTGCCGATCGAGGACCTCGACCTCACCGTCCGGTCGTACAACTGCCTGAAGCGTGAGGGCGTCCACTCCGTGGGCGAACTCGTCGCCCGCTCCGAGGCCGACCTGCTCGACATCCGCAACTTCGGTGCGAAGTCGATCGACGAGGTCAAGGCGAAGCTGGCCGACATGGGCCTGGCCCTGAAGGACAGCCCGCCCGGATTCAACCCGACCGCCGCCGCGGACACCTTCGGCGCGGACAACGACGCGGACGGGAGTTTCGTGGAGACCGAGCAGTACTGATCGCTGCGCCGACCGGCCGGGGCGTGGCAACACTTCCCGTCGGGGCAGGGAGCGGCCACGCCGTTCCCTGCCCGCTCGGCGGCCCCGGCCGGCTGGCCGCTGCCCGTGCACTCACCGGCTGCGGCAGCCGGCGGCGGACGGGCGCTCCGGTGCCTGACGTACGACCGGCTGCTCGGTCGGTCGGCGGGCGTCAGGCACCCAGCGCCGCGAGCACCACGGACCGGGCTTCCTCCTGGACCTGGCTCAGATGGTCCGGGCCGAGGAACGACTCCCCGTAGATCTTGTAGACGTCCTCGGTGCCCGAGGGGCGGGCCGCGAACCAGGCGTTCGCGGTGGCGACCTTGATGCCGCCGAGGGCGGCGCCGTTGCCGGGGGCCTCGGTGAGGACCGTGGTGACCGGCTCGCCCGCGAGGGTGTCGGCGGTGACCTGGCGCGGGGACAACTTGGCGAGCAGGGCCTTCTCCTCGCGGGAGGCCGGGGCGTCGACGCGCGCGTAGGCGGGGGCGCCGAAGCGGTCGGTGAGCTGCGTGTAGTGCTGCGACGGGGTCTTGCCGGTGACCGCCGTGATCTCGGAGGCGAGCAGGGCCAGGATGATGCCGTCCTTGTCGGTGGTCCACACCGAGCCGTCACGACGCAGGAACGACGCACCGGCCGACTCCTCGCCGCCGAAGCCGAGCGTGCCGTCGGACAGTCCGTCCACGAACCACTTGAAGCCGACCGGGACTTCGACCAGCTGTCGGCCGACGTCGGCAGCGACCCGGTCGATCATGCTGGACGACACCAGGGTCTTGCCGATCCCGGCGCCCGCGGGCCACTGCTCCCGGTGGGAGAACAGGTACGAGATCGCCACGGCCAGATAGTGGTTGGGGTTCATCAGGCCCCCGTCCGGCGTGACGATGCCGTGCCGGTCGGCGTCGGCGTCGTTGCCGGTCGAGATGTCGAAGCGGTCCCGCTGCTCGATGAGCGAGGCCATGGCGTACGGCGAGGAGCAGTCCATACGGATCTTGCCGTCCCAGTCCAGCGTCATGAAGCGCCAGGTGGGGTCGGTGAGCGGGTTGACCACGGTCAGGTCGAGCCGGTGCTCTTCGGCGATCCGGCCCCAGTAGGCGACCGAGGCACCGCCGAGCGGATCGGCGCCGATGCGCACGCCTGCGGACCGGATCGCGTCCAGGTCCAGCACGTTCGGCAGATCGGCCACATAGGCGCCGAGGAAGTCGTGACGGCCGGTGCCGGGTGCGGCCAGGGCGCGGGTGTAGGGGATGCGCCGTACGTCCTTCAGGCCGCCGGTGATGATCTCGTTGGCGCGGTCCTGGATCCAGGAGGTCGCCTCGGAACCGGCGGGGCCGCCGCTCGGCGGGTTGTACTTGAAGCCGCCGTCGGCGGGCGGGTTGTGCGAGGGGGTGACCACCACGCCGTCGGCGAGGCCCGAGGTGCGGTTCCGGTTGTGGGCGAGGATGGCGTGCGAGACCGCCGGGGTGGGCGTGTAGCCGTCGGCCTGGTCGATGAGGACGGTGACGTCGTTGGCGGCGAACACCTCAAGGGCCGTGATCCGGGCGGGCTCGGACAGGGCATGGGTGTCGGCGCCGAGGAAGAGGGGTCCGTCGGTGCCCTGGGCGGCGCGGTACTCGCAGATGGCCTGGCTGGTGGCCGCGATGTGGTCCTCGTTGAACGCCGTCGCCAGGGACGAGCCGCGGTGTCCCGAAGTGCCGAACGCCACCCGCTGCCCGGGATCGGCCGGGTCGGGGTGGAGCGCGTAGTACGCCGTGACCAGGCGTGCCACATCGATGAGGTCCTCGGGCCCGGCGACCTGCCCTGCTCGCGCGTCCTGCATTTCCGGCTCCTCCGAGGGTCGACCGTTGAGTACGGCCCCCATTCTTCCCTGCCAGGCCCACCAGGACGCACACCGGGCGATGTTGCGCTTCGCGTCAGGACAGGGCGAGGACGCAGAACTCGTGGCCCTCCGGGTCGGCCAGGCACGTCCACGGGACATCGCCCTGGCCGATGTCGAGGTCGGTGGCGCCGAGGGACCGCAGCCGGGCCACCTCCGCCGCCTTGTCGTCACCGGGGTACGGCAGCAGGTCGAGATGGACGCGGTCCGGCACGGTCTTCCCACCGGGCTTGCGGAGGAACTCCAGATACGGGCCACCGCCCTTGGCGGAGCGCAGCACCGCCTGATCGTCGGTCACCTCACGCACGGTCCAGTCCGTCGCCCCACCCCAGAACCGGGCCATGGCCCGCGGATCCTCGCAGTCGACCACCACCGCCGCGATCGGCCCGGTGTCCCGGTAGACGTCCCGGGGCTCCAGCACACAGAACTCGTTGCCCTCCGGGTCGGCGAGGACCGTCCACGGCACGTCGTCGCCCTGGCCCACATCGGCGGGCGTCGCGCCGAGGGACCGGAGGCGGGCGACCAACTCCGCCTGGTGGGCCGGGGAGTTGGTGGCGAGATCGAGGTGCAGACGGTTCTTCGTCGCTGTCTTGGGTTCCGGGACGGGAACGACGTCGATGCCGACGGCGACCGGGTCCGGCCAGACAGGGCCGCCCGCGGGCCCGACGTAGGTGGTCACGCCGGGGCTGTAGGCGCTCCAGCCGAGTGCCTCCGCCCAGAACCGGCCGACCGCCGCGTGGTCAACAGCCTTGATGTTCACCTGAACAGGTCGCAGCGCCATGCGGGCGATCCTAGGCGCCGCTCGGTCGGCGCTCCTTGCGGAACCTCTTCTGCCACAGCCGTGTAACAGAGACCACACAGGTACAACTCCCGTCCCACCTCGCAGGTCGAACCTGCTGTGTCGCACATCTGCGCCGCGGCGGAACCGGTGCCGCCCGGCGCAACTCCTCCAGTCCCGACCAAACTTGGAGTTGACCGTGCCCAGTAAGTCCCTGCCGACGCGGCTTGCCGCCACCGTCGCGTTCCTGCTCGCCGCGGGTGCCCTGTCCGTGCCCACCGCTTCGGCGAAGCCCTTGGACGACGAACCCGTCCGCGACTACGTGCTGACCGTGAGCACCAACCCGACCAGCACCGACTACGACAACCGCCGTGTCGACGTCACCGGCACCGTCACCAAGGCCGACGGGACCCCGGCGGCGAACATCCCCGTCACCGTCCAGGAGGTCGTCCTCTTCACCACCTGGAACCCGTGGGGCGACCCGATCGACCCCACGTACTACGACCCGCGCGACCTGGGCACCCCGGTCACCGATGCCGCCGGGAAGTTCACCATCCCGGACGTCAACATCGACCACATGTCCGGCAACAGCCTGCTCAACGTCCAGCGCGATGTGCAGATCACGGCCTCCTACGACGTGGACGGCGACCTCAACACCCCGCAGGACGGCTACTTCACGGACACGACCGTGGCCACCAAGGCCAAGTCCAGTTCCATCAGTTACAAGGTCAACAAGAAGAGGGTGAAGGCGGGCGACATCCTCACCGTCCAGGGCAAGGTCACCCTCCCCAAGGGCGTCGAGGAAACGGGCACCGAGGTCTTCCTGCAGACCTACTGGGAGAGCGAGTACGACGTGAAGACGAGGGCCGAGGAGGACGGCTTCTTCGTGATGTCCGTGCGCGTCTCGGGCTACGACGACACGTTCGCGCTGCGCACGGCTCCGACGGACCTGTACGTGGCGGGCACGCACGTGACGCTCCCGATCACCAACACCTCGCTCCCCCGCTCGTAACCCTCCAGACGGCCGGGCCTCGGCCTTGGGGGGCCGCAGTCCCGGCAGGGGCCCGGTGGGCCCTACGGCACCAGGGTCACCCTCGCGCGAGCGGGGGGTGATCCTGGTGCCGTTTCACGCGTCCGGGGAGGTGTCGACGATGTCGTCGCCGAAGGCCGCGGCGAGCGCCTTCGCGATCAGTTCCGGCAGCTCGGGCCGCCCGTCGCCCTCGGCCCAGCGCACCAGTGCCGTGTGCATGGCGGCCAGGCAGGCACTGGCCGCCGCGTGTACGCGGAACGTCGTGTCGGGGTCGGCGGCATCGCCCCCGAGGGCGTCGACGATCGCCTGCTGAAGGGCGTACTGGTTGTCCAGGTGCCTGGCCCGCAGGGCCGGCGTCGAGATCATGAGCCGGAGGCGGGCGAGCAGGAACCGCTCGTTCGCCGCCGGGTCGTCTCCGTGGCCGCCACTGGTCAACGTCGTGGCCGACTCGATGAGCGCGCCGCCGATGCGGCGGGCCAGGGGCTGCGCGGCGGACGACGCGACGATCCGCTCGGCGACGAGCCGACCGTTCTGGTCGACGAGCACGAGGTCTTCCTTGGTGGGGAAGTGCCGGTACACGGTCATGGGAGACACGCCCGCGGCCTTGGCGACGTCGGTCACGGTCGTGGCGTCGTATCCGCGCTCGGTGAACAGCCGTACCGCGTGCGCCTGAATCACACGCTGTGTCTCGGCTCGACGTTGTTCTCGCAGTGTTGAGTGCTGGTCGGGCATGTGGTAGACCCTACCGGAGTGGTAGTGACTACCAGATTGATAGTCACTCACATCACGGGGTGGTGGACATGAGTGATCTGACCGGCAGGACGGCTCTCGTGACGGGAGCGTCGCGCGGCATCGGGCAGGCGATCGCGGCCCGGCTGGCGGCCAAGGGGGCCGTGGTCATCGTGCATTTCGGTACGGACGAGGCCGGTGCGGCGGCGACGGTCGAGGAGATCGAACGTACCGGTGGGACCGCGTTCGCGGTCGGGGCGGAGCTGGGCGTGGACGACGACGTCGAGACGCTCTTCGCCGGAGTCGAGGCCGGTCTGGCCGGGCGGCCGCTCGACATCCTGGTCAACAACGCGGCGGCCGCGCCCGCGGGCCCGCTCGGAGCCACGACGAGGAAGCAGTTCGACCACCTTTTCGCGGTGAACGTGCGAGCGCCGTACTTCATCATCCAGCGAGCGCTGCCGTTGCTCCGTGACGGTGGCCGCATCGTCACGATCTCGTCCGTGGCGACCCGGATGGCCAACCCCGCCCAGACGTCCTTCGCCATGACGAAGGGCGCGGTCGAGACGATGAGCATGACCTTGGCCAACCAGCTCGGGGTCCGGGGGATCACGGTGAACGCGGTTGCTCCCGGCGCCACTCGGACGGCGACCAACGGATCGTCCTTCGAAGCGCCGGGCCTCGTCGAACTCATCGCCGCAACGACGGCGCTCGATCGGCTGGGCGGCCCCGACGACGTCGCCGACGTGGTCGCCTTCCTCTCCTCCGACGCGGCACGCTGGATCACCGGACAGGTCATCGACGCGAGCGGCGGACTGTTCCTCGGCCCGCGCACCGGATAGCGAGAGTTCGGCGACGCCGCCAAGGGGCGCGGGGAACTGCGCGACCAGCCACGACGGCGCCGCAGCCGAAACACAACCCATCACGGCACATCCGGCGGAGCGCATGGCTTCCAGCCCGGATCGCGGCCGCTCAGGCCGACCGCGCGGTCGAGCAGGGGCGCATCGCCGGGCAGCGGAACCACGGGGCCGAAGATCTCACCGCGGGACGGATCCTCGGCCGAGGCTTCGAGGAAGTCGTACGACGCTCGCAGCGCGGCCCGGTCCGGTTCGTACCGTTGGCCGGTGGCCCGCGCCAGGTCCCAGGCGTGGATGACCAGTTCGTCCGCCGCCACCAACCCGGCGATCGCACCCGGCAGTGTGATGCCGCCCGCCCGGGTCTCGCCGGTCCAGGCCGCCGGGTCGCGCCAGGCCTCGGAGAGTTCGTCGAGCACCTTCGGCAGGGTCTCGCGCCAGCCGGGCCCGATGTCGGGCACCGAGGTGTCCGGAGCCGTGTCGGTGGTGGCGCCGAGATCCTTGCGTCCCGCGTCGCGGAAGGCGGTGGCCAGCCCGAGCAGATGTCCGAGCATGTGGTGCACCGCGTACTCCGGACAAGGGGTCGCGCCGTCGAGCTGCTCGTCCTTCACTCCGGCCGCGAGGCGGGCCACGATCAGGGCCTGCGGCCCGAGGTCGAGAGTCGTCTCAGGCATCGGCTTCTCCTCAGCTGCTCGGAAACTCACACCTGGGTGGACCGGGAACGCACCCGAAACTCATCGCTTCCGCGGCGGAAACCGTCGCCCACGGCGAACGACCCGTCCGGACGGCCGGCTCCGCCGTATGCAGCAGCGGCACAGGCAGCCGCGCGTCGTGCGGCCGATGCTGGGCGTGCCCCGGCCTCCCAGCCCGTCCAAGGAGATCCCATGCCGCTGCCCCGTCTCTCCCGCCGTCTGCGTCTACCGGTCGGTGCCGTGCTGGCCGGCGCCTGTCTGGCGGCCCTGGTGTCCGCACCGGCCGAAGCCGACCCGCCCGGCTCCACCACGGACCGCGCCCTGCGGAGCCAGCTCGAACAGCTGGTCCGCGCCCCGGGTGGCCCGCCCGGTGTCATCGCCGTGCTCCAGCGAGGCGAGTCCCGCCGGATCCTGCGGGCCGGAACCGCCGACCTCGACACCGGCAGGCCGATCGAACCGACCGACCACATGCGGATCGCCAGTACGGCGAAGGCGTTCAGCGGCGCCGTGGCACTGCGGCTCGTGGACCGGGGCGCACTAGGGCTCGACGACACCATCGGCCGACGACTGCCCGCGCTCCCCCGGGCCTGGCGCGCTGTGACCCTGCGCCAGCTCCTGACCCACACCAGCGGCCTGCCGGACTACAGCCGGAGTCCGGAGTTCCTCGCGATCCTCCAGGCCGATCCGCATCATCGGTTCGACTCCCGGCGGCTGCTCGACTTCGTGGCCGGCCAGCGGCTGCTGTTCCGCCCGGGCTCGCGGTACCAGTACTCCAACTCGGACAACATCGCCGTGGCCCTGATGGCCGAGGCGGTGACCGGGGTGCGCTACGAGGAGCTGCTGCGGCGGCTGGTCTACCGTCCGCTCGGCCTGCGCGACACGAGCCTGCCGCAGGGCTTCGAGATGCCGGAGCCGTACATGCGCGGCTACGACGTCCCGGTCGAGCCGCCGGCCGTACCGGAGGACATCAGTGAGCTGATCGGGGCCTCGGGGGTGTGGGCGTCGGGCGGGATCATCTCCACTCCGCGGGACATGACCAGGTTCATCCGTGGTTACGCGGGCGGCGCGCTGATCTCCCGGGCGACCCTGCGCGAGCAGCGCCGCTGGGTCGACGGCGCCTCGGAACCGGCCGGCCCGGGCGCGAACAAGGCCGGAGCGGCGATCTTCCGCTACACCACCAGGTGCGGGGTCGTCCTCGGCCACACCGGGAACACGCCCGGATACACCCAGCTGATCGCCGCGACCCCGGACGGCGAGCGGTCGCTGACGTTCTCGCTCACCACCCAGGTGAACGAGGCGACGAAGCCGCAGCTGCTGAAGAAGCTGCGCGAGGTCGAGGAGAACTTCGTGTGCGCGCTGCTCCGCGACTGACCGGTGCCGCTGCACCAGTCGGAGTCCCCCGCCGTCAAACGCGGGCCGCCAGCGCCCCGCGGAGCTTGTTGCGTGACTTCACATCGAGCTTCGTGAACACCTTGTGCAGATGCCATTCGACGGTGCGAGGGCTGATGAACAACTCGGCGCCGATCTCCGAATTCGTCTTCCCGTCAGCCGCCAGCCAGGCTATCTGAGCCTCCTGTGCGGTGAGGGACTCACGGATGTCGACCGTCTGCTGCCGTATCGATTCGCCGGTTGCCAGGAGTTCGCGGCGGGCGCGCTCGGCGAAGGCGCCCGCTCCGAAACCGTGCAGCATCTCGTAGGCGGTGCGCAGGTGCTCGCGCGCGTCGACGCGCCGGTTCTCGCGGCGCAGCCACTCTCCGTACACCAGATGGGTGCGCGCGAGGTGGACGGTGATCCGGCTGCGCCGGAGGCGTGCGATGGCCTCGCGGTACAGCGGATCGGCGGCGGGGCCGTCGCAGAGCAGTGCTCTCGACCGGGCCAGCACGCCGAGGGCCCAGTCGGTGCCGGCGGCGACGGCCTGTTCCTCCAGTCGGCGCAGGGCTGCCGCGGCCACCTCGGGGGCGTCACTGCGAGCGCCCGCCTCGACGAGTTCGACGAGGGAGAACCCGGTGCACGCGAGATCCTCGTACTCCCCTGCCAGTTGGGCGTTGGCCAGGGCGTCCTGGTACCGGCCGAGGCCGTTGTACAGCACCGAGAGCAGGTACGGGGCCAGACCGATCGCCCGTCCCTCGCCCCAGGCGGTCGCATCGCGGGAGCCGGCCCGGATCACCTCCGGCGCCCGAGGATCGCCACGCCAGACCATGAGCAGAACCGAGGCGAACCCGAGAGGCGAGTTGCCGGTCACCTCCGTGATGGTGTCGGACTCGTCGATCAGGGCCGAGGCGAGGTCGAACTCCCCGGCGTGCACATGCACGGCGGCGCGGTAGGAGAGGGCCAGCGGAAGGAAGTTGAGCGCACCGGTCGCGCGAGCCACCCTGACCGCGTGCGTGGTCAGTTCGTGCCAGGTCTCGTCGTCCCACAGGTCGCCGGCGACCAGCCACGTCAGCCAGAGCCAGCGCATGATGTCGTCCTCATCGCGTCCGGCGGTTCGCCGGATCGCCCGCAGCGAGGGCTTCAACAGCGACGCGCCTTCGACGTAGCCGTCCACGAACCGCGTCGCCAGGCCGTCGAGCAGAGCGTCCGCCAGCCGGGGAGGCCTCGGTCCGCGCGGTGCGGCGCGGGATGCCTCGGCCACCTCGCGCACGCCGCCACTTCCACAGAGGCGGCCCGCGACGACCGCTGCGCCGAGTGCCTCGAGGTACGCCTCACGCGCCTGTCCGTCGTCGATCCCCTCCAGCCGGCCGGCCGCGTCGAGCAGGAGCGGCAGAGCCTCGCCGCCGCGCCTGCGCGCGAAGACGATCTGGCCGCGCAGCCGGGCGAGCCGGGCGTGCTGGACCTCGTCCAACGGGCCCATCTCCGCGGCGGCGACAAGTTCGAGCGCCGCGTCGGGGGCTCCGGACTCGAAGGCGGCCCGTGCCGCCGCCACCGCCCTCGTTCCGCGTCTGACCGGGTCCGGCGTCAGTTCGGTCGCGCGTCTCAGGAACGCGGCCGCCGCAGCGATACCGCCGCGGGCCTGGGCCCGGCCGGCCGATCGCTCCAGTTCGCCAGCCAGGGCCTCGTCGGGTTCGACCGCCGCGTGGGCGCGGTGCCAGGCCCGGCGATCCGAGTCGAACTCGGGATCGGTCGCCTCGGCCAGCGCCCGGTGCACGTCCCGGCGGTCCCCGGGGTCGGCCGCGCGATAGGCCGCCGAACGCACCAGCGGATGACGGAACCGTACCCGTGCGCCGATCTCGATCAGTCCCGCCGCCTCGGCCGCACCCGCGGCGTCCGCCCCGAGGTCGAGGCGCTCGGCCACCCGCCTCAACAGCGGTACGTCGCCCACCGGTTCGGCGGCCGCGGCCAGCAGCAGTCGTTGCGCCGCGTCCGGAAGCGATCCGATGCGCCGCAGGAAACTCTGCTCGATCTGGCTCGCCAGCGGTCGCGCGTCCGGGCGCCCGAAGCCGCCGGCCAGCTCTGCCGCCGTCAATCCGCGGGTCAGTTCCAGCAGAGCGAGCGGGTTGCCGCGGGTCTCGGCGACGATCCGGTCCCGGACGCGCTCGTCCAGGCGGCCGGGGACGACCGAGTCCAGCAGCGCACGGGCGTCGTCGTCGCGCAGACCCCGGACGGTGAGTTCCCGGAGCGCCAGCAAGGGGTCGTCGCCCGAGGCGATCGCCGACGTACGCACCGCGAAGACCAGTGCGACCCGTTCCGCGAGGAGTCGGCGCGCGACGAAGGCCAGTGTCTGCGCGGAGACCCGGTCGAGCCACTGGGCGTCGTCCACGACGCAGACGAGCGGCTGCTCGTCGGCCTCCTCGGCCAGCAGGCTGAGTACCGCGAGACCGACCATGAACCGGTCCGGCGCGCTGCCCGCGCGCAGACCGAACGCGATGGCCAGGGCGTCCCGTTGCGGTCCGGGGAGACGATCGAGCCGCGCCATCATCGGCATGCACAGCTGGTGCAGACCGGCGAACGCCAGCTCCATCTCGGACTCGACGCCGGTCGCCCGCAGGATCTGACACCCGGTGGCGCCGCCGACCAGGTACTCCACCAACGCGGACTTGCCGACCCCGGGCTCGCCGCGCAGCACCAGCACCTGGCTCTGTCCCGCCCTGGCGTCGGTCACCAGCTGATCCAGCACCCCGCACTCGCCACGCCGGCCACGCAGCCCGCGCCGAGGAGCGCTGCTCGACATCCACCACCACCGTGCAGGTCAAGGGAGCAAGACCCTGATCTTCAACTCGGGTCGTCCCCATCATGCACCACGGGCGCACGGCCCGGGCCGTCAGCCGGACGGCCACCCGCGGAGCGTGACCCAGGCCTCCTCGACCGCCGGTAGCGGCACGGTCACCGAGAGGGATCATCGGGGTGGCGAGGTGGTGCGAAGCCCCTGGAACAGGTCGATGAGGCGCGCCATGTCGCCGGCTCGCGCCGCGTCGCGGAAGGCTTCGAACAGTCCGTCGCGCTCCGCCGTGTCCACCGGTTTGTGCCGTTGTTCGGCGAGGTGCCTGCGCGCCCGGAGCGCCAGTTGCCGCGCGTTGGCCTCGCTGATCCCCAGCATCTCGGCGATTTCGCGGAACGGGTACTCGAACGCCTCGCGAAGCACGTACACGGCGCGTTCGACGGGCAACAGCCGTTCCATGAGGAGCCGGACCGCGCATGCGAGCGCCTCACCTCGTTCGGCCTCCCCCGCCGGATCGAGGGATGCCACTTCGCGTTCCGGAATCCATTCGCCAACGCTGATCTCGCGACGGGCGCGGGCCGAGGTCGCCGCGTTGAGCGCGACGCGTGTCGTGACGGCCGCGAGGAACGCGACCCTGTCCCGCACCTGTGCCCGGTCCGTGCCCTGCCAGCGGACCCACACGTCCTGGACGACGTCCTCGGCATCGGCGGCACGACCCAGCGTCTGGTAGGCGATCCCGAACAGCAGGGAGCGGACCCGTTCGAAGTCCGCCGCCGTCTCGGGTCCGGAGCGAACGGAGGTCGTCATGGTGTTCCCGGGCCCACCCACCCTCGACGAGCCTGGCTCCGCCACGACATCGATGCTGGACATGCGCATGACGGTCTTCCCCGATCCCGGTGCTCTGTTCCGCCGGGACCGGCTCGTCGTGCGCCAGGCCCCGGCTCAGTGACCCAGCCACCCTCGTCCGAAGCGGGTACCGGGCGCGCCCGTGGAAACCCGGGTGTACCCCCGGGGGATCCATGGCCCCCTCGTCCTGACCCCGGGGCAAAAGCGGTGTCTCCGGTCGTCGCCGGACGGGTATGTTTCGCCGACTCGGCACTGAGGAAGGAGGGAGGACGCTGTGGAGCCGTCGGAACCTCGCCGCGCGGTCGAGGCGGGACGGGCCACCGCTTCGGAGCTGGGCCTTCAGGTCGACGAGGTGGTCGTCGTCCACAACTCGGACCGGGTCGCGCTGCGTCTGCTCCCCTGCGATGTGCTGGCCCGGGTCGCGCCTCCGGGGCAGCTGGCCGATTCCGAGTTCGAGGTGGAGGTCGCCCGCCGTCTCGCCGAGGTCGACGCTCCGGTGGCCGGGCTCGACCCCCGGGTCGAACCACGGGTCCATGTGCGTGATGCCTTCGCCGTCTCGCTCTGGACGTACTACGAACCGGTGGGATCAGAGATCGCGCCCGCCGACTACGCGGATGCGTTCCTGCGGCACCATGCCGCCCTGCGCCGGATCGATCTGGACGCACCGCATTTCACCGACCGAGTCGCCGCGGCGCTCAGAGAGGTGAACGACCGGGAGCGGTCCCCCGAGTTGGCCGATTCCGACCGGGCCCTTCTCAGCGACACCCTGAGTGGACTGAGCACCTTCGCGAAGACCGGCGAACAGCTCCTGCACGGCGAACCTCATCCGGGCAACCTCCTCAACACGAGGAGAGGACCGCTTTTCGTGGACCTCGCCACGTGTTGCCGTGGGCCGATCGAGTTCGACCTCGCCCATGCGCCCGAAGAAGTCGGAGAGCACTGTCCAGGGGCCGACCACGCCCTGATTCACCGGTGCCGTGCCCTGAACTGGGCGATGTTCTCGGCCTGGCGCTGGCGCCGGGCCGACCAGATGCCCGACCGGGAACACTGGAGGGCGGCGGGACTGAACCGGGTTCGTGCCGCACTCGATCGCTGCGGACTGGGCTGAACCTGAGCGACGCCGCCCACCCCGCTGTCAGGCAACTCCCGCGTCGTCGACCAGCATCCGGGCGATTCCCCGCTCGCTGAAGACGTCCCGCAGGGCGAGGGCGACGCCGCCGTGGATCGCGGAGTTCTCGCCGGGCTGAGTCGTGGTGATGGTCAACTTGCGGGTGGCCAGGGGCAGGGCGCGTTGGTAGACCACGGCACGGACCCCGGAGAGCATGTCGTCGCGCAGTTCGCTCAACGGGCCGCCGAGGACCAGCGTGCGCGGGTTGAACATGTAGACCAGCATCGCCGCCAACTCGCCGATCCCGGTGGCCGCCTGGCGCAGGGCACGCACGGCGGCCGGGTCGTTGTTCGCGACGCGCTCCGCCAGTGTGTGGGTGCCGTACAGCGGATCGTCCTCGGTCGACTCGGGGATGCCCAGGCTCCGCAGGACGGCCCGGTGGGAGGCGAGCGCCCCCACACAGCCGACGTTGCCGCAGGCACACAGGACGTCCCCGCCGCCGACAGCCCGGATGTGGCCGACGTCGCCCTCGGCTCCGTCCGCTCCCCGGTACACCTCACCGTCGGCGGTGACGATTCCGGCCCCGATGCCGGTGGCGACCTTGATGCAGAGCAGCGGGGTGTCGACCTCGTCCCGGGCGGCCTCACCGAGTGCCATGAGGTTGGCGTCGTTGTCCACCAGGGCGGGGGCACGGAACGCGGTGCTCAGCCGCTCGGCCACCGGATAGCCGTCCCAGCCGGGCATCCCTGTCGGCCGTACGGCCCAGCCTCGTCGGGAGTCGACCGGTCCTGGCAGGCCCATCACCACCTTGCGGACCCGGTCCGGCTCGCGCCCGCACCGCTCCAGCAGATTCAGCAGCCGCTCGGTCACCGCCTTCAGTACGACTTCCGGCCCCGCGCCGACCGGGACGCCCACGGTCTCCTGCGCGAGCACCCGTCCGCCGAGGTCGGCGACCGCGACCTGCGTCGCGAGGGTGTCGACGTCCGCGACGACGACGGTTCCCGCCCGCGGGCTGAGCGTCAGTACGCGCGGCGGCCGGCCGCGTACCGACTCGCCGGCCTCGTTCTCCTGGAGGATGCCGTGTCCTACGAGGTGGTCGATCTGCTGACCGACCGTCGACCGGGCCAGACCGCTGCGCCGCGCGATCTCGGCACGGCTGGTCGCCTCGCCTGACACCACGAGGCCCAGCACTTTGGGCAGTCCTACGGGCACTGCGGGGAGCAGCGCCGTGTCGGCCAGGTATCCATCGGGTTTACGCACATCCAGGACCCTATTTTCGTCACGACACGACCGTCAACGGACCCCATCCCCACGACAGTCGGTCACTTTCCGCCGAATTTAGTCCGAGCAAAAAATTAAAAACGGCGTCTTGCTCCGACCACGCGAACTAAACGAAGGTGATGCGACACATGACGCTCAGGTGGACATCGCACACTGCGACAGCCGACCGCCCTTCAAAAAGCGCGGGATTATCTCAATGACGTAGCACTGAGTCAATGACTTGTGATCTTCTCCTGAGGCAGGTCCGCGCCACACAGGCCACTTCAGTGCGCCCGAGACCCCCTCCACACGGAGACTCCCACACGCCGTCAGGTCGCCCACACCCAGGACTTCAAGGCCGACGACCAGCCCCAAGAGAAGTCTCGAATGGGCTTTTGACGTGCACTTTTTTCACCCTTACTCCGAGAACCGCACACGTGGCCCAGCGCCCGCACAGTCGGCCGACCGGGCAACGGGCAGCCGACCCGACGCCCCACCGCACCCGTTCATCACGATTCGATAACCAGGCTGCGAATGTTCTGCTCAGCGGACCGAGCGCCTCGTCCGGGACCTCCGCGCCGCCCTTGAATACGCGGCACCGCACATCGCCCACAGCGGCGTCACCCCCCTGTCATCAGGTTGGAGAGGGTCCATCACCATGGCCGAACAGACGCATCGGATCGGCATTCTCGGCAGCGGCAACATCTTCGGCCGGTACGTCACCGGTCTGGCCGCCCATTTCCCGGAGTTGGAGATCGTCCGTGTCGGCGACATCGACACGGCCCGGGCCAAGCAAGCCGCCGACGATCACGCCATCCCGGCCTGGGGCGACGCCACGGAGCTGTACGCCGACGAGTCGGTGGACATCGTCGTGAACCTCACCCCGCCGGTGCACCACGCCCGTACCGTCATCAGCGCCCTGGAGGCCGGCAAGCACGTCTACGTCGAGAAGCCCCTGGCCACAACGGTCGAGGAGGGCCGGTCCGTCCTCGCGGCGGCCGCCAGGAGCGGGCGGGTGCTCGGTTCGGCGCCGGACACCTTCCTCGGCAGCGCGAGTCAGACGGCCCGGAAGGCGCTCGACGCGGGCCGGATCGGCGTGCCGGTCGGTGCCTCGGCGTTCATCGGCCACAGCAAGGCCGAGACCTGGCACCCTGATCCGCGCTTCCTGTTCCAGCCGGGCGGCGGTCCGGTCATGGACATGGGGCCGTACTACTTCGCGATCCTCGTGAACCTGCTGGGCCCGGTCCGGTCCGTCGCCGCGGCGAGCCGGATCGGCGCGCCGACCAGGACGGTGACCGCGCCGGAGCGTGCCGTCGACTCGATCGAGGTCACGGTCCCCACCCATGCCGGCGCGGTACTGACCTTCGACTCGGGGGTCATCGGCACGACGCAGATGAGCTTCGACGTGTGGGACACGGACCTGCCCTTCATGGAGGTCTACGGCACCGAGGGCACGCTGTCCCTGGCGAACCCGAACCACTTCGACGGCGACGTACGCATCCGGCGGCACGGCGAGACCGAGTGGACGGTGCTGGAACCGGCCGTCGGCCTGTTCGGCGCCGTCGGCACCCGCGAGCAGGCCCGGCGCGGCCTCGGCGTACGGGACCTCGCGGACGCGGTCGAGGGTGGCCCGCACCGCGCGAACGCCCCGTTCGCCTTCCACGTGCTCGAAGCACTGTGCGCGGTCGACAAGTCCTCCGAGCAGGGCCGTGCGGTGGTACTCGACAGCACCTGCGAGCGCCCGCAACCCCGCTTCTCCGGCTGACGCCCGCCCCCTCCGAGACCCACTCGTCCAAGACCCGCTCGACGCTTCCGAACCCCAAGGGAAGGACGCCCATGACCATCAGCCCCGAGAAGATCGCCATCAACCCCCTGCAGTGGATAGCAACCGAGGACGGCTGGATCGACCCCGCGCTGGCCCCCTCCCTCACCCAGCGGCTCAAGGTCATCCAGGAGGCGGGCATCCGCTCGGTGCACGCCGAGGTGCCCGCGGACATGACGGCCCCCGAGTACGGACAACTGCTCGCGGACCACGGTCTGTCCCCCGCTCCGGGCTATATCTCGGGCCCGCTGCCCGAGGACGAGGAGAGCCTGCGGGCGCACCTCGACAAGACGGCGCGGATGAGCGCGCAGATGGCCGAACTGGGCCTGCCCACGGTCTTCGTGGCCACGGGCATGTCCAAGGAGGCACCCAGGGTGCACCGCCCGGCGGTGGGTGCGGAGGCCACCCCCGAACGGCTGGAGCGGGTGCGTGACGTGTTCGCGCGGATGGGCGAGACCACCAGGGCCAACGGGGTCACCGCGGCCTTCCACCCGCACATCGGGACCTGGGCGGAGACCGAGGAGGAGACCCGTTTCATCCTCGACACCGTCCCGGCGGACGTCCTCTCCTTCGGACCGGACATCGGCCATCTCGGCTGGGCCGGAGCCGATGTCATCGGTCTGATCCGCGACTACGGCGACCGGGTCGCGAGCATGCACGTCAAGGACTTCCACACCGAAGTGGCCGCGCGGGGAAGGGCCGAGGGCTGGAGCTACCAGAAGACGGTCCTCGCCGGTCTGTGGGCCGAGCCCGGCCACGCGTCGGTGGACATCCCCGCGACCCTGGCGGCGCTGCCCGACAGTTTCAGCGGCTGGCTGGTCATCGAGGTCGACCGGGGCGCCCAGGCGACCCCCGAGGAAAGTATTCGGCTCTGCGGGCAGTGGGCCCGGCAGTCGCACTGAGTCAGGGAGGCTCGCCATGCCCGAGGCGTACGGATTCACCGGTTACGGCGGTCCCGAGATGCAGCGGTTCCTCGATCTGCCCAAGCCCGTGCCCGAGCGGGGTGAGCTGCTCGTCGAGGTGTGTGCGGCGGGCGTCAATCCGGTGGACTGGGGTGTCAGGGCCGGTCTGCACCGCGCTTTCCTCCACCTCGACCTGCCGGCCGTGCTCGGGCGTGAGGTCTCGGGCGTGGTCGAGCGACTCGGCGCGGGGGTCGAGGGGTTCGCGGTGGGCGACCCCGTGTTCGGCACCAGCGCTCGGGGCTGCGGCGGCTATGCGCGGTTCGCACTGCTGACCGCGAGCCAGACGGCACTGAAGCCCGCCGCGGTCTCGTTCACCGACGCCGCCGTCCTGCCGGTGGCGGCCGTGACCGCGTACGACGGAGTGAACCGGCTCGCTCCGACGGCCGGCGAAACCCTGCTGATCCTGGGGATCGGCGGCGGCGTGGGCGTCGTGGCGGCGCAGCTCGCACGCGCCGCCGGAGCCCGGGTCGTCGGCACCGCTTCCGCGGCCAAAAGGGAGTTCGTCGAATCGCTGGGTGCCGTGGCCGTCGACTACGACTCCGACGACCTCGGCAAACAGCTCAAGGCGGACCTGCCGAACGGAGTCGACGCGATCCTCGACCTCGTGGGTGGGGAGGCGCTGGACAGCGTCTCGGCGGTGCTCTCCGCCAACTGCCGGATCCTCTCGGTCGCCGCCTCCGGGACAGCTGCCCGGTTCGGCGCCGGGCCCCTGTCCCGCGACAGTTCGACCACCACACTCACCGAGTTGGCCCGGCTCGTGGCGGACGGCCGGCTCGATCCCCAGGTCCGCGGTGTCTTCCGCTTCGAGGAGGCCGAAGCCGCCCTGCGCGAAGTCGAGTCCGGCCACCCGTGGGGCAAGGTGGTGCTCGACATGCGCGAAGCCTGACGTTCCCGTATCCACACGGCCGAACCGCCTCGTCCCCCTCCAGGGCGACAGAACTGCCGCGGCTTCAGCCGCCTCCGCCCCCCGGGCGGCACCAACCGGCCCGCACACACGCCGCGTTCATGCCCGAAGAACCACATCTGACGGGGCTGTTCACGCAGGGTTCCCCCGAGCACTTCAAGGAGCATCGATGTCCCTCACCAAGCCAGTCCGGCCGCGCCGGCTGTTGGCAGGCGCCGCCGCAGGCGCGGCACTGCTCACCTCCGCCGCGTGCAGTGCCGCCACCCAGCCGGTCGGCACGGACTCCGAGACCACCGGCCCGGTACGCGACGGAGGCACCCTCGTCGTCGCACAGACCAGCGACGTCGATCCCGGCTCGTTCCTCAAGACCTCGTTCGGCAACCTGCTGTCCGAGTACCAGGTCCTGGAGACCCTGACCGCCATCAGCACCAAGACCGGCCAACCGAGCGGTGTCCTGGCGAAGTCATGGAAGCTCGCACCCGACGCCAGAAGCATCGACATCACGCTCCGCGACGACGTGACGTTCCACAGCGGCCGCGAACTGACGGCGAGCGACGTCGAGTTTACCCTGAAGAAGGTGCAGGACCCGGCGACGGGCGCGGCGAACCAGCCGATCGCGAGCCAGGTCAAGTCCATACGGACCGAGGGCGACCACGAGCTGGCCCTCACCTTCTCGAAGCCGACGCCGAACATCTTCGACCTGTTCGAGACGATGCCGATCCTCAACCCCGCGACCTACGGCGACTACGCGGCGGGCAAGGTCGTCGACGGCACCGGCCGGTTCGTCTGGAAGTCCTGGACGCCCGGCGGCAAGGTCGAACTCGCCAAGTACGCCAAGTACCGCGACGCCAAGAACACCCATCTCGACAAGATCCAGATCAACGTCATCAACGACCCGACCGCCATCGTGTCGGCGATCCGCAGCGGCCGTGTCCAGTACGGCGTCGGCATGCCCGCCCTCGACGCGCGCAGCCTGAGCAAGCAGCAGGGCTACGCCCTCGTGACGTCGGGCGGGTCGGCGATCCCGCTCGCCCTCGACGTGACGAAGGCGCCGTTCGACGACAAGACCGTGCGGCAGGCGGTGCAGTACGCCATCGACCGCGACCGGATCGTCTCCCAGGTCGAGGGCGGTCAGGCGGACGCGACGGACCTGCCGTGGCGGACGTCCACCGTCGGCTACGACGCCACCCAGGCGAAGCACTACACGTATCAGCCGGCCAAGGCCAAGCAACTGCTCGCCCAAGCGGGCGTGAGCGGCGCCTCGTTCGACGTCGTCACGCTGAACACCCCCGAGGCCACCGGCATCTTCCAGATCGTCAAGAACAACCTCGCCGCCGTCGGCCTGAACGCCAAGCCCGTACTGCTCACCGCGACCGAGTACGACGAGCGGATCGCCAAACGGAACATGGGCACGCCCGCGGTCCTGATGATGAACAGCAACGCCCTGTCGCCGGCCACCCAGGTCGTCAGCCGGCCGGAGTTCGTCGCGGACGACAACCTCCTGAAGCTCAAGGACCCGCAGTACACGAAGCTCGTCGAGCGGGTCGTCGGCGCGACCTCGACCGAGGACCAGAAGGCCGCGGTGCTCGCCTACAACGACTACGTCCTGGACCAGGCGTTCGCGGTTCCCCTGATCACGCGCCCGACGATGACGGTCCGGTCGACGGCCGTCGGCGGTATCAAGGCGACCCGGACGGGCTTCCTGGACCTCGGCACGGCCTGGCTGTCGAAATGATCCGGTTCCTGATCCGCAAGGTGCCGTCGGTGGGGTTCGTGCTCTTCGCCAGCTCGATCGTCGCGTTCGCCCTGCCCCGGCTCGCGCCCGGAGACGTCGCCGTCACCCTCGCCGGTGCGGACCCGACGGCGGCCAACATCGCCGCCATCCGGAGCGAGTTGGGGCTGGACCGGTCGCTCGCCGTGCAGTACTGGGACTGGATCTCCGGTCTGTTCCACGGTGACCTCGGGCAGTCGTACCTCCTCCACCGCAGCGTCACGAGCCTCATCGGCGACCGGCTGGGGAGCACCGTCGAGCTGGCCGTGTTCGCGACGCTGCTCGTCGTCCTGATCGGGACCACGCTGGGGGTGCTCGCCGGCTCGACGAAGCGCTGGTGGACGCGGGCGACCCTCGATCTGGGCACCAGCGTCCTGGTCGCCGTGCCGTCGTTCCTCACAGCGCTGGCGCTGATCCTCGTCTTCGGCGTGTACCACCGCTGGCTCCCCGTCAGCGGCGAGGTGAGCGTGCTGCACGACCCCGCGATCGGGATTCAGTATCTGGTCCTTCCCGCGGTCGCGCTGGCGCTGTCGCCTGCCGGGGGCCTGGCCCGGCTGCTCCAGACGGAGATGGCCCGGGTCCGTAACGAGGACTACGTCGATCTGGCGCTGGCCAAGGGGGTCTCGCCCCGGCGGATCACCCTGCGGCACGTGCTGCGCAACAGCTTCGGCACCGCGGCCGTCGCCATCGGTCTGGAGATCGGCACCCTGCTCGCCGGTGCCGTGGTCATCGAGGCGGTCTTCAACCGCAACGGGCTCGGCCAGCTCGCCGTGTCCAGCGTGCAGACCCGCGACTTCACCGTCCTCCAGGTGCTGATCCTCGGCGTGGTCTGCGTGGCGGTGATCTGCCAGATCGTCACCGAGATGGTCCTCGCGGCACTCGACCCGAAGATCAGGTTGGGAGACCGGACATGACAGACATCCCCCTGTCCGCATCCGCCCCGACGGCGGCGCGCAGACGACTCAATCCGACGCTGGCCCGCTATCTGTCGGCCTTCCGCACCCCCAAGGGCATCATCGGGGTGTCGATCCTCGCGATCATGCTGCTCGCCGCCCTGCTCGCTCCCCTCCTCTTCCCGTCCGGCTACGACCAACAGGGGCCGGACAGCTTCGCCGGGCCGTCGGGCGCGCATCTCTTCGGCACGGACGAGTTCGGCCGTGACATCTTCGTCCGCAGCGTCTACGGGCTGCGCGTCGACCTGAGCCTCATCCTCACCGCGGTGCCGCTCAGCATGGCGATCGGCACCCTGCTCGGCCTGTGCGGCGCGCTCTCCGAATGGCTCGGCGCGGGGGTGCAACGCCTGCTCGACGTCGTCATCGGCTTCCCGGGGCTGATCCTCGGGGTGTGCCTGGTGGCGATCCTCGGCCCCGGCTGGTTCGCGCTCTTCCTCACCATCCTGATCGGCGGTCTGCCCAGCACCGGGCGCCTGGCCCGTAGCGCCTGGCTCACCCAGCAGGGCAGGGAGTACGTCCTTGCCGCCCAGGTGCTCGGTGTCTCGCGCCGCCGACTGCTCGTGCGGCACGTGCTGCCCAACGCGATGGACGCGATCGTCGTGAACGGCGCCGTCTGGATGGTCATCGGCGTCTACATCGAGGCCGGCCTGTCCATCGTCGGCCTCGGAGTGCAGCCGCCGACACCGTCACTCGGCGTACTGCTCAACAACGGCCTGCGGTTCGTAACCCAGTCCCCCACCTACATCATCGGGCCCGCCTCGCTGCTACTGCTCCTCGCGGTGGGCGTCGGCCTGATGTCGGACGCGCTCAACGAGGCGGTGAATCGCCGATGAACCCGACGACCGACCCCACCACGACCGACCCACCGGCGCCGGTCACGAGCAAAGGCGTGCCCCTGCTGCGCGTCGAAGGACTGCGTACGGAGTTCAAGCTCAGGAACGGTGTCGTCAAGGCCGTCAACGACGTCAGCTTCGACATCCACGCGGGTGACGTCCTCGGCATCGTCGGCGAGTCCGGCTCGGGCAAGTCGATCACCGCGCGCTCGATCATGCGGATGGTCCGCCCGCCCGGCGAGATCGTCAGCGGTTCCGTGCGGTTCGCCGGCGAGGACCTGCTCGCGCTGCCCGAGAGCGAGATGCGGCGCAGGCGCGGCAGCGAGGTGGCGATGGTCTTCCAGGACCCGCAGTCCGCGCTCAACCCCGTCATGAAGGTCGGCGACCAGATCGTCGAGGCCATGACGGTGCACGGCGTGGACCGGAAGACGGCACGCTCACGCGCGGTCGAACTCCTCGAACAGGTCGGCATTCCCGACGTACGGACGAAGATCGACCAGTATCCGCACCAGTTCTCCGGCGGAATGCGCCAGCGTGTGGTGATCGCGATCGCCCTGGCGAACGATCCCGCACTGCTCATCGCCGACGAGCCGACGACCGCGCTCGACGTCACGGTCCAAGCCCAGATCCTGCGGCTGCTGTCCAGGCTGCGCACCGAACTCGGCATCGCCGTCGCGATCATCACGCACGACATGGGGGTGGTCGCCGAGCTGTGTACGGACGTGGTGGTGATGTACAGCGGCCGTACGGTCGAGAAGGGAACCGTCGAGCAGGTCTTCGAGCACCCGCGCCACCCCTACACGGCGGCACTGCTCGCGGCCATGCCCCGTCTCGACGACGAGCGCAAGGGCAAGCCTCTCCCGGCGATTCCCGGCACACCTCCCGACCCGGCCGCGCTTCCGACGGGCTGCGCGTTCCATCCGCGCTGCGCGTTCGCCGAGGACGCCTGCGTGCAGGAGACGCCGGGGCTGCTGCAGATCGGCGAGGCGGGACAGACCGTGGCCTGTTTCGCCGCCCAGGCCGGCGTGGACGTCTCCCCGACCGGCGTACGTGAGGCAGCGCACCCCGCCGAACCCGTGCCGCGGACCGCTCCCCCTACGGCCGAACCCGTACTGGAGATCCGGGACGTCACGGTCGACGTGGGTTCGCGGCGGCGGGGGCTGTTCCGTCGTGAGCCCCCGGTGTACGCCGTCGACTCGGTGAGCCTGACGGTGGAGGCGGGCCGCACGCTCGGGCTGGTGGGCGAGAGCGGCTGCGGCAAGTCGACGCTGTCCCGCGGTGTCGTCGGCATCAACCCGATCGCCGGCGGCTCGATCCTCGTCGAGGGAACCGACGTGAGCGCGATGCGCGAGGAGGACCTCAAACGGGTCCGGGCCTCGGTGCAGTACGTGTTCCAGGACCCGTACGCGTCACTGAACCCCCGGCGCACGATCCGGCAGTCCCTCACCGAGGCGCTCGCGTTCCGGGGCATCGGAGGACCCGAACTCGAAGCGGCGGCACGCTCGTTGGTGGAGCAGGTGGGCCTGCGCCCGGAGCACCTCGACCGCTATCCGCACGCCTTCTCCGGCGGGCAGCGCCAACGGATCGGCATCGCGCGGGCGTTGGCCCGTGAACCGCGCACCCTGGTCCTCGACGAGCCGGTGTCCGCACTGGACATGTCGGTCCAGGCACAGATCATCAACCTGCTGGAGAAACTGCAGAACGAACTGGGCCTGGGTTACCTGTTCATCGCCCACGACCTGTCGGTCGTACGCCACCTCAGCGACACGGTGGCCGTCATGTACCTCGGCAGGATCGTGGAGTACGGCGATGTCGCCGATGTCTACGGCAGCCCCCAACACCCTTACACCACAGCCCTGTTGTCGTCCTCACCGGCGGCGAGCGTCGCGGAGCGCGCACGGGAGGGCATCGTCCTGCGGGGCGAGCTGCCGAGCCCGTCGAACCCGCCCTCCGGCTGCCGGTTCCGCACCCGGTGCCCGATCGGTCCCCTCGCGCATCCGGAGCGGACGATCTGCGCGGAGGCCGATCCGCAACTCACCCTCACCCCCAGTGGTCAGCGTGCCGCCTGTCACTTCGCCGGTGAACTCGCGGGGCGACCCTCAACCCCGACCTGACGGCGATGAGGGAGCCGGACTGGAACCGGCGGTGATCATGCACGCTCCAGCCACCTTGCCCGTGGGTATGGGGAGGCTGGGGCGGGCATGAACACACGGCAGGAGGAGGTGCTGGTGGTTGGAGTCGGCAGCCAGGAGGCGTCCTGAAGGGCTGTTTGTCGGGCTGTGCACGCTCGATGTCATCCAGCTCGTGGAGCAGACGCCCTCCTCGAACCAGAAACTCACCGCACGTCAGCAGACAGTGGCCGCAGGTGGTCCGGCGGCGAACGCGGCCGTGACCTTCGCCCACCTGGGTGGTGCGGCCAGGCTGCTCACCGCGATCGGCTCCCATCCGCTGGGGCTCGCGGTCGCGGCGGACCTGCGCCGTCTGGGCGTGACCGTGTCGGACCTCGCGGCCGGTTCGGTCGAGCCGCCCGCCGTGTCCTCGGTCCTCGTGACCGAGTCCAGCGGAGACCGTGCCGTCGTCTCGACCAACGCGACGGGCCATCGGCTCACCCCACCCGACGACCTTGACGCGTTGGTGGCCGCCTGCGACATCGTCGAGTTCGACGGCCACCACGCGGAACTGGCCCGGGCCGCCGCCCACGCCGCTCGTGCCGCCGAGCGCCGGACCGTGCTCGACGGGGGCAGTTGGAAGGCCGGGACACAGGACCTGCTGCCGTTGATCGACGTGGCCGTCTGCTCGGACGACTTCCATCCGCCCGGCACGCACACACCGGAGGACACCCTGCGGTTCCTGCGGGAGCACGGGGTCCGTTGGGCGGCGGTCAGCCGGGGAGGACGGCCCATCGTGTGGGCAGGCCCCGACGGCGGCGGCACGGTGGACGTGCCCGCCGTCCCGGTCGCGGACACCCTGGGCGCGGGCGACGTCCTGCACGGAGCCCTCACCCACGACCTCACCCTTTACGACCGTCTGACTCCACGGGACTTCGCCGAGGCGCTGCGGAATGCCGCCACGGTCGCCTCCCGGGCGTGCGCCTCGTTCGGCACGCGGGCGTGGATGCGGTGAGGGTGACGCGGCCGTGCCGTCGGTCCGGCCGCACACATCGGAGTCGCGTCCTCCAGCCCTGACAGATCACCGATACATCGGATGTATTGCCCGGACGCGCCATGGAAGCGCGCGGTGCGTCCGTGTACCGTCTTCCGCCAAGAGCAGCCCAGGACCACGTTCCTGATGGGTGGTACATCGTGAGTTTGTCGATCGGACTTGTCGTTCACGCAAGCCGCCGTGGAGTCTTCGAAGAAGCCGTCGAGCCGTTGTCCGGAATCTCGTTGAAGTGGGTGACGTACGGGCACGAGCACGAGATCCGGCCCCGTGTGCAGAGCCTCGCCGATGGACACGCCCTGGACGGACTGCTGGTGGGTGCCGTTCCGTATCGCGCGTGTCGTGACGTCCTCTCTCCCGGCCTGCCTGTCGCCGTCACCCGCAGTTCGGCCCTCGACCTGGCGCTGGCGTTGTCCCAGGCGCAGGCCCGTGGCTGGCAGCCGGTGCCGGTCAGCATCGACACCTTCGATCAGGAGGTGGTCTCCGAGGTCGCGGAGGCGCTGCACATCGACCGCACCCGGGTCGCGTGCCTCCCGTACGCCGACGACCAGAGCGTCGAGGAGATCTGCGCGTTCCACCAGAGGTCCCTCCGGGAGGGCGGTGGGTACGTCATCACCGCGCGGACCGCTGTCCTGCGGCAGTTGCGCGGCAGCCTGCGCGTGCTGAACGGCTCGCCCGTGCCGTCCAGCATCCGCGCGGAGCTGCACGAGCTGGTGCTGCGCATCCGGTCCGAGCAGGCGGGCGCCGCCGGGTTCGCCGCCGGCGTGTTCTGCGTCAACAGGCCTGGTGGTCCGGGCGACCTGGAGCGCGTCCGCATGGGGCTGCTGGCGCTGCTGCGGGCCACGCCCGAACTCAGCGACGCCTGGATCGAGAACCGTGGCCGGCGCGGTGTGGTGGTCCTCGGGCGCCGGACGGTGTTCGAGCGGCTCAGCCGCAACTGGCTCATCGTTCCGGTGCTGGAGCAGGCCCAGGAGTCACTCGGGGTGGGGGTGGCCGCCGGGTTCGGCGTGGGCCCTTCGGCACGTTCCTCGGTGATGCTCGCCGAACGGGCCGCCGCCCGCGCGGAGTCGGAGAACCGGCCGTGCGGCTATCTGATGGAGGACAGCGGGCTGGTGATCGGGCCGTTGGGTCCGGGCGGGCCGCCGCAGCCCCGGTCCGCCCAGGAGCAGGGCGACCGGATGCGCTCCCTCGCGCGGACCGTCGGGCTCAGTCCGGCAACGTTGTCACGGCTCGCCGCGATCGAACGCGACCTGGCCGGACGTACCGTCACACCGAGCGAGTTGGCCGACGCCATGGCCGTCACCGACCCCAGCGGCCGACGCCTGGTCCGCAAACTCCACGCGCACGGCCTGGTGACCGCCGAGGGGCTGACCCAGACCCACCGCAAGGGCCGGCCGACCGGGCTGTACCGGCTGGCGATAGCCGCGGCCCTGACCGGCCGCTCCGCCGAGACCCACCCACTCCCCACCGACGCCCGCCCCCTCTCCACCGTCCCGGCCACGATCTAGAGGTGCCATCACATGGCATCGGTTCCGCACTGTCAGATTTGGCGGGCCTGGGACGCGAGGCGATCGGCGAGCGCGAGGACGAGGTCGCGCAGTTCGTCGGGGCGCTCGATGACGAACGGCCGGTCGAGTGCGGCGAGTACCGGAGGCAACCAGTCGAGCCGCTCCGCCCGTAGTTCGACGCGCAGCCAGCGCTCGGTCGCCGGGTCCTCGCCTGCCGTGGGCGCGTACTCCTCCACAGTCGCGACACCGGCGGGAAGGCGGGCGCGGATCTGCTCGACGGTGCCGTGGATCCGCAAGGTCACCTCGTGCCGGTACTCGGCCGTGGCGAACCCCGACAACACGCGCTGTGCCGGATCGGGACCCACGGGCTCGTCGAACGAGCCGGGCAGGGTCCTCGCGTCCGCGATGCGGTCGAGCCGGAAGGTTCGGGCCTCGTCGATCTCGGGGTCCGTGCCCGTGACGTACCACCGGCCCGAATGGGCGACGATCCCGTACGCGTGCAGCGTGCGGTGGCTGCGTCGGCCGTCGCGGTCGGTGTATCTGATCGAGACCGGTCGGCGGTGGCGTACCGCATCGGCGACGGTGAGCAGGACCCCGGCGTCCGGGGCGGCGAACTCACCGGGCTGATCCGTGAAGGCGAGGGATTCCAGGAGTGTGTCGAGCCGGCGGGCGACGTGTTTGGGCAGCACGCGCCGGATCTTGGCGGATACGGTCTCGCTCGCTGTGCGCTCCGCCGTCGTCAACCCTGCCCGGCGGCCGGCGACCAGGCCGAGCAGCACGGCCAGCGCCTCGTCGTCGCTGAGCATGAGCGGAGGCAGACGGTACCCGGGGGCGAGCCGATACCCGCCGTAGCGACCGCGTACCGACTCCACGGGCACGTCCAGGTCGATCAGATGATCCACGTACCGCCGAACGGTGCGCCCGTCGACACCGAGCCGTTCCGCGAGTTCGGCGACCGTCCGGGTGCCGCCCGACTGCAGTAGTTCCAGGAGTGTCAGCACGCGGCCGGTGGGGCGAGGCATGTGCACAAGCCTAAGCCGAATACAGGACGGATTCTGTCCCCTATTCCTCCTAGCCTGCGACGTGCACCGACCCCATCGGCCAAGGAGATCACCATGGACTTCGTCTCGATCCGCATCATCACCGGCGACGTGGCACGCCTCGTCGAGTTCTATGAGCGAGCCACGGGGGTGCGGGCGATGTGGGCCACTGAGGACTTCGCCGAACTCAGGACCCCGGGCGCCACGCTCGCGATCGCCGGCACCCGCACCGTCCCGCTGTTCGCCCCGGGTTCCGCCCGTCCGGCGGACAACCACAGCGTGATCACCGAGTTCCTCGTCGACGACGTTGACCGTGTTCACCAGAACCTGACCGGTTTCGTCACGGACTTCGTCACCGAGCCCACCACGATGCCCTGGGGCAACCGGTCGCTGCTGTTCCGCGACCCGGACGGCAACCTCGTCAACTTCTTCACCCCCGTCACCCCGGCGGCCATCGAGAAGTTCGCACGTTGACACCAGGCACGGTGGTCGCTCACTCGCGAGCGTCATAGGACATCACGCCTAAAGCAGCGCCTCGGCCACCGCCCGCAGGTTCGCCCGGCCCCGCCCGTAAGCGCACAGCCCGTCGGCCGCCTCCGTCTCCGCGTCCGGCATGCCGGTGGCGACGAGGAGGGCGTCGGGGCGGGCGGTGAGCAGGGCGGTGCGGGCCGCCGCCTGCCAGGGGTGCAGGTCCGCGTCCTCGGTGGCGATCAGCAGGGGGCGCCCCTGGGCGTGCCGCAGGATGCCGGGCACGTCGACGGGGCCTTCGCTCGTCACGACGCCGTCGGTGGCGGGCATGACCTCGCGCAGAAGGGTGAGGAGGTCCGTCCGGTCCCATTCCAGCGCGGGGTTGGGGCGGCGGTGCAGGTCGACGACGTACGGATCGACGACGGGGCCGGGCAAGGGCTTCCAGCGGATGGCTCGGCGGGCGGCCAACAGCCCCACGTCCTCCGGGACGGCGCCGCCGGTCGTGTTTGGTGGCTGGGCGAAGCGGTCGGCCAGGGCGTCGACGCGGCGGGCGGCGTCGACGACCCGGGCGGGGTCGAGCGTGCCGCTCGCCAGGGCGTCGAGCAGGGCGTCCCGGCAGCGCCGCCACAGCTTCGGGTCGGGGCGGGCGATGATCAGCTGGTCGGCTCCCGCTGCGATCGCGGCGACGGCAGCGGCCGGTTCGCCGACCGTGTCGGCGATCGCCTTCATCTCCAGGGCGTCGGTCACGACGACGCCCTCGAAGCCCAGTTCGGTGCGCAGGAGGTCGGTGAGGATGCGGCGGCTGAGGGTGGCGGGGGCGGTGGTGTCGAGGGCCGGGTAGACGACGTGGGCCGTCATGACGAGCGGGACGCCCGCGGCGATGGCGGCCCGGAAGGGCGGCAGGTCGTTCTCGCGGAGGGTTCGTTCGTCCCTGGGGTCGACGGCGGTGCCCAGGTGGCTGTCGACGGTGGTCGAGCCGTGGCCCGGGAAGTGCTTCGCGCACGGGGCGATGCCGGCGGCCAGCGTGGCCTTCGTCCAGGCCGTGACGTGGCGGGCGGCCTGGACGGGGTCGGCGCCGAAGGAGCGGGTGCGCACGATGGGGTTGGCGGCGTCCCGGTGGACGTCGGCCACGGGGGCGTAGCTGACGGCCACTCCGCAGTCGGCCAGGTGCCGGGCGAGCCCGTCCGCGACGGCGGCGGTCAGCTGGGTGTCGTCGGCTACGCCCAACGCCCAGGCGCCCGGGGTCTCGGGCGCCCCGGCTCTGGCGAGATGGCTGATGCTTCCGCCCTCCTGGTCGACGGTGACCAGCAGTCCGGGGCGCAGGGAGCGCAACTCGTCGGTGAGGGCGCGGAGTTGGGCTCGTCCGGCGACATTCCGGGTATGCAGGATGACGCCGCCCAGTCCGGTGTCCGCCAGCCGTCTCAGGTCGTCGGGGACCTTCGTACCGTCGAAGCCGAGGACGAGACAGCGGTGGGCGGCCTCGATCAGGTCGTCCGGGAGGGGGGTCACGGGGTCAGCTCCGCGGTGGTCGTGTCACGGGTGGCGGCCGGCTCCGCCAGCAGGACGCAGCGGGCCCAGTGACGGTCGGTCAGCTCGACGTGCGGGGGCCGCTCGGTGCGGCAGGCGGCGCGGGCCAGGGGGCAGCGGGGGTGGAAGCGGCAGCCGGACGGGGGGTGAACGAGGTCCGGGGGTTCGCCGTAGTCGTCCCCGGTGACATCCCGTTCGCCGTCCTCGCGGTTCGTGCGGCCCGCCAGGAACTCCATCCGGTCCGGGTCCGGGGTCGAGTCCAGGAGCAGCCGGGTGTACGGGTGGGCCGGGGTCTGGGTGACGTCCTCCGCCGTGCCGTACTCGACGATCTCCCCCGCGTACATCACCGCGATCTCGTCGGCGAAGTAGCGGGCGCCGGCGATGTCGTGGGTGATGTAGAGCATGGCCAGGTGTTCCTCGTCGCGCAGGGCGGCGAGGAGGTTGAGGATCTCCAGGCGGATGGAGACGTCCAGCATGCTCACCAGTTCGTCGCCGAGCAGGACTTCGGGTTCGACGGCGAGGGCTCGGGCGATCGCGACGCGCTGGCGCTGGCCGCCGGACAGCTCGTGCGGGAAGGCATTCAGGAAGCGCTCGGGCGGGGTCAGTCGTACGCGTTCCAGCAGGGCCCGCAGCCGCCGCTCCATGTCCTCGCCGCCGGTGACGGAGCCGTGCAGCCGCAGCGGCCGTTCGAGCAGATAGCGCACGCGGTGCAGGGGGTTGAGGGAGGCGAAGGGGTCCTGGAGCACCATCTGGACCCGGCGGGCGTAGGCGCGACGGGCCCGGCGACCGCGTGCCGAGGCGAGTTTCCCGTACAGCAGGACGTTGCCGCTGGTGGGGGTCTGGGCGAGGGCGAGGGTCCGGGCGAAGGTGGACTTGCCGCTGCCGCTCTCCCCGACGAGGGCCACGGTGCGGCCCGGGATCAGGCGCAGGGAGGCGTTCTCCAGGGCGTGCACGTTCTCGCCGCGGGAGCGGTGCACCGGGTAGCGGACGGTGACGTCAACCGCTTCGAGTACGGGGGCCGGCTGGGGCGTTCGGGCCTGCTCGTCGGTCATGCTCGGCCTCCGGTGGTCAGCGCGGGCAGGTTGTCGGCGTGGATGCAGGCCACGGCTCGCTCAGTGCCGTACGTGGTCAGCGCGGGAGGCGCCGCCTCGCACTCGGGCGTCGCGTGCGGGCAGCGCGGTTGGAAGGGGCAGCCCGGTGGGAGGCCGCGCAGGTCGGGCGGGTTGCCGGGGATGCCGTTCAGACGGCGCATCGGTCCGCGCAACGGCGGGAAGGAGTCACGCAGGCCGCGCGTGTACGGGTGTTTCGGGTCCCGGTACAGATCGCCGGCCGGGCCGCTCTCCACGATCCGTCCGCCGTACATGACGGCGATGCGGTCGGCGATCTCCAGGAGCAGTGACAGGTCGTGCGTGATGAAGACGACGGAGAAGCCCAACTCCCGTTGGAGTCTGATGACTTGGCGCAGGATCTGGCGTTGCATCACCACGTCCACAGCCGTCGTCGGTTCGTCCATCACCAGCAGGTCGGGGTCGCAGACCAGGGCGAGCGCGATGGTGGCCCGCTGGCGCATTCCGCCGGAGAGTTCGTGCGGAAAGCTGTCCAGGCGGGTGGCGGGGATGCCGACGAGGCCGAGCATGTGCGCGGCGCGTTCGCGCGCCTCCGATCTGGTCATACGGCGGTGGGCGTGCAGGGTGTCGGTGAACTGGGCGCCGAGTCTGGCGACGGGGTTGAGGGCGTTCATGGCGCTCTGGAAGACCACGGCCGTGTGTTCCCAGCGGGTTCTGCGCAGTTCGCGTGCGTCGGCGTGGAGCAGGTCGACGGGGTCGCCCGAGCGCGGGTGGAGCGTGGCGCTGCCCGTGCGAACGACTGCGGGTGGGCGCAGCAGCCGTAGGAGGGCGTTGACCAGGGTGGTCTTGCCGCTGCCGCTCTCGCCGGCGATGCCGAGGATCTCGCCGCGGCGCAGTTCCAGGGAGACTTGGGACACCGCGGGCAGGGGTTCGGCGGCCGTGCCGTAGTCGACGCTGAGGTTCCTGACGTCCAGCAGCAGGCTCACTGTGCCCCTTTCCTGCGGCGGGCGCCGCGCAGTCGCGGGTTGGTCAGTTCGTCGATGCCGAAGTTGACGAGCCCGGCGGCGGCACCGAGGACCGTGATGGCGACTCCGGGCGGTACGAACCACCACCACGCGCCGGAGACCATCGCCTGCCGCTGCTGGGCGAAGTAGAGCATCGTGCCCCAGCTGACGGTGTTGATGTCGCCGATGCCGAGGAAGTCCAGGCCGGAGACGGCGAGGATGGAGGTCACGAGGGAGAGCATCAGCGTCGCCGAGATCACGGGCAGCAGGTTGGGCAGCACCTCGACGAGCATGATCCGTGGATTGCTCTCCCCCAGCAGCCGGGCGCCCAGGACGAAGTCCCTGTTGCGCAGGGACAGTGTCTGCACGCGCTTGGAACGGGCGCCCCAGGCCCAGCCGGTCAGGCCGATGACCAGCGCGACCGCGAACGGGCCGCCCCTCCCCCGCAGATACCCAGCGAGGATGATGACCAGCGGCAGCCCTGGCAGGACGAGGAAGACGTTGGTGAGGGCGCCGAGCACCGAGTCGACCGTGCCGCCGTAGTAGCCGCCGATCAGTCCGACGGCCACGGACAGTGTGGTGGAGACGACGGCCGCGACGGCGCCGACGAGCAGCGAGGTCCGGGTGCCGACGACGAGTTGGGCGAGGACGTCGGTGCCGTCCTGGGTGGTGCCCAACGGGTGGTCCATGGACGGGGGTTGGAGGACGGCCCCGGTGAGCTCCGTGGGCGACAGCCCCATCAGCGACTGCACGATCCACGGGCCCGCGGCGGCCACGAGGACGTACATGGCGATGATCGCGAGTCCGACGCGGGCCTTGCGGTTGGCGGGGACCAGCTTGTGCCACGCGGTGCGCCAGGTGAGCGGCGCGGCGGTCGTCATGCGTCCTCCCGGGTGCGCGGGTCGAGCAGGACGTAGACGGAGTCGGCGATGAAGTTGGCCACAAGGACGGACAGCGAGATGATCAGGAACAGGGCCTGCATCAGCGGATAGTCGAGGTTCACCACGGCCTGGTAGAAGAGGTAGCCGATGCCGGGATAGGCGAAGACCGCCTCGGCGAGCAGCGAGCCGCCGACCACGGTGCCGATGGAGATGGCCAGGCCCGCCACCTGCGGCAGCATCGCGTTGCGGGCGGCGTACGCCAGCAGGATCCGCCAGCGGCTGAGCCCCTTGGCCTCGGCGAGGCTGACGTAGTCCTCGGCCACGGTGGTGATCATCATGTTGCGCATGCCGAGCAGCCAGCCGCCGACGGAGGAGACGACGATCGTCAGCGCGGGCAGGAAACCGTGCGCGATCACGCTGCTGACGAAGGCGAAGTCGAGGCCCGGTTCGAGGTTGAGGTCGTAGCCGTTCTGGGAGGGGAAGACCGGCAGGCTCACCGACAGCAGCAGAAGCAGCATGGTGGCGACCCAGAAGTACGGCATCGAGCCGAGAAAGGTCGCGAGCGGTGCCAGCACACTGTCGAGGCGACTGCCGGGCCTGGCGCCCGAGATGATGCCGAGTGCGGTGCCGAGGAGGAATGCCAGGACGGTGGTCAGGCTGACCAGGCCCAGCGTCCAGGGCAGACCCTGGGAGATCATCTCGCCCACGGGCTGCGGGAAGTAGGCGGTGGAGATCCCGAAGTCGAGGTGGGCGAGCTGGGAGAGGTAGTGCAGGTACTGCTCCCACAGGTTCTGGTCGGGGACGCCGAACAACGCCTGGATGGACTTCTCGGTGGCCGCGTTGACCTGTGTCCTCTGGGCCAGCTTGTTGAGGATGACGGCGGCCGGGTCGCCCGGCATGAGGCGGGGGATGACGAAGTTCAGGGTGACGGCGACGGCGGCGGTCGCGAGATAGAAGCCGAGGCGGCGCAGCAGGACCCGGGCCCGGCCGCCGCGCCGGCGACGGCGTGCGGGGCCGTCCGCCGACGGGGGCTCGGTGTGCGGCGCCGGAAGTGTCGTCGCCGTCATCGGGCGAACTCCCTGGGCGCGGCCATCACTTGACCGGCTTCAGCTGGGCGAGGACGTTCTCGAATGCCGGGCCGCCGTTCCAGGGGGCGCAGATGGCGTACGGATTGCTCTTGTCGGGGAATCCGGTCCAGTTGCGGGCGCTCCACGCGCAGCCTGCGGTGATGTTCGACAGCGTCACGAACGGCACCTGGTCGACGATGATCTTCTCCAGCTTCCGGGTGAGCTGGATCTGTGTCTGTTCGTCGCCGGAGTTCGCGAGCTGCGTCAGCAGGTCGTCGGTGCTCGGGTCGCGCCAGCGCAGGTAGTTGTTGGTCTGCGCCACGCCGCCCTTCGCGGTGCCGGCGAACTGGCTGCTCAGTAGGGGGTTGTAGACCTGCCAGGGCACGGCGCCGTACGCCAGTCCGTACGAGGCGAGGTCGAAGTCGCCCTTGGCCCGGGTGTCGGTGTAGGTGCCGCTGGCCAGCGGCTGCACATTCACCTTGATGCCGATCTTGCCGAGCTGGTCGGCGATGATCCGGGCCCGCTGCACGGAGTCCGCGAACTCGGCGACCTCGATGTAGTCGAGCGTGAGCTGCTTGCCGTCCTTCACGGCCTTGCCGCCGTTGAAGGTGTAACCGGCCTGCTGGAGCTGGGCTTTGGCGGCCGCGAGGTCGGTCTTGACGGCGTCCTTGTAGGCGGGGTCGAGCCACTTGCCCTGGGTCGCGGCGTCCAGGCCGGTCTGGCTGATGGGGGTGGCGCCGAGCTGGGTGACGAGCTGGATGAGCTGCTGCCGGTCGATCGCCAGCTCGACCGCCTTGCGCAGATGGACGTCCTTCAGGGCACCCCGGTCATGGTTGAAGACCAGGATCAGCGACCCGTACGTCGGGTAGAAGTAGCCGTTCTTCGCCGGGTCCTTGTCGACGTACTGCTTCTCCAGGTTGGGTATCGCACCGCCGCTCAGGTCCTCCTGACCGCTGGTCAGCTGGGAGATCTCGGTGGCGGAGTTCACCACGGGCAGCCGGATCTGCTTGACCTGGATCTCGCTGCGCCAGTAGTCGTCCCGGAGGGTGAGGCTGATCTGCTGCGGGTCGAACCGCTTCAGGGTGTAGGGGCCGCTGCCGACGGGGTCGGGGTTGGTGAAGGTGACCGGGTTCTTCTGGTTCGCCCAGTATTTCTCCGGGACGATGTACTGCTGGAGAATCGAGGCGATCTGGGTGAATGCGGGCTTGTCGAATCGGAAGACGACCGTCTTCTGCCCCTGCGCGGTCACCGAGGAGAACGAGACACCGGACGAGTTGAGCGCGGGTGTCTTCTTCACCAGCTCGAAGGTGAACACCACGTCGGCGGCGGTGACCGGTTTCCCGTCGCTCCAGGTGGCTTTCTTCTCGATGTCCACGGTCAGCGTACGGCCGTCCGCCGACAGTTTCTGCGCGGAGGCGAGCCAGGGTTCGAATTCGCCGCCCTTGAGGACATTCACCCCCATGAGCGACTGATACATATAGATTCGGGTTCCCGGTGAGGCGTCACCGGTGCTGGTCAGCGGATTGAAGTTCCGCTGGAGCACGGTTTTCCCGGAAGCATAATTGATCATCATCGAGCCACTGCTCGAATTCGCCGAACCGCTGTCCTGGCAGGCGGTGAGCGCCAGACTCATCACCACGGCGACCACTGCAGGACCGGTTCTCAAGGAACGCCTGAGCCGCACGGCTGACCTCCCATCTCGGTTGCCGAATTCTGCGGACGGAAATCACCGGGTGTCAAGCAGGCAATGGGAATCCCCTACAAACGAACCTGGTCCCAAATAGAAAGGAACCAGGTTCGTATATCGACGGCGTGTTTGACGGGAGGCCGTGGAAGGGCAGGATTGCCCCTCAGTCGATCCGGCGGAATCGAGAGGAAACGAATTGCCCCAGACGCGTGACACACCCGCGGCGACCGGTTGGATGCGGGAGGCGAGGTTCGGCCTCTTCGTCCACTTCGGCGTCTACAGCATGGCCGCACGGCACGAATGGGTACGCAGTTACGAGGAGATCGACGATGCCACGTACCAGCGATACGTCGACCACTTCGACCCCGATCTGTTCGACGCCGCCGACATCGCCCGCACGGCGCGTGCGGCCGGCATGCGGTACGCCGTACTGACCACCAAGCACCACGACGGCTTCTGCCTCTGGGACTCGGCGGTCTCCGACTACACCTCGGCCCGCGTCTGCGGCCGGGACCTGGTCGCCGAGTTCGTGGACGCCGTACGCACCGAAGGACTGAAGGTCGGCCTCTACCACTCGCTCCTCGACTGGCATCACCCCGACTACGTGATCGACGGCGTGCATCCGCTGCGCAACGCGCCGGACGTGGCCGCCCTCAACTCCGGCCGTGACATGGGCAGATACCGCGCCTACCTGCACGCCCAGGTCAAAGAGCTGCTCACCTCGTACGGCCAGGTCGACCTGATGTTCTACGACTTCACGTTTCCCTGGGACCGTGGCGGGATGCCCGGCAAAGGACCGGAGGACTGGGACTCGGCGGAGCTCCTCGCGACGACCCGCGCCCTCCAGCCGGGCATCGTGGTCAACAACCGCCTCGGCATTCCGGGCGACTACGTGACGCCCGAGCAGTACCAGCCGGACCGTCCGCTCGTCGAGGACGGCGTCGAGATCATGTGGGAGGCGTGCCAGACGCTCAACGGCTCGTGGGGCTACCACCGGGACAACCTGGAGTTCAAGGACCCCGGCGACCTGGCGCGCATGCTCGTCCAGTCCGTGTCGAACAACGGCAACATGATCCTCAACGTGGGCCCCGACGGCCGCGGCAACATCGAGCCGCGCGCCCGTGCCGTCCTGAACTCCCTCGCGGACTGGATGCGGCTGCACTCCCGCGCGATCCACGGCGCCGGCCCGGCTCCGTTCACCCCGCCCGCCCACGGCGTGTACACCCTGCGAGGCGACCGTCTCTACCTCCACCTGTTCTCCTGGCCGTTCAGACATGTGCACCTGCCCGGGCTGGCGGGCCGGGTGAAGTACGCCCAACTGCTGGGCGACGGCAGCGAGGTCGGACTCGACGTCCTCGACAGCACGCCCCAACCGCACGCCCATCTCTCCCCCCTGCCCCAGCCCGAGGGCACCCTGACGCTGACGCTTCCGGTCACCCGGCCGGACGTGCTCGTACCGGTGGTCGAGATGTTCCTGACGGAGGCGTGAGGGGCTCCGGCGGTGCTCGGGGAGCGCGTTTCCTCGCGTTCGTCCAAGCGTGGTCGATCTTTGTCCATGGACGGGTCCACAGTCAGGGGTGAGGGTCGGGCCATGAGCGAATTCGGGCGCGGGGAAGCGGACTCCGTGGGTGGCGGGCAGCGGATGCCGGGCGGGCTCGTCGCGCTGGCGCTGGGCGGTTTCGGCATCGGTCTGACCGAGTTCCTGATCGCGGGGCTGCTGCCGCAGGTTGCGTCGAGTTTCGCGGTGTCCGAGGCGGCGGCGGGCCGGCTGATCTCCGGGTACGCGTTGAGTGTCGCCGTCGGTGCGATCGTCCTGACGGCGGCGACGGCACGGCTGCCCCGCAAACAGGTTCTGGTCGGTCTGGTGGCGTTGTTCGTCGTCGGCAACCTGCTGTCCGCCGTCGCGCCGGACTACCGCGTGATGCTGCTCGGGCGGATCGTCGCGGCGCTCTGCCACGGCTCGTTCTTCGGTATCGGCTCGCTGGTCGCGCGCGGTCTGGTCGCGCCGGAGCGGAAGTCCCGCGCGGTGGCGGTGATGTTCGCCGGGCTGACGCTGGCGAACGTGCTGGGCGTGCCGTTCGGCGCTCTGGTCGGTGAACGCTGGGGCTGGCGGGCGGCCTTCTGGGCGGTCACCGGCATCGGCGTCCTCGCGCTGGCGGGGATCGTCGCCCTCGTCCCCGGCCGGGAGGGAGAGCCCCGGTCGCTGAAGACGGCACCTGAGTCACCCGCCGGTCTGCGGGCCCAGTTGCGGGAGTTCCGGTCCTGGCAGGTCTGGCTGACGCTGACGGCCACCGCGCTCGGGTACGGCGGGATGTTCGGCGCGTTCAGCTATATCGCCTACACGTACACCGAGGTCGGCGGCTTCTCGTCGGCGCAGGTCGCCTGGCTGCTGATGGTGTACGGCGTCGGTCTGGTCGTCGGGAACCTGCTCGGCGGGCGTGCGGCCGACCACGACCGTGACCGCGCCCTGATCCTGGCCCTGCTGGGACTCACCGTCACCCTGACGGTGTTCGGGCTGCTTGCCACCAACGCCACCGCTTCGGTCGTACTGACCTTCCTGATGGGCGTGTTCGGGTTCGCGGGCGTGCCCGGCATGATCACCCGCGTCACCGACTACGCCCACGGCGCGGCCCTGGCCGCCAGCGCGAACGTGTCCGCGTCCAACCTCGGCAACGCGCTCGGCGCGTGGCTCGGGGGCCTGGCCATCACCGCGGGCCTCGGCTACACCGCACCGCTCTACGTCGGCTCGGGCATCGTCCTGGCGTCGGTCGTCGTCATGGCGGTTGCCGCGCACCTGGCCCGGAAACCGCTCGACGGACCCGACGCCGTCAGATCTCCTCCGGACTGCCGGTCAGAACGACCCGGCCGGTGACGGACTGCGGGGTGATCAGGAGGTTGTAGATCGGGCACTTGCGCTCGACCGTCTCGTGCAGCTCGCGGATGCGTTCCTTGCCGACGGGCGAGGTGATGTGCACGGTGTAGGAGATGTTGTGCGGGTAGATCGGCACCTGCTCGAAGCCGGGCTGTCCGGCGCGCGGGTCCTGGTCGGCCTGGACCTCGACCTCCAGGGAGTCCAGCGGGATCCGCAGGTCGGCGGCCTGGATGAGGAAGATGTGGGTGAGGCAGCTGGAGAGCACGCCCAGCTGGATCTCCGGCGAGGCGGGCCCGAGGTCGTAGCCGGCGAAGTCGGGCGGGGAGTCGCTGAGGATCTGGTGGTGGCGGATACGGATGCGCCGTACGCCGCTGCGTTCCTCGGCCGTCGTCCGGGCTCGCAGCTTGTGCGGTTCGGTGAGGGGGTCGGTCTGCTGGGCCTCCCGCTTGGCGAGCAGGGCGGCCCGCTTGACCTCCAGGTACTCGCGCAGCCCGGGGCGGGGGTCGGGGGCGGTCTCGAGGAGGGGCTCGGTTTCCTTCTCGTTCGTGGTGGCGGCCATGTGGGTGACTCCTGTGGATCGGGCGGATGTGGTGGGGGCGGTGCGGGGTCGCAGGGTCGGGGCCCCGGTGGTCAGTCGGCCCAAACCCGGCTGGACTGGCCCGCGCGTATCGCCGGGGCGACCTCGGCGGCGAATCGTTCCAGGGTCTCCTCCTTGAGGCCTGCCGGTGTGTGCTCGACGGAGATGCCGGTCAGTTCATGGCCGAACAGCTCGTGGTACTCGCCGAGTTTGTCGATGATCTGGGCCGGGCTGCCGACGAGCGCCGAGCCCTCCCCGACGAACTCCTCCACCGTGGTGATCTCGGACTTGTTGTGCTTGAACGTGGGACTCGCGGCGAACGCCTCCCACACCGGGCGGAAGAGTTCCAGCGCCTTCTGCGAGGTGTCGGCGACCAGCAGACTCGGGAAGCTGGCGGCGACCACGGCGTCCTCCGGGGCCCGCCCGTAGTGGGCCCAGCGTTCGCGGTAGTGGTCGACGAGACGGGCGTAACGCGCCCTGCGGTGGAAGCCGTTGGCGGTGAACAGGGGGTCGCCGTGGCGGGCGGCGAGGTCGGTGGAGCGTTCGCTGGTGGCGCTGCCGTGCCAGACGGTGATGCGCCGTTGGAGGGGGCGGGGCTGGGTGGTGACGCCGGTCAGCGGCGTACGGAACCGGCCCGACCAGGTGACGGGCTCCGGCTCCCAGAGGCGGCGCAGCAGCTCGTACTTCTCGGCGAGGTAGTCCCACTGGAGGGACTCGTCGAGGCCGAAGAGGCTGTACTGGTCGGGGTGGTTGCCCTTGGAGACGATCAGTTCGACCCGGCCGTCGGAGAGGTTGTCGAGGGTCGCGAACTCCTCGGCCACCCGTACCGGGTCGAGGATGCTGAGCACGGTGACGCCGGTGAGCAGCCGCACCCTGCTGGTGCGCTCGCCGATGGCGGAGAGGAGGACGGCCGGCGAGGAGGACAGGAAGTAGCCGCCGTGCCGTTCCCCCACCGACACGGCGTCGATGCCCAACTCCTCGGCGTGCACGGCTCGTTCGACGACGGAGCGAAGGCGGTCGCGCTGCGTGGGCCGGTGGCCGGTGGCGGCGTCGGGGGTGTTGGCGACGATGTCGTTCAGCAGGAACTTCACGGGGACTCCTGGGAGGGCGCGACGAGCGGTGGGGCGGAGGCGGCGGCACGCTGGGCATGTGTACGGGTCACAGGACCCGTTCCGGCCGTCACCCGAGCCGTGCCGGTCGCGGCAGGCCGAGATGGTCCCGCAGAGTCGTGCCCGTGTAGTGGGTGCGGAACAGGCCCCGGCGGCGCAGCTCGGGTACGACCAACTCGGCGAAGTCGGACAGCGTGCCCGGCAGATAAGGGAAGACGACATTGAAGCCGTCGGCGGCGCGGCCGTGGAACCACTCCTCGATGTGGTCGGCGATCTGCTCCGGAGTTCCCACAACGGTGCGGTCGTCGTTGGCGAAGCGCTGGACGAGGTCGCGGATGGTGAGGTTGTCGCGCCGCGCGTCCTCGTAGATCTGCTGTTGCGCGGTCTGCGACTGGTTGGAGACCGGGAGTTCGGGCAGCGGGCCGTCCAGGGGGTGTTCGCTGAGGTCGAAGCCGCCGAGCCAGTACGAGAGGTCCGCCAGGGCGACCTGCGGGGGCAGGAGTTCGGTGAGTCGGGCGAGTTTGTCGCGGGCCTCCGATTCGGTCGGGGCGGTGATGACGGACAGGGCCGGCAACACCTTCAGGTGGTCCGGGTCGCGGCCGTGGGTTGCGGCCCGTTCCTTGATCTCCGCGTAGAACTCCTGTGCCTTGGCCAGGTCCCTGATGCCGGAGAAGATCACCTCGGCGATCCGGGAGGCGAGGTTCTTGCCCGCCTCCGAGGCGCCCGCCTGCACGATGACCGGGCGGCCCTGGGGAGGGCGGGCGATGTTCAGGGGGCCGGCGACCTTCAGGTGCTTGCCCTCGTGGTGGAGCGTGTGCAGCTTCGCCGGGTCGAAGTAGACGCCGCTCGCCTTGTCGTGACGGAACGCGTCGTCCTCGAAGGAGTCCCACAGGCCGACGACGACGTCGTGGAACTCCTCGGCCCTGTCGTAGCGGGTGGCGTGGTCGAGGTGGGCGTCCAGACCGAAGTTCCGCGCCTCGCCGTCGTTGAGGGAGGTGACGACGTTCCATCCGGCCCGCCCGCCGGAGATGTGGTCGATCGAGGCGAACGAACGGGCCACGTGGTAGGGCTCGTTGTAGCTGGTCGAGGCGGTGGCGATCAGGCCGATCCGGGAGGTACCGGCGGCCAGCGCCGCCAGCAACGTGGTCGGTTCGAACGAGTCGTTGACGACGCTGACCCTGCTCAGCACGTCCTCGCTCGCGAACGGCACGCCGACCAGGTCGGCGAGGAACACCGCGTCGAACGTGGCCTGTTCGGCGATCCGGGCGAAGGAGAGCACCTCCCTGATGTTCACTCCCGCGTCGGCGGCGGTGTCCGGGTGCCGCCAGGCGGCGAGGTACTCCCCCGGCGGCTTGAGGAAGGCGTTGAGGTGGAGCTGGTCCGTGCGGCGGGCGCTCATCGTGCGGTCTCCTGGAGGTGTCGCTCGGCGACTGCGGGACGCGGCAGGCCGAGGTTCTCGCGCAGGGTGGTGCCCTCGTACTCGGTGCGCAGCAGCCCGCGCCGCTGGAGCAGCGGCACGACGTGGTCCACGAAGTCCTCGGCGGGGCCTGGCAGATAGGGGAAGGAGATGTTGAAGCCGTCGGCGGCGCGCTCGTGGAACCAGGTCTCGATGCGGTCGGCGATCTGCTCGGGCGTCCCGGCGACGGAGGTTCCGGCGGCGTAGCGCCCAGCCAGCTGACGTATCGTCAACTTCTCGTCGTGGGCCAGCTTTACGAGCAGGTCGCGCCGTGACTTGCTGCGGTTGCTGTCGGGGATGTCCGGCAGCGGGCCGTCCAACGGGTAGTCGCTCAGGTCGAGATCGCCGATGTTGTCCTGGACGAGCCGGCGGGCGACGTCGTCGTGGATGAGGTCCTGGAGTTCGGCGAGCCGGTGCCGCGCGTCCGCTTCGGTCGCCGCGACGATCGGGGTCAGGCCCGGCCAGACCAGGACGTGGTCAGGGTTACGGCCGTACCCGGCGGCGCGTGCCTTGACGTCCGCGTAGAACTCCTGGGCGGGGCCCAACTCGTGCTGCGTGGTGAACAGCACCTCCCCATGCCGGGCGGCGAACTCCCGCCCCGTTTCCGAGGATCCGGCCTGGAAGACGACCGGGTGACCCTGCGGAGGCCGTGAGATGTTCAGCGGCCCCCGTACGGTGAAGTGCTCGCCCTCGTGGTGCGGGGGCCGCAGTCCCGTGGGGTCGTAATAGCGCCCGGTCGCCTTGTCCCGGAGCACCGCGTCGTCGTCGAAGCTGTCCCAGAGCGCCTTCACCACCTGGACGAACTCGTCGGCGCGGCGATAGCGCAGCTCGTGTTCGAGGTGGCTGTCGTGGCCGAAGTTGGCCGCTTCCAGCGGTACGACGGAGGTGACGACGTTCCAGCCCGCGCGGCCCTGCGAAATGTGGTCCAGGGAGGCGAACTTGCGGGCGATGTGGAACGGGTGGTTGTAGGTGGTGGTCGCCGTCGCCGCGAGCCCGATGTGGTCGGTGACCAGGGCGAGCGCGGCCAGCAGCGTCAGCGGCTCGAAGTGTTCGGCGCGTCCCGTGCGGGAGAGGGAGTCGAGCTGGTGTCCCCAGACGGCGACGACATCGGCGACGAACAGCGCGTCGAAACGGCCGCGTTCGAGGGTGCGGGCGAGGTCGGCGTGGAAGGCGAAGTCGAGTTGTCCGTCGGGGCGGGCGTCCGGGTGGCGCCATCCGGCGATGTGGCCGCCGGAGCCCTGGACGAGGGCACCGAGGGTGAGCCGGCGTGGAGTTTCTGTGGTCATCGGGGTCTCCCGGTCAGGCGGGCAGCCGGGGTACGGCGGCCAACAGGCGGCGTGTGTAAGGGTGTTGGGGGTCGGCCAGCACTGATGCGGCCGGCCCCTGTTCGACGGCTCGGCCGTCCTTCATCACGAGCACGTCGGTACACAGATGCCGTACGACGCCGATGTCGTGCGAGACGAGCAGCAACGTCAGCCCGTACGCGTCGGCGAGTTCGTCGAGGAGGGCGAGGATCTGGGCGCGTACGGAGACATCGAGGGCGCTGAGCGGTTCGTCGCCGACGAGGACCTTCGGGCCGGGGGCGAGCGCCCGCGCGATGGCGATGCGCTGCCGCTGTCCGCCGGAGAACTCGTGCGGATAACGGCGCCGCACGGACGGGTTCAGGCCCACGGCACGCAGGAGTTCGTCCACCCGGTCGTCGTGGTCGCCGGGCAGCCGCAGGCACTCCAGCGGTTCGGCGACGATGTCGCGCACCGTGGCGCGCGGATCGAGGGAGCCCATCGGGTCCTGGAGGACGATCTGCACCTCTCGGCGAAACCAGGCCAGCCGGCGCGGCGCCCCTTGCCGTACCTCCCGGTCCCGGTAGTGCACGGTGCCGGAGTCGGGCCGGTCCAGCGCGAGGAGAAGCCGGGCAAGCGTCGACTTGCCGGAACCGGACTCCCCCACGATGCCAAGACTCCTGCCTTCCGTCAGTTCCAGCGACACGTCCTGGACGGCGCGTCGACGGACGGTCGGCGCGAACAGCGAGGTGCGCGGAAGGCGGTAAGTGCGGGTCAGGCCGGTCGCCTTGAGCAGCGATGTCGTCATCGGGCGACCTCCGGGGTGTCCCAGCCCGTCGCCCGCGCGGCCTCCACGAGCCGCTGCGTGTACGGGTGTCGGGGTGTGCGTACGAGGGTGTCGGTGGGGCCCTCCTCGACAAGCCGCCCGTCCTTGAGTACGGCGGCTCGTGGGCACAGCTGGGCGACCACGGCTAGGTCGTGACTGATGAACAGCAGTGCTGTGCCGTGCTGTTGGACGAGGTCGTCCAGCAGTTTCAGCATGTCGGCCTGGACGGTGACGTCGAGCGCGGTGGTGGGCTCGTCGGCGATGAGGAGCGCCGGGCGGGTCGCGAGGGCCATGGCCAGGCCGACGCGCTGGCGTTGACCGCCGGAGAGCTGGTGGGGCCAGGCACGGGCGACGAGTTCGGGGTCGGGCAGGCCGACCTGTTCGGCGAGTTCGACGGCCGCGACAGCCGCCCGGCGCCGGTTCAGGCCCCGGTGCAGCCGCAGGGGCTCGGCGAGTTGCTTCCCGATGCGCATCAGCGGGTTGAGCACGCTCATCGGTTCCTGGAAGACCATGGCCATGCGCTCGCCGCGCAGCCGGGACAGCTCCCGGTCGCCGAGGCCGAGCAGTTCCTGTCCGTCGAGGCGGATGCTGCCGGAGGCCTCGGCGCCGTCGGGGAGCAGGCCCATGACGGCGAGGGCGGTGAGCGACTTCCCGGAGCCCGACTCGCCGATCAGCGCGAGCCGTTCGCCGGGGGCCACCGACAGACTCACCTCGTCGACGACGGTCGTACCACCGATCCGTACGCTCAAGTCAGTGACCGTCAACAGACTCACGCCGCCTCCCGAACCCGAAGACGGGCGTCGGTCGCCTCGCGCAGTCCGTCCCCGAGCAGGTTGAAGCCGAGCACGGAGGCGGCGACGGCGAGCCCCGGCCAGATGACGAGGAGCGGGCGCGCGGCGATGTAGGACTGCTGCTCGTGCAGCATGCGCCCCCAGGAGACCGCGGGCGCCGGAGCCCCGAACCCGAGGAACGACAGTGCGGCCTCGGCGAGCACCGCCACGGACAGGACGAGCGAGAGCTGCACGATGAGCGTGGGCGCGATGTTCGGCAGCAGGTGTTTGCGGACGGTACGCCAGGTGCCGGACCCGGCGGCGTGGGCGGCCAGCACGTAGTCGGTGCCCAGCACCCGCCCCGCCTCGGCACGGGCGACCCGCGCCAGGTTGACGCCCGCTCCGACACCGATCGCGACGACCACCGTCCAGGTGGAACCGCCGTACACCGCGGTGAGGATCATCGCGATCAGCAGGACGGGGAACGCGATCAGTACGTCCGTGAGCTGGACGACGACGGCGCCGATCCAGCGCGGCACGAGCACCGCCGCGAAGGCCAGCCCGAGCCCGACGAAAGCCGCAACGGCCGCCGCGAGCAAGGCGGTTCGCAGGGTGCTGCGGGCGCCGGTGAGCAGTTGGCTGAGTTCGTCACGGCCCAGCTTGTCGGTGCCGAGGACGTGCCCGCCGGAGAACGGCAGGAGCCAGCCGTCCTGCGGCCGGACGAGTGTGGGGTCGTACGGCGTCCAGACGAGGGAGACCAACGCGGACAGCACCAGCAGACCGACGAGGACGGCGCCGACGAGACCGCTGCGGTTGCCGAGCAGCGCCCGGACGACGAGGGGGACCTGCACGGGGCCCTTCATACGGCGCTCCGGAGCCGAGGATCGATCAGCCGGTGGGCGAGATCCACGAGGAACCCGATGACCAGCACCGCGCCGGTGAGCAGCAGGATCTCGCCCTGCACCTTGTCCAGGTCCCGGTTGCCGACGTCCGTGATCAGCATCTGACCGACCCCGGGCAGCACGAACACCTGCTCGACCACGACCGCGCCGGCGATCAGCGCGGCGATCTGAAGCCCCAGCACCGACACCACCGGTACTGCCGCGTTGCGCAGCCCGTGCCGCAGCAGGGCGCCGGTGCGGGTGTGCCCCTTGGCGCGAGCGGTGCGCAGCCAGTCCTGGTGCAGGACGTCCAGTACGGCGGACCGCACGAACCGCAGCAGTACGGCGCCCTCGGCGAGGGCCAGGGTCAGCCAGGGCAGGACGAGGCTGCGCAGCGCCTGCCCCGGCTCGGCCCAGCCGTCGACAGGGAACCCCTGCGCGGGCAGCCACCGCACCTGGACGGCGAACACCACGACGAGCAGCAGCCCGACCCACAGGGTGGGCAGCGCGATGCCGAGCTGCCCGAGGGCGTTGACCGCGCTGCCGAGCCGCGAATCGCGGCGTACGGCGGCGAGGATGCCCAGGGGCACCGCGAAGGCGAGGGCCAGCACGATCGCGCCCACGGCCAGCGGACCGGTCACCGCGAGCTTCTCGGCGAGCTGCCCGGACACCGACGTACCGTCGAGGACCGACCGCCCGAAGTCACCGGTCACCACTCCCCCGATCCAGCTGCCGTACTGCGCGACGAGCGGCCGGTCCAGCCCCAGGTCGTGGCGTACGGCCGCGACCTGGGCCGGGGTGGCCTTGATACCGCCGATGGTCTGGGCGATGTCGCCGGGCAGGAGCCGCAACACCAGGAAGATCAGCACGCTGGCGGCGAGCAGGGAGAGCACCAGGAGCCCTGCCCGGCGCAGCAGATAGAGCGTCATTCCGGGGTCACTTCTTCGCCACGGCGAGGTTCGCGAGGTTGTAGCGGTTGCTGGTGAAGCCGACCGGGACGCCGGTGACTCCGCTGCGGACGACGGTGAGGGTCTGGTTGACGAACAGCCAGTCCGCGGCGGCGTCTTGGGCGACCTGCTTCGCCGCCTTCTTCAGGAGCGCGTCGCGCTCGGCGTCACTGGCGGCGGTCTGCGCGGCGGCGTACCACTTCTGAACGTTCGCGTTGTCGTAACCGAAGTAGTAGTCGGGGTTGGCGAAGTTGTACAGGTCGCGGGCCTCGGCGTGGTCGACGAGGCTGAGCTGGTAGGCGTGCTTGGTGAAGACGGCGTCGAGCCAGGTCTGGAACTCCACCTGACGGACGGTGAGTTGGATGCCGACCTGCTTCAACTGGGAGGCGAGGTAGTCGCCGATCTCGGTCGGGTAGATGTTGGGGATCTGCACGGTGAGCTTCAGACCACTGCCGTAACCGGCCTGCTTCAGCAGCTTCTTGGCGCTCGCCGGGTCGTACGCGTCGACCGAGGTGAGATCCTCGTAGCCGGGGTCGGACGGCGGGATGGGGCCGCCGACCGGTTCGGCGGCGCCGCCGAGGGTCTTGATGAGGCCCTCGTTGTCGATGGCCTGGCGGATGGCGCGCCGCACGCGGTCGTCCTTCGTGGGGCCCGAGGTGTTGTTCAGCGCGAGGGTGAACTTGTCGGTGGTGTCGCCGCGCAGCACCGTGTACTTGCTCTTGTCGGAGAACGGCTGGAGCAGGTCCGCCTGCGCCGCCGTCTCGATGTCGGTCTGGCCGGTCTGCTGTGCGTTGTTCGCGGCGTTGTCGTCCTTGATGTAGTGGAAGACGACCTTGGCGACCTTGGCCTTCGTCCCCCGGTAGGCGTCGTTCCGCACGAAGGTGATGGAGGAACCGCGCTTCCAGCCGCCGAGCTTGAAGGGCCCGGTGCCGTTCTCCGTGGCGGCGAGCGTGGAGAAGTCGGTGCCCTTCTTGAAGACGATGCCCGCGCGCCCGGTCAGGCCCCAAGTGAAGCCGGTGTCACGGTGCTTGAGCTTGACGACGACGGTGTGGTCGTCGGAGGCGGACACGCTCTTCACCGAGGCGAGTGCGGCGGCGTCGGGGTTCTTCGAACCGGCCTTGGTCACCTGCTGCAACGACCAGACGGCGTCGGCCGCGGTGACCTTGCTGCCGTCGTGGAAGGTGGCGTCCTTCGCGAGCTGGAACGTGTAGGTGAGCCCGTCGGACGACGCGTCGAACGACGTGGCCAGGCTCGGCTTGACGGTGTTGTCCTCGTCGCGGGTCAACAGGCCCTGGTAGACGTTGTCGAGGAGGATCTGGTCGAGCGCGGCGCCCGCCGTGGTGGCGATGTCGAGGCTCGTCGGCTCCAGCACGAGGCGTACGTCGACGGTGGCGCCGGTGTCGATCTCGGTGGGCTCGGCGGCCTGGCTGGTCTGTCCGGCGTTCACGGGATCGTCGGCCGAGCCGGTGCCGCAGGCGGTCGCGGCCAGGCCGACGAGTGCTGCGGTGGCGACGAGCCGGACGGCGGTGCTGCGGCGCATGGCGGATCGTGCTCCTTGCTGACTGTGGGTGGTGCGTGAACGGCGAAAGCTCTCGATGCTCATACGGCGGCTGCCGCAAGGCCGGTCTCAAGGTCGGCGATGAGATCGTCGACGCCTTCGAGGCCCACGGAGAGCCGCACCAGGCCCGGGGTCACCCCGGCCGCGATCTGCTGACCGGCGTCGAGTTGGGCGTGGGTGGTGGAGGCGGGGTGGATGACGAGGCTGCGTACGTCGCCGATGTTCGCGAGATGGCTGAACAGCCGTACGCCCTCGACGAAGCGGCGCCCGGCTTCGAGCCCGTCCGCGAGTTCGAAGGCGAGGACGGCTCCGGCGCCGCGCGGCAGATATCTCTTGGCCTGGGTCGCCCAGGGGCTGGACGGCAGGCCCGCGTAGTGGACTCGGCCGACCTGGGGCTGTGCCTCCAGCCACTCGGCGAGCTTCTGGGTGTTCGCGACGTGCCGCTCGATGCGCAGGCTGAGCGTCTCCAGCCCCTGGAGGAGCAGAAAGCTGTTGAAGGGCGAGACCGCCGGTCCCAGATCCCGGACCAGCCGGGTGCGCAGCCGCAGCGCGTAGGCGAGACCGAGGTCGGAGAAGGAGTCCCAGAAGGACAGTCCGTTGTACGTCGGGTCCGGGCGGGTGATGCCCGGCCACCGGTCGGGGTCCGCGCCGAAGTCGAAGCGCCCGCTGTCGACGACGACCCCGCCGATGCCGGTGCCGTGTCCGGACAGGAACTTGGTGGTGGAGTGCACGACGATGTCGGCGCCGTGTTCGAAGGGGCGCAGCAGGTAGGGCGTGAGCACGGTGTTGTCGATGACGAGCGGGACACCGTTGTCGTGGGCGATGCGGGCGACGGCTTCGAGGTCGAGGACGTTGCCGCGCGGGTTGCCGATGCTCTCGCCGAAGAATGCCTTGGTGGCGGGTCGTACGGCGGCGGCCCAGGCGCCGAGGTCGTCCGGGTCGTCGACGAAGGTGACCTCGATGTCGAAGTCGGCGAACGTGTGCTCAAGAAGGGTGCGGGTGCCGCCGTAGAGGGAGGAGGAGGCGACGATGTGGTCGCCGGTGCGGGCCAGGTTCAGCAGGGCGAGGGCTGTCGCGGCCTGGCCGCTGGCCACCGCCACTGCGGCCGAACCGCCTTCCAGGGCCGCGATGCGTTCCTCGGCGACAGCGGTGGTCGGGTTGGACAGCCGGGTGTAGGCGTGGGTGGTGAGGTCGGCGAGTTCGAAGGCCGCGGCGGCGTGCGCGGTGTCGCGGTAGACGTAGCTGGTGGTCTGGTGGATCGGCACGGCGCGTGCGCCGGTCGTGGGGTCCGGTACGGCGCCCGCGTGGACCTGACGTGTCTCGAAGGCCCAGTTGCTCATCGGCCCTCCTCCGGCCTCGCCAGGACGTCGGACCACCAGCGTTCGGCGACCCGTGGATGGGAGCGGAGCCAGCCGACGACGGCGTTCTCCCCGAAGGCCGCGAGGAGCGGGTTGTCCGGGTCGTCGGTGACCCCGCGGCTGCGTGCCGCCAGTTCCGGGGGCAGTTGGAGGGGCTTGACGACCGCGTCGAGGCGCGGGCCGAGGAAGAAGGGGATGGAGTAGCGGTCGACGCCCGACTGCGGGCTGACAACACGGTGTTGCGTGGCCTTCAGATAGCCCTGGGTGGCGATCTCCAGCATCTCGCCGATGTTGAACACGAAGGCGTCCGGCACGGGTACGGCGTCGATCCAGCCGCCGTCCGCGCCCTGGACCTGGAGCCCGCCGACCTCGTCCTGCTGCAACAGGGCGAGATAGCCGTAGTCCTTGTGGGCGCCCACTCCCTGGTCGGCGTCGGCGGCGGGGCGCGGCGGATAGTGCACGATCTTCACGTGCACGGCCGCCTCGTCGTCGAACCACTGGTCGAAGTAGCCCTCGTCCTGCCCGAGCGCCGCCGCCAGCGCCCGCAGCACCTCCCTGCTCACCCGCAGCGCCTCGGCCTGCCAGCGCAGCACGATGTCCCGCAACTCCGGTAGCGCGGTGGGCCATTGGTTCGGGCCGACGAGGCGAAGGTAGTCGGGATCGTCCGGTCCGACGTCCACGGCCGCGCGTTCCGGGCCGATGTCGATCTGCTCGCGCCAGTCGGCGCTGCCGGCCGTGTACTCGGTTCCGGTGCGCGTATAGCCGCGGAACTGGGGCGAGTTGAGGTTCTCGATCTCCAGCCGCTGTTCCTCCGGAAGCGCGAAGAAGGCGCGGGCCGCGTCGAGTGCCTCGTCCCGTACGGACGCGGGAACGCCATGTCCGGTGACGTAGAAGAAGCCCACCTCGTGGGCGGCGGAACGGAGTTCGGCGAGGAACGCGTCGCGGTCGGTGTCCGGGGCGCGGAAGCGGGAGAGGTCGATTACGGGCAGAGCTGTGGGCTGAGCCATGGGTGTTCCTTAGCGGCAGCAGCGAACCGGCCTAGGAAGAGGCGGAGTTGCCGGTGAAGGGAGGTTCGGAGAGAGATGCGGGCGTCGCGAGCCGAGGACCGGCGATCAGCAACAGACCTCGTCGAACTGGTCGGCGCGGCGGCTCACCCAGAACGGGTCGAGCAGCACCGTGTGTGCCGTGCCAGTGGTCTCCATGGCCCGGATCAAAGCACACGGAAGAAGGTGCGTCCACCATGCGTCTTGCCTCGTGAGACAGCCCGAGTGTGCTGGTGCTTCGCGGCCCCGCTGTGGTTATCTGACCCCATGACCGTGCTCGTGACCCGCCGCCACGTCGACTACGTGCGTGTCACCACCACGGGCTGTTCCGTCGAGCGCTGACTTCTCGCTCCGGCTTCTGACCTGCATCTTCTTCACCGCACGGTACTGAGCGCTGCCCTGTTCTCCGGGCGCGCCCCCACCCTGCGGCCCACCCCGCACGCCCCGCACAAGGGAGAACCATGAGCCAGCCCATCGACTCCGTCACCGCAGGCCACACCCCCGAGGACGAGCCGGCCGGCCCCGACACCTCGGCCTGGTCCTTCGAGACCAAGCAGATCCACGCCGGCGCCGCACCGGACCCGACGACCGGGGCGCGGGCGACGCCGATCTACCAGACCACGTCGTTCGTCTTCCGCGACACCCAGCACGCCGCCGACCTGTTCTCGCTCGCCGAGCCGGGCAACATCTACACCCGGATCCACAACCCGACCCAGGACGTCTTCGAGCAGCGGATCGCCGCGCTGGAAGGCGGAGTCGCCGCCGTGGCCCTGGCGTCCGGGCAGGCTGCGGAGACCCTGGCGATCCTGACGCTGGCGAGCGCGGGCGACCACATCGTCTCCAGCACGTCCCTGTACGGCGGCACGTACAACCTGTTCCGCCACACCCTGCCCAAGTTCGGCATCGAGGTGTCCTTCGTCGACGACCCGGACGACTTCGAGGCCTGGCGGGCGGCGGTCCGGCCCAACACGAAGGCCCTGTTCGCCGAGACGCTCGGCAACCCGCGCGGCAACGTGCTCGACGTCCGGGCGGTGGCCGACGTCGCGCACGAGGCGGGGGTCCCACTGATCGTGGACAACACGGTCCCAACTCCCTACCTTCTGCGGCCCCTTGAGCACGGCGCCGACATCGTCGTGCACTCCGCGACCAAGTTCCTCGGCGGCCACGGCACCACCATCGCCGGTGTCGTCGTCGACGGCGGCACCTTCGACTTCGGCGCCCACGCCGAGCGCTTCCCCGACTTCACCGAGCCGGACCCCAGCTACCACGGTCTCCAGTACTGGCCGGCTCTTGGCCCGGGCGCCTTCGCCACCAAGCTGCGCGTCCAGCTGCTCCGCGACATCGGTCCCGCGCTCTCCCCGCACTCGGCATTCCTTCTCCTCCAGGGCGTGGAGACGCTCAGCCTGCGCATCGAGCGGCACTCCGCCAACGCCCAGGCCCTGGCCGAATGGCTGGAAGGACGGGACGAGGTCGCCGCCGTCCACTATCCGGGTCTGGAGTCCAACCGGTGGTACGAGGCGGGGCAGCGCTATCTGCCGCGCGGGGCGGGCGCGATCCTGGCCTTCGAACTGCGGGACGGGGTCGAGGCCGGCAAGCGGTTCGTCGACGCCGTCGAGCTGTTCAGCCACCTCGCCAACATCGGTGACGTACGCAGCCTGATCATCCACCCGGCCTCCACCACCCACAGTCAGCTGGACGAGGGGCAGTTGGCGGCGACCGGTACCTCGCCCGGTCTGGTTCGGCTGTCGGTCGGCATCGAGAACCTCGCCGATCTGAAGGCGGACCTGGAGGCAGGCTTCCGCGCCGCGAAGGCCGCGTCCTGAACACCGTACTGACGACCTCCGAGATCCCCCTCCCGCCGCCGGCCTCCGGGGCCTGGCGGGAGGGGGACCCTCCGGGTCGCCGCCAGTGGTACGTACGGGAGAAGCCTCTGCCGTTGGAGGCAGGCGGCGAACTGCCCGCCGTACGGCTGGCGTTCGAGACCTGGGGGCGGCTCGCACCGGACCGCTCCAACGCCGTGCTGGTGCTCCACGCGCTCACCGGCGACAGCCATGTCGCCGGGCCGGCCGAACCAGGTCACCCCACCTCCGGCTGGTGGGACGGGCTCATCGGGCCCGGTCTGGCACTGGACACGGACCGCTGGTTCGTCGTCGCCCCCAACGCGCTGGGCGGCTGCCAGGGCAGCACCGGACCGTCCTCGCCCCGCCCCGACGGACGCCCCTGGGGCAGCGCGTTCCCCTCCCTCACCCAGCGCGACCAGGTCGCCGCGGAGGCGGACCTGGCCGACGCGCTCGGCATCGACAGCTGGGCGCTGGTCGTCGGCGGTTCGATGGGCGGGATGCGCGCCGTGGAATGGGCGGTCTCCTGTCCGGAACGCACGAACGCCCTGCTCCTGCTGGCCACCACGGCGGCGGCGAGCGCGGAGCAGATCGCCTGGGCGGGCCTCCAGCTCCACGCCATCCGCAGCGACCCGCACTGGCACGGCGGCGACTACCACGACACGGGCCGGGGCCCGCACGCCGGACTGGGCCTGGCCCGCCGCATCGCCCATGTCACCTACCGCAGCGAGCAGGAGTTGCAGGTCCGCTTCGGACGCACACCCCAGGGCACCGAGGACCCCTGGAACGGCGGCCGGTACCAGGTCGAGTCCTATCTCGACCACCACGCCGCCAAGTTGGTCCACCGCTTCGACGCGGGCAGCTATGTGGCGCTGGCAGACGCCATGAACACACACGACATCGGCCGAGGCCGCGGCGGCACGCGAGCCGCCCTACGCCGCGTGACCGCCAAGACCCTGGTCGCCGGGGTGAGTTCGGACCGCCTGTATCCCCTCGCCCAGCAAGCCGAACTAGCCGCCGGGATCGGCTCGGCGGACGGCCTCCGGGTGGTCGAGTCCCCTTACGGCCACGACGGCTTCCTGATCGAGGTGGAGCAGGTGGCGGCACTGGTACGGGAACTCATCGACTAGCGGCTCACCAACGCGCCCCCAAAGGGGCGCGGGGAACTGCGCGACCAGCCACGACGGCGCAGCGGCCACCCGACAACCCCTACACCACGCTCACCGGATGCCGGACAACCGCGTCGAACAGGTAGCCCTGCGTGTTGGGCACGGCCACGTCCGGCTGGGTACGGCCCGCCGTGTCCGTGGCCCGGGCCAGCAGGTGCGTGGCGCCGGGCGCTTCGGGCCGCCAGCCCAGGGACCACCGGGTCCAGGTGGCCGCCCGGGGCCGGTCGTGCAGCCGGGCGGATCGCCAGCTGCTCCCACCGTCGGTGCTGACGTCGACCCGGGCGACCGCACCCGCCCCCGACCACGACCGCCCGTGCAGCACATGCTTCTCCCCCGCCGTGAACGTGGCCCCACGCGCCAGCTCAAACGCACTCTTCGTGGTCTGCCGGGTGAGCGGCGCGCTGCCGCCCTCCGGATAGGCGGAGCCGAACAGGCGGTAGAAGGTGGTGTTCCAGGGCGAGAACAGCGGCTGCGCGGACACCTCGATGTCGCCGACCCACTTGATCGACGCGATCCCGATCCAGGACGGCACCAGCACCCGCACCGGGTACCCGTGGTCGTACGGCAGCGGCTGACCGTTCATCTCGTACGCGAGCAGTACGTCGTCCAGCGCCTTGGCCAGCGGCAGCGGGCGGCGCACCCGGCCCAGGCTCTCGCCGCCGCTGACGTACTCGGCGTCCAGGCCGCGCGGCTGCACGTCCACGGCGTACGGGGACAGTCCGGCCCTGCGCAGTACGTCGGCCAGGCGGACCCCGCGCCAGCGTGCGACACCGATCGCGCCCAGGGTCCACGCGGTGCCGGTGACCGTCTCGCCCTGCTGGGTCGTGTAGAAGGAGCGGCCGTTGCCGGCGCACTCGACGAAGGCGGTCCGGGTGACGGCGGGCAGGGCGCGCAGATCGTCGTACCCGAACTCCACCGGCCGGTCCTCGCCGGGCGATCCGCGCAGCCCGCTCCCCCACAGCCGCAGCCGCCAGTCGGCGGCGTCCAGGACGGGGGTGGCGGTGTGGTTGCGTACGAAGAACAGTTCGTTGGGGGTGTGGTGGCCCGTGCCGCGCAGGGCCTCCCAACGGGTCTCGGCGTTGGTGCCGCGGGGGATGAACCACTCGGGCGGCAGGGGCTTGACGATCGGCGTGTCGGCGGCGTGGGCGGGCCGGGTGGTGCCGAGCGCGGTTCCGGCGGCGGTGGCGGCGAGCAGGGTGAGGAGCCGTCGGCGGGTGACTCCGTCGGCCCTGGCCTCGCCGGCGAGCCACTGGCGCAGTCTGCGGCGGTCGTAGTCGGTCTCGTGGTGGCGGCCGGTGGGAATGCTGGAAGACATGGCGGTTCCTCGTCATGGGGGGGGCGGAACAGCACGGCGGGGGTTGATGCACAGCAGCGGGGGGGCATCCGTCGATACGTCACCTCGTGCGCAACTGGCTTACGCGGCGGAGTGGTTGACGGACCGTCGGAAAGTGCGCGATCAGCCGGTCGTCCGACACAGCGCGGCGGCGACGCGGACGAGGTCCACGGCACGGCGGCGGGTCAGAGGCTGCGACAACGGCATGGCGGGATGCAAACACGTGGGGTGGAAGGTGTCAACGGAGCGTTCTGGTCAGCGGGCCGCCGGGAAGCCGGTGGTGGTGACCGCCGGGCGGGACCGGCCCCACCGAGAACGTCAAGGCCCCACCGAGAACGTCAAGGGGGAGACGGCACCCGCCTCCCCCTCACACCTGCCTGCCCGCCCGCCGATCGGCCGGCGCCTCACCGCTTGCGCCACTCCTCGGCCAGCAACTCGTAGGACCGGACCCGGTCCGCGTGGCCGTGGGTGATCGTGGTGATCAGCAGTTCGTCGGCGCCGGTGGCCTCCTGGAGCTGTTCCAGCTGGTCGGCGACCCTGGCCGGGGAACCGACGAACTGGGTGTCGAGACGGTCCTGGACGAGGGCCCGGTCCGCGTCGGACCACACGTGGGCGCGCGCCTCGTCGGGCGTCGGGAACGGGATCGCGCCCTCGGCGTTACGGATGCTGCGGACCCAGGGACCGTAGCCGGTGGCGAGTTCCCGGGCGGTCTCGTCGTCCTCGGCGACCACGACGTCCGCGGACACGCTGACGTACGGCTTGTCCAGGACGTCGGAAGGCCGGAACGCGGCACGGTAGCCCTCCGCCGCCTCCAGCACCGTCGCCGGGCTGACGTGGTAGTTCGCCGCGAACCGCAGGCCGTTGCGGCCCGCGACCTCGGCGCTCTCGCCGCCGCTGCTGCCGAGGATCCAGATCTCGACGTCGGCGCCCTCGCCCGGCACGACATGGGCCTCGACGCCGTCCGCGGAGCGGTATGTGCCCGCCAGCAACGCCAGGATGTCGTCGATCTGCTCGCCGTAGTCCTGCGACTCGGCGTTCGGCAGCAGGAGCAGCTTGCGCTGGAGGGCGACGCGCGGCGAGCCGAGCAGGTGCGCGAAGGAGAACCGGGGCGGGATGCGCAGGCCGTTGGGGGCGCGGCCGTCGACCACCGGAGTCGCGCCCGGCACCGGGGTGGCGGGCCCACCGGGCGGGCGCCCGCCCGAACGGCCGAGGCCCAGGTCGAAGCGCCCGGGGTGCAGCGCGTCGATCAGGCCGAACTCCTCGACCGTGGACAGGGCGGTGCGGTGACCCAGTTGTACGGCACCGGAGCCGAGCCGGATGGTCGAGGTCGCGGAGGCGGTCAGAGCGAGGACGACCGCGGGTGAGGTACCGGCGACACCCGGATTGAGGTGGTGCTCGGCGTACCAGTAGCGGGCGTACCCGAAGCTCTCGGCCTGCCGGGCCAGGTCGATGGAGTTGCGCAGCGCCTCGGTGGCCGTGGAACCGGACGAGATCGGCACCAGGTCGAGGACGCCGAGCGGGATGGCGGACATGTACGGAGGACTCCTCAGCGATCGGCGGGCACGGACTCGGGCGCGGACTCGGAGACGGGCTCGGACCCGGCGAGGACCGGGGCCCAGGGAAACGGCGGGTCGGGGATCTCTCGGCGCAGCATCGGCGCGACGTCCGAGTGGAAGAGTTCGAGGGAGTCCCGGTGCTGACGGTCCGTCAACCCTCCCGCGTCCGCCTGCAGATGCAGCACGGTGTGCCCGAACTGTTCGTGGTAGCGGTGCACCTTCTCGATGATCTGCTGGGGGCTGCCGATCAGCGCCGAGCTGCGCTCCACGAAGTCCTCCAGGGTCGAGAACACCGGCTCCAGGCCAAGCCGCTTCTGGAACGCCAGATTGCCCTCGAACACGGGCCGATAGGCGGTGATCGCCTCCTGGGAGGTACGGGCCGCGTAGAGACCCGCCGTGCCCGCACCGACCGCGATGGCGGCCGGATCGTGGCCGTAATGCTCCCAGCGCTCGCGGTAGTACCGGATCAACTCGGCATAGGGCTCAATGGGGTTGGTGACGTTGGCGGAGAAGAGCGGGTCTCCGTAGCGGGCGGCGAGGTCGACCGACTCCTTGCTGGTCGCACTGCCGTGCCAGACCCGGATCGGCTGCTGGAGGGGCCGGGGCCACACCTCGGCGTCCGTCAGCTCCGGGCGGAACCGGGTACGGGCGGCCACCTTGTCCTGCCGCCAGATCTGCCGGAACACCTCGTAGCTCTCGGCGTTGCGCTCCCACTGGTCCTCGGGCGTGACCTGGAACAGCTCGCGCTGGGCGCTGCCGTTGCCCTTCCCGATGATCAACTCAAGGCGTCCACCGGAGAGATGGTCGAGGGTCGCGTAGTCCTCGTACGCCCGCACCGGGTCGAGGAGGCTGAGCGTGGTGACCGCCGTGAACAGCCGGATCCGGGAGGTGAGGGCGGCGATGTGGCTGAGGACGACGGGTGGCGAGGAGGAGATGAAGGGCCGCTCGTGCCGCTCCCCCACGCCGAAGCCGTCGAAGCCCAGTTCCTCGGCGAGGAGCGCGTTGTCGAGCACCTCACGGAAGCGGTCCTGAGTGGGCTTCTGCACGCCCGTCACCGGATGCGGGGCGTGCACGATCAGTGTGATGGCGAGGAACTTCATGACACGGCCCGCTCTCCCGCCGGCTCGGCGTCGGGGTGGGCGAGGCCGAGGTGGTCGCGGAGGGTCGTGCCCTCGTATTCGGTGCGGAAGACGCCTCGCTCCTGGAGGAGGGGCACGACGGTGTCGGCGAAGGTGTCGAGGCCGCCGGGGGTGATGTGGGGGGTCAGGATGAAGCCGTCGCTGGCGTCGGCCTGGACGAAGTCGTTGATGGTGGCGGCGACGGTGGCCGGGGAGCCGACGAAGTTCTGCCGGTTGCCGGTCTCGATGACGAGGTCGCGGATGGACCAGTTGTTGGCCTGCGCGCGCTCGCGCCACTCGCGGGCGGTGGCCAGCGGGTCGCGGTACATCCGCACCTGGGCCCGGCCCCGGGCGACGGTGTGTTCACCGAGGTCGGGGTCGATGTCCGGCAGCGGGCCGTCCGGGTCATAGCCGGAGAGGTCACGGTTCCAGACGAACTCCAGGTGCTTGATCGCGGTGGCGCCGCTGACCTGCTGGCGGCGCACCTCGTGGGCGAGTTCCTCCGCCTCCGCATCCGTCTCCCCGAGGACGAAGCTCGCGGCGGGCAGGATCAGCAGTTCCTCGGCACGGCGGCCGTACTTGGCCAGGCGCCCCTTGACGTCCGTGTAGAACTCCTGGCCCTCCTTGAGGGTGGCGTACCGGCTGAAGATGGCGTCCGCGGTGGAGGCGGCGAACTCGCGGCCCTCGTCGGAGTCGCCGGCCTGGAAGATGACCGGGCGGCCCTGCGGGGAGCGGGGCACATTGAACCGGCCCTCGATGTCGAAGTGCTGCCCCGAGTGCAGGAACGCGCCGGCCTTGGCGTCCCGCAGGAAGGTGCCGGTCTCCTGGTCGGCGAGGATCTCGTCGCCCCGCCAGGAGTCGAACAGCTCACCCGCTGTCTGGAGGAACTCCTTGGCCCGTGAGTAGCGCTCGTTCTGCGGGAGGAAGCCGCCGCGCCGGAAGTTCTCGCCGGTGAAGGCATCCCAGGAGGTCACCACGTTCCAGGCGGCACGGCCGTCGGAGAGGTGGTCGAGACTGGCGAACTGGCGGGCCACCTCATACGGCTCGTTGAAGGTGGAGTTGATCGTGCCGGTCAGGCCGAGGTGCTCGGTGACGGCGGCGAGCGCGGTCAGGACGGTGAAGGTGTCGGGGCGGCCGACGACGTCCAGGTCGTATATCTTCCCGCCCTGTTCGCGCAGTCGCAGGCCCTCGGCGAGGAACAGGAAGTCGAACTTGGCGCGTTCGGCGGTCTGCGCGAAGTGGACGAAGGAGCTGAACTCGATATGGCTGCCGGCCTTCGGGTCACTCCACACGGTGGTGTTGTTGACACCGGGGAAGTGCGCGGCCAGATGGACCTGCTTCAACGGCTTGCTCATGATTTCGGGGATCCTTCCCGCTCAGACGGCGGCAGTGCTGGCGTAGCGGTTGGCGGGACGGGAGAGCCCGAGGAGCCCGCGCAGGGTGTCGGCCTCGTACTCACGGCGGAAGACACCCCGACGCTGAAGCTCGGGAACCAGCTTCCGGGTGATCGCCGGCAGGTCATGCCCGGCGACAGCGGGCCGCAGCCGGAAACCGGACAGCCCGGCCGACGCCAACTCCTGAAGCAGATCGGCCAGTTGGGAAGCCGTACCGGCGAAGATCCGGGCGTCGCTGGTGTATTCGGCCCCGGCGAGGGTGTCGAGCCGCTCCCGGCGGGCCGTGGCGGCGGACGTCGTGTCGTCAAGGAAGACGACCAAGTCGCCGAAGACGTGCAGGAGTTCACCGGCACGCCCGGCCGCCGACTGCTCGGTGCGGATCTCCTCGACAATGGCACGCGCCTGACCGGCATCGTGCGGGGTCACGTACCCGACATCGGCCGCGCGGCCCACCAGCCGGTACGGAACGGTCGCGTGGGCCAGCGCGGTGACGACCGGCTGCCCCTGCGGCGGCCGAGGCGTGATCGACGGCCCCTTGACACTGAAGTGCGGCCCCTCGAAGTCGATGTAGTGCAGCTTCTCCCGGTCGATAAAACGGCCAGTGACGGCGTCGCGGATCTCCGCGTCGTCCTCCCAGCTGTCCCACAACCGACGCACCACCTCCACGTAATCGGCGGCCTCGTCAAAGAGATCGGCGACCGCTTCCTGAACGGCGGGCGTGCCGTAGTCCTCTATGCGGAACGGCGGGAACGTACGGCGGCCGAAGTGGGCGGCCTCGTTCTGCCGGGCGGTGATCTGGACGCGCAAGCCCGCGCGCCCGGTGCTCACATAGTCGAGCGTGGCGATCGCCTTGGAGAGATGGAACGGCTCCGTATGCGTGGTGACAGCCGTCGGAACGATCCCGATGTGCCGGGTCAGCGGCGCGATACGCGCCGCGATCAGGACCGCGTCCAGACGACCCCGAACCTGATCGGTGCGATCGTCGGGTTCGGTCAAGGACGAGGACTGGAGACCGAGACCGTCCTCGATGGTCACGAAGTCGAGCAGCCCGCGCTCGGCCTCGGCGACCAGATCGGCCCAGTAACGGGCGGTGAACAACTCCCGGGGCCGCGCAACAGGCTCACGCCAGGCAGCCGGATGCCAACCGGCACCGTCCAGAGCGACGGCAAGATGCAAAGGAGAAAAAGACGAGGACACGAAACAGCGCCTTCCTGATCGACCGTACGAAGGAACGAGACAGCAGGTCAGGAACAACAGAGCGCGCCGGCGACACGCAACAGGTCGATGTGCCGCCGCGAGTACAGCCTCGGACGGCGAGGCGAGGCAGGTTCTACGGCGCGGTGGCGCACGTGCCTCCTCCGCCCTTCCGGCCCGGCGAACCCTGGGTCCTGGCACAACAGCACGGCTATGCCTTTTCTTCCGGCCGTCTGCCCGGCGCACGCACCAGCGCGAACCGGGTACGGCGGCGCAGGGTGAAGCCGATCGACTCGTAGAGCCGGATCGCGTCGGTGTTGCTCGCCGCCGCGTGGAGGAAGGGGATGTCGCCGCGTTCCCTGATGCCCGCCGCGACCGCGCGGACCAGCCGGGTGGCCAGGCCCCGGCCGCGATGGTCCGGGTGGGTGCAGACGGCGCTGATCTCGGTCCAGCCGGGTGGGCGGAGGCGTTCGCCGGCAAGGGCGATCAGCTGCCCGTGGTCCCGGATTCCGAGGTAGGTGCCGAGTGCGATGGTCCGGGGCAGGAAAGGGCCCGGCTGGGTGAGGGCGATCAGGTCAAGGATCTCGGGTACGTCGGCGGGGCCGAGCCGTACGGCTTCGGGCGCGGGCTCGGCGTACAGCGCGGTGTCGACCAACTGGACGCCCTCACCGGCCTGTTCGACCTCCCAGCCCTCGGGTACGGCCTGGAATGCGGTGACCGGGGTGACGGTGCCTGGTCCCACCAGCGCGGCCAGGTCGTCCCAGGCACGGGGGTCGGCGGGGTCCTCGAGTGCGGCGAACGGGGAGACGTCCGTCGGGTAGCGGGCGGCCCGGCCGGTGCGCTCGGCGAGATGGGCGTGCGGGCCCGTCAGCGCGGCCCAGGCGGCGTTGTCCAGGATGTGCGGTTCCGTCGGGCTCGGGGACGTGGCGTGGTGGACGCTGGTGGACATGTCGGTGCGGACTCTCCGTATCTGGAACGCGGTCGGACCCGTCCCAAGGGGCCGCCGTTCCATGGCGGCCCCCCGGGACGGGTGACGGGTCAGGAGTTGTCGAGCGGCAGCCCGGGCGGGTTGACCTGGGAGGTGCTCACGGCCTCGTTGGAGAGGTTCCAGGCGGCGAGCCACTTGGCGTACTGGCCGTTCTCGATCAGGTGGTTGATCGCGTCCGCGACCGGCTTGGCCAGGCCGCTGTCCTTCTTCGCGGTGGCCGCGATGAGGCCCTGGAGCGTCGCTCCCGCACCGGAGAACTTGCCCGCGTTACGCGTCGGGTTGGGCGTCTTGGCGACCTGGGTGATGTGGTACGCGATGCCGGGGTTCGGGCCGAAGTAGGCGTCGATCTTCCCGCTGGACAGGGCCAGGTAGACGCTGTTGCTGTCCTGGAAGTACTTGACGTCGAGCTTCTTGCCCTCCTTCTCCAGCTTCGCCTTCCACTCCAGCAGGATCTTCTCCTGGTTGGTGCCGGCGCCCACCGAGACGGTCTTGCCGGCGAGGTTCTCGTAGTTGCCGTCGAAGTTCCAGGTGCTCTTGTTCAGCACCTCGAAGGCGAGGTTGTCCTCACGGTAGGAGGCGAACTCGTACTTCTTCTTGCGCTCCTCGGTGTCGGTGACGTTGGAGAACGCCACGTCGACCTTGCCGCTGTCGATCCCGACGAAGAGGTTCTCCCAGGTCGAGTTCTTCACCTCCGGCTTCAGCCCGAGGACCGCGGCGACCAGCCGGCCGAGGTCGGGCTCGGCCCCGGTGAGAGTCTTCTGGTCGTCGCCCACGTACGCCAGCGGCGGGAACCCGGCGGGGAGCGCGCCGACCCCGATGACCAGCTTGCCGCTGTCGGCGACCGTCTTGGGCAGCTCGGCGCTGATCGACTTCACCTCGGAGACCTTCAACTGGGTCTCCTTGGCAGCACCGTTGGAGAGCGTGCCGACGGTGACCGTCCCGGCCGACGCGCTGTCGGTCCTGGTCGCGGCGTCGCTGTCACCGCCGCACGCGGCGAGCCCGCCCGCGAGGGAGGCGACGGCCGCGGACGCGGTCACACCGCGGAGGATTCTGCTGCGGAGGCTGAGGGTGCGCATGGGGTGTCCTTGTGTCCTTGTGTCGGTTGTGCGGTGAGGGTGTGGGGGGGGCGGTCCGGGGCCGGACCGCGAGTTCGGGGAGCTCGGACAGCTCTGGTGGCTCAGAGGACCTTGCTCAGGAAGTCCTTGGTCCGCTCCTGCTTGGGGTGGTCCAACACCTCGGCGGGCGGGCCCTCTTCGACGATCCGGCCGTCGTCCATGAAGACCACCCGGTCGGCGATCTCGCGGGCGAAGCCGATCTCGTGGGTGACGATGACGAGGGTGGTGCCGCTGCCGGCCAGGTCCTTGATGACGGCGAGCACCTCGCCGACCAGTTCGGGGTCGAGGGCGGAGGTCGGCTCGTCGAAGAGGATGACGCCGGGGCGCAGGGCGAGGGCGCGGGCGATCGCCACGCGCTGCTGTTGACCGCCCGACAACTGCCGTGGGTAGGCGGCCACCTTGTCGGCCAGGCCGACGCGGCCGAGGAGATCACGGGCGAGTTCGAGGGCCTGCGCCTTGCCGAGCTTTCCGGTCGCCACGGGGGCGGCGGCCACGTTGTCCAGCACGGTCAGATGCGGGAAGAGGTTGAAGTTCTGGAAGACGAAGCCGATCCGGCTGCGCTGGGTGAGGATCACCCGCTCGCTCAGCTCCTTCAGCCGGTCCCCGTGCCGGCGTACGCCGATCAGCTCGCCGTTGACGCTGACGTGGCCGATCTCGGGCTTCTCCAGGTGGTTGATCACCCTGAGCAGGGTGGACTTGCCCGAACCGGACGGGCCGAGGATCACGGTGACCTCGCCGGGCCGCACGGTCAGGTCCACGCCGTTCAGCACCCGGTGGGTGCCGTACCACTTGTGCACGTCGTGCACCTCCACGGTGGCGGCCGTGTCGTCGAGCGTTCCGGCGGTCATACGGCGGCCTCCTTGCGGATGCGGGTGCGGAGGTCGGTGACCCCGGCCCGCAGTTTCTGCAGCGGTGTCGGCGGCAGGGTGCGGGTGGCGCCCCGGGCGTAGTACCGCTCGACGTAGAACTGGACGACGGACACGACGCTGGTGAGGATCAGGTACCAGACGGTGGCGACGAGCAGCAGCGGCACGATGTCGCCGGGGTAGGTGCTGCCCATGCTCTGCACGCTGCCGAAGAGGTCGAGCAGGGACACGTAGAAGACCAGCGAGGTGGCCTTGATCAGGCCGATCAGCTGGTTGACGTAGTTCGGGGTGATGGAGCGCAGCGCCTGCGGGAAGACGATCTTCGCGAACTGGTACCGCTTCGGCAGACCGAGTGCGGAGGCCGCCTCGTGCTGGCCCTGGTCGACGGAGAGGATGCCGCCGCGGACGACTTCCGCCGCATAGGCCGCCTCGTTGAGGCTGAGGCCGACGACGGCGACGACCATGTCCGTGGCGAGCCGTGACTCGTCGAAGGTGAAGAACGCCGGGCCGAAGGGGACGCCCAGGCTCAGCGTCTGGTACAGCGCGCTGAAGTTGTAGAGGAAGAGCAGGACGACGATGAGCGGAACCGAGCGGAACAGCCAGATGTAGACCCAGCTCACCGCGCGCAGCACCGGGCTCCTGGAGAGTCGGGCCAGAGCGAGGAGGATGCCGCCGAGCAGGCCCAACACCGCGCTGTAGACCGTCACTTCGAGGGTGATGAGCAGACCGTCGAGGATCGTCGGGCGCAGGAACCAGTACTGGAACCGGTCCCACTGGTAGAAGGGGTTGGTCGCCAGCCCGTGGATGATCTGGGCGACGAGGACGAGTACGACGGCCGTGGCGATCCAGCGGCCGGGCCGGCGGATCGGCAGAACCCGCTGCGCGGCCAGGGGCCTGTGTGCGCCGGGTTCATCGGGTTCGTCGGGGCGGGGTATCGCCTCGGCGGACGACTCCGGTCCGGAGGACACGGCGACGCCGGGAGATTCGCTCATGGAGGGCTCCAGCAGTTTCGGACACCCAGGGCCGCGGGGCGGCGGCATGCACCGCGCCACCCGGGAGCGGCTCGGTACGAGACGACACACGGGGTTGCACGCGGAACAGAGGCTGGGCGGGGAGAGGGCACACCGCGAAAGCGGTGGTCGTCAGGGACTCGGAAAGCCGTCAGCCTCGACAGAGAGTGCGGCAAGTCGCCGTACAGAGCGCACTGTTGACGCGCAGCAGGTCGACGGAGCGGTCCGTGCACAGCAGGACACGGCTGAGGCGCCGCGGTGCGGCCGTCCCGTCAGCTGCGTTCATCGCTGTCACCATCACTTCTCCGGCCCCGGGACATCCCCTGGGGCTTCTCGATCTGCGCCGCAAGTTAGGCATGTCGCGATAAAGGTTGTCAATGCAAGTGACCATCAGGTGAGACGGTCAACTCGCCCTTCCTGCTTGACGGCGTCAGACGTCCGTCATGAGCGGGCGGGACGGATCCTGGGACCACTCCTCCAGCGAACCGTCGTACAGAGCGATGTCCTGACGGCCCAGAAGTGTGAGGGCGAGGGCGGTGCCCGCTGCCGAGATACCACCGCCGCAGTAGAGGATCACGGGCGACCCAGCGCCCTTGAGAACCGCTTCTACCTGGGCAGCGAGTTCGGCAGCGGGCAGGAACCGGCCCTCGCTGTCGAGGAGGCCGCGCCCGGGCAGACTGAGGCTGCCGGGGATGTGACCACGTCGGCTGTAGCGGGTGACGGCGGACCCGTCGAAGCCGCCGGGCGGCAGCGCGCACACCAGCGTGCCGGGACGCTCGCCACGGTTCACCGCCTCCACCTCACGGAGACCTGTCCACATTTCGGGACGGGGTACGGGTGTGAGCTGCTCCTCACCGGAGACGGCGACGGTGTCGTCGTCACCGTGGGCGACCGCGTGCCCGCCCGCCTCCCACGCCTGCCATCCGCCGTCCAGGACCGCCGCCGGCACGGAGATCGACCGCAGCATCCACCACAGCCGGGCCGCCCAGATGCCGCCGCCGCTGTCGTAGGCGACGACCTCGGAGCCGTCCCGAACGCCGAGCCGCTGGAGGGCGGCGGCCAGTGCCTCCGGTGCCGGAACCGCGAAGTGGTAGGGCGCTTCGGGGTCCGACAGTTCGCCCGTGAGGTCCGCGTGCCGGGAGCCGGGGATGTGCCGCTCGGCCCAGCCGGTCCGGCCGCTGCCGGAGCGGTGGTCGCCGTCGTGGCGGGGCGAGGGCAGGAGGGTGGTGGCGTCGAGGACGACCAGCCGGGGGTCGTCGAGACGGGCCGCGAGCCAGGTGTCGTCCACCAGCGGTCCGGGAAGCAGGGCGTCGGTCATGGCGGGGATGCTAACCCGGAGCCGACCGGGACCGACCGGAGCCGATACGCCTGAGCTGCGGCTTCTCGACCCATGAACGCGGACGTCCCATATTTTGGAATCCGTTTGCACAGCATCGGTTGCCCGGGGTTATGGTTTCGGCCATCTACGCGGGAGCCCCTACCCGGTTGGGCTGAGAGGGCGTCTGGGATCCGTGTCGGCATCGGCCGGCCGGGTCCCCACGGGGACGCCGACCGCAACACTTGAGCCTCTGTGCCCGCGTAGGAGTACCGCATGTCTTCAGCAGTCGAGCAGCAGTGTCCCCCGGCACCCGCCGTGGCGGCCCGCTCCTGTTGTTGACCTGAACGGTCCCCCTCTCCTCGTTTCCCCTTCCCCTCGCTTCTCCGCACCAGGCCCGCGCGCCTGCGTGCCGTCCTGCGGAGTACCTCCATGTCGCACGTCCGAGTCATGCTCGACTACTTCCACCCCTGGCCGAATTCGGCCGGTCTGTACGTTGCCCGCGAGCGCGGCTGGTACCGCGAGGCGGGTCTGGACGTGGAACTCGCCGTCCAGGATCCGGGACGCGGCGACACCCTCGAGTATCTGATCCGGGGCGAGGTGGACTTCGGTCTCTTCCCGCCCAACCGGCTGCTCGCCCGCCGTGCCGCCGACGCCCAGCCGCTGATCGCCGTGGCCGCCGTCAACCATCGCGCGCTGGAGGCGATCCAGACCGCCCGTTCGACCGGCATCACCCGCCCCCGTGACCTGGCGGGCCGCCGTCTCGCCTACAACCCCACCCCGCGCGGCCGTGCCATGGTCCGGCATCTCGTCGCGGCCGACGGCGGCGACCCGGACGCGGTGATCACCGTCGACGCGGGCTACCGCGAACTCACCGTCGACGACATCGCGGCCGGCGAGGCCGACGCCGCCTTCGGCACCTACTGGTCCTGGGACGCACTCCGCGGCGACCTGCCCGAGGAGCAGCGGCTGACCTGGCCGGTCGACGAGATCGGCGCCCCCCGCTACCACAGCTACCTCCTCGGCACGAGCGAGGCCCATGTCGCCGCGCGCCCCGATGTGGTGCGCGCCTTCCTCGCCGCCACGGCCCGGGGCTACGCCGCCGCCGCTGCCGAACAGGCCGACACACGCGCCCTGTTGGAGCGCGTGATCCCGTACTTCTCCCGCCCCCTGATCGCCCGTTCCCTCGCTCTGGTCGCCCCGACCTGGACCGGCCCGGACGGACGCTGGGGCGTGATCGACGAGACCCGGATGGGCCCGTACGCCGACTGGCTCGCCCGGCACGGCGCGATAGCGCACACCCGCGACTGGCAGGCCTCGTACACGAACGACTTCCTCACCGCGACCTCGGCCCGCACCGCTTCGGTGGGTGCCAAGTGACCTGCCAGGCAAGGGAACTGACGAGGCGTATGGCCGTGGACCTGATGCGGATCAGCAGCGCGCTGTGTCGGGCGTGAGGAGCACACCCACGCCCGCTGTCCGCGCTCGCGCATCCCCTCCGAGGAACCCATGAGATCCCGCACGACCGTCCTGCTCTCCCTGGCCACCGCCGCCGCTCTCACCGCGACGGCGACCGGCTGCGCCACCGAGGACTCCACGTCCGCCGCCACTGCCGCGAACGGCACCACCCAGGTCACCCTCGCCCTGGACTGGACGCCCAACACCAACCACACCGGCATCTACGTCGCCCAGCAGAAGGGCTGGTTCAAGGCTGCCGGGATCGATCTGAAGATCGTGCCGTACGGCTCGACCGCGCCCGAGACGCTGATCGCCGCCCACAAGGCGGACTTCGGCATCTCGTACCAGGAGGGCATCACCACCGCGCGCGCCGCCGGCCAGGACATCACCTCCGTCTACGCGGTCACGCAGAAGACGAACGTCACGGTCTCCGTGCGCGCCGACCGCGACGACATCACCTCTCCCAAGGACCTGGACGGCAAGACGTACGCGGGTTTCGGCGCCCCCTACGAGAAGGCGCTGCTCCAGAAGGTCATCCAACAGGACGGCGGCAAGGGCGACTTCAAGCAGGTGACGCTCAACACCTCGGCGTACGCGGCTCTTTACGCGGGCAAGGCGGACTTCGCGATGCCGATGCCGACCTGGGAGGGCCTGGAGGCGAAGCTGACGGGCAAGCCGCTCAAGGACTTCCAGCTCGCCGACTACGGCTTCCCGGCCATCTACTCGACCGTCGTCGCGTCCTCCGGGCAGTACCTCAAGAAGAACCCCGGCATCGCGAAGAAGTTCCTCGCGGCGGTGAACAAGGGGTACGAGTTCGCCGCCGACCATCCCGACCAGGGCGCCGATCTGCTGATCGCCGCCAACAAGAGCACGCTCACCAACACCGAACTGGTCAAGGAGAGCGAGGAGTTGCTCGCCAAGGAGTACTACCGCGCGGCCGACGGCTCGATCGGCACGCAGAGTGCCGCCCGCTGGCAGGCCTTCGCCGACTTCGAGTTCAAGGCCGGGCTGCTGGTGGACAGGAACGGCAAGAAGCTCACGGAGGCCCCGGATGCCTCGACGTTCTTCACCGACGCCTATCTCCCTGATGCCGAGTCCGCCAAGTGAGGGCGGCGCTGCGTGCCGTGTGGCCGCCTCTCGTGGTCCTCACCGTGCTCGTCGCGGGCTGGCAGTTGTACGTGAGTGCCGCCGGCGTCGACCCGACGGTGCTGCCCGGTCCCGGCCGTGTCCTGTCCGAGGGGTGGGCGAACCGTACCGACCTGTGGGACCAGACGCTGCCCACCCTCCAGGAGACCGTGCTCGGCTTCGCGCTCTCCTTCACCGCCGCCTGGCTCGTGGCGGTGGTCCTGGACTTCTCGGCCGTCGCCCGCCGGGGTCTGTACCCGCTCCTGGTGGCCTCGCAGACGATCCCGATCGTGGCCGTGGCGCCGCTGCTGATCATCTGGTTCGGCTTCGGACTGCTGCCGAAGATGCTGGTCGTGACCCTGACGACCTTCTTCCCGCTCGCGGCGAACCTGGCGGCGGGTTTCGCCGCCACCGACCGCGACGCGATGCGGCTGCTGCGCTCACTGGGCACCGGACGGTGGCGCACCTTCCGTCTGGTACGGGTACCGACCGCGCTGCCCCACTTCTTCACCGGACTGCGGGTGAGCATCACGTACGCCGTCGTGGGCGCCGTCTTCGCCGAGTACGCGGGAGCGGAGAAGGGCCTCGGGATCTATATGCAGGCGCAGAAGAGCGCGTTCCGCACGGACCTCGTCTTCGCGGCGGTCGCGGTGACGGCACTGCTGAGCGTGGCCCTGTTCGGGGCGACGTATCTGCTCCAACGGCTCGTCCTGCCCTGGGAACGGGCGCTGGCGAAGGAGGACCGGTCGTGAGCCTCGAAGTACGCGGCGCGGGAAAGGCGTTCGGGTCGCTCGACGTCCTGCGCGATGTCGAACTTACCGTGGAGCCGGGCGAGTTCGCGGCCGTCATCGGCCCGAGCGGCAGCGGCAAGAGCACCCTGTTCAACCTCGTCTCCGGTCTGGACACGCCCACTTCGGGCGAGGTGCTCGTCGAGGGCGCCCCCGCGTCGGTCGCCTCGGGCAAGGTCGCGTACATGCCCCAGAAGGATCTGCTGTTCCCGTGGCGGACCGTGCTGGACAACACCGCGCTGGGACTTGAGGCCCAGGGCGTACGGAAGCGGGAAGCACGGCGGAGGGCGGGCGAACTCTTCGGCGCCTTCGGGCTCGACGGCTTCCAGTCCTCGTACCCCTTCCAGCTCAGTGGCGGTATGCGGCAGCGCGCCGCGCTGCTGCGCACGGTCGTCCTGGAGCGGCCGGTGCTGCTGCTCGACGAGCCGTTCGGCGCGCTCGACTCGCTCACGCGGACCGAGATGCAGCTGTGGCTGGCCGACATGTGGCAGCGCTACCGCTGGACCGTCGTCCTGGTCACGCACGACATCCGCGAGGCCGTGCTGCTGGCCGACACCGTGCACGTACTGTCGCCCCGTCCGGCCACGGTGGTCGAACGCGTCGAGGTGCCGCGCTCCGGACCACGCGGCCTGGACGCCCTCGCCGACCCGGAGTTCGCGGCCACCGAACGCCGGGTCCTCGACGCGTTGCGCGGCACAACTCCGGTGCGTGCGCGATGAGTTCACATCTCGCCCATGGCTTGGGCACCGAACCGGTCGAGCCCGACTGGCCGCCGCTGACCGAGGCCGAGGTGGTGGCTGTCGTCGGCTCAGCAGAGGTGGTGTGGCGCAGCCCGCGTCCGCTCTCGGCGGCGGCCGTCGTCGAGCGTGCGGGGCGCCGACTGTTCGTCAAGCGCCACCATCTCTCCGTACGCACCCCCGAGGGGCTCGCCGAGGAGCACGCCTTCCTGCGGCATCTGCGCGAGCGCGGGGCACCGGTGGTGGAGGTCCTGGACGTGGTGACACGGCAGGAGTGGGTGTACGAGGTCCACTCGGCCGGTGTCGGCACCGATCTGTACCGGGACGCGCTGTCCTGGTCGCCGTTCCGGTCGCGTACCCACGCGCGGGCGTCGGGCGCGGCGCTCGCCCGGCTCCATCTGGCTGCCGAGGGGTTCGACGCCCCCCGCCGGAGCCCCCAACCCCTCGTCGCCTCGTTCACGGTCTTCGCCGCCGAGGATCCGTTCACCGCCCTGGAGCGGTACGTGGACGAGCGCCCCGCCCTGGCCGAGGCACTCACGGACCTCCCCTGGCGCGCGGACACCCAGCGCGTCCTCCTGCCCCTGCACGGGCGGCTGGCCCCGCACCTCCCCCTGCTCGAACCCCTGTGGACGCACAACGACTGGCACGCGTCGAATCTCCTCTGGGACAGCACCGGTGAGGTCGCGACCGTGCTCGACTTCGGGATGAGCGACCGCACGACCGCGGTGCACGACCTGGCCACCGCAATCGAACGCAACGCCGTCCAGTGGCTGGAACCCGGCTTCCCGGTGCACGAGCAGGATGTCGACGCTCTCCTGGACGGCTACGAGTCCGTACGGCCACTCAGCGCGTCCGAGTCGGCGGCCCTGCCCGAGCTGCTCCCCTTGGTGCACGCGGAGTTCGCGCTGTCCGAGCTGGCCTACTTCCACGGCATCACGGGTTCCGCGGAGAACGCCCGGCTGGCGTACGCGTATCTGGTCGGCCATGCCGAATGGTTCGCCGGCGAGGCCGGCCTGCGTCTCCTGGACCGGCTGCGCCGCCGTACCTCTGTCGCGGTACCGGCAGAATGAGCAGGATGAACGGGATGCTCATCGTCATCGGCGGACTGCCCGGCACCGGCAAGACGACCCTCGCGCGGCTCCTGGCCGCACGGATCGGCGGGGTTCATCTTCGGGTCGACACCATCGAGCAGGCGATCGTCCGTTCCGGGCTGGCGCGGCACCCCGTCGGGCCCGCCGGGTACGTCGTCGGATACGCCCTGGCCGAGGAGCACCTCGGGCAGGGACTGACCGTGGTCGCGGAGTCGGTGAACCCTCTGGCCGTCACCCGTGGCAGCTGGCGGGACGCGGGCGTCCGGGCAGGCGTTGCCGTCGCCGAGGTGGAGGTGGTCTGCTCGGACCCCGTGGAGCACCGACGCCGGGTGACCTCCCGGTCGGTCGACATTCCCGACCTGCCGCTGCCCGACTGGCAACAGGTGCTGGACCGTTCCTACGAGCCATGGGACCGCCCGCACATCGTCGTCGACACCGCCGGGCAGGAACCGGAGGAGTCGCTCACCGCGCTGCTCGGCCACCTCGAACGCGGCTGAGGGCAGCGACCCGGCCTGGCTGAGCGACTGTTGACCATCCCGGACAACCACTGTCATTCTCCTCGGTGTGAACCCGGACCTGCGCCTCGTGTCCCGCCGGCACGTCGACCTCTGTCGACAGGCCAGCGCGATCTGTGCCGTCCGGTCACTGCCGCGCCGCTGAAGCGCCGTCGGCTTCCCTGCCGGTTCCCTCTCTCGGCCCGCGTCTCCGCGCCCGGCTGCGGCGACCCATATGTGCCACATGTGCTCGCGGACCAGGCCGCCGTGATCCACTCCCGGCCACGCCCGAGCCCCCACTCACAGCTAAGGAACACGCATGACCGTTCAGGACATCACCACGGACCTGGCCGCCTTCACCCACAACTGGCAGGAGTGGCACACCGGGCAGGAGGCACGGCTCGCCGGCCCGCACGGGTTCCTCGCCATCACCAGCCTGAACTGGCTCAGCACCGAGCCGCAGCGCTTCCCCGACGCTCCGGGCGCCTGGTCGACCGGCGCCGACGGGGTCGTCGTGGTCCTCGACGAGGGTGAGGAACTGGTCGTGGACGGAACCCCCGTCCACGGCGAGCACCGCTTCGGGGTGCTCCCCGAGCGCGGCGGAGTCGACGCGGTCTGGGGCGACGCCGTGATCGAGGTCGCCAAGCGCGGCGGACAGGACATCGTCCGCCCCCGGCACCCGGACACCCCGCTGCGCACCGAGTTCACCGGTACACCCGCCTACGCCCCGCAACCCCGCTGGGCGGTGACCGGCCGCTACACGCCCTTCGACGAACCCCGGCCGACGACCGTGGGCGCGGCGGTCGAGGGCCTTGAGCACGTGTACGACGCGCCGGGCCGGGTCGAGTTCGAGCTGGACGGACGCCCGCTGGCACTCACCGCGTTCGCCGGACGCGCACCGGGCAGCCTGATGGTGCTGTTCACCGACGCGACCTCCGGGGTCACCACCTACGCGGCGAACCGTGCCCTGGCCATCGCACCGCCCGCCGCCGACGGCACGGTCGTCCTGGACTTCAACCGGTCGACGAACCTGCCGTGCGCCTACACCGACCTCGCCACCTGCCCGCTGCCCCCGGCCGAGAACCGGCTGCCGGTGGCGATCGAGGCCGGGGAGAAGATCCCCCGCGAGCGGGGCGGGGCATGAGCGTGTGAGTACCCCCGTCAGGCGCCGGCCAGCCGGCGGACCGGGGCACCGGCCAGGAACGCGGCGATGTCCTCCACCGCCTCGGTGTAGAAGGTGCGGTAGTTGCGCTCGGTGACATAGCCGAGGTGCGGGGTGGCGAGCACGTTCGGCAGGGAGCGCAGGGGGTCGTCGGCGGGGAGGGGCTCGGTCTCGAAGACGTCGAGACCGGCGCCGGCGATCCAGCCCTCCCGCAGGGCGCGCACGAGTGCCGTTCGGTCGACGATGGCGGCGCGGGAGGTGTTGACGAGGTGGGCGTGCGGGCGCATGGCACGCAGTTCCGGCTCGCCGAGCAGGCCGCGGGTTCGGTCGGACAGGACGAGATGGACGGACACGAAGTCGCTGCGCCCCAGCAAGTCCTCCTTGCTGTCCGCCAGTTGGACTCCCGCGTCGGCCGCCCGCTGGGCGGTGAGGTTCTCGCTCCAGGCGAGGACCTCCATACCGAAGGCGGTGGCGACGCGCGCCACCCGAGTGCCGGTCTTGCCGAGTCCGAGCACGCCCAGGGTCCGGCCGTGCAGATCCTGCCCGACGGTGGACTGCCAGGGGCCGCCCTCGCGCAGGGCCCGGTTCTCGACGGTGAGGTGCCGGGCGAGGCCGAGGAGGAGCGCCCAGGTCAGTTCGACGGGCGGGGTGGAACTGCTCGCCGTACCGCACACGGTGACGCCCTGCGCCTGGGCCGCGGCGAGGTCGATCGAGGCGTTGCGCATACCGGTGGTCACCAGCAGGCGCAGCCGGGGCAGTCGGCGCAGGAGGTCGGCGTCGAAGGGGGTGCGCTCCCTCATGACCACGACGATCTCGCAGTCGGCGAGTTCGGCCACGAGCTTGTCCCGGTCGGTGAGGTGTTCGCGGAGGGTGCGCATCCGGACCTGGCCGGCGAGGGGGCTCCAGTCCGCCATGGTCGGGGCGGCGCCCTGGTAGTCGTCCAGCACAACGCAGTGGAGGGTCATGGGTGCAGTCTGCCTTTATGGCGGCAGGGACGAGTCTCGCTGCCGTACAGGACACCGACAAGTCCGGCCGATGACGTCGTGGTGGTCCTGATGATCGTCCGCCCCGGCTCGGCGACAGGCGCATAACAGTCAGCCCATCCATGTCAGCCCATCCATCTCAGCGCGGCCTTCCATACGTCGTTGTTCGTCCAGTAAGCGCTGTGTGCCTGCGGGAAGGGCTGCCGGTTGTCGACGAGCTTGTCGTGGGCCCGGCCGGGGAACACCGACTCCGCGCAGTAGGCCAGCATGTCGCGCCGGTCGTAGATGTTGAGCCAGCGGGCGGTGAAGTGCGCGGGGAGCGGCTGGGGCGGTTCGAGGGAGACGAGCGCGCCGATCTCGTACAGGTGGCCGACCTGCGAGCCGACGGTGATGAGCTGATCGACTCGCGGGACCGCCTCCTGGACGAGAAGGTCGACGCAGGCGACTCCGCCGAGGCTGTGGGCCATGAGCGTGATCGCGTCGCCGGGGGTGTCCTCGATGGTGCGCCGCACCAGCTGCCGGATGCCCTCGCCGCGTGCCTGGTAGCGCAGGATGTCGCCGCTCGGTGCGCCTTGGCGGCGCAGGGCTCGCCGCTCCGCGACCCGTAGGGCGGGGGCGGCGGCCACGCGTCGCAATCGGCCCGGCAAGGAGCGTCCTTGAGCCTGGAGATCGCTGCTGAGCAGGGCGACCAGCGTCTCGCGGCCGTTGCCGTCGGGGAAGTCCGCGCCGTCCTGGGCGGCGAGGGCCAGGGTGCAGGCGACCAGTGCGCGGGCCACGGCGTGCCGGTGCTGGTAGCCCTCGCCGTCGATCGTGCGGGCCGCGTGGCCGAGTTCGTCGGAGCGCCGCAGTTGGGCGAGGGCACGCTCGAAGGTCTCGACGGCCCGGTACTCCTCAAGGGCCGCGACGACGCGTGGCGTGGGAACGTACTGGTTGACGGCCGTGAGGAAACGCTGCCAAGGGGGGCCCGTGTGCGGAGCGGACAGGCCGGTGGCGAGGGGCAACTGGAGGCCGAGCAGGCGCAGTTCGTACCACGGATCCAGGTAGAGGACGGACCAGGCGGCGAGATCCTCCTCCTCGGCCGTCGCATCACCGCCGCCGTCCTCTGTTCTCCCGTGGTCCGGCACCGAGACTCCACCCAGACGAGCACTGGCGCCTTCGGTCGGGCCCCACAGACAGCCCCTCACCTCGATCTCGGGGCGCTCGGCGCCGACCCGCGCCGCGATCCGGTCCAGAGTCGCGAGATGGGCCGCGGTCCGCACACCCGTGCCGTGAACAAACACAACAGAACGCCGCATGTCCGCCTCCTGAGCAGGTCAGCGCCCCCGCTGACCCGACCGAACCTCATGAGCTTCGCGACGTCACCACGGATCCGAGCAGGCAGCAGCACGCCCTCGATCCGCAACTCCCCCACAAACACACCTGGTTGGAACTAGGCTCCCCGCGGACACCAGCGTGACACCCGGCCCAGGACACTGTCCGGTCCTGATTCGCTCAGGGGACAGTCACAGCGGCTCGGTCGAGACCGCGAGCCCGTTTGAAGCGGTCGAGCCCGTCGGACAGATCGACGATCGGGTCCGGATAGTCGAGCGCGGCACGGTCCAGGCCGCGCAGTTTCCACGGCTCGTGCACCACCGGCCCGGCCAGCGCCCGCAGTTCGGGTACCCAGCGGCGTACGTACGCGCCGTCGGCGTCGTATCTCTTGGCCTGGGTGACGGGGTTGAGGACCCGGTTGGGCCGTGAGTCGGTTCCGGTACCGGCCGTCCACTGCCAGTTGAGCTGGTTGTTGGCGATGTCGCCGTCCACCAGCAGGTCCAGGAAGTGCCGGGCACCGACCCGCCAGTCGACGTACAGAGTCTTCGTGAGGAAGCTCGCGGTCAGCAGGCGTCCCCGGTTGTGCATCCAGCCCTCGTGCCGCAGTTGGCGCATCGCCGCGTCGACGATCGGATAGCCGGTGCGGCCCTCCTTCCACGCCTCGACGTCCTCGCGCGCCTGCGGCCCGGACCGCCAACTGTCGTGCCGGGTGCGGTAGTCGGAGGAGGCGGCGTCCGGGCGGGCGGCGAGCACCTGGCGGTGGAAGTCGCGCCAGGCGAGCTGCCGTACGAAGGCATCGGCGCCCGGACCGCCCGCCCGGCGGGCCCGGTGGACGAGTTCGACGGCGGAGAGCGTGCCGAAGTGCAGATGCGGCGAGAGCCGGGAGGTGGCGTCGCCGGCCAGGTCGTCATGACCGTCCTCGTACGACGTCACCCCGCCACGCAGCCACGCGGTGAGCCGCGCGCGGCCCTCGGTCTCGCCACCGGAGGCGAGCCCCTCCGACAGTCCGCGCAGGTCGCTCCGGGCGGGCAGGGGCTCGGAGCCGATGCCGTCCGGCACGCGGACCGTCCGGGGCGCCCGGAGTGGGTCCCGCAGCTGCTGTCTCGACCAGTGCCGGAAGTACGGCGTGAAGACGGCGAAGTGGTCCGAGGCGGCCGGGACCACGGCGCCCGGGGCAACGGCCGCGGTCACGGTGTCGTGCACGTGCAGCCGTACGCCGTCCGCCTCCAGGGCGCGGCGCAGCCGGTCCTCCCGGCGGCGCGCGTGGCCACTGACGTCGGCCGCCAAGTGCACCTGGTCGGCGCCCGCCTCGGCGGCGACCCGACACACCTCATCGACGAGATCGCCGCTGCGCACGACCAGCCGTCCGCCCCGCTCGCGCAGACCGGTGTCGAGGTCGCGCAGACAGTCGGCGAGGAAGGCCAGCCGGTTGGGTACGGCGAACCCGGCGGCGTCCACGGCCCGGTCCCGCACGAACAGCGGGACGACGCTGCGTCCGGCGTCCAGGGCAGCCCGCAGTGGCGGATGGTCGTGCAGGCGGAGGTCGGAGGTGAACAGGACGACCGAGACGTTCATGACGCGTGCTCCGGGTAGTTCATGTCCCCATAAATACCCCAGCACGCCTGACTCTTCGAAGCGACGCCCCTCCCCCTTGCCTGTGCGTCCGAAGTCAGGAAGTCAGCCGGATCAGCACGACAGCCGGTGTGCGCGGCAGCGACACCCTCACCCCGTCCCCGTCCCAGACCGCCGAGCCGCCGCCCGGAGCGGACGGGTGCAGGATCTCCGTACGGACCTCCCGGCCCGCCAAGTGCCCCACCGGCAGCCGGAGTTCGCCCTCTCCGCCGCGACGCCAGACCGAGACGTAGGTCGTACGGCCACCAGGCACCCGCATGCCCAGGGCCAGCCACTCGTCCGTCCAGCCCGGCAGACCGAGCGGCCAGAACGGTACGGCCTCCGCGAGGTCGGCGCGGAGTGTCTTGTAGACGGCCACCGCGTCCCGTACGAGGGCCAGTTGGTGTTCCGACATCCGGTCCAGATGGCCCGACAGATGGATGCGGCCGAGCAGCGCGCCGCCCAGGGTGAAGGTGATCAGGTCGTCGTCGTAATCGGGTTGCGGGTAGGCCCAGACGGCGCCCTGTTCGGGCGGGACCGCTGTCGGTGCGGCGGCGGCGATCGGTGGGAACAGCAACGGGTCCTGCTGGTCGCTGGTGGACTGGAGTTGGGTGACGGCGAGGGTGGCGCCGTCCATCCTCATTCCGCCCGAGGCGCAGTTCTCGATCACCAGGCCGGGATGGCGGTCCAGCACCTCGGAGAGCCAGTCCAGGTATGCGAGGGCGTGGCCGAGCAGGCCTGCTCCGGGGGCGATGTCTCCGGGGGCGCAGGTTCCCGGGTCGACCACGATGTTGTAGTCCAGCTTGAGATAGCCGACGCCCCAGTCGCCGACGATGCGGTCGACGGTCTTGTCGAGGTGTGCCCGGGCGGCGGGGTGGCGGAGGTCGAGCTGGTGGCGGCCCTGTTCGGTGATGCGTACGCCGTCCCGCTGGAAGAAGGCCTCCGGCGGGAGTTCGGCCGCGACCGGACTACGGACGCCCACGACCTCCGGCTCCAACCACAGGCCTGGCACCATGCCGCGCTCCCTGATCCGGTCCAGGACCGCCCGGATTCCGCCGTCGGGGAAGCGGCGCGGTGCGGGCAGCCACTCGCCGACGCTGTCCCACCAGCCCTCGGTGCTGTCGTCGTACCAGCCGGAGTCGACGCAGAAGTACTCCGCCCCGGCCCGGGCGGCGGCGTCGATCAGCGGCAGCAGTTTCTCCGTCGTCGGGTCGCCCATCAGGGTGTTCATGTAGTCGTTGAAGACGACCGGCAGGGTGGTGTGGTCCGGGTGCGGGCGGCGTACGGCACGACGGTACGAGGTCAGGGCGGCGAAGGCGTCGTCCAGCCCGGAGCCGAGGGCCAGGACGCCGGACACGGTGGTGAGTTCGGCGCCGGGGGTCAGCCGGACCCGCCACTGGTGTTCCGCGTCCGTGGGGCCGTTCAGTGCCAGACACGTGCCGTGGTCGCGTTCACCCAGGTCCCAGCGCCAGCCCGCCGGGGACTCGATCTGCCACAACCAGGCCCGGCCGCCGCCGCGTTCGGTCAGGGCGCCCATCGCCAGGTGCCCGTCGGTGGGCCAACTGCCGCGCCCTGTCAGGGTCAGTGCCGCCCGGCTGTCGTGCTGGTGGACGTCGACATGGATGTCGGCGACGGTGTTGCGCAGCGGCTCGGTGTACCAACGGCACTCCGCCAGCCAGTCGTTGCGGGCGCGATGGACGTCGAGGGCGTCCGGGGAAGGGAGGGCGCCGAGCAGCAGACTGCTGACGGACTGGACGACGAGGGGCTCCCCTCCGTCGTTGCGGAGGCGGACGCGGGAGCGCAGCACGGGCAGTCCGACGGGTGAGGACAGCTCGACGAAGGCGGTCAACCCGGTGCCGGGGTCGTGGAGTTCGACGGTCAGGTGCGTCCAGCCGTCGTGTTCGTGGGTGGTGTGCGCCCGGTGGCGGAATCGGGCGCCGAGGGCCGTACCGGTGAAGCGGGGGCCCGACCAGCCGCTGCCGTGACCGAGGGCGGTCACCTCGACGAGGTGGAGGGGGGCGTCCGGGCCTGGGGCCAACGCCTGGTCGTCGTCGGCCGCGCCCCCGCCCGAGTCCAGACGGGCCAGCCGCAGAGCCCCGTCGCCGCCGGGGGCGAACTCGAACTCGGCCTCCAGAGCGCGGTGCCCCCAGACGAACGTCCGCCGAGCGGTACCTGAAGCTGTGCCCGCCGAATCCGACGTACCGGTCAACGTCTTCCCCTCCCGATGCGGCCTGGGCCGACGGTCCGCTTCTGCTTCCGCGTCCGCTTCCGCCGCATGAATCAAAGGTTGCGGTCTCTTGACGACCCTCATGTGACCGGTCACAATCCTGGCATGAATGTGACCGGTCACACAAGACGCTCAGTGAGCATCCGGGATGTCGCGAGCGCGGCCGGAGTGTCGTACCAGACCGTCTCCCGGGTGATCAACGACAGCCCCAGCGTCAAGCCGTCCACGCGTGACCGGGTGCTCGCCGTCATCGACGAGCTGGGGTTCCGGCGCAGCTCCGCCGCGCTCGCCCTCGCCAGCGGACGCAGTCGTGCGGTGACCGTGCTCACCTCGAACACCACGCACTACGGCTACGCCTCGATCCTCCAGGGCATCGAGGAGGCCGCCCGTGCCGCCTCGTACGCCGTCGGGGTCGGCGTACTCGAATCGGCCGACGAGTCCGACGAGGCCGCTGTCGCCGCCCAGGTGCGACGGGCGGCGGACGCGGGCGGCGGGCTGATCGTGATCGCATACGATCCGGCCGGTGTACGGGCCCTGGGTGCCGTGCCCGCCGAACTGCCCGTCGTCGGCGTGGTGGAGACCCCCGCGAGCCCGCCCGGCGGCGACCGCCCGTGGGTGTGGACCGACGACCGCGAGGCCGCGTACGAGGCGACCCGCCATCTGCTTTCCCTCGGCCACGAGACCGTGCACTACGTCGCCATCCCGTCCAGCACCCGGCGCACCAGCGCCCGTACGACCGGCTGGCGGCAGGCACTCAGGGAGGCGGGAGCGCCGGAACCCCGTCCTGTACCAGGGAGTTGGGATCCGGCGGGCGGTCACGCGGCAGGGCTGAAGCTCGCGAGGGACGCCGGTGTCACCGCAATCCTGTGCGGCAACGACGACCTCGCGCTCGGGGTGATCCGCGCCCTGCACGAGACGGGCCGCGCGGTCCCCGGTGAGGTGAGCGTCGCCGGGTTCGACGATGCCCCGCACTCCGCCTATCTCACCCCGTCGCTGACGACCGTACGCCTGGACTTCACCGGCCTCGGGCGGTCCGCGTTCGCCCTGCTGCACGGCGTACTGGAGGAGTCCGCGCAGATCGCCCCGCATCCCGTCTCCGTACCGGAACTGCTGGTGCGGGAAAGCTCGGGGCCGCCTCCCGGGGGCGGATGAACCCCCTCATCGCGTGCCCTGTCCCGTACCGGAACCGCCCTTGTCACAGCCGTACTTGGAGTCACCGCCATGGCAGGCACCCTTCCCGCGGCCCAGCCCGCGACCGCAGCCGACGCCCCGCAGCGCGTCACCGTCGACCTTGCCTCGTCCGAAGGCCCGGTGATGCGCGGCGCCAACGGCACCCTGTACGGGCTCAGCGACGACGGTGTGCCCAGTGACGCGATACTGGCACCCCTGAAGATCACCAGCGTCTCGCAGAAACCGGAGGGCGGCGCCCAGCATCCCAACGGGGACGCGCTCACCGTGTCCAAGTCGTACTTCCGCAACGGCGGCGGCGAGATCCTGGTGATGATGCAGGACGTCTACGCCAAGTGGCCGTACGAGGATCTCGGTATCGAGGACTACCTCCCCAAGGTCGACAGGATCGTCAGCGAGGTGGCGGCCGACCCGAACAGCGAGCGCTTCGTCTACATCCCCTTCAACGAGCCCGACCAGATCTGGTACAACCTCGGCATCTCCGACCAGGCGCAGTACGAGGTCAATCGGGACCGGTTCCTCAAGGACTGGAAGACGGTGTACGAGCGCATCCGCGCGATCGACCCGGACGCGAGGATCGCCGGCCCGAACGAATCCGGGTACCACACACGCCTGTTGAGGGACTTCCTCGCCTTCGCCAAGCGCGAGAACGTCCTGCCCCAGATCATGACCTGGCACGAGTTGGACTCCAGCTCACTGAGCAACTTCCAGGGAAATTACGACAGTTACCGTGCCATCGAGCGTGAACTCGGCATCGAGCACCTGAAGATCAATATCGATGAGTACGCCAACCGCCGCGACCTGTCCGTTCCGGGCCAACTCGCCCAGTGGGTCGCGATGTTCGAGCGGAACAAGGTGTACGCCAACCAGGCCTACTGGGACGCGGCCGGCAACCTCGACGGCAATGTCGTACGCTCCAACATCCCCAACGGGGGCTGGTGGTACTTCCGTTGGTACGCGGGACTGACCGGCGACACGGTCAAGGTGACCCCGCCCCAGGCCAACACCGTCGACACCCTCCAGGGACTGGCCTCCTACGACATCAATCGCCGCCAGGCGCAAGTCCTGCTCGGTGGCTCGGCCGGTGACGCCGACGTCGTCGTCCAGAACGTCTCCCGGTCCGTCTTCGGGCGTACGGTCACCGCGACCGTCGCCGAGGCCGCCTGGTCGGGCTACGAGGGGCAGCACGCGGCGCCCCCCGTCCTCGCCCGGACGAAGGTGAAGGTCGCGGCCGACGGCACGGTGAGCGTTCCGCTGCGCGGGCTGCACAAGATGTCCGCGTACCGGATCGTCCTCACCCCAGGTGGCACCGGCACCCCGACCGCCGCATCGGTCCCCTGGTCGGCGTCGTACGAGGCCGAGGACGCGGCCATCACCGACGGCAAGGTCTACACCCAGGGCACGGTCAGCAACGCCAACGGCTACGCGGCCTCCGGGACGAAGGACGTCGGTTCGCTCAACACGGCCACCAGCAAGGTCGACTTCACGGTGGACGTGCCTGTCGCGGGTACCTATGACCTGGCGATTCTGTACGGCAACCAGTCCGGGACGCCCGCGACACAGAAACTCTCGGTCGACGGCCGGGCCCCGGTCACGGTCACCTGTCCCTCCACCGAGAACTGGACCTACCGCGCCAAGAAGGACGTCACCGTCGATCTTCCGGTCGGCCGGCATGTGCTGACGCTGGCCAAGGGCGACGCCGAGGTCACGCTCGACCGGATCGACCTGACCGCCCGCATCGGAGCCGCGCCCTCGGCGTCGTACGAGGCCACGCTCGCGGACATCAGCGGCCGGCCGTCGTACGACTACTCCTCGTCCGCCGGGGTCGGCACGGGCGCGCTCGTTCTGCGCTCCGGTGACAAGGCGGTGTTCGACGTCTACGCACCGCGCGACGGGTACTACATGGTGGCGGCGCGAGCCTCGGCGGCGGTGAACCTGGAGTTGCACGGCCAGAAGGTGACGGCGGCACCCGGCAAGGGGCTGCGGCTGTATCTGGTGGCGGGCAACAACCGCGTCGCGGTGACGGCCAAGGGGGCCTCCGTCCGCTCCCTCGATGTCACGGGTGCCGGCTCGACGTCCGGCACGCTCTCGTACGACGGCGCCTCGGCAGCGCTCGCGGGCGGTGCCAGGCTTGTCGCCTCCGCGTATGCCTCCGGCGGTTCCTACATCGGGTGGCTCGGCAACAGCCCGTCCAGTACTGCCGAGTTCACGGTGGACGCGCCCAGGGCGGGCCGCTATCTGCTGGTCGTTCACTACGCGCACAACGATCGGCGGGACAACGGTCACGCCTACAACACGGACATCATGTCTCGTACGGCGGATGTCACGGTGGGGGGTGGGGTGGCTCGGAGGGTCACCTTCAAGAACACGTGGAGTTGGGACGATTACTGGACGGTGGGTGTGCCTGTCGATCTGCGGGCGGGTGCGAACCAGGTGATGTTCGGGAATGTGGGGGCGTGGGCTCCTCACATTGACCGGATCGAGTTGGGGCGGGTTGTCGGCTAGTCGCTCCGCAGGGTGGGCGGTTTCTTCGCTGCGGGCCGGTGGGGGCTTGTCGCGCAGTTCCCCGCGCCCCTTTGGGGCGCGGGTGCGCCACCCGTGTTCAGAAGTGCACGGGGAGACTCAGCAGGCCTCGTGAGCGCATCGATGGTCTCCAGCGCAGCTCCTGCGGTTCTACGTCCAGGGCTAGTTGGGGGAAGCGGTCGAGTAGTGCCGCCAGGGCGATCTCTGTCTCCATGCGGGCCAGGGGTGCGCCCAGGCAGTAATGGATGCCGTGGCCGAGGGCCAGGTGGGCGGTCGCGTCTCGGGTGAGGTCGAGGCGGTCGGGGTCGGGGAAGCGGCGTGGGTCTCGGTGGGCGGCGGCCAGGGAGAGCAGGACGGTCTCGCCGGCCGGGATGGTGACCCCGCCGATGGTGACGTCCTCGGTGGGGAACCGGCGGATGGCCAGGGGTACGGGGCCGTCGTAGCGGGCCAGTTCCTCGACCGCGCCGGGGAGTCTGCTTGGATCGGCGCGGAGTGCGGCCAGTTGGCCGGGGTTGCTGAGCAGGGCCACGGTGGCGTTGCCGATGAGGTGGACGGTGTTCTCGTACCCGGCGAACAGGATCAGGAAGGCCAGGGACATCAACTCGTCCTCGGTCAGCCGGTCCTGGTCGTCGCGTACGGCGATCATCGCGGAGAGCAGGTCGTCGGTCGGTGCGGCCCGCTTGTCGGAGATGAGCTGGGTGAAGAAGGCCAGGATGGACCGGACGCCCTGCTTCGCTTTGTCGGGCTGTGCGGGGTCCGGGGCCACCAAGGCGTCGGTCCAGGTACGGAAGTCCCGCCGGTCGTGCGGGGGCACGCCCAGCAGTTCGCAGATCACGGTGATCGGCAGCGGCGCGGCGTAGGAGGCGATCAGGTCGGCGCGGCCGTGCGGTTCGACCGTGTCGAGCAGTTGGTCGGCGGTCCTCCTGACGGGTTCCCGCAGGAGCGCGATACGGCGCGGGGTGAACGCCTGGGACACCAGGCGCCGGATGCGGGTGTGGTCCGGCGGGTCCATGTTCAGCAGGTTCGCGTCCAGCGCCGGCGGCAGCGCGAGCCCGTGGTAGCCGCCGGGTTTCGCGTTGCGTTTGTCGAGGCTGAGCCGGGGGTCGGCGATGGCCTGGCGTACGTCGTCGTAGCGGGTGACCAGCCAGGCCGGAAGGCCGTCCGTTCCGGTGACGCGGTGGACGGGCCCTGCCTCGCGAAGCCGTGCGTACACCTCGTAGGGGTGGGCGATCAGCTCTGCGGGGTCGGCGAGGGGCGGCTGAGCAGGGGGTAACGATGGCATGGGCTCCACCCTAGAGCGGGCGTCGGAGCACGTCGGTCTCGTTCCGTCAGCGGAAGCGGTCGACGTTCTCGGCTGCCCACTGGCGGAACGGTCTGGCCGGGCAGCCGGTGATTCGCTCGACGGTGTCACGCACCGCCAGCAGTTCGGCGTTGACGTCTCCGCCCGTGACATCGAGCACCGCGTCCGCCGCCTCCGCGCCGAAGACCTCGGCCATCCTGGCGTGCGCCTCCCCGCGGCTGATCTCGGTGAAGGGCACCTCCCGCCCGAGTGTCGCCGCGATGGCCGCGACCTGCTGCCGGGCCGTCACCGGTTCGGGGCCGGTCAGTGCGTACGTCCGTCCCCGGTGGCCGGGTTCGGTCAGCGCCATCCGTGCCACCGACGCGATGTCCGCGGGGTGGATCGTGGGCAGCCCGGTGTCCGCGTACGGCGCCCGGACGGGCTCACGGTCGCGGATCGACGCCGCCCACATCAGGGCGTTCGAGGCGAACTGGGTCGGGCGCAGGATCGTCCAGGCCAGCCCGCTGTCCTTGAGGAGCCGCTCGACCGCCAAGTTCTCGTCGGCGGGGCCCAGATGCGGATGCGTCTGGACGGTGATCGACGACACGAGCACTACGTGCTGCACTCCCGCCGCCCGGGCGGCCCCGATGATGTCGGCGTCCGGGCCCAGCCGGGACGGGAGGAACAGCGAGCGCACCCCTTCCAGACCGGACTTCCATGACTCCGGCTTCGCCAAGTCGCCCTCGACCGCCTCGACCGTGTCGGGGAACGCGGCCCGGGCGGCGTCACGGGTCAGCCCCCTCAGCGGGCCCGCACCTCGGGCGTGCAACTCCCCCAGCAGGGCCCTTCCGATGTTTCCGGTGGCCCCGGTCACGAGGATCATCAGCGTCTCCCGTCCAGTCAGTTGATCGACTTGGGGACACGCTAGAAGCTCAATAGCGCTTCAGGTCAAGGCGGTTCATGGCCCGCCCGGGCGGCGGACGGTCACTCGTCGTTGACCCAGCGCATGAGCCGTTGGAGCGGGTAGAAACCGTCGTGGGACAGGCCCGGTGGCATACCGCCCGCGCCGCCGAGGGAGACCACGCGCTGGACTCCGGCGCAGGCGAGGGCATCGCGCAGTTCCGACTTTCGGGTGTCGGGATACACGCCGACCGTCTGGGTGGCGACCCCGGCGTGCGTCACCGCGTCGGTCAGCCCGGTCACCGGGACGACGTTGACGATCTTTCCGTCGGGGTGGAAATCCACCGGCTCGGGCGAGCGGATGACCAGGCCCCGGCCGTCGTAGCCGCCCCACACCCGGTACTCGGGGGCCAGCGAACGCAGTACGTCGATCTCCTCACGGAGTTCCGCGGCGACGCGCGGGCCGTCGGCGGAGCTGAACTCCCTTGCCACGCCCAGGCGTTCGCAGAGGAGGGCGGCGTAACGGTCGGCGTCGTCCCAGGAGCCCTCGACGAACTGGAAGCGGCTGGCCACACACGCCTGCTGGTTGAAGAACGTGGCGTCGGCAGCGCCCGCGTCGGCGGCCCGGGCAAGGGACTCGGGGGACTCGAAGGCCTCGCGGCCGATCAGGGAGATGGAGGTCTTGGGGTCGAAGGAGACGAGTTCGAGGCCCGGGCCGACGTACCGCAGTGCGCCTCGGATCGTGGACTCGCCGCCCCAGGCGACCAGTTTGTCGAAGAACTGCGGGCGGAAGAGCACGCTCTCGACCGTCTCGTCGCCGCCGCGCCAGTACACCGCCGAGAACGAGCGCACGACGGGGTGGCCGGGTGCCACCGCGGCCATCGTGCGCAGGATCGCGGTCGCGGTGAACAGGTCGTTCGAGGGCAGCTTGAGGAGGTTGACGCCCTTGGTGAGGGCTCCGCGTACGACGGACATGGCCGCGACGCCGGGTGCGTTCCCGGCGATGATGTGCACCAGGCGCGGTGGGAAGGCACGCGTGGCCGCGATCCGGTTCCCGGGCAGCCGTACCTCGCGCCAGCCGTCGAGGACGTCCGCTCCGCCGAGTTCGTGGTCGATCTGGGCGTACAGACTGGGTTGTTGGAAGCTGCGCCACAGTGCGGCGTAGGCGCGTTCGAGGACCTCGGCGGGAAGCGGGCTGACGCGGACCATGCGGTCCAGGGCCTCGGCCAGCAGCCCCTCGCGGTCCGCCTTGAGGGCCTCGCCGGTCTCCACCAGCAGGTCGACGATCTCCGCGACGGGCACGTGGAAGGCGGGCCCCAGTTCGGTGCGGGGCCACACGAGGCGGTCGAGGTCGAGTGCGGGTGCGGTGAAGCGGCCGAGGTCGCGGCGTGGTCCCTCCTCGACCTCGCCGCGGATCAGGTGGACGACGGACACGGACTCCGCCGCGGTGCCGTCGAGCGTCGTGGCGCTCATCCGTGGATCATCCCCCGGACGTAGGAGTCGAGTGTCGCCGCGCAGGTGATCTTGTCGTCGCCGCCGAGGTCGCCGTAGCGCTGGATGTCCGGCAGAACGGTCGGTCCCGGTCGGCCGCAGGCGCAGGGCGAGAAGTTCACGAAGACCCGGTCGCCGCTGATCAGTCCGCCCCAGCGGCCCTGGAGGGAGACGTCCAGGAACGCGAACCGGCCCTCCACCACGCCCTGTTCGGTGTTCAGGAGCTTCTCGCCCGCCTCGTCCAGCACCAGCGGGATCACCCACGGCGGCACGTGGTAGTCGCCCTTCTCACAGGCGAGGCAGGAGCCCTGGAGTTCCGTCATGCCGTAGCTGCGGACCCGTCGTACGCCGGCGTAGAAGGCGGCGAACCGCTCCTGGTAGTCGTCGGGTAGCGCGCGGCCCTTGTTGCCGCCGCCGCTGAGCACCAGCGTGTCCGGGTGGAGGCTGCCGTCGGCCACGCCTCGGGCGCGCAGTGCCTCGATCAGGGTGAACTGCTGGTTGTTCATCCCGGCGATCAGCAGCGGCTCGTCGCGGTGGGCGGCGATGTCGTCGACGATCCGGTCCATGGCCGCGCCCAGTTCCTGCTCGCGGGACTCCGACACGGTCTCGAAGGAGCTGATCTCCTGCGGGGTCGCGGCGCCCTCCGCGATTCGGCGGCGCAGCAGGGCGCTGCTCATCAGTTCGGAGACCCGCATCGGGTCCTCGGTCAGCAGCCGGGTCTCGCCCGGCCGGGCGAAGACCTCCGCGTGCCATCGGTAGCCGTCGATGGAGCGCATCGGGCCGCTCGCGGGTGCGAGGAGGTAGCCGCGGCGGGTGGGCTTCGGCGGGAGCGGGTCGGGCCAGCAGGTGAGGTGTTCGAGGATGTCGTGCAGGAAGTCCAGGTCGCTCGCGTCGCAGTTGAGGAAGGAGACCTTCCCGGAGGTGCCGCTGGTGATGTACGGGCGGTGCCCGGCGGCGGTGATGCGGTCGGTCCACTCGTCGATGTCGCGTACGCCGTCCATGTCGACGTCGCCGCGCTCGACCACCGACACGGTCGTGTACCAGTGCAGCAGCCGGTCCCAGCGGCCGGCGGTGAGGAGGGAGAGGGGATACGACTTGTAGCTGGTGTGCGAGAACAGCAGCGGGACGAGGTCGTCGGGGCTCGTGATCTCGTGTACGCCGGTCTCCTCCGCCCGGGTGCGCAGCAGCGGGATCCGCTCGCGCTGGGCGGTGAAGGCCTCCCGTGCGGCTTCGAGCTGCAACTCCCGCAGTTCTTGGGCAGGTTGGTCGAAGGTTTCGCCGGACAGGACCAGTGATCGGATCTGCTCGCGTGCGCCGCACACGGCAGTCACCTCCATCGGTTGGGGAATCGCGTCAGGGAGTCGCGTTCTTCGCGAGGTACGAGGACTCGATCGCGTCGAGGTTTCCGCGCAGTTCCTTCGGAGTGCCGGTCATGGTGACGCGGCCTCGGTGCAGGACGTACACGCGGTCCGCGATGTCCAGCACCTTGCGTACGTGCTGTTCGACCAGCAGCGCCCCTAGGCCGTCGTCGGCCGCCTCGCGCACGGCGCGCAGCAGGCGGTCGACGACGAGCGGGGCGAGGCCGAGGGACAGTTCGTCCGCGAGGAGCAGCTTGGGGGTGCGGCACAGGGCGCGGGCCAGCGACAGCATCTGCTGCTCGCCGCCGGAGAGCATGCCCGCGCCGACCTTGAGGCGTTTGTCGAGTTCGGGGAAGAGTTCGACGGCCCGGGCCGGTGTCACCCGGCCGACCCGCAGGTTGTCGGTGGTGTCGAGCCGGGTGAAGACCGCCCGTTCACCGACGTAGGCGAGGCCCTCGCGGGCGCGCCGGTGCAGGGGTGCGTGGCCGGTGATGCCCAGCCAGCTGACCTCCCCGCTCATCGGGGCCAGGTCGCCGGAGAGCGCCCTGAGTGTCGTGGTCTTGCCCGCGCCGTTGGGGCCGAGCAGGGCGACGACCTCACCGGGGCGGACCTGGATGTCGAGGTCCCGTACGACGGGTCGGGTGCCGTATCCGGCGGATAGGGCGCGGGTCTCGATCAGGGGCGTGTCGATGTCGTGCACGTGCTTGCTCCTCAGCCGGATCAGCCGGATCAACCAGGTCCGCCAGATCAATCAGATCCGCCGGATCAGCCAGGTCAGCCGGACGCCATGGCCGTCAGCACCTTGCGGACGTCGACGAAGGTCGATCCGGCCTTGGCCCACTCGATCTTCCCGTCGCGGATGGTCAGTTCGGTGGCCGTCGTGTTGTGGATGCGGTTGAGGCCCTTGATCGGCAGAGCGGTCGACTCGCTCCAGGTCAGCGGCGGGGTCAGACCGCCGGTGTCGATGCCGGAGGTGGTGTTCAGCTCCTGCACCAGGGCCTTGGAGGAGATCGTCGGCAGCTTCTTGACCGCCTCGGTGAAGACCTTGAACGCCACCCAGGTCGTCCCGTTGGCGCCGTTGGTGGGGTCGATCTCCTTCTCGCCCTTGGTGGCTTCGAGGAAGTCCTTCCAGGCGGGGTCGGAGGTCGGCGGGTAGTAGCCGGTGATCGCGGAGCCCTCCAGGGGACTGCTCGCACCGCCGGTGCTCTCGGCCAGCTGCGGGGTGAGGTTGCCGACGACGCTGCCGAGCTTCGTCTTCGCACCGGACTGCACGTACGACGTCACGAACAGGTCGGAGTGGGTGCCGAGGATGACGTCCACGCAGTCGCTGCCCTGGGTCGCGGCGGCGACCTGCGGGGCGAGGTCGGTGGCGGTGACCGGCACCTTGAGGTCCTTCGGGGCCGTCCCGCCGGCGGCGGTCACGCCGAGGGCGAGGAACTTCGCGACGGTCTCGGCGGCGGCAACGTCGTACCGTACGCCGGAGATCTTCTTGCAGCCCTGCTCCACGAGCTGCTCGCCGTGTGCCGCGAACACCACGGGTGTGCCGCCGTTGACCGGGAAGGACAGCGGGTTGGAGAACTCGGCGGCCGAGACGCCGGTCCCGCCGAGGTAGGGGATGCCGGCCTTCTCCAGGATGGGCATGTAGCGGTCGCCCGCGAGGCTGTACGAACCGACCACCGCGACCACCTTCTCGGCGACCGCCTGCTGGGCGCACTTCTCGGCCTCGTCGGGGTCGTTCTTCTCGTTGCAGGTCAGCACCTTGAGCGGGCCGCCCTTGATCCCGCCGTTGGCGTTGATCCACTTCTCGTAGGCCTGGGCGGTGAGCCGGACCCCGGGCTGGGCGCTGCCCTGGGTGTCCTCCGGCGTCCAGACCATCACCTTGACCGGGGTGCCCTTCAGGGAGGTCGTCTCCGTCGAGCTACTGGCGGCCTCTCCCCCGCAGCCCGCGGCGAGCAGGGCTCCGGTCACCGCGAGACAGCTCGCTGCGGCTGTTCTGCGTCGGCGTGAGTCGTTCATGGTTCCTCCGCGGTGCTCGTCGTCGAGATGCGAACAGCATGGGGTGAGTTTTCGAGTTAGTGAAGTACTCTCGGCACAATTATTTAACTGAATGTGCTGTCTCGTTCCGCTCTCGTCCTGTCCCTGGGAGGTTCCCCGATGGACGACATCCTCAGGTTCGCGCTGCTCGGCCTGGGTCTGGGCGCGCTCTACACGCTCACCGCGCACGGCATCGTGCTGGTCTACCGGGGCTCCGGCGTCCTGAACTTCGCGCACGGCGCGATCGGGATGGCCGGCGCCTACGTCCAGTGGGAGCTGTCCGCACAGCACGGTGTGCCGTACTGGCCGGCCGTCGCGTGCGGGGTGCTCGCCTCCGCGCTGCTGGGTGTGCTCACGCATCTGCTGGTGCTGCGCCCGCTGCGCCGGGCGTCCTCGCTGGCCCGGCTGGTCGGCACTCTGGCGGTGTTCATCGTGCTCACCGCGATCGCCGTGAAACGCTACGGCGACAGCCTCCAACTGGTGCCGGGCAAGCTGCCCACCCGGCTGCTGACGATCGCCGGGGCGACCGTGACCGAGGACCGCGTGTGGCTGCTCGCCATCGCCGTCGTCGTGACCGCGCTCCTCCATCTCCTCTACAAGCACACCCTGTTCGGCCTGGGCACCACCGCGGTCGCGGAGAACGAGGGCGCCGCCGCCTCGCTCGGCTGGTCCCCCGACCTCATCGCCACCGGCAACTGGGCGCTGGGCTCGGCGCTCGCGGGCCTGACGGGCATCCTGATCGTGCCGGTCATCGGTCTGTCGGTGACCGGGCTGACCACCCTGCTGCTGAGCGCGCTGGCCGCCGCCCTGGTCGGCAGGTTCTCGTCGTTCCCCGTCACCCTGGCGGGCGGTCTGGTCATCGGCGTCGTCCAGTCGGAGCTGACCCGCTTCGGCTCCGACGTCACCGGGCTCGCCTCGTCGGTGCCGTTCCTCGTCATCGCGCTGGTCCTGGTGGCACGCGGCCGGGCGCTGCCGCTGCGCGGCACGTTCCTGGACCGGCTGCCCGCTCTGGGCTCCGGCAGGGTACGGCCCGTGCCGCTGGCTGTAGCCGTCGCAGTGGGACTGCTGCTGGTGAGCCTGGCGCCTCCGCTCTGGGCCGACGCGATCACCACCACCCTGGTGATGTCGCTGATCATCCTGTCGATCGTCGTGGTCACCGGTTACGCGGGGCAGGTCTCCCTGGCGGCCTACGCGCTCGCCGGGACCGGCGCCTTCATCGCCGGGCACGCGGCGGCCGACTGGGGCTGGCCGTTCGAACTCGCCCTGCTGGCAGGCGTGTTGGGCACGGTACCGATCGGCCTCCTCTTCGCGCTCCCGGCGGTCCGCACCCGTGGCGTCAACCTCGCGATCATCACCCTCGGGCTCGGCACCACGCTGGAGGCGATGGTCTTCCAGAACACCGACCTCTCGACGACACCCGGCAGCGACGGCATCGCCGTGGGCAAGCAGACCCTCTTCGGCATCAGCATCTCCGGCGTCGACCATCCGCAGCGGTACGCCGGTGTCGTACTCGTGATGTTCGTCGCCGCGACCCTCGTGGTCGCCAACGTGCGGCGCAGCCGAACCGGCCGCCGGCTGATCGCCGTACGGGCGAACGAGCGGGCCGCGGCCGCCCTCGGCATCGACGTCCGCGCCGCCAAGCTCTACGCCTTCGGCCTCTCCGCCGCCATCGCCGCGCTCGCCGGAGTCCTCACCGGCTTCCGCTCGACGTCCGTCGTCTTCTCGGACTTCGCCAGCTTCGAGTCCATCACCGCGCTCGGGCTCGCGGTCATCGGCGGAGTCGGCTTCCTCGTGGGCCCGTTGTTCGGCGCGACCTTCGCGGCGGGCACGGTGGGTGCCCGGTTCGGGGATCTGGTACTGCCCGGGCTGAGCGAGTGGATGCCGCTGATCGGCGGGATCATCCTGGTGCTGACGCTGGTGGGCAACCAGGACGGCATCGGCAAGGACATCGGCAAACAGGCGGCGGGCGTACAGCGCAGACTGTCCGCCAAGCGCGCCACGCTCGTGCCGGAGACCGTGCACGAGGAGGAGACGGCGGCGGAAGCGGTCCCCCGCGCCACACCACTCCCCCTCCACGTACGGGACCTGACCGTGCGGTACGGCGGTGTCGTGGCCGTCGACGGACTCTCGCTGGACGTGGAGCCGGGCCGGGTCGTCGGTCTCATCGGGCCCAACGGCGCCGGCAAGACCTCCGCGATCGACGCCGTCACCGGGTTCACCCGGGCCGCGTCCGGCAGTGTGCGCCTCGGCGACCGGGACGCGACCCGGCTGCCGGTGCACCGGCGGGCCGCCGCCGGGCTCAGCCGGTCCTTCCAGTCGCTGGAGCTGTTCGAGGACATGACCGTCCTGGACAACCTGTACGCGGCCTGCGACCGGCCCGGCCGCTGGACGTTCCTCACGGACCTGATCCGCCCCGGTAGCCGCCCGCTGCCCGCCCATGTGCTGGTCGCCGTACGGGAGTTCGGACTCCAGGACAGTCTGGACCGGCCGGTGGGCGATCTGTCGTACGGGGAGCGGCGGCTGCTGGCCATCGCCCGTTCGGTGGCCGCCTCGCCGTCCGTGCTGCTCCTCGACGAACCGGCGGCGGGACTGTCGGACGACGAGACACGGGAGCTGGCCCAGCTGGTGCGGCGGCTCGCCGAGGACTGGGGCATGGGGGTGCTCCTCGTCGAGCACGACGTCGACATGGTGATGAGCGTCTGCGACCAGGTCGTCGTCCTGGACTTCGGCCGCCGGATCTGCGCCGGTACGCCGGAGGAGGTGCGCCGCGATCCGGCGGTGCGGGCGGCCTACCTGGGCGACCTCGAGCCGGAGACCCTGGCCTGAAACGGATCGGAGGCGCTCCCCACGTACGGGGAGCGCCTCCGACCGTCGATGACAAGAGCGTCAGGCGTCGCGCAGGTCCGCGACGTACGGCTGATGAGACAGCAGCCCGCCGTCCACGCGCAGCGTGTGCCCGGTGATGAAGGCGGACTCGTCGGAGGCGAGGAAGACGACCGCCGAGGCGACGTCCTCCGGGAGCCCCAGGCGCGGGGTGAGGTGATGGCGCAGCATCGCCTCCCTGATCGCCCCGTGCGCCGAGCCGGAGCTGGCCGGCGTGACGATGAACCCCGGCGCGATGGCGTTGCAGCGCACGCCCTGTTTGCCGTACTGGGTGGCGACGTACTGCGTGAGGTTGATGAGGGCGGCCTTGGAGGCGCCGTACGCCGGGTTCCGCAGGTCGCCCGCGAGGCCGGACCCGGACGAGGTGTTGATGATCGAGCCGCCGCCCCGCGCGATCATGTGCGGGACGGCGGCCTGGACGGCGACCATCGTCCCGCGCAGGTTGATGCGCATCGTGTCGTCCCAGACGGTGGGGTCGGCGTCGACGACGGCGAGGTCCAGGCGGGCGGCCAGATGGGTCGCCGCCGCGTTGTTGTGCAGGACGTCGAGGCCGCCGTACGTGTCGACGGCCGTGGCCACCATGGCCCGTACGCTCTCCACGTCACCCAGGTCGACCGGGACCGCCGTCGCGGAGCCCCCGGCGGCGCGGATCTCCTCCGTCACCGTCTTGGCGCCGTCGAGGTTCAGGTCGGCGACGACCGTGTGTGCGCCCTCGGCGGCCAGGCGTCGTGCGGTGGCGGCGCCGATGCCGGACGCGGCTCCCGTGACGACGGCGATCTTCTCTTCGAGTCGCCCCATGTCCCGAACCGCCTTTCCTAGTCGGTGAGTTGGCTGCCGACGACAGACACGAACGAGACGCATTCGCCGGGTCCGCCGCCGAGGTTGTGGGTCAGGGCGAGCGAGCGTCCCTCCGCCACGGACGTGACCGTCCGCTCGGGCGGGGCCTCGCCGCGCAGTTGGAGCCAGGCCTCGAACATCATGCGGAGGCCGGAGGCGCCGATGGGGTGGCCGAAGGCCTTCAGGCCGCCGTCCGGATTGACCGGCAGCGAGCCGTCCAGGTCGAACGCCCCGCTGGTCACGTCCTTCCACGCCTGGCCACGCTCGGAGAAGCCCAGGTCCTCCATCAGCACCAGCTCCGTGGGCGTGAAGCAGTCGTGGACCTCGGCGAGGGCGAGTTCGGCGCGCGGGTCGGTGATGCCGGCCTGGCGGTAGGCCTCCTGGGCGGAGGCGACGACCTCGGGGAAGGTGGTGAAGTCGTAGGACGGGTCGAGGAGGCCGTCCGCCGGGCCCGCGACGAAGGACAGCGCCTTCACGAAGATCGGTTTGTCGGTGTACTTGTAGGCGTCCTCGGCGCGTACGACGATCGCCGCCGCCGACCCGTCCGAGACGCCGGAGCAGTCGAACACGCCGAGCATGCCCGCGACAATCGGGGCCGACCGGATGCGCTCCGGCGAGACCTCCTTGCGGAACTGGGCGCGGGGGTTGCGGGCGCCGTTGACGTGGTTCTTCCAGGCGATGCGAGTGATGACGTCCTTCATCTCCTCGTCCGCGAGGCCGTACTTGGCGGCGTAGGCGGGGGCGAGGAGGGAGAAGTTGGCGGGGGCGGTGATCTCGCCCCGGCTGTCGTCGCCCGCACCGGGGATTGCGGTGCCGGAGAGCCCGGACATGCCGGAGTCCTTGAGTTTCTCCACGCCGACCGCCATGGCCATGTCGTACGCGCCGGAGGCGACGGCGTAACAGGCGTTGCGCAGGGCCTCGGAGCCGGTCGCGCACATGTTCTCGACACGCGTGACCGGCTTGTTGGGCAGACGGAGGGCCCGGCTCAGGGTCAGTCCGGACACTCCGGAGGCCTGGGTGCCGAACCAGAACGCGTCGATGTCGTCGAGGGTGACGCCGGCCGAGGTAACCGCGTCACCGACGGCGTCGATCAAGAGGTCGTCCGCCGAGCGGGTCCAGTGCTCGCCGAAGGGCGTGCAGCCCATGCCGACGATCGCGACGCGGTCCCGGATTCCGTGCGAGCTCATCGGCCTGTCTCCTCGTCGTGGATGTCGTCGATCCGCACCGGCCGGGCCTTCCAGAAGTAGTTGTGAACACCGGACGCCGTGACCGTGCGCCGGAACGTCATCTCCACCCGGGCGCCGATGACGGCGTCGGCCTCGGTGGCGTCGGTGAGCTGGCAGCGGAACCGGCCGCCGCCGTCGTAGTCGACGACCACGACGAGCATCGGCGGGCTCGGGGTGGCGGCCAGCCGGTCCACGGTGAACGTGGCGACCGTGCCGCGTACGTGTTCCATCGGCTCGTCGGTCATGGCGTCGACGCTCCGGCAGGAGACACACACCCGGTCCGGTGGCAGATGCCGGGTACCGCACTTCTCGCACCGGGAGGCGACGAAGCCGTACTTCCAGGCGGTACGGCGGTGGGCGGGCGGGGCGTAGGGCGGCTCGGGGTCCGGGCGGCGGGGTGGTTCGCGGTCGAGGAGGCCGCGCCAGGTGAGATAGGTGGCGTACGGGATCGGGGCGCTGCCCGCCGCGACCTGGGCGGCGACCGGGCGGGGGCTGCGGTGGGCAGGGAGCGCGTCGGTGGTGCGCAGGAGGAGGACTCCGGCACCGTCGCCGAGGACGACGAGCGCGATGACCTCGCCGGGGCGGGCGCGGTCGAGGACGTCGGCGAGGAGCAGACCGGGCTGGGCGGTACCGGCGTTGCCGATCGCCGCGCTCAGGTCCGGGGTCGCCGCCTCGGGCCGTACGCCCGCTGTCCGTCGTACCGCCGCGCACGCGCGCGCGTGCAGACCCCCGACGACGAAGTGGTCGATCGCTCCGATGTCGAGGGCCGCGTGGTCGAGGGCGGCGGTGAGCGCCTTGTCGGCCAGAGAGGTGTAGATCTCCTCGGCGAAGCGCTCCTCCCAGACACGGGAGGTGGGTGCGCCGGGCAGGCGCCAGCGGTCGAGGATCTCGTCGCTGACCGTGTCGTGGGCGAGCAGTTCCGCGATGACGGGAGCGCCGTTGCGGTGCCCGCCGAACATGAACGCCGCCGCGCCGTCGCCGCCCGCTGCCTCGTCCGCGCCGCCGGGCAGTCCCGTACGCAGGTCGGACAGCACCGCCAGGGTGGGGACCGGGGAACGGGCGGCGGTGACCAGCGCGCCGAGGCCGGAGCGGACCGAGCCGGCCATGTCGGCGGCGAGGACGTGCTCGTCGAGGCCGAGCGCCGCGTGGACGGCGGTCGCGTTCGTCTTGTCGAGGTAGGCGGGCGCGGCGGTGGCGAGGAAGAGCTGGCCGATACGGGCGCGCAGCCCGTCGCGGGCCAGGGCGACCCGGGACGCCTCGACGGCGAGGGAGGTGGTGTCCTCGTCGTAGCCCGCGACCGCGCGGGTGCCCTTGCCCCCTCCGGTGCCGAGTACGGCGGCCACGTCCGCGCGGGCGAGGCGGTGGTACGGCACATAGGCGCCGTAGGCGATCAGTCCGGCCATGTCAGCGTCCTCCAGGAGCGTCGTTGCGGGGCCGTTCGAAGACTGCGGCGAGGCCCTGGCCGCCGCCGAGGCACATGGTCTCCAGGCCGTAGCGGGCCTGGCGGCGGTCGAGTTCGCGCAGCAGGGTGGCGAGGATGCGACCGCCTGTGGCGCCGACCGGGTGGCCCAGCGAGATGCCGGAGCCGTTCACGTTGAACCGCTCGAAGTCGGTCCCGGTCAGGCCCCATTCGCGGGTGCAGGCCAGGACCTGGGCGGCGAAGGCCTCGTTGAGTTCGATCAGGTCGATGTCGGCGAGCTTCAGCCCAGCCCGTTCCAGGGCGCGGGCGGTGGCGGGCACGGGGCCGATGCCCATCGTCTCGGGCGGTACGCCGACGACGGCCCAGGAGACCAGGCGGCCCAGGGGGCGCAGCCCGAGTTCGGCGGCGCGCTCGGGGTGGGTGACGATGCACAGGGCGGCGCCGTCGTTCTGTCCGCTGGCGTTGCCTGCGGTGACGGTGGCGTCGGGGTCCTGGCGGCCGAGGACGGGCCGTAGCTTGGCCAGCTTCTCCAACGAGGAGTCGGGGCGCGGGTGTTCGTCGGTGTCGACGACCGTCTCGCCCTTCCGGGTCCGTACCGTGACCGGCACGATCTCGTCGGCGAACCGGCCCTCCCGCTGGGCCGCGAGGGCCTTCTCGTGCGAACGCAGGGCGAGTCGGTCCTGCTCCTCACGGGGGATGGCGTACTCGCGGCGCAGGTTCTCGGCGGTCTCCAACATGCCTCCGGGGACCGGGTGGTTGACGCCCCCGGACGTGACCCGACCGCGCGCAAGCCGGTCGTGGAGCGTGGTGCCGGCGCCGCGCACGCCCCAGCGGACGTCGGTCGTGTAGAACTCGGCCTGGCTCATGGACTCCACTCCCCCGGCCAGGACGAGGTCGCTCGCGCCGGTCTGCACCTGCATCGCCGCGGTGATGACCGCCTGGAGTCCGGAGCCGCAGCGGCGGTCGATCTGGAGTCCGGGCACCTCCACCGGAAGGCCCGCGTCCAGGGCGGCCACGCGGCCGATCGCGGGGGCCTCCCCGTTCGGGTAGCACTGGCCCAGGAGGATGTCGTCGATGACGCCGGGCGGTATGCCGGTGCGGTCCAGGACGGCGCGGACGACCGTGGCGGCCAGCTCGGTCGCCGGAACGTCGCGGAAGACGCCGCCGTAGCCGCCGACAGGGGTACGCACGGGTTCGCAGATCACCGCGTCACGCAGAAGGGCGGGCATCAGGCATGCCTTTCGTGAGTGGTCACATGTACCGGCCGCCGGTGACCTCGACCACGGCTCCGGTGACATAACCGGCCAGGTCGGAGGCGAGGAAGAGGACGACCTGGGCGACCTCGGCGGGTTCGCCCGCGCGGCCCAGGGGGATCTCCGCGAGCTTGGCGTCCCAGGCGGCCTTGGGCATCGCCTCGGTCATGGCGGTGCGGATCAGGCCGGGCTGTACGGCGTTGACGCGGATGCCCGCCTTCGCGAGTTCCTTGGCGGAGGCCTTGGTGAGGCCGACGAGGCCGGCCTTGGCGGCGCTGTAGTTCGTCTGGCCGAAGTTGCCGACCTTGCCGGCGATGGAGGAGATGTTGACGATGCTGCCGCCCTGCCCGTGCGCGCGCATCGCCTCGGCGGCGAAGCGGGTGCCGTTCCAGGCGCCGGTGAGGTGGACGTCGACGACGGCACGGAAGTCGGTGACGGCCATCTTGCGCAAGGTCGCGTCCCGGGTGATCCCGGCGTTGTTGACCATGACGCCGACGGGTCCGAAGGTGTCGGCGCAGTGGGCGACCAGGGCGGCGACCTCGTCCTCGTCGGTGACGTCGCAGCGCAGCGAGGCGGCGGCGATGCCGTTCTTGGCGAGGCGTTCGGCGGCCTCCGCGGCGGCGTCCGCGTTGATGTCGCCGAGGACGACCGACGCGCCCTCGCCGCCGAGGACTTCGGCGATCGTGAAGCCGATGCCCTGCGCGCCACCGGTGATCACCGCGTGCCGCCCGTCCAGCAGTCCCATGTCAGCCCGCCCTGGCTCGACGCTATTCCTCTCAAATAGATAACCTATTATGCTGAAACAATCAATACAGCGATGAGCTGTGCGAGCGGGGCCGGACGAGGAGAGAAGCCAGGTGGACATCAGCTATCCCCCGGAGACCGAGGCGTTCCGCACCGAGGTCAGGACGTTCCTCGCCGAGACACTGCCGCCGGGCTGGAAGGGCATCGGCGCCCTGGACGAGGAGGAGGCCTGGGCCTTCGCCCGGGACTGGCGCCGGCTGCTCGCCGAGCGCCGCTACCTCTCCCTCACCTGGCCCGAGGAGTACGGTGGACGCGGGCTGTCCAAGCTCCACCAGGTCGTCCTGATGGAGGAGCTGGCCCTGGCCGGGGTGCCGTTCGGGCTGCCGCAGGACACCTTCGGCGTGAAGATGCTGGCGAACACCCTGCTTCGGTGGGGCACGGACGAGCAGAAGGCGCACTTCCTCCCCCGCATCCTGAGCGGCGAGGACACCTGGTGCCAGGGCTACTCGGAGCCGGACGCGGGTTCGGACCTGGCCTCGCTCAGGACACGTGCCGTGCGGGACGGCGAGGAGTGGGTGATCGACGGTCAGAAGGTGTGGACGTCCGGCGCCCACCACAGCGACTGGATCTTCGTCCTGGCCCGCACCGACCAGGACGCGTCCCGGCATCGCGGGATCTCCTTCCTCCTCGTCCCGCTGGACCAGCCCGGCGTGGAGGTGCGCCCGTTCCGCATGATGAGCGGGCAGCTGCACTTCAACGAGGTGTTCTTCAACGGCGCCCGCACCCGCGCCGATCTCGTCGTCGGCGGCGTCGACAACGGCTGGACCGTCGCGCAGAGCCTGCTGGGCGTGGAGCGCGGCGAGGAGGCGGCGACGAATCCCCTCCTCTTCAAGGCGGAGGTCGAACGGCTCGTCGAGCTGGCCCGGCTGTACGGGAAGGACCAGGACCCGGTCGTCCGGCAGCGCATCGCCTGGTGCTGGTCCAAGGTCGAGATCATGCGCTACCTCGGCTACCGGATCCTCACCGGCTGGCTCAAGGGCGCCGAGCCCGGCCCCGAGTCGTCGATCGCCAAGCTGTACTGGAGCGAGTACCACACCGAGGTCACCGACCTGGCGATGGACATCATGGGCCTGCACGGCCAGGTTCCGGTCGGCCGTCAGCCCCTGCGCACCTACCGCGCCGACGACCCGGGCGCCGCGAACTCCTCGGCGTCCTGGTCGACGACGTACCTCATCGCCCGCTCGGGCACGATCTACGCGGGGACCTCCCAGGTGCAGCGGAACATCCTCGCGGAGAAGGTGCTGGGGCTGCCGCGCGAGCCGAGAGCCTGATCAGCTGCTGTAGAACACGCCGGCCGTGTCAGCGCAGGGCCCCCTTGGTGGCGTCGGCGATGAACCCGCGGGCGAAGAAGGTGAACACCAGCACCAGCGGGATGACCGACAGCAGCACCCCGGCCATCACCATGCTGTAGTCGGTGGAGTGGCCGGCGTACAGCTGGGCCAGCGCCACCTGGAGGGTCAGCCGGTCCGGGTTGACCAGCATCACCAACGGCAGGATGTAGTCGTTCCAGGCGGCGATGAAGGTGTAGATGCCGAGGAACGCCAGGGCCGGGCGGACGCACGGCAGCACCACGTGCCAGTACAGCCGGAAGAACCCGGCGCCCTCCATCCGGGCCGCGTCCAGCAGTTCGTCGGGGACGCTGGTGGTCGTGTACTGGCGCATCCAGAAGATGCCGAACGCGTTGGCGGCGGCCGGCACGATCAGCGCCTTGAGGGTGCCCAGCCAGCCCAGCTGCACCATGATCTCGTACTGCGGGATGATCGCCAGCTGGGTCGGCAGGAGGTACATCGACAGCAGGAGGCCGAAGAAGAACTTCTTGCCGGGGAAGTCGTACTTGGCGAAGGCGAACGCGGCCAGCGAGTCGAAGAACAGCACCAGGACCGTCGTACAGACCGCGACGATCATCGTGTTGGACAGCGACCCGAAGAAGTCCATCCGGTCGAACAGGTGCTGGATGTTGGTCAGCAGGTTGCCGCCGAACCACAGCTTCGGCGGGTAGCTGTAGATGTCCTGCGAGGTGTTCGTCGCCATGACGACGATCCAGTAGAACGGGAACACCGAGATGACCACGCCGAGCATCAGGATCACATGGACGCTCAGGCCCCGGACGCGCTTGCGGTTCATGCCGTTCACGGCCGTCGCTCCTTTCGCTGCACCAGACGCCAGTTGACGAGGACGATGAGCAGGATCAGCAGGAAGAAGGCCCAGACGATGGCGGCGGCGTAGCCGAAGTCGTTGTTGTCGAAGGCCTGGTGGTAGAAGTACAGCAGCGTGGTCAGACCGGCCTGGCCCGGTCCGCCGGAGTTGGGGTTGGTGGCCGCCTCGCTGCCGAAGAGCACCTGTGGTTCGGTGAAGCTCTGCAGACCGGTGACGGTGGAGACCACCACGGTGAACAGGATGATGGGCCGCAGCAGCGGGATCGTGATGGAGAAGAAGATCCGCGCCGGGCCTGCCCCGTCCATCCGGGCGGCCTCGTAGACCTCCGAGGGGATCGCCTGGAGGCCGGCCAGATAGATGATCGCGTTGTAGCCGGTCCACTGCCAGGTCATCAGCGCCGCGATCACCAGCTTGATCGTCCACTCGTTGCTCATCCATGGCACTGCCGAGACGTGCAGCGACTTGAGGATGGCGTTGATCAGGCCGAAGTTGTTGCTGAAGACCGCGCCGAAGAAGATCGCGATGGCCACCAGCGAGGTGATGCTGGGGATGAACAGGGCGACCCGGTAGAAGGCAGTGAAGCGCTTGGTGGAGTTCACCAGCACCGCGAGCACCAGCGCCAGGAAGAGCATCGGGACGGTCGACAGCACCCAGATGACCAGGGTGTTGCGGACGGACAGCCAGAAGACCGGGTCGTCCCACAGGAAGCGGAACTGCTGGAATCCGACGAACTGCATGTCCCCGATGCCGTCCCACTTCTGGAACGCCAGATACACGGTGTAGAGCACCGGGAAGAGCATGAAGACGGAGAAGATCAGGTAGTACGGCGAGATGGCCACGTACTGCGGCCAGTGCCTGGCGACCCGCCGACGGGGCCCGCGCGGGGCCCCGGCCGACACCGGACGGATCCGTGGGGCGCGCCGCCCCGGACCGCGTGAACGGTCCGGGGACGGCTGCCCGGTGGGGCCGCTGTCGGATCCGGAGGTCGGTCCGGTGGGTGCCGGGCCGGCTACCGGGGATGACGACATGTCACTTCACTCCCTGACGCTCGGCGATCTGCTTGGCCTGGCTGACCGCGTCCTTCCAGGCCTCGTCGGGGTCCTTGCCCTTGGCCTCGATGCTGGTCAGCTCGCTGTAGAAGGGCGCGGAGACCGCGGCGTCGGCGGGTGCCTCGTAGGCGGACGGGATCTTCTCGGCCGCCGGGCCGAAGATCTCGATGGTCTTCTGGCCGCCGAAGAAGGTGTCCCCGCCGGTCAGGGCAGGCAGCTTGTACGCGGCCGGGGCGGTCGGGAACAGGGCCGCGTCGGTGAAGCCGCGGGCCTGGTTCTCCGGGCTGAGGATCCAGCTGATGATCTTGAAGGCTTCCTCGGGGTTGCCGCTGGTCGCGGGGATCGCCAGGAAGGACCCGCCGAGGTTGGACGGCCCGCCGGGCAGGCTCGCCACCCGCCACTTGCCCTTGGTGCCCGGGGCCGCGTTGCTGATGTCCAGCGCGTGCCAGGCGGCGCCGATCTCGGTGCCCAGGGCGCCGTTGCTGATCGCGGCGTTCCAGGTGTTGTCGTTGATCTTGGCGTCGATGCCGAGCGTGTAGGGCTTCACGGCGGTGGTCCAGGCGGTGCGGATGTGGTCCTGGTCGCCGATGAACTTGTTGTCCTCGTCGATGAACCGCTGGGTGCCCTGGCCGACCATCATCGAGAAGACCGAGCCGATGTTGTTGATCAGGAAGGTCTTGGGGATGGCCTTGTGCAGCTCGACGCCGGCCGCGAAGTAGTCGTCCCAGGTGGCCAGTTGGGCGGAGACCTTGGCGGGGTCGGTGGGCAGTCCGGCCTGGGCGAAGAGGTCCTCGCGGTAGAAGGTGGCGCAGGGGCCGATGTCGATCGGGAAGCCGATGAGCTTGCCGTCCTGTGTGGTGGCCTGCTTGAGCTTCCACGCCAGGTAGTCCGGGACCAGCTTGTCCGCGCCGACGGTCTTCAGGTCGACGAACCGGTCGGCGTTCGGCAGGAAGGAGGCGATGTCCTCGCCCTTGATGCCGGTGATGTCCGGGGCGGCCTGCGCCGAGCGCAGACCGGTGAGCAGCTTGGTCTTGAAGTCGCCGCCGACCACGGAGGTCTTCAGGCTGATGTCGGAGAAGTGCGTCTTGGCGTCGGCGACGACCTTGTCGCTGAGGCCGCCCGCCCAGTACCAGAGGGCCAGGTTCTTGCTGTCCTTGCTGCCGCTCGACCCTGAGCCGCCGCCGCACGCGGCGGTGGCGCCGGCCGCGGCGGCCGTCAGGACGGCGGCTTGGAGGAATCGTCTGCGGGAAAGGTCCACGGTCTTCTCCTAGATTTCGGCGGGTTCGGATGTCCGGCATGTCCGACAGGACGTGTGGGTCGGGTGCCGTGGCGTGGGGACGCGGCGGGAGGGCCGGGTGGCTGAAGAGCATCGGCGTGGGTGGGCAACCCTTCAGCCACCCGGGGTGTGTGTCCTGGTCCTCTCAGACGGTGCCGACGCGTCCGTGACGGCGGAATATGCCGTTCATCCGCTTCGGCCGACCGGAGTGGGGTCCGGACCTGGCTCCGAATTACGCAAGAGAGTGCACCCGGTGCGCGAGTTTGACAAGGGTCAAGCAGATATCGAGACATTCATGCGCGACTTTGCTTGAGTTTGGAGCGTTCGCGAGTATGGTCTGCGGCATGCTCCCTGACCGAAGACATCAGCTGATCCTGCGCGCGCTGCGCACGGACGGGCCCACGTCGGTGGTCGCCCTGGCCGAGAAGGTCGGGGCGAGTGAGGCCACGATCCGACGCGACCTCGCACAACTGGAGGACGAGGGCCTCCTCAAGAGGGTCTACGGCGGTGCCGCCCCCGTCGTGGGCGAGGACGACCCGTTCGCCGACGTGGCCGGCATCCGGGTCGAGGCGAAGGACGCCCTGGCGGCCTGGTGCGCAAACCTCGTCAGGGACGGCGAGACCGTGCTGCTCGACATTGGCACCACCGCTCACCGGGTGGCCCGCCAGCTGCACGGCCGGTCCCTGACCGTGATCACCAGCAACCTGGCCGTCTACGAGGAACTCCAGGACGACAAGGACGTCCAGCTGATCCTGCTGGGCGGTGTGGTGCGGCGCGACTACCGCTCACTGGTCGGCTTCCTCACCGAGGACAACCTGCGCCAGGTGCACGCCGACCGGCTGTTCCTCGGCACCAGCGGAGTCCGCCCCGACGGACAGGTGCTGGACACCACCGCCGTCGAAGTGCCCGTCAAACGGGCGATGATCGCCGCCAGCGCCCAGGTCGTCCTGGTCGCGGACGCCGGAAAGTTCCCCGGCACCGGGATGGCCCGGGTGTGCGGTCCGGAGGAACTCGACGTCGTGGTGACCAACGCGCCGGGCGACGAGAAAACCTGTAATCGGCTGCGAGAGGCGGGAGTTGAGGTGGTCGAAGTATGAGACTCACGATCCTGGGCGGCGGGGGCTTCCGCGTCCCGCTGGTCTACCGGGCACTGCTCGGCGACCGCGGCGAGGGGCGCGTCACCGACGTGACCCTGTACGACCTGGACGCCTCCCGGCTCTCGACGATCCGCAGGGTCCTCGCCGACCAGGCGGCCGGACACCCCGACCCGCCGACGGTCACCGCCACCACCGACCTCGACGAGGCGATCACCGGGGCGGACTTCGTGTTCTCCGCGATCCGCGTCGGCGGGCTCGCGGGCCGGGCGGCGGACGAGCGCATCGCGCTGGCCGAGGGCGTCCTGGGCCAGGAGACCGTCGGCGCGGGCGGTATCTCCTTCGGGCTGCGCACGGTCCCGGTGGCGGTCGCGATCGCCCACCGTATCGCCGCCCTGGCGCCCGACGCCTGGGTCATCAACTTCACCAATCCCGCGGGGCTGGTCACCGAGGCGATGACCGCCCACCTGGGTGACCGGGTGATCGGGATCTGCGACTCCCCGGTGGGCCTGGGCCGCCGCGTGGCCGGGGCGCTCGGCGTCGATCCGGCGCGCGTCAGCCTGGACTACGTGGGCCTGAACCACCTGGGCTGGCTGCGCGGCCTGTACGCCGACGGCCGGGACCTGCTGCCGTCCCTGTTCGAGGACGAGGCCGCGCTGACCTCCTTCGAGGAGGGCAAACTCTTCGGCGCCGACCTGCTGCGCACGCTCGGCGCGCTGCCCAACGAGTACCTGCACTACTACTACTTCAGCCGCGAGTCGGTGCGCTCGGCGGGGGCCGCCGAGCAGACCCGGGGCGCCTTCCTCCACTCGCAGCAGCAGCGCTTCTACGACTCCCTGGAAGCCGCCGACAGCTCCCCGCCGGTGCCCCGCACGGCCTGGAACGCCTGGGACGCCACCCGGCTGGAGCGCGAGGTCACCTACATGGCGGAGAACCGCGACGCCGTCGGCATGGGCGACCGCGACTCCTGCGACCTGGAGTCCGGCGGCTACGAGCAGGTGGCCCTCGCCCTCATGCGGGCCATCGCCCGGGACGAGCGGGCGTCGCTCATCCTCAACGTCCGCAACCGCGGCCGGATCCCCGTCCTCGACGACGACGCCGTCATCGAGGTCCCCTGCCACGTCGACGGCAACGGCGCCCGCCCCGTCGCCGGAGCCACGCTGCCCGAGCACGGCACGGGTCTGGTGTGCTCGGTCAAGGCCGTCGAGCGCGCGGTGATCCGGGCGGCCACCACCAGCGATCGCGCACACGCCGTCAAGGCCCTGACGATCCATCCCCTGATCGACTCGTACGCCGTCGCCAAACGCCTGCTGGACGCGTACCAGGGGCACTTCCCCGAGCTGGCCTACCTGGGCCGCTGACGCTCGAAGGTCTCGACCGGCGGGACCGGACGCGGCCCGCTCCCCGGGCGCCAGCCCGCGTCGAGCTTGCGCAGACCCACCCCGTCGGGCGCCCAGATGTGGCAGCTGTCGAGCACACCGGCGGTGGGGCTCGGACCGACGGAGGGGTCACCGCCGTCACGGCGCCGTACGTAGGCGGACAGGGACGCCTGCACGACCGCGGGGCCGAGCACGCGGGCCAGTTCGTACAGGTGGGTGCACCCGGAGACACCCCGGAACCGCTCCTGGATCGCCCGGTTGTACCCGGCGGTGACGCCGAGCCCGACAAGACCGTCGAAGACCGGCGTGATGCGCGGGCACTCGGCGTGCGGAAAGCTCCGCATGTCGGCTTCGGCGGCCACGATCACCATGTCCGCGAGGCGGACACGCACGGCCAGCACCATCCGGTGCACGACAGCGGCCGACGGCTCGGCCCACGGCCGCTCGTCGCGCAGCTCCGCCTCGACCGAGATCTCGTCGCCGCCCTCCTCCGCGTAGGCGGTGACGGCGACGGTACGGCGGTGCAGCGGGAGTTCGGCGCGGGTCATGACGAGGTCTCCGCCGGCTCGGAAACGGCCTCGCCCGGCTCCGGAACGGCGTCCCCCAGCCCCGCGAACTCCGGCTGCCGGCGCTCGATGAAGCTGCGTACGCCCTCGCGATAGTCCGGGGCGCGCTTCGCCGTGGCCAGGAGGGCGGCCGCCCGGTCGCGGCTCTCGGTGAAGGTCCTGGCCTGGTCGTCGGCGAGCTGCCGCTTGATGAGGGACATGGCGTACGGGCTGGCCGAGCGGGCCAGTTCGGTCGCGTACGCGAGTGCCGCCGGGAGCAGGTCGTCCGGCTCGGCCAGGTAGTTGACCAGGCCCATCGCCAGAGCTTCCGTGCCGGTGATCCGGCGCGAGGAGAGCAGGAGATCGGCGGCGTTGCCGTAACCGACCAGCCGGGGCAGGATCCAGGACACGCCGTCCTCGGCCACCAGGCCGCGCGCGCTGAAGGCGGCGGCGAACTTGGCCTGGGGCACGGCGAAGCGGACGTCGCACATCAGTGCCTGGTTGAACCCGATGCCCGCGCAGGCGCCGTTGACCGCCGCGACGACGGGCTTGGGGAAGGACATCGGGCGGGTACGCGGCGGCAGCTGGTCCGTCGGCCACGGGCGGGTGCCGGACGACGCCCCGTCCAGCACGCTCATGTCCATCCCCGGACAGAAACCGCGCCCGGCGCCGGTGAGCACGACGGCCCGTACCGCTGGATCCCGCTCCGCCCGGTCGAACAGCTCGTTGTAGAGCAGCTCCATCTCCAGCGTCCAGGCGTTGTGCCGCTCGGGCCGGTTCAGGGTGAGGAGCATGACCCCGTCGGCGGTGAGTTCGGTGAGGATCACCGGGGTCGGATTCTCGGTCATCGAGGTCTCTCCAACCAGCTTAATAGGTAGATGAATCACCTGTATACCAGAAGTCTCACCGAGTCCGGTCACGGGAAGATCCACCCGACCCTTGACCTGGTACCCTCGATGCACTAAGACGATTCATTTTGCTATATCCCGAACGCCGTATCGCGAACAAGGAGTGCCCATCGTGGCCGAGGCAGCCCGCGCAGCAGAAACGGCGGCCGTGCCCGCCCCGGCCCGCACCCGCGTCGGACGTCAGGTGCGGGTCCCGAAGACCGCCGAGCTGGTCGCCGCGCATCTGCGCCGCCAGATCGTCCGGGGCGAGCTGAACCCCGGTGACGCGCTGCCGCCGGAGTCGGGCCTGATGGAGCAGTTCGGCATCTCGCGGCCGACCCTGCGCGAGGCGTTCCGCGTGCTGGAGTCGGAGTCCCTGATCACGGTGCGGCGCGGCGCCCACGGCGGCGCCCGGGTGAGCGCGCCGGACTCGGACGTCGCCGCCCGTTACGCCGGTCTGATCCTCGAGTACCGCGGCGCCACCCTGGGCGACATCTACCGCGCGGCGGCCCTCATCGAGCCGCCCTGCGCCCGCCAGCTGGCCGTCAAGCACACGCCGGAGGACATCAAGCGGCTGCGTGACGCGGTGGCGAACGAGAAGGCCGCTCTCGACGACCCGCTGTCCCTGGTCGAGGCGCAGGACGCCTTCCACGCCCTGCTGGTCGAACTCACCGGCAACCAGACCCTGATCCTGCTGTGCGGCATGCTCCGCAACATCATCGACCGGGCGAACGCCTCGTACACGGCCGCCGCCACCGACGCCGAGGCCCAGAAGACCCAGGCCCTCAAGGGGCACCGGGCGCATGTGCGGCTGGTCGGTCTGATCGAGTCCGGCAAGGCGGACGAGGCCGAGAAGCTCTGGCAGCGGCACATCTCCAGCGCGGACGACGTCGTCAACGCCGCCGGGCCCAAGACGGTCCTCGAACTCATCGACTGACCCGGCCCCGGAACACGTCCCCGGCATCATTCCGGACTCCCCCCTTGCCTCCTGGAAACAGTTAGATAATTATAGGAGGCGTACTGAATAGATCCTGGGGTCCGGAGGCGACGGCCATGGCCGAACAGCGCAAGCGCATCTTCGACTGCGACCAGCACATGTACGAGGAGCGGGACTCCTTCACCCGCTACCTTCCGAAGGAGTTCCTCGGTGCGGCGGTCGCACCGGTGACGCTGCCGGACGGGCGGGAGGTGATCCTCGCCGGTGACCGGATCGTCGTATGCCTGGAGCCGGAGTTCGGGCAGGTCTACCGTCCCGGCTCGCTGAAGGAGATGCTCAAGGCGATGGCCTCGGGCAACCCGGAGGAGACCTACCAGTTCGAGCCGATGCACGAGTCGTACCAGAACCGCGAGGCCCGGCTGCGGGTCATGGACGAGCAGGGCCTGGACCAGACGATCATGTACCCCGGCGGCTGGGCACTGGTCGCCGAGGAGTATGTGAAGGGCGTCGAGCCGCTCTACGCCAACTACCACTCGTTCAACCGCTACATGAACGAGGTATGGGGCTTCAACCACCAAGACCGCATCTACGCCCCCGCGCTGCTCTCGCTCCGCGATCTGCCCAGCGCCGTCAAGGAGTTGGAGTACGTCCTGGAGCAGGGCGCCCGCTTCATCCTGCTGCCCACGGGGCCGGTGTACGGCCGTTCGCCGGGCGACCCGTACTTCGACCCGTTCTGGAAACTGGTCAACGAGGCCAAGGCGAGCGTCTGCTACCACATCAGCGAGTTCTACTACAACTCGCAGGTGGCACCCTCCTGGGGCTTCGACCCCCACCCGATCCACTTCCGGATGTCGGCCTGGCAGTGGCAGAACACCTACGGCCAGCGTCCCATCGAGGAGACGCTGTCCGCGCTGATCTTCGACAACCTCTTCGGCCGCTTCCCCGACATCAACGTCCTGGTGTCCGAGTTCGGCGCCGAGTGGGTGCCGCACTTCGTACGCCACATGGACAAGAGCCGGGGCATGGGCCGCAACGGACCCTGGATCGGCGGGCAGTTGGACGAGCGGCCCAGCCAGGTCTTCCGCAAGCACATCCGCGTGGTGCCCTACCCCGAGGACGACACCGTGGCCCTGGTCAAGCGCCTCGGCTACCACGAGTCCATCGTGATGGGCTCCGACTTCCCGCACGCGGAGGGCCTGGCCAACCCGGCCGACTTCCGCAAGCTGATCTCGGAGCTGGACGAGTCGGTCCAGGACGACATCATGTACAACAACGCCCAGCAGCTGATCAGCCGCTGAGCGTCGTCCCTCTGCTCCCGCCTGGCGGCGGGCCCGGTCAGCCGACCAGGCCCGCCGCCAGGTTCGCGATGTCGGCCAGCAAGGCGGTTCCGTGCGGGGAGTGGTCGTAGCCGGCCAGCGGGTAGCCGTTGCTGAGACAGGCGAAGGACAGGCCCGACTCCGGGTCCATGAAGCCGAGTTGGTAGGCGGCCCCGGCGCTGCCGAAGAGCGCGGGTGATCCGGTGGACGGCAGGTCGCTGCCCGCGTCGGGGCCGGCCACGGTGACGAACAGGCCCATGCTGGTACGGCGGTTGCCGCCACCGCCGTAGATCTGCTCGCCGTACGGGTGCTCCGTGAATCGGATCCGGGTGCCCTCCGCGACCGCGCCCGGCTTCCACAGGCCCGAGTGCTCCAGTGCCTGGAAGTAGAGGGCGACGTCGGCGGCCGTGGCGACCAAGGCGTGGCTGGGCTCGCCGGCCGCGAGCACGCGCGGGTCGGACAGGTACCAGGGGCCCCATGGGTCGGCCTCCTGGTCGTCGCTCGTGCGGTCGGTGGCGAGCATCGGGGCGACTGTGCCGGGCTGACGGTCGACCGGCACTCCGAGTTCGATCGACGACAGGCCGAGCGGCCCGGCGACCTTCTCGTGCAGATAGTCGGCGAAGGTCAGCCCCGTGCGCCGCTCGACGATCTCGGCGATCAACCAGGCGGCCGAGGTGAGGTGGTACTGGAAGCGGGTGCCCGGCGGGTAGTCCAGCCGCCAGCGGCCGAAGGCGGCCAGGCGCTGTTCGCGGTCCAGCATCTTGGGGAGGCCCAGGGGCGCGAAGGGGAAGCCCGCGGTGTGGGTGAGCACCTGCTCGACGGTCACCGTCTCCTTTCCGTTCGGCGCGAACTCCGGGATGATCGCGGCGACTTGCTCGCCCACGGCCAGGAGTCCCTCGCCGATCAGCTTCCACACCACACCCGCGACGATCGACCGTCCGACGGACTGCAGCACGTACCGGGTGTCGGGTCCCGCGTCACCGTAGGTCTCGAAGGCCAGCAGCCTGCCGCCCCGGGCGACGGCGATCTGCGCGGACGGCAGGGGGCCGTGTTCGACCTCCCGGCGGATCCGGCGCAGGAGCGTGTCGAGTCGCCGTGGGTCCAACTCGTCGACGTGGTCAGGCACTTGTTCCTCCTTCGTGCGGCTCGCGCAGCCGACGGCGTACGACCTTGCCGTTTGCGTTGCGCGGCAGGTCGTCCACGAACCACCAGCGGACGGGGACCTTGAACCCGGACAGCCGGGCGCGGGTGTAGTGCCGGAGCGCCTCCGGCCGGGGCGGGTCGCCGGGGTCGGCCGGCACGACGAAGGCGACGACGGTCTGGCCGAGCCGATCGTCGGGCACACCGGTGACCGCCACGTCCGCCACGCCCGGGTGGGCCGTGAGGAGTGTCTCGACCTCCAGGGGGTGGACGTTCTCACCGCCCCGGATGATCATGTCCGTGCCCCGGCCGTAGAGATAGAGGTAGCCGTCCTCGGCCACACGCCCCAGGTCGCCGCTGTGCAGCCAGCCTTCGGCGTCGATCCGGAAGAAATGGTCGGCGCGGCCGTGGATCTCGCCGATGCCGTCCGGACCGGCCTCGTGGACTCTGACCTCGACGCCTGGAGCAGGCCGCCCCACCGACCGCAGCAGCTCAGCGCGTCCGGCGACCGCCTCTCGGTGGTCCTCGGGTGTCAGCACGCTGATCGGCGAGCCCTCGGTCTGCCCGAACATGTTGAGCATGCGGACGCCGGGCATCGCCTCGTACGTCCGGCGCAGGGTGCCGGGGCGGACGGGTGCGCCGCCGTACTGGAGCGTCCGCAGCGTCCCGTGCCGTGCCTCGCCCGCCGCCAGCAGGGTCTCCAGCATCGCCGGGACCATGCTGGTGTGGGTGGTGCCGAGGTCCCGCAGCAGGGTCCAGCCCTCGACGGTGAACCGGGGCAGGCCGGTGATCAGGGCTCCGGCGGCGAGGGCGACGGCGATGTTGCCGAGACCGGCGATGTGGTGGAAGGGCGCGCTGCCGCCGTAGAAGCTGTCGGGGTCGAGTCCGCAGAGCTGTCCGTTGACGCGGGCGCGGGCCGCCAGGCGTCGTTGGGTCATGGGGACCGGTTTGGGCAGGCCGGTGGTTCCGGAGGTGTGCAGGACGGCTGCGAGTTCGTCGGGGGTGGCCGTCAACTCCCGTGTGCTGGTGCGCAGTTCGGGGACGACGGCGACCCGTCGGCCGGACAGCTCGGCTACCTGTCCGCCGAGGGTGGCGAACTCGGGCTGCGCCAGGAGGACTTGGGAGTCGGTGCCCTTGACGACCGCCGCGAGTTCGTACGGGGTCATGCGGACGCCGAGCGGTGCGAGCGGATGCCCGGAACCGGCGCCGCCGATCACCAGGGCGAGCGCGTCGGCGGAGGTGGCGGCCAACGCCGGTACGGGTGCGCCCGGTTCGAGGCCGAGGGTGTCCAGCCAGTCGGCCGCGCCGGCGGCCCGGTCGAGGAGTTCGCGTCCGGTCCAGGTCAGGTCGCCGAAGCGGACGGCGGGGCGGGCATGGTCGTAGGCGCGGTTCACCATGGCGGTCCAGGTGGCCGCTCGCCCGGTCTCCGGCGCGCCGCCCATCGGCTTCACTGCTCCAGGCGGGCCGCCGCGGTACCGGTGACCACCTCGGCGCCATCCTGGTTGAGGGTGCGCAGGGAGAAGTGCGCGACCGGGCCGGACACCGTCTCCTCGATCGACTCGACGGTGGCCGTGGCCGTGAGGGTGTCGCCGGGCCAGACCTGGGCCTTGAACCGCACGCCGAAGCGAAGCAGCGACTCCGCGCCGACCCAGTCGGTCAGGACCCGGCCGGTCATGCCCATCGTCAGCATGCCGTGGGCGAAGACCCCGGGGTATCCGGCGGCGTCGACGGCGAACCTCTCGTCGGTGTGCAGCGGGTTGAAGTCTCCGGACGCGCCCGCGTACTGCACGATCCGGGTGCGCTTGAGGTCGTCGACGAGGACGCTCGTGCGGGTCTCGCCGACCTTGATGTCGTCCGGGCTCAGGCTCATCGGGCGTCCTCCTTACGGGTGGCGGGGCCCTCGGGTACGACGGCGACGGTCTTGGCGCTGACGACCGGCTCGCCGTCCGCGTCCCGGTACTCGGTGATGCGCTCACTGAAGAGCAACCGGCCGCTGCGCCCCTGCTTCTCCCAGCTGCGTCCGAGGGTGAAGTGGGCGTACAGGGTCTCGCCGGCGCGCACCGGGCGGTGGTACTCGAAGTGCTGCTCGGCGTGCAGCCCGCCGCCGCCCTCGGCCATCACCCCGGGCCCCGCACCGGACCCGAACCACTCCTCACCGGGCTTGGGCCGCAGGTGGTAGTCGGGGTCGTGGTGAGCGCTCGCCATGGTGAAGGTGGGCGGCGCGAGCGCGGACTCGCCCTCGTACGCCGGGTTCTCATCGCCGATGGCGCGGGCGAACATCATGATGTGCCCGGCCTCGACCGGGAACGGCTGCCCTGTCATGTTCGTGTGCTCCTCGGTCGGTCAGTACGGCAGGAACGCGTCGCGGGTGGCCTCGTCCGGGTCGAAGTCCGGCGGGAGACCCTCGAACTTCGGCTCCCGTTTCTCCACGAAGCTCGCCACGCCCTCGCGGAAGTCCGGCGAGCCCGCGAAGAACTCCATCGCGGAGTAGGAACGGGCGAGGGCGTCGGTGAAGGTGCGGTCGAGATCGCCGTAGACCTGGTGGCGTACGACGGCCATGGCGCGCGGGGAGCAGTTGCGGGCGATGTCCCGGGCGTACGCGCGGGCGGAGTCGAGCAGGTCCTCGGGTTCCACGACGCGGCTGACCAGGCCGAGCTCCTTGGCCTCGTCGGCGTCGAAGACCCGGCCCGACAGCAGCAGGTCGAGGGCATTCTCCAGGCCGACGACGCGTGGCAGGACGTACGGCAGGTTGTACTCGCCGGCCAGGCCGCGCCGGGTGAACGCGGTGGTGAAGCGGGCCCCTCGGGCGGCGAAGCGGATGTCGCAGATCAGCGCCTGGACCAGGCCGATGCCCGCGCAGGCGCCGTTGACGGCGGCGATGAGCGGCTTCGGCATGTCGCGCCTGCTGTACATGGGGACGCGGGCGTGGAGGTTGAGCGACTGACCGGGTTGGGCGTTCTGTTCCAGGCGCTGGACGTCCATGCCGGGGCAGAAGGCCCTGCCCGCGCCCGTGACGATCACGGCACGGACGGCCGGGTCGTGCGCGGCCTCGTCGAGGAGCGCGAAGAAGCGGCGCTCCATGGGGAGGCTCCAGGCGTTCTTGCGTTCGGGCCGGTTGAGGGTGACGGTGGCGACGCCGTCCTCGTCGACCTCGTACAGCACCAGGTCCAGGTCCAGACCCTGTGGCGGAACCACGGGCTCCTCAGGCATCACGTCACTCCTCGTCCAGTGGTTGGATGGGGTCGCCGACACCCGGTCGCTCCCCGGAGATGGTCACCACCACCTGGCCCCGCGCACAGATGCGGCCGTCGGTCATCACGTCGACATCGGCGAAGTGCAGCCTGCCTCCGCGTCGCACACAGCGCGCGTAGGCGACGGCCTCCCGGCCCCGGGCGGGTGCGAGGTACTGCACCGACATCGACACGGTGCTCAGCAGACTCCCCTTGGTGAAGTCGTGTCCGGCGATGACGGCTCCGGCGCCCGCGGTGTCGATGAGTGCGGAGATGACTCCGCCGTGGAAGACGCCCTCATGGGCGGAGAGGGACTCGGCGTAGGGAAGCAGGACCTCGACGGCGTCCGGGTCCCAGCGTGTCACGCGGATGCGGCAGAGGCGGTTGAAGGCGACCCCGCGCTCCCAGCGGGCCCTGAACCAGGTCCGGCGTTCGCGCTGCTCCTGGTCGGTGAGGGTTCTCGCCGCGACGGTCATCAGCACGCCCTCCGGTCTCGGCCTGGCGGCCGATCGAGATAGTTACATGAATCAGCTAGTTGAGGCAATCGTACGGGTGGGGTGGTCGACATGGATGTATTATTTATCTAACTCATTCTACTGTTAGTTCCACAGGGAGGAGTCTCGATGCCGTCGACCGCACTGGCCGGGATCCGTGTCCTCGATCTGTCCCGCATCCTCGCCGCGCCGCTGGCCACCCAGATGCTGGCCGACCTGGGCGCCGACGTCATCAAGGTCGAGCGGCCCGGAACGGGGGACGACTCACGGACCTACGGCCCGCCCTTCGCGCCCGGGCCCGAGGGCGAGGGCGACCGGACGGACACCGCCGCCTTCTACCTCGCCTGCAACCGCAACAAGCGGTCGGTCACCGTCAACCACGCCACCGCCGAGGGGCAGGAGCTGATCCGTGCGCTCGCCGCGCGGTCGGACGTGCTGGTCGAGAACTTCCGGGCGGGGACGCTGGCGAAGTACGGGCTGGACCAGGAGAGTCTGCGGGAGCTGAACCCACGACTGGTGTACCTGTCGGTGACGGGCTTCGGCCAGACGGGACCGTATGCCGGGCGTCCGGGCTACGACGGCATCTTCCAGGCCATGTCCGGGATGATGAGCGTGTCCGGGCATCCGGAGGAGCCGATGAAGGTCGGCGTCAGCATGGTCGACATCCTCACCGGGCTGTACGCCGCCACGGCCGTGCTCGCCGCCCTGCGGCACCGGGACGTCACCGGTGAGGGCCAGTTCATCGACCTGTCCCTGCTGGACTGCGGTCTGGCCTCGTTGTCGCACTTCGCGATGAACTACCTGGTCTCCGGGGAGGTTCCGGAGCGGCGCGGGAACGGTGGGTACGGGGGGATTCCCTCCCAGGCGTTCCAGTGCGCGGACAAGCCGATCTTCCTCGTCGCGGGCAACGACAAGCAGTTCGCCGGGTTCTGCGCGGCGGCCGGGCGGACAGATCTGCTCCAGGATCCGCGGTTCGCGACGACGTCCGCGCGGATTGCTCATCGCGTGGAGATTCTGCCGGTGCTGGCGGGGGTCCTGCGGACTCGGACGCGGGACGAGTGGCTGGCGGTACTGGACGAACACGACGTCCCTGCGGGGCCGTTCAACGAGTTGCCGGATGTCTTCGCGGATCCGCAGATACGGCATCGGGGAATGCTGGTCGAGGTGGAGGATCCGGTGTCGGGGCGCCGCCTGCCGATGCTCGCGAATCCGATCCGGTTGACGGGGACTCCCGTGGAGGGGCACGTGGCACCGCCTGCGCTGGGGGAGCATACGGCGGAAGTGCTGGGCGAGTTGGTTGGGGTGACGGAGGGTCAGCTGGTGGAGCTGCGGGGGCGGGGGGTCGTGTGAGGCGGTTTCCTCGCCCCCGCCGCCCCTACCCGTCCCATCCTTCTGGGGGCTGCGCCCCCAGACCCCCGCTACGGCCCTGAACGGGCCTTGTCCTCAAACGCCGGACGGGCTAAAAGATCAAACCCCGGCCGGCGTCCGAGGACAACCACGCCCAGCCCACCCCCGCCGCTTCCGAAGTACAGGCGGTGCCTCTTCAACGCCGGCCCGCACCACCCACTCAGCCCGTCCGGCGTTTGAGGACGAGCGCGTTCAGCGCGACAAAGGGGGGTCTGGGGGCGCAGCCCCCAGAAGGATGGGACGGGTAGGGGCGGCGGGGGCGAAACAAACCCCGCCTCAGCCGATCAACGTCCGCCCGCCCTCCAGCATCAGCGTCGCCCCCGTCAGATACCCCATGTCATCACTCACCAACGCCACCACCGCCCGCCCGATATCCCTCTCCGGATCCCCCATCCGCCCCAGCGGAATCCCCGCGACCACACTCGCCGCCTTCTCCGGATGCTCCGCGAAATACGCCTCCGCCGCCGGACTCAGCGCCGCCGGGCACACGACGTTCACGCGGATCCCGTACACCCCCCACTCCCGCGCGGCCACCCGCGTCAGCCCCCGGACCGCCTCCTTGGCCATGGCGTACGCCGCGAAACTCACCTCCCCCTGCACCGCCGCCGACGACCCGAGGTTCACGACACTGCCCCGGCTCTCCCGGAGATACGGCAGAGCCGCCTGCATCGCGTGGAACGTGGCCAACGGGCCGCTGCGGTAGGTGAGTTCGACATCGTCGTAGGAGGTGTGCTCCAGCCGGCGCTGGACCGAGGACTGGGCATTGTTGACCAGTACGTCCAGCCCGCCGAACTCCTCCACCGTCTCCGCCACCATGCGGTCGACATCCGCCCGCTCCCCCACATCCCCGACGACCGTGTGCACCCGTCCACCGCGCCCCAGGATCTCGTCGGCCGCGTCCTTCAGCTTGTTCTCCGTGCGACCGGTGATCACCACACACGCCCCCTCGGCGGCCAGCGCCAGCGCGATACCGCGCCCCACGCCCTGCCCTCCGCCGGTAATCAGCGCCGTCTTCCCGGACAACCGTGTCATCACGTCTCCTTCCAGAAAGGCGCCCACGAAGGGAACGCCTCGGGCAACGCCGGTTCCCCGGACCCCTCCCAGCCACGGAAGCCCACCGACTGCGGGCGCTCCGTCACATCCGCCGCGTACCAGTGCTGTTCGCGGCGCCGGGAGAAGTACCACTCTCCGTCCACGCGCGCGTAGTCGTCCCGGTAGCAGATCGCCATGACGATCCACCGGTCCCCCACCTCGTGCTCGGCCCGGCAGTAGACCGCACCGGTCGCCGTGTCCCGGCCGGTGAACTCGACCCGGTGACCGCAGATCTGATGGACGGACCGCCGGAAGCCACGCACCAGGGGTTCGATCTGCCGGCGCAGCACCTGCCTCCCGCGGCCATGACGCCCCATGTCCACGTCGGGACGGAAGCAGCCGACCCAGGCGTCGAGGTCCCGGGCGTCGACGGCGAGCGCGTAGCGGATGGGCAGTTGCTGGATCGCCAGGTGCGACTCGACGCGGTCCAGCCGCTCCTCGACGGTGCTCATGGGCGGGGCTCCTTCGGGAGGCCGAGCAGCTGCTCGCCGATGATGTTGCGCTGGATCTCGCTCGATCCGCCGTAGATCGTCTCCGCGAGGGAGAGCAGGAACGAGCGTTGCCGGGTGTTCAAGCCGTAGTCCTCGCCTACGATCTGTGCGGCCGGGCCCGCCAACTCCATGGCCAGATCGCCCAGTTGCTGGTGCCGCGTCGACGCGTACAGCTTCGCCGTGACGGACTGCGCGCCCGGAGTGCGGCCCGCCGTCAGTTCGGCGAGGGTCCGCAGGTTGGTGGTGCGCATGATGCGTACGGAGATCCAGGCGTCCACGATCCGGCGGCGCAGCATCGGATCGTCGAGCGCGCCCCGGGCCCGGGCGAGGTCGATCAGCGCCTCCGCCTCCCGTTCGAAGGTGAGCTGCTGGGGCAGGAGCGTGGTGCCTCGTTCGATGCCGAGGGTGGCCATCGCCGTGCGCCAGCCCTGGCCGACCTCACCCACGACCATGTCCGCGCCGGTGCGTGCGTCGGAGAGGAACACCTCGGCGAACTCGTCCTGGCCGGCGAGGTTCCGGATCGGGCGGATCTCCACGCCCGGCTGGCCGGTGGGCAGGAGCAGCAAGGTCAGGCCCTTGTGGCGTACGGAGTCCGGGTCGGTGCGGGTCAGGGCGTACAGCCAGTCCGCGTGGATACCGAAGGACGTCCACACCTTCTGTCCGCTGACCACCCACTCGTCGCCGTCGCGTTCCGCCCGGGTGCGGACCGAGGCGAGGTCGGAGCCGGCGCCGGGTTCGCTGAAGCCCTGGCCCCACAGTTCCTCGACGGCGAGGATCGGTGGCAGGAAGCGTTTCCGTTGCGCCTCGCTGCCCACCTGGAGCAGCATCGGGCCGAGCAGGTCGAGGGCGTTGACGGTGGCCCGGTAGGGGGCGTTCGCGCGGGCGTACTCGTACTCGAAGACGATCTCCTCCAGGAGGCCCAGCCCTCTGCCCCCGTACTCCTGCGGCCAGCCGACGCCCAGCCACCGGCCGGCCGACAGTTCGCGGTCCCAGGCGAGGCGGACCTCCCAGGCCTCACCGTCGGTGGGTCCGCCCACGCCCCGGTGTTCCGCGAACTCCCCCACGAGATGGTCGGCCAGCCAGTCCCGCACCTCGTCGCGGAAGTCGCGTACGGCGGGCCCGAAGTCCAGTTCCATGACCTCTCCTCTGCTCCTCTGCCGACGATCAGATGCCGAGCCGGGCGGCCAGCAGTTCGCGGTGGTACGACGGTGTGCCGAGGAGCGTCTCGCTGCTCTTGGCCCGTTTGAAGTACAGGTGGGCGGGGTGTTCCCAGGTGAAGCCGATTCCGCCGTGGACCTGGATGTTGTCGCCCGCCACCTTGGTGAAGGCCTCCGAGCAGAAGGCCTGCGCGAGGGCCGCCGCGACCGCGATCTCCGTCTCGTCGCCCGAGTCCAGCGCCCACAGTCCGCCGTACGCGGCCGAGCGGGCGCACTCGATCTCCAGGAGCATGTCGGCGCACTTGTGCTTGATCCCCTGGAACGAGCCGATGGGCCTGCCGTACTGCTCGCGGATCTTCGCGTACTCCACGGCCGCGTCCAGGGCTGCCGCCGCTCCCCCGACCTGTTCGGCGGCCAGCAGGACGGAAGCCGTGGCGAGGGTGCGTTCGAGGCCCGGCCATGCCTCGCCCTCGGTGCCGAGCAGCCGGGCCGGGGTGTCCGTGAACTCCAGCCTGGCCTGTTTGCGGGTCTGGTCGAGGGTGGGGAGGGGGGTGCGGGTGAGGCCTTGCGCGTCCGCAACCTCCACCGCGAAGAGGCTGATGCCGGGCGACTCGGTGCGGGCGGCGACCAGGAGCAGGTCTGCGAGGTGTCCGTCTGGGACGTATGTCTTCGTGCCCGTCAGCCGCCAGCCGTCCGTCGTCTCCTGTGCGGTGAGCCGGATGCCTTGTTCGTCCCAACCGCCACCGTCCTCCGTGAGCACGAGCGTGGCCACCGTCTCGCCCGAGGCGATGCCCGGGAGCAGATCGGTACGGGCGGGCTCGTCGGCGCAGCGCAGCAGTGCCTCGGCGGCCAGGGCCACGGTGGCGAAGTACGGGCCGCACAGCAGGGCACGGCCCGCCTCCTCGAAGACGATGCCGAGGTCGACGTAACCGAAGCCCGAACCGCCGTACTCCTCCGGTACGGCGAGACCCTGGAGCCCGAGTTCGCCCGCCATCCGCCGCCAGACGACGGGGTCGTGGCCCGTCGGGTCGGCGGCCAGGCGGCGTACCTCCGTCTCGTCGGAGTGCTTGGCGAGGAACGAGCGTACGACCTTGCGGAGTTCGCCCTGTTCCTCGCTGAAGGTGAGATCCATGCCGAGCTTCCCGTCCTCGGTGCGGTGTTCCCCGGTGCAGTGCTTCCCGGTGCGATGTCACATGCGGGCTGCTTGCCGCCCACCCCTCGATACAGTTAGATAATTATAGTATCCGCACTGAATACACCAGGAGCGCGACGTGACCGATCTCTACGCCCCGTTCACGAGCCTGACCTTCGAGCGGCCCGCGCCCGGCGTGCTCCGGATCGTGCTCGACGCCCCGAACCTCAACGCCGTCGATCCGCGCATGCACGGCGAGCTGGCCGAGATCTGGCCGGTCGTCGACCGGGACGAACAGACCCGTGCGGTGCTGGTCCAGGGGGCGGGCAGGGCGTTCTCGGCGGGCGGCACCTTCGACTCCATCGACGCCATGACCGAGGAGTACGCGGTGCGTGCCCGGGTGATGCGCGAGGCCCGGGACATGGTCTACGGCGTGATCAACTGCTCGAAGCCGGTGGTCTCCGCGATCCATGGCCCGGCGGTCGGTGCGGGACTGGTCATCGGCATGCTGGCGGACATCTCCATCGCCGCCCGTACGGCGAAGATCGTCGACGGGCACACGCGGCTCGGGGTCGCCGCCGGTGACCATGCCGCCATCTGCTGGCCGCTGCTGTGCGGTATGGCCAAGGCCAAGTACTACCTGCTGACCTGCGAGACACTCACCGGCGAGGAGGCCGAGCGGATCGGGCTGGTGTCGAAGTGCGTGGACGACGCGGACGTGCACGCCGAGGGTCTGCGGGTGGCGACCGCCCTGGCCGCCGGGCCCGCCAGCGCCATCAGCTGGACCAAGCGGTCCCTCAACCACTGGTACCGCACCGCGCAGCCGATCTTCGAGGCCTCGCTCGGGCTGGAGTTCTTCGGCTTCGGGGGCCACGAGGTCGTCGAGGGACTCGCCGCCCACCGCGACAAGCGCGCCCCGGACTTCGAGGGCGTGGCCGGCAAGCACCCGCTCGACCTGTGACCACCACCCGCGACCACCCGTACGAGAGGAACCGTTCATGTCACTGGAGCAGACCGTCACCGAAGTCCCCCCGCTGGTACGGGGGTTGACCTACGAGGAGATGCCGGTGGGCCAGGTCTTCCGGACCGCCCGCCGTACCGTCACGGAGACGGATCTCGTCAACTTCGTCACCTGGGGCGGCTTCAACGAGCCCCTCTTCTGGGACGCCTCGCACGCGGCGGACGGCGGCTACACCGGGCGGCTCGTCCCGGGGGCGCTCACGTACGCCATGGCCGAAGGCCTCGTCCTCCAGACGAACGTGCTGCACGGCACGGGGCTTGCCTTCCTGCACATGGAACTCACGGTCCAGGGGCCGGTGTACGTCGGTGACACCCTGTACGCCGTCGTCGAGACCACGGGCTCCCGGGCCTCCAGCAGGCCCGGGCGGGGTGTGGTCACCAGCCGGATCAGTGTGCGCAACCAGCGGGACGAGGAAGTGCTCGTCTACACACCGGTCCGGTTGATCCGTGGCAGGGACTACGAGGCCCCGGCGCCCTGAACCCGGGGCTCGGCCGGCACCAGACGCAGCCCGCCCGCGCGGCTCTCTTCGGGTGCGGTGGCCGCGTCGGCGAAGGCGCCGTCGTGCAGCCAGTCGGCGGGCATCGGGGGGCGCGGACCGGGCTCGTGGTCCGGGACGGCCATCGCGTAGAGGCGGGTGTAGCGGAACTTGGCCTCCAGATTGTCGAGGACCGACCAGTACTCGTAGCCGCACACGTCGACCCCGGCCGCGACGAGTCCCGCGAGCCAGGAGAGCCGGGCGCGCAGCAGGGTCCGGCGGCGGGTGTCGTCGCTGTGTCCGGTGCCGTCGACCAGGTCGAGGTCGCCCATGCCGTTGTCCACGACGGACAGCGGTGGCAGCAGGTCGCCGTAGAGGTCGTAGAGGCCCGCGACGGCGTCGGCGAGTCCTTCGGGGATGATCGGCCAGCCGTAGGCGGTGGTCTCCACGTCCTCGAAGGGGACGATCGCGAAGCCGAGGCCCATGAGCAGGCGGTTCACCTCGTTGAGGGCGCTGCGGCAGTGCGCGGTCGGCAGCACGCGCGGCAGGTTCTCGGGTGCGGTGACACGGAACGGGGTGTGCCAGGACAGGGACAGCAGGTCCTGTGCGGTGGCGATGGTCTCCAGGTCGCCGGGGCGTACGCAGCCGGTGGCCGTCACCGGTGAGATGTCGTCCTCGGTCACCATGTGCTCGCCGAGCAGCAGTGGGTCGAGGAAGAGGCGGTTGGTCCAGCTCTCCAGGCGTTCCAGCGCGAGCCGGTCGTAGGGGTCGTCGGTGGCCGCGTAGCCGCCGACGAGGGTGACCGTGGTGCCGATCCGGCCGCTGGCGCCGGTGGCCCTGAGTGCCTGGGTGGCGAGGGCGTTGGCGAGCAGGATGTGATGGACGGCGGCCAGGCCCGCGCGGCCGACTCCCCGGCCCGGTGTGTACATTCCGGCCACATGGTCGGCGAGGGTGGGCCCGGCCAGGTCGGTCGAGGTGATCCAGCGTTCCACCCGGTCGCCGAAGCGCCGGCCCAGTTCGGCGGCGTACGTGGCGAAGTGCTCGGCGGTGTCGCGGGCGAGCCAGCCGCCCGCCGCGTCCAGCCAGGGCGGCAGTGTGCGGTCGAACAGGGTGAGGCTCGGCCGCGTGCCCTGTGCGAGGAGGGAGTCGAGCGCGCGGTCGCAGCGGTCCAGGGCGGCCCGGTCCCAGCCGCCGGGGCCGTCGGGCTGGAGCTGCGGCCAGCCCGCGGCCATGCGGTGCGTGTCGGCCGCGACACCGGTCAGATGCCTGATGTCGTCGGTCCACTGCCGGAAGTGACCGGCCTGCTCGGCGGGGTGCGGCGGTGGGGCCGCGAGGGTGTCAGCGGTGGCGACCCCCCAGTCGACACCGCGGAGGGATTCGTGCAGGAAACCATCGCTCATGGTTACCGTCCAGCGGTGAATGGTTCAGCGCATTCAACTGAATGCCCGCCGGGCGGACGCTAACACTTCACGCACACTACGACAATGTTTCGGCCAGATCTCGTGAACCTAGGGCCCCAGTGGCCGGAACTCTTCCTCCTGCCACCAGGGGTAGACGGGCGGCATGTCCTCGCTGATCCGGCCCGGGAAGACGGGCGGCCGCTTGGCGAGGAACGACTCGACGCCCTCCACGGGGTCGGGGCCGCCGCCGATCTGGCTCATGATCCGCGAGTCGAGCCGGTGCGCGGCCATCGGGTGGGGTTCACCGAGCATCCGCCACATCATCTGGCGCGAGAGGGCGACCGAGATCGCGGAGGTGTTCTCGGCGATCTCGCGGGCCAGTTCGTACGCCGCCGGCAGCAGGTCCTCGGGTGCGTGCACGGAGCGGACCAGACCGGCCGCGAGGGCCTCGTCGGGGCCGAAGACCCGGCCGGTCGCCACCCATTCCATGGCCCGCTGCATCCCCACGGCCCTGGGCAGGAACCAGCTCGCCGCCGACTCCGGCACGATGCCACGGCGCGCGAAGACGAACCCGAACTTCGCCGAGGTCGACGCCAGCCGGATGTCCATGGGCAGGGTCATGCTGGCCCCGACGCCCGCCGCCGGGCCGTTGACGGCCGCGATGACCGGCTTCGTACTGGAGAAGATCCGCAGCGCGACCCGGCCGCCGGTGTCCCGGTGCCAGGCACCGGCCTTGCGGTGGTCGAAGGACGTGCCCCCGGAGCTGACATCGGCGCCCGCACAGAACCCGCGCCCGGCGCCGGTCACCACGATCACCCGTACGTCGTCGTCGGCGTCGGCCGCGTCCAGGACGTCGAGGAGGTCGGCCATCATCCGGGGGTTGAAGGCGTTCAGCTTCTCGGGGCGGTTCAGTGTGACGGTGAGGATCCGGTCCGCCACCTCGGCCCGCACGGTCTCGTACTTCTGCTCCGGCATACGTGCCCTCCGTCAGCCTCGTCACTTCCACGACCGGTTCCCTGCGAGCTTAATTAGTTATACCATTCAACTCTACTGACTCATTCTGGGATTGCGGCGGTGGGTGTGGACATGGCGGATCTGGTGGTGACGTCCCATGGACCGGTCCGGCTGATCGAGCTGAACCGGCCGGACCAACTCAACTCGATGAGCGAGGAGTTGCACTCCGGACTCGCGTCGGTCTGGGAGACGGTCGCCGACGATCCCGAGGCACGGGTGGTCGTGCTCACCGGGCGCGGGCGGGCGTTCAGCGCGGGCGGCAACTTCGACATCATGACCCGAGTCCAGCGCGATCGGGACTTCCGGGAGCGGAACGTCGAAGAGGCCCGGCGGATCATCACGGGCATGGTCCGCTGCCCGCTGCCGGTGATCTCTGCGGTCAACGGGCCCGCCGTCGGTCTCGGATGCAGCCTGGCCCTCCTCAGCGACCTCGTACTGATCGCCGACGACGCCTACATCGCCGATCCGCACGTCCAGGTCGGGCTCGTCGCGGGCGACGGCGGGGCGCTCGTACTGCCCCTCCTGGTCGGGCTGACCCGGGCGAAGGAGCTGCTGTTCCTCGGCGACCGGGTGAGCGCCGAGGACGCGGTCCGGCTGGGCATCGCCAACCGTGCCGTACCGAAGGACAAGCTCCTGGACGAGGCCATGGACCTCGCCGGACGGCTGGCCGCCCTGCCCGCGCAGGCACTGCGCGAGACCAAGCGCGCGGTGAACCTGCATCTGGAGCAGGCGCTCGCGACCGTACTGGAACCGGCGCTGCTCGCCGAGCGGGACAGCATGCACTCACCGGACCACATCGCCGTCGTCGAGAAGATCATCGCGTCCCGTGCCGGTCGCCGAGCCGGCGGGGAGGGCTGAGGCATGGACTTCGCGTTCAGTGAGGAGCAGGCCGAACTGGGGCGCACGGTAAGGGCGTTCCTCGCGGACACCTCGCCGGAGACCGAGGTACGGCGGCTGATGGAGACCCCGGAGGGCTTCGACCCGGCGCTGTGGCGCCGGATGGGGTCCGAGCTGGGGCTTCAGGGGCTGGCGGTGCCGGAGGAGTACGGCGGTGCCGGGTGCGGGCCGGTCGAAGTGGGCGTGGTCATGGAGGAGATGGGCCGTGCGCTGCTGTGCGCGCCGTTCCTGTCCTCGGCGGTGCTCGCGACGACCACGCTGCTGCGCTCCGCCGACGAGGACGCCCGCAAGAGCCTGCTGCCCGGCCTGGCGTCCGGTGAACTCATCGGGACGCTGGCACTGACCGAGGACTCCGCCCGCTGGGACGCGGCGGGGGTCGACCTCACCGCCCGGGAGAGCAACGGGAGTTGGCTGCTGACGGGGCACAAGACATTCGTCCTCGACGGCGCCACCGCCGATGTCGTCCTCACCGTCGCCCGTACCGACGACGGCATCGGCGTCTTCGTCGTGGACGGCGACGCGGCCGGCCTGACCCGGGAGCCGCTGCCCACGCTGGACCCGACCCGCAGACAGGCGCGCCTCGACTATCACGACGTACCGGCGACCCGGCTGCGTACGCACGGCGACGGCTGGGACCTGGTGGCAGAAGTGCTCGACCGGGCCGCGGTGGCGCTGGCCGCCGAGCAGGTCGGGGTAGCCTCCCGGGCGCTCGACATGGCGGTCGAGTACGCCAAGGTGCGCCACCAGTTCGGGCGGCCCATCGGCTCCTTCCAGGCCGTGAAGCATCTGCTCGCCGATGTCCTCCTGGAGGTCGAGTCGGCGCGCGCCGCCGCGCACTACGCGCTGCTCGCCGCCCAGAACGAGGACCCGGAACTGCCCGCCGTGGCGAGTCTGGCCAAGGCGTTCTGCTCCGACGCCTGTCTCCAGGCGGCAGCGGAGAACATCCAGGTCCACGGCGGTATCGGCTTCACCTGGGAGCACCCGGCCCATCTGTATCTGAAGCGGGCGAAGACTTCGCAGCTGCTGTTCGGCGATCCGGCATTCCATCGGGAGCTGCTGGCGCGACGCATCGGCATGAGCGCATGAGCACAGGAACAGGAGAAGGAGCGGCATGAAGGTCGACGGCAAGCTCAATGTCTGGGGCACCGCCGAGGTGGTCGAGGAGGCCCGGCACCACGAGAAGGCCGGCTACGACGGTCTCTGGGCGTCCGAGTCCAAGCACGACCCGTTCCTGCCGCTGGTGCTGGCGGCCGAGCACACCGACCGGTTGGAGGTCGGCACCGCCATCGCGGTGGCCTTCGCCCGCTCCCCCATGCAACTCGCCTACACCGCCCACGACTTGCAGACCTACGCGGGCGGACGGTTCTCGCTCGGCCTCGGCAGCCAGATCAAGCCGCACATCGAGCGGCGCTTCGACATGCCGTGGAGCCGGCCCGCGGCCCGGATGCGGGAGTACGTGAGCGCGCTGCACGCCATCTGGGCCGCCTGGAACGAGGGCGAGAAGCTCGACTTCCGCGGCGACTTCTACTCGCACACCCTGATGTCCCCGTTCTTCTCTCCCCCGCCCGCGCCCGGCGGTCCGCCCAAGGTGTTCGTGGCGGCGGTCGGCGAGGCGATGACCCGGGTGGCGGGCGAGGTCGCCGACGGGCTCCTCGCCCACGGCTTCACCACCGAGCGGTATCTGCGGGAGGTGACCCTGCCGACCGTCGGGGCGGGGCTGGCCACCTCCGGCCGTACGCGGGACGACTTCTCCGTCTCCCATCTGCTGCTGACCGCGACCGGCCGTACGGAGGAGGAGATGGCCCGCGCGATCGACGGCACCCGGGCGCAGATCGCCTTCTACGGCAGCACTCCCGCCTATCGCGGGGTGCTGGAGCTGCACGGGTGGGGTGAACTGGGCGATGAACTGCACGCGTTGTCCACGTCCCGGCGCGAGGACAAGTGGGAGGTGATGACCGGACTCGTCGACGACGAGGTGCTGCACACCTTCGCGGTGGTGGCGGAGCCGGACCGGGTCGCGGGCGAGATACGGCGCCGGTACGGGGCACTGGTCGACCGGGTGTCCTTCTACACGGCGTACGAGATCGACGCCGGGGTGTGGGAGCCGATCGTGCGGGAGCTGCGCGACAACTGAATCCTCGTACAGCCGCATGGGGCATCAAGCAGCCTTGTGAATTGCCTGCGTTCATCGGCGATCTCCGTCGTACGCTGACGTCCGATGTCTGCTGACGAAGGACGACGCATGGGGATCCGAAGCCTGACCCGTACCGAAGCCGAACGCCGGGCCGGGCTGTTGGCGGTCGAACGGTACGACGTGGACATCGACCTCACCGGCCTGGCGGAAGGGCCGGAGATCCGGTGCGTCTCGACGGTGACGTTCACGTGCGGCGAGCCGGGTGCGGAGACCTTCGTGGACTGCGCGGCACAGATCCGCAGCGCCACGCTGAACAGCGTCTCCCTCGCCGCCACCGGTGACGGCGGCCGTATCCCCCTCCCCGGCCTGGCCGCGCACAACGTGCTGCGCGTGGAGAGTGTCCAGGCCGACACGGCCACGGGCGAGGGTGTGCACAAGGCGATCGACCCCGCGGACGGCGAGGTCTACGTCTGGATGAGCTTCGAGCCGGACGAGGCCCGGTTCGTGTGGGCGTGCTTCGACCAGCCCGATCTGAAGGCCCCGCACGCCTTCACGGTCACGGCCCCGACCGCGTGGACCGTCACCAGCAACTCGGGCGACGCGCACATCGAGGAGCTGGACTCGGCCCGCCGCTGGACCTTCCCGGACACCCCGCCCCTGTCGGTGTACAACACCGTCGTCAACGCGGGCCCCTTCCACGAGATCCGCCGCGAGGCCGACGGGCACGACCTCGGCCTGTACGCCCGCCGTTCGCTGGCCGAGGTCCTCGACCGCGACGCCGACGAGATCCTCACCCTCACCCGCCAGGGCCTCGCCTTCTACGGCGAGGTCTTCGCGATGCCGTTCCCGCAGCGCCGGTACGACCAGGTGTTCATGCCCGAGTTCGGCGGGGCGATGGAGAACTACGGCTGCGTGACCTGGTCGGACGCCTACCTGCGGCGGGCCGTACCGACGCCCGCCGAGCGCGAGCTGTTCGCCAAGGTGCTGCTGCACGAGATGGCGCACATGTGGTTCGGCAACATCGTCACGATGCGTTGGTGGGACGACCTCTGGCTGAACGAGGCGTTCGCGGAGTTCGCCTGCCACTGGGCGGCCGAGCGCGCCACGCGGTACACCGACGCCTGGGCGGGCCATCTGGTGGGCGGCAAGCTCATTGCGTACCTGTCCGACCAGGGACCCGTCTCCCACCCGATCCACCAGCCGATTCACGATGTCGCCCAGGCCGCGTCGATCTTCGACAACATCACCTACCCCAAGGGCGCCTCCGTTCTCCAGCAGCTCATGACGTACGTCGGCGAAGAGAGATTCAGGGCCGGCATGGCCGCCTACTTCGCCCGCCACGCATGGGGCAACACCACGCTCCAGGACCTGATCGTCGCCCTCTCCGAGGCCAGTGGGCGCGACCTCGACGCCTGGCGGACGGCCTGGCTGGAGACGGCGGGCACCGACCGCTTCCTGCTGGAGCGTGACGGCGAGTCGGTCACCCTGGTGGCGGTCGGCACGCCGCGTCCGCAGGTGCTGGCGGTGGGGGCGTACGACAGGAACGGCGGGGCGCTGGAACGCAGCGCCCTGGTGCGGGTCGAGGTGACACAGGCCCGCACCCCGGTCGTCGGCCTCCCGCCGACGGCGGACCTCCTGCTGGTCAACGACGACGACCTGACCTTCGCCACGACCCGGCCGGATCCCACGACCAGGGACGCGCTGCTGCGTGCTGCCGCGGAGCTGCCCACGGCCATCTCCCGGGGCGCGGCCGGGGCCACCGTGTGGGACATGCTGACGACCGGCGAGGCCACGGCGGCGGAAGCCGGGCGCTGCATGACCGCGGTGCTGGCGACCGAAACCTCCGACGCCGTCATCGAGCCGTATCTGAACCTCGCCGGGAACATCGCCGAACTGTGGGCGCCGCCCGCCGAACGCGCCGGTCTGACGGCGGAGTTGGCGACGGTCTGTCGGCGTCTCGCCGCGAATCCCGGCCGTCGTCAGGTCGCGCTGCGCGGTCTGGCCCGTACCGCGACGGACGCCGACGACCTGGCCTGGCTCCGTGAACAGGCGGGCAACGACGTGGACTTGCGCTGGCGTGCGCTGGTCCGTGAGGCGGAACTGGGCGGGGACGTCTCGTCCGAGACCGCCCGCCTGCTCGAACGTGACCCGGACCCGGACGCCTGGGTCCGCGTCCTCATGGTACGAGCCGCCCTGCCCGACCCCTCGGCGAAGGCGGAGGTCTGGCAGCAACTGGCCGTGGACCGCACCGTGCCCGTCAGCTCGGTCCACCATGTGGCCGCGGCCTTCTGGCGCCCCGCCCAGGAGACCCTGCTGGCACCCTACGCACACGAATACCTGGGGTTGATCACCGAACTCCACCGGGGCGGAATGATCCCCGCGATGACCTTCACCAGGCAACTCTTCCCACTGCACGCCATCGACCCCGCGTACATCGAGACAGCCCAGAAGGCGTCCCAGGAGGCGGCCCCGGTGGTCCGCACCACGCTGCTGGAGCGCTCGGACGCGGTCAGCCGTATGCTCCGCGCCCGCACCCGGAGCTCCTGACCGGGAGCCGCGGACCGAGGCCGGGTCAGCCGAGCAGGTCCAGGACGGTGGTCATGGACCTGTTCTGCAGCAGGTAGTCCTCGGCCTCCTGGAGGTGTACGCGCCACAGTTCCTCGGCGGCCTCCGTGCGGCGGGCTGCCACCAGGTCTACGAGAGCGCCGTGGGCTCGGAAGCCCCGGCGGTTGGCGCGGATGTTTTCGGGGCTGCCGGCGTCGAGGTCCACGTGGGACCAGTTCGCCTGGTCGATGATGTGGCGGACCATGCCGTTGAGGACGCTGAGGGTCTCGTTGCCGGCCAGTTCGACGACCAGGGCGTGGAACTCCATGTGGGCGCGGATGAACGCCGACGGGTCGTCCATGAGGGTCTCGGCCTCGGCGACGGCGGCCCGCAGCCGCTCCAGGTCCTCGTCCGTGCGCCGCTCGGCCAGCAGCCCGGCGCACGGGGCCTCGATCACCGTACGGGCGTCGTACACGTCCTTGAGGGTCGTGCCCCGGTATTCGAGGACGACCCCGGCGTAGCGGGCGGCGACCGTGCCCTCCGGGGTCTGCACCCTCGCCCCGCCCCGGGCGCCCCTGCGCACGCTGATCAGCGACTCCGACTCCAGCACCCGGAACGCCTCGCGCAGCGTGGGCCGGGACACGGCGAACTCCGCCATCAGCGCGGTCTCGGCAGGCAGCGCCTCCCCCTCGGCCAGTTCGCCGCGCACGATCTTGCGGCGCAGCTGTGCCGCGACCAGTTCGGCCATCTTGGGGACCCGTACCGGCGTGTTCGCCACTGCGTCCATCTCCTTCAGTCACCCGTGTCCGGTACGAAGTACGGCAGTGCGATCTCGTCGGTGAGCGTCCGGAAGTCCACGCGGACCCGCATGCCGATGACCACGTTGTCCGGCTCACCCGCGTCGACGTGGGTCAGCAGCGCGCCGCCCTCGTCCAGGTCGACGACGGCCAGCGCGAAGGGCGTGTCGAACCCGGGCCCCGGCGCCCGGTGGACGACGGTCACCGAGTAGACGGTTCCCCGGCCGGCACTCGGCATGTACCGCCAGTCCCGCGCCATGCACCCGGGACAGGCGGGCTCGGGCACGAAGAATCGCAGTCCGCAGCCAGGGCAGTGCGGGACGACCAGTTCACCGCGCCGGGCCGCATCCCAGAAGGGCCGGGACAGCTCGGTGGGGACGGGTACGGGCCGGCTCATCGCATCCTCCCGAGGACGCTCATCTCGTAGTGCTGCGCCCCTGATCCGGCGTTGCCGACAACGGCCAGCTCCGCGCCCTCGACCTGGTGCACGGCGGTGCCGCGCAACTGCCGTACGGCTTCGACGACTTTGAGCGTCATCTGCTGGGTGCCGTTCCAGGCGTACGCCAGACAGCCGCCGTCGGGATTGACGGGATGCTTGCCGCCGACGGCGATGGCACCGGAGGCGGCCAACGGCCCTCCCTCGCCCTCCCCGCACAGCCCGAGGGCCTCCAACTGGCGTATGACCTCGAAGGAGTTGGGGTCGTAGAGGGAGAAGACGTCCACGTCGTGGGCGCCGATGCCGGCCATGGTGTAGGCGCGGGTCGCCGCGTCCCGGCCGAGCTGTCCGACTTCCCGGTGCAGGGCCGGGTTGGCGTACGCGGCCTGGTGGTACTCCATGCCGCCGCCGAGTACGGCGACGGGCGGGTGCGGGAGGTCGCGGGCGCGTTCGGCGGTCGTGACCACGAGGGCGGCGCCGCCCTCGCCGACGATGCAGCAGTCCAGCAGATGGAACGGTGTGGCCACCATGCGGGAAGCGAGCACGTCGTCGGCGGTGTACGGGCCGCGGCCGTACATCATCGCCTCCGGGTTGGTGGTGCCGTTGTTGCGGATCGTGGCGGCGACCTCCGCGAGTTGGCGGGAGGTCGTCCCGTACTCGTGCATGTGCCGGGCCGCCACCAGTGCGAACTGGGCGACGACATAGCTGCCCCACACATCGGCGAACTCCAGCGGCACCCCCGCCCCGACAGGACCGGCGCCGCGCGAGACCAGCTTGCAGCCGCCGACGACGACGGTGTCCGCAAAGCCGGCCTGGACAGCTGCCGCTGCCTTCAACAGGCCCCGGGAGCCCGCGTTGTCGAGCATCGAGTCGCTGGTCCAGCGCAGGTCCCGGCCGAGCATCCGCGCCCAGGAGCTGCCCTCGCCGGGCACGCCTCCGGGGCCGGGCCAGTCGACCTGGGCGCCGTCGACGTCCGCCGGGGTGAGTCCGGCGTCGGCGATCGCGCCGCTCACCGCTTCGAGGGCGAGGTCCATGGCGTCGCGGTCGGGGAGCGTCAGCGCCTGTTCGGTGGCGTGGACGCCGACGACGACGGGTTGGCGGCCGTTCACCGCGTCACCGTCCCGCGCCCAGCGTGTCGCCGCCGGGATAGCCGCCACCGCCGAAGCGCTCGTCGAGCGTCTCGTAGTCCTTGGCGAAGTCCTTGGTGCGCGGCAGCGCGTCGACGAACTCGACCGTCTTCGGCTTCTTGTACGAGGCGATCCGCGCCCGGCAGTGCTCGATGACGTCCGCCGCCGTGACCCCGCCGCCGGTGTCCGGGTGGAGCACCACGACGGCCTTGACGTCCTGGGCCCAGCGCTCGTTGGGCACGCCGATCACGGCGGCCTCCTTCACCCCGGGGTGCGACTCGATGCAGTTCTCGACCTCGGCGGGGAAGATGTTCTCGGCCGCCGACTTGAGCATGCGGGTCGTCGTCCCGAGGAAGCTGATCGTGCCGTCGGGCTCCCGCCGCCCCAGGTCGGTGGTGTGCCACCAACCGTGCCGGAAGCGCTCCTCGTTGATCTCCGGCCGGTTCCAGTAGCCGAGGTGCACGAGGTCGCCACGGACGCAGATCTCGCCCGCCTCGCCGACCGCGCACTCCTCGCCGGTGCCGTTCAGGACGCGTACGGCGGTGAAGGGGCCGGGGCGTCCCGCGTTGCCGGTGCCCGTGCCGCCGTAGGCGCCGGTCACGGCGAAGCCGGTCACCTCGGTCTGCCCGTAGCCTCGGCCCTCGCCGCCGCCGTTTCGGGTGAAGCGACTGGTGTCGGTGGGGACCGTGCCCTGCCACAGGGGGGCGGCGACGCTGGCGCGCAGATGGGAGAGGTCGTGGCCCGCTTCCCTGTTGAGGGCGACGAGTTGGGCGATGGTCGGCGGCATCAGATAGGCGTGGGTGCACTGCTCCGACGCCAGCAGCGGGAGCAGTTCCTCGGCGACCACGCGGCGGACGATCACGTTCTTGCCGCCGTGGACGAAGGCGGGGACGCCCCAGAACTGGTAGTTGCCGATGTGGAACATGGGTCCGGCGCCGAGGAAGGCGGTCTCCGTGCCGATGTCGCCCATCCAGGCGGCGCTCGCGCCCATCGCGAGGAGGTTCCGGTGGGAGAGCATCGAGCCGGACTGCCGTCCGGTGATCGCGGCGGTGTAGATGATGAGGAGCGCGGAGTCCGGGTCGACGTCGGCCGACGGGTCCTCGGGCGATCCGGCGGCCAGGAAGGCTTCGTACGAGTCCGGTCCCTCGGTGTCGTGCCGGAGCCACAACGCCCGGTGGTCGCTGCCCAGTTCGGCCCGCGCCTTGCCGACCGTCTCGCCGATCTCCTCGTCCTGCCAGACGACGACCTTCGGGTCGAAGTCCTCGACCGCGAAGGCCATCTCGGGCGCGGCCCAGCGCCAGTAGCCGGGGCAGACCATGGCGCCGATCTTCGCGGCGGCGCCGAGCAGCTCCCAGATGCGGAAGGAGTTCTGGCCGAGCCACAGGACGCGGTCACCGGGGCCGACGCCCGCCTGGGCGAGGGCGTTCGCGAGGCGGTTGGTGCGCTCGTCCAACTGCGGCCAGGTGAGCCGGACTTCGCCGTCGACGAGGGCGGTGCCGTCGGGGAAGGACCTTCGGTGTTCGCGGATGAGGTCGCCGAACGTCAGGCGGCGGGCTGGGTGCATGCTCTTGGCTCCAGAAAGTGAGGGTTCGTCAGGCACGGCCGATGCCGACGCCCTTGACGTTGATGAACTCGTCCAGACCGGCCTTGCCGCCCTCCCTGCCGAACCCGCTGAGGCCCACGCCGCCGAAGGGGGTCGCGGGCGAAGTGATCGGGTTCGGGCCCGGGTTGGCGTAGACCGTCCCGGCCTTCAGACGCGGCACCAGGCGGTTGACGCGCGCGATGTCACGGGACTGGATGTACGCGGACAGGCCGTACTCGGTGTCGTTGGCGAGGGCGACCGCCTCGTCCTCCGTGTCGAACGGGGTGATGGCAAGGACGGGACCGAAGACCTCCTGCTGGGCGAGGTCGCTGCGGTTGTCGACGTCCGCGAAGACGGTCGGGGAGACGAAGTAGCCGTCGGAATCGATGCGTTCACCGCCGAAGACGAGCCGGCCCGCGCCGCCTGCGACCGCCTTGTCGATCATTCCCTGGACGCGGTCGCGGGCGGCCTCGTTGATGAGGGGTCCGATGTACGTCGTCGGGTCGAGCGGGTCGCCGACAGGCAGATGGGCCACGACACCGGTGACGCGCGCGACGACCTCGTCGTAGACCGGGCGCTCGACCAGCAGCCGGGTGGGCAGTGCGCAGCCCTGCCCGGTGTTGCTCATGGCGAAGGCCGCGCAGTACGGGACGACGGTGTCCAGGTCGGTGTCGGCGAAGAGCAGGTTGGCGGACTTGCCGCCGAGTTCGAACACGACGGGCTTGAGGGTCTGTGCCGCGTCGGCCATGATGCGGCGCGCGGTGGCGGGACCGCCGGTGAAGGAGATCTTGTCGACGCCGGGGTGTCTGACCAGGGCCGATCCGGCGTCTCCGAGTCCGGTGACGACGTTGACGACGCCCTCGGGGAGGCCGGCCTCACGGGCGAGGTCGGCGAAGAGCAGCGCGGAGAACGGCGTGGACTCGGCCGGTTTGATGACGACGGTGTTCCCGGCGGCGAGTGACGGCGGGACCTTCATCGCCAGTGACAGGGCGGGCGAGTTCCAGGTGATGATGTGGCCGATCACGCCGTACGGCTCGGCAATCGTGTACTCGACGTTCTCGTGCGGGCTGTAGGCGGCGCCGACCATGCCCTCGATCTTGTCGGCCCAGCCCGCGTAGTACTCGGTCCACTCGGCGACGTACGGCCCGACGTTGTCCGCCCAGCCGCCGATGCACACGCCGTTCTCCAGCGGGCAGATCGCCGCGAAGTCGGGGATGTGGTCGCGGAGGAGCTGGGCGAAGCGGGTGAGGAGCCGGCGCCGCTCGGCGGGGCGCATGGTGCCCCACACCTCGAAGGCCTGGCGTGCGGCGGCGACCGCCTGGTCCACCTCGGTGGGCCCCGCGAGCGGGATGTGCGCCTGGATCAGGCCGGTCGCCGGGTTGCGGTGTTCGTAGAGTCCGCCGCTCGTGTCGGTGACGTCCTTGCCGCCGATGACGAGCCGGGGCTGCGGCAGGTCTCGCTCGGCTCTCTCCTGGTGCAGCTTCACATCGACCGTGACCACGGTGCCTCCTGGAGCCCGCTGCCCTCACATCCGTACAGCTTAAATAGATAACCTATTTAGCCGAACCAATCAATGCCCCGCACGGCCCCCCTCGCACAGTCCCCCTGTCACAGCCCCAGCGACCGCCCGATGATCTCCTGCATGATCTCCGAGGTCCCGCCGAAGACCCGCTGCACGCGACTGTCGCGCCAGATGCGGGCGATCTCGTACTCGTTGACGTAGCCGTAGCCGCCGAAGAGCTGCATACAGCGGTCGATGACCTCCCAGCCGGTCTCCGAGGTCCAGTACTTGGCCGCGGCGGCCTCCTCGGGCGTCAACTCGCCCTGGAACAGGGCCATGATGCAGCCGTCGACGTAGACGCGGGCGACGCTCAGCTTCGCCCTGATGTCGGCGAGGGCGAACCTGTTGGCCTGGAACTGTCCGATCGGCTGCCCAAAGGCCGTACGGGTCCTGGCGTACTCAAGGGCCAGTTCGTAGGCCCGTTCGGCCGCCGCCAGGGAGGAGACGGCGATGGCGAGGCGTTCGGTGGGGAGGTTGCCCATCATGTGGTAGAAACCGCGACCCTCCTGTCCGATGAGGTTCTCGGCGGGGACGCGGACCTCGTGGAAGAAGAGTTCGGCGGTGTCCTGGGCCTTCATCCCGACCTTGTCGAGCTTGCGTCCGCGCTCGAAGCCCTCGGCGCCGCGCTCGACGACGACCAGACTGATGCCCTTGTGGCCGGCGTCCGGGTCGGTCTTGCAGGCGACGATGACCAGGTCGGCGAGGATGCCGTTGGTGATGAAGGTCTTGGAGCCGTCGATCACCCACTCGTCGCCGTCCCGGCGGGCGGTGGTGCGGATCCCCTTGAGGTCGGATCCTGCGGACGGTTCCGACAGCGCGAGCGCGCAGATCGTCTCGCCGCTGATCACCCCGGGCAGCCAACGGGCCTTCTGCTCCGGGCTGGTGAGGTGCATGAGGTAGGGCGGGAGGACGTCGTTCTGCAGGCCGAGCCCGATGCCGACCGAGCTGGTGGCCGCCATCTCCTCCGCCATGATCGCGTTGTAGCGGAAGTCCCAGATCCCCTGCCCGCCGTACTCCTCCGGGAACTGCCAGCCGATGAGCCCGGCCTTGCCCGCCGCCGCCCAGGCGGCACGGCTCACCTGCCCGTCCCGCTCCCACTGTTCGGTGTGCGGGGCGCATTCCCGCAGGTAGAAGGTGCGGGCGGTGTCCCGGAACTGCTCGTGTTCCGCGGTGAAGATCGTCCGGCGCATACTCGACTCCACTCAGGCATCTCGCTTATTTAGCTGAAGTAGTTATACGATAGCGCTGTATCGGGGTCTGGGCGAGGGAGGGCGCGTGAGCGTACGGGACAAGGTGGCACTCGTCACCGGAGCGGGACGCGGTATCGGCGAGGCGATCGCCGACGCGCTGGCCGCCGCCGGAGCCTCGGTCGCGGTCTGCGACCTGGACGCCGAGGCAGCGGGGAAGGTCGCGGCCCGGCTCACCGAGCGGTACGGAGTGCGGGCCACCGGAGTCGGCGCGGACATCTCCGACAGCGCGGCCGTACGGGCCGCCGTCGAGCGGGTGACCGTCGAGCTGGGTCCCGTGGACGTCCTGGTCAACAACGCGGCCATCGACGTCATCGGGCGGTTCGTCGACAGCGCCGAGGACACCTGGGACCGGATCATCGCCGTCAATCTGCGCGGCACGATCACCGTGACCCGGGCCGTGCTCGACCCGATGATCGAGCGCGGCGGCGGGCGGATCGTCCACATCGCCTCGGACGCCGGCCGGGTCGGCTCCTCCGGCGAGGCCGTGTACTCCGCGACCAAGGGCGGCGTGATCGCCTTCGGCAAGGCGCTCGCCCGTGAGGTCGCCCGGCACGGCATCACCGTGAACAGTGTCTGCCCGGGGCCGACCGAGACCGCGCTGCTCGGGCAGGTCGCCGAGTACAGCCAGAAGATGTACGAGGCGACCGTGCGGGCCATCCCGCTGCGCCGCGTCGCCCAGCCGGGCGAGATCGCCGGTGTGGTGGCCTTCCTCGCGTCCGACGACGCCGCCTATATGACCGGGCAGACGCTCTCGGTCAGCGGCGGCCTGACGATGGTCTGAGGTGAGCACCGTGCTGCGTGTCGAACTCCGTGACGGAATCGCCGTGTTGACCCTCGACCGGCCCCGGCAGCTCAACGCCATCGGCTCGGAGACCGTGGAGCGGCTGGAGCAAGCCCTCGACGCCGTACGCGACAACGACGACGTACGCGCACTCGTGGTGACCGGCGCGGGCCGGGCCTTCTCGGCCGGTGCCGACCTCGGGGAGATCGAGTCGTTCACCTCGCCCGGGCAGTTCCGTGCCTTCGTGGGCCGTCTGACGGAGGCGTTCGCGCTGCTCGACGAGTTCCCCAAGCCCTCGGTCGCCGCCGTGCACGGGTTCGCGTTCGGCGGTGGTCTGGAGCTGGCGCTCGCCTGTGACCTGCGGGTGGTGGAGCGGGGTGCCCGGCTCGGGCTGCCGGAGATGAAGCTCGGCGTCCTGCCGGGCGCGGGCGGAACCCAGCGGCTGCCACGGCTCCTGCCGCCGACGATCGCCAGGCAGATGATCCTCACCGGCGAGCCGATCGACGCGGAGCGGGCCCACGCGCTCGGACTGGTCAACGAACTGGCCGAGCCCGGTGAGGTGTTGAGCGTCGCCGAGAAGCTGGCAGGCGCGCTGGCCGCCGGTGCTCCGCTGGCGCTAGCGGCTGGTAAGCGGCTGATCGGACATGGGCTCGGCATGGATCTGGAGGCGGCGATCGCGTACGAGCGCGAGACCGTCTCGGTGCTGTTCTCCACCGAGGACCGAGCCGAGGGGCTGAAGGCCTTCCGGGAGCGCCGACCCGGCGACTTCCGCGGTGTGTAGCAGGCGTACCGGAGAGACAGGAGGTGGGTCGTGCGGCCACTGGAGGGCATTGCCGTCGTCGAGCTGGGCATGTGGGTGGCGGCTCCGGCCGCGGCCACCATGCTCGCGGACTGGGGCGCTGACGTGGTGAAGGTCGAGGCGCCGACCGGGGATCCCAACCGATACACGCTCCGGCATGTCGGTCAGGACATCGACAGCGCGCCCCCATTCGAGACCGACAACCGGGGCAAGCGCGGGATCGTCCTCGACCTGCGCTCCGAGGACGGCAAGGACGCGCTGGAGCGGCTGCTGGAGCGCGCCGACGTGTTCGTCACCAATCTGCGCCCCGGTGCCCTGGAGCGACTGGGTCTCGGGCCGGACGAACTGCGTGCCCGCCATCCCCGGCTGGTCGTCGGCACGTTGACCGGGTACGGCTGGACGGGCGCCGAGCGCGACCGGGCCGGGTACGACGTCTCCGCCTTCTGGGCCCGCCCCGGCATCGCCGCGATGCTCAACCCGGCCGGTGAGCCACCGCCCGGAATCCGGCCCGGCCTCGGCGACCGTACGGCCGCGTCCAACCTGGTCGCGGGGGTGCTGGCCGCGCTGCTGCGCCGGGAACGCACCGGCGAGGGCGGTGTGGTCGACGTGTCCCTGCTGCGTTCCGGGACGTACGCCAACGGCAACGACCTCGCCCTGCAGAACTTCTTCGGCAAGCGCGGCCGGACCCGTCCCCGCACCGAGCACGAGTCCCCGCTCTACAACAGCTACCGGACCGCCGACGACCGCTGGTTCTGGCTCGTCGGTCTGGAGGGCAACCGGCACTGGCCCGGAGTCGTCAAGGCACTCGGCCGCGCCGACCTGGAGACGGACGAGCGGTTCGTGACCGGCAAGGCCCGGCGTGGCCATGTGCGCGAGCTGATCGCCGAGTTCGACGCGGAGTTCGCGCGGCGGACGCTGGCCGAGTGGGCGGAGCGGTTCGACGCCGAGGGCGTGTGGTGGGCGCCCGTACAGACGCTGGCGGAGGTGGCGGCCGATCCGCAGGCGGAGGCCGTCGGGGCGTTCGTGGAGCAGCCCGGCATGGGTGACGCACCACCACTGCGGACGGTCGCGACTCCCGTCAGTTTCTGGGGAGTCGACGACAAACCCCGCGCGGGTGCGCCGACCCTCGGTGAGCACACCGACGACGTACTCCGCGAACTTCACTGACATCCCCTTACAGCAGGAGGCAGGACGTGGGCATCCTCGACGACAAGGTCGCCATCGTCACCGGCGGTGGCAGAGGCCTGGGCCGGGCGCACTGTCTGGCGCTCGCCGAAGCCGGCGCGACCGTGGTCGTGAACGACCTCGGCTCCGGCGTACACGGCGAGCGGACCGGTGACTCCCCCGCCGACGAGGTGGTCGCCGAGATCACCAAGCTCGGCGGGCAGGCGGTCGCCAACCATGCCTCGGTGACGGACTGGGCGGCCACCGAGGCGATGGTGGCGGACACCGTCGCGGAGTTCGGCCGCCTCGACATCGTCGTGAACAACGCGGGGATCGTGCGCGACCGGATGCTCTTCTCGATGAGCGAGGCCGAGTTCGACGCCGTCATCGCGGTGCATCTGAAGGGCACGTTCGCGCTCACCCGGCACGCGTGCGCGTACTGGCGGGAGGCGTCGAAACGGGGTGAGCGGGTCGCCGGACGCGTGATCAACACGACGTCCGGGACCGGGCTGTTCGGCAACCAGGGACAGTCCAACTACGGTGCCGCGAAAGCCGGTACGGCCGGGCTCACCGTCCTCACGGCCCTGGAGATGCGCCGGTACGGCGTCACCGCGAACGCCATCTCGCCTATCGCGGCGACCCGGATGACGGACGGACTGGCCGTCGGCGAATCCCTCCAGGCGTCCGCCGACTTCGACCCGCGCGACCCCGCCAACGCCTCCGGGGTCGTCGTCTATCTGGCCTCCGACAGCTCGGCCTGGCTGACCGGCCAGGTCCTGCGCATCGAGGGCAACCGGCTCAACCGGCTCCAGGGCTGGACGGTCGCGGGGGTCCACCCCAGCGAGTCCGGCAAGGCTCTCACGTACGACGAACTGGTCGACGCCGTACCGCAGTTGTACGGCGTCGGGCCCGCCGGACGGGCCACGGGGGTCGGCCAGTGAGGGGCCACGACGCCGCCGCTCTCGTACTGCGGGCGACGCTGGGCCCGATGCTCTTCGCGCACGGCTGGAACAAGGTCGCCGGGCCGGGCGGCCTCAAGGGCACCACGGGCTGGTTCGAGGCGCTCGGCCTGCGACCGGCCGAGGTGCACGCCCGGATGGCCGCCGGGACGGAACTCGCGGCCGGAGTGGGCATCACCCTGGGCGCGGCGGGTCCCCTGCCCGCCGCGGCGGCCGTCGGCCTCATGACCGTGGCCGCACGGACCGACCACCGCGGCAAGGGCTTCTTCGTCTTCAAGGGCGGCTGGGAGTACGTCGGTGTGGTGGGCGGCGCGGCCGTCGCACTGGCGGCGCTGGGCAACGGCCGGTACTCGCTCGACGGGCTGCTGCGACGCCAACGCACCGGCGTGGGGCCCGCTTTGCTGGCCGCCGGAATCGGCACGGCGAGCGCGGCGGCACTGCTGGCGCTGTGCTATCGGCCCGACGAGAAGCCGAACGAGTCAGACGACTGATGGGCAAGGGAGACCACATGGACGCGGATGACTTCACCGCGGTGCTGTCGGAGGTCCGGCGCTTCGTCCGGGACCGCGTCGTGCCTCTGGAGGAGGAGATCGACGAGAAGGACGAGATGCCCGCGGACATCCGCGAGGCGGCGAAGAAGATGGGCCTGTTCGGCTTCGCGCTGCCCGAGGAGTACGGCGGGTTGGGTCTGTCGATGTACGAGGAGGCCCAGTTGATGTTCGAGCTGGGCTACACGACCCCGTCGCTGCGCTCGATGTTCGGCACCAACAACGGCATCGCGGGCCATGTCCTGATGGTCGGCGGCACCGAGGAACAGAAGGCCGACTGGCTGCCGAGGATCGCCTCGGGCGAGGTCCTGGCGTCGTTCGCGCTCACCGAGCCCGAGGCGGGATCCGACCCGTCGACGCTGACGACCCGGGCCCGTCGGGACGGCGACGACTGGGTGATCAACGGGGCCAAGCGGTACATCACCAACGCTCCCCTCGCCGACGTCTTCATGGTCTTCGCCCGCACCGACCCGGACGCCCCGCGCACTCGCGGCATCTCCACCTTCCTGGTCCCGGCGGGTACTCCGGGCCTCACCGTGGCTCCCAAGGACCACAAGATGGGCCAGTTCGGTGCCTGGACGGCGGACGTCTTCTTCGACGACGTACGCGTCCCGGCCTCCGCCCTCGTCGGTGGCGAGGAGAAGGGCCTCAACCGGGGCTTCGGCACCGCGATGGGCTGCATCGCGCACGGCAGGGTGCACATCTCCGCGCTGATGGTCGGCATGGCCGAGCGCCTGGTCGACGAGTCGGTGGCGTACGCGAGCACCCGCAGGCAGTCCGGGCAGCTCATCGGCTCCTTCCAGCTCGTCCAGGGTCTGATCGCGGACGCGCAGACCGACTACTACGCCGGCCGCGCCACGGTCCTGGAGGCCGCCCGCGCCTTCGACGCCGGAACGGACACCAAGATCGGCCCGTCCTGCACGAAGTACTTCGCCAGCGAGATGGTGTGGCGGGTCGCGGACCGCGCGGTCCAGGTCCACGGCGGCGCGGGCTATATGCGCGGGGTCGCCGTCGAGCGCTTCTACCGCGACGCCCGGCTGTTCCGGATCTACGAGGGCACCAGCCAGATCCAGCAGGTGATCATCGCGAAGGCACTGCTGGGCGAGGCCGCGCGCGGCTGAGCCGTACGACGACCAGGGCCCCGGAGATTCTCCGGGGCCCTCACCTGTCTGCGGCCGTCAGATGCCGAGCCGGTCCAGCAGCCGCTCGTGATAGAGGGCCGGGCCCCCGAACAGCAGCTGGGAGGACTTGGCCCGGCGGAAGTACAGATGGGCCGGGTGCTCCCAGGTGAAGCCGATGCCGCCGTGGACCTGGATGTTCTCCATCGCGGCGAACATGTACGCCCGTGAGCAGCACGCGTGTGCCACCGCCGCGGCGACCGGGAAATCGTCGGCGCCCTCGGCCGCCAGCCGCGCCGCTTCCCTGGACGCCGCCTCCGCCAGTTCCACCTGGACGAGCATGTCGGCGCACTTGTGCTTGACGGCCTGGAATGAGCCGATCGGCCGGCCGAACTGGTGCCGGGTACGGGCGTGTTCGGCGCTCGTCTCCAGGCACCGGCGTGCCCCGCCCGCCTGTTCGGCGGCGAGCCCGACCGTGGCGATGTCGAGGACCTTGGCCATGATCCGTCCGCCCGCCCCGTCCGGGCCGACGAGCGTCGCCGGGACGGCGTCGAAGGTCAGCCGGGCCATGGCCCGGGTGGCGTCCAGGGTCTCCATCGCCTCGGCGGTCACGCCGGCGGAGGCCCGCTCCACCGTGAAGAAGGACGGACCGGCGACGGTACGGGCGACCACGACGACCAGGTCGGCCGTCGTCCCGTCGATGACGAAGGACTTGCGGCCGCTCAGCCGCCAGCCGCCGTCCCCGTCCGGTACCGCGCGGGCGGCGATCAGGGCCGGGTCCCAGGAGCCGTCGTCCTCGGCGACCGCGAGGGTCGCGGTGGTCCGCCCCGCCGCGATGCCGGGGAGATGGCGTGCGCAGGCCTCCTTGTCGCCGGAGGCCAGCAGGGCCTGGGCCGCGAGGACGACCGTCGCGAAGAAGGGCGAGCAGAACAGGGCGCGGCCCATCTCCTCCAGGACGACGCCGAGTTCGACCGGGCCGAAGCCGTCGCCGCCGTACTCCTCCGGGATCACCAGGCCGGGCAGCCGCAGTTGGTCGGCCGCCTGCGCCCACACGTCGAGGTCGAAGCGCGGGTCGCTCTCCATGAACTTGCGCACGGCCTCCTCGGGAGACTTGGCCGCCAGGAACTCCCGTACAGAGGACCGGAGTTCCTTCAGTTCCCGCTCGTCGGCGCTCACGCGCGTGCCTCCTTCGGCAGACCGAGGACCCGTTCCGCGAGGATGTTCTTCATGATCTCCTCGGTACCGCCGAGGATGCGCAACGCCGGGGTGGCGAGGAGGAGTTCGGACCAGGCGTACGTCCCCCATCTGCCGGTGTCGGCGACGATGCGGGGGCCGAGGCAGTCCGCGACGAAGTGGGCGGCCCTGGTGAGGTTCTGACCGTACATCAGCTTGGCGACGGACCTCTCGGGGCCGGGCGCGATGCCCGCCCGCAGGGTGCGCTGGGCGCGGGCGTTGAGGTAACCGGTGGCCAGCGCGTCGACGAGGAGGTCGGCGAGACGGGCGCGCAGGGCGCGGTCGTCCCAGGTCCAGGTGGCGCGCATGAGTGCCGACAGGTGGTCCGGGGAGAGGGCGGCGGCGACCGGGCCCGCGCCCTCGCTGCCGACCGTGTCGCGCTCGTTCATCAGGGTGGTCAGGGCGACGGTCCAGCCGCCGTCGACCTCGCCGAGGCGGTGGTCGTCGGGGATGCGTACGTCGGTGAGGAAGACCTCGTTGAAGTCGGCGCCGCCGGTCATCTGCCGCAGGGGCCGGACCTCGACGCCGGGGGCGTCCATCGGGACCAAGAAGGCCGTGATGCCACGGTGCTTGGGCGCGTCCGGGTTCGTGCGGGTCAGCGCTAGGCCGATCTCGCTGTGCTGGGCGACCGAGGTCCACACCTTCTGCCCGTTCAGCACCCAGTCGTCGCCCTCCCGGACTGCCCTGGTCGCCACGCTCGCCAGGTCGGAGCCCGCGCCGGGCTCGCTGAACAGCTGGCAGGCGATGGCGTCCCCGCGGTACATCGCGGGCAACCAGCGCTCCCTGATGTGGGGTTGGGCGTGGGCCAGGATCGTCGGCCCGATCATGCCGAGGCCGATCACACTCAGTACGCCGGTGTCTGCGACGTCGTACTCCGACTCGACGGCGTCGTAGAGCAGGTCGTGGACGGGGGTCAGGCCCCGGCCGCCGTACTCCACGGGTCCCGTGATCCAGCCGAAGCCGTTCTCGTGCCGGATGCGCTGCCACTCCCGTGCCCGCCGCACGGACTCCCGTTCCTCGTCCGGCGGAAGGCTGCTGAAGTACGCCATCGAGTCGTCGCCCTCGCCCCAGGTGAGGGCGGTGCGGTCGGGGGCCTTCGCCGCGTGGGCGTCGAGGAAGCGGCGCACCTCGGCGGCGAAGTCCTGCATGTCCTGGTCCATGGGTCTGTTCCCTCAGGTCGAGAGGATCGTCACCGCCGACGCGCCGGGCGCGCCGTACAGATGGGTGTAGCCGACGCGGGGCGTGCCGGGGATCTGGCGCGCGCCCGCCGCGCCTCGCAGCTGGAGCACGATCTCGTGGATCTGCCGCAGCCCGGACGCGCCGATCGGTTCGCCGTTGCCGAGCAGGCCGCCGTCGGTGTTGACCGGGAGCCGGCCGCCGATCTCGGTGGCGCCCTCGGCGACGAGCCGCTCCTGCTCGCCGTCCTTGCAGAGGCCGTTCTCGGCCATGTGGATGATCTCCGACCCGGCGTCGGTGTCCTGGAGCTGGGCGACGTCCACGTCCTCGGGACCGATGCCCGCGAGTTCGTACGCCGCCCGGGACGCGTCCACGGTCGGGCTCTCCACGGCCTCCCCGACCGGGAACGACGGGCTCTGCACCTCGAAGGCGCCGAGCCTGCGGCTGCGCAGAGCGGTGGAGCGGACGCGTACGGGCTTCCCCGTGTACTTGTGTGCCTGGTCGGCCCGGCACAGCACCAGGGCCGCGGCGCCCTCGTTCGGGCCGCAGTACATGAACTGGCGGAGGGGGTAGTTGAGGACAGGGGAGGCCAGGATCTCCTCGGGGGTGAGGGGCGTACGGCGCCAGGCCTTCTCGTTCCCGGCCGCGTTGCGGAAGTTCTTCGAGGCCACGCGGGCGAGCGTCTCGTGGGAGATCCCGTGGTCGTGCATATAGCGGTTGATCTTCATACCGAAGAAGTGCGTGGTGAGGAAGAGCCCGGTCTGTCCGTACCAGGAGGGGATGCCCGCCACGGACGGATCGGCGGCGAACGCGCCGCGCGGGTGCTTGTCGAGGCCGATCGCGATCGTCAGGTCGTGCTCGCCGGTCTCGATGGCACGGGCGGCCAGCGCCACCGCCGTACCGGCCGTCGCGCAGCCGTTGAACACGCCGCGCAGCGGGACGCCGGTCAGACCGAGCCGCCCGACGATGGCATCCGGGTTGGCGACCTCGTAGCTGCCGATGTAACCGCCCTGGATCTGCGGCCAGTTGACGCCCGCGTCGGCGAGCGCGAGCCGTACCGCGTCCGCGCCCATGTCCAGCGCGGGCTTCCCGGCGAACCGGCCGAAGGGGTGGAGCCCCACGCCGATGATGACGGCCTCGGTCACTGTCCCTCCTCCTGGTCCACCGGCGCGAACGCGAACGTCATGACTTCCGTGCCGTCCTCGCGCACGGTGTACGGCACGAGGACCAGCCGCATGGCCTGCCCGATGCGCAGCTTGAGCGGGTCAGGTTCGGTGAGGCGGGCCTCGACCAGCAGTTCACCGGGGAGTTCGATGTAGCCGACCGCGTACGGTTCGAAGGTCTCGGGACCGTCGTACGGCGGGGAGGGCGGGCGAAAGTCCTGGGTGGTGTACGTCCACAGCGTGCCGCGGTCGGCGAGCAGCCGCTCCTTGCCCTCGGTGCTCGAACATCGCACACAGTGTGGGGCGGCCGGGAAGCTCACCAGCCCGCAGTCCGCGCACTCGGAGCCGATGAGCCTCAGCGGGGCGGGCGGCGCGGTGAACAGGCCCTCGGCGACAGGCAGTTGAGTCGTCGATGTCATCTCACGCCCCGTTCCGGTTGCCCAGGGCGTCGGCGTTCGGAGCCGCCTTGGCCACCAGGTTCGGGACGACGGAGGACAGTTCCTCCGGTGTCCACCGTGACTCGGCGCTCGCGGCGGGGCCGTTGACCCAGCCCTCCAGTACGGTGATCCGGTTGCCGACGACGCCGAACACCCGGCCGGTGACCTCGCGCGAGGCGGCCGAACCCAGCCACACCACGAGCGGTGAGATGGCCTCGGGGGTGAGGTCCTCCGCCTCGGCGGCCCGTTTCATCATCTCGATGTCCTCGGTCAGCCGGGTGAGCGCGGTCGGCGCGATGGCGTTCACCGTCACGCCGTAGCGGGCGAGTTCGGCGGCGGCGATGAGGGTGAGGCTGGCGATGCCGGCCTTCGCGGAGCCGTAGTTGGACTGTCCGGGGTTGCCGAAGATGCCGGACGGGGAGGTCGTGTTGATGACCCGGGCGTCGTTGTCGTGACCGGACTTGGCGCGTTCCCTCCAGTACGCGGCCGCGTGGTGCAGGGTGGCGAAACCGCCCTTGAGATGGACGGCGAGCACGCTGTCCCAGTCCCGCTCGGTCATCGACACGATCATCCGGTCGCGCAGGATGCCCGCGTTGTTGACCAGCACGTCCAGGCCGCCGTAGGTGTCCACTGCTTGCTGGACAAGGCTGGCCGCGCCCTCCCAGGTGGAGATGTCGTCCGTGTTGGCCACGGCCTCGCCGCCGGCCGCGACGATCTCGTCCACCACGGTCTGGGCGGGCCCGGCCGAGGCGCCCGCCCCGTCGCGCGAGCCGCCCAGGTCGTTGACCACGACCTTCGCCCCGTGCGCGGCGAACGCCAGGGCGTGCGCCCGGCCGATCCCGTTGCCGGCGCCCGTGACGACCACGACCCGGCCGTCGACCACTCCTTCTGACATCCTCAACTCCTCGATGAATGCGGCCAGTTGGCCTCGGCGAGCAGAACCCGAGGGTTCTCGCTGCCGCAGGCGCACCGGCCGGTGACGACACGGCCCGCGATGCCGAGCGGGGTCTCGGGCAGCGGCGAGACACGCCCCTCCCCCGCCGCCACGGACAGTTGCCCGTCCCGCTCGCCGACCCGCCATTCGGCGGCGTTGACATGCGCGCCGGCCCGCTCGGGGCACTCCAGCGCGAGGGCGGGTCCGACGGCGGAGATCAGGGCGGCGGGCACTCCTGCTGCGCGCAGGAGCGGTACGGCGGCGGGTCGCGCCAGGACGACGGACGTCGACCCGAACAGTTCGCCGATGTCGGCGCCGCCGGCCAGCCCCTCCAGGGTCTCGGCGGACAGCCCGATGACCGCGTGCGGGGCGAGTTCACGGTGGAAGACGGAGGTACGACGGTGGTCCCAGCCCATCGCCTCGGCGATGCCGTACGTCACCTTGAGCGTGCGCAGGGCGCCGATCACCGCGTGGCCCCAGAAGCCCTCGAAGCCGGAGGTGGTCAGCAGCGCCCGCTGTCCCGCGGCGAGTCCGTGCTCCCGGAGCCGTTCGGTGACCCACTCGGTGTCCCGGGCGAGTTCGGCCCAGGTCAGCTCCATGTCGGTCATGCCGTCGGCGGCGGGGAAGCGTACGAGGTAGGCGAGTTCGGGGCGGTCGAGTTCCCTGGCGCGGGCCAGGGTGTCGGCGCGGGCCATCAGCTCTTCACCACCCGGGGGAACTTGGCGACGCTGGTCATGGTCTTCAAGAGGTCCTCCTCGGTGCGCATGTCCAGGACCGGTTTGACACCGGTCCGCTCGCGCACGGCCTCGCCGAGCCGTCCGGCCAGGGCGTCGACGTCGCCTGTGAGTGCGGGGTCGTAGCCGACGCGCAGCCGCAGTTCGTCGACCTCGCGGCGGTCCCGGACGATCTGGAAGACTCCGGCGACCGTCTCGGGCTGGTCCTCCACGGCCTGCCAGACGTCCCGCAGGACGACGGAACGCCCGTGGACCAGCGTCTCGTCGCCGCGCCGCCCGGCCACCCACATCCGGGCGTGCGTACGTCCGCAGCCGCAGGTGTCCCGGGAGAGGCGGACGAGGTCCTCGCTGCGGTAACGGATCAGGGGCGCCGCCCTGTTGTCCAGGTCGGTGGCGACCAGCTCACCGAGGTCGCCCTCGGGGGCGTCGTACCAGCCGCCGTGTTCGTCGACCTCGACGCACTCGGCGAAGACGGTGTCCTCCCAGAGGTGGAAGCCGTCGTGCTCACGGCACTCCCAGGCGGTGCCGGTGTCGGCGGCGCTGGTGTACTCGTAGACGTCGATGCCCCAGTCGTCGCGGATCCGCTCGCGCATCTTCCGGCTGAGCGGCTGCCCGGCGCAGGAGGCACCCTTGAGGGAGGAGAACGCCTCCCTCAGGTCCGTCTTCTCGGCCAGGTGCTCCAGCTCCACCATCTGCGGATACATCATCTGGAGATAGGCGGGCCGGTAGGTGCGCAGGGCCTCGACGACCTCGTGCATCCGCCCGATCCAGGTGTCGACCTCGATGACCACGGCGCCCAGCGCCTGATATCCGGGGTCCATGAGGTTGCGGAAGGTGCCCGGCGGGCTCAGCACCCGGTCCCCCGGCCGCAGACCGAGTTCCCACAGGTCACGCACCTGCGCGGTCACCAGGGGCGGGGCGTCCTGCCATATCTCGGCGAAGAACTCCGGGTCGCCGGTGGTGCCCGAGCTGGAGGAGACCGAGGTCAGCTCCTCGACCGGGACACAGAGCAGACCGCCGAAGGGGTCGCCGGTGCGGGCCCGGTAGGCGCGCACCATGTCCTTGGTGATGAACGGCACCCGTTCCCGGAAGTCGTCCAGGGTCCGGATGTCGCGCGGGTGGGCCCCGTGGGCGTCCCAGAGTTCGCGGTAGAAGGCCGAGTTGCCGTAGGCGTACTCGACGAGTTCCAGGACCCGTTCCTCCTGCCGCGCCCGCAGTTCTTCGCGGGGCATGGTCTCCACCTGGGGCTCGAAGTACCTGTCCCCGGTGTCCCTGTCACCGACCATGGCGCCTCCTCGCGGCTCAGTGCCCAGATCTTCCAGCTATCAGCGCAATCAGTCAACCAATTCGACGGATTCAAGGCCAGACCTCGCACTCCGCCGCTCCATATAGTTAACTATTAGAACTCATTAAGCCAACAGGAGGGCGCCGTGAAGATCGTTGTCTGTGTGAAGCACGTGCCCGACGCGACGGCGGACCGCACCTTCACCCAGGGCGGCACCACCGACCGCGCGTCGGTCGACTCGCTGCTGTCCGAACTCGACGAGTACGCGGTCGAACAGGCCCTGCGGATCGCCGAGTCGGACGCCGACACCGAGATCAGCTACCTCACCGTCGGCCCCGACGACGCCAGGGACGCGCTGCGCAAGGCGCTGGCCATGGGCGGTGACTCGGCGATCCATGTCAACGACGAGGACATCGAGGGCAGCGACGCGTTCGGTACGTCACTCGTCCTGGCCAGGGCGATCGAGCGGCACGGCTTCGACCTGGTGCTGTGCGGGATGGCCTCGACGGACGGCACGATGGGCGTCGTACCGGCGCTGCTGGCCGAGCGGCTCGGCGTCCGGGCCGTGACCCATCTCGAAGAGGTCGCGGTCGAGGACGGAACGGTGACGGGTCGGCGCGAGGGCGACGGCGCGACCGTACGGATCCAGGGCGCCCTGCCTGCCGTGGTGTCGGTGACCGACCGCTCCGGGGAGGCACGTTACCCGTCCTTCAAAGGGATCATGGCCGCGAAGAAGAAGCCGCTGGAGACCCTCGACCTGGCCGACCTCGGGATCGAGGCCGCGCAGGTGGGACGCGCGGGCGCACGCTCGGCCGTGGACACCGCGACCCGGCGCCCGCCGCGCACCAAGGGCGAGATCGTCGTCGACGAGGGCGCGGGCGCCGCCGGACTGGCCGTGTTCCTCACCGCTCAGAAGTTCATCTGAACCAGAAGTTCATCTGAAAGGAGTGCTCCACCGTGGCCGAAGTCCTCGTCCTCGTCGACCACGCCGACGGCGTGGTCCGGAAACCGACCCTCGAACTGCTCACCCTGGCCCGCCGGTTGGGCGAACCCTCGGCCGTCCTCCTGGGGCCGGGCGTGGACACCGCGACCGAGGCCCTGGGCCGGTTCGGCGCGCGGAAGATCTACGTGGTGGACGCCCCCGAGGTCGACGAGTACCTCGTGACCCCCGTCGTCGACGCCCTCACCCAGATCGCCGAACGCACCGACCCGGCGGCGATCCTGCTGTCTTCCGGGCCGGACGGCAAGGAGGCCGCCGCCCGGATCGCGCTGAGGCTCGACTCGGGCCTGATCACCGACGCCGTCGACGTCACCGCGGGGCCGGAAGGACCGGTGACCGAGCAGTCGGCGTTCGCGGCGACGCACCAGGTCACCGCGCACGTCACGCGAGGCGTGCCGGTGATCACCGTCAAGCCGAACGCCACCGCACCCGAACCCGCCCCCACGGACCCCGTCGTCGAGAAGCAGGACATCGTCTTCGGTCCGGCCTCCGCCGGTGTCCGGGTCCTGTCCCGCACCCGGCGGGAGCGCGGCGACCGTCCGGAGCTGACCGAGGCGGACATCGTGGTCTCCGGTGGCCGGGGCGTGAACGGGGCCGAGAACTTCGCCCTCGTCGAGCGGGTCGCCGACGCCCTGGGCGGGGCGGTCGGGGCGTCGCGTGCCGCCGTGGACGCGGGCTGGTACCCGCACAGCCACCAGGTCGGCCAGACGGGCACCCAGGTCTCGCCGCAGCTCTATCTCGCCGCCGGTATCTCCGGCGCGATCCAGCACCGGGCGGGCATGCAGACGTCCAGGACCATCGTCGCCGTCAACAAGGACCCCGACGCCCCCATCTTCGAGCTGGCCGACCACGGCGTCGTCGGGGACCTCTTCGAGGTCCTGCCCGCGCTGGTGGACGAGATCGAGCGGCGCCGAAGCTGATCTCCCACCTATCCGGCCTTCCTTTCAGCGCGCCATACAACTAAAGTCGCTAACTGATTACATCTATTGGCCCGAAGGAGCGTCATGTCGAAGATCTGGGTCAACTCCGGGGACTCCCATGTGATGGAGCCCGCCGACGTGTGGACCGAGCGGCTGCCCGCACGGCTCGGCGCCCGCGCCCCCCGCAGTGAACGCGGCGAGAAGTACGAGATGCTCTACATCGACGGCGAGCGCATCGACCGCCAGCTCGGCGACTTCATGGACGCCATGCGTCCGCCGGGCGCCTGGGACCTGAAGGTCCGCCTCAAGGACCTCGACCAGGAGGGCGTCTGGTCCCAACTGGCCTTCCCCTCCATGGGGTTCTGGCTCGTCTCGATCACCGACCGCGAACTCGCCCGGGAGACCGTCCGCGCCTGGAACGACTGGGCCCACGAGGAGATCCTCAGCAAGAACAAGCGGGTCATCACCACCGCCTGTGTCTCGACGGCCGACGTCGGCGACGCGGTCGCCGAGCTGGAACGGGCGGCGGAGCTGGGCTTCAAGGCGATCTTCCTGCCGTGCTCGACACGGGAGGGCGAGGAGTACGCGCTCGACCGCTGGGAGCCGCTGTGGACGGCGGCCGAGCGGGCCGGGATGGTGCTCGGCTTCCACATCGGCACCGGCGCCCAGAACGTCGTCTTCCGGGGGCCCGGCGGCGCGGTCGTCAACTACATGGAGACGACCTACCCGGGGATGCGCGTGGTGTCCCACATGGTCGCGGGAGGCGCCCTGGACCGCCATCCCGACCTCAAGATCCTCATCGCCGAGGGCGGCGCCGGCTGGGTGCCGGTCATCGGCGACCGGATGGACGAGGCGTACCGCCAGCACGGCATGTTCGTCCGGCCGAAACTGAGCCGACTGCCCAGCGAGATCGTCCGCCAGCAGGTGTACGCGTCCTTCCAGCACGACCGCAGTTCGGTGGAGATCGTCGAGGCGACCGGCTACCGCAATGTGATGTGGGGCGACGACTACCCCCACCTGGAGGGCACCTACGGCCACACCCAGTCCACGCTCCGCGAGCTGTTCGACGGTGTGTCCGACGAGACCCGCGACCGTGTCACGCGCGGCACCTTCAACGAACTCTTCAAGCTGCCGGAGCAGACTCCCCAGGAGGCGGCCGTCTGAACGGCGCCGACGGCGGCCCTCCGATGACCACTCCCCCGTCCTCCCAGGACCCGTCCCCGGAGGACTCGTACCCCGAGGACCTGGAACGGCCCGGGCTCGTCAGGACCGGGCGGTCGACCTTCGTCCGCCCGATCCGGCCGGAGGACGCCGACCGGCTGGTCGCGTTCGTCGGCGGGCTGTCCCGGGCCACCCTGGCCTACCGCTCGCTCGGGCCCGTGGTCCGCGCCCGCGACGATGTCATCCGGCGCGGCGCGCACGTGGACTATCTCAACGAGCTGGCCCTCGTCGCTCTGGCCGGTGACGAGATCGCCGGTCTGGTGCGCTACGTCCGCGACCCCGAGGAACCGGAGCACGCCGAGGTCACGTTCACCATCCGGGACGACCACCAGAGCGAGGGGTTCGGCCGGCTGCTCCTGGAGCACATCGCCGCTGCCTCCCGCGCCCGGGGCATCCGGGTGCTGGAGGCCGACGTACTCGCCGACAACACCCGGATGATCAACGTGTTCCTCGGTTCCGGCTACCGGATCGAGGCCGGGCCGCCCGGTCAGATCATCCACTTCGAGATCGCCATCGACCCGCAGGCCCAGGCGGTGGCCCGCGCCGAGCGCCGCGAGCACACGGCCGTACGACGGTCGCTCAGGCCCTTGCTGGAGCCGGGGTCGGTCGCCGTGATCGGCGCCAACCGCGACCCGCTGACCATCGGCCACGAGATCGTGGCCAATCTGCTGCGCGGCGGCTTCGGCGGCAGTGTGTTCCCGGTCAACCCGCGGGCGGAACGGATCGCCGGGGTACGGGCGTACGCGAGCGTCCGGGACCTGCCCGAGCCGCCGGACCTGGCGCTGGTGGCCGTACGGGCGGGCGCGGTCCCCGATGTCGTACGGGAGTGCGCGGACGCCGGTGTCAAGGCGGTGGTCGTCGTCTCGACGGGCTTCGGGGAGACCGGGGTCGAGGGGCGGGCGACCGAGCTGGAACTGGCCCGGTTCGCCCGGGCCTCCGGTATGCGGCTGGTGGGCCCGAACTGCATGGGCGTGGTCAACACGACGCCCGCCGCGCGGCTGGCCGCGACCTTCTCGCCCGCGCTGCCGATGGCCGGCCGGGTGGCGATGTCCAGTCAGTCAGGGCCGCTGGGGCTCGCGGTGCTCGACTTCGCCAAGCGGCTGCGGCTCGGTTTCTCCGGGTTCGTGTCGGTGGGGCACGCCGTGGACGTGTCCACCAACGACCTGCTCCAGTGGTGGGAGGAGGACCCGGGGACCTCGGTGATCCTGCTGCACGTCGAGACCTTCGGCAATCCGCGCCGGTTCGCCCGTGTCGCCCGCCGGATCGCCCCGCGCAAACCGATCGTCGCGGTGCATCCGGGCCACGCGGACTCGGCGGTGAGTTCGCTGTTCGCCCAGTCCGGGGTGATCCGTACCCGGGGGCTACAGGAGCTGTTCGACGTCGCCCTGCTGCTCGCCCATCAGCCGCCTCCGCCCGGCGACCGGGTCGCCGTCGTCACCAACGCGGGCGGCCCGGCGGCGCTGACGGTAGGGGCGTGCGCGGCGAGCGGTCTGCGCGTACCCGCGCTCGCCGATCGCACGCGGGCGGCGCTCCGCTCGGCCCTGGCGCCGGGCGCGGACGTCGTCAACCCGGTCGACCTGACCCCGACGGCCACCGCCGCGCACTACCGGCAGGCCCTGGACGCGGTCCTGGCCGACGACGGCATCGACGCGGCCGTCGTCCTGTTCATGCCGCCACTGGCCGACAAGCCCGACGAGGTGGCGTCGGCGATCCTCGACGCGGCCTCGGCCCGCCCCGACAAACCGGTGGTGGCCAGCTTCCTGGGCGGCGCGGGCGTCGCCGACCTCCTGCACCGGGGCGACCTCGTCGTGCCGACGTACACGTTCCCCGAGGCGGCGGCCGTCTCCCTCGGACACGCGGCGGCGTACCAGGCCTGGCGCAGCACCCCTGCGGGCGTCATACCGGACCTCGCGGGCGTCGACGTGGAGCGCGCCCGGTCACTGATCGCCGCCTGCGCTCCCGGTCCGCTGCCGTCGGTGGTCGCCGCCGAACTGCTGGACGCGTACGGAATCGCCGTGCACGAGACCGAACGGCACCCCGACCCACGCCCCGGCCCGGACGCGTTCCTCTCCGTTCGCGCCGACCCGGTCTTCGGTCCGGTGGTGGCCTTCGGGCTCACCGGGGACTACGCCGACCTGATGGCGGACGTCGCGCATCGCGTCACCCCGCTCAGCGACCGCGACGCGCGGGAGATGGTCCGCTCGCTGCGGGCGGCGCCACTGCTGGACGGCCGGGCAGGCGGTCCGGGGGTGGATCTGGCAGCGCTCGAAGAGACCGTCCTGCGGATCTCGGCGATGGTCGAGGACCTCCCCGAGATCGAGGCACTGGAACTGCGCCCGGTACGGCTGCTGCCGCCCGGGGACGGCGTGAGCGTCGCCCGCGCGACGGTCCGCCTGGCCGACGACAACACCAAGGGAGGTGGCCGCTCATGAGAGTCGGCATCTACTTCGACCTGCGCAACCCCCCGCCCTGGAAACAGAGTTGGTCCCGGGTGTACGGGTTCGCCCTGGAGATGTGCGAGGAGGCGGACCGCCTCGGCCTCGACTCGGTCTGGTTCTCCGAACACCATGGCTTCGAGGACGGCTATCTCCCCCAGCCGCTCACCATGGCGGCAGCGGCAGCGGCCCGCACCCACCGGGTGCGGCTGGGCACCGCCGTCATCCCCGCACCGCTGCACGCGGCTCCCGAGATCGCCGAACAGGCCGCGATCGTGGACATCATCAGCGACGGCCGTCTGGACCTCGGCCTCGGCACCGGCTACCGGGTGCCCGAGTACCGGCTGTACGGCGGCGACCTCACCAAGCGCTACACGACGACCGACCAGCGGGTACGGGAGATCCGCGGCCTGTGGGCCGAGTCGCTGGTCACCCCCGGCCCGGTCCAGGACCCGCTGCCGATCTGGCTCGGCTACCAGGGCCCGCAGGGCGCCCGCCGGGCGGGCCGGCTCGGCACGGGGCTGCTCTCGCTCAACCCCGCGCTGCTGACGCCGTACCGGGAAGGGCTCGCCGAGAGCGGGTACGACGTGTCGGCGGGCCGGATGCAGGGCTCGTTCACGACGTTCGTCACCGAGGACCCGGACGGCGACTGGCCCGTGGTCCGCAAGCACCTCTCGTACCAGTGGGACACCTACCGCCGGTACATGGTCGAGGGCACCGACCAGCCCGCGCCCCGGCCGATCGACCCCGAGCGATGGCGAGAGACGGGGCTGAGCGCGACCGGCGTCGGCCAGTTCCTGTACGGCACCCCGCAGACCGTCGCGGACGCCATCAAGGAGTACGTGGCAGGGCTGCCCGTCGAGGGAGTGTTCCTGTGGGCGTCCCTGGCCGGGATGCCGGAGGAGATGGTCGCCCGCCAAGTGCAGCTGATCGCCGGGAAGTTGCGCCCACTGCTCGCCGACGCGTGACGGACGCACAGACAGAAACCGAGGAGCACATCATGTCGACGACGGGATCCGGCGGGACCGGAGTGACGGCGCCGAACGGACACTGGGCGGGGAAGGGCATGCCCGAACCGCCCCGGACCGCCGGGGGCGTGACCCTCTGCGGTGGGTGCCGTGCCCTCGGGGCCTGCCGACTCGGGGTGGAACGGGAGCGGCTCGACGAGAGCGGAGTGGCGTGGTTCGAGCTGAGCTGCCCGCGCTCCCACGAGGGCGGGCCCGATGTCGCGCACGGCGGCTGGACGGCGGCCGTTCTGGACGACTGTCTCGGCCATCTCCCACTGCTGCACGGCGTGATGAGCGTGACGGCCGAGCTGACGGTGAGCTTCAAGAAGCCGGTGCCGGTGGAACGGCCGCTGGAGCTGCGGGTGTGGGCCGACCGGCGTGAAGGGTCGCGCTGGTACATCGCGGGCGAGCTGACACTCGCGGCAGGCGGGGCCGTCCTGGCCCGGGCCTCCGGGATCTGGGTGACCCGCGACCAGAGCCACTACGCGCGGCACGCGAAGTGGCTGGCCGGACAGGGCGAGGGCACCGAAGGTCAGTAGGACCGCAAAGGTCAGTAGGAGCGCAGCCCCATGCTCCGGGCGATCCCGTTGCGCTGGATCTGGCTGGTTCCCCCGGAGATGGTGGCGACGATCGACTCCCGGTAGCGGAAGCTCATCACGCTCTCCGTCGAGAAGCCGTGCCCCGCGCAGACCTGCATCCCGAGCCGGGCGGCGGCCACGTAGGTCTCCGACCCCTTGAGCTTCGCCATCGACCCTTCGCGTGTGCAGGGCTTGCCCTGGGCGAGCAGCCAGGCGGCGCGGTAGGCGAGGAGCCGGGCGGAGTCGATCTCCGTCTGGAGGTCGGCCATGGCGTGGGCGAGTGCCTGGAAGTTGCCGATCGGACGGCCGAAGGCGTGCCGGGTGCGGGAGTATTCGAGCATCTCGTCGAGGGTGGCCTGGGCGGCACCCAGATAGCCGCCGCTGATGATCACCTTCTCCAGTTCGATGTTGGTGAGCATCACCTTCCAGCCCTCGTCGCGCGGGCCCACGAGGTTCTCCTTGGCCACCAGGGCGTCGTTGAAGAACACCTCGTTGGTGCCCAGGATGTGCCGGGCGAGCGTCGGCGTCCGGCGCACTTCCACGCCCTCCGTCGACGGATCGACGAGCAGCAGGCTGATCCCGCCGTGCTTGGGCTCGCGCGGCCCCGTGCGCACATAGGTGGCGATGGTGGTGTCGGGCAGTCCGCCGCCCGTGCACCACGCCTTCTGCCCCCGGACGAGGAAGTGGTCCCCGTGGTCCTCGGCGGTGGTCCGCAGCGCGGCGGCGTCGGACCCGCTGTCCGGCTCGCTGAGGCCGACGGCGAGCCGATGGCGCCCCGTCATCACTTCGGCCCGGATGAAGTCGCGCTGTGCCTCGTTGCCCCAGCGGAACACCGTGAGCCCGGGGATGAGCACGCCGATGTAGCACATGGCGACATCGAAACTGGCCCGTCCCAGCTCCTCGGCGATGAGGACGAGTTCGAGCGGCCCGCCACCGTCGCCGCCCTCCTCCTCGCTGAACGGCAGCGAGAACCACCCGAGTTCGGCCATCCCGCGGAACAGCTCGGGCGGCACGGCGCTCTCCTCGTCCCACTGCTTGGCCTTCTCGGCCGGACACACGTCGGCGACGAACTGCCGTGCCGTCGCGCGCAACAGGTCCTGCTCGTCGGTCAGCCCGAAGTCCACGGCCACTCCTCGCCAGCATCAGCCCATTCATCTATCTAATTATTCTATGTTAGCGGATAGAGGCACGGCTGTCGCCGACCGGGAGGACGACGTGATCGCGGCCGTCAGCACGGGACGGACGTACATACCCGGACACTCTTAACGGAGTCTTGACGCGCTCGGAGCCCTCTGGCGTGGGCCCAGGCGTCACTCTCTGCTTACGCTGGTGCGGCCGTCCGCGTGATGGCCCGAACCCCGCGCCGAACCACGCACCAGGAGCACGTCGATGGCCATCACCGAACGACCGGAGCGGCGTCTACGTGCGTGGATGCTGGAGGGCCTGTCCGACATGGGCAAGCCGGCCGGCCTCACCGGACCGCACGCCCAGCCGGCCCCGGCCCACAAGGGCCAGCCCTGGTACCGGGTCATGTGTCTCACCGGTGTCGACTACTTCTCCACTCTCGGCTACCAGCCGGGCATCGCGGCCCTCGCGGCCGGACTGCTCTCCCCCATCGCGACCATCGTGCTGGTGATCGTCACCCTGGCCGGCGCTCTGCCGGTCTACCGGCGGGTGGCCGAGGAGAGTCCGCACGGCGAGGGCTCGATCGCGATGCTGGAACGGCTGCTCTCCTTCTGGCAGGGCAAGCTGTTCGTGCTGACGCTGCTGGGCTTCGCCGCCACGGACTTCCTGATCACCATCACGCTGTCGGCCGCCGACGCCTCGACCCATCTGGTCGAGAACCCGCATCTGACCAGTGCGCTGCACGACAAACAGGTGCTGATCACCATGATCCTGGTCGCGCTGCTCGGCGCGGTCTTCCTCAAGGGCTTTCTGGAGGCCATCGGCGTCGCGGTGGCCCTGGTCGCCGTCTACCTCGGGCTGAACGTCGTGGTGATCGCCGTCGGCCTGTGGCACGTCGTCACCGAGGGCCATGTGATCACCGACTGGTCCACCGCCCTGACCGCCGAGCACGGCAACGTCTTCGTGATGGTCGGCGTGGCGCTGATCGTCTTCCCGAAGCTCGCGCTCGGTCTGTCCGGCTTCGAGACCGGTGTCGCGGTGATGCCGCACGTCAGGGGCGACGACAGCGACACCGAGGAGAGCCCCAAGGGCCGCATCCGGGACACCAAGAAGCTGCTGACCGCCGCCGCGGTCATCATGAGCGTCTTCCTGATCGCCACCAGCTTCATCACCACCCTGCTGATCCCGGAGAAGGAGTTCGAGTCGGGCGGCCAGGCCAACGGCCGTGCGCTCGCCTTCCTCGCGCACCAGTACCTGGGCGGGGCCTTCGGCACGGTGTACGACGTGTCGACGATCGCGATCCTGTGGTTCGCCGGGGCCTCCGCGATGGCCGGCCTGCTGAACCTGATGCCGCGCTACCTCCCCCGCTACGGCATGGCCCCGCACTGGGCCCGCGCCGTGCGCCCGATGGTCATCGTCTTCACGCTCATCGGCTTCCTCGTCACCTGGATCTTCGACGCGGACGTCGACGCCCAGGGCGGCGCGTACGCCACCGGCGTGCTGGTACTCATCAGCTCGGCGGCGATCGCCGTGACCATCGCCGCCCGCAAGGCCGGCCAGCGCAACTGGACCGTCGGCTTCGCCGTCATCTCGGCCGTCTTCCTGTACGTCACCGTCGTGAACGTCATCGAGCGCCCCGACGGTGTGAAGATCGGCGCCTGCTTCATCGCGGGCATCATCCTGGTCTCCCTCCTCTCCCGGCTGGCCCGCGCCTTCGAGCTGCGCGTGACCAGCGTGTCGCTGGACGACATGGCGGAACGATTCATCCGGGACATGGCCAGCCGGAAGATCCGCTTCATCGCGAACGAGCCCGACCAGCGCGACAAGGCCGAGTACCGCGACAAGATCGAGCAGATCCGGCAGGACAACGACATGCCGGAGCAGGAGGACTTCGTCTTCGTCGAGGTCACGGTCACCGACCCCTCCGAGTTCGAGGCGGGCCTCACGGTCCGCGGCGAGGTGCTCCACAACCGCTACCGCGTCCTGACCCTGGAGTCCTCCTCCATCCCCAACGCCCTGGCAGCCCTCCTCCTGTACGTCCGCGACTCCACCGGCTGCATCCCGCACATCTACTTCGAGTGGACCGAGGGCACGCCCTTCGCCAACTTCCTCCGCTTCTTCCTCTTCGGCCAGGGCGAGGTCGCCCCCGTCACCCGGGAAGTCCTGCGCGAGGCGGAACCGGACCGGGCGCGTAGGCCTCGCGTGCACACCGGCTGAGGCCGGTCTCACCGGTCGGCCGGTTCCGCCTCCCGCTCCAGGGCGAGCGGCTGGGCCGCGTAGGTGATGCGGACGACGCCGTCGGCATGCCGCTCCGTGTCACCCCGTACGCCGAACACGTCCCGGAGGAGATCCGGTGTCAGAACCTCCAGTACGGGTCCCGCCGCGACCACCGCGCCTTCGTGCAGGACGACGAGGTGGTCGCAGAGCCGGGCGGCGAGGTCGAGGTCGTGCAGGACGGCCAGGGTGGTGATCCCGGTGGAGCGGATCAGGTCGAGGAGTTCGAAGCGGGCGCGGATGTCGAGGTGGTTGGTGAGTTCGTCCAGGACCAGCAGTTGAGGGCGTTGGGCGAGGGCGCGGGCCAGCAGAACGCGTTGGCGTTCGCCGCCGGAGAGGGTCGTGTAGTCGCGGCGCGCGAACGGGGTGACGCCGCAGCGGGCGACGGCGTCGGCCACGGCCTCCCGGTCCTCGGCGCCGTCCCGGCCCATCAGGCCGTGGTGGGGCGTACGGCCAAGAGCGACGATCTCGGTGACCGTCAGACCGGCGGTGGTGCCGGAGTCCTGGAGGACCGCGGCCGTACGGCGGGCGGCGGTGCGGGCGGACAGCTCCCACACGTCGTCGCCGCCCACCCTGACCACGCCGTCGGCCGGGCGCAGCGAGCGGTAGACCGTGCGGAGCAGGGTGGACTTGCCGCTGCCGTTGGGGCCCACGAGCCCGACGATGTCGCCCTTGGCGGCCACCAGGTTCACCTCACGGAGGATCGGCCGGCGGTCCAGGGTGATGTGGAGCTGGTCGACGGTCAGTTTCATACAGGTGTCTTTTTCATACGGAGTCCAGACCCTTGTCGCGGCGCAGCAGCCACAGGAAGAAGGGGGCGCCGAGGAGGGCGGTGAGGATGCCCAGCGGCAGTTCGTTGGGGCGGGTGAGGGTGCGGGAGAGCAGGTCGACGAGGACCAGGTAGACCGCGCCCAGGAGTGCGGTCAGGGGCAGCAGTCTGCGGTGGTCGGCGCCGGTGGTGAGGCGGACCAGGTGCGGGATCATCAGGCCGACGAAGCCGACACCGCCCGCGACGGCGATGACGGTTCCGGTGAGCAGCGCGCTGACGACCAGCAGGATCGCGCGCAGTCGGTCGACGTCCACACCGAGCGCGGTCGCCGACTCGTCGCCGGCCAGCAGGGCGTTGAGCCGCCGTCCGAACAGGGTCAGGACGACGGTGCCCGTCAGGACCACCACGGCGACGGTGGGCAGTTGGTCCCACTGGGCGCCGGCGACGCTGCCGAGCATCCAGAACATCACGGTCCGCAGTTCGGTGGGCGTCGCCAGCAGCTGGACGAAGCTGGTCAGCGAGAGGAGGACGTATCCGACGGCGACTCCGGCCAGGACCAGCCGGGTGGGGGCCAGCCGGCCCCGCCGTTGTCCCAGGGCGAAGACCAGGACTCCGGCCGCCAGCGCGCCGACGAAGGCCGCGCCCGACACTCCGAGCCCGCCGAGTCCGCCGAGCGCCGCACCGCCGAGGGTGATGACCAGCACGGCGCCCAGGGAGGCGCCGTACGAGAAGCCCAGGACGACCGGGTCGGCGAGCGGGTTGGAGACCAGGGTCTGGAGCACCGCGCCGACCACCGCGAGACCCGCGCCGACCAGGGCGGCGAGCAGGACACGGGGTGTGCGGAAGGTCCACACGATCTGGTCGAGCGCCGGGTCGCCGGTGGTTCCCCGGCCGGTGATGTGGTGGAGCAGGATTCCCCACACGTCCCCCACCGGGATGTTCACCGCGCCGATGCTCACCGCCACCACCATGACGGCGACGAGAACCAAGAGCAGGCCGGTGACCGCGAGCGGCAGTCGCGAACCGCTCAGAACTTGTCGGGGTGCAGCGCCTTGGCGATCTTCTCCACGGCCAGGTCGTTGCTCGGGCCGAGGTACATCGAGTCCGACAGCGCCACGTACGTGTTGTTCTTCGCGGCCGGCCACTGGGGGAACTCCTTCAGCAGTTTCTTGGCGTAGGCCGCCGGGTCGGGGTCGTTGTAGCCGATGACGACGAGCGCGTCGACGTCGGTGGCTGCCACCTTCTCCTTGCTCAGGTCGGCGAAGGAGGTCTTCGAGGCGTTCTCGAAGGCGTTGCTGCCACCGGCCTTGGCGAGGATGTCGTTGTAGATGCCCTTGGCGACGACCGAGCTGAAGTCGTTGCCGCCCATGGCCATGTTGGAGAACAGGACCATGACCTTCGGCGCCTTCTCGCCCTTCACCTTGGCGGCGACGGCGGCGACGCTCTTCTCCGACTCGGCGATGAGCTTCTCGGCCTCGGCGCTCTTGCCGAAGATCTTCCCCATGTCCCGCAGCAGCGTGTAGCTGTCGGCGATGGTCATCTTGGAGGTGTCCTGGTCGCAACCCTGCGGAGAGACATAGGAGTTGGCGCCCACCTCCTTGAGCTGCTCCCGGGTGGCGAAGCCGTTCTTCTCGTCGAAGCCGTACGCCGTCGTGGACAGCACCAGGTCGGGGCGCAGTCCGATCATCGCCTCGCGCGGGATGTCGTAGGCGTCGTTGAGTTTGACGTCACCGGTGGGCAGGGCCTTGATGGCTGCGGCCCGGCCTTCGACCTCGGACATTCCGTAGGTCTGCTGATTGGCGACGATCTTGTCGTCGACTCCGAGGGCGAGCAGGGTGGAGACCTCGGCGACCGAGGCACCGTTCATGACGACGACCCGGCTGGGCGCCTCGGTGAACTTCTCGGACGTTCCGCAGTTGTCCAGGGTCACCGGGTAGCCGGAAGTGCCCGCCTGCGCGGACGCCTTGCCGCTCGTCGCGGCGGTCTTCTCCGTCGAGTCGGCGCATGCCGTGGTGACCAGACAGAGGGCGCCGGCCAGGGCGATGGCGACCGGCCGTTTCTTCGGCATTGCGGGCTCCTTGTTGCGGGGTGTTCGTGACGCGACGGGTTCTGCTGCAGTAGTCGGGGGGTGGTGTCCGTGAGTTCCCGGAGGTGCCCAACTACTTTGCGGGGACGGGGAGATGAGCCTGTTGTCCGACCGGTGCGGGGAGCGTTCCGGCGGCGACGCAGTGGTCGAGGTAGCGGAAGACGAGGTCCCGGTCGACGGGCGGAGACGTGATGCCGCTGCCGCGCAGGCCGTTCACGACGTTGTCGGTGCGGACGTGTCCCAGGCGCAGATCGGGTCCGGTGGTGTCGTCGGTGGCCGTGTCCCAGGAGTCGAGGAAGGCGAGCGTGGTCGCCGCGACGCCGGAGGCCGCCCGTGGCAGCTCGGCTCGCCACTGGGCCAGGGGCAGGCGGCGCAGCCGGTAGCCGTAGTCCTCCAGCCAGTTGTAGACGTCCGCCAGCCGGACCGGGGTGGTGGTGGCGTGATTGAAGACTCTCGCGGCCGGTGGGCGCTTTCCGAGGCAGACATGTACGACAGCCCGGGCGACGTGATCGACCGGCGTCCAGGTCTCCTCCTCGAACAGTTCGGGGACGACTCCTGCGGGGACTCCGGCGCGCAGCACGCTCCACAGGAAGTCCCGCTCGTTGACGTATCCGGTGGTGTGCGGGCCGACGATCCGCCCGAGCCGGTGCACGGTGACGGGCAGGCCCCGCTCGGCGGCCTGTTCGAGCAGGCACTCGGCGGCCCACTTCGACTGCTGGTAGCCGTACCGCAGTCCGGGGTGGGGCGGGAGGAAGTCCTCCGGGACCTCGGGGGCGAGGCCGAGGGGCGGGGCGACGGAGAGGGTCGACACGAAGTGCAGGGGCGTGGAGCGTACGGCCGCCAGGCGCAGCAGTTCCCGGGTGGACCCGGTGTTGACGGCGCGGAGGGTGGCGTACCCGCGCATGATGCTGACGGTCGCCGCGTTGTGCAGGATCGCCGTGCAGGTGCGGGAGAGGTCGGCGAACGTACCGTCGGCCAGGCCCAGTTGGGGGCGAGCGAGGTCGGCGGGGACGGTGGTGATGCGGGCCTGTGCCGTGTCCGGTAGGTCGAATCGGTGGGTTTTCAGGGCCTGTTGGAGGCGTGCGGTGGCCTCGGCGGGGCTCGGGGCGCGGACGAGGCAGATGATCTCCGCCTCGGTGCTCGTGAGGAGTTCGGCCAAGAGGTGTACGCCGACGAAGCCGGTGGCGCCGGTCAGCAGGATTCTGTGCGGTGCGCCGTCCGGTTCTCTGTCCGCTCGGGGGTCGGCGCCGGGGCGGATGTCCGGGTCGAGGACGGTGTCGGTGAGCAGGGTCGCCGGGAGGGCTGGGGCCTGCGGCCGTGCGGGGGCCCGCAGTTGGAGGAAGGCGGCCAGTTCGGCGGGGGTCGGGTGCTGGAAGAGCCAGGCGACCTTCACTTCGCGGCGGAGTTCGACGCCGAGTCGGTTGGCGACCTGGATGACCTGGAGCGACTGGGCGCCCAGGTCGAACACGTCGTCGCCTGCGGAGACAGCGGCCACGCCCAGAACCCGCTGCCATGCGGCGGCGATGACGCGCTCCAGCGAGCTGTCGTTCGGGGCCTTCTGTGTACGGAGTTCAGGGGCCGTCCTGGCGAGCGCGTTCCTGTCGATCTTTCCTGAGCCGGTCAAGGGCAGGCGGTCCAGGAACTCGACGGCCGACGGGATCATCGCCGGGGGCAGGGTCGCCCTCAAGTGGTCCCGGAGCAGGGCGACTTCCGGGGCGGGCCCGTCCGGCACGACGTGGGCGACCAGGCGGCGCGTCCCGTCGTCCAGTACCTGTCCGACGACAGCGGCATCGCGTATTCCGGGGTGGGCCAGGAGGGCGCTCTCGATCTCGGCGGGGTGGACGCGGTGTCCGCTGATCTTGAACTCGGTGTCGGAGCGGCCCAGATGGCGCAGTTGCCCGTCGTCGCCGATCCGGACCAGGTCGCCGGTGCGGTAGGCGCGGGGCGCTCCGGGCAGCGCGTCGAGGGGGGCGAAGCGGGCGGCGTCCGGTGGGAGTACGCCGCGGTAGCCGAGGGCCAAATTGTCACCCAGGAGGTGGAGTTCGCCGTCGACGACGGCGGCGCGGGTGCCGGGGAGCGGGAGTCCGACGGGGACGTCTCCCGGGGCGAGGGCCGGATCGTGGAGGTCGGCGACGGTGGCGACCACGGTGGCCTCGGTCGGGCCGTACGTGTTCAGCAACCGCACCGACGTGCCGACGGACTCCCGCCAGCGGTCCACCCGTTCGGGGAGAGCCGCCTCGCCGCCGATGACGACCGTACGCACCTCGGCGGGCAGGGTGGCGGCGCCGGTCGAGACGGCGTACGCCAGTTCGTGCCAGTAGGCGGTGGGCAGGTCGAGGTAGCTGATCCTGAGGCGTGCGCAGGCGTCCAGGAACCCGGGGACCGAGTCGGTCATGTCGTCGGCGCGGACGACGAGGGTGGCCCCCGCGCAGAGGGTGAGGAAGATCTCCTCGACGCTGGTGTCGAAGTGCGGGGCGGCGAACTGCAGGACGCGGTCCTCGCGTTGGGGGCCGTATCGGTGCGTGGCACCGGCGACGAAGTGCGCGAGGGCACGGTGACCGATCTCTACGCCCTTGGGGCGGCCGGTGGAGCCCGAGGTGTGGATGACATAGGCGAGGTCGTCCGGGGTCGGTGTGGTGTGCGGTTGATCGGGCGTCGGGAGCGGCAGGTCCCCGAAGCCGGCGGTGTGGGCATCGGTCGTCAGGACGAGTGCGGGACTGGCGTCGGTCGGCGGCTCCGCCCTGCGGGCCGGGAGTGCGGGCTGGTCAAGTGCTGACACCGCCAGGTCCCCTGTGCCGCCGGCATGGGAGTTGGTCGTCTGGACGAGTGCGGCACCGTCGTCGCTCGGCGGCACCGCCCTGCGGGCCGGGGGCGCTGACTGGCCAACGGTCAGCACCGGAAGGTCCCCGAAACCGCCGGCGTGCGCGTCGGTCGTCAGGACAAGGACGGGCCCGGCGTCCGCCAGCAGCTCCGCCCTTCGTGCCAGGGGTGCCTTCGGGTCGAGTGGGCAGTAGGCAGCACCGGAGAGGAGGACGCCCAGTACGGCGGTGATCGCGTCGATGCCCCGGGGCAGGGCGATGGCCACCAGGTCGCCGGGGCCGATCCGGCGGGCGGTCAGCCGTCGGGCCAGTTCGCGTGCCGAGCCGAAGAGTTGGGCGTACGTGATGGCGTGTCCGTCGTACTCGACGGCGACGGAACCGCCGCGCCTGGCGGCGTGGTCGGCGATCAGGTCGAGCACCGGGCGTGCCGGGCCTGGCAACGGCCCTCCGTCCAGGACGGGAACGGACGACGCCACGGGCCTGCGGGAGCGCAAGTCGCCGAGAGGTCTGTCCGGCTCGGCGAGGGCCTGGCCGAGGAGGGTGAGCAGGTCGTCCCGCAGTGCGGTGACGTCCGGCTCCTCGTAGAGGTCGGGGTTGGCGTCCACGGCGATGCGCAGGCCCGCGCCCTCGGAGCGGTCGTACACGTTGACGGAGATGTCGTCGACGGGGCCCGCCGAGACGTTGTGGACGGTGCTGCGGTGTCCGGCGAAGCGCAGGTCGTACGCGAAGGGCATGATGTTGACGCCGGGACCCGACAACCGGCGCTGTCCGCCGACGAGTCGGAGGTCGCGCCGGAGTTGCTCGTAGCGGTAGCGCTGGTGCGGCAGGCCGGCGCGCAGTTCGCGGGAGATCCGGGCCGCGAGGCCGCGGAGGGTGTCCTCGCCGCTGACCGGGACGCGCAGCGGCACGATGTTGCGGACCGTGCACGGGACGCGCAGCGACACCGAGCCCAGGCGCCCCATCGTCGGCAGGCCGAGGACGATCTCCGGTGCGCCGGTCGCGTGGTGCAACTGGGCCACGGTCACCGCCAGCAGCACCTCCGACCACGTGACCCCGAGGTCGCGGGCGACAGCGCGCAGGGTCTGCGTCCGTGCCGGGGCGAGGTCGGCCACCCGCCGGTGGAACGTGCGTCCGGGCAGCGCCGTACGTCTGGCGGGTGTTGCCACGACTGGCCGGTCCGCGAACCGGGCCGTCCAGTGGGCGCGGTCCTTGGCGAAGCGGGGCGACTCCCGGTAGGCGCGCTCCTCGTCCCGTACCGACGCCAGGGTGCCGAAGCCGCTGTCGCCCACCGGCTCGCCCGCCGCCAGCGCCGTGTAGACCTCGGCGACGCGGCGGGCGACCAGCGACAGGCCGTAGCCGTCAAGGGCGATGTGGTGCACGCGGTGGTACCAGAGGTATTCCTCCGGTGCGATCCGCAGCAGGGCGTGGCCGAAGACGGGGTCGTGCGCGAGGTCGACGGGACGGGCCATGTCCCGGTCCATCCAGGCCAGGGCCGCCGCGTGCGGGTCGGGCTCGGCGGTGAGGTCGGCCGTGTGCAGCGTCCAGTCGTCCGCCGGGGCGGCCGTCTCCCACGGCCGGCCCGTCTCGTCGACGACGTACGCGACGTTCACGGCCTCCGTCTCCGCGACCACGTGATGCAGGGCGGTGTCGAAGACGGCCCTGTCCACCGGGCCGTGGATGTGCGCGTACTCGGCCGTGTTGTACGCGGGACTGTCCACGTCGAACTGCTGGCCGGCCCAGATGCCCTCCTGAGCGGCGAGTAGCGGGTGACGCGCCGTCACGTGTTTCCCCCTTGGCGTGCGTCGAGCAGTTGCCACCACTGGGCGAACGACGTGCACTCGGCGAGTTCGACGAAGGTCACCTCCACGCCGGTCTCCCGCCAGCGTTCGATGAGGGTGACGATGCGCAGGGAGTCGACGCCCGCGTAGAGGGGGTTCTCGTCGAGGTCGACCTCGTCGGGCAACTGGTACAGGAACTCCGCCAGGTCCGCGCGGAAGCCGTCCAGCGTGAGGGGAGCAGACATGCGGTTCTCTCAATCGGGCCTGTTTGAGGGGCAGTTCGAGGGTCAGTTGACCTTGCGGGCGGAGTCGCCCCAGAAGCGGTCGCGCAGTTCACGGCGGAGGATCTTGCCGCTGGGGTTGCGCGGGACACTGTCGATGAACTCGTAGCGGGCGGGCAGCTTGAAGCTCGCGAGCTGCGGGACGAGGAAGGTGTGCAGGTCCCGAGGGCTGGGCCGCTGCCCGGGGGCGGGGACGACGAAGGCGTGCACGTACTCGCCCCAGCGTTCGTCGGGAGCGCCGACGACGACGGCCTCGGCGACGCCGGGGTGGCCTTCCAGGACGTTCTCGATCTCGGCCGGGTAGACGTTCTCACCGGCGACGAGGACGGCGTCCTTGATGCGGTCGCGGATGAAGACGTACCCGTCCTCGTCGACATAGCCGGCGTCCCCGGTGTGGATCCAGCCGTCGACTAGGGTCTCGGCGGTCTTGTCGGGCAGTCCCCAGTACTCGACCATGCGGGCGGGCGTGGCCAGGCAGACCTCGCCGACGGCGCCCGGCGGGAGTTCGCGGCCCTCGGCGTCGATCACCTTGCTGCGTACGCCCGGATAGGGGTGACCGGCCGCCTGTATGAGGGGGCCGCCGGGGACATGGGCGGCGGGCGGCAGACAGACGGCCGTGTTGCCGGTCTCGGTGAGGCCGTAGATCTGGGCGAACTCACAGTCGAGGACGGCCAGGCTCTCCTCCAGCAGTGCCTCGGAGATCGGGGAGCCGCCGTAGACAGTCTTGCGGAGCGTGGTGAAGTCCTTGGCGCTGACGCCCGGTTCGGTCAGCATCATGCGGAGCATCGCGGGAACCACACAGGCGGTGGTGATGCCGAGGTCGCGGATGAGGTCGACGGCCTGCCGGGCGGCGAAGGCACGCATCGCGACGACGGTCGTTCCGGCGTTGAGGTTCTGGGTGGCCCACCACAGGCCGCCGATGTGGAATCCGGGGATGCCGATCAGCGCGATGTCGCCGTCCCGCCAGTCGATCCAGTCGAGCCCCTCGCTCGCCAGCGCGTCCCGGATCGCGAAGAAGCTGCGGTGGGCGAGGACGACGCCCTTGGGCAGTCCGGTGGTGCCGCTGGTGTAGAGCTGGGCGACGGGGGTGTCCGGGGTCGGGTCGAACTCCGTTTCCCCGTCGGCATGTTCGGCACGCCACTCCCGTATCGACCCGAGAGGCACGACTGTCTCCGGGGGCGCGGTTGGCATCTTGTCGACGATCGGCCCGAACTCGTCCTCCAGGAACAGGAGTCGGGTGCCGGAGTCCTGGAGGATGTGGCCGACCTCGGGCGCGGTGAGCCGCCAGTTGACGGGGACGAGCACAGTGCCGCTCTTGGCGCAGCCGAAGAGGATCTCGTAGTAGTGCTCGGACTCCTTGCCGAGGTAGGCGACGCGGTCGCCGGGTGCGAGTCCGGCGGCCTTGAGGGCGTGGGCGACGCGGTTGCTCTCGCGGTGCAGTTGCCCGTACGTCAGGGTGCGGCCCTCGCAGAGGACGGCGGGGAGGTCCGGCTGGCGCTCGGCGTGGTGACGGGTGGTCTGGGCGAGGGTCTTCATGGGCGAACCCTTCGATGATCAGGGGACGTTGACGAACGCGAGGGTCGCCTCGCCGTCGCAGCGGCCGGAGGCGGCGTCCCAGTAGCGGAAGGCGGTGTCGGCGTACAGGAACGGACTGCCGTCGGGCCGGGTGCGGCGGCTGACGGACCGGAACTCCATCTCCCCGGAGAACGTGCGGGGGTCGACCGGTCGCCGGAAGCTGGAGGAGAACCGGGCGATGAGAATGTCCGGGAGCTGGTGCTTGAAGAAGTCGTCCAGCGTCCAGTCGGTGAATTCCGCACCAAGACCTTCCTGTACGGTCTTGGCGACCAGGAAATACATCATCTGGTTGTAGCAGATGTTGACCTCGACGGAATTGAGGTGGCCGGTGTCGTCGATGTAGCACGACTCGGAAATTTCGAATTCACAGCGGACGGAAACACGACCGCCCGTTTCCGTGACGACGGCCGAACGCAGGTATTTGCAGTGCTCCTTGTAGGGCGTGAGCACCCGCGCCAGCAGGGCTTGGTCCGTAATGCCGCCCGTCATGCCGCCCGGATCCCGTCGTGGAGTTTGCGTTCGTCGTGGACGGTGACGCGGTAGGAGACGGTCGGCTCGGGCGTGGTCGTGTGGCGGGCGCGGTGGACGAGGCTGCGGTTGTCCCAGACCAGCAGGTCGCCCTTCTCGAAGCTCTGCAGATGGATGTTCTCGTGCTCGAAGCTCTCGTCGAGCTGGCCGGTGGCGTCGAACAGCCGCTTGAGCAGTTCCTCGTCGAGCGGCCGGCCGTCCTGGTCCTCGATGCCGACCGTGAAGCCCTCGCTGATGTAGAGGACCGTCTCGCCGGTCATGGGGTGGGTGAAGGTGGTCGGCTGGACGACGGCGGGAGTCTTCCGCTCGACCTCGTCGATGATCTCGGAGAGGGGGCGGTAGACGTCGTGGGGCCGGATCTTGAAGTACTTGCGCACGGAGTGCCGGCAGTACGTTCCGCCGATCTCCTTCTTCAGCTCCTCGGGCAGCTTCTCGTAGGCCCGGCCCATGTCGATGAAGTACGTGCCGCGGTTCTTCTCGGGAACGACCTGGGGGTGGATGAGGGTGATCCCGAAGGGGTCCGGCATGAACTGGTAGTCGGCGTGCCAGAACTTGCCCGTCTTGGGGACGCCTATCTGCTTGCCGTTCTCCGGCACGTTGGAGGAGACGAACACCTCCGGGACCTCCGGGTGCTTGTACATCGGCTCGTAGTACGTCTCCGGGCGGCCCAGCAGTTTGCCGAGTTCGAGGAACTCCTGAGGAGAGAGGTGCTGGCCCTTCAGGACGGCGATCTTCTTCGTGTAGACGGTGTTCTTGAGGGCCGCTACGTCGGCCTCCGTGGCGGTGGTGTGGTCGAAGCCCTCGACCGTCGCGCCGATCGCGCTGCCGGGCTGTTCCTTGATCTGCATCTGCATGGGTGTTGTTTCCTTCCGTGGGTCGGACGGCATGGGTCAGACGGTGATTCGGCGGGTGTCCACGAGTCCGGCGAGGTCGCCGAGAGTGAGATCGGGCTGGAGTTCGTCGTCGCCGACGCGCACTCCGAGGTCGCGCTCGATACGGATGCTGATCTCGACCGTGGTCAGCGAGTCGACGTCCAGCTCGCCGAGGGTCGCCTCGGGGCGGAGCCGGTCGGCGGGGGCGTCGTGGAGTCTCACGAGGATCTCGACCAGTTGGCCGTACGTGGTGGTCATGGCGTCGTCGTCCGTTCCTGTTGAGGAAGTGGTTGAGGAAGTGGTTGAGGGAGTGGTTGAGGGAGTGAAGGCCAGGTGAGGAGGCAGGAGCCCCAGGTGAGGCCCCCTCCGAAAGCGGTGAGCAGCAGCCGGTCGCCGGGGCGGACCGTCCGCCGGGCGGCGACGTCGGCGAGGGCGAGCGGGATGGACGCGGCGCCCGTGTTGCCGACGGACTCGACATGGGTCACGCATCGCTCCCGCGGGAGACCGAGGTCGTCGGCGACCGAGTACAGGATCCGCAGATTTGCCTGGTGCGGTACGAAGTGGTCGACGTCGTCGATCTTCCAGCCGGCCCGGGACAGCGTGGCCCGCGCGGACTCGGCCATACGGGTCACCGCGTGTCGGTAGACCTCATTGCCGCGCATGGCGAAGTGCCGGTCCGCGCGGCTGGGTTCGCCCGGCGTGGAGCGCTGCCGGGAGCCACCGGCGGCAACCGTGATCAGGTCCTCCTGGGCTCCGTCGCTGCCGAGGTCGAAGTGGCCGACCGCGCCGGGCTCGTCAGGGTGTCCGGCACGCAGGACTACGGCTCCGGCCCCGTCGCCGAAGATGATCGCGTTGGCCCGGTCCAGGGGGTCCACGATCGTGGAGTAGGTGTCCGCACCGATGAGCAGGACCTGTCGCGCCACCCCGGCCGCGATCAGTCCGGCGGCCGAGGCGAGCCCGTACACGAACCCGGTGCACACGGCGCCGATGTCGAAGGCCGCCGCCCCCGTGAGCCCGAGCCGTGCGGCAACCACGGGCGCGGTGGCCGGACACGGGCGGTCGGGGGTCGTCGTGGCGACGACGACGGCGTCCACCCGCTCCGTCGCGGCGGCGACGAGAGCGCGGCGACCGGCTTCGACAGCGAGGTCCGAGGTGGCCTGGCCGGGGTCGACGACGTGCCGTCGGCGGATGCCGGTCCGGGTACGGATCCACGCGTCGTCGGTGTCGAGCCGACGCGCGAGCTGCTCATTGGTCACCACCCGGGACGGCACCCATCCGGCCACCCCGCACAGGACAGCGGCAGGAGGGGCGTGGAGACCGACGGCGGTAGTGGACATGGGGTTCTCCTGGCATGACGGAGGACGGACCGGGGGCCCGGACACAGGAACGGAGGTCGGGGAGGGAGGTGGGTCGGGACGGGAAGCGGGTGAGCAGGGGGCGGTCGGAAAGGGAGGAAGGGCGAGCTGGACGGCCGGGCGGGCGGACGAGCGGGCGAGGCAGGCGAGCTTGGGTAGGCGAGCGGGCAAGTGTGGCGGGGCAGGCGAGGCAATCGAGCAGGGCAGGCCGGCGAAGTCATCGAGCGGGCAAGGCAGGCGAGCAGGGACAGTCGGGAGGGAATTTGAGCGGGGCGGGCCAGCAGGCGAGGCAGGAGAGCGGGTCAGCGGAGCGGGGGCGAAGCAGGCGGGCAAGCGAGCAGGGCGGGCAGGTGAGATAGGCAAGCGGGCGAGCGAGCTAGGCAAGCAGGGCGAGCGGTAAGCGGGCGAAGCAAGCAGGGCGGGCGGGTGAGATAGACAGGCGGGCGAGCGAGCTAGGCAAGCAGGGCGAGCGGTAAGCGGGCGAAGCAAAACAGCGCGGACGAAGTAGGCGGGCAGGCGGGCAGGGCGGTCGCGAAGGCAGGGCCTAAGGCTCGCTGGTCCGGGAGGTCTTGGCGGCCCGGCCACCCCGCCCACCCCGGGCACCCCCGCCGCCCCGGCCGCCCCGGCCACCCCGGCCACCCCGGCCACCCCGGCCACCCGGGGCACTCCACGTCGTACCCCCGAAGACGCCCAGCGCGAGCGCCCCGCAACCGATGCCAGCCGCCGTCGCGAACACGGCGGTACGGATCCCGTCGAGCAGCCCGGGACCCGAGGCGCTCTGCCCCACTCCCCCGGCGACCGCGACGAGCAGCGCGAGGCCCACCGCGCCGCCCACCTGCAGGGTCGTCGACGCCAACCCCGAGGCGATGCCCTGGTCACCGGCCGCCACCCCGGTGGACGCGGCGATCCACATCCCCGTCCACACGGCGCCCTGGCCGAGACTCAGGAGCACGATCCCCGGCAGCAGTACGGGATACGAGCCGTCCGAGGTGAGCGCCAGCCCCAGCGCTCCGGCGCCGGCGGCGCCCAGCGCCATGCCGCCGACCAGCATGCGGCGCACTCCGAAGGCGGACACGGCCCGTTCGCCGGCCTGTGTACCGACGGCCACCACCACGGCGGGCACGAGGAACGCGAGCCCGGTCGCGACCGCGCTGTAGCCGTGGACGGTCTGGAAGTACAGCGTCAGGAAGTACGGCACCGAGCTGAACGTGGCACTGAACAGCGCGGTCACACCCATCGCCACCAGCAGGCCCCGGTGGGCGAACAGCCGTGCCGGTACGAGTGGTTCACGCGACCGGCGCTCCACGACGGCGAAGAGCGTCAGCAGGCAGGCGGACAGTCCCGCGCTGGTGAGGGCCACCGGTGTGCCCCAGCCCTCGGCGGGAGCCTGGACCAGCAGGAACACCAGGAGCGTGAGCCCGCCGGTCGCGGTCAGCGCGCCCGCCACGTCGAAGTGCCGCGTACGGTCCCACGGTCCGTCCGCCGGGAAGAGCAACCACCCGGCCACCGCGAGCACTCCGGCGATCGGCACGTTGACGAAGAACACGGACGGCCAGCCGAACGCCTCCACCAGGACCCCGCCGAGCAGGGACCCGAAGCAGAGCCCACCGGCTCCGGCAGCGCCCCACACCGCCAACGCCCGGTTCCGGTCGGGCCCTTCGTCGTACAGGGTGGTGATCAGGGACAGCGTCGCCGGGAACAGCAGCGAACCGCCGATGCCCTGCACCGCCCGGACGGCGACCAGGACTCCGGGCGTCTCGGACACCCCGCCGACCAGGGACGACCCCGCGTACAGCAGCGCCGCCAGGACGAACATCCGGCGTCGGCCGAGCAGGTCCGCGGCCCGGCCGCCCAGCAGCAGGAAACCTCCGGTGGCGACGACATAGGCGCTCACCACCCACTGCAGGTCGTGGTCGGAGAACCCCAGTCCGGCGCCGATGTCGGGCAGGGCGACATACACGATGTTGTAGTCGAGCGAGACGACCAGCTGCGCCGACGCCAGAACGAGCAGCGGAAGACCGAGCGGCTTTCGGAGCTGGGCCCTTGTCGGATCTGTCGCGGACATCATCGATCACCTCCTCGGGATCACATAATTCGGAATTCCAGTATCGGAATTCCGCAGGTCGACAATGGCGAGGCTATTTTCGGGGCATTGTCCAGAACCTTCCTCTTCCACAATGGCCGACCGGTGACGGGACGCGCTGTCGAAGCAGTAGTCGGACGCGAGTGGGTTCGAGTTCCCGCCCCCGAGGGCCAATTTCCTTTGCTGCGACGGCACTTGACAGGAACCGGTCGGCGAGCGGGCTTACGCCCCGTCCTCGCCCGGCCGGACCACCACCGCGAGCGCCCTCACGGCTCGGCTGTGCTCGAAGTGCAGGGTGAACGAGACGAGGTCACCGGGTTGCCAGCCGGCCTTGACCGGCACGATCACGTCGAGGCCGTCCGGTGACATGGTGAGGCGGTCTCCGGCGGGGATCTCGGCCGAGGTCACCGTCTCCGCGGAGGCGGTGCTCGCGCCGGTCATCAGGTGGCGGCTGAGGGTGAGGGCCCCCTTGCCGACCCCTGCGGACGTCACCTTCAGCAGCCGGTCGGCCGATCCCCCGCTGTTGACGATCCGGAAGAAGGCCGCCGTCTCCGGGGTGTCACCGGTGGGCAGGTACATCCGGCCCTCGGTGACCGCGACGCGCGGCGGGGTGCCCGCGTTGCCGTAGGCGGTCCAGGTGCTCAGACCGCCGAGGGCGAGACCGCACACGCCGACGGGCGCGAGCGCGGCGAGCAGGGCGTCGGTGAGTCGGCGGCGCGTCGGCCGCCAGGGGGCTCGGTCGCTCATGGGGTGTGTCTCCGGGAGGCGGGCGAGGGCTGCCAGGCGCGCAGCCGCAGGCTGTTGGCGACGACGAGCACCGAGCTGGCGGACATGGCCGCCGCGGCGAACATCGGGTTGAGCAGACCGACCATGGCGAGCGGCACGGTGACGACGTTGTAGCCGAAGGCCCACACGAGGTTGACCCGGATCGTGCCCAGCGTGCGCCGGGCGAGGCGGACCGCGTCCGCGAGGGCCTCGATGTCTCCGCGAACGAGGGTCACGTCGGCGGCTCCGATGGCCACGTCCGTACCGCTCCCCATGGCGATCCCGAGGTCGGCGCCGGCCAGTGCGGCGGCGTCGTTCACACCGTCCCCGACGACCGCGACCCGATACCCCTGCTCCTGGAGGTCCAGGACGAGTTCGGCCTTTTCCTCGGGTGTGAGGCGGGGATGCACCTCGTCGATGCCCAGGGCGGAGGCGACGGCACGGGCGGGCGCCTCGCGGTCGCCGGTGGCCAGCACAGGGCGCACACCGAGCCGCCGCAACCGCTCGACGGCACGGTAGCTGCCGGGCCGTACGACGTCACCGATCTCGATCAGTGCCTCGGCCGTACCGTCCACCCGCACCAGTACGGGTGTGTGGGCGGCGGCCTCGGCCACCGTCAGCGCTTCGGCGAGCGCGGCGGGCAACTCGTCGTCCGGCGCGAGGACTTCGACCAGCCGCTCCTCGACCAGGCCGCGGACACCGCGCCCCGGCAGAGCGCTGAAGTCACTCACCTCCGGCAGCCGTTGCCCGTCCGACTCCCGCCGGGCGTACGCGGCGACGGCCCGGCCGAGCGGGTGTTCCGAACCCAGCTCGACGGCCCCCGCGAGCCGCAGCACCGCGTCGCGTCCGAGCCCGTCAGGTACGGCCGTGACCCGGGCGACGGTCATGTGCCCCGAGGTCAGCGTGCCGGTCTTGTCGAGGACGACGGCGTCGATGTGCTGAAGCCCCTCCAGCGCCTGCGGACCGGTGACGAGGACACCCAACTGGGCGCCCCGGCCGGTCGCGGCCATCAGCGCGGTCGGGGTCGCGAGGCCCAGCGCGCACGGGCAGGCCACGACCAGGACGGCCACGCACGCGGTGATCGCCGCCTGTGGATCGGCCCCGGCGCCCAGCCAGAACCCGAGCACGGTCACGGCCAGCGCCAGCACGACGGGCACGAAGACACCGGCCACCGTGTCGGCCAGCCGCTGGGCACGCGCCTTTCCGGCCTGAGCCTCCGTCACCAGCCGGGAGATACGGGCGAGTTGGGTGTCCGCGCCGACGGCCGTGGCCCGTACGAGCAGCAGCCCGCCCTCGTTGACGGCGCCGCCGACCACCGGCGAGCCGGGCCCGACCTCGACCGGTTCGCTCTCCCCCGTGACCAGGGACAGGTCCACGGCCGAACTGCCCTCGGCCACCTCGCCGTCGGTGGCGACCCGCTCTCCCGGCCGCACGACGAAGACCTGACCGACCATCAACTCCTCGATGGGGAGGAGCCGTTCGGAGCTGTCGCCCTCCCGGACGGAGACCTCCTTGGCGGCGAGCCTGGCCAGTGACCGCAGGGCCGCCCCGGTGCCGTGCCGGGCCCGCGCCTCCAGGAAGCGGCCCGCGAGCACGAACAGCGGCACGCCGACAGCCGCTTCGAGATAGATGTGGGCGACGCCGTCGGAGGCGGACGGCACGAGTGTGAACGGCATCCGCATGCCGGGGTCGCCGGCGCCGCCGAGGAAGAGTGCGTACGCCGACCAGGCGAAGGACGCCACGACGCCCAGCGAGACCAGGGTGTCCATGGTCGCGGCGGAGTGCCGCAGCCCCCGTACCGCCCGCTCGTGGAAGGGCCAGGCGCCCCACACGGCGACGGGCGCGGCCAGTACGAAGCACAGCCACTGCCAGTTGCCGAACTGGAGCGCGGGCACCATCGACAGGACCAGCACGGGCACCGCGAGCACGGCCGTCACGACCAGCCGGTCCCGTTCGCGCGTCGTCTCCTCGGGCTCGCCGTCGTCCGTGGCCGCCCGTTTCCTGGGCGGTTCGGGGAGGGCGGCCGTGTAGCCGGCCTTCTCCACGGTCGCGACGAGTTCGTCGGGGCCGACGTCCGCCGGATGGCTCACCCGGGCCCGCCCGGTGGCGAGATTGACGGTGGCCGTGACGCCGTCCAGCCTGCCGAGCTTCTTCTCGACGCGGGTGACACAGGCCGCACAGGTCATGCCGCCGATGGTCAGATCGGTGGTCATCAGGACGGTCACGGGTTCGGCGCCCATCAGTTGCCTCCGCCGCTCATGTCCATCTCGTCCATGTCGTCCATGTCGTCGATCTCGCCGGTACCGCCGCCGCCCGCGCCTGTGCCGGTGTCGTGCATACCGGGCGCGACGGGTCCGGAGGCGGTCCCGGCGGCGTGGGACACCGTGAAGATCAGGGCCAGCAGCAGGAGGAAGCCGCAGAGTGCGGGCGGGGGCGTCGCTCTCCGCAGGACCGCACCCGCACCGGGTAAGGAGGATTGCCGGGACTCGTCCATCAACCGCGTCTCCAAGTCACGTCGTACGACGTCGCTCGGATCGCGTCGTACCGGTTGAGTAGTCGGACCGGACGGTGGCCGGGTTCCGGGGCAGCCGTATGGCGCACGTCACATATGCCGGACGTGATCCACCGCGCTCGGGCGCTGCCCCTTAGGCTGGCCCGTGCAGCTGGTTCGCCCCGTCCGCCAGGCGGGATGCGTCGTAAGAGGGAACCCGGTGGGAATCCGGGACTGCCCCGCAGCGGTGAGCGAGAACGACCGCCGTCATACGCACTGGATCCGGTGAACAGGGTCTGGGAAGCGACGGCCAGTAGGTGTCCTCCGTACGGAGGACGTGCTCGCGAGTCCGAAGACCTGCCCGTTGCCCGCGTACGAAGCACTCGTGCGCGGACATCCCGGTGACCTCGTGGGCGGGTCGGCGTACATATCCGGTGGGACGGCTGTCGTGCGTCCGCCCGGTGTGTCGTTCCCTTCGCGCTCCTCGTCCCGTCCCGGGATCCCAGGGAGATATCTCGCGAAGGAGATTTCCGTGACAGCGAAGTCCGCAGCCGCGGCAGCACGGTCCACCGTGTACGGCTACCCCCGTCAGGGCCCGAACCGGGAACTGAAGAAGGCCATCGAGGGCTACTGGAAGGGCCGTTCCGGCGCCGACGCCCTCCGCGCCACCGCGGCCGATCTGCGTGCCGCCAACTGGCGCCGGCTCGCCGACGTCGGCATCGACGAGGTCCCGACCGGCGACTTCTCGTACTACGACCACGTCCTGGACACGACCGTCATGGTCGGGGCGATCCCGGAACGCCACCGAGCGGCCGTCGACGCGGACGCACTGGACGGCTACTTCGCGATGGCGCGGGGTACGCAGGACGTGGCGCCGCTGGAGATGACCAAGTGGTTCGACACCAACTACCACTATCTGGTCCCGGAGTTGGGCCCGGACACGGTCTTCACCGCCGACTCGGCCAAGCAGGTCGCCGAGCTGGGCGAGGCCCTGGCGCTGGGCCTCACCGCCCGCCCCGTCCTCGTGGGTCCCGTCACCTATCTGCTGCTGGCGAAGCCCGCGCCCGGCGTCGCCGCCGACTTCGACCCGCTGACGCTCCTGGACCGGCTGCTGCCCGTGTACGCCGAGGTCCTCGCCGACCTGCGCGCGGCGGGCGCCGAGTGGGCGCAGCTCGACGAGCCCGCCCTCGTCCAGGACCGCACCCCGGCCGAGCTGAACGCCGCCGCCCGCGCCTACCGCGGTCTCGGCGCCCTCACCGACCGGCCGAAACTGCTGGTCGCCTCGTACTTCGACCGCCTCGGCGACGCGCTGCCGGTGCTGGCGAAGGCGCCGGTCGAGGGGCTGGCGCTGGACTTCACCGAGTCGGCCGCCGCCAACCTGGACGCGCTCGCGGCGGTGGGCGGCCTGCCGGGCAAGCGCCTGGTCGCGGGCGTCGTCAACGGCCGCAACATCTGGGTCAACGACCTGGAGAAGTCCCTCTCCACGCTCGGTACCCTCCTCGGCCTGGCCGACCGGGTCGACGTGTCGGCCTCCTGCTCCCTGCTCCACGTCCCCCTCGACACCGCCGCCGAACGCGACATCGAGCCGCAGATCCTGCGCTGGCTCGCCTTCGCCCGCCAGAAGACGACCGAGATCGTCACCCTCGCCAAGGGGCTCGCCCAGGGCACCGGCGCCATCACCGCCCAACTGGCCGCCAACCGCGCCGACCTGGCCGCCCGAGCCGCGTCGCCCATCACCCACGACCCCGCTGTACGGGCCCGCACGGCCGCCGTCACGGACGCCGACGCCCGCCGCTCCCAGCCCTACGGCGAGCGCGCCGGCGCCCAACGCGCGCACCTGCGCCTGCCGTTGCTGCCGACCACCACCATCGGCTCCTTCCCGCAGACCGTCGAACTGCGCACCGCCCGCGCCGACCTGAGGACGGGCCGGATCGACGAGGCGGCGTACGAGGATCGCATCAGGACGGAGATCGGCGAGGTGATCGCCTTCCAGGAGAAGACCGGCATCGACGTCCTCGTCCACGGCGAGCCCGAACGCAACGACATGGTCCAGTACTTCGCCGAGCAGCTGACGGGGTACCTCGCCACGCGGCACGGCTGGGTGCAGTCCTACGGCACCCGTTACGTCCGCCCGCCGATCCTGGCCGGCGACATCTCCCGCCCCGATCCGATGACGGTGCGCTGGACGACGTACGCCCAGTCCCTCACGTCCCGCCCGGTCAAGGGCATGCTGACCGGGCCGGTCACCATGCTGGCCTGGTCCTTCGTCCGCGACGACCAGCCGCTGGGCGACACGGCCCGCCAGGTCGCCCTCGCCCTGCGCGACGAGGTCGACGACCTTGAGGCGGCGGGGACTTCGGTCATCCAGGTGGACGAGCCCGCGCTGCGCGAGACGCTCCCGCTGCGGGCCGCCGACCATCCCACCTACCTGGCCTGGGCCACCGAGGCGTTCCGGCTGAGCACCGGCGGGGTCCGTCCTGACACCCAGATCCACACGCACATGTGCTACGCCGAGTTCGGCGACATCGTCCAGGCGATCGACGACCTGGACGCCGACGTCATCAGCCTGGAGGCCGCCCGCTCCCACATGCAGGTCGCCCGCGAACTCGCCGCCCACGGTTATCCGCGCGAGGCCGGTCCCGGCGTCTACGACATCCACTCCCCGCGCGTCCCGAGCACCGAGGAGGCCGCCGAACTGCTCCGTACGGGCCTCAAGGCGATTCCCGCCGAGCGCCTCTGGGTGAACCCCGACTGCGGCCTGAAGACCCGCGGCTGGCCCGAGACCCGAGCCTCCCTGGAACACCTGGCCGCGGCAGCCCGCACGGTCCGCGGGGAACTCTCCGCGTCCTGACGGCTCGCCCCATCGGCCGGGGGTAGCAGGTCTACGGAGGGGGGAACACCCGAGTTCCTCCCCCGCAGCCCTGCCCCGGTCACGCGGTTCCTCCGCGCCTCGCACCCGAAACGCGAGAGGGCCCTCGGACGGTTCCGTGGGCCCTGGCTCGGCTGACGGGTCAGGTCAGTTGGGTGCGGCGACCGGTCGGGGTGCGGTGGCTGTCGCGGGCCTGGGATGGAGCAGCCGCTCGGCCAGTTCGCCGAACACCAGGCCGAACGCGCCCCAGAGGGTGAGCTGGATGGTGAGTGCGGAGACGCGGAAGCGCCACAGCACGGTGGCCGGGAAGTCGCTCGGTACCTCGTTGACGACGGGCAGGAAGGCGTACGCCAGTCCGATCACGAGGGCGAAGGCGGCCACCGCGGTGACGGTGGCGTACCAGGTGCCCAGCTTCGGGGCGAGCCGCCTGCCCAGGATGGTGGCGGCGACCGCGAGGAGGATGCTGAGCACCATCATCAGCACGTACAGGGTGGTGCGCTTGCCGATGGTGTCGCCGTTGCCGACCGCGGGCGGGTTGGCCGGGTACTTGAGGAACGGCACGACATACACGACGAGCAGGGCGCTGCCGGACAGCAGCAGCGCGGTCGCGCGGGGCGTGAAGCGACCCACCCTGCCCAGCGCGAAGCAGTAGGCGAGGGCGGCGATTCCGCCGAAGGCGACCCCGTAGATCAGGACACCGGTGGCGAGGCCGGCGGTGGACTGCAGGCTGCGGGAGACGAGTTCGACCTCGTGCTCGTGGGCGGGGGCGTGGGCCGCCTCGAAGCCGATCGCCTTGTCGACGCTCGGTTCACCGAGGAAGTAGGCGACGATCAGGGCGAGCACGCCGGCGCCGAGGCCGGCGAGCATGCCCCGCACGAGCAGGTTTCTCACGGTTGCGGAGTTCATGGGGTGTGCGGCGTCCTTCGTCAGTGGCAGGGGAAGCCGAGGAGGTGGCGGGCGTCGTGCACCCACTCGTGGACTTCCTCGCCGGAGACGACGGAGGTGGCACCCTGCTCCGCGCCGACGAAGTACAGCAGGACCAGCATCAGGATGCCGAAGAAGACCGCCCAGGGGGCGATGTCCCTGAGCGGCAGTCTGGCCGGGATGACGGGGGTGGTGGCTGTCGGCGGTGCGACATGCTGCGCCATGGCAGGGCCTCCTCTGGGAGTTCGCGTCCCATCTCGGTGGTGCACAGGACGACGGCCACGGGTCTGACTCACGGAGCACCCCTGCGGGGCGTCCCGTACACAGTGGCGCGACCGTGCCGGTTTCCCACCGGCTTCCGTCTCGCCGTCGTCGATATCGGACCGACGGTACCTCCTGTCGCGTTCATGGCCAATACCCGATGCCACCTGGCGTGATCCGCTTCCGACCGCGTGGGTGTCAGTGGGCGGTTGTAGCGTCCGTGCCATGAACAGCGCAACCTCACCCGCGGGTTACCGACTCATCGGCGTCGACGAGGCCGAGGCTCGCTTCGACGCCGCCTCCGACCTTCAGTATCCGTACCGGGAGTTCGCCGACGAGCAGGAGATCCGCCTGTACGAGGGCGGTCTGCACGTCGTGGGGAACCTGGAGCGCGACGGCGACGGCGACTGGTCGCCGTGCAACGTGATCGTGGACGGCGACCTGACCGTCGAGGGAGACATCGAGTGGTGGGACTCCGCCGGTGGCAACTTCCTGCTGGTCACGGGGCACGTACGGGTCCGCAACGTGCTGCTGTCGGGCTGCCCCGACGTGGTGGTCCGCGGCGATCTCACCGCCACCGGAGGCGTGCAGGGGCACCACGGCGACGACGGCGGGTGTCTGACGGTCAAGGGCCTGGTCCGTGCGCGGACCGTGATCAGCACCCTGTACTTCTGCCTGGACTTCGCCCGGCAGCCGGAGGCCCTGGTCGTCGGCGACCCGTACCGGACCACTTGCCGGGTCGACTTCACCACCGATGAACTGCACGACATAGTGCTGCCTGAACTGCTCGACAGCTACGACCAGGCGGACGAACAGAAGATCAGCGAAGCCTTGCGCGCGGAACTCCCCGTCCTGCGTCCCGACGTTCTCCGTTCGTCATCGCCTTTCCTCACGTGAAGGGCGGCGCAGCGTCATCGACAGCCGGGGCGCGCCGAGCAGGACGCGGAGCGTGAAGCGGGTGCGGGCGCGGCGGGTGGTGTGGGTGGCCAGGTCGGCGCCCCATTCCTCCAGCCAGCGCGCCCGTTGCCCGGCGGGCAGCAGGAGCGCGAGGGCCGTCAGGAGCCGTCCCGTGACGGCGTAGGACGACGGTGCCGGTCGCAGGACCGCCGAAGCGAGGTCCCGCAGTTCACGGCCGACGGTGTCCATGCCTGCCGCGGAGGCCACGGGCACGAAGACATCGAGGGTTTCACGGGCCTTGAGAAGCTGCCTGGCCCTGGCCAGGAACGTGATGGTGCGCATGTTGTGGAGCCGGTCGGCGAGTCGGATGGCCAGCACGGCCGTCTCCCGTGACGGACCGGCGGCATCGTGGGCGGGTGTCGCCCCCTTGCTCGCCCGCGCGTACGCGGACACGTCGGCGGTGCGGACCGCCGCGACCAACTCGGCGACCTCTGGGCCGAATCGATCGGCGATCCGCTGCGGAGGACAGGCCGTGTCCTCCAGCACATCGTGAAGCAGCGCCGCGCACACCACATGCGGGGGCAGCCGGAGATCGGCGACGATGGCGGCGACCGCGAGACAGTGGGTGACGTAGGCGTCCCCACTGCGGCGCCGCTGGCCTTCGTGCCAGAAGGCGGCCTCGGCACAGGCGCGCTCCACCGGGGCGGTGTCGGACTCGGGGTGGTGTGCGCGGACAGCGGCGACCAGGCCGTCGACGGACGGCACCTTGTCCGCACGCACGAAGGGGCGCGGCCCTGACCGTCGGCGGGCCTTCATGACGGGCCTCCCTCGGTCGCCGGGCTGACGGCGGCCCAGCCGGGCAGGGGTTGCTTCCGGGACCGGTACACGCGGGCCAGGGCGTCGCGGGCCTGCACAGCCCCGTCCTGGGTGATCCGGTAGAAACGGCGACGCGGCCGGCCGGCCGTCTCGTGAACGGCCGGGTCCTCCCAGACGCTGTCGACCCAGCCGACCTGTTCCAGCCGGGCAAGGATGGGATAGATCGTGCCCGACGGCAGTCCCGCCACCTCGCACAGCTCCAGGCCGTACCGCTGCTTGGCGGGGTCCTCCAGCAAAGCCCGCAGGACCAGTTGGGTCTGCAGGGTCATACGCGGCGCACCCATACCCGTACTCTACATAGCCCATTTACGAGCTGACTAGAGGTGGTGCGTCGGGTGCCCGATCGCCACGACGGTAATCGTTTACGGCATAAGCAGTCGCACTCCTCTTGATGGTCTTCGCTGGTCTCACCTAGCTTGACAGCAAACGATTACTACGCCCGCACTCGGAGCCGCAGAATGTCCGACAGACGTCACCAGCCGTCGTACGCCCAACCCCCCTCCCGCCGTACCGTCCTCGGCGCCATGACCGTCGGCGCCGCCGCGCTCGGCCTGCCCGTCATGGCGCCGGGACGCGCCATCGCCGACGAGGCGCCGGCCGACGACGGTCTGCCCGTTCTCCGCACCTGGCGCAGCCCCAACGGCTTCGTCCACCCCGGCATCGGTGTCTCGGCCGGCAGTCTCCGTCTCGCCCGCGCCCAGGTGCTCGCCGGCCGCGAGCCCTGGGCGAGCTACTACGCGGCGATGCGGCAGACGTCGTACGCCGCCACGACGCTGACGTCCAAGAACCTGGGCAGCGTCCTGGACCGGCCGGGCACCGACACCTTCGCCTCCCAGGGGACGGAGTCGAAGCTCATCGAGGACTCCTGGGGCGTGCTCACCCAGGCGATCCTGTACTTCATCACCGGCGACCCGGTGTACCGCGCCAACGGCATGCGGATCATCCGGATCTGGAGCCACATGGCCCCGGACAAGTACGCCTACTACGCCGACGCCCAGATCCATTCCGGGGTCCCGCTCTACCGGCTGCTGGCCGGGGCCGAGATCTTCCGCGCGACCGACCACGACACCGCGTACACCGATTACGACATCGCCTGGCACGACTCCGACACCGCGAATCTGACAGCCAATCTCGTCGTCCCGATGACGGAGACGTTCCTGCACAAGAACACCTACTACTACAACCAGCATCTGTACCCGCTGGTCGGCGCCCTGGCCGGCTACATCTTCACCGACAACCTCGACCGCTATCGCGAGGGCGTCGAGTGGTACACCGTCAACTCCACGACCACGCGGCCCGAGCAGAACGGCGCGATCGCCTCGCTCTACCCGAGGATCGACCGCAAGGACCCGCTCAACACATACGGCCACTCCTTCGTCCAGCTCCAGGAGATGGGTCGCGACCAGGCGCACGCGGAGGACGACCTCTACGCCGCCACCGGTCTCGCCCGCATCCTCACCGTCCAGGGCACCCGGGTGGACCCGGTCAAGGGAACCGTCTCCACGGCCCGTGACGCCGTCAGTCCCTACCGCTTCCTCGACAACCGTCTGCTGACCGGCAACGACCCGTTCTACCGCTACATGCTGGGCCACGCGATCCCCTGGATCGACACCACCGGCGGCCCCGGCAAGGTCTCGGAGGCGTATCGCGGACGACTGTTCAACCCGCTCGACGAGCTGTACTACGTCTACACGTACGAGCAGCCGACCGACCTGCGGAAGGAGGCGCCGGGCCTCCTGGAGACCCACCGCCACGCCGAGGGCCCGACCTACTACTACGGCGGCTCGCTCGCGAACTTCTGGGGCGGCATCCAGCCCAATCCCGAGTACTGGCTCTCCCTGCCCAGGGCAGTCGCCGGTCAGTCCCCGCCCGAGCCCAGCGGCCCGAACGTGCCGTTCGCGACCAAGAGCATCCTGCTGGACGGCCGTTCGAAGGTGCGGGCCGAGGACGGGCACGAGTTCGTCCGGATCCGCCCGTCCAGGAAGGGCAGCGTCGTCGCGATCCGGCAGTTGATGTACGGCGACACCTCGAAGTACTACCCGGTCGGCGTGCGCGTCCGCACCACCGCCTCCGCGACCCTGGAGATCAGCCGCGACCGCGCCGGCGCGCCCTACTACACGCTCACCGTGCCGAACACTCACGGCCAGTGGCGCTACCTCACCTACAACCTTCAGGCATCCGTCGTCCCGACCACCGTCGTCGGCAACTACATCGCCTACTACCGGATCAAGGGCCGGCCGCACGGGACCGTCGACCTCGACCACGTCAACCTCCTGGCGGTCAGCCAGCTTTCGCCGCCCCTGTTCCCGCAGGGCCTCGCCACGACGATCATCGGGCTGAAGGGCGCGCCGCTGTCCCGCTCCCTCGCGGCCACCGACGCGAACGCCTCGGACACGGTCACGTACGAGGCAGAGGGGCTTCCGGCGGGCGCACTGTTGGACACCGTCACCGGAACCCTCACCTGGACCCCTGGCTCCTCGCAGACCGGGCCGCACACCTTCCACGTCGTCGCCTCGGACGGCACGGTCGACATCGTCCTCGACGTGAGTCTCCCGGTGGCCGCCGACCGGGCGTCCGCGTACCAACTCGCCCTCGCCGCCTACGACACCGCCGCCACCTACACGACCGCCTCCCTCGCCCTCTTCCAACCCGTCGCCGACTCCGTCCGGGCGTCGATCGACACGGCGGACGACGAGACGTTCCTCGCGAACCTGGCCACCCTCCAGGCCGCGGTGACGAAACTCCAACTGCTCACCCCTCGGCTGGCCGACGACGGCAGCCTGGCCTATCCCGCCCTCGTCTCCTCCCCCACCCTGACCGCCGCCGCCATCGCCAACATGACCGACGGCGACTTCAACACCACCAGCGGCGACCTGCGCGCCCCGTTCGTCCTCGACTTCGGCGTCGACCACCGCTTCTCGGCGACCGCGTTCGGCCTCCAGGCGCGCTACAACTTCGCCAACCGCTCGCAGGGCGCCAATGTCTACGGCTCCAACGACAAGGCGACCTGGACGAAGCTGACGGTCAGCGAGACGACCGACACCACGGACGACGACTTCGCCCTGGAGACCATCGGCGTCTTCGACCAACTGCGGGGCGAGCAGTACCGGTTCCTCAAGGTCCAGGTCGACTCCCCCGGCATCCCCACCGATCCCGCCTATCCGGGCATCTCCTCCTTCAGCGAACTCCGTATCCACGGCGACCGCCATGAGGCCGTCAACAGGATCTCCTCGGCGGTCCTCTCGTCGGACAACGCCCTCCCGGGCCGTGCCGTGGGCGGCGACACCGTCACCCTCGCGCTCACCGCGAAGGAGGCCGTCACCGATGTCGCGGTGACCATCGAGGGGCAGCCGGCCGAGGTCACACGGGACGGAGACACCACGTTCCGCGCGCGGGCCGTCCTGCCCGACGGCATCGCCTCGGGCCGTCCTCTCCGCTTCAGTGCCGACTACACCACCGCGACCGGCGTCAAGGGCTCGACCCTCTACGCGACCACGGACGACTCGTACCTCTACCTCTCCAACGAACAGAACATCGTGAACGGCGTCATGACCAAGGCGGACCTGGTCGGCCTCACCGGGACGTCCGAGTCGTCCAAGGCCGCCGCCACCGCGCTGCTCTTCGACGCGAAACTCACCACGTACACCGACACCCGCGCGGTGAACGGCCAGTACTACATCGTCTGGGACTTCCGCGAGGGCGGCTCACTCGCCCTCGACCGTGCCGACCTGATCGTGCGCCAGGACTCGTACGGCACCACCCGGTCCGCCGGCCTCCAACTCCTCGGCTCCCACGACCTCGTGACCTGGACGGCCATCACCACCAAGGCCCAGGCGACCCTCCAGTGGCAGAACCTCGCCCGCACCGACACCACCGACGCCCCGGTGGCCTACCGGTACATCCGCCTCTCCAACACGAACATCATCAACGTCGCCGAGCTGCGGTTCTTCGGGACGTACACGGCACCCGGCCACAACTGACCTCGACAGCGGGTTGCCGGCGAGCCCGAGCATGAACTGCCGTACACACAGAGGGCGTTGGGGCATAGGTTGTGCGTCGAACCACCCCTGCCATGCCCCATGCCCCCTGCCCCGGCGAAGGACGGAACGCTGCCCATGGACGAGAAGGACGCCACGCCCCCACCGGCGGAACACCCGACGATCGACACATCGGTGCCGCACTCGGCACGGATCTGGAACTACTGGCTGGGAGGGAACGACAACTACCCCGTCGACAGGGCGGCCGGTGACGCCTACACGGACGTCTTCCCCGGCATCGTCACCATCGCCCGCGGCAGCCGTGCCTTTCTGGCCCGCAACATCACCTACCTGGTCGCCGAGGCGGGCATACGGCAGTTCCTGGACGTCGGGACCGGGCTGCCCAGCGCCGACAACACCCACCAGGTCGCCCAGCGCATCGCCCCCGAGACCCGGATCGTCCATGTCGACAACGACCCCATGGTCCTCGCGCATGCCCGTACCCTGCTCCACTCCACGCCGGAGGGGGCGGCCGCGTACATCGAGGCCGACGTCGTGGACACCGACCGCATCCTGAAGGCCGCCGCGCAGACGCTCGACCTGTCCCGGCCGACCGCGCTGGTCCTCAGCAACATCCTCGGGCATGTGGCCACCTACGAGCAGGCCCGGTCGATCGTCACCGAGCTGATGGCCGCGCTGCCGTCCGGCAGTTATCTCTCCGTCAACGACGGTTCGGCGGGCATCGATCCCGTCTTCGAGCAGGCGCAGAACGCGTACAACGAGAGCGGGGCCGTCCCCTACAACCTGCGTACCGTCGAGGAGATCACGTCCTACTTCGACGGTCTGGAGCTGCTCGATCCCGGTGTCGTCTCCGTCCCGCTCTGGCGGCCGGACACCACCGCGCCCGAACCGCAGGTCATCGGCGAACACGGCGGGCTCGCCCGCAAGCCGTGACCCCCGCCGAACGCCCGGCCGTCCGGCGCCTCGTGTCCACGAGGCGCCGGCGGCGGTGTCAGCCTCCCTGCGCCCCCTCGGGGATCAGGTGCGGTGCGCGGGCACCGAGGATGCCGAGCACTTCGTTTCGGGCCGCGTTGCGGAGTTCGCGGAAGAACGCCTCGTCGATCCGGCCCTCGCGGGCCCAGATCCCGGCGAGCGATTCCGCGCACAACTGGGCGGTGACACTTCGGAAGTCCTCGCGCCGGATGATCTCGAAGATGGCCTGCTCGAACCAGGCGCCGCCGTGGAACTCCAGGTCCATGGCCGCGTCGTACTGGTCCGCCTCGGGTGCTTCGGGGTCGTTGAGGATGGCGATCAGCTGGACCGCCACAGGGTCCTCGGGTGGTGGGGTGATCGACATGGCCGTGGCCGTTCCTCTCAGAAGAGATCCTTGATTCCCTCGGCGATGCTCTCACCGACGCCACTGCCGATGATCCCACCCACGACTCCCCCGACGACTCCGCCGACCGCGGTCCCCGCCAGCGGGACCGCGCTGCCGATGGCCGCTCCGACCTCGGCTCCGTAGGCCGCGCCCACCAGACCGCCGGCGAGGCCCGCCGCGTCGCGGGTCGCCGTGCTGACCTTCTGGTCGCTCGGGGCCGAGGCGACGTCATAGACGTCGTAGGCCACCGCCGCCCCGAGCAACAGCTTGCCGCCCACCCGGACCCCGCTCTTCAGCAGGTCGATACTGCCGGGCTTCACCCATGGCTCCTCCAGTGGGATGTGCGAAAGGTTGGCGTTGGGGTCGGCCGATCCCAGGAGCGGGGAGTTCTTGCCTCCGGTCTGGGCCGTGAACGGGTTGGTGTACGTGCCGTTGAGATCGAGCCGGGCCGTGACACGCGCCTGGCCGCTGCCTGCCTGCAAGCCAGGGGTGGTGCTCGCCTGGAACTTCACCTTGAGCATCCAGACGAAGTTGCCGTCCGCATTGGTGTAACCCCAGCTCTCGACGGAGCTGCCCGGATTCTTGGACCAGCCATGGGACTTGGCCCAGTTGCGCAGCCAGGCGGCGTTGCGCTCCGAGTTGGTGAGCATCTTGACCAGGTTGGTCCCGGCGGCGACCCCGCTGACGGTGCCGTTGACGACCACCGAGGTCACGGTCCCGCCCGAGCCGCCCGAACTGCCGGAGTCACCGGAGTCACCGGAGCCTCCCGAGCTGCTCTTCGCCGGTGTGACGGGGGTGCAGTGGCCGTTGGGGCAGTTCTTCGGGCAGGCGGCCTCGCCGTACGCGGGACCGCAGGCCAGCCGGAGACCCGACGGGTCGCTCGCGGCCACCGGGTTGCTGCCCGCGTAGGCGTAACCGCCGAGTTCCTGAGGGCTGTTGGCCTCGAAGACCGGGTCGGCGCTGATGAAGCGGCCCAGGGAGGGGTCGTACTTGCGGGCGCCGACATCGGTGTAGCCGGTGCTGGTGTCCTGGGGTTTGCCCAGATAGGAGCGGGTGGGATCGGGCCAGGTCGCGCTGTTGGCGCCGGCGCGTGTCTGGCCGTACGGGGTGTACTGCTGGCGGGCGACCGCCTGCGTGGTGGCGTCCATGGCCAGGGTCGCCGTGCCGTGCGCGTCGGTGAACAGGTACTTCAGACCGCCGCCGGAGAGGCTGGAGCGGACCGCGACGGGCTGTGCGCTGCCGCCGCCGTGGGTGTAGGTGCGGACCGCGCCGAGCAGGACGTTCGGGGAGACGGCGGTGTTGACGAGGATCTCGGTGTCGCCCGCGAACAGGGTGGTCTGCGCCGGGTCGCGGCGGATGAGCTGGTTGCCGTCGGCGTCGTAGAGGTACTTGGTGGCGGACGGGCTGGTGCCGGTGGTGTCGACTTCGGCCAGGTGGCCCTCGTCGTCCCAGGTCAGGCTCTGGCCGGGTCCGCTGGTCGAGGTGCGGGTGAGCAGGTTGCCCGCCGTGTCGTAGACGAAGTGGCTGGGGTCGGTGCCGCCGGTGGTGGCGGTGAGGGTGTGGGGCTGGGCGCCGGTGGTGTTGCAGTCGGCGGTGCAGCCGTTGGCGTAGTCGGTCGTGGTGGTCGTGCCGCCGGAGCCGATCGCGTGGTCGACGCTGTGGAGGCGGTCGCCCACCGCGTCGTAGCCGAAGGACTGCCAGTACGCGCCCGCGGTGGTGGCCAGGGTGGAGCTGGTGGGCGGATCGGCCGCGCAGTTGTCGGTCGCCGTCCAGGCCGAGGAGAGCCGGTTCAGGGTGTCGTAGGAGAAGCACTGCTGGTCGGTGACGGTGTTGCCGGTCTCCGACTGGCGGTCCGTGATGGAGGTCGGAGCTCCGGCCTGGTTGTAGGTGTAGGCGGTGTCGTCGACGGTGGGGCCGGGGGCCTGGGTCCGCGAGACGACACGATCGGTCACCCGGCCGGTCTGGTCGTCGTAGTCGTAGGTGACCCACGCCGGGTTGGTCGAGGCGCCCAGGGTGACCCGGGACGGCTCGGCGTAGTCGGTGTACGTGGTCGCGCCCACGTAGGTGTTGACGCTGCTGCCCGTGGTGGTCGGGTTGCCCAGCGCGTCACGGCCGTAGGTGATGGTCTCGCCGACCAGGCCCTGGGTGCGCGGATCGGTCTGGGTGCTCAGCAGCTGGTCGCGGGCGGTGTACGTATAGGTCGTGGTGTACGTCGACGGCAGCGGCGCCTCGGACGCGGGGAGGGTCGTCTTGGTGCCCGTGGGTTTGCCGAGGCTGGTGTAGCCGGTGGTGGCCACCGTGTACCCGCCGGTCACTCCCTCGACGTAGCGGGTCGAGGAGGTGGGCATGCCGATCCGCAGGGTGTCGTACGTCCAGGAGGCGAACTGGAAGCCGGCCTTGGCCTTGTCGGTGCCGGTGAGCTTGCGGCCCAGCAGGTCGTAGGTGTAGTCGAGTTCGATCTTGCGGGCGTCCTTGGTGGACGTGAGGTTGCCGGCGTCGTCGAAGCCGTAGTCGGTCTCGCCCGTGTCGGGGTCGGTCTGCGAGGTCTTGCGGCCCAGCAGGTCGTAGCCGAACTTCCACACCGCGTTGTCCGGGCCGGTGACCTGGCGCTGCTGTCCGGCGGGGAAGTAGGTGTAGGTGGTGGGCGAGGGTGTGCCCCCGCTCGCGGTGAAGCCGGCGGCGGCGGAGCCGGACAGGGTCGGGGCAGCGGTGTACTGGTCGAGTTCGGTGGACTGGCCGCGGGCGTTGACCACCGTGGTGGTGGCCACGCCACCCTTGGGGGGCAGGACCGTGGTGCGGTCGCCGGTGTAGGCGGTGGTCGTGGTCCAGGTCCTGGCGCCGTCGTGCTCCTCGGTGACCAGACCGGCGCGGCCCTGCCCGTCGTAGTCGGTGACGGTGGTGTCGGGGATGGTCACCTGGGAGACCGAGACCAGCTTGCTGCCGGGGTTGCCTGAGACGTTGTAGGCGTTGTTGGTGACGACCTTCCAGCCGTGCGAGTCGTACTGCGTGTCGGAGACCGTCGTCGTGCCGTTCTCGGCGGTGTCCTGCGTCTGCAGTGAGCGCAGCAGGGCGTCGTACAGCGTCTCGCTGGTCCGGTAACTCCCGTTGTCCAGCAGGTAGTTCTCGCTGACGACGGAGGGCGCGGTCGGGGACAGGTCGTAGCTGTACGTCATGTTCGCGGGCGCGCCGCCGGACTTGGACTCGTTGGGCAGCCACACGGAGGTGAGGCGGCCGAGCGCGTCGTAGGTGAGGGAGGTGAGCAGGTTCGCCTCGTCGGTCTTGGCGACCGGGAGATTCCGGCCGGGGTCCAGGGTCGTGGTGGCGACCTGGCAGTCCTTGGAGCTGGTGCTGCTCGTGGTGCAGGCCGTGCCCGGGGTGACCTGGGTCGCCGTGACCGTGCTGGTGGGCACCGCGCCGCTGCTCGGGCTGTAGGCGGTGGACACGGTCTGGGCGAGGCTCTTGCCGTCGGGCGAGGTGGAGTCGGGGGTGCGGGTGACCTTCGTGGTGCGGCCGTAGGAGTCGTAGGCGGTGGTGTTCTCGTCGACGAAGGCGGAGGCCGTTGCGCCACTGGCGGTCGACGCCTTCTGCGTCAGGGTGGCGTTGCCGTGGTCGGGCAGGGCCGGGTTCTGCTGTCCGTCGCCGTCGTAGGCGAAGGCGTGTCCGTCGTAGGAGGTGCGGGTGTCGGAGATCAGGGTCCCGCTGGGGGTGGCGCCCACCCCGGAGCAGTCCTGGGCGGTGGTGACGGTCTCGGCGGGAAGGGCCAGCAACGGGCTGGTGTTGGTCAGGTAGCGGGTGTAGGTGCACTTGGCGACGTTGTCGGTGGCGCCGGTCTCGCCCCGGTCGTCGGCCTGGACCGGCATGCCTGTGGTGGGTTTGCCGAGGGCCGTGGTGTAGAAGGTGTCGGACTCGGTCCTGCGCCAGCCGTAGGAAACCGCCTCGCGGGTCAGTGACTTGGCGGTGCGGACCATCTGCGCGGTGAGGTCCGGCAGGCCACTGCGGTCGCGGGTGGCTGTGGGGCCGATGATCGTGGGGACAGTGACGGCGGCCTTGGCGAGGCTGCCACCGGAGGCGGTGAAGGTGTCGGTCTCGAAGACCTGGCCCGCCAGGGCGTTGTCGTCGGCGACCGAGGTGGCGCCGTCCTGGCTGGTCAGCGCCGGCGCCGAGCGGGTCTTGCCGCCGGGCAGGGTGTCCCCGTCCATGCCGAGGAAGTAGTACGTCTTCGTCAGCGTCCGCTGGTCGTGGACCTTGGCGCCGTCGGTGTAGTGGAAGACGTTCGGGTCACCGGTGGTGACGTCCACCTCCGGGTAGCCGCGGAACTGGCCCCAGGTGCGGTTCTTCGCCTTGACGACCTCGTTGTCGTCGTAGTGCCAGCCGGGGTTGCCCTTGTAGGTGTAGTCGGTCTCCAGTTCCGGCTGGGTGCCGTCCTGGTAGGAGTTGTGCGGGTCGACGGTGACGACCGAGCCGACCTTGTACTTGTAGAACCAGTCCATCCAGGGTGCCGGCTGTCCCGTCGGGGTCCAGTACACCGGGAAGCAGGACAGCGTGTTGGTGGCGGCGAACGCCTTGGCGGCCGTGTCCGTCGGGTCGTCGGGGTCGCTCGCCGGCGCGCTGGAGCAGTCGGGGCGGTCATAGGTGACGGTGGTCTCGGCGCCGGTCTCGCTGGTGACCGTCTGGATGCGGTCGTGGTACATCAGCGGCATCTGCGGGATGGTGCCGACCCGGTTGGGCAGTTGCAGCGGCGGGTCGAAGCTCACCGCCGGTGTCGAGGCGCTGCCCGACGCGCCGCCCAGCGTGTCCAGGCCGGTGCGCTGGATGGAGTCCAGCCAGAGGGTGGGGGCGTGGTCGCCGCCGTCGGGGAAGGACTGGGTGAAGGTGTACTTGTCGATCTGCTGGGTCGAGCCGCCCACCTGGATCTGGGTGGTGATCGCCGTCAGGCGCTTGCGCGACCAGAAGCTCGGTCCGTGGTTGGTGCAGCTGGATCCCGAGGTGCAGTTGAGGTCGATCGGCACGTCCGGCCAGTAGGCCGCGTTGGCGGCGGTGAACTGGCTGTCCGCGCAGGTGTTGCCCGACGGTGTGCCGGGGATGCAGCGCTCCTGAGTGGTGTCGAAGAGGATCTGTTCCGGCGCGGTGGCCGAGTAGACGGTCGAGGCCGTCATGCCGTAGTCGATGCGCGAGAGGGTGCCGCCGCGGGTGTAGGCCACCGTGGTGTTCTTCATGTCCGCGCCGTAGTAGCCGGTTTCCGGCGCGTAGTACCAGGCCGTGGCGTTGCTGTGCAGGTCCACCGCGTAGTCGAGGTTGAACCGGTAGCCCAGGGTGCACGAGGTGGCGGCGAAGTCGGTGCTGTCCGGGCATGCGGACACCCCGCTGTGGGCTTTGTACACCGGCACCGTCCACGCCGACTTCGTCTCCGTCTTGCCCGACGACCAGCCGGGCAGCCGGTTGTAGCCGAAGAAGTACTGCACGCCCCCTTCGGTGACCTTGAAGTACTCGCCGTTGTCGGTGCCGTTGGTCGTGCCCGTCAGGTCCTCCACCTTGGTGGTGGCGTCGTCCTGGGCCGGGTGGAAGGTCCTGGTCGCGTCGTCGTAGACGAGCTGGGTGGATCGGCCGTTCAGCGACAGGGTCAGGATCTGTCCCGCCCAGCACTGGTCGCCGTCGTTCTTCGGCGCGCCGGACGAGGAGTCGTCGTCGCACGGCTTGTAGGTGCGCTCGACGTAGTTCTCGGTCGACGTCCAGCCGTCGCCGAGCCACGAGGACTGGTTGTTCGTCCCCTCGGTTCGCGCGTCCTGGCTGGCGGAGTTGTACGAGAGGTCCACCTGGGGTGCCGCCCCGCCGAGCGGCGCGGGCACGCTGATCGGGTAGTCGTAGGTGAACGCGCCCGTGTTCCCCGAGGTCGACCAGGAGCCGCCCGGTGACAGGCTGGTCGCCGAGTAGTCACCGGCCGAGCCTGAGGTGCCGGCGGTCGCGGCCATCACCACCATCGTGCCCGGTACCGAGACCTGGGTGGTCAGGGGTGCGCCCGGGGTCGTGTGCACCCCGGTCTGCGTCTGGCACCTCGCCAGTTTCGGGGTGGTCAGCAGACAGGCGGGCAGCCGGACCAGGTGGAGCCGGGAGGCGAAGTCGCCGCCGAAGGCGTAGCGGAACGTCGAGTCGTCCACCCGCAGCGCGACCTTCCCGCTGCCAGGGCCGGTGCGCCGGAGGGTGAACAGCACACCGTGTACGCCGGCCGCACGCGCTGCCTGCTGGCTCAGCACCGTCACCCGCACCCGCTGCGACCGGGGCTGTGCACCACCGGCGGGACCGAGCAGGACAGGTGTCCTTCCGGCCCGCACCTGGGGCTCCTTGACGCTCCGGCTCTTGGAAGTGACGGCTGCGGGCAGGGTCACCACGGCGCTTCCCGGAGCGGGGAGCTTGGTGCGTCCGGCGGGATCGAAGTGCTTGAACCCCTTGTGGGCGGGGGCCTGTTCGGGTGTGGCGCGGCTGAAGGGGATCCGCTTGTCGTGCGGCGCGGCCGGAGCCGTCACGTGTCGGCTCGATACGGCGGCTGCCGCGGCGGCGGTGACGGGCAGCAGGCCCGACACCACCAGGGCACCGGCCGCCAGGACCGCCGTACGTCGAACACCCGCGACACCCCGGACAGTCCGGCCGCCACGTCTCCACCCCGTTGTCCGCACCATGTCGTGCGATCCCCTCCCCCGGTTCAAGAACGCTCAACTCCCGCTGAAATCAAGGGAGTTGAGCGCACGTCAAAGCGGAGGCACACGTCGATCAAGCCCCCCGCGGGGCATCACGCTAGGCCCCGAAGCCGACACAAATTGCAAAGCAACTCCACAGGAGGAACAAAAGAATCACCCAAGACAGCGCACAAGTTGCCGCACATACGCCAAAAACGGTCCCCAAAAGGGCAGTTGACGATCATTCACTGATGGACCGGGCCCGCACCGGACCCCAGAATGCACAGCGGCGCGGACCCACGGGGGGCCGCCACTGACTCGAAGGATCCCAACCTCGATGTCCTCCTTTCGCATGCCCATACGCACGTCCAGAAGTCCCGTGTCCAGACCGATCGCCGTCGCCGTGGCCGCTGTTGTGGCCGCCGGATCGCTGACGGCCACGGCAACAGCCCAGGCGGCGTCCGCGCCTCGGGCACAGTCGCCGGCCACGTCACGGAGTGCCGACTCCCCAGCGCACTCCAGGCGTCTCAACCCCACCGAGTCGGCATCCGCGCGGGCGAAGGCGACCGGCAAGCCGGTGGTCATCGACCAGCTCACCGACACCGGGACGCAGGTGGTGGCCAACCCGGACGGCACCCTCACCCGGACCGACTCCTCGATGCCGCAGCGGGTGAGGCAGCGGGGGAAGTGGGTGCCGATCGACACGACCCTGGTCCGGCGTACGGACGGGACCTGGGCACCCAGGGCTGCCGTCACCGACGTGGCCTTCTCAGGCGGCGGCTCCGGCGCACTGGCGACGCTGAGCAGCGGCCGGGACAAGCTGGGCTTCTCCTGGCCGGGCGCCCTGCCCGAGCCGGTGGTCTCCGGTGACACCGCCACGTATCCGGAGGTGTTGCCCGGGGTCGATCTCCAGCTGACGGCGGACGCCTCCGGCTACTCCTCGATCCTGGTGCTCAAGACCCCGAAGGCCGCGGCCGATCCCCGACTGCGGAATCTCGCGCTGGGCACGGCCCCGACCAATGTCGCGCTGGCCGCCACCCCGAACGGCGGTACCCGGGCCATCGACAGGCGGACCGGCAGCACCGTGTTCCACAGCGACACCGCGCTGATGTGGGACAGCGCCGGGCAGCAGACCGGCACCGCTGCCACCGCCCGCACCGCGACCGTCCCCGCCGCCCGGGCCGAACACACGGCGTCCGCCAGGGTCGGCACACACCGCGCCCAGGTCCGTGTCACCCTCCGGCCCGGCAGACAGCTGCTCGGTCTGGACAGGTCCCTGCTGACCGCCAGGACCACCAAGTACCCGGTGTACGTCGACCCCGAGTGGAGCGGCAGACCCTCCCAGCTGGACTGGGCCCGGATCTCCGACAACGGCTGGGACGTCTACAACTCCACCTCCACCTCCGGCGCCACCAACGCCCGGGAGGGCTGGGACAACAACTCCCCCGGCAACGGCGAACGAGCGCGCACCTATTACCAGATCAACACCAGCGGCATCAAAGGCGCCGTGGTCAGCCACGCCTCGCTCTATGTGAAGCAGCTCTCCGCCGCCTCCTGCTCCGACACCCCGGCCGCCGTCTACGGCACCGACCGTCCGGCCGGCTGGAGCTCCTCCTCGCTGTACTGGGGCCACGAGCCCGGCGGGCGCACCGGTGCGCTCGGCACCAACCCGGTGAGCCACGAGGCCGGCACCTGCCCGGTGACGTCGGGCTCCAACTCCTGGGTCAGTCCGCCGTCCCTGGAGTTCGACGTGACCTCCCGTGCGGTGAGCGCGGCGGCCGGCGGCTGGAGCAGCATGACGCTGATGGTCCAGTCGCCCAACATGAACGACGCCACCCAGTGGAAGCAGCTCGCCTACGGCGGCGGCGCCACGCTGTCGGTCACCTACAGCTACCGTCCCAAGCTCAAGAACGGCACCGGCACCCCCGCCATCAAGCCGTCCATCGTGAGTTCGGGCAAGACGATGACCACCACCCCCACCCCGACGCTGTCGGCGCGCGCGGTCAACCCGGACCTGGCCGGCGGCAGCGAACTGGTGCGGATCGAGTACAACGTCTACAACTCCTCGGGCACCCTGGTGCACCAGGGCTTCGGCCCCAACCTGGACTCCAAGAAGCACGCGAGATACAGCACCAACGGCGGTGACTGGACGACGCCCAGCCTCCCGGACGGCACCTACACCTGGAAGGCCACGGCGCAGAACGCGGCCGGCTACTGGGCCGGCACCGGCTCGGGCGTCTGGACCAAGACCCAGACCTTCACCGTCGACACCAGCGCGCCGCCCGCACCCACGGTGACCTCGAGTCAGTTCCCCGCCAAGCAGATCGGCGCCGCCTTCGGCGACCAGGGCACCTTCACGCTCAGCAACAACCGCACCAACAACATCACCGGTTATCTGTTCGCCCTGGACGCCACGCTCGGCAGCACGGTGTACAGCACCAGCATCGCCAAATGGGCGGTGGGTACGAAGATCACCTCGGGCAAGGTGTACTACGCCACGTCCGACAACGGCCCGGGCACGGGCACCGCGGCGGTCAACGGCAGTGCCTCCCCCGCGTTCGCCCCGGGTACGGCCGGGCCCCACACCCTGTACGCGAAGGCGGTGGACCAGGCCGGCTCGACGTCCGTCTCCCAGACGTCCTACGCCTTCTACGCCGGGACCAGCAGCCCGACGTACGCCTACGGCGACAAGATGATCAGCGGCTGGACCGCGACCAACACCGACGGCACCACCACCGTCGTCCCGAAGGCGACGACCACCAGCACCGGCGGCCAGCTCGTCAGCCAGCCCGCCTACAGCGGCTATGAGTTCGCCGACGGCTACCAGGCCATGCTCGGCAACAAGAGCACGACCTCGAAGGTCGTCAGCGGGGACAGCGCGACCTTCGGCTTCGACATCCCCAAGGACGGTCCTTGGAGCTTCGGGGTCAATCTCACCAAGGCCAAGGACTACGGCATCTACCGCCTGGTCCTGGACGCGGGCAAGAGCACCCAGGCCACGCTGATCAGCGGCTTCGACGCCTACAGCTCCTACAACACCACCCAGTTCCTCAACCTCGGCATCCCCAAGGACGCGAGCGGTCAGCTGCTCACCCTCAAGCAGGGGGCGCACACCCTGACCCTCACGCTCACCGGCAAGAACCCCTCCTCCACCGGCTACCAGGCGGGCATCGACGTGCTGCGTCTCGCGCCCGCGCTGACCTGCGCGATCAACACCCCGGGCAGCTGCCTCAACAACACCGCCACCAGCACCTTCACCACCACGACCAGCACCGCGGACGCCGACGGTTCCGGGGACAGCATCAACTCCGCCGATCTCACGAGCACGGCGGGCTGGCAGAGCGGCAAGACGGTGACCGTCGACGGGGCCACGGTGACCCTGCCGAAGTTCGGCACCGGCACGTACGACAACATGCTGGCCTCCGGCCAAACCGTCACCCTGCCGGCGAGCGGGGTGGTGAACACCGGTGGCGCCGTGGTCTTCCTCGCGTTCGCCACCGGGGGCGCCGCCAAGGGGGCCACCGGCACCATCACGTACGCCAAGAACAACTGCCTGGATCCGAACGGTGCCCCCGCCGACCAGGACTACCGGCTGGACACCGTGCCGGACTGGCTCTCCGGGCCCGCCTCCGCGGCCTCGGTCACCCTGGTCCACGAGAACCACAGCAACAACACCCAGACCAGCCCGAGTTCCGGCCCGAAGGTGTACGCCGTGAGCGTCCCGCTGGCCTGCCCCGGCTCGGTCGTCAGCAGTGTCTCCCTGCCACTGTTCACCAACGGCGTCCAGGCCGGCCAGCCCACCCTGCACGTCCTCGGGCTCGGGGTGCGGCCGTTGGCCGTCACGGGCTCCGGATCGGGCGCCAGGCACTGGGTCGGCACCTGGTCCTCGGTCCAGGACGCCGCCAAGGTGCAGCTGTCCGCGGGCGGCACGGCGACCGTCAACGGGCAGACCCTGCGCATCCCGGCGCATGTCAGCGTCGGTACGGACGACGGCAACGGGGTCCGCGTCCATCTGTCCAACGCCATGGGCACCGCGCCGGTGACCTTCGACGCGGCCTCCGTCGCGGCGCAGGACACCACCGCCGGCGGCGCCACCGCGGCCGCCGCCCCGACGGCACTGACCTTCGGCGGCTCCGCCTCCGTCACGATCCCCGCGGGCGGCGACGCCACCAGCGACCCGGTGACCCTGGCCGTCGTACAGCGGACGACCCTGCTGGTCAGCCTGCAGGTGCACGGCTCCGTGGCCGCGATGCCCGGCCATGCCTCGGCCCAGTCTCCGCTCTGGGTCAGCGACGCCGCCAACCGCACCGGCGACACCGCCGCCGGCAACTACACGCAGGCCGCCTACTCCGGGCTGCCGTACGTCGCCGGCATCGACGTCACGACCCCCACCGACATCCCCACCGGCTCACTCGTCCTGTACGGCGACCAGAGCGTCAACGGGGACAGCGCGAGCGGCGACGGCAAGCACCATCTCAGCGACGCCTTCACCGACGCCCTGGTCAACGACCCCGTGGGGGACAACTCCGTGGACTACGGAGTGCTCAACGCGGGCACCAACAGCTACGGCCTGGGTAACAACCTGCTGCCGCAGATCACCGGCAGCTCCACCCCGACCAACGCGCTCAACCCGCTGGACCGCAATGTGCTGGCCCAGGGCAACGTACGTACCGTCCTCGTCTCCACCGGCGCCACCGACCTGCTCAACTGCACCGGCGACGCCAGCACTTGTGCCACCTCCGTGGAGAACGGGCTGGCCTCGCTCAACAGCCAGCTGTCCTCGTACTACACCGACGACAGCCAGGCGTACGACGTCTACGGCCGGCCCGTCACCCAGAACTCCACCATCACCGTCTACCTCACCACCATCCCGCCGTTCACCGCCGTGCACCCGGGCACGGCGACCCAGGAGGCCGCGCGTGAGCAGGTGAACAGCGATCTCCTCGCCAACTACCCGGGCCAGGTCATCGACTTCGCGGCGGCGGTCTCGACCGACGGCACCGCCACCTCGTCGACGGTGAAGGCGGCCGACCTGTACAACGGCAACCCGGCCGACGCGTACTACGCCGACCTCGCCGGCCGGTACGTCAGCGACACCGACAACAGCCTCGTCAACATCGCGCCGAACCTGGTCGTCCCGCTCGCCACGGGCGGTGACACGCCCGAGGACGAGTGGCAGCTGGACGCCGACGGCAGCGACAGCGGCGGGGACAACCCGTTCACCGCGGTCGGCGGCGCGACCTTCGGCTCGGCCGGACCCGACGCGGTCAACGCCCCGGCCGATGCCACCTCCTTCGACGGCAGCACCGGATTCCTGGAGAGCGACCACACCGCCGTCAACACCCTCGCCGACTACACCGTCTCCGCGTGGGTGAAGCTCGACTCGGCGGACAACCCCGCCACCGCAATCTGCGAGGGGACCAGCCAGCACCAGGCGTTCTATCTCGGCTACGACCGGGGCAACCAGGGCTGGATGTTCCAGACCACGACCACCAACGACGACGACTCGGACTTCCCCACCGCCGAAGGGGACAGCGGGACCGGGGCCCTGGGCACCTGGACCCACCTCCTGGTCACCTACACCGCTCCCGTGGACGGCGACTCGGGCACCGGCCTGATGTCGATCTACCAGAACGGCACCCTGATGGGGACGGCCACCAACCTCACCCCGCAGTACGACTCCTCGCTGCCCCTGACCATCGGCGGCTGCGTCAACAGCCCCGACACGACCGACCCGTACAACGCGTTCCCCGGCTCCGTGGCGGGCGTCCACGTCTACCCGTACGCGATGACGGCGAGCCAGGCGGACTCGAACAGCGTGATCGTGCCGACCGGCTGGGACAACGGCATGCCCGAGGACGAGTGGAAGCTCGCCTCTGACGGCACGGACACCGCCGCCCTCAACCCGGTCACCGCCACCGGCAGCGCCACCTTCGGTACCGCTGCGCCGAGCGGGCTGTCCGGCAGCGTCGCCTTCGACGGGAGCACCGGCTTCCTGAAGAGCAGGCAGAGCGCGGTGAACACCCTCGGCGACTACACCGTCTCCGCCTGGGTGAAGATCAACTCCGCCCTCGGGACGACGGCCGTGTGCCAGGGCACCACCCAGCATCAGGCCTTCTATCTCTCCTACGACAGACCCAGCGGCGCGTGGATGTTCCAGACCACGACCACCAACGACGAGAACTCAGACTTCCCCACCGCCGAAGGAGACAGCAACACCGGTCCGATCGGCACCTGGACCCATCTCGTCGCCACCTACAAGGCACCGGTCGCCGGTGACACGAGCACCGGCGGCATGGCCCTCTACCAGAACGGCACCCTGATGGGGACGGCCACCAACCTCAGCCCCCAGTACGACTCCTCGCTCCCCCTGACCATCGGGGGCTGCGTCAACAGCGCGGCGGCCACGACACCGTACCTGGCGTTCCCCGGCTCCGTCGCCGACGTCCATGTCTACCCGCGGACGCTGTCCTCGACCGAGGTCGGCGCACTGCACTGACCCACTCCGCAGACCCGGCCCCCGCCGCCCACGAGAGGAGCGGCGGGGGCCGGGTGCGTTCGGCTACTCCTCGATCACGAGCCCCTTCGCGGCGAGAAGCGGCGCGAGACCGCACATCTCGACGACCGTCCTGCCCGCCCGGTACGCGGCGATGTATCCGGCCTCGGCGTCGACCCGCTCCTGGGACGCGGTGACCGCCCGCGCGGCGTCCTCGCGGCGGACGACGACCACTCCGTCGGCGTCGGCCCGCATCACGTCGCCGGGGCGGACGAGTACGCCGCCGACGGTGACGGGCTCGCACATCGGTCCGACGGTCTCCTTGACCGTGCCCTTGATGGACACACTGCGGGAGAAGACGGGGAAACCGAGGGCGCGCAGGTCCTCGGTGTCCCGGACGCCCGTGTCGGTGATCAGACCGCCGAGCCCCTTGGCCTGGCAGGCGTTGGCGAGGACGTCCCCGAAGGAGCCCGCCTCCTCGTAGTTGCCGGCGGACACGACGACGACGTCGCCGGGGCGGGCGTAGGCGATGGCGGTCTGGAGCATGAGGTTGTCGCGCGGGGCGCACTGGACGGTGAAGGCGGGGCCGCACAGGGACATGGTGCGGTCGACCGGCTTGATGGCCGAGTCCAGTGCCCCGAGGCGGCCCTGTGCCTCGTGGACGGTGGCCGAGGAGAAGGCGCTCAGCTGCTTGACGAGAGTGGCGTCGGGCCGTTCGAACTTCGTGCTGACGCGGATCATGATGTCCTTTCAGGACAGTGCGGCGCAGGCCGTCGCGATGCGTTCGCAGGCCTCGGTGAGGACGTCCGTCGACGTGGCGAACGAGATACGGAAGTAGCCGGGGGCGCCGTACGCGGCTCCGTGGATCACCGCGACCTGCTGGTCGTCGAGGAGGTGACGGGCGAAGTCCTCGTCGTTCTCGATCCGGGTTCCGTCCGGTGTCAACTGGCCTATGGCTGCCCGGCAGTTGACTAGGAGGTAGAAGCCTCCGTCCGGGACGGCGCAGCCGAGCTGCGGAACGTCGTTGATGAGCTTCACGGTCTCGTCGCGGCGGGCCCGGTAGACGCGCACGGTGTCCTGGACGAAGTCCTGCGGTCCGGTGAGCGCGGCAGCGGCGGCGGCCTGGCTCACGGAGGAGGGGCAGGAAGAGGTCTGGGACTGGAGGGTGTTGATCGCGGTGACCAGGTCCACCGGACCGACCCCGTATCCGAGGCGCCAACCCGTCATCGCGTACGTCTTGGAGACGCCGTTGGTGAGGAACACCCGCTCCGCCAGGCGGGGTTCGACGGCGGCCAGGGACGGGGCGGACTCCTCGCGGTACCAGATCTCGTCGTAGATCTCGTCGGTGAGGACGCGTACGTGCGGGTGCGCCAGCAACACCTGGGCGAGGGCGTGCAGTTCGGCGGTGGAGTAGGCCGATCCGGTGGGATTTCCCGGGGTGTTGAGGACGACCCAGCGGGTGCGTGCGGTGATCGCCGCCGCGAGCCGCTCCGGCGTCAGCTTGAAGCCGTCGGTCTCGGGGCAGTCGACGATGATCGGTACGCCGTCGTTCGCGCGGACCATGTCCGGATAGGACACCCAGTAGGGGGCGGGGACGATGACCTCGTCCACTTCGTCCAGGGTGGCCATCAGGGCGAGGAAGATGACCTGCTTGGCTCCCCCGCCGACCGTGATCTGCGCGTCGGCGCAGTCGATTCCGTGGCGGGCGCGGAGTTTGCCGGTGATGGCGGCACGCAGCCGGGGGGTGCCGTTCACGGGGGTGTACTTGGTCTCGCCCGCCTCGATGGCCGCGATCGCGGCGGCCTTGACGTGGTCGGGGGTGTCGAAGTCGGGCTCGCCGACGGTCAGGTCGAGGATGGTGAGGCCCTGGCTCTTGAGTTCGCGTACGCGCTGCGCCGCCGCCGTGCTGGGCGAGGGCTTGATACGGCGTACGCGCTCGGCGATGTTCGCGGGCATGGCCTCAGCCCTCGCGGCGCTCGAAGTTGAGGCCGCCGGGGACCTGGAAGGTGGGCAGGATCTCGATGTGGCCGAGGTTGACGTGGCGCGGTGAGTCGACGGCGAACTCGATGGAGTCGGCGATGTCCTCGGGCTTGAGGGACTCGTAGCCGTCGTAGTACTGCCGTTGGGCCTCCTCCATGTCTCCGAGGAGCCGGCCGAAGATCTCCGTCTCCACCCGGCCGGGGCAGATCTCGGTGACGCGGATCCGGCGGCCGTAGCCGTCGACGCGGAGCTGGCGGGAGAGGGTGTGCACGGCTGCCTTGGTGGCGTGGTAGATCGTGTTGCCGCCGAAGTTGTAGACGCCGGCGATGGAGCTGATGTTGACGATGTGGCCGAGGTCCCGTTCGACCATGCCGGGCATGAGCAGCCGTACGAGGTGCAGGACGGCCTGGATGTTGACGGCGACCTGCTCGTCGACGGCGAACGCGTCGGCGGTGAGGATGTTGCCGGTGCGGGAGACGCCCGCGTTGTTGACGAGGACGTCGATCTCCAGGCCGGCCAGGGCGGCGGTGAGCGCATCGGTGTCGGTGATGTCGACGGCGTGCGGGACGCACCCGGTGGCGTCGGCGAGGGCGTCGAGGCGTTCGGCGTTGCGGGCCACGGCGTGGACTTCGAGGCCGCGCTTGGCGAGTCGCTCGACGACCACGGCTCCGATGCCGGTCGACGCTCCGGTGACGAGGGCCGTCCTGTAGTCGGAGATGGGCATGCTGATGTGCTCCTTGGTGTACGGGTGCGGGGTGGGGGGGTGTGCGGGTGCCTGGAAGTCGGTCAGGCGTCGCGCAGGGGCAGGTGGGCCCGGTCCTTCACCCGTGAGACGGCGACGAGGGTGCCGAGGGCGGTGAGGACGGCGTAGAAGGCCGGCATGTTGATGTTGCCCGTGCGGTCGATGAGGTAGGTCATCAGCAGGGGTGCCGTGCCGCCGAAGAGCGCGGCGGAGACGTTGTAGCCCAGGCCGTAGGCGGAGTAGCGCACCCGGGTGGGGAACAGCTCGACGAGCAGGATGTGGATGACGCCGGTGTGCCCGGCGAACACGACGGCCATGACGCAGGCGCCGAGGACGGCGAGGGCGACGTTGCCGGTGCCGATCAGGAGGTAACAGGGGACGCCGATGGCGGCCATGGCGATCGCTGCTCCGGCGATGACCTTCTTGCGTCCGACCCGGTCGGAGAGGCGCCCCATGTAGGGGATGGCGATACAGATCGCGACCAGGCTGGAGGCGGTGACGAGGAGTCCCTGGACCTTGGTGAACTCCAGCTCGCTGCTCATGAAGGTGGGCATGTAGCCGAACAGGACGTAGTACCCGGAGCCGTTCATCAGGGGGATGAACAGGGCGAGCAGCATGGCGCGGCGGTGCTCGGCGGAGGCGAAGGCCTCCTTGAGGGGGTTCTTCGATAGACCGCCCTCTTCCTTGAGGCGGGTGAAGTTGGGCGTGTCGCTGATGCGCTTGCGGATGTAGATACCGGTGATGCCGAGCGGGACGGCGAGCAGGAACGGTATGCGCCAGCCCCAGGACTCCATGCGTTCGGTGCCGAGTCCGCTGGTCAGGGCGGCGGCGATCAGGGTGCCGGTGAGCAGGGAGAGGAACGAGGCGATCTGGGCGTAGCTGGTGTAGAGGCCGCGCTTGCCTTCCGGGGCGTGCTCGGCGAGGAAGCTCATCGCGCCGGACGCCTCGCCGCCGACGGAGAAGCCCTGGGCGACGCGGAGCAGGATCAGCAGGGCGGGTGCCGCGATGCCGATGCTGGCGTAGGTGGGCAGGACGCCGATGGCGGCGGTGGCGACGCTGATGAGCAGGATGACGAAGACCAGCATCCGCTGGCGTCCGATGCGGTCGCCGAGGTGGCCGCAGATGACGCCGCCGAGGGGGCGGAAGAAGAAGGAGACTGCGTAGCCGAGGAAGACGAGCTGGATGGCGTTGTCGGAACCGGGGAAGAAGACGGCGGCGAGCGTTCCGGCCATGAAGCCGAAGATGCCGTTGTCGTACAGCTCGGCGAAGATGCCGACGCATCCCGCGAGGGTGACCTTGCGGGCTGTTCTGGGGTCGACGGTGTTGGGGACTGGCTGGGCGGCCACGGCGGTCATGGCTCTCCTCTGTCTGGGAGCAGGCTGGGGACGGGGGACGTGCGGCTCCGTGCGGGTGCTTCCAGCGGGTTGGCGGGGAGCGGGTGAGCGGGTGCGGGTGGGTTTGTGTGCGGGTGAGCTATGTGCGGGTGGGCGGGGGTGAGTGGATTTCGTGCGGGCCGGTGGGGGCTGGTCGCGCAGTTCCCCGCGCCCCTTCGTAAGCGGGCCTGTGTGAAGAGGCGCGGGGCGTCAGGCCCCGGCGGGAACCCGTGCCGGTCATCAGGCCCCCGCGGGCGCGCGGATGCGCAGGGCGTCGAAGGCCGTGCGGACGCGGGTTCTCAGGGCGTCGACGGCGTGGCGTTGGGTGCGGTGGGCGGTGACCGCCTGGTCGAGGGTGCGGTGGCGGAAGCGGACGGTCTGTCCGGGGCGTACCTGCCCCAGGGCGGACAGTCCGGTGGCGGTGACGACGGCGAGGACGGGGTAGCCGGCCGTGACACCGCGGCCGCGGTGCAGTACGAGGAGTTCGTCCCCGGCGGGCACTTCGACGGCGCCGATGGGGACGCCACGGGAGAGGACCTCGCCCCGGGTGACGCGGCGGGGCACGTCGCCCCGCAGCCGCAGACCGATGTGGTTGCTCTGCGGACCGACGCTGAAGGGGGCGTCGTACAGGCGGCGTCCGGTGTCTCCGAACTCGGCCCGGTCGGGGCCGTCGGTGACGTCGATGGTCCAGGTGGTGGGGAACGGGAGGGCGGGGGCGTTCAGGCGGAACAGCGGGATGCGGGAGAAGGGGTGGTCGATGGGTGGACAGGAGGTGCGCAGGGCGAGTTCGTCGCCGGCGCGCAGGGCGGGGCCGAATCCCAGGATGGTGTCGGGGGCGCAGCTGCCCTGAAGGTAGTCCGCGTCGAACGAGCCGAGGACGGCCAGGTAGACGCGCAGTCCGCGTCGGATGCCGGTGACGCGGATCGTCTCGCCGGCCGGTACGGAGACAGGTTCCCACTGGGGGCGGGCCACTCCCCCGACGGTCACGTCGGCGGGGGCGCCGGTCACGGCGACGAGGGTGTCGGCGGAGGGCACGCAGGCGAAGTCGAGCGCGGTGATCTCCAGCAGCGGGGCGCGGTCGTCGTTGCCGCACAGGACGTTGGCGACGCGTGCCGAGTGCTGGTCGGCGGCCCCGTTGGCGGGCAGTCCGTAGCGGGAGCGGCCGACGCGGCCGAGGTCCTGGACGGTGACGATGCCCGCGGTGCGGATCGTGAGGGTGTCAGCCATGGCAGGCTGCCAGGGGCAGATCGGCGTGGTCGTCCCATTCGTCGGGCGTGATGGGGACGAAGCGGAAGGTGTCGCCGGGCCGGTAGGCGGTGATCGGGTCACTGTGCAGGTCGAGGACGCGTACGGGGGTGCGGCCGAGGAGGGGCCAGCCGCCGGGTGAGGGCATCGGGCAGATGACGGCCTGCCGGCCGGCGACGGCGACCGAGCCGGGGTCGACGCGGGTGCGGGGCGAGGCCAGTCGTGGCACCGGCCTCGGGAAGGGCGGACCGTCGGTCATCGGCGCTCCGGCGGGCGCGCCGAGGCAGCGTACGGTCAGGTCGGACCCGGAGTGGAGGGCGACGACCTCGCTCTCGGTCAGGTCGAGTTGACGCGCGACCTCGGGCAGGTCGGGTCCGTGCTCGCCGCCGTAGACGACGGGGACGACGAAGCGGCGCGGAGGTGTCGTCGGCGCGGGGTCCGGGCCGAGCCGCGCCGCCTCGCGTGACAGGACGCGCCGGACGGTGTCGTGGTCGGTGGCGGTGCAGTCGAACTCCACGAGCAGGGCGTCGTAGGTGGGCACCACGTCGTGGACACCGGTGAGCCGTACGGCGTCCAGGGCGTCGGCGAGGGCGTGGACGAGCCGCCAGGCGTCCTCGGCGTCGAGGCCCACGGCCTTGGCGACCAGGGCGGAGTCGCCGCAGTCCGTGATGGTGACGTGGCCGTTCATGTCACACGCCCTTCTCGCTCAGCACCTTGTCGAGGGAGGTGATCCCGACCCCGGCGGCGAGGAGCTGTTCGCGGATACGGCGGGCCAGCGCGATCGCGCCGGGGCTGTCTCCGTGCAGCAGGACGGTGTCGCAGACGACCGGGACGTCCTTGCCGTCCGCACTGCGCACGACCCCCTCGGTGACCATGCGCAGGGTGCGCCGGGCGACCTCGTCGGGGTCGTGGATCACCGCGCCGGGTTCGGAGCGGGGGACGAGTGTCCCGTCGTCGCGGTACGCGCGGTCGGCGATGCCGACGATGCCCACACGCAGGCCTCGGGCGCGGGCGGCGTCGGCGAGTTCGCCGTCCTGCGCGAGGACGATGAGGGAGTCGTCCAGGGCGGCGACGGCCTCCACGACGGCGTTGGCGTAGTCGGCGCGTACGGCGACCAGATTGCCCAGGCGTCCGTGCGGGGCGACATGCCGTACGCGGGTGCCGTGGGCGACGGCGAACGCCTGGAGGGCGCCGATCTGGTACAGCACGTCCGTACGGACCTCCTCGGGCGTGAGGTCCATCGCGCGGCGGCCGAAGCCGGCCAGGTCGGGAAAGCTCGGGTGGGCGCCGACGGCGACCTGTTTCTCCGTACAGCCGCGGACGGTGGCGTCCATGATGCGGGGGTCCCCGGCGTGGAATCCGCAGGCTACGTTGGCGGAGGTCAGCATCTCCAGGAGGGCTTCGTCGTCGCCCATCGAATAGGCGCCGAATCCCTCGCCGAGATCGGCGACGAGATCAACCATGGGGGTCATGACGGCCTCCGCGAGAGAATATGAGCAAGGAAATGCGATCACGCCTCGGTGATATTCCGGGAAATATCCAGGGCCGGATGTTCCGCTCAACTTAATCCCCGGCTCACATGACCGCCAATATCCGTTCGGTCTGGCGTTATCGCGAACGGCTATGACCCAGAGCACACCTGGGGCCCACCGGGGCTGTGCTTCGGGATGGCCCCTCCCTACGATGAGGCTCCGTTCCCCGTGGAAGGCCCCGCATGGACACCAGGCGTCTGTACTCGTTCATCAAGATCATTGACGCGGGGAGCATCACGCGGGCAGCCGACATCCTGCACATCGCGCAGCCCGCGCTCAGCCAGCAGCTGTCGGCGCTGGAGGCGCAGTTCGGGCAGCAGCTGCTGATTCGCAGCAAACGCGGGGTCGCCCCGACCGAGGCGGGCCGGGCGCTGTACCGGCATGCCCAGTTGATCCTGCGGCAGGTGGACCTCGCGCACGCCGCCGTCGGGGTGTCCGGCCGGGCGCCCGCCGGCAGTGTGTCGGTGGGGCTCGCGCCGTACAGTCTGGGCGCGGCGCTCGCGTTGCCGCTGCTCAAGAGCGTGCGCGAGCGCTATCCGGACATCCTGCTGCACATCAACGAGAACTTCGGCGGGGTGATCAGCGAGGCCATCATGACCGGGCGGATGGACATGGCGTTCATCTACGGGGCGGGTCCGTTGAGGGGCGTGCAGTTCGAACCGCTGCGCACGGAGGACCTGTTCCTGATCGGGGCACCCGGCGGGACGGCTCCGGCGGACGAAGGCGAGGTGAGCCTGGAGGAGCTCAAGGATGTGCCTCTGCTCCTCCCCAGCCGCATCCACACGATCCGGCAGGTGGTGGAGACCGCCTTCCAGCAGGCTTCGCTGGAGCCGAAGGTGGTGGGCGAGGTCGAGTCGGCGCTCACGCTCGTCAACGCGGTGGACGCGGGCCTGGGCGCCACCGTGCTGCCCTGGTCGGCCGCGCAGGCCATTCTCGACGTACGTTCGTTGCCGGTGCGCCGCATCGTGGATCCGACGATCCAGGTCAAATTGTCACTGGTGACCTCCGACAATCAGCCCCTGTCCGAACCCGCACTCGCCGTGCACGATCTTTTCCTGGAACTCATCGCGGCCTTCGATAAGGATCGGCAATAGCGTCACACATAACCGCTCTTTGTTTCCGGCGAGTGTCGCCGCTAGTGTCCGGGAAATGAAATTCCGTGTGCTCACCACCCGTGAAAACCTGCCCGGCCACGGTCCGCACCGCCTTTCCGAGGCGGCGGACGTCGTGTCCTGGCCGGGGACCGGCAAACCCGACGCCTCGGACCTCGCCAGGCTCGCCCCCGGAGTGGGCGGTGTTCTCGCCCTGGGCAACGACCCGGCGGACGCCGCGCTGATGGACGCCGCCGGCCCCTCGCTACGCGTCATCGCGCTGGCGAGCATGGGTTTCGACAACGTCGACCGGGTAGCCGCCGCCGAGCGCGGCATCGTCGTCACGCACACCCCCGGGGTGCTCGCGGAGACCACCGCCGACCTCACCTTCGCCCTGATCCTCGCCGCCCGCCGGCGGATCGGCGCCGCCGGTGCGTCGCTGGCGTCGGGCTCCTGGGGTCTGTTCCGGATGGACGACTACCTCGGTCTGGACGTCCATGGAGCGACCCTCGGGCTGGTCGGCTACGGCCAGATCGGCCGCGCGGTGGCCCGCCGGGCCCACGGTTTCGACATGCGGGTGCTCCACCACGACCCGTACGCGCCCGACGACGACCTGTCGGCCTCGGTGGATCTGCCCACGCTGCTGGCCGAGTCCGACGTCGTGTCCCTGCATGTGCCGCTCACCGAGGAGACCCGGCACCTGATCTCGGCCCGCGAACTGGCCGCGATGAAGCCGACGGCCACGCTGGTCAGCACCTCGCGCGGCGGTGTCGTCGACGAGGAGGCCCTGCTGCTCGCCCTACGGGAGGGACGGCTGCACTCCGCCGGGCTGGATGTCTTCGAACGCGAGCCGATGGGACCGCAGTTGTCACCGCTGGTCGCCGAGCCCCACGTGATCACGCTCCCCCACATCGGGTCGGCCACCGAGGCCGCCCGGGCCGCGATGGTCGACCTGGCGGTCGACAACATCCTCGACGTCCTCGCCGGACGCCCGGCCCGGACTCCCCTGCCGGGCAGTTCGGCGGAACCGGGCGCGCCTGCCGGGGTAGGCGTGTGAGCCACGTGTTCTTCGACGCCGCCAGAGGGACGGCCCTGGTCACCGGTTCCAGCCGTGGCATCGGCGTGACGGACTCGGCAGTCACCGTGCTCGCGGCACGGTTCCGCCCGTTGCCGAGCTGGTCAGCGCAACTCGGCAGCCGCACGGTTCAGTAGAACTCGACGGTGTTCACCCGGTTCAGCAGACTGTCTCCGTCGAGCAGCCGGGTGGCGTTGGCTGCGAACAGTTCGGCGATGAGCCGGTCCTCCGCGGCGCTGAGAGCGGCGGTGTGGGGGCTCACCAGGACGTGGTCGTGGTCCCAGAGCGGGCTGTCGGCGGGGAGTGGTTCCGTCCCGAAGACGTCCAGCGCGGCGAAACCGACCCGGCCGGAGTCGAGGGCGTCGATCAGGGCGGCTTCGTCCACGACGGTTCCGCGGCCGACGTTGACGAGGGTCGCGCCGGGCCGGAGGGCGTCGAAGAACCGCTTGCCGAGCAGGTGCTCGGTCGCCGCGGTGCCGGGGAGCGTGTTGACGACGGCGTCCACGGTCGGCGCCACCCCGACGAGACGGCCGGGGTGCACGACCTCGGCGACGCCGGGGACATCGACGTCCCGTCTGCTCGTACCGACGACTCTCGCGCCCAGGGCATACAGTTTCGCGGCGACGACCCGGCCGATCCCGCCGAGACCGAGCACGAGGACGGTCTGCTCGCTCACCTGGTTCATCGTCCAGCGGCCGCTCCACTCGCGGTCCCGCTGCTGACGGTTCAAGCGGGGCAGACCCTTGGCGCCCGCGAGCACTCCGAAGACGGCGAACTCCGCGAGGGGCTGCCCGTGCACACCGGCCGAGGTGGTGAAGGCGACCCTGTCGAGTTCTTCGGGGCTGAGTTCCGCCGCCTTGACCTGACTCCCGCCGCCGGCCGCCATGATGTGCGCCCAGCGCAGTCCCGGGTTGGCACGGACGGTGCGGGCCAGGGCCGACGGGTCCACATCGGGGATGCCGTACAGGGCGTCGGCGGAGTCGAGCAGAGCCTCGTACGCGCGCTGCTGTCGCGGTGTGCGCCGCCAGGCCGGATCGCCGGCGAAGTCGGCCGGCCAGCGCATCGGGGGCAGGAGGGCGTGGTCGACGACGAGATCGATCCGGGGTTCCAACTGCCGTACGCGCGCGCAGTTCTCCTCGGACAGCGGTGCGGCGACGGCGACCCGGAGCCGGCCTGCCGCCGCCATCAGGCGACCCGCTTGCGCAGTGCCTCGACCTCGGCGTCCAGGTCGGCCTCGCGGGCGACGATCTCCTTGACCGCCGCGAGGGCCTCCTCGGCGCGGTGGGGCGGGATGACGATCACACCGTCGGCGTCGGCGGCGACGATGTCGCCGGGGTTCACCACGACCCCGCCGATGGCGACGGGTTCACCGATCGTGCCCGGACCGTTCTTGAAGGGACCTGCCGGTGTCAGCCCGCGCGCGAAGACGGGGACGCCGAGCTTCTCGATGATCGCGCCGTCGCGTGCGTAGCCGTCGATGACCGCGCCGACGGCGCCGTACACGTCGAAGCGCTGGGCCAGGTTGTCCCCGACGATGGCGCGACCCTCGTAGCCGAAGGCGTTGATGACGAGGATGTCGCCGGGGCGGATGTGTTCGAGCGCGGCGATCACGGCCTTGTTGTCGCCCGCGACGGTGAGCACCGGGAGTGCGGCGCCGACGGCCCTGGCCCCGTTCCAGATGGGCGCGATGCCCCCGTCGACGATGTTCAGCCGGTCGAGGGCGTCCCCGAGGTTGGCCACGGAGTGCTCACGGAACTGGTCGAGTACGTGACGGCCGACACGGTCCCATTCCGTGGTGACGCGTACGTTGTCCTGGGTCATCAGGAGGACCCCTTCCAAGAAGTGCGAAACCATTCGCGTTTTGAGGTGTCAGTCTGCATCGCGCCAGCACACTGGGCAAGAGGCCACAGCTGCCCAGTCAGCTGCAACGACCATGGAAACATGGCGGAATCGCAAGGTTGACACGGATGCAACTTCACCCCTTGACCGCTCAGAGAATGCGAACTTATTCTCATTCGCGATTCAAGTCGCACCTCGGCTCAAGACCGGAAGTGGGCCCATGACAACGTCAGATCGGCTCGGCATCACCACAGATCCAGATCCCTCAGAGACAGCGGTCGACGTCGTCACCGCACAGGACAAGGTCGTCCGCAAGGCCACCGTCGCGGGCGCCGTCGGCTCGTTCGTCGAGTGGTACGACTACGGCATCTACGGCCTGCTCGTCACCTATCTCGCGATCAACATCATGGGCGAGGCGGAGGCCGGCGGGCTCTTCCTCACCAACGTGGGTTTCCTGATCAGCTTCCTCGCGCGCCCCTTCGGCAGCGTGATCTGCGGCTATCTCGGGGACAAGGTCGGGCGCAAGACGCTGCTGGCCACTCTCCTGGTACTCATCTCCGGGGCGACGGCCGCGATCGGTCTCATCCCCTCCCACGCCGTCATCGGGGTCGCCGCGCCCACCCTCCTGGTCCTGCTCCGGGTGCTCCAGGGCTTCTCGGCGGGCGGCGAGGTGGCGGGTGCCATGTCGTTCGTGGGCGAGTACGCGCCGGACGCGCGCCGCAACTTCATGATGAGCTTCATCGCCGTCGGCTCGTTCGTGGCGCTGATGTTCGGCAGCACCCTCTCCGCCGTCCTCATCACCACGCTCGGCGACGACGCGATGACCTCCTGGGCCTGGCGCGTGCCGTTCCTGCTCGCCGTACCGCTCGGCTATGTCGGCTTCTACATCCGCAGCCGCCTTGAGGAGACCCCGCACTTCACGGCCCTGCGTGAGCAGAACACCGTCGCCCGCAACCCGCTCCGGGAGGCGCTGACCTCCAAGCGGCACCTCAAGGCGATCGCGCTCACGATCTTCCTGCCGACGCTCAACGGCCCCGGCTACTACCTGCTGTTCGTCTACATGCCGACGTATCTGAAGACCTCGCTCGGCGACCACAACTTCTCGATGGTGCGGGCGCTGATGGTCACCGCGTGCAGCCTGGTCGCCATCGTGATCAGCATCCCGCTGATGGCGCGGCTGTCGGACCGGATCGGCCGCAAGCCCGTGCTCACCATCTCGGCGGTCGCGATGGCGGTCGTCTCCTACCCGATGTTCCTGCTCATCACCACGGGCGAGTTCGGCCTCGCCTGTATCGGCACGGTCGTTCTCGCGGTCGCCTTCTCCGGCCACGCCGCGGTGGTGCACACCGTGCTCGCCGAGATGTTCCCGACCAGCGTGCGCTACTCCGCGTACAGCATCGGGTTCAGCATCTCCACGATCATCTTCGGCGGCAGCGCCCCGCTCCTGATGACCGAACTCATCGAGTCGACGGGCTCCAACCTGATACCGGCGTTCGCCTCGATCCTCACGGCCTCGATCACCCTGGTCGCCATCGCGTTCCTGCGGGAGACCAAGGGCCGGCCGCTCGCGTCCCACTGATCCGAACCGCACTTCGGGAGACACACCATGGCATCCGGAATCAACTCGGTGGCAGTCGTCGCCGACCTCGGCGAGAGCTTCGGCAACTACACGATCGGCGACGACGCGGCCCTGCTCGGCCTCGTCACCGCGTCGAACATCGCCTGCGGCTTCCACGCGGGTGACCCGCGCATCATGGACCGGACCGTCCGCGACTGCGTCGAGCGCGGCATCGAACTCGGCGCCCACCCCGGCTACCCCGACCTCGTCGGCTTCGGACGCCGGCTCATCGAGGCGTCGGAGGAGGAGATCCGTACCGACGTCCTCTATCAGCTCGGCGCGCTCGACGCCTTCGCCCGGGTGCATGGCGGCACGATCAGCCATGTCGCCCCGCACGGCCGGATGGGGTCGATAGCGCAGACCGACGCCAGGCACGCCCGCGCCATCACGGACGCGATCGCCGCGTACAACAAGGAGTACATCGTCATCTGTCAACGCGGCCTGCTCGCCGAGGAGTCGTACAAGCGCGGCCTCGACGTCGGCTACGTCTTCCTCGCCGACCGCGGCTACGGCGACGACGGCATGCCCGTCCCACGCTCGCACGAACAGGGCCTGATCCACGACCCCGAGGTCATCGGCGAGCGCTGCGTCCAGGTCGTCCGGGAGGGCACCGTGCGCTCGGTGGACGGCAACGTCGTACCGCTCGGCCATGACGTCGACGTACTCCTGCTGCACGGCGACCACCCGTCCGTGCTCGCCAACGGCACCGCGCTGCGGGCCGGGTTGGACGCGGCGGGTGTCAACGTCACCGGGCTGAAGGACGTGTTGGCCGAGAAGGCGAAAGCGCTGGTCTGAGGCATCCATGACCGCCGCACAGGTCCCCGCCGTCAGCGTCGAGCCCTTCGGGGACTCGGCGGTGATGGTGACCGTCCCCCATCCCGACCCGGTGATCCGCAGGACCGCGATCGTCGCCTTCCGCGAGCGGTTCCTCGCGCATCGCCCGCCCGGTGTGCTCGATGTCGTCTCCGGTCTGGAGTCGCTGCTCGTCGAGTACGACCCGCTGGCGACCGCACCCCAGCACATCGAGTACGCGATACGGCTGCTGGCGGAGCGGATGCCGACCGGGCAGCCGTCCGTGCGGTCACGTCCGGCTCTCCGGTTCGCCGTCCCTGTCGTGTTCGACGCGGAGACGGGGCCCGATCTGCTCTCCGTCGCCGAGGAGGTGGGTCTGACACCCGCCGAGGTGGTCGACGCGATCGCGGAGTCCACCTTCACGATCTCTCTCCTGGGCGCGGCGATGGCGCCGATGATGGACGGTCTCCAGGTGCCCCGTCCGGTTCCCCGGCGCGCCGAGCCGCGTACCGATGTGGCGCCCGGAGCGATCATGATCGCGGGCACCAACGCGATCATCCAGCCGTTCCCGGGGCCGACGGGCTGGCGGGTGGTCGGGCGCACTCCGCACACCGTCGTCGACATCTCCCGCCCGGACCCGGTGTCGTTCGGCACGGGTGACGTCGTGCGCTTCGTACCGGTCACCCGGGACGAGGCGGCGGCGCTCGACGCGGGCTTTCTGCTGCCGGTGGAGGAGGTGCGCGTATGAGGACCGTGGGCCTCGACATCACGCGCACCGGGTGGGTCACGACGTTCCAGGACCTCGGTCGCCGCGACACCGAACGCCGTGGCGTGCCCACCGGCGGCGCGGCCGACCAGCACTCGGCGGCCGTGGCGAACGTCCTCGTGGGCAATCCGCGGGGCGCCACGCTGATCGAGCACCTGGGCGGCGAGTTGGCGTTCGTGCCCGACGCCGACGTCCTCGTCGCCGTGACCGGCGCGCCCGCGCGGGTCGTCGTCGGCGGCGCACCCGTCAGCACCTGGGCGCCCGTGGTGGTGCCGGCCGGCCAGGAGATCCGTGTGCGCGGCGACCTGGGCCTCGGCGCCCGGAACTACCTGGCCGTGAGCGGGGTGCTCGCGGCGGAGACCCTGCTGGGCAGCGCCGCCCCGGACGCGCGCATGGGCTTCACGCAGGCTCTCGGCGCGCGGGTCCTGCTGGAGTCCGGGTTCCGGGGATTCGGGCGCAGCCACTTCGCTCCCCCGATCTTCCGCCTCCCCGTCCCCGTTCTGCCCTGTACGCCGGGTCCCTGGGTCGTCGACGTCGTCGAGAGCTACGGCGCCCGGTCGATACCCGGGGTCCGTGAGCTGATCGCGGAGTCGCCGTACGTCGTCACCGCGCGCTCGAACCATGTCGGGCTGCGGCTCGACGGGCCGGTGCTGCACCCGGACTCGGACGCCGAGATCGTGTCGCACGGGGTACCGGTGGGAGCACTCCAGATCCCGCACGCGGACGAGCTGATCGTCCTCGGCCGGTACCGGAGTCTGACGGCCGGCTACCCGATCGTCGGCGTGGCGTCCCGGGCCTCGCTCCCACTGCTCGGACAGGCCGGGCCCGGCCGGGAGCTGCGGTTCCGGTGGGTGGACCGGGAGACCTCGGTACGCCGGTCCGCCGAACGGGAGGGCGAGGTACGGGCGTTGGAGCGGGCGACGGCCGAGGCCTTCGGGGCGCTCGGCGTCACGGCGCAGTGCGTCCGGTGAGGATTGCGTGCTTGATCCGGCACTATATGAGAAACTATTCTCACTTGATACAGGCATCGCACATGAAGGAGGAACGGTGACGAGGACCGCGCTCATCACAGGCGCCGGCAGCGGAATGGGCCTGGAGACCGCCCGTCTGCTCGCCCGCGAGGGCATCGCCGTCGTCCTCGTCGGCCGCCGCCAGGAGCCCCTCGACAAGGCCGAGGCGGAGATCCGCGCCGAGGGCGGGACCGCCCTCGCGCTCGCGGCGGACATCACCGACGCCGCCGACGTGACCCGCGTCCTCGACCGGATCCACGCCGAAATCGGCCCGGTCGACGTGCTCGTCAACAACGCGGGCAGCGCGTCGTCGGTGCTCAACCCGCAGTGGCTGCCGCACGAGGAGTGGCGTCAGGTCCTCGACGTGAACCTCACGGCGGTCTTCCGGCTCACCCAGGCCGTGCTGCCCGACATGCTCGGCCGGGACGGCGGCACGATCGTCACGGTCTCCTCGCTCGCCGCCGTCAACCCCAATCTGCTCGGCGGGGCCGCGTACGGGGCGGCCAAGGCGGGGGTCCGCAACTTCATGACCTTCCTGCACAACACCTTCCGCAACCAGGGCCTGCGGGCCATCACCGTGCTGCCCGGCGAGGCGGACACCCCGATCCTGGACAACCGGGCCCGGCCCCCGGCCCCGGAGGAACGCGCCCACATGCTCCAGCCGGAGGACGTCGCGGAGGCCGTCCGCCTCGCGGTCACGCTCCCCCAACGGGTCGTCCTCCAGGAGATCGTCGTCGCCCCGACCCGGCAGCGCGACACCTCGGCCGACCTGGAGATCAGCCGCTGGGCGGGCGCTCCCGCCGGTGCCCAGGACTGACCACCCCCACTCTTTGGAGGAGCGCATGCCGCCCACCGTCGTCACCACCACCCCCCTCTCCTTCGCGCCCGCCGCGGCCGTCGCCCGGATCGCCGCCGCCTCCCGCCGGACGCAGCAGCCGCAGTCCGGAGGCGACCTCGTCTCCCTCGCCATGGGCGAACCCGACTTCGACACACCGCGGCAGGTCACCGAGGCGGCGGAAGCCGCACTCCACGCCGGCCGCACCCACTACTCGCCCCTGCTGGGCGAACCGGCACTGCGCGAAGCCCTCGCCGAGAAGCTCACGGGCATCGCCGCCTCCCCCATCTCCCCCGCCGACCTCCTGATCACCCAGGGCGGCACCGCCGGTCTCGCCGCGTCGATCCTCGCCATCGTCGGCCCGGGCGACAAGGTGGTGATCCCCGACCCCACGTACTCCCTCTACGCCGACCTGGTGAGCATGGCCGGCGGAGTCGTCGTCCCCGTCCCGCTCGCCCCCGATCTGCACTGGGACCTCGACCGGCTGGCCGACGCCCTCGACGGGGCGAGGCTCTTCGTGTTCTGCAACCCCGGCAACCCGACCGGAATCGTGCACAGCCGCGCCGAGCTGGAGGCGCTCGCCGACCTGCTCGACGGCACATCCACCCTCGTCGTCTCCGACGAGGCGTACGCCGACCTGGACTTCACCGGCCGCCCCTTCACCTCCGCGCTCTCGCTCGACGGCCTGCGCGACCGTACGGTCTACTGCCAGACCTTCTCCAAGAGTTACGCCATGACCGGCTGGCGCGTGGGCTACCTCTGGGGCCCCACACCGCTGATCCAGGCCGCCGCACGCATCCACAACACCTTCAACGGCTCGGTCAACACGGTCGCCCAGGACGCCGCGCTCGTCGCCGTACGGACCTGTGGCCCCGACATCGCGAGGATGCGGGCGGAGTACGAGACGCGCCGCGAGATCATGCGGACGGAACTCGCCAAGATCCCTGGCCTCACGCTGAGTTCCCCCGAGGGCGCGTTCTACCAGTTCCCCCGGTACGACCTCGATCTGCCGTCCGCCGAGGTCGTGGCGGCGCTGCGCACGACATACGGCGTCGCCGTGCGCCCGGGGAGCGAGTTCGGCGCGCGGGGCGAAGGGCATCTGCGGTTGTCGTACGCTGCGAGCGCGGAGTCCGTCGTCGAGGGCGTCCGTCGGCTGGCCGACGGTCTCACGGCCCTTCGGGCTCATCGGACGCACCAGTGAAGCAGGACTCTTCGGACTCGTCGGTGAAGGCTGTCTCCATGGAGAAGACGGGGATTCGACCCATGCGCAGTGACACCCAGCGCAATCGCAGGCAACTCATCAAGGCCGCAGCGGAGTTGTTCGAGAACTCGCCGACCCCGGTGAGCCTCGCCGAGATCGCCAAGCGCGCCGAGGTGTCCACCGCCACGGCGTACCGCCACTTCTCCTCCGTGGAGGACATCCTGCACGCGTTCCGGGCCCAAGTCGGCTCCGAACTGCGGGACTTCAGCGCGGCGCAGACGACGCGCGGTATGCAGCGGCTGGAGGCGGTGTCCCGCTACTGGGTGTCGCTCGTCCTCGAACACGGCGGTGCGATGGCGCAGATGCGCTCGCACCGCGGCTATCTGGAGCGGCTTCGCGAGAACACCGGCTATCTCGTCCCGCAGGCCGAGGCGCTCACCGAGGCCCTGCGGCAGACCACCGAGGATCTCGGCCTGGGCGATCTCGGCGACGAGGCCCTGTATCTGTGGAACGCCCTGTTCGACCCCCGCGACATCCTCGACCTGATCAAGAGCGGACGCACAGAGGACGAGGCGGCCTCGCGCCTGGTGGCGGCGCTGCGCGGCGCCCTCATCGGCTGGTCGACGGCCCCGGACCGACGGGAGGACTGAGAGCCCCCGGAGGAGGCCGGTGCCACGGGGTCACAGGGTGAGCAGCTCCTCGTGGAAGCCGCCGAACTCCCGCTCCTGGTCGACGAGATGGATCTCCAGGATCCAGTGGCAGCGGCGTCCGGCCTTGTCGGTGCGCCGCAGTGGCGTGGTGTTGGCGGGCGTGATGTACGACTCGACGTCCGCGCCGTCGATCCACTCGTGCGGGAACTCGCCGACCAGATGCCCGGCGTGCCAGCCGCCCAGCTCCCACCCGGCCTCCTTCGCGAGCCGCTCCACCCCGGCGTACAACCGAGCCCCGGTGATCTCCGGATCGGCCTCGAAGAAGCGCCGGCCCGCCGCGAAGAGCTGCGGCAGGTCGTCGCGGAGCCGGTGCTTGACCGGGTCGTCGCCGAGGACGAAGGTGCGGCCGAAGTCGGCCTCGTACTCCTCGAAGATCGGCCCGAAGTCGGCGAACACGATGTCGTCCGCGTCGATCACCCGGTCCGGCGGATTCTCCCGGTACGGCTTCAGCGTGTTCGGCCCGGAGCGCACGATCCGCTTGTGCCAGTGCCGGGTCGTGCCGAACAGTTCATTGGCCAGGTCCCGGACCCGGTCGCTGACCGCCCGCTCACCCTCGCCGGGCGCGATCAGCCCGCGCTTCTCGATCTCCGTGAAGAGCCGCTCGGCCTTCGCCTGGGCGTCCAGCAGCCGTGCCGCACGCGTGGGTTCGTCATCCGCCATGGGCCGAACGTAGTTACCTAGATCGCTTCCGGCAACGCAATTCCTGGGCCCTCATGTCCACGACGTGTAGCCGCCGTCCACCCGGATCGCGTTGATGCCGCTGATGTGCCGGGCGCCGCAGCGGTCCTGCGGCAGGACGAGCTGGGGTCCGGCCCGGTCGAGCGGGGTGGCGTCGATGGTGGCCGCGAGCAGTACGGGAGCGCGGCCGAAGTCGGGGTCGATCTCGGCCCAGGACAGCAGGACGTGGTGACCGTCCCCGCCGGTCACGGCGATCAGGAAGCGCATACGGTCCTTGCGGCGCGCGGGGTCGAAGCCGGGACCTGCGGCCGACAGCACGTCGTGCAGCAGCGGTCCGGTGAAACGGTGGTGCCGCACACCGCTGGTGGCGCACTCGAAGCTGACGTCGGCCTCGTGCTGGGGCCAGGCGAGCAGATCGGGCACCGTCAGCCGGGTCGGCCGGGCCAGGTCACCGGCGAGGGCGAGTTCCGCCAGTGGAACGGCGGCCGTACCGGCGGCTGCGAGGGACTGACTCACGGGCTACCACCTCCCGCATGACCGTACCCGGACCCGGGTCTCGTGCAAACGCACATGCAACCCCTGAAGATCACAGTTCCAGCTCATGCGAAGGCACAGGAGACATTTGCCTTGCATCTGCGGCAGTATCATCAGCGCCTGAACCCTTGTGCCAGAGCCCCAGGTGAATGCGTCCGTCAGGACCAGAGAGAGTGGACCCGTGATGACCCGTACCGCGCGCCGGACCCGCCGACCGATGCAGGTGGCCGCCCTGGGGGCCACCGCGCTGCTGGCCCTGAGCGCCTGCTCGTCGTCCGACGACTCCTCGTCGGCGAAGTCGGACTCTTCCGCGTCCGCCGCGTCGTCGGACAAGCTGTCCGGCACGGTGACCGTGTTCGCCGCCGCGTCGCTGAAGGAGAGCTTCACGACGCTGGGCGAGCAGTTCGAGAAGGACCACCCCGGTACGAAGGTGACGTTCAGCTTCGGCGGCAGCGACTCCCTCGCCGCCAGCATCACGGGCGGCGCCCCGGCGGACGTGTTCGCGTCGGCCAGCCCCAAGACGATGAAGATCGTCACGGACGCGGGCGACGCCTCCGGCACACCCGCCACCTTCGTCCGCAACCAGCTGGAGATCGCGACCCTGCCGGGCAACCCCGACAAGATCGCCTCGCTGAAGGACCTGACCAAGTCCGGTCTGAAGGTCGTGCTGTGCGACAAGGAGGTGCCCTGTGGTGCCGCCGCCCAGAAGTCCCTGGACGCCAGCAAGTTGAAGCTCACCCCCGTCTCCTACGAGCAGGACGTCAAGGCGGCCCTGACGAAGGTCGAGCTGAAGGAGGCCGACGCGGCCGTCGTCTACAAGACCGATGTGCATGCCGCAGGTGACAAGGTGGAGGGTGTGGAGTTCCCCGAGTCCGCCGACGCCATCAACGAATACCCGATCGTCCAGCTCAAGGACGCCCAGAACACCGAGGCCGCCAAGGCGTTCATCGCACTGGTCCAGTCTGCGGCGGGCCAGCAGGTCCTGACCGAAGCCGGGTTCCTCAAGCCGTGACCCTCTCGACCGACAAGTCCGACGCCGCGGCCGACACCCTCCGGGGTGGCCCGCGGCGTCGGCGCGTCCGGACAGGCGGCAGCAACGGTCGCGGGGCTCCCCTGCCGCTGCTGGTCCCCGCGCTGATCGGCGTGGCGTTCCTGGTCGTACCACTGATCGCGCTGCTTGTACGGGCCCCGTGGCGCAGTCTGCCCGAGCTGCTGACCAGCGCGGAGGTGTGGCAGGCGCTCCAGTTGTCCCTGGTCTGCGCGACCGCCGCCACCGCCGTGAGCCTGGTCATCGGTGTGCCGCTGGCCTGGCTGCTGGCCCGCGTCGAGTTCCCCGGACGCGGCCTTGTCCGGGCCCTGGTCACGCTGCCGCTCGTGCTGCCGCCGGTGGTCGGTGGTGTGGCGCTGCTGATGGCGCTCGGCCGCAACGGCATCGTCGGGAGGTCGCTGGACTCCTGGTTCGGGATCACGCTGCCGTTCACCACGGCGGGGGTCGTGGTCGCGGAGGCGTTCGTCGCGATGCCCTTCCTGGTCATCAGCGTCGAGGGCACCCTGCGTGCCGCCGACCCGCGCTTCGAGGAGGCGGCGGCGACGCTCGGCGCCTCCCGGTTCACCGCGTTCCGTCGGGTCACGCTCCCGTTGATCGCGCCGGGTATCGCGGCCGGCGCGGTACTGGCCTGGGCGCGGGCGCTGGGCGAGTTCGGGGCGACGATCACCTTCGCGGGCAATTTCCCGGGCCGTACCCAGACGATGCCGCTGGCCGTCTATCTGGCCCTGCAGAGCGATCCGGAGGCCGCCATCGCCCTCAGTCTGGTACTGCTGGCCGTGTCCGTCGCGGTGCTGGCGGGCCTGCGCGACCGTTGGATGACAGCAGGATGACGGACATGCACGATGCCACCCCGGACGGGCTCGATGCCCATCTCGTCGTCGAGCGCGGCGCCTTCCGTCTCGACGTGGCGCTGAGTGTCGCACCCGGTGAGGTCGTCGCCGTGCTCGGCCCGAACGGCGCCGGGAAGACCACCGCCCTGCGCGCCCTCGCCGGTCTGGCACCGCTGACCGACGGCCATCTCCGCTTGGACGGCACGGCGTTGGAGCGTACGCCGCCGGAGTCCCGCCCGGTCGGCGTCGTCTTCCAGGACTACCTGCTCTTCCCGCACCTGACCGCCCTGGACAACGTGGCGTTCGGCCCGCGCTGCCAGGGCGCGACCAAGGCGGAGGCACGCGCCCAGGCCGCCGAGTGGCTCGACCGCCTCGGCCTCGCGGACCACGCCGGCGCCAAGCCGCGCAAGCTGTCCGGCGGCCAGGCCCAGCGCGTCGCCCTGGCCCGCGCGCTGGCCACCCACCCGCGCCTGCTGCTCCTCGACGAGCCCCTGGCGGCGCTGGACGCCCGTACCCGCCTGGAGGTCCGGGCCCAACTCCGGCGCCATCTGGCCGAGTTCGAGGCCGTCGCCGTCCTGGTCACGCACGACCCGCTGGACGCGATGGTCCTCGCGGACCGGCTGGTCGTGGTCGAGGACGGCCGGGTCGTCCAGGAAGGCACCCCGTCCGACATCGCCCGTCGTCCCCGTACGGACTACATCGCCCAGTTGGTCGGCCTGAACCTCTACCGGGGCAAGGCCGACGGCCACACCGTCCGTCTCGACACCGGCCCCGCCATCACGACCACGGAGGTCCTGTCCGGCCCGGTGTTCGTGGCGTTCCCGCCGAGCGCGGTCACCCTCTACCGCGACCGCCCGACCGGCGCCAGCGCCCGCAACCTCTGGCGCTGCGAGGTCGCGGGCCTGGAGACCCACGGCGACCAGATCCGCGCCGACCTCGCGGGAGAGCTACCGCTGGCCGCGGATCTGACCACGGTGGCCGCCGCCGAACTCGAACTGCATCCGGGTGCCGAGGTCTGGGCGACGGTGAAGGCGACGCAGACGCACGCGTATCCGGTCTGAGCAGGCCGCAAGACCGCGCGGGAGGGCTGCTCCCACGTCCGGCGAGCCGCGGGCTCCGCGATGCACGCCTTGGTCAAGTCCAGGGAGGTCGACCTCGCCGCCGGGCCGGTGGCGGGCGTCTCCAGCCGCGACCGCCTGCCCGGCACGGTGAACTCCATTGCCTCCGGAGCCGCGATGGCCTCCGTCAAGGCCGGCGTCGAGGGCGGAGAACTCACCGCCGGGAGCATCAACAACCTAGGCCCGACCGCCGGTTCCTCCGCCACCGGGCTGACCAGGACCTCCCTCGCCACCGTCTGGTCCCTCTATTCCGCGCTGGCGATCTCGGGCAGCGCAACGCCCAACTTCTCCGCCCCTTCCCTCAGTTCGCGCCACACCTTCGGCGCCACGGGCACCCCCTCGTCGGCGCGCCCCTCGGCCAGTGCGGCGCTGCGCTCGCCCGGGTAGAAGACGCCTGCGGCGCCCTCCGCCACCGGGAGTTGTTTCAGCGTGCCCAGGGTGGTGTCGACGGCTGTGGCGAAGGCGTCCGGGTCGCCGAAGGCCGCCGGGTCGAGGGCGATGAGCAGGGCGTTCTGGCGGTGCTTGCGGCCCTGGGGGTCGTCCGAGTGGAAGGCGGAGAAGATCGGGGCGCCGACGAGCACGCTGGTCAGCAGTTCGAAGGCGAGCGACATGCCCGAACCCTTGGCGCCGCCCAGCGGCAACGGCATGACCGCCTGCTCGGGGTCGGTCGTGGGGGTGCCGTCCTCGGTCGCGGCGGCGCCCTCGGGCAGCAGGGTGCCGTTCACCCTGGCCTGGCGGATCTTGCCCAGGGCGATGGTCGCGGTGGCCATGTCGAGGAGCAGCGGCGCGTGGTCGCGGGCCGGTACGGCGATGGCTATCGGGCTGGTGGCCACGGCGGCGCCCTTCACGCCGGTGTAGCCCATGTTCGGCATTCCGGCGACGAATCCGATGCCGACCAGGCCCTGCTCGGCGATCTTCGAGACGTAGTAGCCGATGGCGCCCGTGTGGACGGTCCGGCGTACGCCCACGGAGGCGATGCCGGTCGTCCTGGCCCGTCGTACGGCTTCCTCGGCAGCGGCGGTCAGGGCCACCGGGCCGGGGGCGCGGTCGGCGTCGAGGACTGCGGCGGCCGGCGTGGTCGACTCGAAGACGAGGTCGGGCTTGGCGTTGGCCACGCCCTTGGCCAGCAGTTCGACGTAGGCGGGGACGCGGGCGATGCCGTGGGAGTCGACGCCGCGCTGGGCGGCCCAGACGAACACGTCGGCGGTGGTGCGGGCGTGTTCGGGGCTGAGACCGGCCTTCTCCAGGATGGCGGCGGCGAGGGTGCGCAGTTCGGCGGCGGGGACAATGACCTTGCCCGGCTTGGGCGTTGGGGTGTCGGACATGGTGGCGGGGGTCTCCTGGTTCAGCGGGTGACGAGAACGTCGACGACGGCGGTCGTACCGTCCGCCACGGCCTTGAGGGCGCGCTCCAGAGCGGGCGCGAGGGCATCGGGCGCGTCGACCGTCTCGGTGTGCATCCCGAACGGCTCGGCGAACGCGGCGAGTCGGGGCAGCCGGTGCAGATCGGTGCCGAGCCACTCACCGGTCTCGGCCGCCGCGCCCTCGGGGTAGAAGCGGCGATGGTTGAGGTTCATCGACTTGTAGACACGGTTGTTGAACACCACGATCAGCAGCGGCAGTTCATACGCTTTCGAGGCGTCGTACGACGGGAGGACCGGGTTGTACGCGAACGCACCGTCGCCGATCGTGAGCACCACCGGGCGTTCCCGCGCGGCGAGTTTGACGCCGAGGGCGACCGCCATGCCCTGGCCGAGGCCGCCCTGGACGTAGAAGTACGAGTCGGGGTCGGAGACTTGCAGATGGCGTTTGACGACCCGACTGTGGGTGATGGTCTCGTCGACGACGATCGCGTCCCGTCCGTCGAGGAGCCCCCGCAGTGTCGCGGCGAGGAGCACCGGGTCGATGCCCTCTCCCCCGGCCGCCTTCGCCTCCGCGGCGGCGATGGCCGCCTGTTCGTCGGAGTGCCGCTGCTCCTGTGCCGTACGGCGTGCGGTGACAGCAGCCGTGTCGAGCCCCTTGGCGCGCTTGGTGAGCTGGCGCAGGGTGTTGGCGACATTGCCCTCCAAGTAGTGGTCGGCGAACAGGACTTGGTAGGTGATGTGCGGGCGCTGCGGTACCTCGTCGATGACGACGACCTTCGCGTGGGCCGGGCGGCGGGAGGGCGGGTAGAAGGGGGCCCGGCAGTTGACGAGGAGGATCAGGTCCGCCTCGTCCAGCCACGGGCCGATGTTGGAGCCGGCGTGCAGGGGGTGCGTACGCGGGAAGTTGCCGCACACGGCCGAGTCCGGCTCGACGACCGGGATGTTCCACGCCTCGGCGAAGGCGGCCAGGGCCTGGAAGCCTCCGGCCTCCCGGCCCGCCGTCTCGGTGACGACGACGGGGTTGTCCGCCTCGCGGATCAACCGGGCGACGGGGTCGACCTCTTCGGGCGAGCTGTGCCTGGAGCCGGGCGGGACGATCGGCTTGGCCTCGCGGCCGTCCCACTCCTCCAGGAGGATCTCCAGCGGGATGTTGAGGTACGTCGGTCCCGCCGGGGCCCGCCAGGACAGTTCGGCGGCACGGGTGATCATCGTCGGCAGCGTGTGGATGCTCGCCGCCTCGGTGGACCACTTGGTGAACGGCTGGGCCACGCCGTGCGGGCCGCCCACGATCGACAGGTTGCGGTACCACTGGCCGCCCGGGTCCTGGCCGGGGCCGTCGCCGTAGGTCGTCGACTCCGAGGAGGCGACGACCATGGGGACGCCCGCGAGCAGCGCGCCGTGGACCGCCATCGAGCCCTGGAGCAGGCCGGGGGCCGCGTGCAGCAGCACGCCCTGCGGCCGGCGCTCGACCAGGCCGTAGCCGGTGGCCATGCCGACGGCGACGGTCTCGTGGGTGAGGTCGAGGTACTGCGGGCAGGGCAGTCCGTCGCGGTGGTGCCGGGCCAGTGACTCCCACACCGGGGCCCATTCGGATCCCGAGGAGCAGAAGAGGTAGTCGGCGCCGGCGGCGGTGAAGGCGCGGACGGCCGCGTCCCCGCCGTCCGTGTGGTGGCTGTGGCTCTGGCTCATGTCAGCCCTCGATCGGCCAGTTCAGGACCTCGGAGATACCCCGGCCCATGATCCATTCGAGCTCTTCCGGGGTGAAGTCCCAGTGCTTGGTGAACTGCTCGATGGTGTCGGTGTACGTGATGCCGTGGCCGAGCAGCCGGGTGATGTCGGTGCCGTAGAAGCAGCGCTGCGGTCCCATCTTGTCCACCATCTCGCGCACGTACTTCTGGATGTTGTTGTTCGGGAAGGGCTGCGTCGAGTAGCCCGGCAGCGCGGAAAGCTTGACGTAGATGTTGGGGTGGGCGGCCAGGTCGGCGGTCTCCGAGACCCAGTAGCCGATCGAGTCGTCGACGCAGCGGGCCATGATGCCCATGTGGTCGATGATGATCTTCAACTCGGGGTGCTTGGCGGCGATCTCGCCGAGTTCGCGCTTCCAGATCGGCGCGTGGACCATCGTCGGGATGCGCAGTTCCTCGGCGAGGGGCCAGTACCAGTCGTTGGTGCCGTCGATCATCCAGTTGCGGTCGATCGGCCGGTGGAAGGTGAGCCGGGTTCCCTTGACGTGCGGGTTCTGCGCGAAGTCCGCGAGCATGGCCTTGCCCTCTTCGGGCTTGTTCTGCGGGATGCGGGCCATGATGCCGAACCGGTCCGGGTGCGCCTCGCAGGCTTCCAGGGCGTAGTCGATGCGGTCGCCCTCCCAGGAGGGGGGAAGGATCAGCGCCCGGTTCACCCCCGCCTCGTCCATCAGCTCCAGCGCCTCCTCGTACGAGAAGGGGTCCTCGCGGTGTCCGTTGAGGCGGATGCGCTCCCGCGCTCCCGGGACCCAGGGGCGGTCCTCGGACTCTTCCAGCCAGATGTGGATCTGCGTGTCGACAACGAACATCGGCGGGCTCTCTCTCTTCGGCGGAGGGTGGTGAGGTGGTGCGGATCGAACGCTAGGCGTGGTGCGAGACCTTGCGGAGCCCCTGGGAGCGCAAGCACTTGTTGCACGTGACCGCCCCATGAGCAGGGCATTCTCAGCCTGCGGAGGCGCTTGCGGAGGCGTCGTCGAAGACAGCGCCGACGATGTGTTCGGCGATCGCCATGGAGGCCGTGGCGGCCGGCGAGGGCGCGTTGCGTACGGCGGTGACCCGGCCCACGCGATGGATGCGGAAGTCGTCCACGAGCGTGCCGTCGCGGTCCAGGGCCTGGGCGCGGACACCTGCTCCGCCGCGCACGACGTCGGAGACGCCGACGTCCGGGACGTACAGCCTGGCGTCCTTCATGAAGGCCGCCGTGGAGAAGGAGCCGCGGTATTCGCGGATGCCGGTACGCCAGTGCCGGGCGGCCATCCTCCAGGTGCCCGGGTAGGCGGCGAGGCCGAGGATGTCCTTCGGGGAGATCCTCGTCCGCGTGTAACCCTCCCTGGCCAGTGCCAGGACCGCGTTGGGACCGACCTCCACCGAGCCGTCGACGCGCGGTGTGAAGTGCACGCCGAGGAAGGGGTAGCGCGGGTCCGGCACCGGGTAGATCAGGCCGCGCACCAGGTCGGCCCTCTCGGGCTTGAGCAGCATGTACTCGCCCCGGAACGGGACGATCCGCGGCTCCCGCTCGTCCTGCGCGAGTCGCGCCACCGCGTCCGACTGAAGGCCGGCGCAGAGGATCAGCCGGTCCACGCGGACGCGTTCCTGCCCGGAGGCCACCGCGATGCCGCCCGGCACGGTGGTGATGCCCGTGACCGGGAAGCCGAGCCTGACCTCGCCGCCGGAGTCGACGACGTCCTTGGCGAAGGAACGGGCGATCGCCGGGTAGTCGGTGATGGCGGTCCGGGGCGAGTGCAGCGCGGCGACACCGGCGCCGTTCGGTTCGAACTCCCGGATCTCCTCCTTGGAGATCCGCCGCAGATCGGGCACGTGGTTGTTCCTGGCCCGCTCGTAGAGGTCGTTCATCCGGCCGAGTTCGTCCTCGCGGACCGCCACGACCAGCTTGCCGATCTCCTTGTACGGCAGTTCGCGGTCCCGGCAGTACTCGCGCAGCAGCGCCACGCCCCGTACGCACAGGTCGGCCTTCAGGCTGCCGGGCGTGTAGTAGATGCCGGCGTGCACGACGCCCGAGTTGTGGCCGGTCTGGTGGAGGGAGACCTCCGGCTCCTTCTCGAAGACGACGACCCGGGTGCCGGGGCGGCCCAGGGCGATCTCGCGGGCCGTGGCCAGGCCCACGATGCCGGCGCCGACGATGCCGACGGTCTCGTCAGCCACGAACCGGCTCCCCGAGATGGATCGCGACCGTCTTGACCCGGGTCGAGAAGCGCAGCACCTCGTCGCCCTGCTCCTTGTACGCCGTGCCGGAGTCGTGGAAGCCGCCGAAGGGCAGGTGGACGTCCCAGCCGGTGGTCGTGGTGTTGACCGCGACCTGTCCGCACTCGGCCTCGTCGGCGAAGCGGTAGGCGTTGCCCAGGTCGCGGGTGAAGACCGCCGCCGCAAGGCCGAAGTCCGAGTCGTTGACCGCCTCGACGGCCGCCGCGAAGTCGTCGACCGCGCGGACGGCGAGGACCGGGCCGAAGACCTCCTCGCGCCAGATCGCCGTCTCGGGCGTGACCCCGGCGAGGACGGTCGGCTGCACATAGCAGCCGTGGGCACGTTCGCCTTCGGTGTCGGCCCGGCCACCGGTGAGGACGGTGACGCCCTGTTCGATCGCCTTGTCCAGGTCCGCGAGGACGCTGTCGCGCTGCCTCGGGCTGGACAGTGGGCACAGGGTCGTCGCCGGATCACTGCCCGGGCCGACCTTCAGCGTCTCGACCTCGGCGACCAGCAGCCGCGCGAACTCCTCGTACACCGGCTGTTCGACGATCACCCGGCTGGTGGCGGTGCAGCGCTGCCCGGCCTGGCCGAAGGAGGCGGCGACGACGGCCTTCGCGGCGGCAGGCAGGTCGGCGTCGCGCAGGACGACGGACGCGTTCTTGCCGCCGAGTTCGCCCTGGAAGCGGACGTTGCGGTCGGCGAGGCGGCGCCGGATACGGTTGCCGACGGCGTTGGAGCCTGTGAAGGTGATGCCGACGATCCGCGGGTCGTCGAGGAGCGCCTCCTCGATCTCCGCCGTACGGCCGGTCACGACGTTCAGGACACCGGCCGGCAGACCCGCGTCGTGCAGGGCGCGGGCGAAGTGCAGGCCCGACAGCGGGGTTTCGGTGGCTGGCTTGAACACGGCCGCGTTGCCTGCCGCGAGCAGCGGGGCGAGCTTGCGGGCGGGAGTGATCAGCGGGTCGTTCCAGGGGCTGATCACCAGGATCACACCGATGGGCTCGCGCTGGGTGTGGGTGCGGTGGTTGGGGCGCACGTCGTGCAGGAGGGTGCCGTAGCCCTGGCGGGCGAGACCGGCGTAGTACTCCAGGAAGTCGGCGGCCTTGAGGGTCTCGCCGGTGGCCTCGGCTCGGGTCTTGCCGTTCTCGGCGGTGACGTCGGCGGCGATCTCGTCGGCCCGTTCGCGGATCAGCCGGGCGGCGTCGGTGAAGACACGGGCCCGTTCGAAGGGGCTGGTGCGCTTCCAGGTGACGAATCCGCGCGCGGCGTGGTCGTAGGCCCGGGTGACGTCCTTGGCGGCGAGGGCGGGGACGCGGGCGACGGGGGCGCGGACGTCGGCCGGGTCTTGGACGTCGATCCAGTCGCCGGTCGACACCCACTCGCCGCCGGAGAGGGTTTCGAGGGTACGCATGCGGTTCACAACACCTCACTGGGTGGGGGTGGGACCAGCACCGGGGCGGCAGACATAGGTTGCGCGCCGCGCGAGCCGCTCATCAGGGGATTCGTGCTGGAATCGGCGGTGTCCGCGCATTCTCCGGAGGAGTCGAGATGGCTTTCGTCGTTGTCGCCCAGTACCGCTGCGAGCCCGCTGACGTGGAGGTGGTGCGGGACACGTTGTTGAAGGCGCGGGAAGGTACGCGTGCGGAGCCGGCGAACCTGGTGTACGAGGTGCATTCGGTGGTTGATCAGCCGGGGGCTTTTCTGCTGTATGAGAGCTACGTCGACAAGGGTGGGTTCGAGGCGCACAAGGTCGCTGATCACTTTCGGGAGTTGATCGTGGAGACGGTGTGGCCGTTGCTTGTCGAGCGGGTGGTTACTTTTGCCGAGGTGCTTTAGGTGTGTTTTTTGGGCGCGGGTGGTCTGTGGCTTGTCGCGCAGTTCCCCGCGCCCCTGGGGTGGGTTCTAGAACTCGTTGCCCCATACGTACCGGGCGATTGTCTCCACCAGGGTCAGCTTGCGGCGTTGTTCTTCTGCGGTCAGAAGTGGGTGGGTCGCCACGTCGGCGAAGCCTCGGGAGGGTGAGACCGCGCCGTCCTCCAGGTCCTTGAACTCGGCCGCCGCGTCGATGCGTTCCATCACCGTGTCGATGTCCTCCAACCCGGGTACGGTCGCGTCGACCACGCCCAGGCAGAAGTCACGGTCGCTCGGCAGTGCCCTGAGCAGGTCGAGTTCGGACTCGGTGCCCTGGTCGAAGGGGAGGATCCAGCGGTCGGCCGGGATGCCCGCGTACAGCTGCTCGGTACGGGCGCGGTCCACTTCGGCGGGGGCCGTCCAGCCGGGGCAGACGCCGATGCGTACCCCTTCGGGGCGCTCGGCCGGCCGTACCGCCAGGGCATCGACCGCCAGCGCCTCCTCGAAGGACAGCGCACCCGGGTCGCCGTCCAGGAGCAGTGGGTTGTTCAGCTGGATCAGGCGTACGCCCTTCGACACCAGGAGGGCGATCTCCGCTCGGACGATCTCCGCGAGGGCCTCCCCCAGTTCACGGGGCGACGAGGGGCCGAGCCCGGGCTGATACGTCGTCGCTGCCAGGTATGCCGGGGAGGGCAGGGACACCTTGGGGGCGATCAGCGTCAGCTCGGTGAGCTTCTCCGCCCAGTCGGCGACCAGGGGGCCGCCCGCTTTGGGGAGGGACTCCGCGACCCAGCGGACCAGGCCGTCGGGGCCCGTCTCGTCCGTACGGCGAAACCCTGACACCCCGTCAAGAACCGTGCTGCGGAAGTCCTCACGGGGATAGTCGCCGTCGGTGACGACCGTGGAGCGCAGTTTGCGCTGGAGGACCACCGCGTCCTCGACCGCCTGCTCGACGCCGGTCGTGGCGAGGTCGGTGGGGCGGACCAGGCTGCCGTGGTGGTCGATGCGGTAGTTGAAGGTGTCCGCCATGACGTCACGCGTCCTTTCCGGAGGTTCCGGAGTCTCCGGAGGTTCCAGCGGGCTTGCCGGTGACGCCCCAGGCGGCGAACTCCAGTTCGTAACCGAGGGATTGGAGGACCTCCTCGGCGATCTGCTGGTCCTCGTCGGCGGTGCCGCCGGCTATGCCGAGGCCGCCGATGATCTCGCCGTCCCTCTTGATGGTGACGCTGCCCTCGGTGGCCATGATCGGCATGGCGGCGCCGGGCAGTTGGGAGAGCTGGGCGAAGAAGACGGGCTGGCTCTCCTGCCACTTCTTCAGCATCTTGCCGGGGCGCTGCATGATCGCGGCCGTGTAGGCCTTGGCGCGGGCGATGTCCGGGGTGAGCGGGCGGGCCCCGTCCGGGCGGCGGATGGCGATGGGGAATCCGCCCGCGTCCACCACGGCGACGCTCACCGCCTTCCCGATCGCCTGGGCGCGCTTGTGGGCGGCGTCGATGATCTCCTCGGCGGCGTCCAGGGTGAGGCTGCTCATACGGCTTCCTTCGGTGCGGGTACGGGGCTCATGCGGCTTCCTTGGGGGCGGTGAGGGTGCGGCGCAGCCGGGCGACGGCCGCGTTGTACGGGCCCGGTGTCTCCCAGTACATGGAGTGCGGGGCGCCCGGGACGATCTCCAGGTGGGAGCCGGGCAGCAGTTCGTGGGCGCGGGTGACGGTCTTCACGCTGAGGACCGCGTCCTTCTCGCCCGCGAGGAAGGCGACCCGCACGCCCGAGGCCTGGATCTCCTCCAGGGAGGGGCCGTTGGTGTCGAGGTTGCGCAGGTCCTGCATCCTGGCGACGTTGAAGGTGCCCATCTGCTGGAACAGGAAGGTCAGGTCGGCGCGCTCCCGCTGGAACGGCTTGGTCAACAGGCGGTCGATGACGGGGAGTTTGACCGCCTCGGCACGGTCGGCGGCGGCCAGCTCCTTCAGTTCGGGGTGGCTGATGCCGCCGAGGGAGTGGCCGAGGACGACCGAGCCGACCCGCTCGGGGCGAAGCAGTCCGGCGCGCAGGGCGGCGACCGAGCCGATGGACTGGCCGACGAGCATCGCGTCGGTCAGGTCCTCCTGGTCCAAGACCGCGACGACGTCACCGGGAAAATCCTGGCCGTCGAACTCGGGCATGGAGCTGTCGGACTTGCCGAAGCCACGCAGGTCCACGGTGAGGACCGTGAACTCCTCGCGCAGCGCGGCCACTTGCTGCCACCAGGCGGCATGGTGTCCGCCGCTGCCGTGCACGAAGAGGATCGCCGGGCCGCTGCCGTGGCGCTCGTAGTAGATGGAGGTGCCGTCGGAGTCGGCGAGGGGCATGGGAACAACTCCCGTATATACAGGGTTAGTTGGGGCGCTTGCCGTGCCAGACCAGCTCGATCATGGTGTGGTCGGGGTCGTGGATGTAGCAGAACTTCGACTGGTTCTCGGGGCGTTGGATCGGGCGGGTGTGCCGGATGCCCAGCTCCCCCAGGTGCTCCATGAAGTCGTCCCAGTCGTCGACCTCGACGGCGAAGTGGTAGGGCGCCATGCGCTCCATCTCCTCGACCGGGGTGAAGTGCAGGTCGAAGTTGCCCCGGGTCATCAGCACCACCCGGGTGTTGGACTTGGGCATGATCCGCTTCATCCCGAAGACCTTCGTGTACCACTCGGCGGTCCGGTCGGGGTCGGTGGTCGGGAAGTTGACGTGGTGGATGTAGCGGGGCGCGTTGCTCATGCTCGATTCCCTTCGAGTTCTACGGGGTTGGACAGCACACCGATGCCGCTGATCTCGACCTCGACGGTGTCTCCCGGTTCCAGCTGGCAGGTCGCCTCGGCGCCCATCCACAGCACGTCGCCGGGGTGGAGGGTGATGTACCTGGTGATCTCGACGATGTGGTCGAAGGGGTCGAAGACCATGTCGCCGGTGGGGAACTTGGCCCGCTCCTCGCCGTTCACCCTGAGCGTGGTCGTCTGTGCGAGCGCGTCGACGTCCGTCTCGATCCAGGGGCCCATCGGCTTGAAGGTGTCGCTGTTCTTGCTGCGCCAGAAGCTGCGGTCCTGGTGCTGCCAGGTGCGGGCGCTGACGTCGTTGCCGATGGTCCAGCCGAAGACCGACTCGCGTGCCTCCTCCTGGGTGGCGTGGCGGAGCGTACGGCCGATGACGGCGACGAGTTCGGGCTCGGCCTCGAAGCGGCCCTCGACCTCGGCCGGCTTCACGATCGGCGAACCGTGGCCGGTGAGCGCGTTGTTGGCCCGGTAGCCGACCTCGGGCCGCTCCGGGGTCGCGGCGCCGGCGTGCGCGATGTGCCGTGGGTAGTTGAACCCGACCGCGTAGAAAACGGGCGGGACAACAGGCGGCAGCCATACGGCGGTTGAGCGCGGGATCATGCCGATGGTCTCCGGGGTGTCCAGGATCGGCGAGCCGGACAGCAGCTCGATCCGTGACTCCCCCACCCGGCCCCACAGCGCCCGGCCCTGGACCGAGACTCGCGTGTACCTCATGGCGCCAGCAGATGGGAGACGCGCTTGGTGACCAGATAGGCGTCCAGGGCTTCGGGCCCGCCCTCCCGGCCGTAGCCGCTGTCCTTCACCCCGCCGGAGGGTGCCTCGTGGACCGAGCCGCCGCAGTGGTTGATCGACAGGATCCCGGCGTCCAGTCCCGCGGAGAGGCGCTCGGCGGTGGCGGCGGACCGGGTGAAGCCGTAGGCGGCCAGGCCGTACGGCAGCGAGTTCGCGGTGGCGAGGGCCTCGTCGAGGTCGGCGAAGTGGACGATCGGGGCGAGCGGTCCGAAGGGTTCCTCGTGCAGCAGTTCCGCGTCCGCCGGTACGTCGGTCAGGACGGTCGGTGTGTAGAAGTACCCGGCGCGGTCCGGCCGTTCGCCGCCGGTGAGGATCTTGGCGCCCCGGGCGACGGCGTCGACGGTCAGGCGTTCCGTCGCCTTCAGGCGGCGCTCGTTGGCGAGCGGTCCCATGGTGGTGCCCTCGGCCAGGCCGTCGCCGACGACGACCGCGTCGGCGGCCTTCACGAACTCGGCGGTGAAGTCCTCTACCAGGCTCTCGTGGACGAGGAAGCGGCTCGGTGAGGTGCACACCTGTCCTGCGTTGGCGAACTTGGCCTGGGCGGACTTGCGGGCGGCCTGCACCGGGTCCGCGTCCTCGCACACGATCACCGGGGCGTGGCCGCCCAGCTCCATCAGGGAGGGCTTCATGACCTTGCCGGCCTCGGCGGCGAGCAGCTTGCCGACGGGGACCGAGCCGGTGAAGGCGACGATGCGGGTGATGGGCGAGGCGATGAGGTGGGCGGAGACCTCAGCGGGCTCACCGAAGACGAGGTTGAGGACACCGGCCGGGAGCCCGGCGTCGGCGTAGCACCGGACCAGGGCGGCGGCGGTCGCCGGTGTCTCCTCGGAGCCCTTGATGATGATCGAGCAGCCCGCCGCCAGTGCCGAGGAGATCTTCCGGTTGGGGCCGCCCACCGGGAAGTTCCACGGGACGAAGGCGGCGACGGGGCCGATGGGCTCGCGCCGGACCGTCAGGACGGTGCCTGGAGCCGAGGGGATGATGCGGCCGTACGCGCGGCGGGCGTCGTCGGCGTGCCAGCGCAGGGTGTCGGCGGTGCGGAGGGCCTCGCCGGTGCTCTCCTTCAGGGGCTTGCCCTGCTCCAGGGTCATGACGCGGCCGATCTCGGCGGCGCGTGCGCCGATCAGGTCGGCGGCGGTGTGCAGGATCGCGGTGCGCTCGGCGATCGGCGTCGCGCGCCAGACACGGAAGCCCTCGTCTGCGGCGACGAGTGCGCGGTCGAGGTCGGCGGTGGTGGCCAGCGGTACCTCTCCGATCACCTCCTCGGTGGCCGGGTTGACGATCGGGGCGGTACCGCCGGTGCCGCCCTGGCACCACTCGCCCGCGATGTACATGCGGACGGCGGGGTAGCCGTGGTCTGTGGTGGTCATGGAATGGGTGCCTCTCAGGCAGGCGGGCGAAGCAAGTCGGGGGCCGGCAAGGGCGGTTCAGGAAGCGGTGGCGTCCTGGTCGCGGTTGGTGCGCAGGGCCCAGATGTGGTGGGGCGGGGTGGTCTCGTGGACGCGGGTCTCGTATCTGTCGTCGACCCGGTCCATGTCGGCGGCGTACTCGACACGGCCGCCGCACGGGGCGTGCAGGAAGCGGAAGACGTTGGAGCCGACGGTGTGGCGGCCGAGTCTGCGGGCCTCCCGCCAGCCGTGCTCGATCATGTAGTTGCCGCCCTCGATCACATCGTCGAAGCCGGGGACCTCGTACGCGATGTGGTTGACGCCGGCCCGGTCGGGGCGGTGGCACAGCAGCATCGTGTGCTGGTCGTCGTCGCCCGGGGCCTGCATGAACACGCCCATGGGCTCCACCACGTCGGTGGGCCGGAAGCCGAGGCGCTCGGTGTAGAAGGCGACCACCTCCTCCTTGCCGAACTTGGCGATGTTGAGGGCCACATGGCACATCCGCAGCGGCCGGACCCGCTCGATCGGCTCCAGCGCGGTGTTCCAGCGGCCGACGTTGCCGAGCGCGTTGGCGGGCCGCGGAATGACGGGCACCGGCTTCGGCCGAGCGAGGGTCAGTCCAACGCCGAAGCCCGTCTCGTCGACGGTGTGGTGGACACCGTCGGCGCCCTCACGCACCGCTCGGTCCTTGCCGACCGCCGCGACCAGGCGCTCCAGCTCCTCCCGTGTGTCGACGCCCCACACGACCTCGCGCAGGGTGGGCCCGGACTCCACCGGGGGCGGCAGCAGCGGGCTCGGGAAGGCGTCGAGGTGGAGCGTCTGGCCCGTCAGGGTTTCGAACACCGCGTGGTCGTCGGTCCGCTCCAGCGGGAAGAGCCCGAAGTCGTCGAAGAACCGGGCGCATTCGTCGAGTCCGTCGACACTGTAGGTGACCGATTCGATTCTCTGGATTCCCATGGATTCCTCGTTTCCGGGTCGCCTCGTGAGCGTAGTTTTCGACGTACGACGGCCTCAATGTCCCGAGCCGCACGAGGTGTGCAATCGTTTCTTGCGATTACGACCGGATCTCCGGCATCGGATTCTGCGAGAACCACCCGGCGAGGAAGTCGAGGAACACGCTGACCTTGCGCGGGGTGTCCTGTCCGGGGCCGTAGATCGCGTACAGGGGCCGGTCGGGCACGGCCAGGTCGGGCAGCAGCGCCTGGAGGGCGCCGGAGAGCAGATCGTCGTACGCCGGACGCTGCGGGAGCAGGGCGATGCCCCGGCCGTGGACGGCCGCCTTCTGCAGGGCGATGTAGGAGTTGGACGAGAACGCGATGTTGCGGATCTTGTGCAGGGTGCTGGCGTGCCCGTGGCCGATGCGCCACACCGGGTCGTTGACGTGGACCAGGCAGTCGTGCGCGGCGATGTCGTTGGGGTGGGCGAGGGCGCCGTGCCGCTTGATGTACGCCTCCGACGCGCAGAGCACAAAGGGCAGCGAGGAGATCTTCTTGAGCCGGACGCTGGAGTCCCTGAGGTCCCGGGTGTGGAAGGCGACGTCGAATCCGCTGTCCAGGAAGTCGTACGTCCGGTCGGACATTCCGCCGAGTTCGAAACGGACCTGGATCTTCGGATGCTCGGCGGAGAACGCGGCGATGGCGTCCCCGAGATCCAGGCTGCCTATCCACTTGGGGCAGATGATGCTCAGGGTCCCTTCGGCCCGGTCGTGGAGCTGGGCTATTCCGGCGTCCTCCGCCTCGATTTCCCCCAGAATGCGCGCGGCGAATTCGGAGTACCGCTGACCCGGTTCGGTGAGGCTGACGGAACGGGCCGTGCGATTGACCAGCCGGACACCCACCTGCCGTTCCAGTTCGGCGACGTGCCGTGACACCAGTGAGCCGGAAGAGCCCAGCTTCTTGGCGGCTCCGCTGAAACTGCCGACCTGAGCGACAGTGACAAAGCTGTGCATGAGGAGCAGGCGATCCATATGTGGGCCTCTATTTCGGGCAGTACTGGGGTGCGTCGCTCACGTTGTCCTTGGTGACCAAGACAAGAGGAATGTTGGCAATTTTGTCAACACCTTGGTCCTTGTCGAGAAGACCGATCGTGTTCTTCACCGCGGTCTCGCCGATCGCCATGGCCGAGTTGGCCACGGTCGCGGACAGTTGCCCGCTCTCGACGGCGACGATGCCGTCCTCGGTGCCGTTGGCGGTGACGATCTTGACGTCCTTCGCACCAGCTGCGTCGAAGGCCTTGCGGACGGCGAAGGCCATCTCCTCGTTGGCGACGAAGGCGTAGTCCAGGTCGGGCTGGGCCTGGATCATGTTCTCGGCGACGTCCTGTGCCTTGGCCGGGTTGAACATGCCGGGCTGGTTCGCCACCACCTTGGCGGTGGCCGGCAGCGCGGCCTCGAATCCGCCCACCAGCAGGTCGGAGGCGGCACCCGGGGCACCCGCGACGATGCCGACCTTCACGTCCTTGCCGGCGGCGTCCTTCGTGATCCATCCGGCGTCCAGCGCGCCGACCTTCTTCAGGTCGACCTTGGCCACGCCCAGGATGTCCGACAGGTCCGAGGTGGCGACGGAGGTGAGGAAGATCGGGATTCCCGCGCTCTTGGCCTTGGCTATGTCGCCTTCGAGGGCGTCGACGTTGACGGTCTGGACGATCAGGGCGTCCACGTTCCGGGCGATCATGTCCTCGATGTTGGACAGCTCGGTGGCCGCGTCCTGCTTGGAGTTGGCGGAGAAGACGGTGGCCTTCTCCGCCTTGGCGGTCTGCTCGACGGCCTTGAGCAGACACTGGTGGAAGTGGGTGTTCGCCCCGTTGACGAACCCGAGGGTGAGGGCGCCTCCGGCGGAGCCCGAGCTTTCGTCCGCGGTGCCGCAGCCTGCGAGGACAAGGGCGGCGGTGCTGAGGAGCGAGGCCGCGGTGGTGGTGCGGCGGGAGCGGGACGTGGGTTTCATGGGTTGGCCTTTCCTGCGTCTTTGAGGGGAAGGTTGGGGAGGGCGGCAGCATTAAGTAGGTGTCAGTTCGGGTGCGGCGCCGTTGTGGCTGGTCGCGCAGTTCCCCGCGCCCCTTTGGGGCCCGCTCAGTGGCCCGGTGTCGTCTTGCGCTGGAACTCGTTGACTATCGCCGCGACTAGCAGTACCCCGCCGGTCACGACGAACTGGTAGTAGCTGTTGACCTGGAGCAGGTTCAGGGCGTTGGCGACGACCCCGAGCAGGACCACACCGAGGACGGTTCCTACGACCGTGCCGTGGCCGCCCGCGAGCGAGGTGCCGCCGATCACCACCGCGGCGACGGCGGTCAACTGGAGTTGCAGCCCACCGGTGTTGGGGGCCGCCGCACCGAGCCGGGACAGCAGCATCAGCCCGGCCAGACCGGCGAGGCCGCCGGCAAGGGCGTACAGGGCGAGTTTGCGGCCGGAGACGTTGATGCCGCTGAGGCGGGCCACGTGCTCGTTGCCGCCCATCGCGAAGGCGTCGCGGCCGAAGGTGGTGAACCGCATCGCCAGTCCGATCGCGGCGAGTACGAGGACCGCGACGACGCACAGGTAGGGGATGCCCAGCACCTTGTCGTTGCCGAGGGCCCACATGCGCTGCCCGATGGTGATGGACTGGCCGTCGAGGACGAGCAGGGCGACGCCGTCGAGCAGCATCGCGGAGGCCAGGGTGGCGACGAACGGGGCGACCCGGGTGAACGTCACGACCAGGCCGTTGAGCAGGCCGATCACGGTGGCGAGGAGGAGCGTGACCACCACGGTGACGGCGGTGGGCCTGCCCTCGTGCAGCAGGGTCGCGCCCACCGAGACGGTGACGGCCGCGTTGCTGCCCATGGAGAAGTCCATGCCGCCCGCGGTCATCAGCAGGGTCAGCCCGGCCGCGATGACGGCGGTCACGCTGATCTGCCGCAGCACGTTCAGAAGGTTCTGCGAGCTGGTGAAGGAGTCCGCCTGGACGGCGGTGAACACGGCCACCAGCACGAGGACCACGATCAGACCGCCGTGCGGGACACGCAGCAGGGTGTGTGCCGAAAGCCGGGACGCGGGGCGCCGGGCCGGGCCGGCCGCGATGTCCGGAGTTGCGGAGGGGGTCTTGAGGCTCACGTCGGCTGACCTCCGAGTGCGGTGGCGACGAGTTCGTCGCGGGTGATGGCGGTGATGTCGTGCTCCGCGACCGTGCGCCCGGCGCTGACGACGACGACCCGGTCGGCGAGGCGCATGACCTCCTCGGCGGAGGAGGAGGCGAGCAGGACGGCCACGCCACGCGAGGCGAGGTCGTCGACCAGGGCGTGGATGTCGGCCATGGCGGCGACGTCGACACCGTTGGTGGGGTCCTCCAGGAAGCAGGCGACCGGCTCGGTCTCCAGCCACTTGCCGAGCAGGACCTTCTGCTGGTTGCCGCCGGACAGCGCGCTCACGGGCGGGTTGCCGGTGAGGGCGACCACGCCGTAGCTGCTGCGCAACGGGGCGGCGCGGCGGGCGAGTTCACCTCGGCGGTGCAGTCTGCGGCGGGCGAAGCGGTCGCCGGCCAGCATCAGGTTCTCGTCCAGGGTCATCCCCGGGACCAGCCCGAGGGTCCGGCGGTCGCCGGTGACACAGCGCAGACCGCTGGCGAGCGAGGCCGCGACCCGGCCGAAGGGCACGGCGCGGCCGTCGACGTGCAGTTCGCCGGTGTCGGGGCGCCGCCGTCCGGAGAGCAGGTCGAACAGCCGCGACTGGGCGTCGCCCGCGGGTCCGAGGACGGCGACGATCTCGCCCCTGCGCACGTCGACGGTGAAGTCCTGGACAGCCCGGCCATGGCTCAGCCCGCGTACGGTCAGACCGCTCTCGTGCTTCGGGGCGGGCCGCTCGGGCCGCTGCGAGACGACATCCCGGCCGACCATGCTGCGGACCAGCGAGGCGGGGTCCATCTCGGTGGCCGGGGCGGTGGTGACCACTTCCCCGTCGCGCAGGACGGTGAGACGGTCGGCGACCGCCATGACCTCGTCGATGTAGTGCGAGATGTAGACGACGGCGACCCCGTCGTCCCGCAGGGTGCGCACCAGTCCACGGATCCGGTCGGCGTCCTTGGCGCTGAGGCAGGCGGTCGGCTCGTCGAGGATCAGGACCCGGCCCCCGCGCCGGACCTCACGGGCCACCTCGACCATGGTCTGTTCGGCGACGGTGAGGGTGCCGGCGATCCGCTCCACGTCGATGTCGATGCCGAGGCCGGACAGCGCGCTGCGCGCCTCGTCACTGACCGCCCGCCAGCGCACGGCACGGCCCCGGGTGGGCAGATCGCCGAGCAGGACGTTCTCGGCGACGGTCAGCCCCATCGCGAGCTCACGGCGCTGCGGCACACAGGCGATGCCGAGCTTGCGGGCCCTGCGCACGGTCAGCCCGGAGTGCTCCTGCCCGCCGATCTCGATGGTGCCGCCGTCGGCCTGGTGGACCCCGGAGAGGATCTGCACCAGGGTCGACTTGCCGGCGCCGTTCATGCCCATCAGCGCGTGGATCTCGCCCGGGTACAGATCGAGGTCGACGCCTTTCAGCGCGGTCGCCCCGCCGAAGCTCTTGGTGACACGCCGGACGCGCAGAATGGCGTCGCGGGGTGCCGCACCGGCGTGGGGAGTCACGGCCGGTCGCCGTCGGGGGCCACGCGCCCGTACCCGCGCACATCGGGGAACGGGGGTTCCTTGTCGGCCTGGAGGTCCACCTGGAAGGTGTTGAGGCACATGCCGAGCATGGTGAAGTTGCCGAGCGCGCCGATGGTGTCGACCAGGCCCTTGGAGCCGAAGCGGCCGAGGGCGCGGGCGAAGGTCTCGTCAGTGACGAAGTGCTCCTCCAGCACCTCCCGGCAGAACTGGTAGAAGGCCTGGTCCGCCTCGTTGTCGAAGACCGCGTCCCGCTTCTCTGCGACGGCCTTCACCGCGGCCTCCGGGATGCCCGCCTCGATCGCCTGGTGCACATGCGCGTTCCAGGAGTACTGCGCGTCCCAGTTGCGAGCGGCCATCAGCAGGCTCAGCTCGCGCAGATGCTTGGGGAGATCACAGTCGAAGCGGGCGAAGGCGCCGAGTGACTCCGCCCGCTCGCACATCTCCGGGCTGTGCAGCCAGACCCGGAAGGGCCCACGGACGGCGCCTCGGCGCCCGGCGATACGGGCGGCCAACTCCCGCTGCCGCGGGTCCATTTCCTCTTCGCTGAGAACGGGGAGCCTCATCTGGCCGATACCTGCCTTTTCTGTGCGGCGCGTGTCCGGCACGCATTCGCGAGCCGTGCGATGCGAGCCGACGGTACAGCCGGGTCCACGAAGCTCACCCCTCCCGGAACGCAAGGTAAAACTGCACGCCGGAGGGCACCCATGAGCGGACGTGCGACCTACCGTCGGTCGACACGCATCACCGTGAAGTGGAGAGGAACTCCCGGATGACCACGATCATCAAGGTCTCGTCGGTACCGCCGCTCAGCCGTGGCGGTGCGGTCGTCTCGACACCGCTGATCACCACGCCGTCGGCCGGCGGGGAGAACAGGATCACCAGCGGGATGAGCGTGTACCCGGTCGGCTCCGGGGCGCCGCTGCACTCGCACAACTGCGACGAGCACGTGACGATCCTGGAGGGCGAGGCGGAGGTCTGGGTCGACGGCGAGGTGACGAAGCTGGAGCAGTTCGACACCACGTACGTCCCGTCCCCTCTCCCCCACCTCTTCCGCAACATCGGAGACACCCCGCTGCGCATCCTGTGGGTGTACACCTCGGGCCATGTGACCCGCACCTTCACGGAGACGGGCAGGACGGTGGAACACCTGTCGGCCGAGGACCGAATGGCCTGAGCCCGCCGACACCGTTCACCGCCCGCCGTGCCGGAGCCGGTCGCCCTGCTCGTCGCTCAGCGTCGGACGGCGTGCGCCGAGCGAGCGGCCACGGGCCGGGGAATTGCGTTACTCGGCGGCGGCGCCGACCAGACCGTCGAGCCAGGCCTGGTGGCCGTTGCGCATGGGGTTGCGAGGGCGGCGGCGGGCTGCCCGATCTGGGTCTCCTGGGTCAGGATGCGCACCCGGCCGCCGGGCAGGTCCTCCACCAGCCAGGCGTGCAGCACGTCCAACCACTCCTCCGCCCTGCCGTCCTGCCTGGCCGTCCAGGACAGCCGGCCCGGGACGCCCTCGGCCGGGGCCCTGGACTCCGGCCGTCCTGCCAGGGCGCGCCCCTCAGCCGATGCGGCGCAGTTCGTGGGCCTCGGCCAGGAGAAGGTAGGCGGCGGCGGTCCAGGTGTAGGCGCGGTCGCGCAGGCCCGTGCCGGTCAGGGCGTCGAAGTTCTCCGCGAAGCCGTGGGTCTCGCACAGGGCCCGGAAGCGGGCGCCTATCTCGTCGGCGAGGCGGTGGTGGCCGCTGCGGCGCAGCCCGTCCTCGACTAGGACGGTGGCGGGGGCCCAGATGGGGCCGCGCCAGTAGCCGTCGGCGCGGTAGTGGGGTGAGGTGGGCAGCTCTGTCGCCAGTCCGTACGGAGTCAGATGGCTCTCGATGCGGGTGGCCAGGCTTTTGGCGACGCTCTCGGGCAGATGCTCACCCAGGGCGATCGGCATCAGGTCGAGGAGGCTTGCACTGGTCCAGGTCTCGCCGCTGTGGGCGCTCCGCGCGACGAACCGGTCCCCCGTCCACAGCTCGTCGAGCATGGCGGCCTGGGTCTCCTCCGCGATGCGCGTCCAATCAGAGGCCTCACTCGGAAGGCCCAACTCCGTTGCCAGAGCGGCGAGTTCACGAAGTTGCAGGGCGAGGAACGCGGCCAGGTCGGCGCTGACGACGACACGTTCGGGGTCGAAGGTGGTGGCGTTGTCCCAGCCGCTGTCGTTGCCGTGCTGGTAGTGGGGCAGCGCGGCGTCCGGTGCGCGGCGTGCCGTGAGCCAGAAGTCCGTCCAGCGCCGCAATCTGTCGTAGGCGGTGGTGAGTTCCGTACGGGGCAGAGGCTCGGGGCGTCTGCGGCGCAGGTGGGCCAGGGTCCAGCCGTGGATGGGGGGTTTGACGAAGTTGTGCAGGACCTCCGAGTGGGTCACCGAGTCGGGCAGGGCGCCGCTCTCGTCCTGGTGGTCGAACGGCAGCATGAACTGGTCCCAGGCCAGCGCGGGCGCTCCGGGCGCCAGGGCAAGGGCGTTGAAGCAGTGGTCCCAGCTCCAGACCTTGTCCATCCAGTGCTTGGACATGAGGACGGCGGGCCGGGTGACCAGGCCCGCCGGTTCGACCGTCGCCGACCACAGGACGTAGGCGGCGAGTTCGGCGGCCGGGGTGCGGGGCGAACGCCAGGGGGCGACCGCGTCGGCGAAGGCGGCGAAGGCCTGTTCCGCTCCCGCCACGACCTCGTCGAACGGCACCGACGAGACGTACGGCCGCCGCGCGGTGTCGAGTTCCTCGACGGCCGCCTCCCAGGTGCCGCCCGCCTCCGCCGCGACCACGAGACCGCGCTCGGCACCACCCAGCGCCTGGCTGCCGGAGACGTCCCGTACGACACCGGACAGCACCGTGACGCGATAGCGGCGGCCGGTCTCGTACGAGGTAAAGACATACGAGCCGTCGGCAGGGTCGTGGAAGAAGTACGTGCCGGTGAAGGGTGTGAGGGTGTGCGCCGCTGCCGTGATCCGCAGGGCCGGGCCGGTCCCGCGCAGGCGTACGGTGCCGGGCGACTCGTAGGCGAGGTCGATTCGCCCGTCGGCGGGGGTCGTCCAGCTGAGGAGACTCGGTGTCGCAGTGATCCGGGTCCCGGCAGCGAGGGGGACGAGGCGCAGGACGGCGTGCATGCCGTTCTGGTGCGACACGAGGTGGAGATCGTCCGCGCGCTCCCCTTCCCCCAGCACCGGCGAGATGCCGAACCAGGAGCCGTGGGTGCTGAACGGGATGTCGTGGAGGGAGAAGGCCGGGCCGGTCGGGGCGGCGGTCATGAAGCGTGACTCGTTTCTGGAGCAGGGGTGTGCGCGGCGCGGAGCGACTCGTTCCGTTACGGCGGCTCAGTCCTTCACGGCACCGGTGGTCACGCCGGCGGCGACATAGCGCTGCGCGAGGACGAGGATGACCGCGGCGGGCAGCGAGGCCACGACAGCGGTGGCCATGATGGCGTTCCACTCCTGGTTGTTGTTGCCGATGTAGTGGTAGATGCCGAGGGTGATCGGCTCATGGGCGCCGCCGTTCGCGAGGGTGCTGGCGAAGACGAAGTCGGACCAGGACCACAGGAACGCGAACAGGGACACCGTGACGACGGCGTTGCGGCTCATCGGCAGCACGATCGACCAGAAGGTACGCAGGGGTCCGGCACCGTCCGTCCGCGCGGCCTGGAGCAGTTCACCTGGGATGCCGGACATGAACGCGGTGAAGATCAGTACGGCGAAGGGGACGGCCAGCGTCGAGTCCGCGACGATCAGGCCGGGGACCGACTGGAGCAGGCCGAGGCTGAGGTAGATGGCGTAGAAACCCATCGCCATGATGATGCCGGGGATCATCTGGGCGACCAGGAAGAGGAAGCTCAGTGCGCCTCCACCGCGTGGGCGGAGTTTGGCGAGCGCGTAGCCGGCGGGAGCGGCGAGCGCCACGGTGAGGGCGACGGTGCCGAGGCCGATGACGAGGCTGGTGCCCAGATAGGGCAACTGGTCGTTCAGGACGGCCCGGTAGCCCTCCAGGGTCGCGTTCGTGGGGAACAGGCCGGGCGGGCTCTTGCGCATGTCCTGGTCCCGGGTGAAGGACACGTTCAGCATCCAGTAGACCGGGAACAGCATGATCGCGGTGAGGACGAGACCCAGAGCCGTCTTCCAGGCGGTTCTGTGCGTCATGACAGTGCCTGCTTTCGCTGGACCCTGAGATACACCAGGCCGAAGACGAGCGCGGCGACGACGAGCAGATTGCCGACGGCCGCTCCGGGGCCGAAGGCGGGCAGGAGGTTGCCGAAGCCGAGCTGGTAGGACCATGTGGCGAGGGTGGTGGACGAGTCGGCCGGACCGCCCTTGGTCATGATCCAGATGATGTCGAAGACCTTCAGCGTGTAGACGAGGCCCAGCAACAGGGTGATCGCGGAGACCGGGCGCAGCAGCGGGAAGGTGATGTGCCGGAAGCGCCGCCAGGCGTTCGCGCCGTCCAGGGCCGCCGCCTCGTAGAGGCTGCCGGGGATGGACTGCAGCCCGCTGTAGAGCACGACCAGGTTGAACGGGACGCCGATCCAGATGTTCGCGATGATCACCGAGGTGAGCGACCAGGACGGTGACGTCAGCCAGTTGACCGGATCGATGCCGACGACGCCCAGCGCGGCGTTCACGATCCCCGAGTCGCTGTTGAGCATCCACGACCAGGTGGACGCCGACACGATCAGCGGCAGCAGCCACGGTACGAGGAACAGGGCGCGCAGGGTCGCGGAGAGCCGGAAGTGCTGGTTGAAGAAGACCGCCAGGGCGAGCCCGATGCCGTACTGGAAGGCCAGGCACACGGCCGTGAACACCACGGTGTGCAGCAGCGCGGGCACGAACGTCGGATCGGCGAAGACGGTGCGGTAGTTGGCGAGGCCGGTGAAGGGCGCGTCGCCCTGGACGAAGGAGCGGACGGTGTAGTGGCGCAGGCTCAGGTCGAGGTTGCGGTAGAGCGGATAGGCGTAGAAGAGGGCGAGGTAGAGGGTGACCGGGGCGAGGAAGGCCCAGGCGGCCCACTGCGGGGAGGCCGGGCGGCGGCGCCTCGGCGCGGGGCCGGCCGCCCTGATCCGGTCGAACACCGGCACGGGGTCCGGCAGCTGTGTCGTGCGGTTCATCAACGACCCTCGGGTTCCGGTTACTTGACGGCGCTCTGGGCCGCGCTGAGAGCGTCCTTCGGGGACTCGGCTCCACTGAGGGCCGACTGGACGGCCTTCCACAACTGCTCGGAGATCTTGGGGTACTTGGTGCCCAGGTCGTCACTGGTGCGCCCCTTGGCCGCCCGCACGGCGTCGACCCAGGGCTTCAACTTGGCGTCGGCGGCGATCTGCTTGTCCTGGACCTCCTCGGTGGGGGCCACGTAGGAGAGCGTGGTGTCGGTGTCGTACAGGTTCTGGGTGCTGGTCAGACAGGTCGTCAGCTTCTGGGCGGTGGCGTAGCGGCCGGTGTCGTCCTGAACGGGGATGGTGACGAACTCGCCGCCGGTCGGGGCGGCGGCGTTGCCTCCCGTGGCGGCGGGTATCGGGAGTACGCCGTAGTCGAAGCCGGCCTTCTCGGCGTTGGCGAGCTGCCAGGTGCCGTTCTCGGCGAAGGCGTAGTCGCCGGTGGCGAACTCCTGCCAGCTGGTGGTCTGGGTGTTGTTGAGGACCGAGTTGGGGGCGTATCCCTTCTTCAGCCAGTCGTTCCACAGGGACAGCGCCGACTCGCCCTGGGTGGAGTCGAGTTGGGTGAGCTGCGCGCCCGCGCCCCAGAACCAGGGCAGGAACTGGAAGCTGCCCTCCTCGGTGCCGATCGCGGAGAAGGTGATGCCCTTCTTGCCGGCCTTCTCGACCTTCTCCAGGGCCGCCGTCAACGAGGCCCAGTCCTTCACGGAGGCGATGTCGACGCCCGCTTCCGTCAGGACCTTCTTGTTGTAGTAGAGGGCGAGGGTGTTGGCGCCGATCGGGGTGCCGTACGTCTTGCCCTGCGACTGGCCGGCCGCGAGCAGGTTGGCGTCGACCTTCGAGGTGTCCAGCTTGTTCTCGTCCGTCGTGGTGAGCACGCCCGCCTCGGCGAGGGTCGACACCACGGGGTTGTCGACGACGAGGACGTCCGGGGAGTTGCCCTGCTGGGCGGCGAGGAGCGTCTTGTTGGCGAGGTCGCTGGTGTCGAAGCCGGTCCGCTTGATCTTCACCCCGGCCTTGGCGCCGCAGGCGTCCAGCAGCTTCGTCCAGGCCGAGCCCTTGGCGAACTGCGGGTACGGGTCCCAGATCGTGTACGTCCCGCTGTCGTCCCCCTTGGCGGACGAACTGCCGCCGGACGAACAGGCGGTGGTGCCGGTGGCCATGGCGACGACGGTGAGGGCCGCGGCGGTGAGCCGCCGTCCGGTGGATCTGTTCATGGGGCGTTCCTTTGTGATCTCGGCGAGGGCATGCCGAAGACAGAAGTGACAGTCGGTGGGTGACCGGCCGCGCGGGGTCGGTGAGGGAGCGGCTCGTCCGCGAGGTCAACGGGCCGCAGAGCTACGGGCGTTCAGGGTCAGTCGGTCGCGTCGGAACCGGGGTCGGTGACGTGGTGGGCGGGTCCGGTGCTGGCGCGCAGGGAGATGGGCGGGGCGAGCAGATGGTGACGCGGTGCCGCTTCGGGGTGGTCGAGCCGCTCTACGAGGAGTTCGACGGCGAGGCGTCCCATCTGCTCCGCCGGTACGTCCGCCGCGGTGAGCTGCGGGGTCACCGTCGACGCCCACCGTTCGGCCACGACTCCGGTGACGGAGAAGTCGCGCGGCACATGGCGGCCCGCGACGGCGAGGCCGCGGTAAATACCGCCCAGCGCGGCCTCGTTGAGCGTGACCAGCGCCGTGGTGGCCGGATCGTCGTGCAGGATCCGCTCCATGCAGGCCTCGCCGGAGGGAGCGTCGTCGCCACAGCAGTACGTCCGTACGGTGAGCCCCCGCTCCGCCGCCGCCTTGGTGAAGCCGTCCAGCCCCCGGTGCGCCGACTCGTACCCGGCGCGCAGCAGACGCTCGGGCCGGTTCACGAAGGCGATCCTGCGGTGGCCCAGGTCGGCGAGGTGGTGGACACAGGCGGCGGCCAGCGCGGTGTGGTCCAGGCCCACCCACCAGTCGCCGTCCGGCCGCGCGGTGCGGCCGATGCAGACGGCGGGGAAGTTCTCGGCGACCAAGTGGTCGATACGGTCGTCCTGGAGCCTGATCTCCATCAGGATCGCCCCGTCGACGCGCCGTTCGGCCAGCAGCCGCTGGAAGGAGCGGTCGCTGTCCACCCCGCTCGGCGAGAGCAGCACGTCGTAGTCGAAGGCCGCCGCGGCCTCCACCACGCTGCCGATGAAATCCAGCTGCATTCCGGTGTAGTGGTTGCCGGCCGGCGGGAAGACCAGGCCCAGGGTGCTGGTCCGGCCGTTGGCCAGGGCGCGGGCGCTCGCGTTCGGGCGGTAGCCCAGTTCGTCGATGACCCGCTGGATCTTCTGCCGGGTGTCGTCCGACACCGGACGTTTGCCGCTGAGCGCGTACGACACGGTGCTCCGGGAGACACCGGCCCGCCGGGCGATCTCACCGATGTTCACGGGGACTCCTTCGTCGAACCGGTTCGAGCGCGAGCCCGATCGTCGAACCGGTTCGCGTGATGGGACGGTAGGAGCGCATCCGAGCGGCTGTCAATGGCTTGTGCGCACTTCCAGGAAATCCTCCTGTAATCCATGTCGAGGGTATTGCTGGCGCTCTTTCCGCCCTGCTAGCTTCCGCCGAACCGGTTCGACAAGAGCCGCAGAGCCCCCTCCCCGCCCGCCGCGTCGGGCCCGGAAGTCACCGGGCCGACCAGTCCGGGCTGTCATCGAACCGGTTCGCGTCACGCCCACCCCACCCTACGGAGACCTCAGTGCGACGCACCCGCAGCAGAACCAGAGCCGGCGCCGGAGCCACCGCCGTCACCGCCCTCGCCGCCCTGCTCGCCGTACCCGCCGCCGGCGGCACCGCCCGCGCGGCGGAACCCGAACAGCTCACCATCGACCTCGCCACCGACACGGGCGCCTTCCACGGCGGCGCCTCCGGCTCGCTGTACGGCGTGTACGGCGACGGCGCGCCCAGCCGCAACGTCATCGAGGGCATGCGTCTGCGCACGGTGTCGACGAAGGCGCAGGACGGACCCCAGCATCCGGGCGCGGACGCCCTGGAGATGCTGCCGCCGTTCGTGGACTCCGGCGGCAAGGACGTCTACATCTACATGACCGACATCTACCGCGGCTTCCCCTACCAGTGGCCCGGCGCCGACGGTCCGGCGAAGCTAGCCGACTTCAAGGAGAAGATCAAAAAGCAGGTCCAGCAGGTCCTGACCCTGGACGCCAAGTACCAGGACCACGTCGTCTACGTGCCCTTCAACGAGCCCGAGGGCAACATGTTCGGGACCGGGGAGTGGAGCTACAACAAGGTCTCCTGGCTGAACGATCCGCAGTACTACTTCGCGGCCTGGACGGAGGTCTACCACCTCATCAAGGGCCTCGACCCCGACGCACGTATCGCCGGCCCCAACACCAGCGTCCTGTACAACCAGGTCAAGGGCTTTCTGCAGTACGCGAAGGCCAACGACGTGGTGCCGGACGTGATGAGCTGGCACGAGCTGTCCAGCCCCGCCGCGGTCCGCACCAACGTGGCCAAGTACCGGCAGATGGAGCACGACGTCGGCGTCGGCCCGCTGCCGATCAACGTCAACGAGTACGGGCACAACTACCACCTCTCCGTGCCCGGCCAGGTCGTCCAGTGGGTCTCCGCCATCGAGGAGTCCAAGATCGACGCCGACCTCGCGTACTGGAACATCGACGGCAACCTCAACGACTCGGCCGTGGAGGCCAACAAGGGCAACGGCCAGTGGTGGCTGTTCAACGCCTACGGCCAGATGTCCGGCCACACGGTGGAGGTGACCGCCCCGCACCCCAACCAGCAGTACACCCTCCAGGGCGTCGCCACCCTCGACGAGGACAAGAGGCAGTCCCGTGCGCTGTTCGGCGGCAAGAGCGGTGACGCGGACGTCGTCTTCGCGAACATCGACCGCAAGCTGTTCGGGACGACGATCCACGCCACCGTCCAGGAGATCCCGTGGACCGGCCAGGTCGGTGACTCGGCGCAGCCGCTGCGGCTGGCGGACCAGGAACTCGCGGTCGGCGCGGACGGCTCGGTGAAGCTGCCGATGACGGGCATGAACGAGATGTCGGCGTACCAGGTGATCCTCTCCCCCGGCGGCCACGGCGGCGTTCCGGCCGAGCCGTCGGTGAGCTGGCGCCAGACGTACGAGGCGGAGAACGCGACCTACACCGGCGGCGGTTACTCGAAGAACGGCCCCGAGGGCACGCCCTCCGACGTGGGCAGGTTCGCCACCTCCGGCACCTACAACGTGGGCGGCCTGCGCACCGGTTCGGACGGCGTGCTCGCCTTCGACGTCGACGTGCCGCAGGACGGGACGTACGACCTGAGCGTGTTCGCCAACTCCTACAACCTGTACGGCCTGGTGAAGGAGCAGGGACCCACCAACGTCTTCCTGCGCGTCGACGGCGCCGATCCGCAGGAACTGCGGCTGCCGCTCGGCTACAAGTGGGTCGTCTGGGGCCACACCGACACCACCGTGAGCCTCACCGCGGGCAAGCACCGCATCACGCTCGCCGCGAAGGACGCCGACCTGGGCGTGACCAAGGGCGACGCCATCATCGACAAGATCGACCTGGCGCTGCGCGACGCGCGCGTGACCGCGCCGGCCGTCTACGAGGCCGAGTACGCCACCCTCACCGGAACCCGGCCCGTCTACACCCGCCGCGGCGCCTCGGGCCCCGGCACGGTACCGCTGGCCAAGGGCGACTCCGCGACCTTCTGGGTCCACTCCCCCGCCGACCGTGAATCGACCGTGACCGTCGACCACCTGGGCGGCGGCCGGGCGACCCTGTCGCTGAACGGCGAGAAGCTCGACGTGCCCAAGGTCGGGGGCGAGAAGAAGGGCAGCGACAGCGTCCGGGTGTTCCTGTCCGGCGGCATCAACAAGATCACCGTCACCGGTGCCTCCCGCGAACTGGTGCTGGACCGGCTGCGGGTCGCCCCTTCCAGCGGCACGCCGACGACCAAGATGTACCAGGCGGAGGCGGGCACCCTGACGGGCGCCGCCAAGGTCACCGACGCCTACACCTTCGCCACCGGCGGCAAGGCGGTCACCGACATCGGCGACGGCAAGGCCAACGCCCTCACCGTCGACGTCGTCGCCGGGAAGGCCGGGCGGCACGCGGTGACGATCCGCTACTCCAACGCCGAGCAGGCGCCCGCGACCCACTACAACCCGGACCCGATCGCCCGCCACGCCGACCTCTCGGTCAACGGCGGCCCGATCCACCGCGTGCTGTTCCCGACCACCTTCCACTTCAACGACTTCCGGGAGCTGACCGTCCCGGTGACGCTGAAGAAGGGCACCAACCGGCTCACCTTCACGGCGGAGGAGCTGCCCGACTTCAACGGCGACACCTACAACCAGTACGACCAGCGCTCCCCGTACGCGCCGGTCATCGACCGCATCTCCGTCACCCGCCTCGCTCAGGCGCAGTCCTGACACCCCAGGAGAACCGACATGCGCCCTCGTTCATCACGCCCCCTTGCCCGAACCGCGGTCCTGCTGGCGGCTCTCGCCGCCGGTCTGCTGCCCGCGACCACCGCGCACGCCGCCGACACCGGCGTCACCGTTGACTTCGCCACCGCCGGAGGCGCGCCGACCTACCACGCCTCGGGCACGATCTACGGAATGACCCCGGACGGTTCGCTGCCGCAGGACCACTTCTTCAAGGACGTGAAGTGGCACTTCATGCGGGCGGGCGGTGCCCAGCTCAACAACGGCGGCTACGCCACAAGCCTCGCCGCCTACCAGACCCGCTGGAACTCGACGCTCGCCCAGTACAGGCGGACCGCCGCCCTCGGCGGAACGTTCGTCCTGCTCCCGCACGACCTGTGGGGCGCCGACGGCACCACCAGCCAGGGCTGGCCCGGTGACAACGGCGACTGGACCCAGTTCGACAACTTCGTCACGCAGCTCATCAGTGACGTACGCGCCAACAACATGACCGTCCAGTGGGACCTGTGGAACGAGCCCGACGGCAGCGGCTTCTGGCAGCCGTCGCAGAGCCAGTACCTCCAGATGTGGTCGCGCTTCTGCGCACGCGTACGGGCCGCGTTCCCGGGCCAGTTGATCGTCGGGCCCAGCATCGCGGGCCAGCCGAACTCCGCCAACACCTGGTGGACGACGTACCTGAACTACGTCAAGGCCAACAACGTCGCCCCCGACATCTACAGCTGGCACGACGAACCCGGCGACCCGGTCACCGACGTGGGCCGCGCCAACTCGACGCTCGCGGCGGCCGGGTTGACGAACACCCGCCCCTACCAGATCAACGAATACGCCACGCTGTCCATGCAGTCCCCGGGCGGCGGGGCCTGGTTCATCGGCCGGCTGGAGCGGGCCGGTGCCGACGGAATGCGCGGCAACTGGGCCTCGGGCACCAACCTGCACGACTACGAGGCCAATCTGCTCACCAAGAACAGCGCGGGCCAGTACGTACCGCTCGGCGAGTGGTTCATGTACCGGTACTACGGCTCCCAGACCGGGAACATCGTCAACCTGATCCCCGGCACCGGCACCGACGGTCTGGCCACCAAGGACAACGCCGCGAAGAACGCGAAGATCCTGCTCGGGAGCAGTGGCAACACGGGGACGGTCACCGTCAATCTGACCGGCCTCAACACGACGTCGGTGGTGGAGAGCGGCAGGGTCAGAGCGGTCGTCCAGCGCGTCCCCTACAACAGCGGGGCCGCGGTGACGGGCCCGGAGACGATCTCCGACACCACGCTCACGGTCAGCGGCAACGCAGCCTCGCTGACGCTCCCCTGGTCGAACGCCAAGGACGGCTACACCGTCACCCTGCTCCCGCCGTCCGAGACCACCGTCTCGACGGTCGCCGTCAGCCAGAACAGCGGCCAGTGCCTGGACGACACCGACCTCAGCACGGCCAACGGCACCCAGTACCAGCAGTACTACTGCGAGGGCGGCTACCAGCAGATGCTCGACCTCAGGCCGGTCACCGGCCGGACGAACACCTACACCGTCGTCAACGAGCACAGCGGCAAGTGCCTGGACGTCGCGGGTGCCGCCACCGCCGACGGCACCGCCGTCGGTCAGTACACCTGCAACGGCGGCACCAACCAGATGTTCACCCTCAACCCCGTCACCGCCCTCGGCAACAGCCACGACTACCAGCTCGTCGCCGTCCACAGCGGAAAGTGCGTCGACGTGTCCAACGTGTCCACCCAGGCACGGGCCCTCGTCCACCAGTGGACCTGCGACGCGGCGAGCGCCCTCGCCACCAAGAAGAACCAGATCTGGCGGCTGCCGGGCAAGTCCTGAGCCCTCGCCCTCTGCTCCCCGGCGCCCACGGGGAGCAGAGGGCGCCGACGGCTCTGCCGACAGCGAATCTGCCACAGGCCGAGAAACCGGCCGACGGCGTCGAGTCGGGCCGAGAGTGGGAAGCGCGGGGTCAGCCGCCGTACGGCGGCGAAGGACCCCACGACCGACAACTCGACGCCTCGACGAGGAGCCCCGATGTACCCACGCACCGCCGCCGGTCCCTGGCCGGCCCTGCTGCCCCGGGCCGAGGAGGGCGACACCCCGCCCTCCCGGTTCGACGACCATCTCGCCGCCCAACTGCTCGCCCAGCGCATCGTGTTCCTCGGTACGCAGGTCGACGAGGTCTCCGCGAACCGGATCTGCGCCCAGCTGCTCGTGCTGTCGGCGGAAGATCCGCGTACCGACATCAGTCTGTACATCAACAGCCCCGGCGGCTCGGTGACGGCGGGCCTCGCCATCTACGACACCATGCAGCTCATCCCGAACGACGTCTCCACGCTCGCCATGGGATTCGCGGCCAGCATGGGCCAGTTCCTGCTCAGCGTGGGCGCTCCCGGCAAGCGGTACGCGTTGCCCAACGCGCGGATCATGATGCACCAGCCGTCGGCCGGGATCGGCGGCACCACCGCCGACATCGAGATCCAGGCGGAGAACCTGGAGTTCACCAAGCGGACCGTCGAGCGGATCACCGCCCGGCACACCGGCCAGAGCGAGGAGACCGTCTCGCGGGACGGCGACCGTGACCGCTGGTTCACGGCCGAACAGGCCCAGGAGTACGGCATGGTGGACCAGGTCGTCGGCTCGCTGGCCGACGTACGCCCGGCCGCCTCTCGACGACGGATGGGGCTCTGACATGGGGACGTACACGATTCCGAACGTCGTCGAGCGGACCCCGCAGGGCGAGCGTTCGTACGACGTGTTCAGCCGCCTCCTCTCCGAGCGGATCATCTTCCTCGGCACCGAGATCGACGACGGCGTCGCCAACGTCGTCATCGCGCAGCTCCTGCATCTGGAGGCGTCGTCGCCGGAGAACGAGATCGCGATCTACATCAACTCGCCCGGCGGCTCGTTCACTTCGCTGATGGCGATCTACGACACCATGACGTACGTCCAGGCGCCGATCTCGACGTTCTGCGTCGGCCAGGCGGCCTCGACGGCGGCGGTGCTGCTGGCCGGGGGCGATCCCGGGCGTCGGTTCGTCCTCGAACACGCGCGGGTGCTGCTCGGCCAGCCGGCGAGCAACGGACACCGGGGCATGGTCTCCGACCTGGCCGTGCAGGCCAAGGAGATGGTCCGGATCCGCGCACAGGTCGAGGAGGTGCTCTCGCGGCACACGCACCACGACGTGACGACACTGCGCGCGGACATGGACCGCGACAAGGTGTTCACCGCCCCTGAGGCGGTGGCGTACGGCCTGGCCGACGAGGTGGTGAGCCGACGTCTGGTCAGGGCCTGACCGGGCCGGACGGCTAGGCGACCAGGCAGAGCCCGTTGTACGGAGTCCCGGTGGTCGTCCGCGTACGCGTACGGCGCAGGGTGTGCCGCGTCAGCTCGGTCTGGGCCAGGGACAGCAGGTCCCCCAGACCCAGGCCGAGGGCGTGGGCGGCGGCCGCGAGGACCTCCGAGGAGGCCTCCTTGCGGCCCCGTTCCAGCTCGGACAGGTACGGCATGGAGATCCTGGCCGCGTCGGCCACATCCTTCAGGGTGCGTTCCTGGGCGAGGCGTTCGCGGCGCAGGACGTCGCCGACCAGATCGCGGAGGAGCGGCTCCTTGGGTGTGGGCATCGGCGGGGCCACCGGGGCGGCGGGGGCCGGTGCGGGCGTGGTCTTCGGACGCAGCGGGATCACGCGGGCCTGGTTCGGCGCTTGATTGCTCACCCCTTCAGCCTAAAAGCCGTCGCCTTTGAGGGAAGGGATCGGCATTCTGCCCTGGGTGGAATCACCACGGCGGGGCGAACAGGCAAAAGGGGCGAGCGAGCATGCTGCGGGACACATTCGACGAGGCCGCCGAGCTGTACGACCGGGCCCGCCCCCGGTACCCGGAGGCCCTCGTGGCCGACCTGGCCCGCGCGGCCGGCCTCGGCCCGGGCAGCCGCGTCCTGGAGATCGCCCCCGGTACGGGCCAACTCACCGTCCCGCTGGCCCAGTTGGGCTGCCGGATCACGGCGGTCGAGCTGGGCCCGTCCCTCGCGGAGGTGGCCCGGCGCAATCTGCGGGCGTTCCCGCTCGCGGAGGTGACGGTCGCCGACTTCGAGCAGTGGCCGCTGCCGCCCGAACCGTTCGACCTGGTCGTCTGCGCGACCGCGTTCCACTGGCTCGACCCGGCGACACGACTGCCCAGGGCCGCCCGGGCACTACGGCCGGGCGGGCTCCTCGCCGTCGTCACCACCCACCATGTCAAGGGCGGCACAGTCGACTTCTTCGATCGGGTGCAGCGCTGCTACGAGCAGTGGGACCCGGCCACACCACCCGACCTCCAACAGGTCGACGAGGCCGACACCGCGACGGACACCGACGAGTGGGACCGCTCCGAGCACTTCACCGACGTCACCGTCCGGCGCCACGCCCGGGACATCGCGTACACCGTCGACGAGTACATCGACGTCCTGCTCACCTACTCGGGCCACCGCGCCCTCGACGCGCCCTCCCGGCAGGGCCTCCTCGCCTGCGTCCGGGACCTGATCGAGACGCGGTACGGCGGCCGGATCACCAAGCGCTACCTCCACGAGCTGATCACGGCGACCCGGGTCTCCTGAACCGCCGGGCCACCGGGTCCTCTACGCCGATCCCCCGACCGGCGGCCAGCAATCGCCCCACGGTGTCTACGCCGTCGCCCCGACCGGCGCCCCGGACCTTACCGCCAGGTCAACACCCGTCGTTCCGTGGGCATTTCACACCTTGCGTCCACCCGTTCCTGGTAGGGAACATCACATGTGGCATGCTCGGCGCCTCACCGGGTACCCGCCTTCCGGAACGGTTCCATCATCCGTAGCGTGATGTTTCGTGGGAGAGGTACAGGTAATGGACACCGCCATGATCCGGTCGAAGGCAGAGGTCGTCGAGGACACCGCCAGGACCAGGACGGGTGACGCCCCACTGCCCGGAATCCAGGAACCGCGAAAGGTGGCCCCTCGTGACGCACGGGAGTTGTCCCGCCAGTTCTTCGAGCGCCTGACCGAACTCGAAGAGGGCACGCACGACCATCAGTACGCGCGCAACACCCTGATCGAGATGAACATGTCGCTCGTGCGGTTCGCCGCCGGGCGTTTCCGGGGCCGCGGCGACGACATGGAGGACATCGTCCAGGTCGGGATGATCGGCCTGATCAAGGCCATCGACCGGTTCGAGCTGTCCCGCGAGGTGGAGTTCACGTCGTTCGCGCTGCCGTACATCATCGGTGAGATCAAGCGGTTCTTCCGCGACACGACCTGGGCGGTGCACGTTCCGCGCCGGCTCCAGGAGCTGCGCGTCGAACTGGCCAAGGCCCGTGAGGAACTGGCGAGCAGGCTGGACCGCGATCCGACGGTCGCGGAACTCGCCACCCTGATGAACCTGCCCGAGGAGCAGGTGGTCGAGGGCCAGATCGCCTCCAACGGCTACAACTCCTCGTCGCTCGACGCCGCGTTGACCGGCGACGGGCCCGAGGGCGGCGAGGCGGTGCTGGCCGACTTCATCGGGGTCGAGGAGCACGGGATGCGGCTGGTCGAGGACTTCCAGTCGCTCGCCCCGCTGCTCGCCGAACTCAGCGACCGCGACCGGCAGATCATCCATCTGCGGTTCGTCGAGGAAGCCACCCAGGCGGAGATCGGCGAACTGCTCGGCTGCTCGCAGATGCATGTCTCCCGGCTGATCAAGCGCATCATCACCCAGCTGCGCGAGGGCATGCTCGGGGAGCTGGACTACGCCTGACCCGACCGGATCCGGAGACACGGAGGCAGGCATAGTACGGACTATGCCTGCCTCGCCGGTTGCGCCGACGACCGGCCGGCTCCCTGGTTGAGCGGCAGCACGGCCCGGACGTACTTGCCGACCGGCACCCTGCGCGCCGTCACCTCGATGGCGAGCGCGTGGACGATCTCCAGACCGTGCCGCCCGATCCGTTCCGGGTCCCGGGGGTAGCGCAGGGGCAGCGCGGCGCTGCTGTCGTACACGGACACCGTCACGGCGGTGTCCGTGCCCTCCAGTTCGAGGACGTACGGTCCGTGACTGTGCCGGTCCGCGTTGGTGACCAACTCGCTCACCACCAGCACCAGTTCACCGTCGGCACGCCCGTCGGCCGGGGCGCGCCACCTCTTCCTCAGCTGCTCCAGGAAGTGCTCGGCGAAGGCGCGTGCCTCCGCTATGCAGCCCGGCTCGCCGGTGAAGTGCGTCGCCCGTCGCAGCGGTTCGACGGGGACGTCGAAACCAGTCGGTATCACTGCTCCGCCCAGGTGGTCGATCATGCGGTTCCCTCTCGATGACCGGTCCAGCCGGACCCGGTCGCATCACTGCTCGTACCCCGAGCCGGGCGCCGCAGTCCCCCTGTCCCCGGAGGCTGCGTTCGCCCCTGACGGAACCTCAGTAGGACGGCGAGGTGGAGGCCGACCGGGGCACCGTCTCGGAGAGGCTCTCGTCGGGCGAGGACTGCGACGACCCGGAGGCCGGGGACGAGGAGGAGGGAGGAGCGCTCGATGCCGGCGGGCAGGGTGTGGCCGACGGGCTCGCGGTGTCCGGTGCGGCCGGTGACGCGGTGGGCGAGGACACGCACGGCACCGGTGACCGCGGTGGCAGCAGCCCGGGCGTCGCGGACGTCGACTCCGAGGACTCCGGTGCCGAGGAGTCGGACGACGAGGGCTCCGAGGACTCCGGCGACGGCGTCGACGAGCTCTCCGACGAACTCACGGACGGGGTCGGCTCATTGACCGGCGGGTCGGTCTTCTGGTCCTTGCCGCCCGTGTCGCCCGGGCGCCGGTGGAACCAGTCGCGGTGGTCGGGGTCGTAGACGACGAAGATGTTGACGACGGTCACGGAGGGCGCCACGTAGACGACGTTCGAGGTGCGGTACGACGGCCACGCGTCGCCTCGCGGGCGGGCGGTGGTCTGCCGTACCGGGTCGGTGAGCGGGTTGCCGCAGGCGCAGCGCACGCGCGGGCGTCCGCGGTCGTCGACGAGGACGGCCGTGCCGGTCTGGAGGACGGCCTGGTAGGTGGTGGCGGCGGAATCCCGGTAGCCGTGGTTGGTGACGCGGGTGTCCATGCGGAGCTGTACGGGGGTGAGTGAGCGCAGATACGCGGGGACCCCGGCGGGCTGGAGGCCGAGGACCGAGGCGAACGCGCCGTTCTTCGCGGGGGCCTCGCGGAGCACCCGGATCTGCTTCTCCACGTCGCAGCTGGCGACCTTGCGGGTGCCGCCGTAGAGGCCGGCCGCGCCGCCGTCCACGCGCCGTACGACGTTCGCGGTGGCCGTCTCCGAGACGGTGGCGGTGGGGGTGGTGGCCGGCGGGGCGGAGCTGTCCTTGGCCGTGGACTCTGTGAAGGGGTCGGGGCCCGACGTGTCCGCGGCCTGGAGGAAGACCTCGCCGCCCGCCTGGTCGGAGGTGCCCCCGGAGCCGCCGTCGGAGCGGGTGAGCACGACGATCAGGGCGACGGCGGCCACGACCGAGGTGACGAGCACGGCGATGCGGGGCGCAGACCTCCACCAGGCCGGGTCGCGCCCAGGTCCCTCTCCCGTGCCGCCACCGCCTCCCCCGCCTCCCCCGCCTCCTCCGCCTCCTCCGCCGTCGGCGGGCGGCTGGGACGGTGGGCCTGCGGGCGGCTGGGAGGGACCCGACAAGGGGCCGGAGGGCGGTCCGGTGGGGCGGTCGGAGGACGGCTGTTCGACGCTCACGGGCTCTTCTTCCGACGTGGGCTCCTGCGGCACTCACCCCGATTTCTGCCGCTTTATTCCACAACGTGCCCATTGTGCGCCCCGCCCCCGGGCCGCCCGCAAGCCGACGCCTTCGTTCCGTTCGGCCGGAGCCCCGACAGGCGCACCGCCCGAGTGCTGCTTAGCGTGGCAGGGTGAGCACGCGAACCCCCGCTCCCGTGCCGATCCTGGGCGAGGAGCGGACCGTCTCCCGGCACGGCTGGGTACAGGCACTGGCCGTGGTGCTGACCGGCCTGGCCGCCATGGTGCTGGCCGCCGGGCTGGGGCTGTGGGCGGCCGGGGCGGGCGATCTGCCGGACGGCGCGTTCCCCCGGGTCGTCGCGGCCACCGTCGTGACGGCGGTCGGTGGGACCGTCGACCTCACGGGCGACGCCGGAGACCTCGCCGAGACAGCGGGCGGTCTGACCGTGATGCCGCTCTCGGTGACACTCGTCGGGGCACTCGTGACCGGCGCGGGCTTTCTGCGCCCGCTGCGGCACCGGGCGGTCGCCGGGGCCCGTGAGCTGGCGGGCTGGGCCGCGCGGATCGCCGTCCTGTGGGTGCTGGGCCTGACCGGTCTGGCGTTCGCGGCCCGCCAGACCTTCGCGGTGTCGCTGGGCGACGGCACGCTCGGCGACATCGGCGACATCTTCGGCGCCTCGCCGCGGATCGGCTTCGAGACGGACGTACCGCTGACGCTTCTCGCCGGTGTGCTGTGGCTGGCGGGCGTCCTGGCGCTGGCCCTGCTGGTCTCGCGCGGGGCCCCGCTGCCGGCACGGCTGCTGCGGTTCCAGGAGTCGGTACGTCCGGCCGCGTACGCCATGGTCGTGCTGCTGCTCGCCTTCGTGGCCATCGGGACCGTGATCGCGCTGGTCGTGGCGGTGACGCGGGGACAGCCCGCGCAGTCGCTCGCGCTGGTGCTGCTCGGGATGCCGAACCTGGTCTGGCTGGCCCTCACCACCGGCCTGGGCGCCACCTGGGAGGGCCGCGTGGACGGCCCCTTCGGACTCCCGATGCCGCACGTCCTCGACCAGGTCCTGCGCACCGACGAGACGGCCAGCCTCAACCTGAACACCCTCGCCGACTACGACGGCAGGGTCTGGTGGCTGGTGGCGGTCGACGCCGTGCTGCTGCTGGCCGCCGCGTTCCTGATGGCGGCCCGCTCACCGGCCCGGATGCGGGCCTGGCAGCACGCCGTGCACATGGCGGTGGCGCTCGCCCTCACGGTGCTGATGATCTGCCTGATCGGCCGGATCGACGCCCACTACGGCCTGTCCGTCCTCGGCCTCGGCGACTTCGGCGGCAACCTCTCCGGCAGCCTGTTCCTGCGCCCCCAGCTGTGGGGTGCGCTCGGGCTGGCGCTGCTGTGGGGGCTGGTGACGGGGTTCCTGGGGGCGCTGCTGGCGCGAGGGGTGCGTCGGCGGGGAGAAGTCGAAAACCGTTAGGCGGGTGCCCGGCGGGCGTGGGAGCGTGGCGCCATGGCGTTGAGTGCCGAAGACCGGCTGGCCGTGACGGAGTTGATCGCGCTGCACGGTCACCTCGTCGACGACGGGGACCTCGACCGCACGGCGGAGGTGTTCACCCCGGACGTGGTGTACGACCTCTCCGACTTCGGCCAGGACCTGGTCACCGGTCTCGCCTCGCTCACGGAGGCGGCACTCGCCCGCGGCGCGGCGAATCCCGTCGCCCATCACATCACGAACGTGGTCGTCACCGAGGGGTCCGACGGCCAAGTGCACGCCCGTTCCAAGGGGTTGGGCGTCATGGCGGACGGTTCGTGCGGCTCGGTGACGTACGACGACACGGTGGTGCGGGTCGACGGCGGCTGGCGCATCTCGTACCGGAAGTTGTCTGCTCGACGGGTGCCGTTGGGCGGGCTGGGGCAGAGCTAGCGCCAACCGCACGCGCCCCAGGGCCTGTTACCCCGACCGCCGGAGACCCTGTCGGGTGAACACCGGGCGGGCCCAGTCCGGAGGCTGTGGTGGGTGCTCCTCGGTGGTCTCGGGCAGGCGGACCACCTTCGTGGTCGAGTGCCCCGTGTGCGAGGTCGGGGCCGCGCGGAGTGCGGCGATGAAGTCGAGGCAGGAGTCGTAGCGGTCGTCGGGGGACTTGGCCAGGGCCTTCGCGAACACCGGGTCGACGGCGGCCGGGAGTTCGGGGTGCTCCTCGGTCAGCGGGGGTGGTTCGTCGTACTGGTGGGCCCACAGCAGGGCCATGTCGTCGTCGCGGCGGAAGGGCGGGTGGCCCACCAGGAGTTCGTAGACCACGCAGGCGAAGCCGTAGACGTCGCAGCGGCCGTCGACCGGGCGGCCCGAGATCTGCTCGGGGGCCACGTAGTCGAGGGTGCCGACGAACTGGCCGACCGTCGTGAAGCCGGTCAGGGACAGCGACTTCTTCGTCAGGCCGAAGTCGGTGAGGTAGACGTGCTCGGGATGGTCGCTGTCGGTGCCCCGGGCGACCAGGATGTTGCCGGGCTTGACGTCCCGGTGGACGAGGCCGTGTTCGTGGGCGGCGTCGAGCGCGGAGGCCACCTGGGCGGCGATCCGGGTGGCGGTGGCGAGCGGCAACGGGCCCTTGCGGTCCAGGAGATGACGCAGGTCGCTGCCTTCGACGTACCGCATCGCGATGTAGAGGATGCCGTCCTTCTCGTCGGCCTCGAAGACCGGGACGATGTGCGGATGGTCGATCGCAGCGGCCACCCGGGACTCGTGGGTGAAGCGTTTGCGGAAGGTGTCGTTGCGGGCCAGTTCCGGGGCGAGGAGTTTCAGGGCGACGGTCCGGTCGAGCCGCAGGTCCCTGGCCCGGTAGACGACGGCCATGCCGCCCCGGCCGATCTCCTCCTCTACGCGGTAGCCGGCGATCTGCTTCCCGATCAGGTCGGAGGGGCGTCCCGCGTGCGAGCGTGTGTCGTGGTCCGGGGCTCGATTCATCAGCCGCCGCCGATGCCGTCGCCGTCGTCCCTGACGACCTGGGTGGGCGCGTGGCCCAGGTCGGGCACCACCTGGGTCGGCTCGTGCGCGGGGGCGGCGGGTTCCCGGTCGGCGGCGTAGGTGCTCAGCCGGGTGCCGTCGGTGTACACCCACCGCTCGTGCTCGGCGTCGTACAGCCACACGGACTCCCCGTCGACGACGATCCCGATCCGCTGTCCGTGCGTACGCCCCCGGAACTCCTCCCGGTCGAGCTCGCCCCCGGTCAGCTCCTCCACGGCCCCGCGGTACCGGGCCAGCGCCTGTTCCGCGCGGGCCAGCAGGGGCCGTGGGTCGGCGGTGCGGGCCAGCGGGGCGCCCGCGGCGGGCGGGTCCTGCGGTACGGCGACCAGGAGCCGGCCGTCGACCCAGGCGGACCAGCCGTTCGCGCACCGGACGTGCCCCCAGTCGCCGCGCCGCTCGACCAGCTCGACCGGCAGCAGCGCGTCGAGCGGCACCGTCGGCCGGGACGGGTCCGGCTCCTCCCAGGCGGCCAGGCCGTCCCCGGGGACGACGTGCGTGGGCCGGAACCCGGTGATCCGGAAACCGGGGGACGTCATCTCACCCACCCCCTTCTACTTCCGCATGACAGCCGGTTCGTGCCGCCGCAGCAGCCGGAGTACCAGGTACCCGAAGACCACCGAGAGCACGAGCAGCATGCCCGTGTTGAGCAGCCAGACCCCGGCCGAGTGTTCGAACAGCGGGTCGCCGGTCAGCTCCCCGGGGATGATCCGGGACAGCCCGATCGTGCCCGCCATCGCGCCGAGCGCCCATCGCGAGGGCACCAGCCAGGACAGCTGCTCGATACCGGGGACTCCGTCGAGTTTGAGCAGGGCCCCGCAGAACACGACCTGGACGATGGCCAGCAGCACGAGCAGCGGCATCGTCACCTCTTCCTTGCGGACCAGCGCCGAGACCAGCAGCCCGAGCATCATCGCCGTGAAGGAGAGCAGCGCGACGGCGACCGTGATCTCCACCAGGGGTGGCATCAACACCCCTTCGCCGCCGGGTGCGTTGAGGTCGACGCCGAGCAGGGCGACCAGCGTCAGTACGACGGCCTGGGCGACGGTGATCGTCCCGAGGACGACGACCTTCGACATCAGGTACGCCGATCTGGACAGGCCGACGGCCCGTTCGCGCTGGTAGATCACCCGTTCTTTCACCAGTTCACGCACGGCGTTGGCCGCCCCCGTCAGGACGCCACCGACGCACAGGATGAGCAGCGCGTTCATCGCCGTCTCCCGGTCCAGCTTGCCGCCCGCCAGCGCCCGGGCCATCGCGCCCATCACGAACGGCAGCGCGATCATGATGGCGAGGAAGGTGCGGTCGGCGCTCAGCGCGGCCGTGTAGCGGCGGACCAGGGTGCCCAACTGAGCGCCCCAGCTCTGCGGTTTGGGCGGGTGCGGGGTGGCGGCGACCGGGCCCGGGTTCGGCAGCCGGGGCTGTGAGGTCGAGTTGACGATGTACTGCCGGTGGAACGGCGAGGCGCGGTAGTCCCCCGCCCAGTCCCGTTCCCGGTCGCGCTCGAAGGCCTCGAACGCCTCGGGCCACTGCTCGTACCCGAAGAAGGCGAGGGTGTCCTCGGGCGGCCCGTAGTAGGCGACCTTGCCGCCGGGAGCCATCACCAGCAGGCGGTCGCAGACGTCGAGGCTGAGCACGCTGTGGGTGACGACGATGACGGTCCGGCCGTCGTCGGCGAGGCCGCGCAGCATGTGCATCACCGAGCGGTCCATCCCGGGGTCGAGGCCCGAGGTCGGTTCGTCGAGGAAGAGCAGCGACGGCTTGGTGAGCAGCTCCAGGGCCACGCTGACCCGCTTGCGCTGGCCGCCGGAGAGGCTGTGCACGGGCTGCTCGACCCGCTGTTCCAGGCCGAGTTCGCGCACCACCTCGTCGACGCGGGCACGTCGCTCCGCCTTCGCGGTGTCCTGCGGGAAGCGCAGTTCGGCGGCGTAGGTGAGGGCTCCGCGCACGGTCAGCTGGGCGTGCAGGATGTCGTCCTGCGGGACCAGGCCGATGCGCTGGCGCAGTTCGGCGTAGTCGCGGTAGAGGTCGCGCCCGTCGTACAGGACCGTGCCGTGGTCGGCGGGGCGCTGGCCGGTCAGGGCGTTGAGGAGGGTGGACTTGCCCGCGCCGCTGGGTCCGACGACCGCGAGCAGGCACTTCTCCCCCACCGGGAAGGACACGCCCTCAAGGAGGGTCTTGCGGCCGTGGTCGACGGCGACGGTCAGATCCTGGACGTCGAGGGAGACCTCGCCGGTGTCGACGTACTCCTGGAGCTGGTCGCCGACGAGGCAGAACGCGGAGTGGCCGACGCCGACGATGTCACCGGGCGCGACGATCCCCCGGTCGACGGGCCCGCCGTTGAGAAAGGTGCCGTTGTGGCTGCCCAGGTCGACGATCTCGTACGTCCCGTCCGGGTGGGCGCGCAGTTCGGCGTGCCGACGGGAGACGAGGAGGTCGTCGACGACCAGGTCGTTGTCGGCGGCGCGGCCGATGCGGACGGTACGGGCGGACAGCGGCCGGACGGTGGTCGGCCGGCGGAAAGTGCCGGTCAGGCCGGGCATGGAGACCGCCGAGGGGCGTTCACGGGCCGGCGGGGGCGGGCTGACGAGGACGGCGCGCGGTCCGTCGGCGGGGCTGCCGAAGTGCAGGACGCTGCCGGGGCCGATGTCCCGTTCATGGACGCGCAGACCGTCGGCGTACGTGCCGTTCGTGCTGTTCTCGTCCTCGACCGTCCAGTGGCCGTCCTCGGGTCGCAGCACCGCGTGGTGCCAGGAGACCCGGGCGTCGTCGATGACGATCTCGCTGAGCGGGTCGCGTCCGACGTGGTAGTCGTGGCCCGGGCTCATCAGCGTGGAGCCCGCCTCCGTCTCCAGGACGAGTTCGGGCGCAGGCGGCGCGATCGACCGGTCTGCCATGCCCAGAATTCTAGCGATTCGTCCGTATATACGCCTGGGCAGCTCCAGTGGCTCCGAAGTCCCGGAACCTAGGCGACCGGGACGACCAGCGCCGGGGTGGTCCGCTGCATCCGCAGGGCGTCGACGGACTCGGCGAGCAGTTCGTACTCGGTGGTCTCGTCGTACGTGGCGATCCGGACGAGCCGGCCGGCCGCCAACTCGTCGGCGACCAGTTCCTGTTGGTACTGGTCCATGCTCCAGGCGCGCAGCAGACCGGGGACGTCGGGCACGGTGGCGGCGACCGGGACGAGCGAGTTCGGGGGGAAGTACTGCTCCTCGGGCTGCGGATCGAGCCGTTCAGCGATCCAGTTCGCCCGGTCCCGTAACCACCACAGGGCCAGCGCCAGGGTGGGCGCGCGATACGTACCCAGCGGTACGCCTATTCGCCGGCCCGCACAGACGCCGTACGCCGTGACATGGCAAAGGAACTCGTCGTGCACGGTCTTTCCCCCGATCGACTGCCGGCCCTGCCTCGCTTTCCCTGCGGCTCACTCGGTCGTGCGGTGTTCTACCAGTTGAGTATCTTCACTATTGACACTCTGTCACCACGCCTTTCCGGCCAGTCTCCAGGCATTCGTCTGGCATATTCCTGGCAGGTATGGACCAGAATCCGACGGGACGGTCTCTTTTACCGTCGGTGGATCTACGGGGATTCCGGAGGAGCGCGGGAGTCGCGATCGATGCTCGGATTCCCAGTGGTTTCTGGAGCGAAGACCACTGGGAATCGAGGGCGCGATGACCACCAGCGAAAAGGCCGCCGAGGCGGACAGGCAATTCACAGCCGTACCGTGCAAAAGCCCGCCACCTGGGGCTGCACCCGCCTGACCTGGCCGGAATCCGTCAGATTCCTTGATCCCGGCGACCGGGAAGAGGCGTCATCGGGACAGTACGGCCGGTCGGGCGGTTCCGTTCATATCGGAGCGAGAAATGATCAGGCAAAGGATCAGGCCTTGATCACCGCATCGATTCGCGCCAGCTCCTCGTCGGAGAATTCCAGGTTGCCGATGGCCGCGACGCTGTCCTCCAGCTGCTGCGGGCTGCTCGCGCCGACCAGGGCCGAGGTGACCCGACCGCCGCGCAGCACCCAGGCCAGGGCCAGCTGGGCGAGGCTCTGGCCACGGGACTTGGCGATGTCGTCGAGGGCGCGCAGCTGCTGTACGAGGTCCTCGGTGATCCGGTCGGAGTTCAGGAAGGGGCTGTCGCTCGCCGCCCTGGAGTCCGCCGGGATGCCGTTGAGGTAGCGGCCGGTGAGCAGGCCCTGCTCCAGCGGGGAGAAGACGATGGAGCCGACCTGCAGCTCGTCCAGCGCGTCCAGCAGGCCCTCGTCCTCGGGACGGCGGTCGAGCATCGAGTAGCGCGGCTGGTGGATGAGGAGCGGGGTGCCCAGCTCGCCCAGGATGCGGGCGGCCTCGCGGGTCTGCTCGGCGGAGTAGTTGGAGATGCCGACGTAAAGCGCCTTGCCCTGCTGGACGGCCGTGTGCAGGGCGCCCATCGTCTCCTCCAGCGGAGTCTCCGGGTCGGGGCGGTGCGAGTAGAAGATATCGACGTAGTCCAGGCCCATGCGGGTCAGGCTCTGGTCGAGCGAGGACAGCAGGTACTTCCGCGAGCCCCATTCGCCGTACGGGCCCGGCCACATCAGATAGCCGGCCTTGGTGGAGATCACGAGTTCGTCGCGGTACGGGGCGAAGTCGGCCTTGAGCGCCTCACCCAGGGCGGACTCGGCGGCGCCGGGCGGCGGGCCGTAGTTGTTGGCCAGGTCGAAGTGGGTGACGCCGAGGTCGAAGGCACGGCGCAGGATGGCCCGCTGGGTGTCGACGGGACGGTCGGGTCCGAAGTTGTGCCACAGGCCGAGCGACAGCGCGGGGAGCTTCAGACCGCTGCGTCCGGTGCGCCGGTAGGGCATGTCCGCGTAACGGTCGGTGTGTGCGGTGTACAACGCGACTCCAGAGGGGTTGGCACGGCGGATGTGATCTCTGCTGTTCCTACTCTTCCCCCGGGAGCGGGCAGTGGTCCAACAGGAGAATCGGATGGAATTCAGCGGATAGGCTTCTCAATCATGGAGCTACGCCAACTTCAGCACTTCGTCGCGGTAGCCGAGGACCAGCACTTCACCCGGGCCGCCGAGCGCCTGATGGTGTCGCAGTCGGGCCTTTCGGCGTCGATCCGCGCGCTGGAGCGGGAGCTGCAGACCCCGCTGTTCGTGCGTACCACCCGCCGGGTGACGCTCACCCCGGCGGGGCGTGCGCTGCTCGGCGAGGCCGAGCGGATCCTCGCCCAGGTGCGGTCGGCCCACGAGGCGGTGGCCGCGGTGCAGGGGGTGCTACGCGGGATGCTCGCGCTGGGCTCCGAGCAGTGCATCGCCGGGGTGCATGTGGCGGGCCTCCTCGCCGCGTTCCGGCGGCAGCATCCGGACGTGGAGATCTCTCTGCGGCAGGCGGGCTCAGGCGCGCTGGCGGAGGAGGTGGCCGCCGGGCGGCTGGACCTGGCCTTCGCCGTCCGCGGGACGCGGGAGGGGACCGACCAGTTGCGTGCCGTACCGCTGAGCAGCGAGCCGATGACCATGCTGTGCCATCCGAGTCACCGGCTCGCGGCGATCGGCGCCGCCGTGACCCCGGAGGACCTGGGCGGCGAGGTGTTCGTCGACTTCCACCCGGACTGGGGACCGCGCCGCACCACCGACGCCGCCTTCGCCGAGGCGGGCGTGCGCCGGACGGTCGCCCTGGAGGTCAACGACGTGCACAGCCTGCTCGACCTCGTGGACGAGAACCTCGGGGTGGCCGTCGTACCCCGGCACTTCCGGCACAAGCGCGAGTCGCTGACCGCGCTCCCGGTCAAGGGCACCGGCGAGACCGTGTACGAGACGGTCGCCCTGCTTCCCGCCTCGGAGGCCACCAGTCCCGCGGCGCGGGCGCTCATGGCCCTTCTGGAGACCGGGCCGGAAACCGAGGGGGCATGACGGACCGGAATGCGGGAGGCTGGACCCCATGCATGCACAGGACATCCTCATCGACGCGTACACCCGCATCCAGGAAGAAGTCCACGCCGCCGTCGAGGGCCTGGGCCCCGACGACCTCAACCATCGCCCCGGCCCCGACGCCAACTCCATCGCCTGGCTGATCTGGCACCTCACCCGGGTCCAGGACGACCATGTGGCCGGTGCCTTCGGTCTCGACCAGGTGTGGCTTACCCAGGACTGGGAGAAGCGGTTCGACCTCGGCCTGAAGCCCCGCGACATCGGGTACGGCCACACCTCGGCGCAGGTCGCCAAGGTGCGGGTCGACTCCCCCGAGCTGCTGACCGGCTACTACGACGCCGTGCACGCCCAGACCCTGGCATCCCTGCACGGTCTGACCTCCGGGGACCTGGAGCACATCGTCGACGAGAACTGGGACCCGCCGGTCACGCTCGGCGTACGGCTCGTCAGTGTCCTGGCCGACGATCTTCAGCACGTCGGCCAGGCCGCCTATCTGCGGGGACTGATTCAGAGCGCGTAGCCGGGGAGCACCACGTCCTCGATGAGGGCGTTGCGCTCGTCGAACGGGATGAACGCGCTCTTGACCGCGTTGACGGTGACCGTGCGCAGATCCTCGACCGTCCAGCCGGCCTCCTCGACCAGCAGGGACATCTCGCGGGTCATCGTCGTGCCGGAGACCAGCCGGTTGTCGGTGTTGAGGGTGACGCGGAAGCCCAGGTCCTTCAGGGCCGTGATGGGGTGCTCGGCGATCGAGGTGGCCGCGCCGGTCTGGAGGTTCGAGGTCGGGCACATCTCCAGGGCGATCCGGCGGTCGCGCACCCAGCCCGCGAGGCGGCCGAGCTTGCCGTCGACGATGTCCTCGGTGATCCGGACGCCGTGGCCGATGCGCTGGGCGCCGCAGACCTGGAGTGCTTGGTGGATGCTGGGCAGTCCGTGGGCCTCACCGGCGTGGATGGTGAACGGCACGCTCTCGCCGCGCAGGTGTTCGAAGGCGGCGAGGTGGTCGGCAGGCGGGAAGCCGTCCTCGGCACCCGCGATGTCGAAACCGACGACACCGGCGTCCCGGAAGGCCACGGCCAGGTCGGCGGCCTCCCGCACACGGTCGAACATGCGCATCCCGCACAGCAGCGTTCCGACCCGCACCGGGGTACCCGCGGCGGCGGCCTTCGCCATACCGGCCGCCAGGCCCTCCTGGACGGTCTCGACGACCTCGGGGAGGGTCAGGCCGCCGTTCACGTTCAGCTCGGGGGCGTAGCGCACCTCGGCGTAGACGACGCCGTCCTCGGCGAGGTCGAGCACGTATTCCTCGGCGGTACGCAGCAGGCCCTCGCGGGTCTGCATCACGGCGAGGGTGTGCTCGAAGGTGGCTATGTAGCGCACCAGGTCACCGGAGTTGGCGGCCTCGTAGTACCAGGCGGCCAGCTCGTCCGGGTCGGTGGTGGGCAGGGTGTGGCCGACCTCGGCGGCCAGCTCGACCAGGGTGGCGGGGCGCAGGCCTCCGTCGAGGTGGTCGTGCAGCACGGCCTTGGGGAGGCGGCGGAGGGTGTCGGTGTCGACGTGGGACGCGGTCATGTGCGGTGTTCCTCGGCAGGTGGTGGTGCGGTGGGGTGGGGCGGTGTCGCTGCGGGTCAGTCGCGGGCCGGCTGGAGGAGGTCCCAGCGGTTGCCGTACAGGTCCTGGAAGACGGCGACCGAGCCGTACGGTTCGTGGCGCGGCTCCTCCAGGAAGGTCACGCCTGCGGCGCTCATCCGGGCGTGGTCGCGGGTGAAGTCGTCGGTGTGCAGGAAGAAGCCCACGCGTCCGCCGGTCTGGTCGCCGATGCGGGCGCGTTGGTCCTCGTCCTTGGCCCGGGCGAGCAGCAGGCCGGTGCCCGACCCTGCGCTGCCGGGCTCGACGACCACCCAGCGGGAGCCGTCGGGGCGCGGGGTGTCCTCGGCGACCCGGAAACCGAGGGCGTCGGTGTAGAAGCGGATCGCCTCGTCGTAGTCGTCCACGACGAGGGTGACAAGTGCGATGCGTCTCATCGGCTCTCCTCGGCCTCTCGGGGCGGGCGGGGTGCGGGCGCGGGTCCGGGGGCAGGCGCGGGTGCACCCGACTGTCCGGCTGACCTGCGGATCACGTGCGGTTGACGGGTGAGGTTATACGTAACACCCAGGGTGTGTCATCTCCGCACCCGCACGAGTGATCTCGTCCGCGTCCGTGACGTTCCGGGAACGATCGCCGGGGCGTGATCGTCGAGCAGATGTGAACCGTGAGCAGGCTGTCGCAAGGGCGGGCTCCCCAGCACTGGGGAGCCTGGTCGCGTTTGTGCTGCTCGCGCTGCTCGCCGTCACGGTCATGGTCCAGGGCGGCGGCACGCTGTTCGGCGACCGGTATCTGCTGGAGTGGTCGCTCGCGCACCGCCCGGAGGCCGTCGTCACCCTCGCCCGGATGGTGACCCACACCGGGTCGGGCTTCGTTCCGTACGCCCTGGTCGCCCTCGCCGGTTACCTGCTCGGCCGGAGCCCGCGGCAGCGGATCCTGGCGGCCGCCGCCTGTCTGGTCTGTCTGGTCGCCGCACAGGCGGTGCGGTTCTCGGTAATGACGCTGCTTTCCCGGCCCCGGCCCGCCATGACGCACTGGGCGACGGACGCCGGCCACTGGTCGTTCCCCTCCGGCCACACCACCACATCGGCCGTCACCGCCGGACTGCTCGTCCTGGCCGTGTGGATACGGGCCCCGCGCGGGCGGTACGCGATCGCCGCAGCGGTCGGCTGCTGGGGCGTGCTGGTCGGGCTGACCCGGGTCTATCTGGGCGTCCACTGGTTCTCGGACGTCGTCGGCGGCTGGTTGTTCGCCGCGTGGTGGCTGGGTCTGGCGGCGTACGCGGTGACGCGCTTCGCACCGGACGCGTGCGCGGAGGTGTTGCGCGGCGACGGGACCGGGGTGCGCGGGGTGCTGCGTGACGACGGGACCGGAGTGCGCGGGGCGCTGCTGCCCGCGATACCGGGGCCGGGATCAGGAGCCGAACCCACGCGTGGCAAGGTGGAGATCGCGTCGGAGTCCGACGGCTGCGGCGCACCCCCACCGAGCGCTGCCCTTCCAGGAGTTGAGTGCCATGTCCGAGCTGCCGAAGCCGACCGGATACCCGTCCCGCCAGAACGTGACGTTTCCCAGCGCTGACACCACCGCGCACGGCTATCTGGCGCTGCCGCCGTCCGGCAGCGGGCCCGGTGTCATCGTCATCCAGGAGTGGTGGGGCCTCAACGACCACATAGCGGACGTCACCGACCGGCTCGCGCAGGAGGGCTTCGTCGCCCTCGCTCCCGACCTCTACGGCGGCAATGTGGCGCACGAGAGCGAGGAGGCGCTGCGCATGCTGCGGGCCCTGCCGGTGCCGAAGGGCGTCGAACTCCTCACCGGCGCGGTCGACTACCTGCTGGCCCGGCCCGAGGTCACCTCGGAAACGGTCGGTTCGGTCGGTTTCTGCATGGGCGGCGGCTTCGTGCTCTACCAGGCAGCGGCCGACCCGCGCGTCAGCGCCGCGGTGCCGTTCTACGGTGTGATCCAGGGCGAGCTGCCCGACTTCTCCGGTCTGAAGGCCGAGGTGCTGGGCCACTACGGCGAACTCGACGCGAGCATCCCGGTGGAGAGCCTGGACCCGCTGCGCGAGGCCATCAAGGAGCAGGCGGGTATCACCGCGGATCTGCGCGTCTACCCGGCGGACCACGCCTTCTTCAACGACTCCCGCCCGGTGTACGACGCGGAGTCGGCGGCGCGGGCGTGGGAGAGCACGGTGCCGTTCCTGCGGGAGCGGGTGCGCTGAGCGCTGGCTCCCGGACGGCGATGGGCGGGCCCGGGGTGTTCCCGGACCCGCCCCCTGTTACTGGTCTGTCGCGTGTACTGGTCTGTCGGGTCAGCCGCTCGCGCCCGCGAGCCAGGCCGTGGCGTTGAGGGCGAGTGGGGCGTTGGTGGCGCCGGTGTCGTTCCAGCCGTCGTACAGCGTGTTGCCGGACTGGCCGGTGCCGTCGTCGATCGGGGAGCTGTCGCCCCAGAAGGCGATCCGGCCACTGCCGTAGGTGCTGGTCAGGAAGAACGCGCCGGTGTTGCCGGAGTAACCGGAGCGATAGAGCAGGCCCTTGACGGAGGAGTTGTCGGAGGGCGTGAGGGTGGCCGTCGTACCGCTGGCGATGAGGCTCTTGGTGACCGTGCCGAAGCTGCCGTGCAGGACGGGGTTCGTGCTGTCGCTGATCGCGGCCGGGTAGCCGGAGCTGATGCTCTTCGCGTCGATGGAGAAGCCGAACGGGTCGTCGGAGTCGACGCTGTTGTTGGTCATCAGGTCGTTGAGGATCTCGACCGCGTCCTCGCCGTCGTTGTTGCGGTCGGCCCCGGTGTGGTCGGAGATCATGAAGAGGCCGCCGCCGTTCTGGACGAACTTCATGATGGCGGTCTTCTCGGCGGTGGTGAACAGCGTGTTGGGCTCGGGCAGTACGAGGGTGTCGAAGTTCGACAGGTCGGTCGCCGTGGAGCCGCCGTAGGCGAGGCTGGAGCCCGAGGGCAGCGTCTTCAGGCTGTAGTCGCCGGTCTGCTGGAGGGCGACACCCCAGGAGGAGAGCGCGCCGGTCCAGTCGGTCTCGTCGGAGGGGGCGGAGTCCTGGGAGAGCGGGTTGGGCTGGCTGGTGGAGATGATCCAGTCGGCGTTGCCTGCCGTCTCGGCGTGAGCGTTGTCGAAGAGGACGCGGTGGGTGGTGGCCGCGTGGGCGGTGGTCGCGGTGGCGGTGGCCTGGACAGCGACGCCGGTGGCGATCAGACCGAGCACGGCGAGGGCCGAGGCGAGTCTGTGCCGGGTCCCGGTGATGGCGTACATCTGGCGTTCCTCCATGGGTGGGGGGATGTGGGGGAAGGCGGTGCGGGTACCGAATCTGCGCGCGTAGACCGGGCGTTGGAGTCCGCCCGGTGCACACAAGGCAGGACCGTACCGACAAGATCCACGCTGCCGGGAGGCCCGGCCGGGGTTTCACGTAAAGCTCTTACACACGAGTAACCACCGGCCGGGAAGGGGGGTTTGGGGGCGATTACGGGCGATGTGAGGCGTCGAGTCGGGCCAACTCGTCCTCCGTCAGCCGCAGTCCGCCCGCCGCCACGTTGTCCACGACGTGCTCCGGGTCGCCCGTGCCCGGGATGGCGAGCACATGCGCCCCCTGGTGCAGGCTCCACGCGATCCTGACCTGGGCGGGGCTCACGCCGTGCGCGCGGGCGACGCCGAGCACCGCGTCGTCGTGGGTGTCGGTGGCGCCCCGGGGTCCCCCACCGCCCGCGACGGCGAAGAAGGGCACGAAGGCGATGCCGAACTCTCCGCACAGCCGCAGGAGTTCGTCGCCCTCGGGGTCGGGCAGGTCCAGCGCGAACCGGTTCTGCACGCACACCACCGGGGCGATCGCCCGCGCCTCGGCAAGGTGTCGGGGCTCGACCCCGGAGATCCCGAGGTGACGGATCAGGCCGGCCTCGCGCAGTTCGGCGAGCGCGCCGAAGTGCTCGGCGATGGAGTCCTGCCGTGTCCGCCGCAGGTTGACCACGTCGAGGTGGTCGCGCCCGAGCTGACGCAGGTTCTCCTCGACGTGTCCGCGCAGTTGGTCGGGGCGGGCGGAGGTGCCCCACTCCCCCGAGTAGTCGCGGTACGGGCCGACCTTGGTGACGATGACGAGATCGTCCGGGTACGGCGCCAGCGCGCTGTTGATCAGTTCGTTGGCGGAGCGCAGGGCGGAGAAGTAGAAGGCGGCGGTGTCGATGTGGTTGACGCCGAGTTCGACGGCCTTCCGCAGCACGGCCAGCGACCGTTCGCGATCGCTGGGCGTGCCGAGATGGAAGGCCGCGCTGCCGGTGAGCCGCATGGCTCCGAACCCGAGCCGGTTGACGGTGAGATCGCCGAGTTTCCAGGTGCCCGCGGCGTCCGCGGTGATCGTCTGCGAGGTCATTCGGCGGAGTCTCGCACGCGCCCCTGGCTCCTGGCCGATGTCGACGGTAAGGAGTCGGTAGGGGGTGACCGGATCTGGTGATCGGCTCGGGTCGTGCGGGGCGGGAACCGGGTCCGCCAAGTTGCTGGCGAGCAAGGCATGTTGGGCTGGTCCGGCCTCAGGGCCGGAGCGGCCGGCGATGTCGCCGGCAGGCCCCCAGCCAGTACGGTTGGGAGCGGAGGGCTGCCGGTTGCGCCGCACTCCTGTCTGCGCGAGTCGGCCGGAGGAAGCAATGAGCGGGGAAGGAACCGGAGGCTCCGGGCAGCATGTGCCCAAGCTGCGGCTGGACGAACTGCTCGACGAGTTGCAGTCACGGATCGACGCGGCTCGCGGGACGCAGGACCGGGTGCACAGCCTGCTGGAGGCGGTGCTGTCCATCGGGCGCGAGCTGGATCTGCCGCAGGTGCTGCGCCGCATCGTCGAGGCCGCCGTCGTGCTGGTGGACGCCGAGTACGGGGCGCTGGGTGTGATCGGCGACGACAGCCGGCTGTCCGAGTTCCTGACCGTGGGCATCGGCGAGGAGCGGCGCGCGGAGATCGGTGACCTGCCCAGCGGCCACGGCCTCCTCGGCGAGCTGATCCGGCATCCCTCACCGCTGCGGCTGCCGGAACTGTCGGATCACCCGTCCTCGTACGGCTTCCCGGCCCATCACCCGCCGATGCGCTCCTTCCTGGGGGTGCCCATCCGGGTGCGCGACAGGGTGTTCGGGAACATCTACCTCACCGAGAAGCGCGGTGCCGAGGAGTTCGAGGCCGAGGACGAGGCCGTGCTGTCCACACTCGCCGTGGCGGCCGGCGTGGCGATCGAGAACGCGCGGCTGTACGAGGAGACCCGGCTGCGTGAACGCTGGATGCGGGCGAGTGCGGAGGTCACGAGCACGCTGCTGTCGGGCGCTCCCAGTGCCGAGGTGCTGGAGCTGATCGTCGAGCAGGCCCGGGAGATCGCCTCGGCCGACGTCGGGATGATCGCGGAGTACGTGTCCGGGGCGGAGGAGCTGCGGCCGGTGCTCGCGGTCGGGGCGGACGCGGAGCGGCGCAGCGGGCTGGTCTTCCCGGCCCAGGAGGGGTTCGTCGCCGCCGTCCTCACCACGGCGGAGCCGGTGGTCAGCGCCGATATCCAGCAGGACGCCCGCACCGGCGAGCGGGAGTCGCAGTGGGCCGGGCTCGGCCCCGTGGTCGTGGTGCCGCTCGGGGCCGGCGGCAAGGCCCGCGGGGTGTTGCTGCTGGGGCGTCTGGCCGGCCGTACACCGTTCTCCGACGACGACACCGGGCCGTTGCTCGGCTTCGCCGGCCAGGCGGCGCTCGCGCTGGAACTCGCCGAGCGGCGCCGGGAGGCGGAGCAGATCGCGCTGCTTCAGGACCGTGACCGGATCGCGCGCGATCTCCACGACCTGGCGATCCAGCGGCTCTTCGCGGCCGGTATGACCCTGCAGAGCACCCAGCGCTTCGTGGACCACCCCGAGGCCGTGGAACGGCTGTCGCGCACGGTCGACGACCTGGACGACACCATCAAGATCATTCGGTCCACCATCTTCGGGCTGCGTACACGGGGCGGTGGGGCCAAGGAGGACAGCGGTCTGCGTGCTCGGGTGTCCGAGGCCGTGAAGGCCTCCGCCACCTCGCTCGGCTTCGCTCCCGCACTGCGGATCGAGGGTCTTGTCGACACCGATGTCCCCGGCGACGTCGCGGACCATGCGCTCGCGGTGCTCGGGGAGGCGCTCAGCAACGCGGCCCGGCACTCCGGGGCGCGTTCGGTGGACGTCCATCTGCGATGCGCCGGTGGAGAGTTGGCGCTGACGGTACGGGACGACGGCTGCGGAGTGCCCGACGGGGTCGCGCGCAGCGGACTGAAGAACCTCGAGGAACGAGCCCGTGGGCTCGGTGGCGCGCTGACGCTCGGTGAACGACCGGGCGGCGGCGGTACCCAGCTGGTGTGGCGCGTGCCGACGGGCTCAGCGGGCGGCTGAGGAGCCACCGTCACCGAGCGTCTGCCGAGCTGGGCGACGCGGGGAGGAGGGTCCCTCCGGGCCGTATCCCAGGCGGACCACCATCTGTGCGTGACCGCGCCGGTCGCTCGGCGGCGGTACGAGCTGTTCGCGCAGGTCCGGCCATTCCAGCGCCTGGTGCAGCAGGGACGCCCGCACACCGTGGGCGGTGGCTTCGAGCAGGACCCGTTCGAGTGCCTGGCCTGCGCGCAGCCAGTCGGTCCGCCGGTCGTGTGCGGTGGAGAGTACGGCGATCGTCGGCCGTTTCTCGAACGGGCGGGCCGCCGGCAGGGCAGGGTGCCGTTGGGCGCCGAAGTCACGCATCGGTACCTGTTCCCGGAAGTCCCGCGGTCCCAGCGTCTTCGGCGGCATGCCGAGGGCTTCGGGGTTCGGCTCGCGCACCCAGCGGCGGCTTTCCGTGGCCCTGTCGGGGTCGGCGGTGTTGCGGTGCTCCGCCTCCCTGATGATCCGCAGCAGGCGGTCGGTCTCGCTCGGCGAGGGACGGTCCAGCCGAGCGCCCTCGGTGTGGGCGGCCTCGGCGAGTTCGGTGAGCACGGCAGCGGGCAACGGCCGCTCCGAGAAGGGGAAGCGGCTGCTGTGCCTGCGCCACAGGGCGTCGTACAGGCGCGGGGGCGAGGAGGTCCTGACGGGGCCGCCGAGTCGTACGGTGGCGAGCAGGTCCGGCTGGTCGGGCCTGGCCAGGAGGCGGGTCACCGGTTCCCAGCCGAAGTGCGCCACCGCCACCCGCAGGTTGAGGAGCGCGCAGCCGACGGAGAGGTGCAGGGCGCGCCCGGTCGGGTCGGTGTGGCGCAGCCCGCGGTCCGCGGCGGCGCGGATCTCCAGCGTGACGGTGGCCGGGTCGAGCCGGAAGCGCCAGGGCTGGGTGTTGTGGATCGAGGGGGCGGCCACGGCCGCGGAGACGAGCGTCTCCAGGGTCGGGACGTCGAGAGTCGCAGACCTCATGGGGGAACTCCTCACCGCCCTGAGCCGATGACTCGGCCGGGCTCTTCGGCGACCGCTCCCAGCGTGCGGTCGCCGGGAGGGGCGGGAGGAGGGGCCGTACGGCCTTCTGCGGCGCCGGACGGCCCGTATACGCGTCACCTCGCGGGGCGCTCACCGGACTCGGGCTGTTCGAGGTTGGAGGCGAGAACCGCGGCCTGCACACGGCGCTGGACGCCCAGCTTGGCCAGCAGACGGGAGATGTGGTTCTTGACGGTCTTCTCGGAGAGGTAGAGCCTTTTGCCGATCTCACGGTTGGTCAGCCCGTCCCCGATGAGGGCGAGGATGTCGCGTTCGCGCGGCGACAGACTCGCCAGTTCGGGAGCGACTGCCGGTGCGTCGGCGGGGTCCGCCCGCAGGGAGGCCATCAGGCGGGCGGTGGTCGCGGCGTCGAGCATGGACTGCCCGGAGGCGACGGTACGCACCGCCGAGACGAGGTCGGACCCCTTGATCTGTTTCAGCACATAGCCCGAGGCACCGGCCATGATCGCGTCGAGCAGGGCCTCCTCGTCGTCGAACGAGGTCAGCATGAGAACGGCCAGCTCCGGCATCTGGCTGCGCAGTTCACGGCAGACGGTGATCCCGTCGCCGTCGGGCAGACGTACGTCCAGGACGGCGACGTCCGGGCGCAGGGCCGGTCCGCGCACGAGCGCGTGTTCGACGTTCTCGGCGTCGCCGACCACGGAGATGTCCGGTTCCGCGTCCAGGAGGTCGGACAGGCCTCGTCGTACGACCTCGTGGTCGTCCAGCAGGAAGACCCTGATCGGGTTCTGCTCCGTGAAGGTGCGTGCCTCGGTCATGACGACCCCCTGGTCCCCGGCGGCTGACGGACTGCCGGCTGTCCGTGAGGACGATCATCACGCGCCGGGACCGGATGCACCAGGGCCGACCGGCCCCACTCGGGCCCACGATGTGCCCTGTACGGCCCCTGGGCGCAGGGGTGTTCGTGGACGAGGCTCGGTGGGAGACCGGGCAGGCCCGGACACAGGAGGTGCCCACCATGGTTCGGCACGTCATCACGGGAGTCGACGGATCCCCCGAGAGCCTCGCCGCCGCGCACTGGGCGGCCCGGGAAGCGCTGCGCCGCGGCGCCTCGCTGTACCTCGTACACGCATGGCAGCGGCATCCGCGCCCCGCACCCTCCGTCCCCGCGGACCGGACCGGGCACGAGTGGGCCGAACAGATCCTGGACCGGGCGGCGGGCAGCATCCGGGCCGCGCACCCCGGGCTGCGGGTCGTCGAGCGACTGGTGTCCGGCTCCGCGGCAGCCGCCCTTCTCACGGCGGCCCGGGACACGGAGCTGCTGGTGCTCGGGTCACGCGGTCTCGGCCCCGTCGCGGGATTCATGGTCGGCTCGGTGTCCCAGCGGGTCGTCGCCGGGTCCTCCCGCCCCCTGGTGCTCGTCCGGGCGGGCGGGAGCGCCGCCGCCGAGCACTTCTCCGCCCTGGACGGCGTCTCGCCCGAGGAGGTACCCGAGACCCCGTATCGCGATGTCGTCCTCGGCCTGGACACCCGGCGCCCCTGCGACGAACCGATCGAGTTCGCCTTCGAGTCCGCTCGGCGCCGCGGCGCCACCCTGCACGTGGTCCACGCCTTCGGTACCCCACGAGGTCCGGTGTCCGGGCCGGAGCTGCTCGCGGCGCGGGAACGCGCCGTGGTCGCGACGCTGCTCCCGTGGTGCGAGAAGTTCCCGGGGGTCTCCGTGGTCGAGACGGTCTCCGAAGGACGGGCCGCCACCGCACTGGTGGGCGCGGCAGCCGGAGCCTCCCTCGTTGTCGTGGGGCGCCGGACACGGGGCCGTCGGCCCGGCCCGCACATCGGCGCCGTCACTCACGCGGTGCTGCACCACGTCGGCTGCCCCGTGGCCGTCGTCCCGCACGACTGAACCGGCGCCGTGACGGTGCTTCAGCGTCAACGGCCCAGGGAGGAAAGAGTCATGACCACGCGTCACGTCATCGTCGGGGTGGACGGCTCCGTCATCGCCGTACGGGCACTGGACCTGGCCGCCGACGAGGCGGCCCTGCACGCCACCGCTCTGGAGATCGTGTATGCCGTGCCCGACCTCGACGAGGCCGGCCCGGTGCTGGCGTCCGCCGCCTCGCGGGTCGGCCACCGTCATCCGCGCCTGCCGGTCGTCACCGTCCCCGTCGAGGGACACTCGGCGGCCGTGCTCGCGGAACGCGGACGAGGGGCCGCGCTGACCGTCGTCGGCTGTCGGAGCCTCGGCGGGTTCGCCGGCACGCTGTTCGGCTCGGTGAGCCGGCGCCTGGCCGCGCACGCCCACGGCCCGCTGCTCGTCGTACGGGGCGACTCTCCGCCCCACCTGCACAACGAGGTGCTGCTCGTCCTCGACGCCGAGAACGACGCGGACACGGCTGTGTACGCCATCCAGGAAGCGGAACTCCGCAACGCCGGACTGCGGATCCTCCGGTCCTCGGCGCATCGGTACCTGGCCCCACCACCGGTCGCGCACCGCCGGAGCGGGGGGATCACGTGGCACCTCCCGGACGGCGACGTGCTGGTCGAACCGCGCGAGCGGCATCCCCTCGTCGACCTGGAGACCGAGGGCGCCGCCCCCTCCTCGACGCGGACGCTGCTGGAGGCCACGCGCACGGCCGACCTCGTCGTGGTCGGATGCCGACCTGACCTGGGTGGCCGTGGACGCCAACTCGGTTTCGTGGCCCGTACGTTGATGCACCGGGCGCACTGCCCGGTGCTGATCGTTCCCGGTGGCCCGACAGGCCCTGCGACAGGGGCCGTTCAGCCCCACGGTCACGGACCTTCGGCATCCGGCGGAGCCCGCCCCGGGCGAGAAGAGTGAGTCGTGTCGGACAACGACAGGACCAGCGCCGAGTCCCCGAAGGGATCACCACCATGGCCGTGCACCAGCCCTCTCACCGAAGCCCGGGGTTCCACCTGCCGTCGTACCGCGGGAACGGGACCGTCGCCGCCGAGCCGGCCGTGTCGGCACGCACCGGCACGCACACCGCGCGGGCCCACGCCTTCGCGTCACTGCGCCTGCTCACCGGGTTCGTCTTCCTGTGGGCCTTCCTCGACAAGACCTTCGGGTTCGGCTACGCCACGCCCTCCGGCAGGGGCTGGGTCGACGGCGGCTCGCCGACCGAGGGCTTCCTCGGCTCCGTCGCCGCCGGGCCGATGGAGTCCACCTTCCACTCCTGGGCCGGTGCCACCTGGGCGAACTGGCTGTTCATGGCCGGTCTGCTGGGCATCGGGCTGGCTCTGGTCGGCGGCTTCGCGCTACGGCTCGCGGCCGTCGCGGGCACCGCGATGATGACGCTGATGTGGATCGCCGAGTGGCCGCCCGCCCAGCACCTCTCCGACGGGTCGCCGAGCATGTCGCCGAACCCGTTCGTCGACTACCACCTGATCTACGCGGTCGCCCTGATCGCCCTCGCGCTGGCCTCCGCCGGCGACACCTGGGGCATCGGGAAGCTCTGGGCCAGGCTGCCGCTCGTGCGCACCAACAGCTGGCTGCGCTGACCGCGGGGGACGCGGCGTGCCTCCTTCGCGGGGGACGCCGCGCCACGGGTACATAGGGCCGATCGGCCCCCTGCCGGGTACCTGTGGCCCCTGCACGACGACTCCGTTCGACACAACGCTGGAATCGGAACCCCGATTCAGGAGGTGGAGACCATGCCCCGCACCGTCACCGTGGGCCTCGACGGCTCGCCCGAGAGCCGGGCCGCCGCAGAATGGGCGGCCCGCGAGGCCGAGTTGCGCGACCTGCCGCTGAAGATCGTCCACGTCCGGGAGCCCGTACCGGTGCCCATGGCGCAGGCACCGCTTCTCGGTGCCGAGACGCAGCAGCACTGGAGCGAGCGCGTCCCGCGCGAGTCCGCCGAGGGCCTCCGGCTGCGGCACCCCGGTGTCGAGATCACCGCCGAGCACCTCTCCGGGCGGCCCGCCGACGTGCTGTCCGGCGTGGCGAAGGATGCCGCACTGCTCGTCCTGGGCTCCCGCGGACTGAGCGGGCTCGGCGGTTTCCTGGTGGGCTCGGTCGGCCAGGCCGTCGTGGCGCGCGCCGAGCGGCCCGTGGTCCTGGTCCGCGCCGGCGAACAGGCCGCGGACGAGCACCTGATGGACCCGGCGGGCATCCCGTCCGCCGCGGCCCCGTTCCGGCCCGTGGTCCTGGGTCTGGCCACCGACGACCCCGACCCCGCGGTCGTCGAGTTCGCCTTCGAGGCGGCCAGCCACCGCGCCACCTCCCTGCGGGTCGTCCACGGCTGGAACCCGCCGCCGTACTACGCCTACGGCCTCTCCCCCGACCTCGAACTCCACGACGCGCTGGCCGCGCAGCAGGCCACCGCCGTCACCGACGTCCTGCGCCCGTGGCGGCAGAAGTTCCCCGCCGTCGAGGTCACCGAGGAGTCCCTGTACGGAACGGCCGCCCTCCACCTGGCGGACGCCTCCCGCGAGGCCTCCCTGGTCGTCGTGGGCCGGCACATCCGCCGCAGCCCGCTCGGCGCCCACATCGGCCCCGTCACGCACGCCGTGCTGCACCACTCCGCCGCCCCCGTCGCCGTCGTCGCACACGGCTGACCTGCCCCGAGGAGCCCAGAAACCATGAAGGCAGCAGTCGTACGAGCCTTCGGCGAGCCCCTGGTCATCGAGGAGCGCCCCGATCCCGAGCCCGGCCCCGGTCAGGTCCGGGTCCGTGTCGAGGCCTCCGGGCTGTGCCACACCGACATCCACGCCGCCCACGGAGACTGGCCGGTGAGGCCGAAGCCTCCGTTCGTCCCCGGCCACGAGGGCGTCGGTCTCGTCGAGAAACTCGGCGACGGCGTCACCCACCTCGCCCTCGGGCAGCGGGTCGCCGTGCCCTGGCTGGGGAGGACCTGCGGGCGGTGCGAGCACTGTCTGTCCGGCTGGGAGACGCTGTGCGAGCAGCAGATCAACACCGGGTACGGCTGCGACGGCGGATACGCCGAGAAGATGCTCGCCTGGGCGGACTTCGCCCAGCCGGTGCCCGACGGGATCAGCGCCTTCGAGGCCGCCCCGCTGACCTGCGCCGGCGTCACGACGTACAAGGCGCTCAAGGTCGCGGAGGTCAGGCCCGCGCAGCTCGTGGCCATCTCGGGCATCGGCGGGCTCGGGCATCTGGCCGTGCAGTACGCGAAGATCGCCGGGGCGACCGTCGCCGCGATCGACGTCACCGACGAGAAGCTCGAACTCGCCGCGGAACTCGGCGCCGACCTAGTCATCGACGCCCGCAAGGACGACCCGGGCGAGGTGCTCCGGCGGCACGGCGGCGCCCATGCGGCCATCGCGCTCGCCGTGAACGAGCAGGCCTTCGCCGCCGTCAACTCCGGGCTGCGGCGCGGCGGAAAGCTCGTCATGGTGGCCCTGCCCGCGCACGGCACGATCCAGGTCCCGATCTTCGACACCGTTCTGAACGGCACCTCCGTCATCGGCTCCATCGTCGGTACCAGGCAGGATCTGGCCGAGGTCTTCCAGCTGCACGCGGCCGGCCGCACCCGGGTCAGTTACGAGACCCGGCCGCTCGCGAGCGTCAACGAGTCCATCGACGACGTGCTGCGCGGCCAGGTCAAGGGCCGGATCGTCTTCGATCTCGCCGCAGGACGGTGAGGACGGTGGAGCTTCCTGTCGTGGTGGGCGTCGACGGTTCCGAGCCCAGCCTGCGCGCCGTCGACTGGGCGGCGGACGAGGCCGCCCTGCGCGGGGTGCCACTGCGGCTCGTGTACGCCTCACTCTGGGAGCGCTACGAGGGCGCGGCACTCGCCCAGGACCTCGGCAGGTCCTCGGAACAGGTGCTGGCCGACAAGGTCGTCGACGCCGGCGCGAAGCGGGCGCACCGCCGCGAAGCGGATCTCAAGATCTCCGCCGAGGTGCTGCCCGACGATGTGGTGAGCGCACTGCTGCGCGAGGGACGCAACGCTTCCGCGCTGGTCCTGGGCTCACGCGGCCGCAGCGGCATCGCCGAGCTGTTGCTCGGCTCGGTGAGCCTCGCGGTCGCGGCCCGGTCCGACTGCCCGGTGATCGTGCTGCGCGGAAGCCACGACGAACGTGCCAGGCCCGGGATCGATCAGCGCATCGTGCTGGGCGTCGGCGAGGAAGCGGAGAGCGCGGCGGCCGTGAGCTTCGCCTTCCAGGAGGCGGCGGACCGGTACGCCGGTCTGCAGGCTGTACGAGCCTGGAGGTGGCCCGCGCACGAGACCACCGACTACCCGCTGATGACCGGGGAACCCGCGCGTCACCACGAGCAGCGGGCCACGGAGATTCTGGACGTCGCACTGCGCGACGCCGTGCGGGACCATCCCTCCGTGCAGGTACTTCGGCAAACAGTCGAGGGACCTGCCCGCAAGGTGCTGGTGGACGCCTCGGCCACCGCCGACCTGCTCGTTGTCGGAGCCCGGCGCCGGAAAGGACACCTCGGGCTCCAGCTCGGCAGGGTCGCGCACGCGGTTCTGCACCACTCCGCCTGCCCGGTCGCAGTCGTACCGCAGCTGGCGTGAGCGGCTCAGCGGCTCGCCGCGCGGTCGGGGGTGTGGCGCTTGTCCATCGCCGACTCCTTTCCGGCCCGTGCCGACTCCTCCGCTCGACGACGCTTCTCGACGACGCACCTCGATGACTTACGGAGGCACCATGCCCAAGGTCGAACACCAGGACAGCACCGCACTGACCGACAAGGAGCTGCGCACCCTGGACGCCCACTGGCGGGCCGCCAACTACCTTGCCGTGGGCCAGATCTACCTGCTGGCCAACCCGCTGCTCACCGAGCCCCTGACGCCCGCGCACATCAAACCCCGGCTGCTCGGCCACTGGGGCACCTCGCCCGGCCTCAACCTCGTGTACACACACCTCAACCGCGTGATCAAGGCGCGTGGTCTCGACGCGCTGTGTGTATGGGGGCCGGGGCACGGCGGGCCGGCCGTGCTCGCGGGCTCCTGGCTGGAGGGCAGCTACAGCGATACCTACCCGGACGTCCCGCGCGACGCGGCCGGCATGGACCGGCTCTTCCGGCAGTTCTCCTTCCCCGGCGGAGTCCCCAGCCATGTCGCGCCCGAGACGCCGGGGTCGATCCACGAGGGCGGGGAACTCGGCTACTCGCTCGCGCACGCCTACGGCGCCGCCTTTGACAACCCGGGCCTGCTCGTCGCCTGTGTCATCGGCGACGGCGAGGCGGAGACCGGCCCGCTGGCCGCGTCCTGGCACTCCAACAAGTTCCTCGACCCGGTGCACGACGGGGCGGTCCTGCCGATCCTGCACCTCAACGGCTACAAGATCGCCAACCCGACCGTGCTGTCCCGCATCCCGGAGGCCGAACTCGACGAGCTGCTGCGCGGATACGGCCACGAGCCGATCCACGTCACCAGCGACGACCCGCGCCAGGTGCACCGCGCCATGGCCGAGGCCTTCGACCAGGCCCTGGACCGCATCGCTCTGCCGCAGAGCACGGCCCGCGAGGACGGTGTGGCCGAACGGGTGCACTGGCCCATGATCGTGCTGCGCACCCCGAAGGGCTGGACGGGACCCGGCGAGGTCGACGGCGAGCCGGTCGAGGGCACGTGGCGCGCGCACCAGGTCCCGCTGTCCGGCGTACGCGAGAACCCGGATCACCTGCGGCAGTTGGAGACCTGGCTGCGTTCGTACCGTCCCGAGGAACTCTTCGACGCCGAGGGGCGGCCTGCAGCCGACGTCCTGGCCTGCGTCCCCGAGGGCGCCCGCCGTCTCGGCGCCACCCCGCACGCCAACGGCGGTCTGCTCGTACGGGACCTGCCGATCCCGTCCCTGGACCGCTTCGCCGTCCCCGTCGACAAACCGGGCGTCACCTCGCACGAGCCGACCCGGGTCCTCGGTGACCTCCTCGCACAGGTCATGGAGGACACGTCGGCCCGCCGCGACTTCCGGCTCGTCGGCCCCGACGAGACCGCCTCCAACCGGCTGGGAGCCGTCTTCGAGGCCAGCGGCAAGGCCTGGCAGGCTCAGACCCTTCAGGTGGACGAGCACCTGGACCGGCACGGCCGGGTCATGGAGATCCTCTCCGAACACCTCTGCCAGGGCTGGCTGGAGGGCTACCTCCTCACCGGCAGGCACGGGTTGTTCTCCTGCTACGAGGCCTTCGTCCACATCGTCGACTCGATGGTCAACCAGCACATCAAGTGGCTGAAGACATCAAGGGAGTTGCCGTGGCGGGCCCCCATCGCCTCCCTCAACTACCTGCTGACGTCGCACGTGTGGCGCCAGGACCACAACGGCTTCTCCCACCAGGACCCCGGCTTCGTCGACCATGTCCTCAACAAGAGCCCCGAGGTCGTACGCGTCTACCTGCCGCCGGACGCCAACACCCTGCTCTCCGTGGCGGACCACGCCCTGCGCAGCCGCGACTACGTGAACGTCATCGTGGCGGGCAAGCAGCCCTGCTTCGACTGGCTGTCGATGGACCAGGCCCGTGCCCACTGTGCGCGCGGCGCCGGGATCTGGGACTGGGCCGGGACGGAGAACGGCGGCGAGCCCGATGTGGTGCTGGCCTGCGCGGGCGACGTACCGACACTGGAGATCCTGGCCGCCTCCGCCCTGCTCAGGAGCCATCTGCCGGAGCTGGCCGTGCGAGTCGTCAACGTCGTCGACATGACCCGGCTGCTGCCGCGCGAGGAACACCCGCACGGCATGGGCGACTTCGAGTACGACGGCCTGTTCACCACGGACAAGCCGGTCGTCTTCGCCTACCACGGCTACCCCTGGCTGATCCACCGTCTCGCCTACCGCCGCACCGGCCACGCCAACCTCCACGTGCGCGGCTACAAGGAGATGGGCACCACCACGACCCCCTTCGACATGGTCGTCCGCAACGACATGGACCGCTACCGCCTGGTCATGGACGTCATCGACCGCGTCCCCGGCCTCGGCGTCCGCGCCGCCGCCGTACGCCAGCAGATGGCCGACGCCCGCACCCGCCACCACGCGTGGATCCGCGTACACGGCACCGACCTGCCCGAGGTCACGGACTGGACCTGGACCGCCTGAACTCCCTTCTTTCGCACAGGCGGACAGGTCGCATCCACCACAGCCGCGAACGACTACGGATACACGTAGGTGTTCAGCGTGGCCACCGCCGAGGCGGGGTTGCCCAGGTTGTAGTGGTCCACGGCAAGGAAGTTGGGCTTCTTGCGGGCGGCCGGCTGGCAGAAGCGCTGGGCGCGGTCGGCGAGTTTGGTGTTGTCGGTCGTCGTCGTGGAGGTGATCGCCGCATCCCGGAAGTGGTTCATGACGAAGAGGGGCTTGAAGGCGCCCTGGGTGAGGGTGAGCGGGGTGTTGGAGTCGGCGCCGTACCAGCGGCTGTAGCAGGACCAGTCGGAGGCGCCGAGGCCGCCGCCCATGGACCAGTAGTTCTCCACGGTCCATTCGCGCTGGTACATCACGCCGAAGGTGTCCCGGGTCAGGCCGGCGGTCTGGTCGGCGGAGCGGCTGTGGTCGGTGAAGATCAGCAGCCGGTCGTTGGCGGCGATCAGGTCGGCGACCTTCGGCCAGCCGTTCTGGCGTACGCCGGTCTGGTCTGGGCGGTAGAGGACGTCCGACAGGCCGCTGACGCGGGCGAGTTCGCTGCGCAGGACGCCCGGGTCGACGTAGTCCTCCAGGAAGACGGTGACTACCTGGGTGGGGTTCTGCTTGAGGAAGTCGACCATCCGCTGGAGGTCCACCCAGAGCGCGACCGGGCTACTGACGAGGGTGCAGCTGTTGTGGCAGAGGATCGCGCCGTCGGAGGTCTGGTGGATGTCCAGCATGAACCCCCGTACACCGTCGGTGAGTTGCTGGTTGATTCCGCGTGTCTGGTTCGGGACGAGGTTGACGAAGGGCGGGGCGAAGCCGCCGTCGACGCCGTTGGCGTAGGCGTTGTGCGCGGTGAGGAACGTGACCTGGTCCAGGGTCCGTTGGTCCGCCGACGGCATCGGCGAGACGGTGGGGGTTACCGGGGTGAGGTACCAGGCCGCGAGGCTTCCCGCGCCGCCGATGGCCAGCTGATCGGGGTAGTTGACGCCGGACGGCTTGGCTGCGACCGTCAAGTAGCGGGTGGTTCCAGGGGCCTTGAGGGTGTACTGGTCGGTACCGGACGGAGTGATCTCCCAGGGCGCGTCCGCACTCGTACAGGCGACGGTCCTGGCCAGGTCGCCGGAGCGGCCGAGGCAGCTGCCCGCGGTGTCGGTGCTCTCCAGGAGGTACGAGGTGCCGCTCGCGCGCAGCGTCCACTGCTGGCGGTCCTCGTTGCCCTTGGGCCGGTGCTGCTCGACGGCTCCGGCGTCGTCGGCGGCGTTGAGTCCGGTGGTGGCGCTCTGGACGTAGTAGGCGCCGGCGGCCGGTACGGGGGCGGCCAGGGCGGGCGGTGCCGGTGTGGCAACTGCCGCTGCCAGGGCGGCAGTTGCGGTGAGCAGTGCGGTGCGGGGGGTTGGCATTGACGAGGCCCTTCGTGAACTCGGAGGCTCGACGACTCGGTCGGCAGGGGCATGACATCACGAAGGTCCGTACAAAGTCAGCACACCCGGCACACGCGCAACCCAACCTTCAGCCGCCGTCTATTACTTCGGTCTGACCTTTGGTATGTTTCGACGCCACCGAGGCTGCGGGAGGCGTTCGAACTGTGGATTTCGAGCTGACCGAGGACCAGGAAACGATCCGCAAGGCCGTCGCCGGACTTCTGCGCGACTTCGACGACCACTACTGGATGGAGAAGGACCGGGACCACGAGTTCCCGGCCGAGTTCTACGACGCCGTCGCGGGCGGCGGCTGGCTGGGGCTGACGATCCCCGAGGAGTACGGCGGCCATGGCCTCGGGATCACCGAGGCCACGCTGCTGCTGGAAGAGGTCGCGCGCTCCGGCGGCGGGATGAACGCGGCCAGCGCCATCCATCTGTCGATCTTCGGGATGCATCCCGTCGTGGTGCACGGTTCCGAGGAACTGAAGCGCCGGACGCTCCCCCGTATCGCCACCGGTGACCTGCACGTCTGCTTCGGCGTGACCGAGCCGGGGGCCGGTCTGGACACGACGAGCATCACGACGTACGCGCGCCGGAACGGCGACCACTATGTGGTGAACGGCCGCAAGGTGTGGATCTCCAAGGCGATGGAGTCGGAGAAGATCCTGCTGCTGACGCGCACGGCGAAGATCGGCGAGGTCGCGAAGAAGACCGACGGGATGACCCTCTTCCTCACCGATCTCGACCGCGCCCACGTCGACATCCGCCCGATCCCGAAGATGGGCCGCAACGCCGTCACCTCGAACGAGTTGTTCATCGACGATCTGCGGGTGCCCGTCGAGGACCGGGTCGGCGAGGAGGGCCAGGGGTTCCGGTATCTCCTCGACGGACTCAATCCGGAGCGGATGCTGATCGCCGCCGAGGCGCTGGGCATCGGGCGGGTCGCGCTCGACAAGGCCGTCCAGTACGGGAAGGAACGGGTCGTGTTCGACCGGCCCATCGGCATGAACCAGGGGGTGCAGTTCCCGCTCGCGGACTCGCTGGCCCGGCTGGACGCGGCCGAGCTGGTGCTGCGCAAGGCGACCTGGCTGTACGACCACGGCCGGCCGTGCGGGCGCGAGGCCAACACCGCCAAGTACCTGTGCGCGGACGCCGGGTTCACAGCGGCGGACCGGGCGCTGCAGACGCACGGCGGGATGGGCTACTCCGAGGAGTACCACGTGGCCCGCTACTTCCGTGAGGCGCGGCTGATGCGGATCGCGCCGATCAGCCAGGAGATGATCCTCAACTATCTCGGCTCGCATGTGCTGGGCCTGCCAAGGAGTTACTAGTCGGATGACGAGGAGTCAGGCATGAGCGTCAACAGCGGGTTGTTCGATCTCACCGGCCGCTCCGCGCTGGTCACCGGAGCGGCGGGCGGAATCGGTTCGGCCGTCGCGCAGGCGCTCGCCCGCGCCGGTGCCGCCGTGCTGGTAACGGACGTGGACGGGGACGCGGCTGCCGCCGTCGCCGGCAAGATCTCCGCCGCCGGGCTGACGGCGGACAGTGCCGCTCTCGACGTACGGGACCGGGTTGCCGCCGATGCGGCGGCGGCTCAGGCGGCCCAACTGGCGGGCGGGACACTGCACATCGTCGTCAACAACGCGGGAGTCACCGCGCCCGCCATGTTCGACAAGCTGGAGGAGGACTCCTTCCGGCGGATCGTCGACATCCATCTGATGGGGACCTTCCACTGCTCGCAGGCGGCGCTGCCCTTCCTCCCGGAGGACGGCAGGGGGCGGATCATCAACGTCACGTCGTCGGCCGGTCTCGTCGGGACGCTCGGGCAGGTGAACTACTCCGCCGCGAAGGCGGGCATCATCGGGTTCACGAAGTCGCTGGCGCGTGAACTGGCGCGCCGGCAGATCCTGGTGAACGCGCTGGCGCCGCTCGCCGCGACGCCGATGACGGAGACGATCCGTACCAACGAGAAGTTCGCGGCCCCGATGCTCGCGCGCATCCCGCTCGGCCGCTGGGCGGCGCCCGAGGAGATCGCGGGTTCCTTCGTCTTCCTCGCCTCGGACGCCGCCTCCTTCATCACCGGGCAGGTGCTGCCGGTGGACGGGGGCCTGGTGATGTGACGGGCGGGCCGAGATGTCATGTGACAGGCCGCACGGGTCCGTATTGAATGGTCCGGCCGAAGTAGAGCCACCGACGAGAGGCCTGAACCCGTGCAGAGCGCCGGACATTCCGCCAGTGACCCGCGCTTCGACGTGGTGAGAGTGCCCAAGGCGTCGGACGTGCTGGCCGCCGAGGTGCGCGAGCGGATCCTCTCCGGCGAGTTCATCGAGGGCATGGCGCTGCCGCCGGAGCGTCAGCTGGTCGACCAGACGGGGCTGAGCCGGGCGACGGTGCGCGAGGCGCTGCGCATCCTCGAAGTCGAGCGACTGGTACGGATCAGGCCGGGGCGCGGCGGCGGGGCCTTTGTCCACCGGCCGGGCCATGAGTCGGTGGCGAACACGGTACGGCTGGTCATCCGGGGCCAGCAGATCCGGCTTGAGGCGCTGCACGAGACGCGCGAGGCGATCGAGCCGACGTGCGCCGCGCTGGCCGCGAAACGGCGTACGTCGGCCGACCTCGCCGAACTCGACGCGGCGCACGCCGAGTTGGTGGCGGCCGACGACGACATCCCGCGCTTCCTGCGGGCCAACGTCCGCTGGCACACGGCGGTGGCGAAGGCCGGCGACAACGAGCTGCTGATCGGCTTCATGACCGCGCTCTCCCAGTCGATCTACGCCGCCACGGACATCGACCAGTTCATGGACGCGGAGATCCGCGAGGTAACCGCCCGCGCCCACGCCCGGATCACCGAGGCGATCCGATCGCAGGACGGGCCCGCTGCGATGCGGCGAATGACCCGGCATGTGTGCGGGTTCGCCCGGGCGGCGGCCGAGGTGGACCAGCGGCAGCGGGTGGAGCTGCCCGAGGCGGACAGCGACTGACATCGGTTCGTCCACGAGGTGGGAGCGGTCTCACCCCTCCCCAGCCGACCCCCACCCATGCGAGAATGTGATTTCCATTCAGCGTGAACAACACTCTTCACTTTCGGTCTGACCTTTACTAGCATCCGAGGTCGACCGACCAGTGGCACCAGTGGCAAGGGAGAGGGTGCGCATGGGCGAGGCCGGTTCCGTCCTGACCGTGACCGCCGACGGCGATGTCCGGGTCGTCACCCTGAACAGGCCCGACAGGCTCAACGGGGTCTCGGAGGAGCTGCACCGCCGACTCGCCGAGATCTGGCGGGAGTTGGCCGACGACGCCAAGGCACGGGCCGTGGTCCTCACCGGCGCGGGCCGGGCGTTCAGCGCGGGCGGTGACTTCGACCATCTGCGCCGCCACCACACCGACGCAGAGCTTCGGGAGCGGTCGATCCGTCTCGACCGGACGATCCAGACGGAGATGATCCGCTTCCCGCTGCCCGTCGTCGCGGCGGTCAACGGCCCTGCGGTGGGCCTGGGTTGCAGCCTGGCGCTGGGCTGCGATCTGGTGCTGATGGCCGACGACGCCTATCTCGCGGACCCGCACATCTCGGTGGGCCTGGTGGCCGGCGACGGCGGTGTGACCCTCTGGCCGCTGCTCACGAGTCTGCTCCGGGTGAAGGAGTACCTCTTCACCGGGGACCGGATTCCCGCCGAGACGGCGGTCCAACTCGGCCTGGCCAACCGGGTCGTGGCGTCCGCCGACCTCCACCAGGAGGCGCTGGCGCTGGCCCACCGGCTGGCGGCGCAGCCCCCGGAGGCGCTGCGCGCCACAAAGGCGGCGCTGGCCGCCGTGGTGGAACAGGCGACCCGGGGCGGTATGGAGGCGGCGCTGATGGCGGAGCGGGCCACGATGACCAGCCCGGACCACATCCGCATCATCGACGAACTGGCGTCGCGGGCGGAACGCCGGTCCAAGGGCGGGGGGTGACAGCCCGTGGAGACCGAGGAGTTCATGCTCGTCCGCGACCTGTTCCGGTCGTTCGCCGCCCGGTTCCGCGTGGGTTCCGCCGACGACGTCAAGCCCTCGGCCGGTGCCGCCGCACAGGAGGCGCTGGCCGAGTTGGGCCTCGGCGAACTCCGCCGGTCCACTCCCCCGGCCGCCACCGTGCAGGAGTGCGCGCTGCTCGCCGAGGAGCACGGCAGCCTGCCGCTGCCCACATCGCTCCTCGGTACGGTCCTGCTCGCCCCGGAGCTGCTCCGCCTGCTGGGGGAACCCGCGGCGCCGGGCAGGACCCCGACGATCGGCCTCGCCCGCGACCTCCGCTTCCCCGCCGCGAGTCCCTCCCCGCTCGTCGCGTGGGACAGCGAGGGCGCGGACGAGGCACTGTGCGTGTACCCCGACGGGACGGTGACCGCGGCCGGGCTGGGGCGGGCGGCGCCGAGCGTGGACCTGCTGCGCACGATCCGTACGGCTGGGCCTCGGGAGCGCGTGGTCGGACGGCTCGATCCGGCCGGACACCGGCACTGGCAGGCGTACGCGCTGATCGTCGTGGCCTCCGAACTCGTGGGCGCGGCACGGTCGTTCGTCGGGCAGAGCGTGGAGTACGCGCGGGAGCGCAGCCAGTACGGGCGGCCGATCGGGGCGTTCCAGGCCGTGCAGCATCTGCTCGCGGACGCGACCGTGCTCGTGGAGGCCTGCGCGAGCGCGACCCGGTACGCAGCCTGGTGTCTCGACCACGAGTCGCCGGACCGGGCACTGGCCGCCGCGCGGGTCGCGAAGGCCGAGGTGAACAGGTCGGCGCTGGAGGCGGTGTACGCCGGGATGCAGGTGTTCGGCGGGATCGCGCAGACGTGGGAGCACATCGCGCACCTGTATCTGCGCAAGGTCCGCGTGGGCGCGACGGTGCTGGCCACGACGACGGATCTGCTGACGATCCTGGCCGAACCGGAGCCGGCGACCGAACCGGGGGCGGCACGATGAGCGACACCCCGCTGGACTTCGGCGACCCGGCCGACCTGAACCGGCTCCGCACCGAGTTCCGCACCTGGCTGGCCGAACACCCGCTCCCCGAGCAGCACTTGGACGAACCGGTCCCCGTGTTCCTGTTGCGCTGGCACCGGCTCCTGCACTCCGGTGGCTGGGTCGGTCTCGATGTGCCGGAGCGGTACGGCGGTCGCGGTCTGACGGCACTTCACCAGGTTGCGATCAGCGATGAGTTGGGGGCCTGCCGGACACCCGGTGTTCCCCGGATCGGCTATCTCGCCCACGCGCTACTGGAGTTCGCCTCCGAGGAGCAGCAACTGCGCATGCTGCCGAGGATGCTGGCGGGCGACGACGTCTGGTGCCAGGGGTTCAGCGAGCCCGGCGCGGGCTCGGACCTCGCCGGGATGAGCACCTTCGCGGAACGCCGGGGCGACCACTACATCGTCCGGGGCCAGAAGCTCTGGACCAGTTACGCCCAGTACTCCGACCTGTGTCTGCTCCTGGCCCGCACGGACCGCGCGGGCTCACCGCACCGCTCGATCACGGCGTTCGCGCTCCCTCTCGACCGCGCGGGCGTGACCGTACGGCCGCTGCGGGCCGCCAACGGGGACGACGAGTTCTGCGAGTTGTTCCTCGACGACGTCCGCATCGAGGACTCCGAGCGGGTCGGCGCCGAGGGCGACGGCTGGCCGCTGGCGATGACGACGGTGTCGTACGAGCGCAACGCCCTGGACACCGGCCATCTGTCGAAGTACGGCCTGCTCGTCGAACGTCTGCGGTCCACCGCCCAGGAGCGGGCCGGCACGCTCCCGGACGGGCTGCGCTCCGAGATCGGGCAGTGCTACGTGGACTACGAGGTCCTGGTGGCGCATGCCCGGCGCCGGACCGCCGAACGCCTGAGCGGGCAGGCCGCCGGCCCCGAGTCGTCCATCGACAAGCTCCTGATGACGAGGGCCGAGCAACGTCTGTACGAGACGGCGCTCAAGGTGTTTCCGCAGGAGCTGGCCGAGGACGGTGGCGAGATCTTCGGCGAATATCTCTATTCCAGGGCCGCCTCGGTGTACGGCGGCACCTCCCAGATCCAGCGGAACATCATCGCGAAACGGGTCCTGCGTCTTTCTTCGTCCGGCCAGTCCGGCCAGTCCGGCCAGTCCTGAGCCCTGGAGCCCCTGGAGCCTTCTCGATGCGATTGCGATACGACGAAGAACTGCTGACCATTCCCAACGTCATCCGAGTGGCCGCCGAGCGCTTCGGGGACGACATCGCGCTGATCGACAGGGACCGCCGGTGGAGTTTCCGCCAGCTGGAAGAGCGGATGACGCAGGTGGTGCGGGCTGCCATCGGGTTGGGGGTCGAGAAAGGTGACCGGGTCGGGCTGTGTGCACCCAATTCAGCGGAATGGATCTTCGCGGCACTCGGTATTCAGGGTGCGGGAGGTGTCGTCGTGCCGCTCAACACTCGCTTCAAGGCTGGTGAGATCTCCTACATTCTGCGCAAGTCGGGAGCGAAGGCGGTTTTCGCGTCCGCCTTCCTCGACACCGACTACATCGCCGACCTGCTGAAACACGACCCCGACCTGCCGGCACTGCGCAGGACGGTGTCGATTCGCGGCCCGCAGGGTGCCGCGGAACTGTCCTGGACGGAATTCCTGCGGGCCGGTGAGAGGGTCGCCCCGTCCGAGGCCGAGGAGTCGATCGGGCGGCTCGTCCCGGACGACATCTCCGACGTGATGTTCACGTCCGGCACGACAGGTCATCCCAAGGGCGTCATCCTCACCCACGGCCAGTCGCTGCGGGCGTACGGCTGGATGTCCGAGGAGTACACCTTCCGGCGCGGCGACAGCTTTCTCGTCATTCCGCCGTTCTTCCACTGCTTCGGCTACAAAGCTGGCTGGCTGGCCTCTCTGATACATGGGGTGACGGTCATTCCGATGGCCCTGTTCAACCCCGGTCAGGCGCTGGAGATCATCGACAGGGAAAGGGTGAGCATTCTCCTCGGCCCGCCCACGATCTTCCACGACCTCATCAACCACCCAGACCGCTCCGACCACGACCTTTCCTCGCTCCGCGTTTCCATGACGGGCGGCACCACCATTCCGGAGTTGCTGATCCGTGCCATGAAGTCGGAGTTGTCCTTCGACATCGTGATGAGCGCGTACGGGCTGACCGAATCGTCCGCACTGGTGACGACCACCCGCATCGGGGACTCCGAGGAGACGGTGGCCCGTACGACCGGACGTGTCATACCGGACGTCGAGGTGCGGATCGTCGACGAGGAGGGACGACAACTCGCGGCAGAGCAGGACGGGGAAATCCTCGTACGGGGATACAACGTCACCCGAGGCTATTGGGAGGACCGCGAGGCGACCGCCGCGACGATCGACGGCGAGGGCTGGCTGCACACCGGGGACATAGGGCGGCTCGACGCATCCGGGAATCTCTCGATCGTCGATCGGAAGAAAGAGATGTACATCGTCGGCGGATTCAACGCCTATCCGGCGGAGATCGAGAAACTGTTGCTGGCGTACGAGCCCATCGGGCAGGTCGCCGTGATCGGGGTGCCCGACGAGCGGCTCGGCGAGGTCGGCTGCGCCTTCGTCGTGCCGAGACAGGGGTACGAGGTCGGCGAGAAGGACGTCGTCGAGTGGGCGCGCGAGCACATGGCCAACTTCAAGGTGCCGCGCCATGTCCGCTTCAGCGACCAACTCCCGCGCAACGCCAGCCAGAAGATCCTCAAGGACGAGTTGCGCGCCCGCTTCGAAGCGAAGGCCTGACATGGCTGATGAAACCGGGACCGTCGGGCCGCTCTCCGGCATCACGGTGGTGACGTTGGAGCAGGCCGTCTCCGCCCCCATCTGCACCCGTACGCTCGGCGACTTCGGCGCCCGGGTCATCAAGGTGGAGAACCCGGAGGGCGGCGACTTCGCCCGGCACTACGACGATGTCGTCAACGGCCTCGCGGCGCACTTCGTGTGGATCAACCGGGGCAAGGAGTCGGTGACCCTGGATCTCAAGTCCCCTGCGGGAATGGCGGTGTTGCATCGTCTGCTCGACCGCGCCGACGTCCTCGTCTCCAACCTCACCCCCGGCACCACGGCCAAACTGGGCATCGGCCCCGCCGACTTGGCCGTACGGCATCCGGAGCTGATCGCGGTCGAGATCGACGGGTACGGTCCTGGCGGGCCGCTCTCGCACAAGCGGGCGTACGACCTGCTCGTCCAGGCCGAAGCGGGCGCGTGCGCGGTGACCGGCCTGGCCGGGGCGCCGGCCAAGCCCGGGCCGCCGATGGCCGACGTGGGCGCCGGGTTGTACGCGGCGCTGTCCATCATGGCGTTGCTGTACGAGCGGGGGCGCGGGCGGCGGAGCGGGCCGACCTCGGTCGCGGTGTCCCTGTTCGACACCATGACGGAGTTGATGGGCTATCCGCTCACGTACACCCAGCACTCGGGGGTCGATCAGCAGCCCATGGGCATGGGGTCGCCGGCGGTGGCACCGTACGGGGCGTATGCCACGGCCGACGGTCACACGGTCGTCCTCGGGACGACGAACGACCGTGAATGGCAGCGTTTCGCACGGGAGTTGCTGGGGCGGACCGATCTGGCGGACGACGAGCGGTTCGCCACCACGCCCGGTCGGGTCGCCCATCGTGCCGTCCTGGACGCCGAGATCAGCGCCTGGTGCGCCCGTCACGAGCTGGCGTATGTGCAGAGCAGCGCGGACGCGGCCGGGATCGGCAACTCGCGGTTCAACAAGCCGAGCGAGGTGGTCGCGCATCCGCATCTGAAGGCGCGGGACCGCTGGCGGGAGGTCGAGACACCGTACGGGCCGATCTCCGCGCTGCTGCCGCCGCCGGTGATCTCGGGGTACGAGCCGCCGATGGGCGCGATTCCGGCGCTGGGGCAGCACACGGCCGCCGTGCTCGCCGAGTTGGGCATCGACGACCGGGGTGAGGACGTGGGTGGGGGCGGGGCGAGGTGAGCGGCGGGGAGCCCGTGCTGCTGCGCGACGACCGGGACGGCGTACGGACGTTGACGCTGAATCGGCCGCACCGGAAGAACGCCATCGACGCGGAGTTGTGGGACGCGCTGCGGGACGCGTTGGCGGACGCCGGGCGTGATCGTGCCGTGCGGGCGCTGGTGGTCACGGGGGCCGGGGGCGCGTTCTGCTCGGGCGCCGACATCTCGGGCGGGCTCAGCGGCGTCCATCCTCTCTACCGGATGCGGACGTTGAGCGAAGTGGCCCTGCTGCTGCACGAGTTGCCGGTGCCGACCATCGCCAAGGTGACGGGGGTCGCGGTCGGGGCGGGGTGGAACCTCGCGCTCGGGTGCGATCTGGTCGTGGCCACTCCGGAGGCACGGTTCTCGCAGATCTTCGCTCGACGTGGGCTCTCGCTGGACCTCGGGGGTTCCTGGCTGTTGCCCAAGCTGGTCGGGTTGCAGCAGGCCAAGCGGCTCGCGCTGCTCGCCGAGACGATCGGTGCCGAGGAAGCACGGGCGCTCGGGCTGGTGACGTGGGTGGTGGCGGGGAACGAGGTGGATGCCTTCGTCGACGGTCTCGGGGCGCGGCTGGTGGCAGGAGCGCCTGTCGCGCTCGCACAGACCAAGGCGCTGCTGAACGAGGGTGCCGACCGGACGCTGCGGGACGCGCTCGCGAACGAGGCGCGCGCCCAGGGGGTCAACTTCGCGACGGCGGACGTGTCGGAGGCGTTCTCGGCGTTCACGGAGAAGCGGGAGCCGTTCTTCGACGGGCGATGGGCGGTGCCGGGAAGCGGACCGGACGCAATCAACTCGGCGGCGCTCGGCGCCCCTTCGGTCAGGAGGCCGTAGTGCGTGAAGCGGTGATCGTGGCGGCGGTACGCACTCCTGTGGGGAAGCGCGGGGGTGGCCTCGCGGGCGTCCACCCGGCCGACCTGTCGGCTGTCGTGCTGGGTGCGCTCGTCGAGCGGACGGGCATCGATCCCGGCGTCGTCGACGATGTCGTCTGGGGGTGTGTGTCGCAGGTCGGTGATCAGTCGAGCAACATCGGCCGCTACTCGGTGCTCGCGGCGGGCTGGCCCGAGAGCATTCCGGGTACGACGGTCAACCGGGCCTGCGGGTCGAGTCAGCAGGCGCTGGACTTCGCCGCGCAGGCCGTGCTGTCGGGGCAGCAGGACGTCGTGGTGGCGGGCGGGGTCGAGGTGATGAGCCGGGTTCCGCTGGGCTCGGCGCGGGCCTCCGGGATGCCATACGGGCCCCAAGTCCTCGCGCGGTACGACGACTTCTCGTTCAACCAGGGGGTGTCCGCCGAGAGGATCGCCCAGAAGTGGGGGTTCACGCGGACGCAGGTCGACGAGTTCGCCGCGCTCTCGCACGAGCGGGCCGCGGCTGCCCTGGACTCCGGGGTGTTCGAGGAGCAGATCGTGCCGGTGTCCGTCGGCGCGGAAACCGTGGGTGCCGACGAGGGCGTACGGCGAGGGACCAGCGTGGAGAGCCTGGCGAAGCTCAAGCCCGCCTTCCAGGACGACGGTGTGATCCACGCGGGCAATGCCTCCCAGATCTCCGACGGCGCCGCCGCGCTGCTGGTGACGACGCCGGAGAAGGCGCGCGAGCTGGGCCTCGCGCCGCTCGTGCGGTACCGCGCGGGTGTGGTCGTCGGTTCCGACCCGGTGCTGATGCTGACCGGGCCGATCCCCGCGACCGAACGGGTGCTGCGGAAGGCGGGCGTCGGTCTGTCCGAGGTCGGCGTGTTCGAGGTGAACGAGGCCTTCGCGCCCGTACCGCTGGCCTGGCTCGCCGAGACGGGCGCCGATCCGGCACTGCTCAATCCGCTGGGCGGGGCCATCGCGCTCGGGCATCCGCTCGGGGCGTCCGGCGCGGTGCTGATAACCCGCATGATCCACCACATGCGGGAGCGCGGCCTGCGCTACGGCCTGCAGACCATGTGCGAGGGCGGCGGCACGGCCAACGCCACCCTCGTCGAACTCGCCTCCTGACGGGAGCAGTTGTGCGCCGAGAGATCTTCACGCCCGACCACGAGGCGTTCCGCGGGCTGGTCAGGGACTTCGTCGCGAACGAGGTCGTCCCGTACTACGCCGACTGGGAGGAGGCCGGGCGGTTGCCCCGTGAACTCTTCGAACAGCTGGGCTCGCTGGGCCTGTTGGGCATGTCCGTGCCCGAGGAGTTCGGCGGTGCGGGTCTCGACGACTACCGCTACAACGTGGTCCTCCAGGAGGAGGCGGCCCGCGCGCTGGTCACATTGGGCACGGTACGCACCCAACTCGACGTCGTGCTCCCCTACTTCCTCACCTACGCCGACCAGGAGCAGCGCGCCCGTTGGTTCCCCGGTCTCGCCGCGGGCAAGTTGCTCACGGCCGTCGCCATGACGGAACCCGGTACGGGCTCCGACCTCGCGGGCATCCGGACGACCGCCGTGCGGGACGGCGACTCGTACGTCCTCAACGGGGCGAAGACGTTCATCACGGGCGGGCTCCTCGCCGATCTGGTGGTCGTGGTGGCACGGACGGCCACCGATCCCGACGACCGGCGTGCGGGGCTGACCCTACTGGTCGTCGAGGACGGTATGCCGGGGTTCAGCCGGGGCCGGGTCCTGAAGAAGATGGGCATCAGGGTGCAGGACACGGTCGAGCTGGCCTTTGACGACGTCCGCGTCCCGGTCGCCAACCGGCTCGGCGAGGAGGGCGAGGCCTTCGGCTACCTCGGCCACAACCTGCCGCAGGAGCGGATGACCGTGGCGGTCGGCTCGGTCGCACAGGCGCGGGCCGCTCTCGACACGACCGTCGAGTACGTCAAGGAGCGCGAGGTCTTCGGGAAGCCGGTCGCCGCCTTCCAGAACACCAAGTTCGAACTGGCCGCCGTGGCAGCCGAGTTGGAGGCGGCACAGATGATGCTGGACCGTGCGGTCCTCGAACTCGTCGACGACGAACTGTCCGGCGCGGACGCGGCCAAGGTCAAGCTGTTCTGCACGGAGATGCAGGCGCGAGCCGTCGACCGCTGTCTTCAACTCTTCGGCGGATACGGCTATATGCAGGAGTATCCGATCGCCCGGCTCTACACGGATGCGCGCATCACCCGTATCTACGCCGGTACGAGCGAGGTCATGAAGGTCATCATCGCCAAGTCGTTGGGACTGTGATGCCGGAGTTCGGGATGGCGGAGTTCGGGATGGCGGATTTCGAGGGGCGGGCGGGCGCCGCGTTCGTCGCCGGTGGCACCGGTGCCATCGGTGCGGAGATCGTCCGGATGCTGGCCCGGCGGGGCAGTGACGTGGCGTTCACCTATCGCGCCAACGAGACCGCTGCGGAGTCGCTCGCCGGTGAGGTGAAGGCGCACGGTCGTCAAGTCCTGGCCCTTTGGCTGGACTTGGGGGACGAGTCGGCGACTGCGGAGGCGGTGGCCGAGGCCTGCGGGGCGTTCGGAGGGCTGCACACGGTCGTGTACGCGGCCGGTCCGCACGTACCGATGAGGCATCTGAGCAGGGTGACGCCGGGCGAGTACCGTGCCCAACTCGACGCGGACGCCGGGGCGTTCTTCAATCTGGTCCATCCCGCGCTGCCGAGGCTGCGGGAGACTCGGGGCAGCATCGTGGCCGTGACGACGGTGGCCACGCGTCGCTTCCCGGTCCGGGACGGGTTGTCCTCGGGCACGAAGGGGGCGGTTGAGGCGGTTGCTCGGGCGCTCGCGGCGGAGGAGGGGCGGTATGGGGTGCGGGTCAACTGCGTTGCGCCCGGGATGCTCAATGACGGGATCGCCGCGCGTCTGATCGCCACTGGGGAACTGGACGAGGCGGCTCTTGCTATCACCCGGCGCAACATTCCGTTGCGGCGTTTCGGGGCGGCGACGGACATCGCGGAGGCGGTGGCGTTTCTGGCGTCGGAGCGGGCGGGGTTCATCACTGGGCAGGCGTTGGGGGTGGATGGGGGGTACAGCGTCTGAGTGGTTCTCTGCGGCGCCGTCGTGGCTGGTCGCGCAGTTCCCCGCGCCCCTGTAGGGCTTCGCCCTACCCGGGGGCGGTGATGCGTCGGCCCCCGACGAACGCCGCCCTTACGGTGTCTGCCGAGAGTACGTCCAGTGCCTCCCGCAGGGGTACGTGGAGCAGGCACAGGTCTGCCGTCGCGCCTACCGTCAATCTCCTTGCCCTGGCGGGGTGTTGGGGCTCGCCGGTGAAGAGGTTCAGGGCCGATTCCGGGGGCAGGGCCTCGCCCCCGGTGCGTTCGACGGTGGCCCGCATGACCGCCCAGGGGTCGTCGGTTCCGTACGGGGCGTCGGTGCCGGCCGCCAGGGGGATGCCCGCGTCGGCGAGGGAACGGCAGCGGTAGAGGTGGGGGCGGTCGTCGGGGTCCACGTCGGTGGCGTAGGCATGGCCGCGTTCGGCGGGGAAGTGCGGCTGGGTCACGACCGTCACGCCGAGGTGCTGGATCCAGGGGATCGTCTCGGCCGGGACGACGGACGCGTGCTCGATACGGTCGCCGTCGACCGGGCCGGCCTCGTCCAGGGCGAGGAGGGTCACCAGCAGCTGCACGCGGGTCACACAGTGGACGGCCACCGGGCGGGGCCTCAACGAGGCGATCCTGGCGGCGAGTTCGGCCGGTGCGGGCAGGGTGGCGTCGTCGAGCAACAGCTTCACGGGCGCGTCGACCGTCATGACGAGCAGTCGCTGCGGCAGCACCGACAGCAGGTCGAGGAGGCCGTCCGCCGGATGCGGATCGGCGTTGGTGAACCCCGTGACGCCGAGCGCCGCCGCCCTGCGCCCCACGCCCTCCAGGTCCAGCCGCACGGGCGGTACGAAGCCACGAAGCCGTTCGTCCTCCCGCCAGAACCGCCCGTCGCCCGACGCCGACCCCGCTTCCGTGTCCAGGCCGGCCGCCCGCAACGCGGCGCTGTTCCACACCCACAGCGCGCCGGTCCGGTGCTGGACGCGGACCGGACGGTCCGGTGCGAGGGCGTCGAGGACCCGTCGGTCGAGTTCGCCCGCGACGCTCTCGTGGTAGCCGACGGCCCGTACCCAGCCGTTGGGCGCCCCGCCGCGCAGTGCGGCGGCGAGTCCGTCCCGGCCTGTGACGTCCGCAGGGCCGACCCGGACGGACGCGGCGTCGGCGGCCAGGGCCGCGAGGTGTACGTGGTGGTCGTGGAGGCCGGGCAGCAGGGCGCCGCCGCGTCCGTCGAGGACGTCGGGCTCGGCTCTCGCGTCCAGCCGCTGCCCGATCTCCGTGATGCGCCCGTCCCGGATGCGTACGTCCACCCGGCCCGCACCCGTGACCTCGACGTTTCTGATCAGCACGGCGACGGGACCAGGGAGGCGGCGCAGGCCGACATGGAGAGGCTCAGCAGCTCGCCGCCTCCGGTGGCGAGGGAGTGGGCCGTGGCGTGGGCGGCGTAGACGCCGGTGACCGGGTCGGCGAGCGCGTCGCCCAGGAAGACGGGGTCGCCCTGTGCGTCCAGGCCGGTCAGGCCGCCCGCGACGGCGGCGTCGTCGCCGAACGCGATGCGGTCGTCGGCCCTGCCGTACCCGGTGATGCTGACCCAGACCCGGCCCGGACGGGCGGCCAGGAACTCCTCCGCGTGGACCCCGAGTCGGCGCAGCGCCCGCGCCCGGGAGGCCTCGATCACGATGTCGGCCCCGGCGACCGCCTCGGCGAGCGCGCCCGAGGCGAAGTCCAGCACCAAGCTGTCGTGGCCGTCGTGCAGCCAGCGGTAGAAGGCGGGCGATCCGGCACGGGCGCCGTCCGGTCGGGTCTCGCTCTCCACCTTCACCACCTGTGCGCCCGCCAGGCCGAGGAGGCGGGCGCACAAGGGGCCCGCCCAGAGGGCCGACAGGTCGACGACGCGGAGGGCGGCTGGGTCTCGTACGTGTCGCTCGCCGAGGTGCTCTGCCCGTACGGGGGGCCCGCTCGCGGAGGCGTGTTCCGCGGCCGCGATCCCGAGAAGTTGTGCTTTCGCTGCCACTTCGGCCGCCGTCGACCGGCTGACCACCTCGGGGAGTGGTTCGCCCTCCGCACCGGACAACAGTGCGACGAGAGCCGGTACGGATGCCAGGTCGTCGGGGCGGGCGAGGTTCACGGCGGTCCAGCCGTCGGCCGCTTCGAGGAGGTGGCACGAGCCACCGGCCGAGGTTCTGGCGGGGAGGGTGTGACCGGTCAGTCGGGCGCGGAGAAAGAGGGCCGTGGGCAGGTCGACGGGCACGCCCGTGAGAGCGGTGAACTCCTTCGCGACCGAGGCCAGGGGAGGCAGATACGGCTCGACCGACTCCAGCCATGGCCTCACCCGCGCGGCGAGAGCGTCATTCTCCAATGGTCAAACGCCCTTCTCTTCCGAGGTGGCCCCAAATTACACTCCGCCCGTGACCTTGGACTCCCCCTTCGTCCTCGTCGACCTCGACGGTGCACCGCGTCCCGACCTCGGTCCGGGGGCAGCGGGAGCGACCGGGCGGGTGCTCGTGGGTGTCGCGGAGAAGCCTGTTGAGGCCGACGGTGACTTCGACATCCTCCTCACCGCCGACCCTGATCCGCCGCGCCCCTGGGTGAGCTGCGCCGACCCGTACGCCACGGCCCGCCGGCTCGCGGAGATCGTCGCGGAGCGCCCGGCAGCGTCCGTCGCCCTGATGCAGGTGCTGCGGATGGGACCGGCGCTCGCCCCGCCCGACCGTCTCGTGGCCGAGTCGCTCGCCTACTCGACGCTCCAGGGGTCGGCCGTCTTCCGTGCGTGGCTGGACTCGGCGCCCGCTCGTGTGCCGCGCCCCTCCCCCGCGCCGGTGCTGCTGGGCCGGGACGGTGACCGGCTCGCCATCACCCTCGACCGGCCGCAGGCGCGCAACGCCATGGACGCCGGTACGCGGGACGCCTTGTGCGAGGCGCTGGAGGTCGCTGTCGCCGACCCGTCGATCACCCGGGTCGACCTGTACGGCAACGGGCCCGCCTTCTGCGCCGGCGGGGACCTCAGCGAGTTCGGCACGGCCAGGGATCCCGCGCGGGCGCATCTGGTGCGGGTGCAGCGCAGTCCGGCAGCGCTGCTTCAGCGGTGCGGTGGGCGCGTGACCGCGCATTTGCACGGTGCCTGTGTGGGGGCGGGGATCGAGCTGACCGCGTTCGCGGGGCGGGTGTTGGCTGCGCCGGACACGGTGATTCGGCTGCCTGAGGTGGGGATGGGGCTGATTCCGGGGGCGGGGGGTACGGCGAGTCTGCCGTTGCGGGTGGGGCGGGAGCGTACGGCGTATCTGGCGTTGTCGGGGGTGGCGTTGGGGGTTGGGGAGGCGCTTCGGTGGGGGTTGGTCGATGAGGTTGTTGAGGGTGAGTAGCGCTCCGCGGGGAGGGTTGTGTTGAGGCTGCGGCGCCATCGTGGCTGGTCGCGCAGTTCCCCGCGCCCCTAGGGGCGCGCTTTGCCGCGTGTCGGATTTCGTCGTACCGCCTGGGGCCTGTGGCGCAGCCGGGCGGCCCATGGCACGGGCCGCCTCGCAAGCCCTCCCGAGGTCCCACCTTGCCGGACGGAAACGTTGCTCCCAAGTCTGCCCGTACGGCCCTCGTGTCCTGGCCGCACGGGCGGAAGCGTGGTGGGGACTGTGCATGGCCGAGGGCTAGGGAGAGCAGCGATGCGGGCGCGGGAGCAGGACACGCAGGCTCAGGGGCCGCGGCAGGAACGGGGTCGGCGTCCGGCGGCCGTCCGGTCGGCCGTCGTGCATGCCGGTGCCGGCTTGGGCCGTGTCGGCGGGATGTCGCCCGCCGCTCTCGCCGTCCTCCAGCGCACGGTGGGCAACCGGGCGCTGGCCCAGCTCGTCGCCGACGAACGGCACGAACACGGTCCGGGCTGCGGGCACTCGGGCGGCACGGCCGTCCAGCGCGCCCCCGAGGTCGACTCGGTGCTGCGCAGCGGGGGCCGGCCCCTGGACGCGCCGCTGCGGCAGGAGATGGAGGCCCGGCTCGACGCCGACTTCGGCGACGTACGTCTGCACGACGACAGCGCCGCCCGCCGGTCGGCCACCCAGCTCGGGGCCCGTGCCTACACCTCCGGCAGCCATGTGGTCATCGGCGAGGGCGGCGGCGACAAGCACACCCTGGCCCATGAGCTGACCCATGTGATCCAGCAGCGCAGCGGCCCCGTCGCGGGGAGCGACACCGGCGACGGACTGCGGGTCAGCGATCCCGGCGACGCCTTCGAGCGGGCCGCCGAGGCCAACGCCGCCCGGGTGATGTCGGGGCCCGTTCCCGTGCAGCTGAGCGCCGATTCCGAGGAGGGGGCGGCGCACGCTTCCGAACAGGGGGGTTCCGGCCGGCGGCGGCAGGTCCAGCGCGTCGCCTACAACACGAACGCCGTTCCGCAGAACCGGTTCATCTACCCCGTCGTGGACGCCCTGGGCCGGACGACGTCCATCGAGATGATGAGCGACGGCTCGCTGATCGGCTCACCCCCGGCCGTCGACCCCACCGGCTACACCTACATCCGCCAGCTCGGTCTGACGAACTTCTGGATCCGCTTCCATCTCATCAACATGCAGGCGGGCGGTCCCGGAACGCTGAACAACCTGGTGCCCGCCTCCAAGCGCGACAACAGCCAGTACGAGGCCAGCATCGAGAGTGCGCTGAAGAAAGAGCTGAACAGCGTGGCGACCGCGAACGCCACCCTGGCGGCGAACGCTCCGCGGCACTACGTCTACTTCGGCGTCGACGTGGACTACGGGACGGCCAACGCCCAGACCTCGGCGTACCAGCAGTCCTTCGCCCCGTACTTCGTCCGGTCTCTCACCGTTCACTTCAAGCGGTACGACCCCACTGCCGGGACCTGGCAGGTCCTCGCCGCCGCGCTCCCGTTCCCCTTCACGGACCCTCAGCCGACCTACTTCGGCCAGGCGCTGGCCGCCGCCACCATGACCCTCCCGGACCTGAAGCAGATCACCGCGAACCGAAAGTGGGACGCGGACGACGTCGCCTTCCTCCAGTCGATCGCCACGGGCGGCACCCGCAACGGGGAGTTCCAGCGGGAGGTGAACGCGGCGGCTGACCTGGGGGCCACGGAGTCCGTGATCCACGCGTTCTCGCAGATGAAGTCCCGGCCGCGAGGTTCCGTCACGTTCTCCGAGCGCATCGGCAACGACAGGCAGCTGGCCACCCTGGCCAATCTGATCGGCACCGGCAGAATCACCACCTGACGGGCGGCCGCCCGCACGGAATGGGCGGCCGCAGTCACAAGGAAGGGAGCCTTCGTTGGCGAGTCTGTGGCGGGTGCGCGTCAGTCGCGTGAGCGGCGACACCGTCGAGCTGACCCTGTCGGCGGTCCACCCCGACGCCGGGGAGCCGTCCGTGTCCGCCGCCTTCGCGATGCGGCTGCTGGCCGACACCGACCCCGAACGGCTGGACCGCGAGGCCGGGCCGGGAGCCTACTGGGACCCGGTCGCGCTCGCCGCGTACGCGGACCGGGTGATCGCGGCGGTCTCCATGACCGCCCGGCGCAATCTGCCCTTCGACGAGGGCGCGGCTCGGCGGGTCGTCGAGGCCGAACTGCGCGCCCGCGGCCTCGACCCGGCCGACGCCCCCGCCTGGCAGGCCGCCTTCCTGGACGCCTGGACCGCACTGTGGCAGGACCCCGACCGGGTCCCGTCCGCAGTGCTGGAGATCCGGCTGACCGACCTGTCCTGGCTGTCGGGAACCACCCCGGGGCGGGAGTGGGACACGGCGGCGTACGGCTGAGGAGCACCCCGGTCCCAGGGGGGCGGGCCCGGCTGAACCCCCGAGGCGTCTGACAACTGGGGGTGTCCACAACCTGTTGCGGATGTGGGCCATCGACGGGACCCGGGAGCGGGTGCTCACCGTGCTGGTCGCGCAAGCAAAGGCCCCGCGCCGCCCGTCACCTCCCGGTCCACGTCGGCGTCCTGCGTTCCGCGAACGCCCTTGCCCCCTCCGTCGCGTCCGCGCTGCGGAACACCGACTCGATCTCGGCCGGTTCAGCCCAACGGCGTTCCCGCATCAGCTTCTTGGTCATGGTGACGCCCAACGGGCCGTTCTCCGCGATCCGTTCGGCGAGGGACAGCGCCTCCGCGCGGACGGCGTCGGCGGGGACGACGCGGTTCACCAGGCCGATCTCCCGTGCCCTGACCGCCGTGATCAGCTCACCGGTGAGGCCCATTTCCAGGGCGACGGCGAGCGGGATGCGGTCGGCGAGGGTGGTGGCGCCGCCCGCCGCGAAGAGGCCGCGTTTGACCTCGGCGATGCCGAGGGACGCGTTGTCGGCGGCGACCACCAGGTCGCAGGCCAGGGCCAGTTCGAAGCCGCCGGCCACCGCGGAGCCGTTGAGGGCCGCGACCACCGGGGTGGCCACGCCGTCGCGGTAGAACCAGCTCAGGCCGTCGAAGCGGGCACCTCGCGCGAACGCCTTCAGGTCCATGCCGGCACAGAAGGCCGGGCCCGCGCCCGTGAGGACGATCGCCCTCACCGCCGGGTCGGCGTCCGCCTCCTTCAGCACCGCCGACAGGTCTTGGAGAAGCTCCGGGTTCAGGGCGTTTCGTGCCTCGGGCCGGTTCATCGTGGCCACGAGGACGTTGCCCACCCGTTCGGTCAGGACCAGCTCGTCCTGCGGCATGACAACTCCCGTTCGGTTCAGTCGGACGCGGGCAGCGGCTTGGCCGCCTTGATGGTCATCGGGGTGCCGTCGCAGGCGAGTTCGCCCGCGCCGGAGGCGGTGCACAGCAATTCGAGGGTGCCCGTGGAGTCCACGTACCGCTTGCCGATGACCGTGCCCGAGCCGGCGTCCTTGACCTGCGGTGCGGAGGCGGCCGGCGCCATCGGTGCGCCCGCGCAGGTGAGTCGGTGCTGTGCGTCGGCCGGGGCCCGGATCACGACCACGCGGGTGCCGCAGGCGGTGCTGGCGAGCTGGTCGCCGGGGCGCAGGGTCGTTGCCGGGGTGGTCATGGCTGGGTTCCCTTTCGGACTGTCGGTCGGGGGCTCGGGGTCATTCCGGGTCCCGCAGCCGGTCCGGTTCGCGCAGTCGTTCCGCGAGGAGGCTGACGTCGTACGACTGGCGGGCCATCCAGAACCGCAGGAAGCCGGTGAGGGAGTAGCGCAGGAAGAGCGCCGAGCCGACCACGCCGGAGGCGATTCCGGCGATGCCGAGGGCGAGGCCGTCGTTCTGGACGAGGGGATCGAGGGTGTTGTGGGTGACCAGGTAGCCGGAGGCGCCGAGGATCACGCCCAGGGCCATCAGGACTCCGCCCAGACGCAGCCAGAGGGTGGAGCGGGCGGCGGCCGGGTCGGGGATCTTCAGTTCGGTCAGTTCGCGGACGAAACGGTCCGCACGTGGCTCGGTGGATGTCATGCGGAACTCCCGAGGTAGAGAGCGGACAGTTCGGCGCGCAACCCGTCGTCGGGGTGGCCCTGCCGTTGGACCTTGCCGCGGACGAGTACGGCGGCACGGTCGGCGATGTCGAGTACGGCGGCGGCGAACTGCTCGACGACCAGGACGGCCACGCCCTGCCGGGCGATCTCGGCAACCTGTTCGTAGAGGCGGGCGACCACCAACGGGGCGAGTCCCATGGAGAGTTCGTCGAGGAGGAGGACGGCCGGGTCGGTGGCGAGGCCCCGGGCGAGGGCGAGCATCTGCTGTTCGCCGCCGGACATGGTGCCCGCCGGCTGGGAGGCGCGCCGGGCGAGGGCGGGGAAGCGGGTGTACGCGATGTCCTCGATCTCGGCGCGGGTGCGGCCGGTGTAGGTCATCATCAGGAGGTTGTCGCGCACCGAGAGGTTGGGGAACACCCCGCGCCCCTCGGGGATCAGGCAGACTCCGGCGCGGGCCAGGTCGCGCGGGTCTGCGCCCGTCATGTCCCGTCCGCCGAGCAGGAGTTGGCCGGACTCGGCGGGATGGACGCCTGCCGCGATCCTCAACGTGGTGGTCTTTCCAGCGCCGTTGGGGCCGAGCAGCGCCACCACCTCGCCGGCGGCGACGCCGAGATCGACCCCGTGCAGGACGGTGATCCGTTCGTGGGCGGCGCGGATGCCGCGCAGTTCGAGTAGCGCGTTCACGCGTCCCCCAGGTAGGCGGCAAGGACCGTCTCGTCGTTGCGGATCACCTCGGGCGGGCCGACGGCGATGACCTTCCCGAGGTCGAGGACGTACACGTCGTCGCACACGCCCATGACGAGACTCATGTCGTGCTCGACGAGGACGACGGCCGTACCGTCGTCGGCGAGGGAGCGCAGAAGGGCGGCGAAGCGTTCGGTCTCCTCGGCGTCCTGTCCTGCGGCGGGTTCGTCGAGGAGGAGCACCTTGGGGCGCAGGGCGAGCGCCCGGCCGACCTCGACCAGGCGGCCGACGCCGGTGGGGAGGGTGTCGGGGGCCGTGTCGGCGATGCCGGTCAGGCCGAGGCGGTCGAGGATCTCCTTCACCACGCCTGCCGCGCGCGGGCGTTCGGGGCCGAGTTCGGCGGCGACGAGCAGGTTGTCGTGCACGCTGAGCCGGCCGAACAGCTCCAACCGCTGGAAGGTACGGGCGAGTCCGCACTTGGCGCGGGCGGAGGGACGCATCCGGGTGACGTCCCGGTCGTCGAGGAAGACGCGCCCCGACGACGGCCTGCGCAGCCCGGACGCGACGTCGAACAGGGTACTTTTCCCTGCCCCGTTGGGCCCGATGAGCCCGGTGATCCGGCCGGGCTCGGCGGTCATGGCGACCCCGTCCAGGGCCCGGTTCCCGCCGAAGGCGACCGTCACTCCACTAACTCGCAGCGACGCCACGGGCCAGCACCTCCCCGTCCTCCGGGCGCCAGTCGCGCCGTACGCCCCACCACTCGACCGGAATCTCCGGCTCGGCCGCCGGGGCCTGCCGGACGCTCGCCCATGTCCGTAGTGCCACTGCCACGACGAGGGCTCCGCCGAGGAAGGTCCAGCCGTTGATGAGGTCACCGAGGCGCAGCAGCCAGGCCGTTGCCAGCCAGGCGACGAGTGCCGTGAGCGCGATACGGTCGCGGCCGAGCGGCTCCCACTGGCGCCGGAAGTGGGGCGCGATGCCGTCGGGGTTCTTGCCGAGACCCATGCCCGCGAGGGCCGGCAGCAGGGCGACCGGGTTCTGCAGCGAGGGCGCCACGGCGACCAGGGCGTTGGTCGGGCCGATGAGCGCCGTACCGGTGAACAGGCCGTTGCCGACCGCGCCGAGGCCGCCGATCACCGCGACCAGGAAGATCGGCAGCCCGGCGATGAGGTTGAACTGGTCGGGGGTGATGGCCCGTTGCTGCATTCCGTAGAGCGCGCCGCCGAGGCCGGCGATGCCCGAGGCCAGCGAGAACACCAGCACCTTGGTGAAGAGGAGGTTGCCGCCGAGGGTGGCGTACGCGGCCTCGCTGTCGCGCAGGGCGATCAGCCGACGCCCGAACCGGCCCCGCCGCAGCGCCGCCACACCGATCGAGGCGAGGGCGAGACAGACCGCGGCGAGCACCATCAGCTCCTCCCCGCTGTCCAGTCGTAGCCCGAACAGCGAGGGGCCGGTCACTTCCACCGAGCCCTGGTCGAACAGCACGACCTCGACGCCGAGGACATGGAAGGCGGGCAGGGTGAAGATCCAGCGGTCGAGCACGACGGCGAAGGCGGCGGTACCCAGCGCCAGATACACGCCGGACAGCCGTAGCGCGGGCAGCGCGATCAGCGCCCCGGCCACCGCCGCTACCAGCACCGCGAGGCCCAGCGCCCACAGCTGCCCGTGCGCCCCGAAGTGCGCCCACACGACGGCGCCGATCCCGGCCATGCTCAGCTGGCACAGGGAGATCTGGCCCGCGTAACCGGTCAGGGGGACGTACGAGAGTGCCACCACGCCGAGCGAGAAGATCGGCCCGTATGTGATGAGGTCGGCCTCGCCGAGCATCGAGGCCAGCACGACGCCGAAGGCGATGGTGGCGGCGGCGAACACCAGTGTGCCGCGTGCCGTCGGCACCGGGACCGGGGCCAGCCGCCGGTCGCGGCCGCGCAGCCGCCGGTGCGGGAACACCAGCAGGGCGATGAACAGGAGCAGCGCGGGCGCGGCGAGGCGCAGGCCCGGCAGGTAGTCGTTCTGCGGCAGATAGCCGGTGAGATAGCTCTCCGTGCAGCCGATGACGACGGCGCCGATGAAGGTGAGCGGCACACTGCGCAGCCGGCCGAAGACGGCGGCGGTGTAGGCGCTGACGATCAGGAGGGAGAGCTGGGCGGCGTCGAGCGTGACGCTCGGCGCGATCAGGATGCCGCCGAGCGCGGCGAGTTGAGTACCCAGAATCCAGGCGGCCTTGTTGGCCCGTACGGGATCGGCGCCCGTGAGTCCGACGAGCGCGCGGTCGTCGACGGTGGCGCGCATCTCGGCGCCGGCGCGGGTGCGGTAGAGCAGGATCCGCAGGCCTACCGCGACCGCGATGGCGACGCCCATGGTGATGGCCTGGTGCCAGGTGACGGCGGCCGGGCCGATGTGAAAGGGCGCCCGGTCGTCGAAGAAGGCCGGCAACGGGCGGGCCACGTTCGGGTCCCAGATCCAGCGCGCTACCCCAATGAGGCCACTCAATAGTGCGACGGTCATCACCAGTCGTTCCGCTTCCCCCAGCGCCTGGACAGGCCGCAGGATGAAGCGTTCGACAAGGAGACCGAACGCCGGGGCGAGCAGAAGCAGGACGACGACCAGTGCGACCGGAACCGGCCAGCCCCAGCCGACGGTGAGCTGCCAGTAGGTGAACGCCGAGAGCATGCCCGCGGCGCCATGGGCGAAGTTGAAGACGCCGGTGGTGGTGTAGGTGAGCACGAGACCGCTGCCGATGACCGCATAGATCGCGGCGGTACTGAGGCCGACGATCCCGAAGGTGAGGAACTGGTCCATGACGCGCCGCCACTCGATGCCGGGGTAGGCCGACTGAGTGTCCCCCTCTCTAAAGCTGGAAACTAGCTTCTCACTTAGAGAGAATCAACCATTCGGACAATGCTGGGAGAAACGATGACCGGACAGCGCAGGGGAACCTCGATCGCCATGACGGAGTCGGAACGGGACGCGTTTCTGCGCGCCCAGCCCGTATGCCGGGTGGCGACGGTCGGGGCGGGCGGGCACCCCCATGTCAGTGCCCTGTGGTTCGTGTGGGACGGGACGGCCCTGTGGCTGAACTCGCTGGTCCGCAGCCAGCGCTGGACCGACCTCGACCGCGACCCGAGGCTCAGCGTGATCGTCGACGACGGCGGCGCCGACTTCATGCAGCTGCGGGGCGTGGAGCTGAAGGGCAGCGTCCAAGTGGTCGGGGAGACACCCCGGAAGGGGGCTCCCGTGGATGAACTCCGCGAGCCTGAACGGCTGTTCGCGGACAAGTACGCGGGCGGCAAGGACTTCCCGTACGACGGGCGGCACGCCTGGCTGCGTGTGACGACGGAGAAGGTGGTGAGCTGGGACTTCTCGAAGCTGCGGAAGGACCGTTGACGCTCCGACCCCCGCCGTGAGAACCTTCCGCTCTCCATAAGAGAATGGAATTCTCAATGTCCACTGACGACCTGATGGAGATCCAGCAACTGCTGGCCCGGTACGCGGTGTACATCACCCAGGGCGACCTGGACGGAGTGCTCGCGGTCTTCACCCCCGACGGCACCTACAGCGCCTTCGGCGACACCTACGGCCTCGACGAGTTCCCGGCGCTGGTCGCGGCGGCTCCGAAGGGGCTCTTCCTCACCGGGACCGCCGTGGTCGAGCCGGGCGCGGACAAGGACTCCGCGTCCGGCACCCAGCCGCTGTGCTTCGTCGACCACTCCACCCACGACCTGCGCATCGGCTACTACAACGACACCTATGTGCGCACCGCCGACGGCTGGCGGCTGCGCACGCGCGCCATGACGTTCATCCGCCGCAGCGGTGCGCACGACTCGGGCCGCCCGCACGCCTACCAGCGCCCGGGGACATGAACGTCCCCGAGTTCCGGGCGGACCTGCGGCGCTGGCTGGACACGAACGACCTCTCCCCCGGCCCCGACGACTCGCTCGACGCGCAGGTCGCACAGCTCGCCCGGGTCCGGCGCGCGCTGTACGAGGCAGGGTGGATGCGGTACGGATGGCCCGCCGAGGTGAGGGGGCTCGGCGGGCCCGCCGTACTGCGCGCGGTACTCGGCGAGGAGGTCGCCACCCGGGGCCTGGCCGAGCCCGGGATCTACTCCATGGTCGAGGTCCTGGCCCCGACGATGATCTCGTACGCGCGTCCGGAGCTGGCCGCCGAAATGGTCCCGCGGCTGCTCGGCGGACGGGAACAGTGGTGCCAGGGCTTCTCGGAACCGGGTTCCGGCAGCGATCTCGCCTCGCTCTCCACCAGGGCCGTCCCCCGGGGCGAGGACTGGGTGGTGACCGGCCAGAAGGTGTGGACGAGCCTCGCCCAGTACGCCGCCCGCTGCGTCCTGCTCACCCGCACGGCTCCCGGGCACGCGGGCATCACCGCGTTCTTCGTCGACATGGACACCCCAGGGATCACCGTCCGGCCGCTGCGCACGATGCACGGGGTGGACGAGTTCGCGGAGGTCTTCTTCGACGATGTCGTCGTCCCCCGCGACCGGATGCTGGGCAGTCCGGGCGACGGCTGGCAGCTGGCGATGGACCTGCTCCCGCACGAGCGCTCGACGTGCTTCTGGCACCGGATCGCCCATCTCTACACACGGCTTGACCACCTGCTGGAGCAGACGCCCGCACCGGACTCCCCCCAGGACGACGACGCCCTCGGCGCCGCCTACCTCGCCCTGCACACCGCCCGCTGCCGTTCCCACACGACGCAACGGCGCCTGGCGGAGGGCGAGCACCTGGGCCCGGAGACCTCCGTAGACAAGGTCCTGCTGGCCACGGCGGAGCAACAACTCTTCGACACCGTACGGGACTTGCTGCCCGGAGTGCTGGAGCTGACGGAGTCCCCCTGGCGGTCGGAGTACCTGTACTCGCGCGCCGCGACCATCTACGGCGGTACCGCCGAGATCCAGCGGAACATCATCGCGCGCCGGTTGCTGAACCTGGGGAAGGAGTAGCCGTGGACACCGCCGAACGGGACCTGCTGGCCGAGACGCTCCGCAAGACGATGGCGACGGCGACGGGTCCGGCGCTCGACTCGGCACTGACCGACCTCGGTTGGGCCGACCTGTTGGCGGAGGCGCCCGAGGTCGCGCTCCCGCTCGTGTTCCGGCTGCTCGGCGAGACGGGCGCACATGCGTCGCTCCTCAACGACGTGGTGCTGCACGCGGCGGACCGACCGCTCGGGGGGACGCCGGCGTTGCCGTACACCGGCGGCTCATGGGTGGTGTGGGAGCGCGGCGGGAGTGGTACGCCGGGTGTCTCCCTCGACGGTGAACTGCCGTTGCAGGTAAGGCCAGTTGGGGAGCCGATTCCGCTCGGCGCGGGTCGTCGGGCGCTCGGCTGGTGGCTGCTGGGTACCGGGCGGGCGATGCTCGCGCTGGCCCGGACGCATGTGCTGGACCGGACCCAGTTCGGCCGGCCCCTCGCCTCCTTCCAGGCGGTACGGCACCGGCTCGCGGAGACGCTCGTCGCGCTCGACGGCGCCGAGGCGACCCTCGTGGCCGCCGACGACGACCTCGGTTCCCTGCTGGCCAAGGCCGCGGCCGGGCGGGCGGCGCTGACGGCGGCCCGGCACTGTCAGCAGGTCCTGGGCGGTATCGGCTTCACCGCCGAGCACGATCTGCACCGGCATGTCCGCCGGGCGCTCGTCCTGGACGGACTGCTGGGCAGCGCACGGGAGTTGACGCGGGAGGCGGGGACGCTCGTACGGGAGGGGCGGTCGGCACCTCGGCTGGTTCAGCTCTGACACTCTCTCTTTCTCACCTTGGGAGCCACTGTGACGGATCTCTGGAGTGACTTGCTCGCGTGCCTCGAACTCCGCCCCGCTGAAGAGGACTTGGCGTTCGAGGGGGCCAACCAGCGCCTCGGCTACCGCCGGTTGTTCGGCGGGCAGCTGCTGGGCCAGTTCGTGCGGGCGGCCTCGTCGGCCTGCCCGGACAAGGCGGTGAAGTCCGTACACGCCCTCTTCTCGCGCGAGGGGCGACCCGACGAACCCGTCCGCTACGAGGTGACGCGGCATCACGAGGGTTCCACGTTCGCCACGTTGGGGATCGTCGCCCGTCAGTCCCACGGCGTCATGGCCACCGCGTCGGTGTCGATGCACGTCCTGGAGGACGGCCAGGACCACCAGGTGCCGTTCCAGGTGCCTGCCGTACCCGGTGAGGAATACGCGGTGGACCTGAATCTGCTGCCCTGGGACACCCGCGCGGACACCGACCTCGACACCCCGAAGTCGGAGGCGCCGGAGTACGAACTCTGGATGCGGACCCCGGCCGTCGCGCCCGAACTGGCCCCGGCCCTCACGGCGTACGCCACCGATCTGAGTCTCATCGGCACCGCGCTGCGCCAGGTCGAGGGGGTCGGTCAGCAGGACGCGAACAAGGTGTTCACCTCGGCCGTGACGGCACACACCGTGCGCTTCCACCGCCCCTTCCGGACGGACTCCTGGCTGCTCCTGCGCCAGCACAGCCCCCTTGTGGCGCACGGGCGTTGCTACGGCCACGGTGACGTCCTCACCGAAGAGGGCTCCCTGGTCGCCTCGTACGCCCAGGAAGCCCTGCTCCGTTTCAAGAACTGACCGACTCCCGGCTCAGGGCGCGGCTACCTCGATCACCGTCGCCGAGCCCATCCCCCCGCCCGCGCACATGGCGGCGACGCCGATCCCGCCGCCGCGCCGGCGCAGTTCGTGCACGAGGGTGACCAGCATCCGGGCACCCGTGGCGGCGACCGGGTGGCCGAGTGAGCAGCCGCTGCCGTTCACGTTGACGTGGTCCGGGTCGAGGCCGAGTTGTTTGATCGCGGCCACGGGTACGACGGCGAAGGCCTCGTTGATCTCGTAGAGGTCGACGTCGGAGAGTGAGAGCCCGGCGCGTTTCAGGGCCTTGGGGATCGCGGTGACGGGGGCGAGGCCCATGTCGGCCGGGTCGACACCGACGGACGCCCACGCCCGGACCGTACCGAGCGCCGGGAGGCCGAGTCGGTCGCTGGCGATGACGAGGGCCGCCGCGCCGTCGTTCGCGCCGCCCGCGTTGCCGGCCGTGATGCTGAACCCCTCGATCTCCGGGTGGAGCGGCTTGAGCGCGGCCAGTTTCTCCGCGCTGGTGCTGCGGCGCGGGTGCTCGTCGACGGAGAACAAGCCGTGCGGGGTGTCGATCGGGCGGAGTTCGGCGGCGAAGCGGCCCTCGTCGATGGCGCGGACGGCGTTGCGGTGCGAGCGCAGCGCCCACTCGTCCATCTCGGCGCGGCTGATGCCCGCCCGGACGGCCGTGTTCCAGCCGACGGTGATCGACATGTCGGTGTTGGGGGCGTCCGGTGTGGCAGGGTGCGTCGGCGACATCCAGGGTTCCCACTCGCCGTCGACCTTGGCCACCGAACGCGGCGATGTGGAGGCCGAGTTGACTCCGCCGGCGATGACGAGTTCGTCCATGCCGGCACGGATGCTCGCCGCCGCGCTCTGCACGGCGGCCTGACCGGCGGCGCAGTGCCGGTTGTGGGCGAGCCCGGGCACCCAGGTGAGGCCGGTGGTCACGGCCGCGTGCCGGGCGATGACACCACCGCCGTACAGGCCCTCGCCGAGGACGATGTCGTCGATGAGGGCCGTGTCCACGCCCTCAGTGCCGGCAGCCGCGGCGACGATGTGATGGGCGAGATCGAAGGCCGTGGTGTCGCGCAGGGTGCCCTTGAAGGCGGTGCCGACGGGAGTGCGCAGGGCGGACACGATGACTGCTTCAGGCATGGGTGGTCTCCAGGTCGGCGAGCAGGGTGCGGCGCAGCAGCTTTCCGGTGTCGGTCTTCGGCAGTTCGGCGCGGAAGACGACGGTGTCGGGCGTCTTGGCGGAGCGCAGACGGGCCTTGACCCAGGCGCGGATCTCGTCCGGGTCGCCCTCCCCGACGAGCACGGCGACGATCCGCTGCCCCCACTCCGGATCGGGCAGCCCGATCACGGCAGCCTCGACGATGCCGGGATGGGCGAGGAGTACGTCCTCGATCTCGGCCGGGGCGATGTTCTCGCCGCCCCGGATGATGGTGTCGTCGGCACGCCCCTCGATGAACAGATAGCCGTCGGCGTCGAGCCGCCCCCGGTCCCGGGTGGCGAACCAGCCGGCGGGATCGAGCGCGTGACCGCGTCCGCCGTACTCACCGGAGATCTGCTCGCCGCGCACGAACACCAGCCCAGTACACCCGAGTTGGACCACCTCGTCGGACTCTTCACCGCGGATCTGGATCTCGACGCCGGGCAGCGCGCGCCCGACGGACCCGAGCCGGTCGCGCACCGCCGGTTCGTCGCAGACGAGGGCCTCGCGGTGGTCGTCGGGGCCGAGCACGGCGATCGAGGACGCCGTCTCGGTCAGGCCGTACGCGTTCACGAACCCGGTGTCCGGGAAGGCCCGCAGCGCCCGTTCGACGACGGGTCGCGGGGTGCGGGCGCCACCGTACGCGAGGCTGCGAAGCGTCGGTGTCCCGGCGGTGGCGCCGTCGGGGACCTCGGCGACGATCCGGGCCAGCATCGTCGGGACGACCAGCGCGTGGGTGACGCGTTCGCGTCGGACGGTGGCCAGCCAGTCGGGCGCGTCGAAGGCGGACTGGTACACGATCCGGCGCCCGGAGTAGAGGTTCGTGAGCAGGTTCATCAGACCGGCCACGTGGTACGGGGGCACCGCCACGAGCGTCGCGGCGTCGGGCTCGGCCGACCCGAACTCCTGGGTGTTGAACACGTAGGCGAGCAGATGGCGGTGGCGCAGGAGAGCCGCCTTGGGCTCGGCCGTCGTACCGCTGGTGTAGAGCACGACCGCGACGGCGTCCTGGTCCTGCGGGGCCGGATCGTCGTCCTGCGGCTGTTCGGCTTCGACGAGTACGTCGAGATCGGCGGGGCGGAGCACCAGGGCGCCCGGGTGGCGGTCCAGGAGCCGGGCCAACTGGTGTTCGCCGAGGCGGTAGTTGAGAGGGATGAAGGGGACTCCCGCCAGAGCCGCGCCGAACAGGGCGACGGGGTAGGCGACATGGTTGGCGCCCAGGTACAACACGGCCGAACGGCGCCGGAATCGGTGCGCGGCGGCCCGGGCGCGGTCCAGCAGCTCCGAGGCGGTCAGGGAACGGTTGTCCGCCGTCACCACCACCCGGTCTCCGGCCGAGGTAGCCATCTCCAGAATCATGGTTATATTCATGAGAACGCTATTCTCATCTGACTAGAGCACTGCTTGCAAGAGAGGAAAACCTTCATGCAGATCAGTGGCAGCTCAGCGGTCGTCGTCGGTGGGGTGGGAGGCCTGGGCGAGGCCACCGTCCGCCGGTTGCACGCGGCGGGAGCGAAGGTGGTCGTCGCCGACCTCGCCGACGAGAAGGGCAAGGCGCTGGAGCAGGAGCTCGGCGTGCGCTACGTCCGGACGGACGCCACCTCCGAGGAGGACGTCCTGGCGGCGCTGGCCGAGGCGGAGTCGGCGGGCCCGCTGCGGATCTCGGTGGACTGCCACGGCGGCCCGGCGAGCGGCGGCCGGCTGATCGGCAAGGACGGAACGCCGATCGGCCTGGAGGGCTTCCGGACGACCATCGAGGTCTATCTGACCGGCGTCTTCAACGTGCTGCGCCTGGCAGCCGCCGCCATCGCCAAGCAGGAGCCGACGGAGGAAGGCGGTCGGGGGGTCGTGGTCAACACCGCTTCGATCGCGGCGTACGAGGGCCAGATCGGCCAACTCCCTTACGCTGCCGCCAAGGGCGGGGTCGTGAGCATGACGCTGGTGGCCGCCCGTGACCTCTCCCCGCTCGGCATCCGGGTCGTCACCATCGCCCCCGGCACCTTCCTGACTCCCGCCTACGGCAAGGCCGGTGACCAGTTGGAGGCCTACTGGGGCCCCCAGATTCCGCATCCCCGGCGAATGGGCCGCTCCCCCGAGTACGCGGCGCTGGTCGAGCACATCTGCGAGAACGACTATCTCAACGGCGAGGTCATACGCCTCGACGGAGCGCTCAGGTTCCCGCCGAAGTGAGCGACATCGGTGGGTCGTTGAGGCCGTTGAAGTCGTTGAAGGGGAAGGTCGCGTTCGTCGCCGGGGCCAGTCGGGGCATCGGACGGACGGTCGCCGTGGCGTTGGCGGAGGCCGGGGCCTCGGTGGCGGTGGCCGCGCGGTCCGAGCAGGCGGGTCGGCTGCCGGGGACGATCCACTCGGTCGCCGACGGGATCACGGAGGCGGGCGGCCGGGCCCTCCCGGTGCCCTGCGACGTCAGCAGCGAGGAGTCGGTGGAGGCGGCCGTGGCGGCGACTGTCGCCGAGTTCGGCGGTATCGACATCCTGATCGCCAACGCCGGGGTGCTGTGGCTCGGCCCGGTCGAGTCCACGCCCCTCAAACGCTGGCAGCTCTGCCTGGACGTCAATCTGACGGGTGTCTTCCTGGTCACCAAGGCCGTGATCCCGTACGTCCGGGAGCGCGGCGGCGGTTCGCTGATTGCGGTGACGACGAGCGGGGTCGGGATGACCGACCGGGGCGCCAACGCGTACTGGGTGTCCAAGGCCGCCGTCGAACGGCTCTATCTCGGGCTCGCCACCGATCTGCGGGCCGACAACATCGCCGTCAACTGCCTGGCCCCGTCCCGGATCGTCCTGACGGAGGGGTGGCAGGCGGCGGGCGGTGGCCGCGAGATACCGCCGGAGATGGTGGAGCCCCCGGAGGCGATGGGCCGGGCCGCGGTGCTGCTGGCCGGGCAGGACGCGAGCGGGATCACGGGGACCGTGCAGCGGTCGGAGTCGGTCGGCTGAGGAGAGCGTGCCGGTTGCCAACTGCTGCCCCTGGTCCAGCAGTTGGCAACCGGTACATCAGGTGAACGCCTACCGGCCCGCTCGCCCCCGTACCGCCGCACAAGCACCGCCGTCGATCAGCAGGTCGATGCCGGTGACGAAGCTCGCCTCCGTCGACAGCAGGAAGGCGACCCCGGCGGCGACCTCCTCGGCGCGGCCCGGGCGGCCGGTCGCCGACCCTCGTACGAGCGCGTCCATGACCGGCTGCTCGGCGGCCTCCTGGCGGCCCTGCGGGGTGTCGATGACGCCGGGCGAGACGGAGCAGATACGGGCGCCGAGCGGGCCGAGCCGGAGCGCCTCCCGTCGTACGAGACGGTGTACCCCGTGTTTGGCCCAGGCGTAGGCGGTGCCACTGTCCTCGACGGCCGGTCCCAGGGCGTCGTGGAGCCGGTCGAGGAACGCGGCGTCGAGCGGATCGTCCAGGACGGCGGCGACGGCCGGATCCGCTTCGAGGTTGCCGAGCAGTGGGGCCATCGAGGCGAAGCACACCATCGCCGTGCCCTGCGTGGCCAGTGGGCGTAGTGCTTCGGCGAGCAGTGCGGTGCCCACCAGGTCGACGGCGAAGATGCTGCGCCAGTCGGCCATCGTGGGTGAGATGCCGGCGGCGTGGGCGACGGCGCGCAGGGTGCCGAGTTCGGCGTTGCGGGCGGCGAGCCGGGCCATGCCGTCGCGGTCGGTGACGTCCAGGACGAACGACTCGACGGCCGCACCCCCATCGGCCGACAGTTCCTTCGCCGCCGCCGTCACCGTCTCCTCGTCCCGGTCGACGAGGAGCAGCGTGTCCACCGTGCCGGTCATGCGCCGCGCGCAGGCCAGTCCCATGCCGCGCCCGGCACCCGTGGCGATACCCACCGTGGTCACTTCGTGCCCCCTCCGTCCGCCCAGAACTTCTCCAGCATCGGCTGGGCCGCCCGGTCCACGAGTTCGACGAGTACGCCGTCCGGGCCTCGCACGAAGGCGAAGTCGGAGCCGGTGGAGCCGATCCGGGACGCCTCGATCGTGTAGCCGAGGTCGGCGAGTCCGGCGCAGTCCGCGGTGACGTCGTCGGACCAGTAGCCGACGTGGTGGACGCCCCCGCCGGGTGCCGCTTCCCAGAGGGTGCCGGGGATGTTCCGGATGATCTCCAGCCGGGGTGCGGTCCGCGAGTACACGCAGCTGAGCCGGACGACGGCCTCGCCGGTCGGCAGCGTCATGTTCAGCGGTCCGGAGATCTCCGCGCACCACTCGTATCCGAACGCCGCCGACAGGCCGGCCAGCGTCCCCTCGAAGTCCTCGGCGACGATGCCGAGATGGAACTGGTCCTCGCCCCTCATGACTCCCCCACCGCATCGCCGTGCTCGCCCAGTCGGGGCGGCGGCCCGTAGTCGGGCTCGTGGCCCGCGATCCGTACGGGGCTGCGGACCAGGCGGAAGTCCCCCGCCGTCACCACGGCCTCGGGCGTGGCGGCCAGCGCCTCCGGCAGCGTCCGTACGGCGGCGGCCGGTACGCCCAGGGGCCGCAGCCGGGACTCCCAGGCGGCGGCGGTATCGGCGGCCAGGGCTCGTGTCACCGCGTCCAGTACTTCTTCCCGCCGCGCCGCCCGCTCGGCCATCGTCGGAAACCCCTCGACGCCCGCCTCGGCCGCGAAGGACTTCCAGAAGCCGTCGTGCGTGACGAACAGCGCCAAGTGGCCCTCGGCGGTGGGGAAGAGCTGCGCCGGTACGTAGTAGGAGTGCGCGCCGAGCGGCAGGCGCCGTGGCTCGGCGCCCTCGTTGAGGTAGGCGGAGGCACGGTAGTTGAGCTGCGACAGCATCACATCCCGCAGGGAGACGTCGACTTGGCCGCCCCGCCCCGAGACGATCTGCGCGAGCAGCCCCAACGCCGCTGTGAGGCCTGTCGAGTTGTCGGCGGCGGAGTAGCCGGGCAGAGTCGGCGGGCCGTCGGGATCGCCGGTGAGCGCGGCGACTCCGGTGGCCGCCTGGACGACGTAGTCGAAGGCGGGTTCGTCGCCCGTCGTCAGCCCGAAGCCGGTCAGCGCGACGCACACGATCCGCTCGTTCCACTTCCTCAGCGCCTCGTAGGTCAGCCCCAGCCGATGGATCGCCGACGGCTTGAGATTGACGAGCAACGCGTGGGCGTCGGTGACGAGTTCACCGAGTCGGTCCTGTCCGGCCCCGGTCGTCAGGTCCAGGCAGATGCTGCGCTTGCCCCGGTTGAGGCTGGCGAAGTAGGCGTCGCTCACCTGCCGCGAGATGTCCCCGCCGGGCGGCTCGATCTTCGTGACCTCGGCTCCGAGGTCGGCGAGCATCATCGTGGCGTAGGGGCCCGCCAGCATATGGCCGACCTCCAGGACACGGATGCCCTCAAGTGGCCCGGCCGTCGACCCGGAGGTCATCGGACTTCCACCGCCAGTGCCGCGAGCATCTCCCGCGTACGGCGCTTGGAGGCGACCAGTTCGTCCCTGCCCTCGCCGATCGGCAGCAGCCGTACGGAGAGGTCGGTGACTCCGGCGTCGGCGAAGCGACGGAAGCGGGCCAGGATGGCCGTCTCGTCACCGGCCGCGCACAGATCGCCGATGTCCTGGGCGTCGCCGTAGTCCAGCAGGCGCTGGTAGTTGGGCGAGATCTCGGCCTCGCCGAGGATGCGGTTGGCGCGCTCGCGGGCCGCGTCGACCTCCGTCGGACGGCAGAGGCAGACGGGGATGCCCGCGACGATCCGGGGCGCCGGGCGGCCCGCGCCTTCGGCGGCCTTGGTGATGCGCGGGACGACGTGGTCGGACACCGCTCGTTCGTCGGCCATCCAGAGGACGGTGCCGTCGGCGCGTTCGCCCGCGAGGGCCAGCATGACCGGGCCGAGTGCGGCGATCAGGACGGGCAGCGGGCCTACCGGGCCGAGGTCGAGCGGGTTGTGCACGGTGAAGGTGGCGTTCTCGACGTCGACCGGGCCGGGGCCGTGCAGGGCCGCGTCCAGGACGTCCAGGTAGTCACGGGTGAACGCGGCCGGCTTCTCGTACGGCAGTCCGAGCATGTCCCGGACGATCCAGTGGTGCGAGGGCCCGACGCCCAGGGCCAGCCGTCCCCCGGTCGCCGCCTGCGCGGACAGCGCCTGGCGGGCGAGGGCGATCGGATGCTGGGCCTGGAGCGGTACGACCGCCGTCCCGATCTCGATCCGTCCGGTCCGCGCACCCATCAGCGCCACGGCCGTCAACGCGTCGAAGTCCGTGGGTATTTGAGGCACCCACGCGGTGTCGAGGCCCGCCTGTTCGGCCCACGTCACATCGTCGATCATCCGCGCGGCCTTGCGCGCGGAATCCCCACGCTCCGGCCCGATCATCACACCGACCCGCACAGTGCCTCCAGGTACGACAGATATCGACAGGTATCCAGCTACAGGTGGGCCCGGTTCCTACGAGCCCGCGACCGCGTCCCCCGTCGTCAGCGCCCGCATCTCCGCCACCAGCACGTCGAGCGGCGTACCGGTCGGGAAGACCGCCGCCGCGCCCGCCGCCCGCATCCGGGGTACGTCGGCCGGCGGGATGGTGCCGCCCACGACGACGGCGATGTCCTCGGCCCCGGCCGCCCGCAGCGCCTCGACCACCCGGGTGGTCAGGGCGAGATGCGCCCCGGAGAGGATGCTGAGCCCGACCACGGCCACGTCCTCCTGGACGGCGGTCGCCACGATGGTGTCGACGCGCTGGCGGATGCCGGTGAACACGACCTCGAAGCCGGCGTCGCGCAGCGTCCGCGCGACGATCTTGGCCCCTCGGTCGTGACCGTCCAGGCCGGGCTTGGCGACGAGAATCCGAGCCGCCGCGGCCATCAGAACACCACCGGCTGCTGGAACTCGCCCCAGACCGCCTTCAGCGCGGCGACCATCTCCCCCACCGTGCAGTAGGCGTTGGCGCAGTCGATCAGTACGGGCATCAGGTTCTCCGTCCCGTCCGCCGCGCGCGCCAGCCGGGCCAGTTGCTCCCGTACCAGGGCGGCGTCCCGTGTGGCCTTCACATCGGCGAGGCGCTTCAGCTGCCGGTCGCGGCCCTCCGCGTCCAGCTCGTAGGTTGCGAGGTCCGGCGGCGGCTCGTCGGAGACGAAGCGGTTGACGCCGACGACCGGGCGCGTGCCCGCCTCGACGTCCAGGTGCAGCTGGTAGGCCTCGTCGGCGATGAGTCCCTGGAGGTAGCCGTCCTCGATGGCGCGGACCATGCCGCCGTACCGCTCCAGGTCGTCCATGATCTCGACGATCCGTGCCTCGGTCGCGTCGGTGAGCGCCTCGACGAAGTACGAGCCGCCGAGCGGGTCCGCGACCCGGGTCACACCGGTCTCGTGGGCGAGGATCTGCTGGGTGCGCAGGGCGAGCGTCGCCGAGTCCTCGCTGGGCAGCGCGAACGGCTCGTCCCAGGCTGCCGTGAACATCGACTGGACGCCGCCGAGCACGGAGGCCAGCGCCTCGTACGCCACCCGGACGGTGTTGTTCTGGGCCTGGGGCGCGTACAGCGAGGCTCCGCCGGCCACACAGCCGAAGCGGAACATCGACGCCTTGTCGGTTGTCGCCCCGTACCGCTCCCGGACGATCGTGGCCCAACGCCGCCGCCCCGCCCGGTACTTGGCGATCTCCTCGAAGAAATCGCCGTGCGTGTAGAAGAAGAAGGAGATCTGCGGGGCGAACTGATCGACCGTCATCCGGCCGCGCTCCAGCACCGTGTCGACGTACGTCACCCCGTCGGCGAGCGTGAACGCCATCTCCTGTACGGCGTTGGCGCCCGCGTCCCGGAAGTGCGAACCGGCGACCGAGATCGCGTTGAAGCGCGGTACCTCGGCGGCGCAGAACTCGATGGTGTCCGCGATCAGTCGGAGGGACGGCTGGGCGGGCCAGATCCAAGTCCCCCTGGACGCGTACTCCTTGAGGATGTCGTTCTGGATCGTGCCGGTGAGTTTCGCGCGCGGCACGCCCTTGCGTTCGGCGGCGGCGACATAGAAGGCGAGCAGGATCGCCGCCGTGCCGTTGATGGTGAAGCTGGTGCTGATGTTGTCGAGGGGGATGTCCTCGAAGAGGATCTCCGCGTCGGCGAGGGTGTCGAGGGCGACGCCGACCCGGCCGACCTCCTCGGTGACTTCCGGGTCGTCGGAGTCGTATCCGCACTGCGTGGGCAGGTCCAACGCCACCGACAGTCCCGTACCGCCCTGTTCGAGGAGGTAGCGGTAGCGGCGGTTGGACTCCTCGGGAGTGCCGAAGCCGGAGTACTGGCGCAGAGTCCACAGCCGTCCCCGGTAGCCGGTCGCGTAATTGCCGCGCGTGAAGGGGAAGTTGCCCGGCTCGGGGGGCTCGCCACTCAGGTCGGCGGGTCCGTAGACCGCCTGGAGCGGGATGCCTGAGGCCGTTTCGTGCGGTTGGGTCATCGCAGCTGGTCCTTCATCACCTTGCCGGTGGCGTTCAACGGCAGTTCTTCGAGGAACTCCACGGACCGGGGCGCCTTGAACCCGGCCATCCGCTTACGGCTCCAGGCGATCAGTTCGTCCGCCGAGACGGGTGCGCTGCGGACGACGTACGCCTTGCCGACCTGGCCGAGCCGCTCGTCCGGCACGCCGATCACGGCAGCCTGGGCGACGGCCGGGTGTTCGAGGAGGAAGCCCTCGATCTCGGCCGGGTAGGCGTTGAAGCCGCCCACGATGAACATGTCCTTCTTGCGGCCGACGATCCTCAGGTGCCCCCGGTCGTCGAGGGTGCCGAGGTCTCCGGTGTGCAGCCAGCCGTCCGCGTCGATCGTCTCGGCGGTGGCGGCGGGATCGTCGAGGTAGCCGCGCATGACGCTGTAGCCGCGGATCAGGACCTCGCCGTCGGTCGCGACGCTCACCTCGACGCCCTCGCAGGGGGTGCCGACGGTGGTCGCGATGTCTTCGAAGGAGTCTCCGGGGCGGGAGGCGGTGGCCGTGCCCGCCTCGGTCAGGCCGTACCCCGTCATGATGTGCTCGAAGGGCAGGTCGCTGACGATCCGGCGGATCAGTTCGACCGGGATGTCGGCTGAGCCGGTCACCGCCACCCGCAGGGAGGACAGGTCGTGCCGGTCCCCCGCCGCGAGGAGCGAGTGATAGAGCGTGGGCGGACCGGGCAGGACCGTCACCTTCTCGCGCTCCACCAGGTCCAGGACACGGTCCACGTCGAAGACGGGTACGGGCAGGATCGTCGCGCCCCGGATCAGGGAGGCGATGCAGCCCGCCTTGTAGCCGAAGATGTGGAAGAAGGGGTTGACGATCAGATAGCGGTCGCCCTCCCGCAGGGTCGCCAGGTCGCACCACTCCCCGTACAGGCGGAGCGTCTGGGCGTGGGTCATCAGGACGCCCTTGGGCCGCCCGGTGGTCCCGGAGGTGAACGTGATGTCGCTGACGTCGTCACCGCTCACCGCCCGCTCGAACGGCGAACCGCTCGCCAGGAAGCCGGACTTGAGGTCGATCACGGGCACGCCCGGCGGGCCCTCGAAGTCGAGCCCGAGGAAACCCGCCTCCACCAGGACGAGTTTGGCGCCGCTGCGGCGGACGATGTCGTGGGCCTCGTCCGCCTTGAACCGGGTGTTGACCGGGACGAGCACCCCGCCGGCGGTGAGCAGCCCGAAGGCGGCGACGATCCACTCGGCGGAGTTGGGCGCCCAGATCGCGACCCGGTCGCCCTTCCCGATCCCGGCCGCGGCGAAGGCGCCCGCGGCCGTGCGGACCCGGTCGACCAACTCGGCGAACGTGAGCCTGAGTTCGCCGTCGACGACCGCTTCGGCGTCGCCGAAGCGGTCGGCCGCGCTCAGCACCATCCGCGGGATGGTCTCCCAGTTCATTCCGGGATCAGCCTGGAGAGGTTGCCGCCCATGATCTTGGCCTGGTCCGTCACGCTCAGGTGCTGGATCGCGTCGACGTAGCTCTGCGGCTGGGCCAGGCCCTCGGGGTGCGGGTAGTCCGAGCCGAACAGCACCCGGTCCACGCCCATCAGGTCGACGAGGTCACCGAGGTCGTCCTCGTAGAACGGGCTGACGTGGATGCTGTCCTTGACTGCCTGTACCGGGTCGCCGAGGAACTCGTTCGGCATCTTCTTGTAGACGTCACGGAGTTGGTCGAGTAGCGGTGCCACCCAGGAGGAGCCGTTCTCGATGAGCGCGATCTTCAATCCCGGGACCCGGAACAGGGCGCCGTGGCACACCCAGGCGGCGACCGCGTCCTGGATCGGCCGCCACTCGGACACCGTACGGAAGGCGTTGGGCTTGAACGGGAGCATCTCGTTGGTCCCGCCCTCCCAGTCGCTGGTGTAGCGGGCGTAGCCGCTGTCCGAGGAGTGCATCGCGACCAGTACGCCGGTCTCGACGGCGCGCTTCCAGAACGGGTCGAACTCGGGGGCCGCGAAGGAGCGCGAGCCGCCGTAGCCGGGGACCGGGGCGGGGCGTACGAGGATCGCGCGGGCGCCGCGCTCGACCGCCCAGTTCAACTCCGCTATCGCCTTCTCGACGATGGGCAGGGTGATGACCGGGGTGGTGAGGATGCGGTCCTTGTAGTTGAAGCCCCACGTCTCGTACAGCCACTCGTTGAGCGAGTGGATCACCGCGTGGATCAGTTCGGGATCGTCCCGCATCCGCTCCTCGATCAGGCTGGCGAGCGTCGGGAACATCAGCGTGCGCTGCACACCCAGCTCGTCCAGCAGCTCCAGCCGGGGCCCCGGTTCACGGAAGGCGGGGATCGAGCGCATCGGTTCGCCGAAGATCTCGCGGCGGGTCTTCCCGTCCGGGTTGCCGAACTTGAAGTAGTCCTCCATCGCCCCGGGGCGGGCGACCACCTCGAAGGTGGGGTTGGGGATGTACTCGCTGATCTGCCCCCGGATCGCGATCTTCGTACGGCCGTTCACCTGCACGTACTGGATCGCGCCTTCGTATTGCTTGGGGAGGTGCCTGGTCAGCGCCTCTTCGGTCTCGTACAGGTGGTTGTCCGCGTCGAAAAGCGGATACGGCAGCTCGCGCGACGGCATTGAGATCCTCCTTCGCAGATTGCGAGAATCTTATTCTCACTTCTTACGACCCGCAATGTCCTTGCGGAGAACGAACTTCTGAACCTTGCCGCTGGCGGTGCGCGGGAACTCGTCGACGACGTGCAGTTCCTCCGGCCACTTCTGCCGGGCGAGGCCCTCGCGGTCGAGGTGGGCGCGCATCTCGTCGAGCGTGGGCGCGGGGTGACCGGGTTTCAGGCGCAGGACGGCCGCCGCGTGTTCGCCGAGCCGCTCGTCGGGGGCGGCCACCACCGCGGCCTCGGCGACGGCCGGCAGGGCGAGCAGCACCTCCTCGACCTCCAGCGCGCCGATGTTCTCGCCGCCCCGGATGATGATGTCGGCCTTGCGGTCGGTGATCGTGAGATAGCCGTCGCCGTCGATGACCCCGATGTCGCCGGTGCGGTACCAGCCGTCGGCGTCGAAGACCCGCTCGGTCAGCGCGGGGTCGGTGTAGCCGAGGCAGAGATCCGGTCCCCGGCTGAGGATCTCGCCGTCCTCGGCGAGCCTGATCTCGACGCCGGGGAGGCAATCGCCGTCGGTGTAGAGCCGCTTGGCCTCGGGCGCGGTGTGGCGGGAGCCGGTGATCGAGGGGTGCTCGGTGCTGCCGTACGAGCGGAAGACGGTGATGCCGAGCGCCGCCAGCCGGTTGGTGACGGCGGCCGGGACCGCCGAGCCGCCGAGGCCCGCGTACTTCATGCCGGCGAGATGGGCGGGCGTGAAGTCGGGGTGGTCGAGGAGGCTCGCCATGTAGTACGCGGCGCCACCACCGACCGTCAGCCCGTCGCTCCTCATCAGGCCGAGGGCCGCGCCGGGGTCCCAGGCGTCGGCGAGGTTCACCGGGGTACCGTCCAGGACGGGGATGAGGAAGGCGTTGATCATGCCGATGAAGTGGCCGACGGGCGCCGAGGTGAGCTGGCGGCCCCGGTCGGGCGGGTAGAGCCCGGCCAGTTGGCGGGTCTCGAAGCCGAGCGTCTGGTGGCTGTGCACGACTCCCTTGGGATCACGGGTCGTTCCGGAGGTGAACGCGACCAGCGCCGGGCTCGCCGGGTCCGTCGGGAGGACACCGGGGAGGGGTTCGTCGGCGAGCAGGTCGTCGAAGTCCCGTCCGACGACACCGACCACCGGCACGCCCGCGCTCAGGTCGGGCTGGTGTTCGAGGTGGCCGAAGCGGGCGGCTGTGACGAAGACGCGGGGCCGGACGGCGTCCAGGATGTAGCCGACCTCCTTGCGCCCGTAGAAGTGGACGACCGGTACGACGACCGCGCCGAGGAAGGCCGACGCCCAGAAGACCGCCGCCGCCTCCATCCAGTTGGGCAGCTGGAACGCGACGACGTCACCGGGACCCACCCCGCGCGCCCTGAGCCCGGCCGCCAGGCGGCGCGCGACACGCTCGACGTCGGCGAACGTTCCCGTCCAGGGCCGTACCGCCGAGTGCACGCGGAACTCCGTGTCGGGGGCGGCTGCCAGACCACGAGTCAGCAGGTCGCCGAGCGTGTCGGGGGTCCACCAGCCCTCCACCTCATAGCGCTTGGCCAGCTCGGCGGGGACCGTGCGTGTGGGGATGGTTCGCATCGCGGGAACTTCCTCCCTTGTGACGAGAATTGCACTCTCGCAGAGGGAGAAGGTAAATTCCATACATGGTACGAGACCACGGTTTCCACCCGGTCCGGATCAAGCGGATCGTCCAGGAGACAGCCGACACGCGCACCTACGTGCTCGACGCCCCCTTCCCCTATCGCGCCGGGCAGTTCCTGACGGTACGAGCGTGCGGCACCCTGCGCAGCTACTCGATGTCGAGTTCCCCGGACACCGACAGCGAGTTGATGACCACGGTCAAGCGGGTGCCGGGCGGTCTGGTGTCGAACTGGATGCACGACCGCCTCGTCCCCGGCGATCTCATCGAGACGACGTCTCCGGCGGGGGTCTTCTGTCTGCGCGAGGGGACGGCCCCTCTGGTCGCCCTCTGCGGCGGCAGCGGGGTCACACCAGTCCTCTCGCTCGTGAAGTCCGCGCTGGCCACGACCGGGCGGCGGGTGCGGGTCCTGGCCGCCGACCGGGACCCGGGCTCGGTCATCTTCGGCGACACGCTGTCCGAGCTGGCGCGACGGCATCCGGGCCGGTTCGAGATCCGCCACCACCTCGACGACGCTCAGGGGCTGGTCACCGGCGCCGAGATACAGGCGTTCGTCGGGGACGATCTGGACGCGGACTTCTATCTCTGCGGTCCCGCGCCGTTCATGGAGCTGGCCGAGAGCACGCTTCTCGCGCAGGGGGCCGACGCCGGGCAGATCGTCGCGGAACGCTTCACCCCGGCGCCCGAGGTACCCGAGGAGCCCGCGGAAGCCGTACCGGAGACCGGCGGCGGCACGGTCACCGTCGTCCTCGCCGGGAAGCGGCGCACGGTCGACCAGCATCCCCGCGAGTCACTGCTGGAGAGCGCCCGTCGGGCCGGCCTCATGCCGCCCTTCTCCTGCGAGATGGGCAACTGCGGCACCTGCATCGCCCGGCTCACCGAGGGCGAGGCCAAGATGCGCGTCAACAACGCCCTGGACGACGACGAGGTCGCCGAGGGCTGGGTCCTGACCTGCCAGGGCGAACCGGTGACCCCGCACGTCACCGTCGAGTACGAGTCCTGAGTACGCGACACGAGAGCCGAGTGCGAGACCCGAAGCCCGCGCCCCACCGACCGAAGAGGCACACATGGTTGATCTCGAACTCGAACTGGACGAGGGTCTGGCGGTCATCACCATCAACCGCCCGCACGCCCGCAACGCCATCGCACCGGCCACCATGGACGAGCTGGACAAGGCCCTCGACGCGGCGGCGGGCGCGCGGGCCCTGGTCATCACGGGCGCGGGCGAGAAGGCCTTCGTGTCCGGCGGCGACCTCAAGGAACTCGCCGCGATCCGCACGGAGGAGGAAGCACTGGCGATGGCCCTGCGGATGCGCGGCGTCTGCGACCGGCTCGCCGCCTTCCCCGGACCGGTGATCGCCGCCCTCAACGGGCACGCCTTCGGCGGCGGCGCCGAGGTCGCGGTGGCCGCCGACATCCGGATCGCGGCCGACGACATCAGGATCGGCTTCAACCAGACGGCCCTGGCGATCATGCCCGCGTGGGGCGGCGCCGAACGGCTCGCCGCGCTGGTCGGCAGGGGCCGCGCACTCCTGCTCGCGGGCAGCGCGCAGATCCTCGACGCGCCGGAGGCCGAACGCCTCGGCCTGGTGGACCGGGTGCTCCCCCGGTCCGCCTTCGAGGAGGGCTGGCGCACGCTGGCCCGCACACTCGCCACCCGCCCGGCACAGGAGATCAAGCGGGTGGTGTCGGGAGACCTGACTGCGGACGAGGCGGCCCGCGCCTTCGCCCGGCTGTGGGTGTCCGACGAGCACTGGCAGGCAGCGGAAAGGGTGATGTCCCGTGGATGACACACGAGTTGAGACCGCAGGCGGATACGGCGCCGCCGGGTTTGCCACAGAGGCGGACACCGACCGCCCACCCGCGTCCACACAGCCCGACTCGACCGATACACGAGTGGTGGAACCCGATGCGAGGGCAACCGGCCCGGCACGGGCCCGGGTTGCGACCGCGCACCGATCCGGCGACCCCGCCGTCCTGACGCAAGCCCGCACCGACCGCCCGCACACCCCGTCCCAACCCGCCCCCGCCCAGCCCGACTTGACCGACGTCCGCACCGAGCCGGGTGGCGCGGCGGACGAACTCGGCCCCGTGCGCGTCGAGTCGAGCCCGATCGGGCCGATCGTGCGCCCTACGGACCCCACCGATCTCGTGATCCTCTATCTGCACGGCGACCGGCATCTCTCCGGCACCCCGGAGTCGGCGCTCGACCTCGCCGAGCGGCTCGCGCTGCGTACGGGCGCGGTGGTCGTCTGTCCGCGCTACCGCAGCTCGTTCCCGGGCGCCCTGGACGACGTACACGCGGTGTACGACTCCTGCCGGGCCCGGGGTCCGGTGGCGCTCGCCGGGGAGCGGCTCGGGGGCGGGCTGGCGGCGTCGCTGCTGGTGCGGTTGCGGGACATGGGGGCGGCGGCGCCGCAGTGCGCGGTGCTCGGGTCGGCGCTGCTGGATCTGACCCTGGACGCGCCGAGCCTGTTGTTCAACGCGGCGGCCGAGCCCTCCTTCGACGTCGACGAACTCCGGCTGCGGGCCGCCCTCTACGCGGCCGGCACCGAGCCGACGAACCCGCTGCTCAGCCCGTTGCACGCCAATCTGCACGGGCTGCCGCCGGTGCAGCTGCTGGTCGCGGGCACCGATCCGCTGCTGGACGACTCGCTCGGGTTCGCCGCCCGCGCGGCCCGCTCCGGGGTGACCGTGGATCTGCGGGTCCGGGAGGACGCGGAGCGGCTGCGGCCCGAGGCGGTGGCGGCCATGGCCGGGTTCATTCTGGCGTGGACCCGATCAGAAGGGTCATCACGTCCCGCATGATCTCGGGGTAGTCGGACTGCTCGTCGTCCAGCAGCCACTGCAACTGCATGCCGTCGAGCATCGCGACCAGGGCGCTCGCCGCGGCGCGCGGGGTGAGGCCGCTGGGCAGCCGGTCGCCGAAGAGCTTGGTCAGATGGGCGACGGTGTTGTCCTGGATCGATCGGTAGTGGTCGTGGCAGAACGCGTGGGCGGGGTCGTCCCCGACGATCCCCTCCGCGATCAGCACGCTGTGGATCTGGACGAGCCCGGCGTTCTGGTGGTCGTACGCGACGACCTCGGCGACCAGGTTCGGCAGGTCCAGGTCCGCGTGGCCGGCCAGGTGTTCGCGGGCGAGGTCCTCGCGGCGCTGGAGAAGGGCGTGCAGGAGGCGCTTCTTGCTGGGGAAGTAGTGCAGGACGCCCTGCCGGGTCAGGCCCGCGCGTTCGGCGACCGCGTCCATGGAGGTCCTTCTGTAGCCGCGCTCGGCGAACACCTCCAGGGCAGCACCCAGGATCTCCTCGCGCCGGGTCGTCGTCTCCACGCGTCACCCTCTCCGCCACTGGCACACCGATGTGACAGTACGGTCACCACACCACACATTCGGCCCTTTCGGCCACTGGCGGTCGGCGACGGTTTTCGGCAGGGTGCGCCGGAAACGCCAACGCCCGCCGGTAGGCGGGCGCTGGCTCGGTTCCTGGCCGGTGTCAGCCGTTCCCGGCAGGCGGCTCGAATCCGGCGACGATCACCACGTTGGAGTCGGCCGCCGCCTGCCGCAGCGGCTTGGCCTTCGCGTACTCGGCGGACTCGTACCAGGCACGGGCCGCTTCCACCGACTCGAATTCGAGGACGACGGTCCGGTCACCGTGCCACTCGCCCTCCAGCGCCTCCGCCCCGTCGTGGACGGCCAGGATCTTCGCCCCGTGCGCCGCCAGCGTCGCCCCGGCGGCGCGGGCGTAGGCCTCCATGCCCGCCGGGTCCTTGATGGCTTCGGTGACGATCACATACCCCTTGGGCATCGCCAATTCCTCTCGGCTCACTGTGCAGTTGGGCCTCAGCTCAACACGATGGCCCGTTCGGGGCAACTGCTTACCGCCGTGCGCACCGCGCTCTCGTGCTCGGCGGGAACCTCTGGCAGCAGCACCTCGGCGTACCCGTCGTCGGTGAGGTCGAAGACCTCCGGGCACAGCGTCCAGCACACGCCGTGCCCCCGGCAGCGGTCCTCGTCAACGGCGGCCTTCATCGGGCGGGCTCCTCTGCGAGGGTGAACTCCAGGCCGAGGCGGGTCAGTCCGCGCAGGATGTACGTCGGCAGGTACCGGTACCGGCGGGCGTCGGCCGGGCCGTGCACGCTCTCGGAGATCCTGATGTCGGACGTACGGTCGAGGATGTGTTCGATGGCCACGCGGGCCTCGGCGCGGGCGAGGGGCGCGCCGGGGCAGGTGTGGACGCCACGGCCGAACGCGAGGTGATGGCGGGCGTTGGCACGGGTGGCGTCGAAGGTCTGCGGGTCCTCGAAGTGGCGGGGGTCGCGGTTCGCGGCGCCGTTGAGGACCATGAGCGTGGTGCCGGCGGGGATGTCGACCCCGCCGACGGTGGTCGGGGTGCGGGAGAGCCGGAAGTCGCCCTTGATGGGGCTCTCCATCCGGAGCGCCTCCTCGATGAAGTTCGGGACGCGGTCCCGCTCGGCACGCAACAGCGCCTGGATCTCGGGCTGTTCGGCGATCACCTTGAGCGCGTTGCTCAGCAGCCGGACGGTGGTCTCCTGACCGGCCGCGAAGAGGTTGGTCGCGACACGGGCGACGTCGGCGACCTCGGGGGTCGAGCCGTCCGGGAAGGTGGCGATGGCGAGGCCGGTGATCACGTCGTCGCGAGGCTCGCGGCGGCGGTCCTCGACGTAGGCGGCGAACCGGTCGTACAGGTACTCCAGCGGGGTGTGCGACATCTCGCCACTGGTGCTGCCGACACCCGGGTCGCCGTGCGGCCGGTTGAGCGCCTCGACGAACTCGTCCCGGTCGGCGTCGGGGATGCCGAGCAGGTCGGTGATGACGCGCAGGGTGAAGGGCCCGGCGAAGCCGCCGATGAAGTCGCCCCCGCCCGCGGCCAGATACTCGTCCAGCTGGGCGTCGGCGAGGTGCCACATGGACGCCTCGTTCTCCTTGAGGCGCCTCGGCGTGATGAGCCGCATCAGCAGCCCGCGGTGGGCCGTGTGCATGGGCGGGTCGAACGTCGGCAGCTGGTCGCTCATCGGGAGTTCGTCCCGATGGCGCTCGATCAGCTCGCTGACGTCGTCGCCCTCCAGCGGGACCGGGAACCCCGGGAAGGGCCCGGTCACCGACACGCACGACGAGAACGTCTCGGAGTCGCTGAAGACCTGCACCGCCTCGTCGTACCCGGTCACCATCATCACGTCGTGATGGCTCTCGCGCTGTACGGGGCACTGTCCGCGTAGAGCCTCGAAGTAGGGGTAGGGGTCCGCGACGGGGCCCTCGTCCCGGAAGAAGTCGATCGCGTCGAAGTCGTTCACGGCCTGTACGGCTCCCTTCGTCACCCTGACTCCGGACGATATCAATGCTCTTCAATAATGAGAAGGGCGTTTCCAATTGTGGGAATCGGCTGGGATTCGCCTGCGGCGAGCGGTAGTTGACGTGTTGTACCGACTCGGCTCGTACCGACTCAGCCGGCCCGGCGCCCACGCACCCTTCCCCGGACCGGGCGAACCCCCGGCGCCGGGATCACGGCGCTCTGCGCCATGAGGGCGAGGGCGTCGTCGGCGGTCCGCATCACGGTCGTGCCCGCCGGGGTGCCCGCCTCCTCGGCAAGGTCGGCCAACAGCCGCGCATCCTTGCGCAGCAGCGGACCGGCGTGCGCGGCGAGCCGTTCCAGGGTGCCGCCGTCCGCGGCGACCCGGCGGAGCGCGAAGCTCGCCCCGCTGCCGTGCGCGAGGACGTCGGCGAGGCCGGACGGATCCACGCCGAGGCCGCGCCCGAGGGCGAGTACGTCGGCGGAGGTCGCCAGATTCGCCGTGAACAGGGCATTGTTGAGCAGCTTGGCGACCTGCCCCGAGCCCAGTGGGCCCATGTGGACGACCGGATCGCCGTACGTCTCGAACACCCGTCGACAGAAGGCGACGGTCCCGGACTCGCCCCCGACCATGACCAGCAGCCGCCCCTCGGCAGCCGCGCCGCCGCCTCCGCTGACCGGCGCGTCGACCAGGGCGACCCCGCGCAGCCGGGCCCGGTCGGCGAGCCGCCGGCAGGTGTCGGGGTGGACGGTGCTGTGGACGGCGATCACCCCGCCCTGCCGGAGCCCGGCGAGGACGCCCTCGTCGCCGGCGATCACCTCCTCGACGTCCGCGTCGTCGCCGACACAGACGCACACGAGGTCGCTGGCGGCGGCCAACTCGGCGGCGGAGACGGCACGTTGGGCGGGTGTACCGGCGAACGGGGTGAGCGAGGCGGGTCTCCTCGCCCACAGGGTCGTCGTGAAACCGGCGTCGACGATCCGCCGTGCCATGGGCCCGCCCTGGTTGCCGAGCCCGATGAATCCGACGCGCATCAGCCGGCCTCCTGTGCGGCCGGTTCGGCCGCCGGCGTTTCCGCTGCCTTCGCGGGCCGTTCGGGACGCCAGAACGTCGCGAGCAGTCCCGCCGTAGCCGCGACGGCCACGCCGAGCGCGATGCCGCCGCCGGCCCAGCCGGTGATCTCGATGTCAGCCGCGTGGTCCAGGGACACCTTGCCCGGCCCGAACACCCCTAGCGCCAGGGAGATCACGGCCAGCATCAGGACGTACTCGTAGCCGTCCTTGAACACGAAGAACCCGTTGGTCCGGTGGGCGAGGAGCCCCGCGACCAGCATCACCGAGACGACCGCCGCGCAGGCCAGCGGGGTGAACAGACCGAGGACCAGCAGCGCGCCCGCGCCGATCTCGGTGACCACGCTCATCCATGCCTGCAACGTGCCCTGCCGCAGTCCGAGTCCGCCGAACCAGCGGGCCGTGCCCTCGATCTTTCCGCCGCCCCGCCAGTGGTTGAGCCCGTGCGCGATCATGATGACGCCCAGAACCACCCGTACGACCAGCAACGCGACCACTTCCGCGTTCGTCAACTTGCTCTCCCCTGCTGCCGTTCGGCGACCTCCGCCGCCGAAGTCTGTTCCTCGCGTGCGAGCACGCATTCCTCCACGAACGACAGCACCTTGAGGTGATAGGCCATAGAGGTCAACCCAATGCTCAAGTTGTGTCCGCCGCCGGTCTGTTCGTCGACGGCGACCCGGGGCGACGTGGTGAACAGGGAGGCGATGTCGGCGAGCGCCGAAGGTCCGGAACTCCACACCCGTTCGTGTTCGCCGAGGGTGTAGTGGACGGGGACCCGTATCCGCGGGGCGAGCTGGGGAAACGTGTCGATCCAGGTGCGGGCCACCATCCCCTCGTACGCGGGTGAGCGCGACGAGATGCGGGCGCCGCCGACCACGTCGTCCGCGTACAACCGGGACGGCTGCCACAGCAGGTCGCGCACCCCGGCGTTGGGCGGCCGGTGCCGCCAGTCGCCGAGAATGCCGGCCGCGTCGTCGTGGTGGCGGCGTCCGGTACCCGCGAGTTCCAGGCCGAGCAGCTCCCCGCCGCGCCGCTCGTCGGCCGCCATCCGCACTCCGAGTTCGCAGCCGATGGAGTGGGCCAGCACGAAGACACCGGCTCCGCGCGGGCGGGCGGCGAGGAGTCGCTCGACGGCTCCGTAGGCGACGTCGACGCGCCGTTCGGCGGAGGTGAACTCGTCGGCGTACGGGGCCGAACTCCCGTATCCGGGACGGTCGATGGCCATGACGGTGAAGCCGAGGGCCTCGCCGGTGCGCAGCAGTGACATGCGGGGCCGGTCCGGGTAGTCGAAGTACCCGGAGAACGCGGCCCCGCCGTGCAGGGCGAGGACGACGGCGCGCGGCTGCCGTGCCTCGCGCAGGAGTGCGGACACGGCGATGCCGTCCACGTCGACGACGACGCGTGAGGCACCGGTCATGTATCGGTCCGGAAGAGGATCGCACCGCTCGGGGCGAGTCCCCCGGTGCTGACCACGGCGACCCTGGGATCCGCCACCTGACGTGGTCCGGCCTCGCCGCGCAATTGGGTGATCGCCTCGTGGATCAGCCCCAGGCCGTGGGTGCGGCCGTGCGAGAGCTGTCCGCCGTGGGTGTTCAGGGGCAGCAGCCCGTCGCGGGCGATGTTCTTGCCGCCATCGAGGAAGTCCTTGGCCTCGCCGATCCCGCAGAAGCCCAACGCCTCTATCCAGGAAAGGCAGTTGAAGGTGAAGCCGTCGTACAGCTGGGCGATGTCGACGTCCGCCGGCCGCAGTGAGGTGCGGGTCCAGAGGTGGGCGGACTGGCCGAAGACCTGGGGTTCGTGGGTGAGGGTGCTCTGGTCCCACTCGATGCGTTCCAGGATCTGGGTGCCGACCGCCTCGACGAGGACGGGCGGTTTTGCGAGATCCCGGGCCGCGTCCACGGCGGACACGATCACGGCGACCGAACCGTCGCAGGGCACGTCACAGTCGTACAGGCCGAAGGGAGTGGTGACCATTCTGGCCTGGAGGTAGTCGTCCATGGTCATCGGGTCGCGGTAGATCGCGGTGGGGTTGAGCGCGGCGTTCGCCCGCTGGTTGAGGGCGATCCAGCCGAGGGTCTCGCGGGTGGTGCCGTAGCGGTCGAAGTGGCGCTGCGCGTTCATGGCGAGGGTGTGCGCGGCCGAGTACGCCCCGAAGGGCTTCATCCAGCCCGCCGCAGGTGCCCCCGCGCCGGGCGCGGCGATCCGGCCGCGTTTGACCAGTTCGCCGTACGACGACTCCCAGACCGTACGGAAGCACAGCACATGCCGGGCCAGGCCGCCCGCGACGGCGAGCATCGCCGCGACCAGGGAGCCGCCGGGGCCGAACGTCTCGCTGCCGCCGTTGTACCAGGTCGGCTGGACGCCCAGCGCCGCCTCCAGCGCGGTGACCCCGCCCTCGGCGAAGCCTCCGTAGGCCCCGGCGCCCGGATAGGCCGCGAGGCCGTCGATGTCGGCGATGGTCAACCCGGCGTCGGCGATGGCCCGTTGGCAGGCCTTCACCGTCAGCGACAGGGGCGGGACGAGCTGGCGGCGCCCGATCTCCGAGGCTCCGACGCCGGTGATCGCGACCTTGTCCTCGAACTTCTCCGAGGTCACCATCGGTCGTACGTGGGACCGGAATTGGCCCGGTTCGATGGCGTCAGTGGGGAAGGGCGCCGGCTCTCCCTGGTCGGCCGCCGGGCGGAACAGGGGCAGCCACGCTTCCCCGGCCCGCTCGAAGACGACCTCCATGCGCATGCCCAACGTCAGTTCGTCCGGGGCGCATTGGACGACGTTGGTGGTGAGGCGGACCCGGGGGTCCTCCTCGATGGCGACCTGGGCGACGACGAACGGGGTCGGCAACCCGGGCGCGGGGAAACGGTGGTTGACGGTGAAGCCGATCAGGGTCGCGAAGCCGGAGACGGCCCGCACGCCGGTCTCGTGCCCGTGGCAGTAGCGGCACACCGGCTGCGGCGGATGGATGAGGGCCGCGCAGGACCCGCATTCCGTCAGGCGCAGCCGGCCGTCCGCGCCGGAGGCCCAGAAGAAGGCGTTCTCCTCGGTGATCTCCGGCGCGGCGCGGCCCGACGTGTCGGGTGTCTCGTCGGTCATGGGGTGATCTTCGCCTTCGCCTTGCGGACGGTCACCGGCTCGGCGATCCGCTGCTCGTCACAGACCTGTTGCAGCTTCTCCAGCGTCTCGTCGAGCCCCGCGCCGAGCCGGGGACCCGGGGTGAAGGTCGCCGGGAGGTGGCGCATGCCCTGGATGACGCCGATGGTCTCGTAGTGAACGGTGCCCTCCGGGTCGCACTGGTAGTCGGGCATCCGGTCGAGCACCTGGGTGACCATGCGCTTGAAGACCGTACGCGCGACATTGGAGCCGATACAGCGGTGGATGCCGAGGCCGAAGCTGCTGTGGCGGTTGGCCGGGCGTTCCAGGTGGACGGTGTCGGGGTCGGGGAAGACGGAGGGGTCGCGGTTGGCCATCGCCCAGGACAGCCAGAGCCGTTCTCCCTCCTTGAAGCGTGTTCCGGCGATCTCGCAGTCGGCGGAGAACGTGCGTCCGTCGCCCGGCGCGGGCGCGTAGAAGCGCAGGAACTCCTCCGTGGCAGAGTCCAGCAGGGTGTCGCGCTCACGGCTGAGCCTGTCCCGCTCAGTGGGATTCTCGCCCAGCCACTCCAGTGCGTGTGCGGTGAGCGCGGTCGTGGTGTCGAAGCCGCCGCCGATCAACAGGGCCAGTACGCCCAGGAGTTCGCTGTCCGGCGGGGTCTTTCCGTTGATGTCGGCGTGGATGAGGGCGTCCACGAGTCCCGGCCTGGGGTTGGCGCGGATCTCGGCGATGGCCGTGGCCAGGCCGATGCCCATGTTCCGGGCCATCTCGGCGACGCGTTTCATGTCGGGCGAGTTGGGCGGGGTGTAGACGGAGGCGTGGGCCGGCTCGTTGTAGACGGTCCAGTCCTTGAGCGGGATGCCCATCATCGCCAGGGTGAGGACGGCCGGGACGACGTTGGCGAGGTCGTCGACGAAGTCGATCCGGCCCTCCTCGATCCTCTCGTCGATGGCGGCCCGCACCACCTCGTCGACGACCGGGATCCAGCGGCTGATGGCCGCCGGGGAGAGATAGGGGTTGAGGGCCTGACGGTAGTGGCGCTGTTCCGGCGGGTCCATCTCCAGGAACCCGCCCTGGACCTGGCCCCGTTCCTTGGACGGCGGCGGGATGGTGATGCCCTGGTATCCGCGCCGCTCGCCCCTGACGTCGTGGTCGTTGGAGATGAACTCGGCGGCCCGCGCCAGTTCGAAGACCTCGCGGTTGCCGCTGGCGACCCAGTGGCCGCCGTGGGTCTCGGTCCAGGCGATCGGGCACTTGGACTGCAACTCGTGGGTGGTGTCGGTGAACCGGTGCCGGTACTCGGGGGTGTGCCGGTCGAAGTGGACCGTGTGCTTCTTTCGGTCAGCGTCGTCGTCCGTGGTCATCGTGTGGTTGTTCTCCCCTCAGGAAACGAAGATCGCGCGTTCCGGACAGGACCTGACCGCCTCGACGACCTGGTCCTGCTGGTCGTCCGGAACCTCCTCGTGGATCACCGACGAGTGACCGTCGATCTCGCTCAGCTCGAACACCTTCGGCGCCCGCATGGCACAGAGCGTGTGGCCCTGGCAGCGCTCCGGGTCGACGCGTACCTTCACGACCTGCATCCTTCCTGCCGCAACTCGGTACTCACTGCTGCTACTTGAGGTCCGCCATGGACTTGCCGACGTCGGCGAGCGTCATCGGCTTGCCGTAGGACTTCTTGTACTTGTACGCCGGGATGTCGCAGCGGTAGGAGCCCTGATCCGGCTTGAAGTCGGCGACGGTCCAGCCCTTGTCGGTCGCCTTGACGACGTTGAAGCACTTGGGCGGGTTGGTGACCTTCGTCAGGTCCATCGGGGCCTGGAGTCCGCCCGCCGTCCACTCCGTCTGCTTGACCGCGTTCTCGTACACGCACTTGCGGGTCAGCTCGTCGCACTGACCGGCCGCGGTGGCGAACAGCAGCCAGGCGTCGAAGGAGCGCAGCGCGGGCAGGGTGACCTCCGCGTCGGGCGCGTACTTGGCGAAGAGATCCTCGACCTGCTTGGTCGCCGGGTTGCTGGACGCCTGCTCCAGCGGGGCGACTCCGCTGAGGTCGGCGTAGTTGTTCTGCTTCGCCAGCGAGGTGCCGGCCAGCTGGAGGAAGGCGGGTCCGTAGGCGTTGTTGTTGGTGTCGATCCAGTCGAGCTGGTAGCCGGTGTTGGTGAGCGCCTGTTCCAGCTTGGCGAGCTGGCTGAACTGGCCGTTGAAGATGAGGCCCTTGATCTTCTTGCTCTTGATGGTCTGCGCGTACGGCGTCCAGTCGGAGACCCCGGCCGCCGGGTAGACGTCGGTGTAGGCGACCTTGCCTCCGATGGCCGGAATCAGTTCCTTGGCCTGCTCGGCGAGGACCTTGGTGAGCGGCACGTCGCCGGAGATGATGCCGACGCTGTCGGCGGAGTCCGGGTGGGCCTCCTTGATCAGCCAGGTGTAGAAGCCGGTGTAGGGGGCGTAGCCGACTCCGGCGCCCTGGGCGAGCACCTGGAGGTCCGCGCCGAGGGCGTTGATGGTGCTGGACTGCGCGGGGAAGTCGGGCAGCAGACAGCTCAGCCGTTCCTTGACGCCGGTGCCGTCGAAGGCGGCGCCGCCGCCGACCAGGGCGAAGTCGTCCCGGCAGGCCTCGATCATCCGCTGCTGGACCTCCATGAGCTTGGAGTCGCGGGTGACGGGGACGATCTTGCGTCCGTTGATGCCGCCTGCGGCGTTGCACCAGGAGGTGAACACCTTGGCCGCGTTGACGAATTCGGGGTTCTTGGTGAAGCCGATGTCGCTGAACACACCGACCTTGATCTCGCTGTCGGTGATGCCCTGTTCGGTCACGGACTTGGGGCTGCCGGAGTGGCAGACGTTCTTGAGTGTGCCGAAGTCCGCGTTGTCGGCGGCCCCTGACGCGGATGTGGACGGCTCGCCGGCACTGGAGGTGGTGGTGGAGCGATCGGAACACCCGGCCAGGGCCAGGACGAGCGCGGTCGCGATGAGCAGTCGTCTCATCGGTCCTCCCGGTGAAGTGATTCTGGAACTGCGGTGATCACCAGGCTTCGGTGATCAGGTGACCGCGCCCGCCTCTTTCAGTTCGAGGATGCGGGTCCAGTCCAGGCCCAGTTCGAGAAGGATCTCCTCGGTCTGGGCGGCGAACTCGGGCGCGGGCCCGAGCGGTACGGGGGCGGTGACGTCGAACTGCACGGGACTGGCGGCGAGTTGGAGTTCGCCCGCCTTCACGAGGTACTCGTTGGCCCGCACTTGTGCGTCCTCGCCGACCTGGAGGGTGTCCTGGACGGGGGCCCAGGGTCCGGCGAGGGTGGCGAACCGCCTCGTCCAGTCGGCGAGGGTGCGCTTCCCGAGCACCTCGCGCAGGATCTTGACGGCCGACTCGGTGTTGGCGGCGATGAGTTCGGCGGTGGCGAAGCGGGGGTCGTCGGCAAGGTCAGGGCGGTCGATGTGATGGCACACGTCCGCCCAGAACTTGCCGGGCTGCATCATCACGAAGGCCAGATAGCGGCCGTCGGACGTGGAGTACAGCCCGGACAGGGGGTTGGCCGGTGAGCCGTGGGCGCCCGCCGGGGGCGCGATCCAGGGCCGGCCGAGGTGGAGGGAGAGCGCGGTGGCGTGTCCCATGGCCCAGACGCCGCTGCCGAGCAGGGAGACGTCGACGACCGAGGCCTCGCCGGTGCGTTCGCGTCGCAGCAGGGCCGCCGCGATCCCGCCGGCGAGGTTGGTCCCGGAGATGGTGTCCCCGTAGGCGGGTGCGGGCGGGTTGATCATGCCTTCGGTGCCGGCCGGGGTGATGCTGGCGGCGGTGCCGGCCCGGCACCAGAAGGCGGTCATGTCGTAGCCGCCCTTGACCGCCTCGGGGCCGCGCGGCCCCAGGGCACTCCCCCGGGCGTAGACGATGTCCGGGTTGACGGCGCGTATGTCGTCCACGTCGATGCCGAACCTCTCGCGGTGCCCGGGCAGGAAGCTCGTGAGGAACACGTCGGCGCGCCTGACCAGGTCGTACAGCACCTCGCGGCCCTCGGGCCCGGAGATGTCGAGGCCCAGACTGCGCTTGCCCCGGTTGGCATGCTCGACATTCGGATTCGGATCGCCCTCGACGACGAACGTGCCGGTCTGCCTGAGGCCGCGCTGCGGATCTCCGTTGACGGCGTGCTCGACCTTGATGACGTCCGCGCCCCAGTCGGCGAGCACGGCGCCCGCCGAGGGGACGAAGCCGTACATGGCGACTTCGAGGACGCGGATCCCCTCCAGGGGCCTCACCGGACGACCGCCGCGAAGGACTTGTACTCCAGGAACTCCTCAAGCCCCGGAACACCGCTCTCGCGGCCGATGCCGGACTGCTTGTAGCCGCCGAACGGCACGTCGGCAGCGAAGTAGTTGCCGCCGTTGATGCTGAAGGTGCCGGTGCGGATGCGGCGCGCGAGGGAGATCGCCCGCTCGTCGTCGCCGCTCTGGATACCGCCGGACAGTCCGTACACCGAGTTGTTGGCGATACGGACGGCGTCGTCATCGTCGTCGTACGGGATGACCACGAGCACCGGTCCGAAGACCTCGTCCTGGGCGATCTCGCCGTCCGGGTCGACGTCGGTGAGCAGGGTGGGCGTGAAGTAGAAGCCGGGGTCGACCTTCGTACCGCCACTGACGAGCTTCGCGCCAGCGGCTACGGCCCGCTGGACCATGCCGTCGACCTTGTCGCGCTGTTTGGCGCTGATGAGCGGCCCGGCGAAGGTCTTGGGGTCGGCAGGGTCGCCCATGCGCATCCGGGCGAGTCCGGCGGCAACCTTCTCGACGATCTCGTCGTGGTGGGCCCGCGGTACGAGGAGCCGGGTGGTGAGCGCGCAACCCTGTCCCGAGTGGGAACAGATGGTGCCGGCCGCGAACATGGCGGCGGTGGTGAAGTCGGCGTCGTCGAGGATGATCATGGCGGACTTGCCGCCGAGTTCCAGGAACACCTTCTTCACGGTGCGGCTCGCGACCTCCATGATCCGTCGGCCGGTGGCGGTGGACCCGGTGAAGGAGACCATGTCGACGTCGGCGTGGGTGGTGAGCACCTCGGCGGCCTCGATGGAGGTGGAGGTCAGCACGTTGACCACGCCGGGCGGGATGTCGGTGTGCTCGGCGATCAGTTCACCGAGGAACAGGGTGGTCAGGGGGGTGTCCGGGGCGCCCTTGAGGACGACCGTGCAGCCCGCGGCGAGCGAGGGCGCGAGCTTGGCCAGGGCCAGCTGGTTCGGGTAGTTGTACGCGGTGATCGCGGCGACGACCCCGACGGCCTCCTTCTCCACCCAGCGTCGGTGGCGCTGGCCCCGGATCTCGACCTCGCCGAGGTCCTCGGTCAGGGGGTACTTGCGCAGCAGGTCGGCGTAGAAGCGGACCAGCTTGACCGGGTCGTCGAGCTGCGGGCCGTAGGTGAGCATGCGGGGTGCGCCGACCTCGGCGATCGTCAGCTCGCGCAGCTCTTCCAGATGGTCGGTCAGCGCCTGGTGGAGCTGGTCGAGACAGCGGATGCGGAACTGGACGTCGGTCGCCCAGTTCGTGGTGTCGAACGCCCGGCGGGCGGCGGCCACCGCGGCCTCGGTCTGGGCGACCGTGGCGTCGGGGGCCTGGTCGAGTACTTCGCTGGTGGCGGGGTTGAGCGAGGGGAAGGTGTTCTCGGTCCCGACGAGCGTTCCGTCGATGAGCAGCCGCTTCACCGCAGGACCCCCCGTACGTCGCCGAGTTGCCGCCTCACAGCCGGACCCCCTGGCCGCCGTCGACGGCCACGACCTGTCCGGTGAGCCAGCCCGCCGCGTCGGAGAGCAGGAACAGCACGGTCGGGGTCAGATCGCTCGGCTGCCCCATCCGCCCGAGCGCCAGCCGCTGCGCCATCGCGTCCTGGTGCTCCTTCGGTACGACGGTGCCGGTGGCCTCGGTGTCCGTCGGCCCCGGCGCGATGCCGTTGACGCGGATCCTCCGGCCGCCGAGTTCGGCGGCGAGCGAGGCGGTGAGGTGGTTGATGCCGGCCTTGGCGAGCCCGTAGTAGCCGGAGGCCATGTAGGAGGCGGTGGACGACTGGTTGACGATCGCGCCGCCCTCCGTCATGTGCGGGACGACCGCCCGGGTGCAGTACAGCGCGCCCATCAGGTTCACCTGGATGAAGTGGTTGAGGTAGCCCAGGTCGACGGTGGTGAGGCCCTCGCGCTTCATGCTGTGGTAGATCGCGGCGTTGTTGACCAGGTAGTCGATCCGGCCGAACTCGGCGACCGTGGCGGCGGCCATCGCCTCGGCCGACTCGGGATCCCCCACGTCGACCCGGACGAAGAGCGCCCCGTCGATGTCCTTGGCGACCCGCTGCCCCTGCTCCTCGTTGATCTCGGCCACGACGACGCGGGCCCCCTCGGCGGCCAGCGCCCGGGCGTAGTCCTCGCCGATTCCCTGTCCCGCACCGGTGACGATCGCCACCTTGTCCTGGAACCGCATCCTGTCTCCTTGCTCGGGATGGGCGGCTTGCTCCAATGTGGCGGAAACTACATTCTCACTTTCAGCAAATCAACCATCCGAACACGAGAATGTCCGGCGTCACAGGAAGTGGGAGGTGGGCGGAGGGCTCCCAAGACACATCACCCCACATCCCGACCTCCCACAGCATCGAGCCGAGATCCGCACGCCACTACCCGGCGGACCAGCAGCGAGAATAGGCTTCTCAATCACGGAAGGGAGATTTCCATGATCGACACGATGAAGACCGCGGTCGTCACCGGAGGTGGCTCCGGAATCGGGCTGGCGATCGCCGAGCGACTGAAGACCGACGGCTACCAGGTCGCGACCCTCGACCTGAACCCCTCCGACTCGGCCCCGGCGTTCGCACAGACCGCCGACGTCACCGACCGGGCCCAGGTGGACGCGGCACTGGCCGCCGTCCGGGAGCGGCTCGGGCCGGTCACCGTCCTGGTCAACGCGGCCGGGGTGGCCGGCTACAAGCGCTTCCAGGATCTGACGTTCGAAGCCTGGCAGCGGATCATCGACGTCAACCTCAACGGCGTCTTCCACTGCGTCCAGGCCGCGCTGCCCGACATGCTGGAGGCCGGCTGGGGCCGGATCGTCAACATCTCCTCCTCCAGCGCGCAGTCCGGGCAGCAGTTCATGACTCACTACGTCGCGGCCAAGTCGGCGGTCAACGGCCTGACCAAGTCACTCGCGCTCGAACTGGGCCCGGCCGGCATCACCGTCAACGCGGTACCGCCCGGCTTCATCGACACGCCCATGCTGCGCAGGGCCGAGTCGCGCGAGCTGCTCGGCGGGACGGTCGAGGAACACATCGAGCGCACTCCCGTACGACGGGTCGGGCGCCCCGAGGACATCGCCGCGGCCTGCGCGTTCCTGGTCTCGGAGGAGGCCGGATACATCACCGGGCAGATCCTGGGCGTGAACGGCGGGCGCAACACGTGAACCGCACGCGCCGCGTCACCCCCCTCCCGTACGCCGAGTACATGGAGGCGCTGGGCGCCTCGGCACCCGACGCCCGCAAGCCGCCCTCGAACGCGCTCGGACTGCTCGCCCGCCACCCCGAACTCGCCAAGGCGTTCCTCGCGTTCAACAAGTACCTGCTGGTCGACTCGACGCTGCCGAAGCACACCCGGGAGCTGGCCGTTTTGCGGGTGGCCTGGCGGCGGCGGTGCCGGTACGAGTGGGCGCAGCACGTCCTGATCGCCCGGAAGGCCGGAGTCACCGACGAGGAGATCGACCTCGTCCGGACCGGCGCCCCCACGCCCCTCAACCGGGCGGTGGACGAGCTGGAGGCGGACTCGCGGCTGTCCGACGCGACCTACGAGGCGCTCGCCGCGGACCTGGACGACCGGCAGCTCATGGATCTGGTGTTCACGGTCGGCACGTACGGCCTGCTGGCCACGGCCCTCAACACCTTCGAGGTGGAGCTGGATCCAGGAATCCCTGACGAGAACTTCAATAGCCCCGGATGAGAATGCTATTCTCATTTTGGAGAAGGGAGTGATCATGCCACACTTCGCCAAGCCGGCGGCCGGAAGCTGGACCGAGCAGTACCCCGAGTTGGGCACGAGTCCGGTGAACTACGAGGACTCGATCGACCCCGCGTACTACGAGGCCGAGCGGGAGGCCGTCTTCAAGCGGACCTGGCTGAACGTCGGGCGCGTGGAGCAGGTGCCGAAGACCGGCAGTTACTTCACGAAGGAGCTGGCGGTCGCGGACACCTCGCTGATCATCGTGCGGGGCAGGGACAAGGAGATCCGCGCCTTCCACAACCTCTGCCGGCACCGCGGCAACAAGCTGGTGTGGAACGACTTCCCGGGCGAGGAGGTCAAGGGCACCTGCCGTCAGTTCACCTGCAAGTACCACGCCTGGCGCTACAGCCTCGACGGCGATCTGACCTTCGTCCAGCAGGAGCAGGAGTTCTTCGACCTGGACAAGGCGGACTACGGCCTGAAGTCGGTCCGCTGCGAGGTCTGGGAGGGGTTCGTCTTCGTCAACCTGGACCCGAACGCCCAGCCGCTCAAGGAGTACCTCGGCGAGTTCGCCAAGGGCCTGGAGGGCTATCCCTTCCACGAGATGACCGAGGTCTTCACCTACAAGGCCGAGGTCGGCAGCAACTGGAAGCTGTTCATCGACGCGTTCGCGGAGTTCTACCACGCTCCCGTCCTGCACATGAAGCAGGCCGTCAAGGACGAGGCCGACAAGCTCTTCAACGTCGGGTACGAGGCGCTGCACTACGAGATCCACAGCCCGCACTCGATGATCTCGTCCTGGGGAGGCATGTCCCCGCCCAAGGACCTGACCATCGTCAAGCCGATCGAACGCGTCCTGCGCAGCGGCCTGTTCGGCCCCTGGGAGGCCCCCGACATCCAGGGGCTCGACCCCCTGCCCCCGGGGCTCAACCCGGGCGGGCACCGGGCGTGGGGGAACGATTCCTTCGAGTTCTTCCCGAACATGACGCTGCTGATCTGGAAGCCCGGCTGGTATCTGACGTACCACTACTGGCCGACGGCGGTGGACAAGCACATCTTCGAGGCGAACCTGTATTTCGTGCCCGCCAAGACGGCACGCGAGCGGCTGAAGCAGGAGCTCGCGGCGGTCACGTTCAAGGAGTACGCCCTCCAGGACGGCAACACCCTGGAGGCCACGCAGACCATGCTCAAGAGCCGGGTCGTGACCGACTTCCCGCTCTGCGACCAGGAGTTGCTGCTCCGCCATCTGCACAAGACGGTCGCCGACTACGTCAAGGAGCACACCGATGCTGCCCAGTGAGTTCGCGGTGCTCGAACCGTTCGGTGCCTGGGTCCTGGAGACCGAACGGGAGCGCTACAGCAAGCGGCTGGCCAGTTCCATGGAGGAGATGCAGGCCTTCTACGACGTGGCGTTCCCGCTCCTGGAGCAGGCCTCAGACCATCTCGACAAGTTCCCGCTCGACGAACTGCCGGAGCCCGAGCGGAACTTGCTCCTGCTGATGTTCTCCCTGGTGAACGTGTCGTTCCCGGTCGAGGTGTGGAAGCAGGCCCGGGTGCCGGACAGCGGGGCCGCCTATATGGACCTCGTCGTCGAACCCAAGGTCTGACCGGTCGTGGTCACGCTCAAAGCGGCGCGTGTACTGCATGTCGAGACCGGGGAGTTCGAGGAACCGGGCCTCGTCCAGGTCGACGGGGACCGCATCTCGCGGACCGGCGACGTCGACGGTGACGTACTGGATCTGGGGGACGTCACCCTGCTGCCCGGTCTGATGGACATGGAGGTCAACCTCCTGATGGGCGGCCGGGGCGAGACCCCGGTGCTGTCCATGGTCCAGGACGATCCGCCGCTGCGCATGCTGCGGGCCGTGGGCAACGCCCGGCGCACACTCCGGTCGGGCTTCACCACGGTCAGGAACCTCGGGCTGTTCGTGAAGACCGGCGGCTATCTGCTGGACGTCGCCCTCGCCAAGGCCGTCGACGCCGGCTGGATCGAGGGGCCCAGGATCATTCCAGCGGGGCACGCCATCACCCCGACCGGCGGTCATCTGGACCCGAGCGTGTTCGGCGCGCTGGCCCCCGGCATCATGCCGCTCTCCCTGGAGGAGGGCGTCGCCAACGGGGTCGACGAGGTGCGCAAGGCCGTGCGGTACCAGATCAAGCACGGGGCGCGGCTCATCAAGGTCTGTGCGTCCGGGGGTGTCATGTCCCATACGGGCACGCCCGGCGCGCAGCACTACTCCGACGCGGAGCTGCGGGCCATCGTCGACGAGGCGCATCGGCGCGGGCTCAAGGTGGCCGCGCACACGCACGGGGCCGACGCGGTGCGGTCGGCGGTGGAGGCGGGCATCGACTGCATCGAGCACGGCTTCCTGCTGGACGACGAGACCATCGCGCTGATGGCGGAGCGCGGCACCTTCCTCGTGCCGACGACCGCGCTGATCGACGGCATGGACGTGTCCCGGGCGGCGCCCGAACTGCGCGCCAAGGCCGCCGAGGTCTTCCCGCACGCCCGGTCGGTCGTCGCCCGGGCCGCGAAGGCGGGCGTCCGGATGGCGGTGGGCACGGACGCGCCGGCGATCCCGCACGGGAAGGGCGCCCAGGAGATGGTCGCCCTCGTCGAACGGGGCATGGAGCCGCTGGAGGTGCTGCGGGCGGCGACGGTCAACGCGGCCGAGCTGATCGACGCGGACGACCGGGGGCGCATCGCGGAGGGCCTGCTCGCGGACCTGATCGCCGTACCGGGCAACCCACTTGAGGACATGTCGGTACTGGCCGACGTGCGGTTCGTGATGAAGGGGGGCAAGGTCTTCCGCGACGAGCGGACATGACGCGAGCCGCATGAACAGGGCCGCTCGGCGGGGTACCGCACACCCCCGCCGAGCGGCCCGTTCGCGTCCGCCGCCGCAACTCCCGCCCGGTCACTGGCTCTTGATGTGCTCCTTCATGCCCTCCAGCCGGGTCAGCACCGGATATCCGCTCACGCTCAGCGCGTTCCCGTGCCCCGTCTCGTGGATGTCGAACACCGACTGGACGGCCGCGTAGAAGCCCTGGACGTCCAGGGTCTGGTTGACGGCCCGCTTGGCCTGGCGGAGCCCGAAGGGCGGCATCTGGGCAATGCGGTCGGCCAGGTCCATGGTGGCGGCGTCGAGTTCGTCGAGCGGGACGACCTGGTTGACCATGCCGACCTTCTCCGCCTCGGCCGCCGTCACGGCCCGCCCGGTGAAGAGGATCTCCTTGGCCTTGCGAGCGCCCAACTCCCAGGTGTGGCCGTGGTATTCGACGCCCCCGATGCCCATGTGCACGACGGGATCGGAGAATTCGGCGTTCTCTGCGGCCACGATCAGATCGCAGGGCCAGCAGAGCATGAGCCCGCCCGCGATGCACTTGCCCTGCACGGCGGCGATCGACGGCTTGGGTATGTTCCGCCAGCGCAGGGTGTATTCGAGGTACCTGCGGGTCTCCGCGTTGTAGATCCACTCCAGGGTGATCTCCTTCGGACCCGGCCAGCGGTCCTTCAGATCGTGCCCGGCGGAGAAGTGCCGCCCGTTGCCGCGCAGCACGATCACGCGTACGTCCTCGTCGGCCGCCGCCCGGCTCCACGCGTCGTCGAGATCGTCGAGGAGCGACATCGTCTGGGCGTTGGCGACCTCGGGCCGGTTGAGCGTGATGACCGCGACCCGGTCCTTGACCTCGTACAGAATCTGGTCCATCCGCGTGCTCCCTCTATCGGTCCCGGCGGCAATATGGGCAGACAGCTATCTGGGCAGGCCGAGGATGCGCTCGGCGATGATGTTGCGCTGGATCTCGGAGGTACCGCCGGCGATGGTCCCGCCGAAGCTGCGCGCATACCGTTCGAACCAGCTGGACGAGAACACCTCCATGTTCATGTGGAAGTGCGGGGCCGTCGAGGCAGGATGGCGCAGAGCCCCCGTGCCGTGCGCCTCCAGGGCGCACAGAGTGGCGTTCTGCACGGCCTCCGAGCCGAACAGTTTGAGCACGGACACCTCGGCCGGGTTCCGGTCGGCGCCAAGTTGCCGGTAGCCCAGGAGCTTCAGCGCCTGGAAGTCCATGAGCAGCGTGGCGTACCACTCCTCGTCGCAGGCCGCGTCCCGGATCAGATCCTCAAGGCGTTCGGCGTAGCTCAGCCACAGCAGGGTCCGCTCGTGCCCGAGCGAGCCGTTGGCCACCTTCCAGCCTTCGTTCAGCGGGCCGATCAGGTTCTCCCTGGGCACCCGGACGTCGGTGAAGAACACCTCGTTGAAGTCGAAGTCGTCGGGGTCCGCGATGGACCCGAAGGGCCGCCGGACCACGCCCTCGGTGTCGGTGGGGATCAACAGCACACTGATGCCCTTGTGCTTGGGCGCCTCGGGATCGGTGCGTACGAACGTCAGCAGTACGTCGGCGTCATGTGCCCCGGAGGTCCACACCTTCTGTCCGTTGACGACGAAGTGGTCGCCCTCCAGGGCCGCACGGGTACGCAGCCCGGCAAGGTCGGAGCCGGCGCCCGGTTCGCTCATGCCGAGGGCGGCCGTCATCTCGGCGCGCAGGATGGGCGCGGCCCACCGCTGCTTCTGCTCCTCGGTGCCGAAGCTCAGGATCGAGGCCGCGATGATGCCGACGCCCTGCGGATTGAAGCTGTGGTAGATCCGACGCCGGGACATCTCCTCGGCGTGGGCGAGCAGTTGGGGCAGGGTGGCGTCGCGTCCGCCGTACTCGGGCGGGTTGCCGGGCACCAGCCAGCCCGCGTCGAACAGCTTGCGCTGCCATGCCCGCGCCCACGGAGGCACGTCCGCGCTCGACTTGGCACGAGGGACGGCTTCCTCGGCGGTGGGCAGGTTGGCGTCGAGGAAGGCGGCGAACTCGGCCCGGAACTCCTCGATCTCGGGGTCGGCGGCGAGTCTCATACGAGCAGCGCCTTCCTGTGTACGGACGCCGTACCCAGCAGCAGGTCACCGGCCTTGGCCCGTTTGAGGTGGATCTGCAGTTCGTTCTCCCAGGTGTAGCCCATCGCGCCGAAGAGCTGGAACCCGCTCTGGAAGCACAGTCGTTGACACTCCCCCGCCGCCGCCTTGGCCATCGCGGCGGCCCGCGCCCGTTCCGGGTCGTCCTCGGCGATGGTGAGGGCGGAGTAGAGGGCGAGCGCCCGGGCCCGTTCGATCGCGACGTACATGTCGGCGGCCTTGTGCTTGACCGCCTGGAAGGACCCGATGGCCACCCCGAACTGCTGCCGCTGCTTCACATGCGCGACGACCAGATCGAGGATGCGCCGACAGCTGCCGACGGTGGAGACGGCGAGTCCCATCAAGGCCAACTCGGGCACACCGGCGACGAGTTCACTCTGCTCGACCCGGGCCACATGGATGGTCGGATCGAAGACGGCGACTCGCTCGGCACGCACCTCAGGCCCGCTCCGGACGACCACACCGTCCGTCGTGAGGAGAGCGATCTCGTCCGCCCGATCCGCGTCGAGGACGAACTCCCCGACGCCGTCGAAGACCGCCGTCCCCGAGCCGTTCGGCAGCCGTCCGGCCAGCGGCGCGAACCAGGTGGCCGTGGCCAGGAAGGGCGTCGGGTCGGCGGCGTACCCCAACTCCTCCAGGATGATCGCCAGTTCCACCGGAGGGGCCTCCAGCCAGCCCAACTCCAGGTAGATTGACCAGAGTTGGTCCTCGGGCAAGGCCCGTGACTTGGCCACCGTCTCGCGGACCACGCGTTGCAGCATCCGCTGGTCCTCGTCGAATTCAAACTCCACGGGCGACCTCCAGAAGAACCTTGCCGATGGCACCCCGGCCGAGCCGCAGCGCGGCTCCCACCTCGTCGAGCGGGTGGACGGCATGGATACGGGGGTGAATGGCCCCCTCGGCGAACAGTCGGTGCAGTTCGGTGCGGGCGGCGACCAGCTTCTCCCGGTCGTGCCGGGCCCAGCCGCCGAAGTCGAAGCCGTGGATCGTGACGCCCTTGAGCATCGCCAGGTTCAGCGGGATGCTCGGGATCTCCCCACTCGCGAACCCGACATTCACGAACCGGCCGCCCCAGCGCATCCCGCGCAGCGCCTGCTCGGAGTGCGGCCCGCCGACCGGGTCGACGACGACATCGACGCCGCCCGCCTCCTGCAGAGCCCGCTTCAGGTTCTCGTACGGCAGGACGGTCTGAGCGCCGAGCTTGGCGCAGGCTGCACGCTTCTCCTCGCTCGACGCCACGGCGATCACCTCCGCGCCCAGCAGCAGGGCGAGTTCGACGGCGGCCAGGCCAACCCCGCCGGCGGCGCCGAGCACGGCGACCCGCTCGCCCTCCTGTACGTCGGCGACCAGGCGCAGGGCGTTGAAGGCGGTGGCGTGGGAGACCCCGAAGGCCGCCGCGCGTTCCATGGGCACGGCGTCGGGAACGCGGTGGAGGCTGGTGGCGGGAACGGCGACACGTTCGGCGAAGGCCCCGATGAAGGCGGAGCCGAAGACCCGGTCGCCGGCGCGGAAGCCGTGCCCGTCCCTGGCGACCACGCCCGCGAACTCGCTGCCCGGGGTGAAGGGCACCTCGGCCTTCACCTGGTAGGCGCCCTCGATCACCAGCACGTCGGCGAAGTTGACCGCCGCGTACTCCACGGCGACCAGCACCTCACCCACCGGCTCCGGGATCTCCTCGACGGTCACCGGGCCGCCGAGGGTGTGGCAGCGGGCGGCTCTCATAGCCGGGTCGTCGCGGCCAGTTCGGCGGCCTGGGCGGCCATCGTCAGGACCGTGTCGCCGTAGAAGGCCATCTTCGGGTTGCCGCCCTCGCCCTTGACGTGCCGGGCGTAGCCGCCTTCGAGGACGATGGCCATCTTGAAGCGGGCCAGCACCACGTAGTAGTCGATCTCGCTCACGTCCCGGCCGCTGACCTTGGCGTAGTGCTCCAGGAGGTCGGCGCGGTCGGGCATGCCCTCGTAGCTGACGTACCCCTTCTGCGTGCGGTCCTCGTCGGCGTTCGGCCAGCCCATGATCACCCAGGCGAGATCGAGCAGCGGGTCGCCGACGGTGGCCATCTCGAAGTCGACGAGGGCGGCGAGGCGGGCGGGGGCGCCGTGCTGGAACATCACGTTGGCGAACTGGTAGTCGCCGTGGATGATGCCCGGGGTCCAGTGGCTGGGCCGGTGCGCGCGCAGCCAGGCGGCAGCCGTGTCGAGTCCCGGAATCTCGCGGAACTTGAACTTCGCCAAGTGGGCCTGCCAGCGGTCCACTTGACGGTCGTGGAAGCCGTCGGGACGGCCGAAGCCCTCAAGTCCCTGCGCCCGCCAGTCGACGTTGCCGAGCCGGGCGATGCCCTCCACCAGCTCGTAGGCCAGGCCGGGGCGGAGGGAGAGGTCGCTCTTGAAGGGCTCCGGCCAGCCGCCCTCGACGTTCATCGGCGACCAGCCGTCGACATGGCCCATGAGGTAGAAGCAGGAGCCGATGACGTCGGTGTCCTCGCAGACCGCGACGGCCTCCGGATGCGGAACGTCCGTCCCGTTGAGGGCGTTGAGCACCCGGAACTCACGCAGCATGGTCTCGTTGCGGCCCGGTGGGACCTTCTCGGGCGGCTTGCGCAGCACCAACTGGCGGTCGCCGCGCCGGACTTCGTAGATGTCGTTGGAGGTGCCCCCTGAGATGAGGGAGACCTCGACGGGTTCGCCGGGGGCGATGTCCTGGCCGTCAAGCCAGCGGGCGAGCGACTCGGTGTTCACAGGTTCTCCAGCTGCTTGCGGGCCCACTCCCGGCGTGCGGGCAGATGCTGGGTGGGCCAGAGTCCGGGGGTTGCCTCGTAGCCGCGCAGCAGGTCGCGGGCCACGGTGATCTTGTGGACCTCCGTCGGTCCGTCGACGACGGCCATGACGGCCGCGCCGGTCCACATGTCGGCGAAGGGCATCTCGTTGGAGACGCCCAGGGCGCCGTGCAGATGCATCGAGCGGTAGACGACGTCGTGCAGCACCTTCGGCGTCAGGAACTTGATCGCGGCGATGTCCTTGCGGACCCGTTTGTAGTCGTTGTACTGGTCGATCTGCCAGGCCGTGTAGAGGACCATCAGCCGGAACTGCGTCAACTGCGCGTAGGAGTCGGCGAGATCGGCCTGCACGAGCTGCTTGTCCGCGAGCCGGCTGCCCTGTGTCTCGCGGGACAGCGCGCGTTCGGCCATCATGTCGAGGGCCCGCTGGCACTGCCCGACGACCCGCATCGCGTGGTGGACGCGTCCGCCGCCGAGCCGGGTCTGGGCGATGGCGAACGCCTGACCCTCCCCGCCGAGCAGGGCGTCGCCGGGGACGCGGACGCCGTCGTACGCGATCAGCGCGTGCATACCGTCCTCGGGGCCCTCGCCGAGCAGCCCGACGTTGCGTTCCATGCGGACACCCGGGGTGTCGCTCGGCACCAGGAACATCGACATGCCCTTGTACGGGCTGACGTCCGGGTCGGTCACCGCCATCACGATGACGAACTTCGAGGTGCGGGCGTTGGAGGAGAAGTACTTGCGGCCGGTGATGACCCAGTCGTCGCCGTCGCGTTCGGCCCGCGTGGTGAACATCGTCGGGTCGGCGCCGGCCTGCGGCTCGGTCATCGAGAAGCAGGAGAAGCACTCGCCTTCGAGCAGCGGCTGGAGGTAGCGCTCCTTCTGTTCCTCGGTGCCGTAGCGGGCGATGATCTCGGCGTTGCCGGTGTCGGGGGCGGCCGTGCCGAAGATGACGGGTGCCCAGCTGGACGTACCGAGGATCTCGTTGATCAGGGCCAGTTTCAGCTGTCCGAAGCCGCGTCCGCCCAGTTCGGGGCCGAGATGCGGGGCCCACAGGCCCTGGTCGCGGACCTGTTGTTTGAGGGCGCGGACGACCGGGCCGGTCTCGTCGTCGAGGGGATGGTAGGCGCGGTCGGGGTAGAGGAGGTCCAGTGGGTCCACGCGCTCGGCGCGGAACCTCCTGATCCACTCCAGCTTCTCCTCGAACTCGGGCTCGGTGGAAAAGTCCCATGCCATGTCAACCGACCCTCGTCTCGACGACTCGACGCAGGCGAGAATAACATTCTCATTCCATGCAAGTAAGGGTCTCGGAAGTTGCGGTGCGTGATTCGGTAGGGGGCTTCGACTGATTACCGCTGAAGTGCAGTATCGTTCTACGCGTGACCGCCATCCCCGAAGAGCCAGCGTGGCGCCAACGCGCCGTCGAGCGATCCACCCGCGCCGCCAAACAGCGTGCCGAGCAACGCGTTCAGCGCTTCCTGGACGCGGCACAGGAGCTCATCGCGGAGAAGGGGACGACCGACTTCACCGTCCAGGAGGTCGTCGACCGCTCGAAGCAGTCGCTGCGCAGCTTCTACCAGCACTTCGACGGCAAGCACGAGCTGCTGCTCGCTCTGTTCGAAGACGCCCTCTCCACATCGGCGGTCGAGATCCGCGAGGCCACGTCCGGCACCGGTGAGCCGCTGCCGCGCCTGCGCATCGCGGTGGAGATGCTGTTCGAGCAGTCGCTGCCCAACCCCGGTGTCCAGCGCCCCCTGTTCAGCGACTTCGCACTCCAACTGCTGGTCAAGCACCCGGCCCAGGTGGGGACCGCGCACCTGCCCCTGTTGACCCTGTTCACAGAGCTTCTGGAGCAGGCGGCCGAGGCGGGCAGCATCCACGCGGACAAGCCCCGTCGGCTGGCGGCGCTCGTCATGCAGACCGTGATGTTCGCGGCCCAGGCCAACGGCGTCCCCTCGGACAGCCACGCCCACCCGGTGACGGCCGACGAGGTGTGGCAGTTCTGCCTCGGCGGTATCTCGGGCGCCTGAACCGCCACCGCTGCGGAGAGCAACGTTCTCGCTCTCCGCAGCAAGGAGTCGGCCGCCGTCAGCAGTAGAGGTTGCCGCCGGGGCTGACGCCGAGGATCGAGGCGAAGCGCTGGTAGGCGTCGACGCGGCTCTGGACCTGGGCGGGGTTCTTCCCGTCGCACTCCAGCGAGCCGTTGATGGACCGGATGGTCTGTCCGAAGCCGGCCTGGTTGACCATGGCGTTGTGCGGGGTCATCGTGCCGGGCCCGGACTGGGTGTTCCAGTACCAGAGGCCGGTCTTCCAGGCGACGGACGCGTCGTTCTGCACCAGCCAGGGGTTGCCCAGCAGGTCGAGGCCGAGTGCGTCACCGGCGGCCTTGTAGTTGAAGTTCCAGCTGAGCTGGATCGGACCGCGCCCGTAGTAGGCCGACTGTCCCGCCGGGCAGCCGTAGGGCTGGCTCCAGTCGCAGTAGTGCGGGTAGTTGGCGGTGTTCTGCTCCACGATGTGGACGAGCCCGCCGGTCTCGTGGTTGACGTTGGCGAGGAACGCCGCCGCCTCCTGCTTCTTCACGGTGTCGCTGCCGGTCTTCGCGAACGCCGGATAGGCGCTCAGCGCGGCGGTCAGCCCGCTGTACGTGTAGAAGGAGTTCCGGCTCGGGAACATCTGGTTGAACTGCGCCTCGGAGACCACGAATCCGGAGGGTACCGTCGAGCCGTCGCACGCGTACGGCTCCCAGTACCAGGTGCTGATGGTCGGGTCGTAGCCCGGGTTGTCGTGCTCGGCGATGTACGCCTTGCCGTCCGTGTAGCGGACGATGTTGCCGGTGACGTAGGCCTTGCCGGCCACCCAGCTCGGGTAACTCGAACACGCGGCGGCGGACGCGCTCGGTGCCGGCAGGAGCACCGGCGCGGCCGTTCCGAGGACAAGTGCGGTCAGGAGTGCGGAGATACGGCGCCTCGACACGGGATCAACTCCTTCGCGGAGCACGGCCGCTCCCATCCATGGGCAGCGCGGAGCTGACCCATGGCGCACGTGCCGGCCTCAGCCGGCCACGGCGTGGGGCGGCCGTGGTGGGGGGTGTGGAGGCACACTCAACTCCCTTGGTCTGGACCAGTCAAGGGTATAGACCAGCCAACGCACCAAAGGACAGCAGGAGTTCCGCGAAGAATGGGCCGCGTCAGCTCAGCGGCTTCGCCAGCACCGCCTTGCGGTGGCTGAACGTCTCGATCGAGTAGCGGCCGTGGTAACTGCCCATACCGCTCTCCCCGACCCCGCCGAACGGCAGGTCGGAGACGGTGAGATGAGCCAGCGGCAGACCGTAGCCGACGGCGCCGGAGGAGGTCTCGGCGGCGATGCGCTCGCGGGTCGCGCCGGACTCGGTGAAGACGTACAGCGCGAGCGGCTTGTCGCGGTCGTTGATGAAGCCGATCGCCTCGTCAAGGCCGGGCACGGTGACGATGGGCAGGATCGGGCCGAAGATCTCCTCGCGCATCACGGGCGAGGCGGGGTCGACATCGGCGAGGACGGTCGGCGCGATGTACTTCGTCGTACGGTCCTTGGCACCGCCGACGACGACCCGGCCCGAGTCGAGCAGGCCGTCGAGCCGGTCGAAGTGCCGTTCGTTGACGATGCGGCCGTACTCGGTGGAGGTGGCCGGGTCGGCGCCGAACAGCTTCTCGACGGCCTTGGCGAGCGCGGGCTCCAGCGCGGCGGCGGTCCCGGGGTCGGTCAGGACGTAGTCGGGGGCGACGCAGGTCTGGCCGGCGTTGAGGAACTTGCCCCGGACCAGCCGGTCGGCGACGACGTCCACGTCGATGCCGGTGTCGACGAACGCCGGGGACTTGCCGCCGAGTTCGAGGGCGACCGGGGTGAGGTGCTCGGCGGCGGCGCGCATCACGATCCGGCCGACGGTGCCGTTGCCGGTGTAGAAGATGTGGTCGAAGCGCTCGGCCAACAGGGCCGTGGTCTCCGGGACCCCGCCCTCGACGACGGCGACCGCGTCCGTGTCCAGGTACCGCGGCAGCAGCCGGGCGATGATCTCGGAGGTGGCGGGGGCCAGTTCGCTCGGCTTGACCACCACGGCGTTCCCGGCGGCCAGCGCGCCGACGACGGGGGCCAGCAGCAGTTGCACCGGGTAGTTCCAGGGGGCGATGACCAGGACGACGCCCAGCGGGTCGTACTGCGTCCAGGCCGTGGCGTCGGCGCCGAGGCGCTCCGGGACGGGCGCGGGCTCGGGGCGCAGCCAGCCGTCGAGGTGGTCGAGGGTGTGGTCGATCTCCCGGATCGTGAAGTCGATCTCCGTGCGGTAGGCCTCGGCCGAACTCTTGCCGAGGTCCGCGTACAGGGCGGCGGCCACGTCGTCACCGTGCTCCGTGAGGAGGTCGCGCAGGCGGCCGAGCTGCCCCTTGCGCCACTCGACGGGCTTGGTGCGGCCCGTACGGAAGGTGGTGCGCAGACGCGCCACGATGTCGGCGGGCTGCTCGGTGGGCCGCTCGGTGGACAGGGGGTGGTTCACGGTGCCTCGCTCAGGCTCGATGCGTACTCAACGTTCGCGTACTCAACGTTCTCGATGTTCTCGACGACCAGGCCAACCCCGCACCCGGCAAAATATATTCCCTATACATGAAAGTAACTGAAGGTGACCGATACCTACCACACGTGTCGACGTCGACGTCAGACCTGGGCCGTCGTCTCGTCGAGCGTCTCGGCCAGCCGGTCCAGGAGGGCGCGCAGCAGCTCGTCGTCGCCGTCACTGAGGAGCGGCCAGTCCGCGCGGACCTCGCGGTCGATGCGGCGCCAGTACTCCGTGCCGCGCGGGGTGAGGTGGACGAGGATGCGACGGCGGTCGTGCGGGTCGACCCGGCGGTGGACGAGGTTCTGGTCGACGAGGTGGTCGACCAGCCGGGTCAGCGTGGGCGGTGGCAGAAAGGCGGCCTCGGCGATCGCGGCCATGTGGTGACCGGCGCCGTCGGAGAGCAGGGCGAGCACGCGCCATGCGTCCAGTGAGCAGCCGTGCTCGTCCAGCACGGGCTGGAGACGGCGCGCGGCCAGCCGCTCGGCGCGGGTCAGGAGCCGCACAAGGTCCTGGGGCCGGCGCTGCGACGATGTGGTCATCCTGCTCCTCGGTCCCGGGGGTGTGTACATCGTATGAGACGGAATCGTATGAGCCGGACGGGAGTTCGCCGGGCCGCCCCGGAATCCTGGTGCCGGTCCATCAGTCGTCGACCTCGCCGAGGAAGGGACGGACCTCGACCGGCAGGGTGGTGGCCAGGGCGGCCTTGCGGCCCCACTCCAGGGCGGCGTCGAGGTCGGGGGCCATGACGAGGCAGATCCCGCCGAGGAACTCCTTGTGCTCGGCGTAGGGCCCTTCGATCACCTCGACCTCGTCGCCCAGGGGCCGCATCACGGTCGCGGCGTCCGGGCGGTGGAGCCCGCCCGCGAAGACCCAGGCCCCGGCCTCGCGCAACTCCTCGTGGAAGACGTTCAGTCTGCGATTGATCTCCACCATGGTCTCGGGAGCGGACGGTTCACCGACCGGCTTCATGGCGCTGAGCAGGTAGTACTTCATCGCGTCCTCCTGTGCATCACGACTCTGCCCCCTCTCCTACACGAAGGGAGCACCGCTGTAGAGACACAACGCACCCCGACACCGGGAGAATCTCGTCCATGACCGTCACTCCGCACCCGCTCGTCACCGAAGCCCGCCGACTCGCCGCCGAGGTCCTGGCCCCGCAGGCCGGCCGGGTCGACCAGGAGGGCGTGCCCGCGAGCAGCATCAAGGCCATCAAGCGGTCGGGGCTGCTCGGAGTGAGCGCGCCGAAGGAGTACGGGGGCGCGGGCGCGCCCGCCTCGGTGGCTCGCGAGGTCGCCGAGATCCTGGCCGGGGCGTGCTGCTCGACCTGGTTCGTGCAGACCCAGCACCACACCCCGGTGAAGCTGCTGACGGAGTCTCAGTTCCCGGTGCGGGAACGCATGTTGGGCCCGCTGTCGACGGGCGCACTGCTCTCCGGCATCGCGTACGCCCATCTGCGCTCCTTCCCCCGCGTCCCGGTGCGGGCCGGGTACGAGCGCGGCGGCTGGCGCTTCGACGGGACGGTCCCCTGGTACACGGGCTGGGGCCTGAACGACGTCATGCTGCTCGCGGGACTGACCGACACGGACGAGGTGGTGTTCGCCTTCGCCGACGCGCGCGAACAGTCGGGGCTGCGCGCCTCGCCGATCACGCGCCTGGCGGCACTCACGGCCGCCCGTACGGTCTCCCTGGAGCTGAAGGGCCTCCGGCTCCCGGACGAGGCGGTCGTCCTGCGCACCCCGCGCGAGAAGTTCGCCCTCGACGACCTCCCCCGGGCCACCAACACGAACCCGGCCGTGTTCGGCGTGGCATACGCGGCCCTCGACCTCCTGGCCGCCCACCCCGACGCCACGGCAACGGCCCGCTCCCTCCGCACCCGCCTGGACGCCGTACGCCGCAACGCGTACGCCCTCGCGGACCACCGCCGCCCCCAGGAACACATCGCCCAACGCCTGGCCCTCAAAACGAGCGCCTACGACCTGATGCGCACGGCGACAACAGCGGCGATCGTGGCAGGCGGAGGCCGCTCCCTGGACCTGACCAGCCCAGCCCAACGCCTGGCCCGAGAGGGCATGTTCCTCCTGATCCAGGGCCAGACGAGCGATGTGCGCGGCGCACACCTCAGGTCACTGGCCGACTAGTCACTGGGTGCGCTGTCGCGCCCCTGAAAAGGGCGCGAAGCGCACCTTTTCAGGGGCGCGGGGAACTGCGCGACAAGCCCCCACCGGCCCCGCAGCCAAAGACCGCTCACCCAGCAAACGGCACCTGCGCCACAGGCACCACACCCGCCCCAGCAACCGGATGCCGCCACAACCCACGCGCAGCCAGCCGAGGCAAAACCCCTTCCCCGAACCAGTACGCCTCTTCCAAGTGCGGATACCCGGAAAGCACGAACTCGTCGATACCCAGAGCGTGGTATTCAGCGATCCGATCGGCAACCTCCTCATGGCTACCGACCAGCGCGGTACCCGCCCCACCCCGAACCAGCCCGATCCCCGCCCACAGATTGGGATAAATCTCCAGCCCGTCCCGATTCCCACCCCCGTGCAGCGCAAGCATCCGCTGCTGCCCCTCCGACTCACTCCGCGCAAGCCCCGCCTGGATGTCCCGCACGGTCGCCGGATCGAACCCGGCGAGGATCCGGTCCGCCTCCGCCCACGCCGCCTCGGCGGTGTCGCGGGTGATGACATGCAGCCGGATCCCGAACCGCAGGGTGCGCCCCTGCTTGGCGGCCAGCCCCCTGACCCAGGCGATCTTCTCGGCGACCTGCGCCGGCGGCTCGCCCCAGGTGAGGTAGACGTCGACGTTCCGGGCGGCGACCTCACCGGCGATGGGCGAGGAACCCCCGAAGTACACCTCGGGCACCGGATCGGGCACACGGGCCAGCTTGGCGTCCTCGACCCGGAGGTGTTCGCCGGTCAGGTTGACCGTCTTGCCCTCCCACAACTCCCGTACGACTTCGAGGAATTCGCCGGTACGACGGTACCGGGCGTCCTTGTCGAGGAAGTCGCCGTAAGCCTTCTGCTCATGGCTCTCGCCGCCGGTGACGACGTTCAGGAGGAGCCGTCCGCCGGACTGGCGCTGGAAGGTGGACGCCATCTGCGCGGCGAGGGTCGGGGAGACGAAGCCGGGGCGGAAGGCGACCAGGAACTTCAGGCGCTCGGTGTGCTGGCTGACCATCGCGGTGGTCAGCCAGGCGTCCTCGCACCAGGCGCCGGTGGGGGTGAGCGCGCCGACGAAGCCCAGGTCCTCGGCGGCGCGGGCGATCTGGCTCAGATAGGCGACCGTCGGCGGCCGGTTCTGTCCGAAGGCGGTGGCCGGGGTGCCGTGGCCGCCGCCGACGACATGACGGCTGTCGCCGTTGGTGGGGAGGAACCAGTGAAAGGTGAGGGACACCGAAGATCTCCGATCGGGAACGTCGCGGGGAACGTCGTCGCGTTAGAGCAGGCCGTGGCGGGGCGGTTTCGTGCCGTTCAGTACGTAGCGGCCGATGTGCTGGACCTTCCAGCGTGCCGGGTCGTGCAGGGTGTGGGTGCGGGCGTCGCGCCAATGCCGGTGCAGGTTGAGGGAGTTGAGCGCCGAGCGGGTCCCGGCGACCTCGAAGAGGGCACCGGTGACCTCCACGGCGGTGGTCGCCGCGTGCGCCTTCGCGACGGCCACCGCGATGGACGCCTCGGCCGCCGAGTCGTCGGTGAGGTCGGCGCGGGCCGCGTCCACCGCACGGGCCGCTTCACGCAGCAGCGCCTCGGACGCCCTTAGCTGGACGGCGAGTTCACCGAACCGCTGGATCAGCAGCGGGTCCTCGGCGGCGGTCTCGGCACCGCTCTCGAACCAGGGCCGACTCTTGGTCCGCACGAACTCGGCGGCCTCGGCGAACGCTCCCCCGGCGATGCCGACATCGATCGCCGTGTGCAGCAACTGGGCGACGGCGCCGTGGAGTTGGGGTCCCTGGAAGGTGAGGTGGTGCGGGAGGACCCGGTCGGCCGGGACGGGGACCGCGTCGAGCCGGACGGTGCCGCTGGCCGTCGTACGCTGACCCATGCCGTCCCAGTCGTCCAGGACCGTGAGCCCGGACGCGTCGCGCGGGACGTACGCCACGTGGAGGTTGTCGTCCTCGGTGCGGGCGAGGACGGGGATCCAGTCGGCGAACAGGGCGCCCGTGGAGTAGTGCTTGACGCCGGTCAGGACGTACGAGCCGTCGGGGCGGCGCTCCAGGCGGGTGCGGATGTCCTGGACGTGCTTGGTGCCCGCCTCCGACTGGGCGTTGCCGAGCCGCCGCCCCGCGAGGATCTCGCCGAAGAAGAACTCCCGTTGTTCTTCGGTCCCCTGACGGCGGATCACATTGACGTACGCGAAGTGGCTCTGCGGGATCTGGGCGAGGCTCGCGTCGGCCGACGCGAGCAGCCGGAAGATCTCGGCCAGGGTCTCCTGGCGTACGTCCGCTCCCCCGTACTCGGCGGGCACCGTGACCGCGAGCAGTCCCGAGGTGGAGAGGCGGTCCAACTCCGCGCGGGGGAGCCGCCGTTCGGCGTCCCGTCCGGCGGCCCCGGTGCGGAACTCGTCCGCCAGGGCCGCCGCCACGGTCAGGGCCTCCACGTCGTCGGCGATGACTTTCGCGGTCATGGGATCAGACCGCCGCGGCGAGGACCGGGTAGCGGCCGAGCGCGGTCGAGAACTGGTCGAGGACCTGGGTGAGGGCCTCGGCGGTGGCCGGCGCGACGGAGATGGAGCCGTCCTCGTGGGCGGTGATGTCCTTGTCGAGGGTGAACCAGCCCTGGACGATGTGGGCGGCGCCCATGGAGTTGAGGACCGGGCGCAGGGCGTAGTCGATGGCCAGGACGTGCGCGGTGGAGCCGCCGGTGGCCAGCGGCAGCACGGTCTTGCCGGTGAGCGCGTACTGCGGGAGCAGGTCGAGGAGCGCCTTGAGGACACCGGAGTAGGACGCCTTGTAGACGGGAGTGCCCACGACGACACCGTCGGCGCGCGCGAACAGCTCGGTGGCCTCGACGATCGCCGGATGCCGGAAGTCGGCGCCGAGCAGGGCCTCGGCCGGGATGGTGCGGACGTCGAGCGGGATGACCTCGTGTCCCTGGGCGGTCAGCCGCGAGTCCAGGTGGCGCAGGAGCTTGCCGGTGCGGGAGGAGACGGAGGGGCTGCCGGAGACGGACAGGACGGTGGCCATGGGTCCTCTTTCTGGAGGCTTTCCGGGGGTGTTCCGGAGGTCGGGGTGCCCGCGCGGCGACGCGGGCACCCCGGGGGAAGTGGTCAGGAATACCAGGTGGGTTCGGGCAGTTCGCCTTCGAGGACCCAGCGGCCGACCTCGCGGCGCTTGTAGGCGACGGGGTCGTGGAGGGTGTGCGTGCGGACGTTGCGCCAGAACCGGTCGAGGCCCTCGGTGCTCGCCGTGGAGCGGGCGCCGGTCACCTCGAAGATGCGGCCCGCGATCTCCAGGGCGACATCGGTGGCACGGGCCTTGACGGCGGCGACCCTGACCTCGAAGTCGCCGCGCGTCTTCGGGGTGACGGCGTCGGGGTCGTCGTGCAGCCGCTGCCCTTCGGCGGCGACGGTGTCGGCGAGCGCCTCGACCGCCCAGAGCTTGGCGGTCAGATCGCCGTAGGTGTCTATGACGTACGGCTCGTCGACCGCCCGCTCGTGTCCGCCGTGCAGCCAGGACCGGGCCTTGGTGCGGGTGTAGCCGGCGGCCGTCTCCAGGGCCCCGCCCGCGATCCCGAGGTAGAAGTTGGCGAACACCAGCTGGATGGTGGGGACGTTGAGGGTGTTGTAGGTGCGCGGCCGGAACTCCCTGTCGACGTAACCGGCGGCCGAGGACCACGGCGTACGGACCCGGTCGAGGGTGACGCCGCCGCTCTCGGTGAGGCGCTGGCCGATGTTGTCCCAGTCGTCGTGGAAGGTCAGGCCCTCGGAGTCGGAGGGCACGATCGCGAAGACATGCTGGTCGGTGCCTTCCAGGACGCCTTCGAGGACGGTGACGTCGGAGACCCTGCTGCCGGTGGAGAAGGACTTGCGGCCGGTGAAGAGGAGGTCGTCGCCGTCCTCGGTGACCACGACGTCCTTGTCCCGCGGGTTGACGGCCCCGCCGAAGAACCACTGGTTGCGGGCGGCCTCGGCCTCCACGTGCTCCCACTGTTCACGGGTGCCGACCAACCGGGCGGCCCAGTTCCAGAGGTAGTGGTAGCCGAGGAGCTGCCCGATGGAGCCGTCGGCTTTGGCGACCTCGCGGACGACCTGGTAGGCGGTCGTCCAGTCCTGGCCTCCGCCGCCGTGTTCCGCGGGGCCGAGCAGGGTGACGAGGCCGGAGTCCTTGAGGAGGCGGACCTCGGCGTACGGGGTCGCGCCGGCGCGGTCGCGTTCGGCGGCGTCGGTGGCGAGGACGGCGGCCACCTCGGTGGCGCGGGCGATCCAGTCCTGGGCGGTGTGCGGGGCGGGGCGGGTCCGCCAGTCGGCGGGCGTGGCGATGCTCATCTCGATGACCTCCTCAGACCTGGGCGGGGGCGGACTCGGGCGCGGACTCGGGCTCTGTGTCGGGCAGTTGGGCCTCCAGCTCGCGCACGAGCGGCAGTACCCGCTTGCCGAAGTACTCGACCTCCTCGTGGTAGTGCAGGAAGCCGAGGAGGAGCAGGTCGACGCCGAGCCTCTTGTACGCGACGATCCGCTCGGCGATCTGCTCGGGCGTGCCGATGAGGCCCGTACGGAAGCCGTCGTTGTACTGGACGAGGTCCTCGAAGGTGGAGTCCTGCCACATGCCCTTGCCGTCGGCGGCGGACTGTCCGGCCTGTTTGACGGCGGCGCCGAAGCCCTCGACGGCCTCCCGGTCGGCGCCCGCGACGATCTCGCGGAGCGTGTCGCGGGCCTCGGCCTCGGTGTCACGGGCGATCAGGAAGCCGTTGAGGCCGAACTTCGGTGCGCGACGGCCTACTTGGGCGGCCGATGCCCGTACGTCGGCGAGCTGCTCGACGACCCCGTCGAAGTCCTTGCCGTTGGAGAAGTACCAGTCGGAGACCCGGCCGGCCATGGCGCGGGCGGCGGTGGAGTTGCCGCCCTGGAAGATCTCGGGGTGCGGGCGCTCGGGCGTGTTGAGGGGCTTGGGCTTGAGGGAGAAGTCGCGCAACCGGTAGAAGTCACCGGCGAGTTCGGTGTGGTCCTCGGTCCAGATCTGGCGCAGGGCCTGGATGAACTCCTCGGAGCGGCGGTAGCGCTCGTCGTGCTCCAGCCAGGGCTCGCCGAGGGCGGTGAACTCGCCCTTGAACCAGCCGGAGACGACGTTCACGGCGAAGCGGCCGTTCGACAAGTGGTCGGCGGTGGCGCCGAGTTTGGCGAGGACACCCGGGTGCCAGAGCCCGGGGTGGACGGCGGCGATGACCTTCAGTCGCTGGGTGGCGAGGAGCAGGGCGAGGCTGAAGCTGGTCGACTCGTGCTGGAACTCGGCGCCGTAGCTGGCCATGTAGCGGACCTGGCTGAGCGCGTACTCGAAACCGTTGTTCTCGGCGAGGACGGCGAGTTCACGGTTGTAGTCGTAACCCCAGTCGGTGCGCTGCTCGATCTTGCTGGTGACGAGTCCACCACTGACGTTGGGGACCCAGTAGGCGAATTTCACGGGCTCTGCAGGAACGGGCTCTGCGGGAACGGCCTCTGCGGGCATGCGGAACTCCTGTTGCGGAATGCGTTTCCGGGCACGCCAATTCCGGCCGGAGCGAAATCCGGCAAGATTTCAGGCGGTTGCGGAATGGGCGCGGCGGATCGGGACGGGGATCAGGCCGCGGAACAACAGGAGGCGCTGGAGACGCGCGCGAGGTCGACGTGGCGTCGCCGCGTGAGGTCCAGTCGCATCTTCATGCCATCGATCGTGACAGCCGCCGAAGAGGGCAGTCAAGGAAAACCCGACCGGTCTCGTATCGCGGACCACCTGATTTCACGAAGGCGTGACAGGGAAACCCTTGAACCGGCCGTTCCGGCGCCCGCATTCTGCTGCGGTGCGTATTGAACAGCTGGAATACATCGCGGCCGTCACCCGGCTCGGTTCGCTGCGCCGGGCGGCTGAGGAACTGCGCCTCTCCCAGCCCGCGTTGAGCGAGACCGTACGCAATCTGGAGCGGGAACTCGGGGTCGATCTGCTGGAGCGCAAACGGTCCGGGGCGACGATGAGCACGGAGGGGCGGGAGCTGCTGCCGCACATCGTCAATGTGCTGGACGCGGTGGACCGGCTCAGAGCGGCGGCGGGCGAGCAGCACCGCATCAGCCGTATGGTGCGCGTCGGCACGGTGAACGCGGCGACCGTGCCGCTGCTCATCCCCGCCGTCCGGGAGTTCCGCGCGGCGCACGAGCTGACACAGGTCGAGGTGGTCGACGTACAGCAGGCGGAGATCCACCGGGGGCTCACGGAGGGCGGCTTCGATCTCGGGCTGGTGAACCAGCTGGAGGGCGACGACGTGCCCGCCAGCTTCGAGAGCACCGAACTGCTGCGCGGACGGCCCGTGGTGTGCGTACGTCCGGACAGTCCCCTCGCGGCCCGGCCGGCGGTGTCGGTGGCCGATCTGCTCGCCGGGCCGCTGATCGCGATGCGCGCCGGGTACGTCATGCACCGCTATCTGCACCGGCTGCTGGGCGGTGACGGCGCGGCGTTCGCGTACTCCACGGACGGCGCCGAGATGGGCAAGCTGATGGTCGCGGAGGGGCTCGGGGCGACCGTGCTGCCCGACTTCAGCGTGATCGGGGACCCGCTGGAGCGGTCCGGGATCCTCACCTACCGGCCGATCGCGGAGGACGACACCACCGAGGTGCTGCTGACGCTCCAGCGCCGCCGGGCCGAGTCCGTGCCGCTGGCCGCGCGGGACCTGCACGAGGTGTTCGTGCGCCGGGCCCGCGAGCTGGGCGGGACACTCACCGTGCCGGACGGGGAACCCAGCGTCGCCACACTACGCATAAAGGAAAAATAAGAGCAGAATGCAGGTAGGCGGCATTTACCGCACACCGCATCAGACGCGGTCAGGCCTGCACAGTCGAAGGAGACGAGTCATGGCCAACGTCTCGCCCACCAGAGGTGACATCTCCAGTCACCCTGATGTACACGAAATGCGGGCGCGGTACGCCCGTATGCTCGGCGGTCGCGATGTGGCGCTCGTGGACGGACCGGTGTTCCTCGTCGGTCTGTACTGCGCGGCATCCCCCTGGATCCTCCACTACACGACGAGCCAGCCCCCGCTCGTGACCCACAACCTGATCATGGGCATCGCGATCGGCCTGCTGGCCCTCGGATTCACCAACACCCCCGAACGCATGTACGGCCTCAGCGGGGCCCTGTGCGCGATGGGCGTCTGGATGATCGTCTCGCCGTGGATCGTCGGCGACAGCCCTGACGCGGGTGTCGTACTCAACAACATCATCATCGGCGTCCTGGCCCTGTTCCTGGGGCTGCTGAGCGCGGGTGCGACGGCGAGAAGCTCCAGCATGACATAACCGGAAGCGGGACATACCCGGAAGCGGCCCGGTCCTTGGAGGGAACCGGGCCGCTCGCCGTTCGACTGACGGTTCAGCTCACGTTGAGCGCCGTGTCGTCGATGACGAAGGACGTCTGGAGGGTGGAGCCTTCGACGCCGGTGAACTTGACGGTGACCGTCTGGCCCGCGTAGGCACTGAGGTCGAAGCTGCGCAGCGTGTACCCGCTGGCCGCGTTGAGGTTGGAGTAGGTGGCCAGGGTCGACAGGACCGTGCCGCTGCTGTTGAGGATCTGCGGCTTGAGGGTGTCGTACGCCGTCGAGGTGGTCGTCTCGGCCGTGTCGATGTGGAGATAGAAGCTGAGGGTGGCCGAGCAGCCGGACGGGATCGTCACCGACTGGGCGAGCGTGTCGGTGTGGGCGGAGCCGTAGCCGTCGAGCCAGGCCTTGTAGGAGCCGGTACGGGCGGCCTGGCTGCTGGAGCTGGTGATGACACCGCTGGTCGCGGTCCAGGACGAACTGCCGGACTCGAAGCCGGGGTTGGCAAGCAGCTGGGCGGCGGTGCAGGTGCCGCCGCCTCCGTCGTCACCGCCGTCGTCGTCGGTGGCACCGGCGAGCCAGGCCGTGGCGTTGAGGGCGAGTTCCGCGTTGGTGCCGGCGGTGTCGTTCCAGCCGTCGTACAGGGTGTTGCCGGACTGGCCGGTGCCGTCGTCGATCGGGGAGCTGTCGCCCCAGAAGGCGACCCGGCCGCTGCCGAAGGTGCTGGTGGCGAAGAAGGCTCCGGTGTTGCCGGAGTAACCGGTGCGGTAGACGAGGCCCTTGACGGAGGAGTTGACGGAGGGGCTGAGCGTGGCCGTCGTGCCGCTGCGGATGATGCTGCCGGTGACCGTGCCGAAGGCCCCGTTGAGGACCGGGTCCGTGCTGCTGGAGATGGCGCTCGGGTCGTCGGTGCTGACGTTGAGCGTGTCGACGGTGAACCCGAACGGATTCGTGCTGTCGACGCTGTTGTTGCTCATCAGGTCGTTGATGATCTCGACGGCGTCCTCACCGTCGTTGTTGCGGTCGGCGCCGGTGTGGTCGGAGACGAGGAAGAGTCCGCCGCCGTTCTGCACGAAGGTCATCACGGCGGTCTTCTCGGCCGTGGAGAGCAGGACGTTCGGCTCGGGCAGCACGAAGGTGTCGAAGTTCTGCAGGTCGGTGGCGGCCGAGGTGCCGTAGGTGATGGTGCCGCCCGAGGCGAGCGTCTTCAGCGAGTAGTCGCCGGTCTGCTGCAGGGCGACGCCCCAGGCGGAGATCGCCCCGGTCCAGTCGGTCTCGGAGGACGGGCTGGAGTCCTGGCTCAGCGGGTCCGGCTGACTGGTGCTGATGATCCAGTCGGCGTTGCCTGCCGTCTCGGCCTTGGAGTTGTCGAACAGGATGCGGTGCGGGGTGGCCGCCTCGGCCGGGGCGGCCGTGGACATCTGAACGGCGGCGCTGGTGGCGAGCAGACCGAACACGGCCACGGCCGTGGTGACTCCGGAACCGAGTCTTCGATGCGGGGAGCTTCTGAACGAGGGCATCCGGCGAACCTCCGTCTGGGGTGGGAAGAGGTTGAAGAGGTTGTACGAGGGGGGAGTCTTCGCGCGTAGAACGACCACTGGCCGTCCCCTACGCGACGCAGTTTTGAAATGTACATGACGCCCAGGAGGCTGAACAGACTGTCCCGGCCCGCAGCGGGCACTAGCTATGCATCGGCAATATCGGCATAGAGGGGCGGAAATGACGATCTCCAGCATCATCGGCGCCATCATCATCGGCACCGTCATCGGCATACTGGGCCGACTTGTCGTCCCGGGGCGCCAGCGCATCGGCATCCTCTGGACGATCGCGGTCGGCATCGTGGCCGCGCTCATCGGCTCGGCGATAGCCGCCGGGTTCGACGTGTCCGACACGGACGGTATCGACTGGGTCGAGTGGCTCATCCAGATCGGCCTAGCGGCGTTCGGCGTGGCGGCACTGGACCGGGCGAAGGCACCTCGCCGCAGTCACGGCAGCAGGCGGCGTTGAGCAGGAGGGAATTCCGTTGCGGGCGCTGAGCCAAGGGGACTAAACAGGGTCGGCAGAGTCATGTGCGGTTCACCCGCGCCCCAAAGGGGCGCGGGGAACTGCGCCACAAGCCCCCGCCAATCCCGCGGTTTCACACTGCCTGCCGCCACTGACCGTCACGGAGACGACTTGCCCCCACGCATCACCGCACTCACCGATCCCACCCCCAGCGCATCGAGCCGCCGACTCGCCTGGCTGGCCGCCGACTCCGACGGCACACCACTCGGCTCCGCGTTCCTCCGCCTGTTCACCAAGGAGGGCCAGAAGCATCTCGCCGAGTTGGAGATAACCGTCCACCCCGCCGAGCGCCGGCAGGGTGCCGGCACCGCGCTCCTGGACGCCGCCGTCACCGCAGCCCGAACCGACGGACGACGATCACTCGTCGCACAGGCCGAGGAGGACTCCCCCGGCGACCGTTTCCTGACGGACCGGGGCTTCCGCCGGGTGCTGACACTGACGTACGCCCGACTGGTCCTCGCGGACGCGAACCTCGCGGAGATCACCCGGCTCGTCGAACTCCCGCACCCCGGCTACCGGTTGACGTCCTGGGAGGGCACCGTGCCGCCCGAACTGGCCCGGAGCTACGCCGACTCGCGCCGCGCCATGGACGACATGCCGATGGAGGACACCGACTACGGCACGGTCGTGTGGGACGTCGACCGCATCCTGGCGGCGGCCGAGGCGATCGCCAAGCGCGGCGACCTCCTGCACACCGTGGCCGCGCTGGACACGACTGACGGTTCGGTCGTCGGCTTCTCCGAACTGGTGGTACCGGGCGACGGCCGCGGCAACGGACAGCACTACGGCACGGCCGTGCTCCCCGAGCACCGCGGCCACGGCCTGGGCCGCTGGATGAAGGCCGAGTCGATCCGCCGGGCCGGCGCCCACCACCCCGGCCTCACGGGCCTGCTCACCGACACCGCGAACAGCAACGCACCGATGCTCGGCATCAACGATGAACTGGGGTACGTACCCACGCACCGGGCGGTGGAGTTCCAGCTCGCCCTGTGAACCGGCGACCGACGGCCCGCCCGGCGGCGGTCACCTGCTCGCCCCGTTCGGGGCCGGCAGCCCGCCCCCGGCGCGTCTCGGCCAGGGGCACGACCCGGTGCCGGCCGGCGACCCGCCCCCGTTTGCGGCCAGCGACCCCCGCCCGGCCCCGTTCTGGATCAGGAGCCTGCTCCGGTGTTCGCCAGCGGCCCACCCCGGTGTCGGTCGGCTGCTCGCCCCCGCGCCATCTCGGCCAGGGGCCCGCCCGGTGTCCGCCCCCGAACCGGCGCGAGGCCCGCCCGGCGTCCGACCCGGCCAGGGCTCGTCCCGGGCCTTGGAGTCCCAGCTCGGCCCACGAAGCCACAGCCGACGCCCCGCCCCCTGTGTCGGCCGAGGGCCCACCCGATGTCCACCCCCGCCACGGGCCCAGGCCCAGACCCAGCCACGCACCGGGCCGTAAAGTCCCCCCTCGGCCCTCGAAGCCGCGCCCGGCATCCCGCCCCGGTGTCGGTCGGCGGCCCACCCTGTGTCCGCCGCCGACACGGGGCCCGCTCCCTCGGTCGTCGGGCTCGGTGCGTTGCCGCGCAGCGGTGCGGCCCCGCGGCGCTCAGGGCTCGTACACGTACGGCGTCGTCGTGGTGAGGGGTTCGAAGCCGAGGCGTTCGAGGATGGGTCTGCTCTGGTGGGAGGCGTCCACCTGGAGGTAGCGGTAGCCGCGCTCCACGGCGTCGTGGGCACGGTGGGCGACCAGGGCGCGGTAGATGCCCTTGCCGCGCCAGGCCTCGACGGTGCCGCCGCCCCACAGCCCGGCGAACCGGGTCCCGGGGACGAGTTCCATGCGGGCCGCGCTCACCGGCTCCTCGCCGGCCAGCGCCACGACGGCCGTGATCGTGTCCGGGTCGTCGGTGAGCCGGGCGAGCAGCTGGTGCCGCAGCCGGGAGCTGTCGGTGCCGAAGACCTTCTCGTGCACGTCGGCCACGAGGTCGACGCCTGCCCGGTCGGTCACCGGGACGAGACGGATGCCCTCGGGCGGCTCGGTGTCGAAGGTCAGGGCGGAGACCTCGCCGATCATCAGCGTCTCCTCGGGCTCGGGCGTGAACCCCGCCGTCCGCAGCCGCTGCCCCAGGTCGATGGGGAGGTCGTGGCCGTAAAGCTTCCACTCGAACCCGCGTCCGAGGCCGCTGTAGTGGCGGATCTGCTCGGCGATCGCCTCATCAGCGCTGTCCGCGTCGAGATCGGACCAGACCACCCCGTTCCAGCCCTGGGCGTCGGCGACCTGGCGCACCACCCCGCCCACACGTTCGATCCGGGCGCCCGGCCCGTCGGGCTGTGCCCCTTCGCGCATGTCCCGGTCGTAAAGGGCGAGCACACCTACATGATCCATGCCGTAACTCCAGCACCCCGATGCGGCAAGCGCAACGGTATTGACACCTGGGATACGTCACCCTCCGGATCAGTTCGCACATGCGAAGCACCGGACCTTCCCTGCCGCACGGACGTACTCTGCACCCTGGAACCGCACCGCGAGGAGGCCCCGTCAGCCATGGTGAAGAGCGACGAACTGCCCTATCTGCGCCGCTGCGTGGAGCTGGCCGCCGAGGCCCTGGCGGCCGGCGACGAGCCGTTCGGCTCCGTCCTGGTGGGCGAGGAGGGCGCCGTCCTGGCGGAGGACCACAACCGGGTGGCGTCCGGCGACCGCACCCGCCACCCGGAGTTCGAGCTGGCCCGCTGGTCCGCGGCCCATCTGACCCCGGAGCAGCGGGCGGCGGCCACCGTCTACACCTCCGGCGAGCACTGCCCGATGTGCGCCGCGGCGCACGCCTGGGTGGGCCTCGGACGGATCGTGTACGTCGCCTCGTCCGAGCAACTGACCACCTGGCTCGGTGAGTTGGGCGTTCCCGCCGCCCCGGTTCGGCCCCTGCCGGTCAAGGAGATCGCGCCCGGAGTGACGGTCGAGGGCCCGGTGCCGGAACTGACCGAGGACGTTCGCGAGCTGCACCGCCGGTTCCACACCGCCGCACCTCAACAAGGCTGATCCGTACGGGAGTTATCCGCTACCCGAGTTCGAGCGTGGTCACCCCGAAGACCCTCTCCCCCGCGAACTCCCGTACCGGGCCCGTGTACATGCGTGCCGTCTCGAAGGACGGCGCGAAGCCCGCCTCCTCCACCATCGCGACGGCCGCCGTGTTCGGCTCGGGGACGTCGATCGCGACCTCCGTCCCGGCCGCGCCGGCGGTCAGCGCGGCGAACAGCGCCCGGGCGTCGTCGGCGGTGTCGGCGAACAGCGGGCCGATCCGGGACGCGTCACGGCCGGGGCGGACGACTCCGTAGCCGGTGATGGCCCCGTTTCCGGCGCGGTTGCCGTCGGCCACGCGTACGAAGGCCCGATGCCCCGGGGCGCTCAGCCAGTACTCCAGGAAGCGGGGCCGGTCGGCGGGGGTGCACAGGGTGTCGTACGCCGAGATCGCCGCCAGATCCTCCCGCCGTACGGGACGTACGCGCGCCGGGGTGTCGGCGGCGGGGGCGGTCCCGGTGTACCGGACGGTGCGGTGGGCGGGTTCGAAGCCGGAGCGGCGGTAGTTGTCCTGCTGGGCGACCACGCCGTCGAGGCCGACGGTACGGGTGCCCGCGTGGGCCAGCGCGGTCTTCCAGGTGGTGATCCCGTAGCCCCGGCCGCGTACATCGGGACGGACGAGATAAAAACCCAAAAAGGCGTACGCGTCACCGTAGTTGACGACCGAGATCGCCGAGACCGGCTCCCCGTCGAGCCTGCCGACGAAGAAGCCCTCGGGGTCCTGGGCGAAGAACCCGGCGGTGTCCGACAGCCCCGGATTCCAGCCCTCGTCGCCCGCCCATCCGGTCACCACCGGCCAGTCCTCGGGCGTGGCCCGGGTGACGACGAGGTCTTCGGGGCCCGGGGAGATCGGGCCGGCGGAGGTGGTCATGGGTGTGCTCCGTTCCGTTCCATGGGGGGATACCGGCCCCGCCCGGCCACGGCTTTCGGTCATGGCTCTTGGTCATGGCTCTTGGCTGGGGCTCGACCACCCAGCGTAACCGTCGCCCGCGCCCGGCCGCCGGGAGGCGAGCCCCTGGTCACCCGCATATCGTGTTCGAGGGCGCCGTCCCGGCCCACAGCCGGGACCCCGCCCCTGGAGGCATTCATGCGGTCCGCGTACCGACGCCGGGCGCTCGCCTCGGCCGCGACGCTCGCCCTGCTGGGGGCGGGCTCGCCGACGGTGGCCGCGGCGGACGACGAGCCCGGCCTGTCCCGCTTCTACGACCAGGAGATCGACTGGTCGGCCTGCGCCGCCGGGGCCCTCTACGAGCCGCCGACGGACGGCCTCCAGTGCGGCAAGGTCACCGTGCCGCTCGACTACGCGAAGCCCGGCGGCGACACCCTCGAACTGGCGATGGCCCGGTACCGGGCCACGGGCAAGTCGCGGGGTTCGGTGCTGCTGAACTTCGGCGGTCCCGGCGGCCCGGGCGTCAGCCAACTCGCCTATGAGGGCAAGGACTTCATGAGCCTGACGAACGGCTACGACGTCGTCACCTTCGACCCGCGCGGCGTCGGCCGGTCCTCCCCCGTCAGCTGCGGCGAGGGCACGGACTCGGCCACGGACGTCGAGGTGACCGGTGGCGAGGCCGGGGACAATCCGCGTGCCGTGCTCGAACAGTTGCGCAAGGCGGCCCAGGCCTGCGCCAGGCACTCGGGGCCCGTCCTGCGGCACATCGGCACCGTGAACGCCTCCCGCGACCTTGACGTGATGCGCGAGGCCCTCGGCGACAAGAAGCTCAACTACCTCGGTTTCTCGTACGGGACACGGCTCGGCGCGGTGTACGCGACCCAGTTCCCCAAGAAGGTGGGCCGGTTCGTCCTGGACGGCGTGGACACCCTCACCGAGTCGCTCGCCGAGCAGGGTCTCGCGGGCGCCGCCGGGCAGCAGACCGCGCTGGAGGCCTTCCTCACCTGGTGCGTGATCGACATCGCCTGTCCGTTCGGGCAGGACGTGCGCGTCGCCCGCCAGCGGGTCGTCGACCTGGTGGACTCCCTCGACGAGGACCCGGTGCCGACCGGGTACGGCGACCGCTTCTCCGGTCAGGATCTGGTGGGAGCCATCGGCCAGGGGCTCTACAGCAGGCGGATGTGGCCGCCCCTGGAGCGGGCCCTCGCCGGACTGGTCGAGGACGGTGACGCGAGAGGGGTGATGGCCTTCGCCGGCCGAGGTGTCGCCGTCCCCCCGAGACAGACCCCCGCGCCCGAGAACCCCGTGCGGCAGCCCCTCGTACGACAGAGCCCCTCCCCGGACTCCGGCGGCCATCTCGTCGACGAGGTCGAGGTGCCCATCGACAACCTTCCCGCCGCGCTGATGGCGATCAACTGCGCGGACGATCCCGACCGCCCCACGGCGGCCCGGATCACCAAGGATCTCGCCGCTCTGCGCGCCTCGTACGAGAAGGCATCCCCGGTGTTCGGCCGGTACCGCCTCACCGAGGTTCTGACGTGCTACGGCCGGCCCAGGGGCACGAACTTCATCCGCACCGAGGTCCGGGACGTCGACACCCCGAAGATGCTCCTGGTGGGCACACGCGGCGACCCGGCCACGCCGTACCGCTGGACGACCGAGACGGCCGAGCGGCTGGGCTCGTCGGCGGTCGTCCTCGACAACAAGGGCGAGGGCCACACCGGGTACGCGTCCTCGAAGTGCGTGCACCGCAAGGTCGACGCCTTCCTGCTGTACGGCTCCCTCCCGGCCGACGGCAGCTCCTGCGGCGCGGACGAGGCCGACTGAGGCCCCCTAGGCCCCCCTCACTGCTCCCTGCCCTCACCGCCCGCCGAAGGGGCGCCCAGGAGGTCGGAGAGGCCGCGGTCGACGGCGTCGCCGAGGTCCTCTCTCCCGGCCGCCACGACGGCGAACGTACGGAGCAGGAAGCGGCGCAGGGCCGGGGTGTCGAACTGGAGCAGGGCCAGGCCGTGCGGCGAGTGCAGTTCCAGGACCGTCCGTGCGGGCCCGCACGGCCAGATGTGCACGTCACCGCCCCCGGCGGGCCGTCGGACACCCTCCTCCAGGAGGCTCCGGGCGAAGGTCCAGCTCACCCCCTCGCCGTCAAGGGCGGCCTCCGCCGGGAAGTCGATGTGCACGGCCAGTGGATCGGTCGAGGCGTAGCGGAGCGTGGCACGGACGGGAAGCTCCTGTTCCTCCGAGGTGATCAGGCGTGCGCGCGCGGGCTGTTCGAGGGTGACGTCCATGGCAGTCTCCGCTCCGGTTCGGGCCGACGATGCTGATGCCGACGCGTTGTGCCGACGTGGTGTTACGACCCCGAAATGGCCTCTCCGATTACGCGGAATCCGCAGCTTTTATTGTGAGCTGCATCACTAACTGGCGTGGTTTTCCGCAGGGATCGCGGACCGACGGGCGATTCGGGGGCAACCTGACCCTGTGCCCCGGCAACACGCAGCCGCACATCGCACAAAAAGCCGTCGAACACGCGAGTGAATGAGTTGCCACTCATCTCCATCGATCCATCAAGTCGCGTACCCCGACTACGACTTGGCACACCGGACGCGTACCGCTTTCACACCAGGAAAACCGCCCGAGAAGACTGTGGCATATGCCAGAAGCACCACCGTATCGGGTGTTGCCAAATCCCTTACAGGGCGTCGCAGGCTGTGCAAGAGTCGTAACCGGTCCTTCCTTCAGCCTTGGTCGTACCGTCCCTTCATCGGAGTGCGTCATGCCGCCCCATCTCTCCGCGGACCGTCCAGCCGCCCAGCCGCCCGCGCGCGGCTCGGTCGACGCGCTCATCACACAGGCCCGCCGACTCAAGGGCGACGTGGATGCCGTACGACGGGACACTCCTGCCGACGGTTCGGACCCGGAGGGACGCTGGCAGCGCGCTCTGTACGATCTGGCACTGCATCAACTCAACGACCTCGACGAGCACTTGGCCCAACTGCGGGACGGACCGCAGCCGCTGCCCGAGGCTCCCGTGGCCGCCGAGGCGGTGCCCGCACTGCGAGCCGTGCCGACCGCTCCCCGGCGCGACTCGCTCCTCAGCCGGGTCGGCAGCGCGGAGTGGAACCTCCTTACGGACGAGGCCAGTTGGTCCGGTGAGCTGTACCAGATCCTCGGCCGGGACCCCACCGCGGACCCGCTCACCCTCGACGAACTGCCCTCCCTGGTCCTCGACGAGGACCGGCGAAGGCTCACCGCGATGGTCACGGACTGTCTCATCGACGCCAAGCCCATCGACGGCGAGTTCCGCGTCGTCCGGCCCGACGGCGGCGTGCGGACCGTGCACATGATGGGCGAGCCCGTGCTCGACGCCGACGGCAGCACCGCCTCCATGTGGGCCGTACTGCGGGACGTCAGCGAACTGCGGCGCAGCCAAAGGACGGTGAGCGAGACCCGTGACTCGCTCCAGCGTCACCGGCACCACGCGCAGTCCGAGCGCCGGCTCGCGGTCGAGTTGCAGGAGGCTGTGCTGCCGCCGTGGCGCGGCTCCCTGCGGCTCCCGCGCCAGGGACCCCAGGCCCTGGACCTGGCCGCCCACTACCTCCCCTCCTCGACGAGCGCGCTGATCGGCGGCGACTGGTACGACGCGCTCGAACTGGCCGACGGCGACACCCTGTTGAGCGTCGGAGACCTCACCGGGCACGGGGTGACCGTGACTTCGGGCATGGCGATGCTGCTGGGCGCGCTGCGCGGGATGGCCGTGGCGGGCACACAGCCGGGCCAACTCATGTCCTGGCTCAACCAGTTGCTCGACGCGTCCGTCCAGCCGGCCCTGGGCAGCGCGATCTGCTGCCGCTACCGGCCCGAGACCCGCACCCTCACCTGGGCGCAGGCAGGACACCCCGCCCCGCTGCTGTTCCGCGACGGGACGGGGCGCGTGCTGAACCCACCGAGCGGCGTTCTGCTCGGCGCGACCTCGGGCGCTGTCTACGGACAGGCCGAGGAGACCCTGGAACCGGGCGATGTGCTCCTTCTGCACACCGACGGACTGGTGCCCGGGCGCCGGGAAGGTACCGCCGTCGCACACCGCCTGCTCGAACTGGCCCCGCGCTTCGGCGAGGCGCGGACCGCGCAGGAATGCGTACGGGCGGTGGTGGAGGAGTTCGGCGAGGCCGAGCGGGAGGACGACGCCTGCGTACTCGTCGCCAGGGTGGCCCCGTAGGACTGCCGTGGCCCCGTAGGACGGTCGGGGCAGGACTGCCGGGCGGGGGCTAGACCCGCCCGGTGTTGTTGCCGCCCCTCCCCTTCGTCTGCTTCGGCAGCGACAGTTTGATCTCCTCGCGGAGTTCGTTGATCTTCGGGTAGCTGGAGTACGCGGCGGTGAGCCGGTACATCTCGCGCAGCCGGTCCCAGGTGCGGTGGGAGGAATTCGAGCCCATCGACACCAGCGCCAACCGCGCGTAGCCGGCGGCCTGTTCGGGGTCGTCCGCGATGAAGCAGGCGGAGGCCATGGACAGATAGTCGAAGATCTTCGACCGCTGGCGGTTGTCGACCCGCAGCTCCAGGGCCTTCTCCGCGTAGTACTGGGCGTGCACGGCCGCGCCCGGCTCGTGCTCGGCCAGGGTGCGGTAGGCCAGGGCCTGCATGCCGTACAGGTCCTCCGCCTTGAACATCTGCATCCAGCTCGGCGGCGGCACATCACCCTTGTCGGAGACGAAGAGGTCCTCCGCCTGGCCGAGGGTGCGGCGCATCGCCTGGCCGTGCCCCATCGACGCCTGTGCCCAGGCCTCGACGGTGTACAGCATGGCCTTGGTGCGGGGCAGGGTCTCCTCGCCCGAACCGGAGTTGGCGAGCTTCATGAGGTCGAGCGCGTCGTCGGGCCGGCCCAGGTGCACCATCTGGCGGGCCGCCCGGGAGAGCGCCTCCCCGGCGCGCGGCCGGTCGCCGCCCTCTCGGGCCGCGTGGGCGGCGATGACGAAGTACTTCTGGGCCGTGGGTTCCAGGCCGACGTCGTGCGACATCCAGCCGGCCAGGACGGCGAGGTTGGCGGCGACGCCCCACAGGCGCCGCTGGAGGGGTTCGGGGTGCCGGTAGGCGAGCATGCCGCCCACCTCGTTGAGCTGACCCACCACTGCCTTGCGCTGGAGCCCGCCGCCGCGGGCGGCGTCCCAGGCCCGGAACACCTCGACCGCGCGTTCCAGTTCCTCGATCTCCTGCCACCCGATGGGGGCGGCCTCGTACCGGTCGAAACCGGCGGGATCGGCGTGCAGGGGGTTGTCGAGGTCGGGAGCGTCGGCGGAGAGAGTCGGGTCGGTGTGCAGCCAGTCGTGCATGGCACTGCTGAGTGCGGAGCCTGCGGTGAGCGCGACGCCCGCACCCACCAAGCCGCGTCGGTTGAGCATGAGGTCCATTCCCGTGAATTCGGTGAGGACCGCGGCAGTCCGATCGGGCGTCCACGGCACACCGTCGGGAGCTTCCGCACTCCCGGCGCCCGGCCGTTTCCCCACACGCCCGTGCCGGACCAGACCTAAGTCCTCGATGGTCACGACACGGCCGAGACGCTCGGTGAACAGGGCAGCCAGTACACGCGGCACCGGATCGCGCGGGATCTCTCCCGTGTCGATCCACCGCCGCACCCGCGAGGTGTCCGTCGCCAGCTGGGGGTGGCCCATGGCCGCCGCCTGCCGGTTGACCAGTCGCGCGAGTTCGCCCTTGGACCAGCCGGCCAGGCCGAACAGGTCCGTCAGACGAGTGTTGGGTTGTCCGCTCACGTCAAGCCCCCAGGTTCTCGGCTGAGTTGACAGTAACCGTCTGTCAGTTGCTGAGCGACTATTCGCCAGGGTTCGCCAGGGTTCGCCAGATGGTGTGCCACTGGTCACCGGGTGTCAGGTAGGAAAGCGCCACCCCGACCCGGTCGCCGAGGAACACTCCCCAGGGTGCACCGGAGCGGCCGGGCCGGGCAGCGCACGACCGACGCAGGCACACGAAGGGATCTGTTTCGCCCATGTACGCAGCATCGTCCTCCGTGTCCGCCCCTCCCCGGCTGCTGCACCCCCGCCCGGGTGGCAGCGGCCCCTACCTCGACCCCGCGCGTCCGGCGGCCCCTGTACTGGGTGCCGGTGCCGGCCGGGCACGACGGCTGCCGGGGATCGGTACGCAGCCGCTCAGCGGGAGACTCGACCTGTCCGGCACGCAGGGCGCCCAGCTGCGCACGGCGATCGCGGCGGTGCACCGGATCTGCCCGGAGTTCGCTCCGGTGCAGGTGCTGCGCCGCAGCGGACGCTCGGTGCTCCTGGTCGGGACGACAGGGCGGAGCACGGCCGTCGCCAAGTGTTTACTGGACCAGTCACCAGCCTGGGCCGAGCGGATCCGGCACGAAATAGCCGCTTACCGCTCGTTCGTCCGGCACCGCCCGCCGGTGCGGGTGCCCCGGCTGATCGCGGCGGACCCGGACAACTGCACGCTGGTCATCGAACGGATGCCGGGCCGGGTCGCGGCCCTGCAGCGGCATCCGGTCGAGGCACCGCCACGTGCGGACATCAGGGCGGCGCTGAGCGCGATCTGCCGGCTCAACGCCTGGCGCCCCCCGGCGGGCACGTTCGACGCCCCGCTGGACTACGCGGCCCGTATCTCCCGGTACCACGAGCTGGGTCTGCTCACCGACCGGGACATGGGTGATCTGCAGAAACTCGTGCACGGCATCGCGCACTCGGCGGGCCGCCAGGGCATGGGCCAGTTCTGCCACGGCGACGCACTCCTGTCCAACATCCTCCTCTCACCGGCCGGTCCAGTGCTGGTGGACTGGGAGCATGCGGGCTGGTATCTGCCGGGGTACGACCTGGCGACGCTGTGGGCGGTCCTCGGTGACGCGCCGGTGGCCAGGCGGCAGATCAGCCAGCTCGCGCAGTCGGCGGGACCGGCGGCACGGGACGCCTTCCTGGTGAACCTGATGCTGGTACTGACGCGCGAGATCCGTACTTACGAGCTGGCCGTGCAGCGTTCGATGCACGAGACGACCCCGGCGGCACCGGGACCGGCCCAACCGGGTGCTGCGCCGTCCGGCGAGGAACAGCGGCTGCTGCTGAGGCGGCTGCACGACGACTGCCAGCTGGCCCGACGGGCCGTACGCGCGGCGGTCGGCACTCGCTGACGGGGGACGTGGGCCCGCGATGCGCCTGGACAGCGGCGCAGCGCGGGCCTTCGTCATGTCCGGGCGCGGGACGTCGCGAAACGCCGCCCGCACCCTCATTGACATGGGAACTCACCGGCCTCTGGGCATCATTGACGGATCGTCGGGCAGCCGATAGCACTGACATACGTTTCGGCCCCGTACGCACCCCCACGACCGCCCGTCCCAGGAGGCCGCCTTGCGAGGATCCGCCGACCCCAGTCACCCCACCGATCCCGGACACAGACGCCTGCGCAGAACCGCCGGTGCGCTCGCCTCGGCGGCGCTGCTCCTGCCGCTGCTCGGCGCGGCCCCGGCCGACAGCGCCGCCCCGGCCGACCGGCTGCAGCGCGCGTTCGCCGCGGCGGCAGCCGAATACCACGTACCGCAGAGCGTCCTGCTCGCCGTCTCCTACCTCCAGTCCCGCTGGGACACGCACGCCGGGGCGCCCAGCGTCACCGGCGGCTACGGCCCGATGCACCTCACCGACGCCCGGACCGCCCTCGCCGACGCCCCGCACCACAGCGAGGGCACGGAGGACGCGCGCGGCGACAGTGCCCGCCCGGCCCTGCACCCCACCACGGAGGTGCCGACACAGGCCGAACTCCCGCCCCGCCTGCGCACGTTGACGAAGGCGGCCGAGCTGACCGGGCTGGCACCCGAGCAACTCCGTACCGACCCGTCGGCCAACGTCGCCGGCGGCGCCGCCCTGCTGGCCGCCGCCCAGCAGGACCTCGCCGAGCCGCTCAGCGCCGACCCGGCGGACTGGTACGGCGCGGTGGCCCGCTTCTCCGGCGCCGACGACACCGCGACGGCGGCGGCGTACGCCGATGACGTGTACGACGTGCTGCGCACCGGCGAGCGGCGCACGACCGACGAGGGACAGCGGGTCGCCCTCGCCGCGCGCCCCGAACTGGCCCCCGACACCGCCCAGTTGAGGCGGACCGGGCTGCGTACGGTGTCCGCCGAGGGCACCGAGTGCCCGGTGACGGTGTCCTGCGAGTGGATTCCGGCGCCCTACGAGGAGTTCGGCGACGGCGACTACGGCAACCACGACCTGGGCAACCGGCCTGCCGGCCAGAGCATCCGGTACATCGTCGTCCATGACACGGAGGGCGCCTGGAACGGCGTACTGACGATGGTCCAGGACCCGACCTACGTGTCCTGGAACTACACGCTGCGCTCGACGGACGGGCACATCGCGCAGCATGTGAAGGCGAAGGACGTGGCCTGGCACGCGGGCAACTGGTACGTCAACGCCAAGTCGATCGGCCTTGAGCACGAGGGCTTCCTCGCGAACCCGGACGCCTGGTACACGGAGGCGATGTACCGGGCGTCGGCGCGGTTGGTGCAGTATCTGGCGGCCAAGTACGGCATTCCGCTGGACCGCCAGCACATCCTCGGCCATGACAACGTGCCGGGTCCGACCACCTCGACGGTCTCCGGGATGCACACCGACCCGGGCCCGTACTGGGACTGGCAGCACTACTTCACCCTGCTGGGCCGCCCCTTCGAGCCGACGGCCCGCCGGGCCGACAGCGGTGTGGTGACGATCCGCCCGGACTACGCGTCGAACCGGCCGGTGTACACGGGCTGCGCCACGGCGGGCCAGGCGTGCGCGGCTCACGGGTCGAGCGAAGTACGCCTGTACTCCCAGCCGGACACCACGTCATCGCTCGTCAAGGACATCGGGACGCACCCTTCGGGCGACGGCACCTCGTCGACCGGCGTCAACGACGTCGGGTCGCGGGCCTCCACCGGCCAGCAGTACGCGGTCGCGGAGCGCAGGGGCGACTGGACGGCGATCTGGTACCTCGGCCAGAAGGCCTGGTTCCAGAACCCGGCCGCCAACCCGACGGCGGTGAACGCGACCGCGGCGGTCGTCACACCGAGGGAGGGTCTGACGGAGATCCCGGTGTACGGAAGGGCGTACCCGGAGGCCTCGGCCTATCCGGCGGGCGTCCCGGCCCAGGCGGTCTCGCCGCTGCCGTACAAGCTGCCCGCGGGCCAGAAGTACGTGGCTGGGGACAAGGTGCCGGGTGAGTACTACTACGCGGTCACCTTCGACACATCCGCGCACCGGGTCGTGGTCGGCAAGGACCAGTACTACGAGATCCAGTTCGGCCACCGGGTGGCGTTCGTGAGGGCGGCGGACGTACGACTCACGCTCCGCTGAGCGAAGCGCAACAGGGTGAGGGGCTCGCCCCTCACCCTGTACGCGATCACGTCACTGGGTCTGGAAAAGCTCCGCGGGCAGCGGCTTCAGCAGCGCGTACAGGTCGTCGGTGATCGGACGGTCCCACGCCGCGATGGTCACCAGAACATTGTCACTGCGGTCGAACTGGACGCAGGCGATCCGGCTCTCGGAGAGCTTGAGGCGGCGCACGATCAGGAGGTTGTCGCCCTGCATCACCGGGACGTCCTCGGTGCCGACGACGGTGACCTCCTCCTCGTTCTCCAGGGCCAGCAGCAGCTGGGCGACCTCGAACGGGACCTCGTCCTCGGCGACGTCACGGGCCGGGGAGCCCTCCGGCAGATTGCCGATGACCATCGCGGGACCACGGCCGCCGAACAGGTCGTAGCGCAGGAAAACGCCCTGGCAGCTGCCATCCGGGGCGGGCAGCAGGCCCGCACCCAGATTGCCGGGCCAGTCACCCGGATCCATGGCCAGAACATCGAAGTCGGGGCCGGCGGGAGTGGCACTGCGGCGGCGGAGGAACGACATACGGCAATGGTACGTGTCCCGCCGGACCTCCATGTCCCTCGGGCACCGCCGACGCACACCGCGCTAGCTCGCCTGCTTGTGCCGCTCGTGGTGGCGGGCGACGCGGGCCCGGTTTCCACAGGCCGGCCTGCACCACTCCTGGCGCGGGTGCTCCTTGAGGAAGTAGCGCACGCAGCGCGGTGCGTGGCAGGCCCGCAGCCGTGCCCGGTCCGGGCCGGCGAGAAAGGCGACAGCGGCCTGCGCGAGCACGGCCACGATCTCCTCCTCACCGCGTACGCCCTGGTGGCGAACGACGGGTTCGGCGTCGTCGGCCCAGTCGAGCACGGGGACGGTGGGCGTTCGGGCGGCGGCCGCGTTGAGCCGTCGCAGCGCCTCGGGCAGGGGCAGCAGCCGGGCCGCGTCGGCCGGGCTCGGTTCCCCGGGCCGCACCGCGCGGGCGAAGAGGGTGCGGACGGCGGCACGCAGTTCTCTTACGGCGGTCAGCGCGGGCTCGTCGGCGACGAAGCGGTCGGTGTCCGGCAGGGTGTCGTGGTGGGCGCGCACCCAGGTGGTGAGGCCGGTGGGGTCGGTGAGGTCGTCGGCGACACCACCCTCACCGTCATGGCGGACGGTGAGGGCAAGGTCGAGGGCGAGCCGCGCGTCGCTGGTGATCAGGTCCCGCATGCCCCTAATGCTAAGCCCCACCACACCCATTAGCGCGATTTTTCCTCGCCCCCGCCGCCCCTACCCATTCCCATCCCCTGGGGGCTGCCGCCCCCAGACCCCCGCTGTCGGCCTGAACGGCCTCGTCCTCAAACGCCGGACGGGCTGGGTAGTCAGCCCGTCCGGCGTTTGAGGACGAGCGCGTTCAGCGCGATGCGGGGGTTCGGGGGCGGAGCCCCCGAGGATGGGACGGGTAGGGGCGGCGGGGGCGACAAAGCATCAGGTCAGGTCGAACTCCCCTTCCCGTGCCCCCGACACGAACGCGCCCCATTCCGCGGGCGTGAAAATCAGGGAAGGGCTGTGCGGGCGGCCACTGTTGCGCATCGCGATGAATCCCTCGACAAAGGCGATCTGGACATCCCCCCGCCCACTGCTGCTGGACTGCCAGTCGGCGTTGCTGAGGTCCAGCTCCGGCTTGTCCCAGCCCGCGAGCGGGTGCTCCTGGATCGTGCTCTCGGCCACGTCCGTGCTCCTCCCGGTTTCGTCGTCCGCGGCCAGCCTAGCCATCGCTTCCTGCCGCCGACAGGCCACGTGAGGGGGATGCTTCAGGAGGTGGGCGGTTCGCTGCCGACGAGCCACATGGAAAAGAACTGGGAGCCACCGCCGTAGGCGTGCCCGAGGACCCGGCGAGCCCCGTCCACCTGGTGTTCTCCGGCCATCCCACGCACCTGAAGGGCCGCTTCCGCGAAGCGGATCATGCCCGAGGCGCCGATCGGATTGGTGGACAGAACACCGCCCGACATGTTGACCGGGAGGTCTCCGTCCAGCTCCGTGACCCCGGACTCCGTCAGCTTCCAGCCCTCGCCCTCCGCCGCGAACCCGAGGTTCTCCAGCCACATGGGTTCGTACCAGGAGAACGGCACGTACATCTCGACGGCGTCGATGTCCCGGCGCGGGTCGGCGATCCCGGCCTGCCGGTACACGTCGGCCGCGCAGTCCCGGCCCGCCTTCGGCGACACGGCGTCCTTGCCCGCGAAGAGCGTGGGTTCGCTGCGCATCGCGCCGCCGTGCAGCCAGGCGGGCGGGCGCGGGGAGCGGGCGGCTCCGGCACGGTCGGTGAGGACCATCGCGACGGCACCGTCCGAGGACGGGCAGGTCTCGGAGTAGCGGATCGGGTCCCACAGCATCGGCGAGGCCTGGACCTTCTCCAGCGTGATGTCGTGCTCGTGCAGATGCGCGTACGGGTTCTTGAGCGCGTTGCGCCGGTCCTTGTACGCGACCAGCGAGCCGACCGTGTCAGGCGCACCGCTGCGCCGCATGTACGCACGGACATGCGGGGCGAAGAAGCCGCCGGCCCCGGCCAGCAGGGGCTGCTGGAAGGGGATCGGCAGGGACAGCCCCCACATGGCGTTCGACTCGGACTGCTTCTCGTAGGCCAGGGTGAGGACGGTGGCGTGGACACGGGACCTGACGAGGTTGGTGGCGACGAGGGCGGTCGAGCCGCCTACAGAGCCCGCCGTGTGCACGCGCAGCATCGGTTTCCCGACCGCGCCGAGCGCGTCGGCGAGATACAGCTCCGGCATCATGACGCCCTCGAAGAAGTCGGGCGCCTTGCCGATGACGACGGCGTCGATGTCGGCCCACGTCAACTCGGCGTCCGCGAGGGCCCGTTGCGCGGCTTCCCGCACCAACCCGGCCATGGACACGTCCCGTCGGGCGGCGACATGCCTGGTCTGGCCGATCCCGACGACCGCCACGGGTTCACTGGGCATGACGGGGCTCCCCTTCGAGTACGGCGACCAGGTTCTGCTGGAGACAGGGCCCGGAGGTGGCGTGGGCGAGGGCCCGGTCGGACTCGCCCCGGTGGATTCGGGCGGCGGCCTCGCCGATGCGGATGAGCCCGGCGGCCATGATCGGGTTGGCGGCGAGGGCGCCCCCGGACGGGTTCACGCGGACCTCGTCGCCCAACCGCAGGGCTTTCCTCAGGACCACCTCCTGCGAGGTGAACGGCGCGTGCAACTCGGCGGTGTCCACGGGCCGTTCGAAGGCGCCCGCCTTCTCGGCGGCGAGGCGCGTCGACGGCGAGTCGGTCAGCTCGCGGACGCCCAGCGAGTGCGCTTCGATGCGATGGTCGATGCCCCGGATCCAGGCGGGCCGCTCGCACAGCTCCCGGGCGCGGTCACCGGCCGCGAGGATCACGGCGGCGGCTCCGTCGCCGATCGGCGGGCAGTCCCCGGTGCGCAGCGGACGTACGACATAGTCCCCTTGCGGCACCGAACCCCGCAGCTGGGCATGGGAGTTGGCCTCCGCATCCGCCCGGCTCCGGGCGGCGACCGCGGCGAGCGCGGGCTCGTCGGTGTGGCCCTCGTCGATCAGCGCCTGCGCCTGGAGTGCGGCGAGGGCCACGGAGTCCGGCCACAGGGGCGCCACGTAGTACGGGTCGAGCTGCCGGGTCAGGACGTCACGCACCGAGCCGGGCGAGGACTTGCCGTACGAGTAGACCAGCGCGGTGTCGGCGTCACCCGTCAGCAGCTTGGTCCACGCCTCGTACAGCGCCCACGCCCCGTCCATCTCCACGTGCGACTCGGAGATCGGCGGCCAGGCGCCGACGCCGTCGAGGGCGAGGGTGAAGGAGAAGGCACGGCCGGCGAGGTAGTCGGAGGAGCCGGAGCAGGTGAAGCCGATGTCACTGGTCTTCAGGCCGGTCTGGTCGAGCACCTCGTGCAGTACCGGCATGAGCATCTCGACTTCGGACAACTCGTCGCTGGTGCGCCGGTGTTCGGTCTGCGCGAAGGCGACGACGGCGATCTCGCGTGTCACAGCGACTCCTTGTACGTCTCGTAGTCCGCGTCGGGTTCGCCGGTGGGCCGGTAGTGGTCGGGGTAGCGGCCCCCTTCCGTCCACACCGGTTCGACGCGCAGCCCCATGCGCACCTGGTCGTAGGGGATGCCGCCGATCCGGCCGTGCAGGGCGAGGTCGGCGCCGTCGAGGGCGATGTGGGCGTAGACGTACGGCACTTCGATGTCGAGGTTGCGCGCCTTGATGTTGACGATGCAGAACGTGGTGACCGTGCCGCCGGGTCCCACCTCGACCTGCTCGGAGGTGGCGACACCGCAGGTGGGACAGGCGCCCCTCGGCGGGACGTACACCTTCCGGCAGGACGGGCAGCGCTCCCCGACGATCCGCCGGTCGGCGAGGGCCGTGATGTAGGCGGTCTGGGCACGGCCGGGCGAGTAGGTGTAGTCGAGGCGGGCCTCGGCGACGATGCCGGTCACCATCGACTCGAACTGCCCGTCGTGGTCGGGCGGTTCACCTGCGCTCGGGCTGTCGTACGGTTCGAAGCAGGCGATGTCCGTGATCGCGCCGGAGCGTTCCGCCGCCCAGCGGACGCGGACGCGCATGCCGGTGTGGACGGCGTCGGGGCCGGGGGCGTCGAGGGCGTGCAGCAGGGCCGTGTCGGCGCCGTCGAGGCGGACCAGGACCCAGGCGAAGGGCGTGTCGAGGGGCTGGCCCCGGCGCGGGGCGTGGTTCCAGGCCCAGGTGGTGACCGTGCCGGTGGGGGCGACCTCGACCAGGTCGCGTATCTCGTCGGCGGTCACCGGGTCGTACTCGACGGGTGGGACGAGGGTGCGGCCGTCGGTGGTGCGGACACCGAGGACGACCTGTTCGCGCAGGCCGGTGAGGAAGGCGCTCTGGACGGGGCCCAGGGAGCGGGTGAAGGGGAATTCGACGACCAGTGGGGCCTTGAGGACTTCGGTGGTCATCCCGGGGTGCTCCTTCGCAGGTCAGGCCCGCTTGTAGACGGGCGGGCGCTTCTCGGCGAAGGCACGGGTGCCTTCCTTGGCGTCGGCGGTGTCGAAGATGGGCCAGCCGCGCTTGAGTTCGGCGGCGAGGCCGTCGGTCTCGGTCAGTTCGGCGGTCTCGTAGACGGAGGCTTTGACCGCCTCCACCGCCAGCGGGCCGCAGGCGTTGATCCGCTCGGCGATCTCCAACGCCTTGTCGAGGGCGGTTCCGTCGGGGACCACGTGTCCGATCAGGCCGATCGCGGCGGCCTCCTGGGCGGTGTACGGGCGGCCGGTCAGCAGCATTTCCAGGGCGTGGGTGCGCGGGATCTGGCGTTGGAGGCGGACCGTGGAGCCGCCGATCGGGAAGAGGCCGCGTTTGACCTCGAAGAGCCCGAAGGTCGCCGACTCGCCCGCGACCCGGATGTCGGTGCCCTGGATGATCTCGGTGCCGCCGGCGACGCAGTACCCCTCGATCGCGGAGATCACCGGTTTGCGGGGGCGGTGATGGCGGAGCATCGCCTTCCAGTGCAGATCGGGGTCCGCCTTGAGCCGGTGGCGGTACTGCTCCCCCTCCATACCGCTCCCGGCGAGGGCCTTCAGGTCCATCCCCGCACAGAAGGCGCCCCCGGCTCCGGTGAGCACGATGGAGCGGACGGCGTCGTCCTCGTCCGCCTCGACCCAGCCGTCGTACAGCCCGACGAGCATCGGCAGCGAGAGCGCGTTCTTGGCCTCCGGCCTGTTGAGCGTGAGCACCAGTGTGGCGTTCTCACGCCGCACGGTCAGGTGTTCCGTGCCACCCATCGACCGTCTCCCCTCTGAAAGAACGAGAACAGGTGAAAGAACGAGAACAGGTTGCAGGAGCGGAGGAAGCACTTCAAGGGTTTTCTGACAGGTAGTCAGATTTCTTCGACGCGGCCCCTTCACAGTTGCCGCGCCCTTTGCTCTGATGACCGGCGAGCCGACAACCGCAAGCAGTGCCCGGGGTCAGGAGGAGCGGTGGAGTACAACCTTGCCGACCTGTTCGAGTCGGTGGTCGACGTGGTGCCCGACCGTGCGGCACTGATGTACATCGACCATCCGGGCACGGGCGCGGAACGCCGTCTGACCTACGCGGAGTTGGACGCCGCCGCCAACCGGATCGCCCACCATCTGATCGACAGCGGGATCCGTCCGGGCGAGCATCTGGGGCTGCATCTCTACAACGGGATCGAGTACCTCCAGACCGTGCTGGGGTGCCTGAAGGCGCGGATCGTGCCGGTCAACGTCAACTACCGCTACGTGGAAGAGGAGTTGGCGTATCTCTACCGGGACGCCGACCTCGTCGCCCTCGTCTTCGACGCGGAGTTCACGGAGCGGGTGGTGGGGGTACGACCCCGGGCCACGGCGCTGCGGCATCTGATCCGCGTGGGCGAACCGGCTGCGGACGCGCCCGAGTTGGACGCCGTGGCCTTCGCCGTTGCCGAGGCCGCCGGGTCACCCGAGCGCGGCTTCCCGGACCGTTCCGGCGACGACCAGTTCATCATCTACACCGGCGGCACCACCGGCATGCCCAAGGGGGTGATGTGGCGTCAGGAGGACCTGTTCTTCTCGGGGTTGGGCGGTGGCGCCCCGACCGGCGAGCCGGTCAAGTCCCCGCAGGAGCTGGCCGAGCGGGTCGCGGCGGGCGGTGACGGGATCACCTTCTTCCCCACTCCCCCGCTGATGCACGGCACCTCGACCCTGACCGCGTTCATCGCCTTCAACTTCGGCCAACGGGTGGTGATCCACCGCAAGTTCGTGCCGGAGGAGGTGCTGCGCACGATCGAGCGGGAGAAGGTCACGAGCGTGTCCCTGGTGGGCGACGCGATGCTCCGTCCGCTGATCGACGCGCTCAACGGGCCCATGAAGGGCACGGACTGCTCGTCCATGTTCAGCGTCTCGTCGTCCGGCGCGATCATGTCGGAGACGGTGCGCGCCCAGTTCCAGGCCCTGGTGCCGAACTGCATGCTGCTGAACAACTTCGGGTCGTCGGAGTCGGGCTTCAACGGGACGGCCACCGAGGACTCGGGCCCGGGACGCGGCTTCCGTATCCGCGTCAACTCCCGTACCCAGGTGGTGGATCCGGCCACCCACGAACCGGTGCCCCCGGGCGAGGTGGGCCGGATCGCCCAGCGCGGCCACGTACCGCTCGGCTACTACAACGACCCGCGGAAGACGGCGGAGACCTTCTTCGAGAAGGACGGAGAGCGGTGGTCGCTGCTCGGCGACATGGCGACGGTCGACGAGGAGGGTGTCGTCACCGTCCTGGGCCGGGGCTCGCAGTGCATCAACACCGGCGGGGAGAAGGTGTATCCGGAGGAGGTCGAGCAGGCGCTCAAGTCCCATCCGGACGTGTACGACGCACTCGTGGCCGGCGTCCCGGACGCGACGTGGGGCAACCATGTGGCGGCGGTGGTGCAGTTGCGCGAGGGTGCGACGCGACCGAGCCTGACGGACGTACAACTGCACTGCCGTACCCAGCTGGCGGGCTACAAGATCCCCCGGCAACTGGTCATCGCGGAGGCGATCCAGCGGTCGCCGAGCGGCAAGGCGGACTACCGGTGGGCGCGTGAAGTGGCCGTAGCCGCAGATCAGTAAGGGTTTGTTCAACGCCGGGTCAATGATCGCGCGGGACTGAACCGGAGGTGAATGCGAGCCGTACCGGTAGTGTCGGCGTCGGCCGTTTCGGCCGCTTCGTCACGCACCACCGGTCATCGCACGGAAGGACACTTCGGTGTCGCACCTCACGCCCCCTCGTCAACTCCCGGAGCCGGACGCGGACTCACCGAACGGGACCACGGCCGAGGATTCCTCGGCCGCTCCCGAGGTGAAGGACACCGAGCCCGACGCCCCGGCGGACGTGGAGCCCGCGCACGAGGAAGCGGCCGAAGCGACCCAGCCGCCGACGACCGGCGAGGCGGACGAATCCGCCGGCACGACGGCCTCCGATTCCGCGTCCACCGACGAACCCGACCCGAGCGGCGCCGCCTCCTCCTCCGCCCGCCCCGGCTGGTTCGGCTGGCGCCGCCGTTTCCCGCGCGCCGCACGTGGCGTACGGGTGGGCACGAGTGTCCTGGCCGGTGTGCTGGTGCTCGTCGTGCTCCTCATACCCAACCGTCTCGACCGGATCACCCCCCAGTCGTTCCTCCGCATGCCCGTCGAGGCGATCTTCCTCGCGGCCGTGCTGCTCGTCCTGCCGTCGCGGGCACGGCGGATCACGGCGGTCGTCCTGGGGGCGTTCCTCGGGCTGTCCACCGTCCTCAAGTGTCTCGACATGGGCTTCTACCAGACCCTGGCCCGGCCGTTCGACCTGGTCTTCGACTGGGTGCTGCTGAGCAACGGGGCGGACTTCCTCAAGGACTCGCTGGGCCGCTCGGGCGAGGTTCTCGCGGTGATCGGTGTGATCGTCCTGGTGATCGCCGTTCTCGTGCTGACCGCGCTCGCGATGCTGCGGCTGGCCGACCTGATGGCCCGGAACCGCCCCGTGGCCGTGCGCGGCACGCTGGTCCTCGGCACCGCGTGGATCGTCTGTTTCACCATGGGCGTGCAGCCGGGCGGTGTGACGATCGCGACCAAGGGCTACTCCCAGTACCTCTCCAACAAGGTCCAGTACGTCCGCGAAGGCCTCGGGGACGCCGAGGTCTTCCAGAAGCAGCTCGACGTCGACGCCTTCGCCGGCACCCCGTCCGACCAGTTGCTGACCGGACTTCGCGGCAAGGACGTGCTGTTCACCTTCGTCGAGAGCTACGGCAGGGTGGCGATCGACGATCCGACGATGGCCCCGGAGATCGACAAGACACTCAAGGAGGGCGACGCCAGGCTCAAGTCCGCCGGGTTCGCGGCGCGCAGCGGCTGGCTCACGTCACCCGTGACGGGCGCGGGCAGCTGGCTCGCCCACACGACGTTCCTGTCCGGTCTGTGGGTCAAGAACCAGCAGCGGTACCGGACCGTGACCACCAGTGACCGCGCCTCCCTCACCAGCTACTTCCAGAAGACCGGCGCCTGGCGCACGGTCGGCATCGTCCCCGGCGTCCGCAAGTCCTGGCCCGAGGGCACGTACTTCGGCCTCGACAACATCTACGACTCCACGCACCTCGGCTACCAGGGGCCGTACTTCAGCTGGACACCGGTGCCGGACCAGTTCACCCTGGAGGCCTTCCAGAAGCTGGAGCACGGGAAGAAGGACCGCGACCCGATCATGGCGGAGATCATCCTGGCCTCCAGCCACAACCCCTGGTCCCCCATCGCCCGCATGGTCGACTGGAACGACCTCGGGGACGGTACGGTCTTCAACAAGATCAAGGCGGAGGGCACGAACCCCACGGAGGTCTGGAAGAGCGCCAAGCGCGTACGGACCGAGTACCGCAAGGCCATCCAGTACTCCCTGGACAGCCTGACCCAGTGGGTCCAGCGCTACGGCGACGACAACACAGTCCTGGTCTTCCTCGGCGACCACCAGCCCGTCCCGACGGTCACCGGGGGCAGCGCCAACAAGGACGTGCCGATCACGATCGTCGCCCACGACCCGAAGGTGCTGGACCGCGTGGCCGACTGGGGCTGGACGGACGGCCTCAAGCCCGCGGCCGACGCCCCCAAGTGGGGCATGGACCAGTTCCGCGACCGCTTCATGACGGCGTACGGGCCGGCGAAGAAGTAGCGCGGTCCGGGCGGAGGAACGGCATCACCAGCGCCAGTGCCTCCGCCGGCCGTGTCTCTTGGCGTACGACCTCTTGCAAGCGCCGAGCCCTCCTGGATTACTGATCCCGAGCACCTCGACCGAATGGTCGGTCGCCGGTGCCGGACCAGGTGGCCGCGATGTGAGGGAGACGCCCGATGGCGGATGCGACGGAGTGGCTGGACGCGGGCGAGCGTCTCGACGCGGAGGCGCTGCGCGCCCTCCAGCTGGAGCGGCTGCGGACCTCGCTGCGGTACGCCTACGACAACGTGCCCTTCTACCGCGCCTCCTTCGACAAGGCGGGCGTACGCCCGGACGACTGCCGTTCCCTCGCCGATCTGGCCCTGTTCCCCTTCACCACCAAGGCGGACCTGCGCGACACCTACCCGTACGGGATGTTCGCCGTCCCCCGGGACCGGGTCCGCCGGATCCACGCGTCGAGCGGCACCACCGGGCGCCCGACAGTGGTGGGCTACACGGACAACGACCTGTCCCTGTGGGCCGATCTGGTGGCCCGTTCGATCCGCGCGGCGGGCGGCAGGCCGGGCGACACGGTCCATGTGGCGTACGGATACGGCCTGTTCACGGGCGGTCTCGGCGCGCACTACGGCGCCGAACGGCTCGGCTGTACGGTGATCCCCGCGTCCGGCGGTATGACGGCCCGGCAGGTCCAGCTGATCCGGGATCTGCAGCCCGGGATCATCATGGTGACGCCCTCCTATCTTCTGACGATCCTCGACGAGTTCGAGAAGCAGGGCGTCGATCCTCGGGGTACTTCCCTACGGGTCGGCATCTTCGGGGCCGAGCCGTGGACCGAGCGGATGCGCGAGGAGATCGAGGAGCGGTTCGCGATCGACGCCGTCGACATATACGGGCTGTCGGAGGTGATCGGCCCGGGTGTCGCCCAAGAGTGCGTGGAGACCAAGGACGGGCTGCATGTCTGGGAGGACCACTTCTTCCCTGAGGTCGTCGACCCGATCACGGGCGAGGTGCTGCCGGAGGGGGCGAAGGGGGAACTGGTGTTCACCTCGCTCACCAAGGAGGCGATGCCCGTGATCCGCTACCGGACCCGGGATCTGACGCGTCTGCTGCCCGGTACGGCCCGGGTCTTCCGGCGGATGGAGAAGGTCACCGGGCGCAGCGACGACATGCTGATCGTGCGCGGGGTGAACCTCTTCCCCACCCAGATCGAGGAGATCGTGCTGCGCACTCCGGGCGTCGCCCCCCACTTCCAGCTCCGCCTGACCCGCGAGTCCCGCCTCGACCTGCTCACCGTCCGCGCCGAGGCCCGCCCGGGAGCCACCCCCGAGATCCGGGACGCGGCGGCCCACGCCATCGCGGCGTCGGTGAAGGAGGGCATCGGGATCTCGGCGGCGGTGGAGATCGTCGCGCCGGAGTCACTGGAGCGGTCGGTGGGGAAGATCAGGCGGGTGGTGGATCTGAGGACGGACCGAGATCCCGGCTGACCAAGAAATTCGCAGGTCAGGTGCCGTTGTCAGTGGTCGGCTCTAGTGTGGGTGGCGAGAAGAGGATCCGCGCCGAGGAGACAAAGAGGTTCCCCATGACGACCCTGCCCGACAGGCCGAACAGCGCGCTGCTCGTCATCGACGTCCAGAACGGCGTGGTGGCCGGCGGCCACAACCGCGAGGCCGTGATCGCGAACATCGGCACCCTCGTCGACAAGGCCCGCGCGGAGGACGTGACCGTGGTCTGGGTGCAGCATTCCAGTGACGAGTTCAAGGCCGGCAGCGAACCCTGGGAGATCGTGCCGGAACTGGTCCGCCGGGACGCCGAACCCCTGGTCCACAAGAGGTACGGGGACTCCTTCGAGGCCACCGATCTGGAGTCCGTCCTCGCCGAGCACGGCGTCGGCCGGCTGGTCGTCACGGGCGCCCAGTCCGACGCGTGCGTCCGCGCGACCCTGCACGGCGGCTTCGTGCGCGGGTACGACGTGACCCTGGTCGGCGACGCCCACACCACGGAGGACCTCACGGAGTACGGCGCGCCGATCCCGGCCGAGGTCATCTCGCACACCAACCTCTACTGGCAGTACCAGACCGCGCCGGGGCGTACCGCCGGGACGGTCAGTACGGCGGAACTGGCCTTCACGGGCGTCGACAAGGAGTGACTGAGGTCAGGAGTCCGCGAATCGGTCCCTGAGTTCCCGCTTGAGGATCTTCCCACTCGCGTTGCGCGGCAGATCGTCCACGAACAGGACCCGCTTCGGTGCCTTGAAGTGGGCGAGCTTCTCGCGGGCGTGGGCGATGAGTTCGGCCTCCGTCACCTCGCCGCGCGGGACGACGACCGCCGTGACCGCCTCGATCCAGCGCTCGTCGGGAAGGCCGACGACGGCCGCCTCGGCGACCGCCTCGTGGGTGTACAGGGCGTCCTCGACCTGGCGTGAGGCGATCAGCACGCCACCGGAGTTGATGACGTCCTTCACCCGGTCGACGACGGTGTAGTAGCCGTCGGCGTCCCGGACGACCAGGTCGCCGGAGTGGAACCAGCCGTCGCGGAATGCGGCGCTCGTCTCCTCGGGCTTGCCCCAGTAGCCCTCGCACAACTGCGGGGACCGGTAGACGACTTCGCCGGGGGTGCCGTCGGGCACGTCCTCCCCGTCCTCGTCGACCACCCGAGCGTCCACGAACAGCACCGGACGCCCACAGGAGTCCAGTCGGCCCTTGTGCTCATAGGGCCCGAGAACCATGGAGAGGGGGCCGATCTCGCTCTGGCCGAAGCAGTTGTAGAAGGCGAGCTTCGGGAGGCGCTCGCGCAGCCGTTCCAGGACCGGGACCGGCATGATCGACGCCCCGTAGTAGGCCTTGCGCAGTCCGCTCAGGTCGCGGGTCGCGAAGTCGGGGCGGTTGGCGAGGCCGATCCACACGGTCGGCGGCGCGAACAGGCTGTCCGCCCGGCCCGCCTCGACGAGGTCGAGGATCGTGTCGCCGTCCGGTGCGTCGAGGACGACGTTCGTCGCGCCGACGGCGAGATACGGCAGCAGGAACACATGCATCTGGGCCGAGTGGTAAAGGGGCAGCGAGTGCACGGGCCGGTCACCGGCGCTCAGGTCGAGGGCGGCGATCGCGCTCAGGTACTCGTGCACCAGGGAGCGGTGGGTCATCATCGCGCCCTTGGGCAGCGCGGTGGTCCCGGACGTGTAGAGCAACTGCACCAGGTCCTCGGTGCGCGAGTCGGGACCGTCGTAGGGGGCGGTGCCGGGCAGGCGGGCGAGGAGTGAGTCGTCGGCGTCGCGGAGCGGCAGGGTCCGTACGCCGTCGGGGAGCCGGTCGACGAGGTCCGGGTCGGCCAGGACCAGGGTGCTGCCGGACTGGTCGACGATGTACGCGAGGTCGTCGCCGGTCAGGTTCTGGTTGACGGGGACGTGCACGAGTCCGGCGCGGGCGCAGGCGAGGAAGGCGATCAGATAGGCGTCCGAGTTGTGGCCGTAGGCGGCGACCCGGTCGCCGGGGGCCAGGCCCTCGCCGCGCAGCAGGCCCGCCGCGCGGGAGACGGCCTCGTCGAGTTCCTCGTAGGTCCAGGCGCGCTCGCGGTACTCGACCGCGACCCGTGCCGGAACGCGCTGGGCGCTGCGTCGCAGGACCCCGTCAACCGTGCTGCCGTATTGCTGCGTCATAACCCGTGATCCTGGTTCCGGCCCCGAAGGAGGTCAAGCACCGAAGCAGGTCAGCGCACACATAGTGCACATACCCGTTGGTACGCTCAACCGCCCTTTCCCCCAATGACGTTGGGAGGCACGATGCGCACCCGCACAAGACGGCTCGTCGTCACGGCAGTCGCGTTACTCACCGCCACGACAGCACTGCCGGCCGCCACGGCGCAGAGCCGGCAACAACAGGCGGCGCAAGCCGCACAGGCGTCACAGCACCATCCGTCCCAGGGCGGCCTGTCGGCCGTGATCCGCTACACCGAGTACGGCATCCCGCACATCGTCGCGAAGAACTACGCGAACCTCGGCTTCGGCAACGGCTGGGCGCAGGCCGCCGACCAGGTGTGCGTGCTCGCCGACGGTTTCACGACCCTGCGCGGCGACCGCTCACGCTATTTCGGACCGGACGCCACGACCGACCTCTCGCTCTCCGACGCCCCGGACAACCTCTCCAGCGACCTGTACTTCCGTGGCGTGCGGGACAGCGGCACGGTCGAGCGGCTGCTCGCCCTGCCCGCGCCGCAGGGACCGAGCAAGGCCGTCAAGGACCTGATGAACGGCTGGGCGGCCGGCTACAACGCCTGGCTGAAGCAGAACCGGGTCAAGGACCCGGCGTGCGCGGGAGCGGCCTGGGTCCGGCCGGTGACCGGTCTCGACGTGGCGACCCGTGCGTACGCTCTCGCGGTGCTCGGTGGCCAGGGCGGCATGGTGAACGAGATCACCACGGCGCAGCCGCCGTCGGCGGCCACTACTGCTGCCACCACCGGCTCCTCCCTACCGGACTCCGCTGCCGCCGCCAAGGGCGCGCGCGAGTTGTTCGACATCTCCGACATGGGTTCCAACGCCGTGGCGTTCAACGGCGGTACGACGGCCAACGGGCGTGGTCTGCTGCTCGGCAACCCGCACTACCCGTGGCAGGGCGGGCGCCGGTTCTGGCAGTCCCAGCTGACGATCCCGGGTGAACTGAACGTCGCGGGCGGGTCGTTGCTCGGCTCGCCGACGATCTCCATCGGCTACAACGCGAACGTGGCGTGGAGCCACACCGTGTCCACCGGTGTGCCGTTCAGCCTGCACCAGTTGAAGCTGGACCCCGCCGACCCGACGACGTATCTGGTCGACGGCAGGCCGGAGCGGATGACACGCCGGTCGGTGACCGTCCCGGTGAAGGACGGCGCGCCGGTGACCCGCACCCAGTGGTGGACCCGCTACGGCCCCGTCGTCCTGTCCCCCAGCACCCAGCTTCCGTTGCCGTGGACCACGACAACGGCGTACGCGCTGAGCGACCCGAACGCCGCGAACCTGCGCTTCTACGACACCTCGCTCGACTTCAGCAAGGCGCGCAGCACCGGCGACGTCGTCAAGTCCCTCGACGAGCACCAGGGCATCCCCTGGGTGAACACCGTCGCCGCCGACTCCTCGGGGCACTCCCTGTTCGCCCAGTCGCAGGTACTGCCCCGGGTCACCAACGAGTTGGCGGCAGCCTGCTCGACCCCGCTCGGCAGGGTCACCTACCCGGCGGCGGGGGTCGCGGTCCTCGACGGCTCACGCACCGACTGCGCGATCGGCGACGATCCGGACGCCGTGGCGCCCGGGATATTCGGGCCCGCGCGCATGCCCACACTGCGGGACACGCCGTACGTCGAGAACTCCAACAACAGCGCGTGGCTGGCCAACCTGGACCAGCCGATCACCGGCTACGAGCGGATCTTCGGCCCGGTCCGTACGGCCGCCTCGCCTCGTGCTCGCGGTGCCGTCGCGGACGTCGCGGCGCTGGCTGCGAAGGGTGGACTCACGGTCGCGGATCTCCAGCGGCTGCAGTTCGCGAACCGCTCGACGACGGGTGCGCTGGCGGCGCCCGACGCGGCCCGGGCATGCGCGGCGCTGCCGGGCGGTACGGCGACGGGCACTGACGGAACGGCGGTCGATGTCAGCGAGGCCTGCGGTGTGCTGGCCTCCTGGGACCGCACCATGAACAGCGACAGCCGGGGTGCGCTGCTCTTCGATCGGCTCTGGCGCAAGCTCCTCGGCGCCGTGCCGGCCGCGCAGCTCTGGAAGGTGCCGTTCTCGGCGGCGGACCCGGTCGGCACCCCGAACACGCTCAACACCGAAGCGCCGGGCTTCACCAAGGCCCTCGCCGACACGGTGACGGAGCTGCGGGCGGCGGGCATCCCGCTGAACTCCAGGCTCGGGGAGCACCAGTACGTCGTACGGAAGGGGCAGCGCCTCCCCGTCGGCGGCGGTGCCGAGCCCCTGGGCGTGTGGAACAAGATCGAGCCCATCTGGGACACGGCGAACGGCGGTTACCGGGACAACGCGTTCGGCTCCAGCCACATCCAGGCCGTGGGCTGGGACGGCAGCCGCTGCCCGGTGGCCCGCACGCTGCTGACGTACTCCCAGTCGTCGAATCCGAACTCGCCGCACTTCGCGGACCAGACGCGGCTGTTCTCGGCCGAGAAGTGGGTCGACGCGCGGTTCTGCGAGAAGGACATCCTGTCGTCGCCCGCGCTGCGGGTGATCCGGGTGCACGGCTGACGCACGTACGGTCAAACCGGTGTGGTCCCGTCCCGTTTCCGGGGCGGGACCACACCGCCCGGCCGCTCACACGGGCCGGGTACGCCCCTCCCAGTACGGGTCGCGCAACCGCCGCTTGTACAGCTTGCCGTTGGGGTCGCGTGGCATCCGCTCGATGAAGTCGACGCTCTTCGGCCGCTTGTACCCGGCGAGTTGGCGGGCGCAGTGGGCGAGGATCTCGGTGGCGAGATCAGGTCCCGGCAGGTGTCCGGGCGCCGCCTCCACGACCGCCTTGACCTCCTCACCCCAGTCGTCGTGCGGGATGCCGAAGGCGGCGGCGTCGGCGACGGCGGGGTGGGCGAGCAGAGCGGCCTCGATCTCGGCGGGGTAGATGTTGACGCCGCCCGAGATGATCATGTCGATCTTGCGGTCGCGGAGGAAGAGGTAGCCGTCCTCGTCGAGGAGGCCCAGGTCGCCGACGGTGAAGAAGTCGCCGATGCGGTTCTTCTGAGTCTTGCTCTCGTCCTTGTGGTAGGCGAAGCCGCCGGTGCTCATCTTCATGTAGACGGTGCCGAGTTCGCCGGGCGGCAGCCGGTTGCCGTCGTCGTCGAAGATGGCGAGTTCACTGATCGGCCAGGCCTTGCCGACCGTGCCGGGCTTCTTCAGCCAGTCCTCGGCGGTCGCGAACGCCCCACCGCCCTCGCTGGCCGCGTAGTACTCCTCCACGCAGTCGCCCCACCAGTCGATCATGGCCCGTTTCACATGGTCGGGGCAGGGCGCGGCGCCATGGATGGCGTGCCGCATGGACGACACGTCGTACGCCCGCCGCACGCCCTCCGGCAGTGCCAGCAGCCGGTGGAACTGGGTGGGGACCATGTGGGTGTGCGTGCAGCCGTGGGCGTCGATGACGCGGAGCATCTCCTCCGGCGTCCACTTGTCCATCAGGACGAGTCGGTGCCCGATGTGCAGGCTAGCGCCCGCGAACTGGAGTACGGCCGTGTGGTAGAGCGGCGAGCAGACGAGGTGGACGTTCCCGTCGAACGGCTTGACGCCGAAGATGCCGAGGAATCCGCCGAGGTACGCCTCTTCCGGCGGCTTGCCGGGCAGGGGGCGCCTGATCCCGCGCGGGCGGCCGGTGGTGCCCGAGGTGTAGTTCATGACCCAGCCGAGGGTGCGGTCGCCGGGCGCCGACTCGGGCTGTCCGTCCAGGAGTTCGGCGTACGGCCGGAAACCGTCGACCTCGCCTACCGCGTACCGCCCCTCCGCCGGGAGTCGGGCCTCGTCGGCGGCGGCGCGTGCCGCGTCCGCGAAGCGCTCGTGCGCGATGAGCACCTTGGCGCCGGAGTCGGCGACGATCCAGGCGATCTCGGGCCCGACGAGGTGGTGGTTGACGGGGACGAGATAGAACCCGGCCTGGGCGGCTGCCAGATAGGCCACGAAGAACTCGACGCCGTTGGGCAGGACGACGGCGAAGGCGTCACCGCGTTCGAGCCCGGCGGCCCGCAGCCCGTGGACGAGCTGGTTGGTGGCTGCGTGCAGCCGTCCGGCGGTCCACTCCTCGCCGTCGGGCGCGATGAGGACCGTGCGTTCCGGGTCGGCGGCGGCCTGCGCCCAGAAACCGTTGTGAACCTCGCTCACGACTGGTCGCCCCTTCCGTCGGCGTTCCGTCCCGCGATCCTGTTGACTCGGTTCACAGCCTCCTCGAAGCCGCTGGTCAGCTCGTCGAAGACCGCCTGAACGCTCCGTTCACTGTTCATCCGGCCGACGATCTGGCCGACCGGTGTGCCGAGCAGTGGCGCCACCTCGTACTTCTGGATGCGGGACACAGCCTCGGCCACGAGCAGACCCTGCAACGGCATCGGCAGGGTGCCGGGCCCGTCGGCGGAGTCCCAGGCGTCGGTCCAGTCCGTGCGCAGCTGACGCGCCGGCTTGCCGGTCAGGGCGCGGGAGCGGACGGTGTCTCCGGAACCGGCCGCGAGCAGCTTCTCGGTGAGCGCGCGTGAGTGCATGTCGGCCTCGGTGACGGTCAGCCACATGGACCCCAGCCAGACCCCCTGGGCGCCGAGGGCCAGCGCCGCGGCCACCTGCCGTCCGCTGCCGATACCGCCGGCGGCAAGCACAGGCAGCGGATCGACCGCGTCCACGACTTCAGGAGTCAGCACCATGGAGGCGATCTCGCCGGTGTGTCCGCCCGCCTCGTACCCCTGCGCGACGACGATGTCGATACCGCCCTCGGCGTGCTTGCGCGCGTGCCGGGCGCTGCCCGCGAGGGCCGCGACCAGCACATCCTGGTCGTGCGCACGGGCCACGACATCCGCGGGCGGCGACCCCAGGGCATTCGCGAGCAACTTGATCGGATAGTCGAAGGCCACGTCGAGCTGGGTGCGCGCGACCTGCTCCATCCACCCCGTGATCCGCCACCCGGACGCCTCGCCCTCGGCCAGCTCGGGCACGCCGTACTTGGCCAGGGTGTCCCGGACGAACTGGCGGTGCCCCTCGGGGATCATCGCCTCGACCTCGGCCTCGGTGACCCCCTCGACCTTCCGGGCCGGCATGACGACGTCCAGCCCGTACGGCCGGCCGTCGACATTCGCCTCGATCCAGTCCAGGTCGCGTTTGAGATCGTCCGGCGCCGTGTAGCGGACCGCGCCGAGCACCCCGAAACCGCCGGCCCGGCTGATGGCCGCGGCGACGGCGGGGAACGGCGTGAAGCCGAAGACGGCGTGCTCGATTCCCAGTTTCCTGCTCAGCTCCGTCTGCATGGCCGCAGGATGCCGCAGTCCTCCGGACGAGGGAAGACCTTTTCTGATACACCGTCAGATTCTTGACTGTGGGAGGCTCCCCCAATGACAGAAGACGCAACGGACGGACACGGATTGACGCGTCGTCAGCTCGCCAGACGCACACTGGCACTGGGCGGCGCCCTGACCTTCGCCTCCTTCCCGATGAGCCCGGCCGCGGCCACCCCCGGACCAACGGGCCGGCACCCGACCCTGCGCCCCGGCTCACCCGAACAAGCGGGCCTCCTCCCCCAGCAGCTGCGCCAACTGGTCACGGACGCCGAGGCGTTCCTCGGCCCCTCCCCCAACCATCCCTGGTACGCGGGCGCTGTCCTGCTCGCCGGGCGGGGCGGCACGGTGGCGCTGCATCAGCCGATCGGCATGGCGGTGCGCTATGCGGCGTACGACGAGAAGACGGACACCGGGGTCGAGTTCCCGGCCGCCGAGCAGATCCCGATGGCCGAGGACACGGTGTTCGACCTCGCCTCGGTCTCCAAGCTGTTCACGTCGATCCTGGCCGTGCAGCAACTGGAGCGGGGCACGCTGGAGTTGGAGGGGAAGGTCGCCGCGTATCTGCCGGAGTTCGCCCGAGCGGGCAAGCAGGACATGACGATCCGTCAACTCCTCACGCACACTTCAGGTTTCCGCGCCTGGATCCCGCTCTACAACGCGCCGACGTACGAGCAGAAGCTCGAACTCATCTGGAACCAGGCGCCGCTGAACCCGCCGGGCACCAAGTACCTCTACTCGGACCTGAATCTGATCTCGCTCCAACTGGTCCTGGAGAAGATCACCTCCACGCCCCTGGACACACTGCTCCACGACGAGATCACCGCTCCGCTCGGAATGCACCGCACGCGCTACAACCCGCCCGCCTCCTGGAAACCGACGATCGCCGCCACCGAGGACGCCCGCGCGCCCTGGTCGGGGCTGAACCGGGGTCTGGTGTGGGGCGAGGTGCACGACGAGAACGCGTTCAGCCTCGGCGGGGTGGCCGGCCATGCCGGTGTCTTCTCGTCGGCCTGGGACCTGGCGGTTCTCGGCCGTACGCTGCTCAACGGCGGTGCGTACGGCAGGGCGCGCATCCTGTCGGCGGCCTCGGTCGAGCTGATGTTCACCGACTTCAACACCGCCTTCCCCGGTGACGAGCACGGGCTCGGCTTCGAGCTGTACCAGCACTGGTACATGGGCGCGATGGCCACGCCCCGCACCGCAGGGCACACCGGCTTCACCGGCACCTCGCTGGTCCTCGACCCGTCGACCGACTCCTTCCTCGTGGTGCTCGGCAACTCCGTGCATCCGGTGCGCAGTTGGCGCTCCGGTTCCGCGCCCCGGGTCGCCGCCGCGAACAACCTGGCCCGCGCGGTACCGGTCCGCCCGCGTCACGGACGTAAGGCCTGGTTCTCCGGCATGGCGAGCACGACGACGGCGACGCTCACGCTCCCGCCCCTCGCCACCACAGCCAACTCCCGTCTGTGCTGCGCCCTTTGGTGGGACACCGAGCCGCAGTCGGACGTCCTGTTCCTGGAGTCCTCGGCCGACGGCGGCACGACCTGGCAGCCGGTCCCGTTCACGACGACAGCGCGGGGTGACAACGACCCTCAGGAGCATCCGACGGGTTCGGTCACCGGCTGGTCGGGACGCGTCTGGCACCGCCTGTCGGCGAACCTGCCGACCGCGCCGACCCTGACCCTCCGCTGGCGGTACACGACCGACCGGCTGTACGTCGGCCGTGGAGCGTACGTCGACGGACTGACCGTACGCGGCGACGAGGGCGTGGCCTTCGACGAGAAGCGCCCGGCGGACGCGGCACGCATCGAGGCAGTGGGCTGGACGGCGAGCACGAACTGACCCCGCACCGCCCGGCGTTCAGCCCTCGTCGGCCTCCAGCACGGCCATGGCGGCGTTGTGCCCCGGCACCCCGCTCACCCCGCCACCGCGCACCGCGCCCGCCCCGCACAGCAGGACGTTGGCGTGCCGGGTCTCCACGCCCCAGCGCCCGGTGTCCTCCTGGGCGTACGGCCAGGTCAGGTCGCGGTGGAAGATGTTGCCGCCGGGCAGGCGCAGGTCACGTTCGAGGTCGAGAGGGGTCTTCGCCTCGATGCAGGGGCGGCCGTCGGCGTCGGTGGCGAGACAGTCCGCGAGGGGTTCGGCGAGGTGGGCGTCGAGCTGGGCGAGGGTCGACTTCAGCAGCTCGTCGCGGACGGCGTCGTTGTCGGGGGCGAACAGGCGTGCGGGCGTGTGGAGGCCGAACAGGGTCAGTGTCTGGTAGCCGCGCTCGACGAGGTCCGGGCCGAGGATCGTCGGGTCGGTGAGCGAGTGGCAGTAGATCTCGGACGGCGGCGCGGCGGGCAGTTCACCGGCCGTCGCCTGGGCGTGGGCGGCGGCCAGTTGCTCGTACCCCTCGGCGATGTGGAAGGTCCCGGCGAAGGCCTCGCGCGGGTCGACGGACGTGTCCTTGAGCCTCGGGAGCCGGGTGAGCAGCATGTTCACCTTGAGCTGGGCGCCCTCGGCGGGGCTCGGCGGCGTGTCGCCCGTGAGCGCGGCGAGTTCCTGCGGTGAGGCGTTCACCAGGACGTGCCGGGCGCCGACCGTGTCCTCCCCGTCGGCCGTCCGGTAGGTCACCTCGGCGGACCGGCCGTCCGTGTCCACCCGTACGACCTCGTGGCCGGTGGCGAGGACGGCGCCCGCGTTCCGGGCGGCGCCGGCCAGCGCGTCGGTGAGGGCGCCCATGCCGCCCACGGGCACGTCCCAGGCGCCGGTGCCGCCGCCGATGACGTGGTAGAGGAAGCAGCGGTTCTGACGGAGGGAGGGGTCGTGGGCGTCGGCGAAGGTGCCGATCAGGGCGTCGGTGAGGACGACACCGCGTACGAGGTCGTCGGTGAAGTTCGCCTCGACGGCGGTGCCGATCGGCTCCTCGAAGAGGGTGCGCCAGGCGTCCTCGTCGTCGACGTGGCGGCGGAGTTCGTCGCGGGTGGGCAGGGGTTCGGTGAGGGTGGGGAACACCTTTTCGGCGACGCGGCCGGTCATGGCGTAGAAGCGCTGCCAGGACTCGTACTCGCGTTCCCCTCCGGTGAGGCGGGCGAAGGCCTCGCGGGTACGGCGCTCACCGCCGCCGACGAGGAGTCCGGTGGGCCGGCCGTCCCGTTCCACGGGGGTGTACGAGGAGACGGTGCGCCCGCGCACCCGGAAGTCCAGGTCGAGATCGCGCACGATCTTCCGCGGCAGCAGGCTGACCAGGTAGGAGTAGCGCGACAGCCGGGCGTCGACCCCGGCGAACGGCCGCGTCGACACGGCGGCACCGCCGGTACCGGCCAGCCGCTCCAGAACCAGCACGGACTTTCCGGCGCGGGCGAGGTAGGCGGCGGCGACAAGACCGTTGTGGCCCCCGCCGACAATCACCGCGTCGTATCGGTCGCGTACGTCATGTCGCTCGGGGCGCTCGGATGCGGGCATGGTTCTTGTTAACACGTGATGATCCACCCCGGCCAGAGCAGTGCGGCCGAGGGGCGCAGGCCCAAGGGGCGCGGGCTGTATCGATGTGCGGCTCTGCCGCGCCCTGTAGGGGCGCGGGGAACTGCGCGACCAGCCACGACGCCGCAGCAGCGACCGACAACCCCTAGCCACCCCTTCTCAGTGGCCGGAGGCCCGCTGCTGCCGCAACACCGCCACCCTCCGATACAGCTCCACCGCCTCGACCCCCCGCCCCAGCTGCTCCAGACAGTGCGCCTCGTCATTCCGGCTGGCGAGAGTGTCGGGATGGTCAGCACCCAGCACCTGTTCGCGAGACGTCGCGACCCGCCGGTACTCGGTCAGCGCGTCGGCCCAGCGGCCGAGCCACCCCAGGCCGACGGCCACCTCACGTCGGCTGACCAGCGTGTCCGGGTGATCGGCACCCAGGACCCGTTCGCGGATCACGCACACATCGCGCGACTCGGCGAGCGCCTCCTCCCAGCGGTCGAGCCGACCGAGGTTGACGCCGAGGCCGTGCCGGGCGCGCAGGGTCTCGGGGTGGGCGGGGCCGTTGACGCGGGTGCGGTCGTCGATCAGGTCGCGGTACAGCCTCAGGGCCTCCGCGCTGCGGCCGAGCCGTCCGAGGCTGATGCCGACCTCGTAGCGGGCGGCGAGCGTGTCGGGGTGATCGGGGCCGAGGGCCTGGGCGCGTGCCTCGGCGACCTCCTGGTAGGTCGCCAGGGCCTCCGGCCAGCGCCCCAACTGGCCGAGCGCGTAGGCGACTTCGTACTGCGTGACCAGGGTGTCGGGATGGGCGGCGCCGAGCACGCGGGCGCGCGCGGTCGCCACCTCGCAGGCCATGCGGTACGAGTCCTCCAGGCGTCCCAGACGGCTCAGGTTGAAGGCGAGGTTGTGGCGGCAGCGCAGGGTGTCCGGATGGTCGGTGCCCATCGTGCGCTCCCGGGCGGCCAGGACGGTCGTGTAGGTCTGGTGCGCCTCGAAGTGACGGCCCAACTGCCCCAGGACGTACGCCATTTCCTGCCGGGCGGCCAGGGTGTCCGGGTGTTCGGCGCCTAGGACGCGCTCCCGCTCCCGGGCCACGTGGGTGTACTCGCGCAGGGCGTCGGCGGCGCGGCCGGTGCGGCTGAGGGTGAAGCCGACCTCGTAGCGGCTGGCGAGGGTCTCGGGGTGGGCGGGGCCGAGGACGTGCTCGCGTTCGGCGGCGACCGCGCGGTGAACTTCTCCGGCCTCGGCCCAGCGTCCGAGGCGACCGAGACTCAGGCCCGCGTTGTGCCGTCCGGCCAGCGCGTCGAGCGCCCGGGGCGAGGGGGCGGGCGGCAGCTGCGGTACGGGTTCCTCGGGGCGGCCGGTGGCCGGGCGGGCGATCCAGTCGCCGGTGAGACCGGCCGCCGGGTCGGGGGGTGTGGTGCTGATCCCGGCGCCGGTCGCCTTGTGGCCGGTGGTCATGCCCCGGGTCCAGGACGGCAGCCGGGCTTCGCGGGCGGCGGGCTCGGGGGGCGGGAGCTGGGGCCGCGGGGTGACGAGGGTCGGCACATACAGCGGGGTGGCCCGGCCCGCGCTGATCCGGCGGGCCAACTCCCGTGCGTCGCGCGGGCGTTCGTCCGGGAGCTTGGCGAGGAGGGCGAGGATGACCCGCTCCAGGAACTCGGGCACCTCGGAGCGGTGGTTGCGCGGTGGCTCGGGCGGGGTGTCGCGGTGTCCGACGAGCACCGCCCAGGCGTCGTCGAGGTCGAACGGCGGTACCCCGGTGGCGAGTTCGTAGAGCACACACCCGAAGGAGTACAGGTCGCTGCGCTGGTCGACCTCGCCGCCGCTGATCTGCTCCGGCGACATGTAGTGCGGAGTGCCCATCGCGATTCCGGTGCCGGTGAGCCGGGAGGTGAAGCCGATGTCGTGACCGAGGCGCGCTATGCCGAAGTCACAGATCTTCACCGTGCCGTCGGTCAACCGCATGATGTTCGCGGGCTTCAAGTCACGGTGGACGATGCCCTGTTGATGGGTGTAGGCGAGGGCGGCGGCGACCTGGTCGGCGATGTCGACGACGTCCGGGACGGGCAGCGGATGATGCTTGTTGTCCTCCAGGAGCTGGCTCAGGTTGCGCCCGTCCAGCAGTTCCATGACGAGATAGAGCACGCCGTCGGACTCGCCGAAGTCGTGCACGACGGTCACCCCGCGGTGCTGCAGCGCGGCGGCCACCCGGGCCTCGCGCCGAAAGCGTTCCCGCAGGACACGGGTGAAGGAGTGGTCGTGGTGCGGCCCGAGCGGCTTCAGGCACTTCACGGCGACCTGCCGCCCGAGCGACTCGTCGCGAGCACGCCACACTTCCCCCATGCCACCGCGCCCGATCAGATCGAGCAGCCGGTACCGGCCCTGGATCAGTCTGGTGTCCGCCATGTCCTGCTGCCGCCCCCGGTTCTGTCCGCCCTCCCCTGGCCCGTCCAGTATGGCGAGCTATCGTCCGAGTTTGTACGGCGCGGGGCGCGAGCCGGGGCCGAGCCGTGACACGGCCCGCAGGATGTGTTTGGGCGGGAGTTGCCAGCGCACACGTGCGGGAACGCAGCGCAGCAGGGTGCCCATGGCACGCAACTGCCGGGTGACGGTGGGCGGTTCGGGTGCGGCTCGGCCGTACAACTCGTGGGCGTACGGCGGCAGAGAGGCGTACGCCAACTGCGCCACGCGCCGCCACAGCACCTCACGCGCCGGGACGAGCAGGGGATGTGTCGGTGGACGGAGCAGGAAGTCGTCCACTTCCCGTGCCTCGGCTCCGGCGGCCAGCTCGGGCCGGACCTTCTCGAAGTAGGCGGCCAGCCCGGCCCGGTCCGCGGGCACGTCGGCGGGGTCGAGGCCCACCAGCCGGGCGCTGACCAGGTGTTCGCGGAGGTAACGGTCGGCGTGGGCGTCGGTGATCGGGTATCCGGAGCGGCGCAGGATGTGCAGATAGGAGTCGATCTCGGCGCAGTGCACCCACAGCAGCAGTCCGGGTTCGTCGACGGCGTACCGCTCCCCCGTGTCCGGGTCGACGACGGACAGCATGCGGTGGATCCTCCGCACCCGGGCGCCCGCCTTCTCCGCCGCCTCCGTGGTGCCGTAGGTCGTGGTGGCGACGAAGTGCGCGATGCTCAGCAGCCGGCCCCAGGCTTCGTCCCGGAAGGCGGAGTTCTGCATGACTCCGCGCACCGCGCGCGGATGCAGCGCCTGGAGGTACAGCGCGCGAACTCCGGCGACCCACATCATGGGGTCGCTGTGAGCCTGCCATGTCACGGACCTGGGGCCGAACAGCCCCGGATCGCCCGTCTCACCACCGTTCACAACGGCCAGTCGACCACGCGTGGGTCACGCCATCAAGGGGCCGCCCGGCCGGCCCGCGTTCCGGCCCCGCTAGCCGAGGGCGGGGTAGTCGGTGTAGCCGCGCTCGTCGCCGCCGTAGAACGTCGCGGGGTCGGGCGTGTTGAACGGGCCGCCCTGCCGGAGCCGCCGCGGGAGGTCGGGGTTGGCGAGGAAGAGGGCGCCGTACGACAGCGCGTCGGTGGTGCCGTCCTCGACCAGGCTCAGCGCTTCCGGGCCGGTGGGGTCCGGGTGGGTGAACGGGTTGAGGATGAACGTGCCCTGCCACTGCTTGCGCAGCCGGAGGGTCAGCTCGCGGTCCGGGCCCTCCAGGAGGTGGAGGTAGGCCAGGCCGAGCGGGGAGAGCGCCGTCAGCAGTTCGCCGTAGCGGCCGGACAGGTCGCTCTCGGTGATGTCGTTGTACGGGTTGCCGGGCGAGACACGGAAGCCCACGCGGTGGGCCCCGATCGCGTCGGCCACCGCCTTGGCCACCTCCACGCCGAAGCGGATACGGCCCTGGGTCGTGCCGCCCCACTCGTCGTCACGGAGGTTGACGTTGTCGGAGAGGAACTGCTGGATCAGGTAGCCGTTGGCGCCGTGGATCTCCACCCCGTCGAAGCCGGCGGCCACCGCGTTGCGGGCGGCGGTGGCGAAGTCGGCGATCGTCTGCTCGATCTCGGCGGACGTGAGTTCCTTCGGGGTGACGCAGTCCTGCGGGCCCTCCTGGGTGAAGACCTGGGTCTTCGCGGGCACCGCCGAGGGTGCCACGGGGAGCAGTCCGTCGGGCAGCAGGCTGGGGTGTCCGATACGGCCGGTGTGCATGAGCTGCGCGAAGATCACACCGCCCTGCTCGTGCACGGCGTCGGTCACCCGGCGCCAGGCCTCCACCTGCCCGGAGCTGTGCAGGCCGGGGGTGTCGGGGTAGCCCTGCCCGACCACGCTGGGCTGGATGCCCTCGGAGACGATCAGACCCGCCGACGCCCGCTGGGCATAGTAGACAGCCGTCGCCTCGGTCGGCGCCTGACCGGGGCCGTACGCGCGGCTGCGCGTCATCGGCGACATCACGATGCGGTTGCTCAGAGTCACGTCGGCGAGGTCGAGCGGTTCGAACGAGGTGGTCACGACAACTCCAAAAAATGGTCGGCCAATCAATCTCCTTCGACTATACATTGGTCGACCAAGTAAATGAGGCGCGGCATGCTCGGCCACCGCGCCGGAAGGCGAAGAACAGAGGTCAGACGGTCGGGGTGCGGTCAGCGGAACCGTCGATGTCGGCAGCGGGCGTCGGGGTCGTGAGGTTCGCCTCGATCCGGGTCAGCACGCGCATGGCCTGGGCGTACTCCGCCTCGGTGAAACCGGCCGCCGTGACCTGCTCCAGGTCGCGCCACGCCTTCCTGACCTGGTCCCGCAGTGCCTGACCTGCCCGGGTCGCGGCCACGACGACGGCCCGGCGGTCGTTCGCTGAGGGTTTACGGGTGACGAAGCCGGCCTGTTCCAGACGCTGGAGCATCTTGGTGACGGTCGACGGATCCAGGCCGAGCGTCTTGATCAGGTCCGCCTGTCGCTGCTCGCCGCGCTCCCACAACTGCATCATCAGCAGTTCCTGCCCCGCATACAGGCCGGTGTCGCGCAGCAGGGCGCCGGCCATGATCCGGTGCACCCGGGCCGCGCGGAAGATGGCCTCGCTCATCGGGGCGTCGGCGACGGTCGGCACCACGCTCTCCTCTCCCGGCTGCACCGCATCCGATTCCCGTGGCATGGCTGTCGATCCTCCCGACGGATGGGCACGTCCCCGACGGTCACGCCGGGGACGTCATGTCACCCGCCAGTGTATTGGCCAGCCAAGGGAACTCCGGGAATCAGAATCGCCGTACAGCGCAGGTCGCAAAGGGTTCCAGGGCGTTCCCCCTCCGAACCACCCTGCCGTTCGCGGTCACAGCCCGAGGATCACGTCGCGTACAGCGGCCGGCTGGGAGAGGAACGGGTGATGGCCCGCGTCGAGTTCCACGACACTGCCCGCCCGGCCGGCGAACTCGCGCTGCCGTGGGGCGGGGGTGCCTCTGTCCTGGGCGCAGACGAGGTACGTCGAGGGGACGTGTCGCCATGCCGCTGCCTTCACCGGCTGTTCGAGGACCGCCAGGCTCTGCGGGGCCGTCCTGTCCGCGGCCTCTCGCTGGATCTGCGGGTCACAGTCCTGGAGAAACGTCTCGGCCAGAGCGTCGGTCCGGACGGTGAAGGTGCCGGCCTCGGGATCGATGCCGAGAAACGGGGCGGGCCCCTCGCCGCCGAACGAGGAGAGGCTCTGCCCGACCTCGGGCAGGTAGCTCGACACGAGCAGCAGGCGGTGCACGGCGTCGACACCCGCAGCCGCCTCCGCGGTGACGATCCCGCCGTAGCTGTGGGCGACCACGACGGTGGGCTCGTGGCTCGCGGTCAGTACATCCCGGACCGCGGCGACGTCCTCGGCCAGCCCGGGTCCGCCCGCGCCCGCCGGCTCACCCGTCTCGCCGCAACTCGGCAGGGCGGGCGCCTCGCTGAGGACACCCCGCTCGGCCAGCAGCTCAGCGGTTCGATGCCACCACCACGATCCGTCCCTGACGCATGCCCCGTGCACGAAAACGACCCTCATCACGACCCCTTCGTCTTCTGTTTCGTCTTCTGTCACTTGCCTCTCGATCGACATTAGACGTACTGGTTATTACGTGAAAAAATGGCTCGATGGGCAGGCACCGGCAACCGCAGATCAGGGAGCGGCTGCTCGCCGCGTGCACCGACTACTCGCTCGAACACGGGCTCCCCGACCGGCTGGAGCCATTGGCCACCGCCGCGGGCACCTCCAGCCGGATGCTGATCTACCACTTCGGAACCCGTGACGGACTGCTCCGCGAGATCCTCGGACAGGCCCGGCAGCGCCAGCTCCAGGCCTTCACCGACCTGATACGCCTGCGACCCGACGAGCCCTACCCGACAACCCTTGCCCGCGCCTGGTCCGCGATCTCCGGGCCGGAGGGCGCGCCCTACCTCCGAATGTTCAACCGGCTGCACGACACCGCCGGCGAGCCCCTGTGGCCCGGCTTCCGGCGGACCGCGACCACCGACTGGCTCGCGCCCCTCGAGGCCGGCATGCGCAGCCTCGGGCGCCCCGAGCTCGCCACCGTCGTGCTCGCCGTCATCCGTGGCCTCCTCATGGACCTGGACGCAACCGGCGACGCCCCGCGCACGCACCAGGCCTTCCACGACTTCCTCACCACGATCGGCGGCGCCTGAGAACGCGTCCGTGAGCTGTTCGGCGGGCTTGGCCGGTTGTGGTGCCGGGTGAGAGACTGGCGCGCCGCGGAATCGGCGGAGCATACGGGGGCGCGATGGGCCAGGCGGTGACCGCAGCCATGCTGCGGGTAGCGGATGTGCACAAGTCGTACGGTCGAGGCGTCGGCGCCGTCCATGCTCTGCGTGGCGTTTCCTTCGAGGTCCCCCGGGGAGAACTCGTCGCTCTCAAGGGACGCTCGGGCTCGGGCAAGACCACCCTGCTCAACATCGTCGGCGGTCTGGACGAGCCGGACAGCGGACACGTCACCGTCGACGGGCTGCAGCTGCGGAACCAGGGTGAGGACGCCCTCCTCGCACTGCGCCGAGAGCGCATCGGCTTCGTCTTCCAGTCGTTCGGGCTCATTCCCATCCTCACGGCCGCCGAGAACGTGGGCGTGCCGCTGCGGTTGCGAAGGGCCGACCCGCGTGAGCGGCGGGAGCGCGTCGAACTGCTGCTGTCGCTCGTGGGGCTCGCGGACCATGCCGCGCAGCGCCCGAGCGAGTTGTCGGGCGGGCAGCGCCAGCGCGTCGCCATCGCCCGCGCCCTGGCCAACAACCCCTCGATTCTCATCGCCGACGAGCCGACCGGCCAGTTGGACGCGGAAACCGGGCACTCCGTGATGGAACTGCTGCGCGCGGTGGTCCGCAGCGAACAGATCACGGCTCTCGTGGCCACCCATGACAGAACACTTCTCGACCTCGCGGATCGTGTGCTGGAGCTGAAGGACGGAGAGATCACCGAGTCCTAGGGCCGGTCGTGTCGTCCGGGCGGACGGCGATGTGGTCGGGTTCCAGTTCCAGGGCGACACGGTCGCGCATCCCCAGGGCCCGGGTGTACTCGGCGGGGAGCTGAAGGCGGCCGGCCCGGTCGAGCATGGCGTATTCACGGGCGACCAGGTTCTCCTGGCCGGTGGCGGAGTCGACTTCGCTGTGGCGCAGGACCTCCGTCGATGTGCGGCCGTCCCGGATGGCGACCGTACGGCGGACCTCACCGGCGACGGACTGGTCGTGGGTGACGATCACGATGGTGGTCCCCAGCTCCTCGTTGGCGGTGCGGAACGCGGCGAAGACCTGTTCGGCGGTGTGGGAGTCGAGTTCGCCGGTGGGCTCGTCGGCGAGCAGGACCGCGGGATCGTTGGCGAGGGCGACCGCGAGGGCGACGCGCTGCTGCTGACCGCCGGACATCTCGTGCGGGCGACGGTCGCGGCATTCGGCGACGTCCAGCAGGCCGAGGAGTTCCATGGCGCGATCGGCCCTGGTTCGGCGCCGGCCTCGCGCGCGGGCCAACTGCAGAGGCAGGGCGACGTTCTGCGCGGCGGTGAGATAGGGCAGGAGATTGCGGGAGGTCTGCTGCCAGACGAAGCCGACGGTCCTGCGACGGTAGGCGAGGCGTTCCTTGGCGGACATCGTGACCAGGTCGTGGCCGGCGACGCGGGCAGCTCCGGCGGTGGGTCTGTCCAGTCCGGCCAGGATGTTCATGAGGGTGGACTTGCCGCTGCCGGAGGCACCGACCAGGGCCATGAGTTCCCCCTTGCGCACGAGGAGATCGAGGCCTTGCAGTGCCTGGACCTCCACGCCGTCGGCGGAGAAGATCCGTACCAGCCGGTCGCAGGTGATCAGGGCGTCGTGACCGTAGACGGCGGCGTCGCGCGCGGCGAGGGCGCGGTCGGTGAGTTCGTGGAAGGTCGGGCTGCTGGTCATCGGCTGCTCCTGGACGGACAGGGGGACACGGGCCGGTACGGGAGGGAGCTCGGTCTCGAGGTTCTGCTCACTGTCTAGTCGTCACCCATCCTCAGTTCGCGTACCGAGCCACGGCGGTTGGTCCACCAGGCCTGGCCTGCGGGCACACCGACGGCCAGCAGCAGCACGGTGAGCGCCGGAACCGCCAGCGAGAGCGGATCGGTGCGCAGCGCGGCCCCTTCGAGGGCGGACGGGGAGGCCAGGGCGAGGGTCGTCAGATCGACGCCGGGCGACAGCAGGTGAATGCCGGCCCAGCCGGTCAGCAGACCACCCGCCGCGGCCAGGAGCGCCTGTGGGAGGGCCGTGAGGATCAGCAGTCGGCGGCCCTGGGACCGGCTCATGCCCATGGTGCGCAACCGGGCGAGCAGGGCGCTGTGTTCGGGCGCGGTGCGCAGCACGGTCAGCAGGAGGGCGAGGGCCGCGTATCCGGCGCCCGCGGCGACCGCGACACCGTAGAGGCGTTCCGCGCCGGACTGCAGCGGTGAGTCGACGTGCCGCGCGCGTTCTTCGCTGCGCAGCCGGACGGATGTCGCCGTGCCGTCCGCCGCCGAGCGCAGGGCCCGGCCGTTCAGGGCGTCACCGGTCAGCAGCAGGGTCGTCGTACGCGCCACGTCACGGGGTAGGCCGGCGCGGTCCACGATCAGGAAGTCGTCACCGATCACGGCAGAAGTGCGCTCCCGGACCAGGACGATCCGGACGGTGACGGAGGTGCCGTCCGGGAGCAGGACGGGGTAGGGGCCGGTGCCGTACTCCTCGGCCACGCGCGGTGAGGCCAGCGCGGGCAGGGGCCGGTCGGCGTCGGCCGTCGTACCGGCGGCCCTCTGCCGGAGGTCCGCCGCGTCGAACGCCCCCAGTCCCGTGCGGTGCGACAGGCGCGCGTAGGCGTCGGGATCGACTCCGGCCAGCGGCACCGGCTGACTGCTCTGTTGCGGCTTCGCCTCGTTGATGACGCTCGTTTCCGTCAGTTCCCGTACGCCGGGCAGCCGGCGGACGCGGTCCGGCAGGGCTTGAGGGAGTTCGCCCGTGGGGTTCTCGATACGGCCGTCGGCGCCGACGGCGAGGAGTGCGGCCCGGTCGCGGGCCGCTGCGACCCCGGCAAGGACCGAGCCACCGAACGCGGCCGTGGTCAGGGCGGTGAGCAGGGCGAGCAGCGGCAGCACGGCGAAGCCGGGGGCGCGGGCCACATGGGCCAGCGACAGCGGAATCACCGGGCCGCGCATGCGAGTGGTCGCCCTGCTCAGCGCACGCAGAGGCAGGGGGTGGAGGCGTGCCAGCAGCAGAGCCGCGACCACGCCTGTCAGCAGCGGGGCGACTGCCACCAGACCGGTGCTGCCGGATCCCTGTCGGCGCAGTGCGGCGACCGCCCCCGACGCGATGACCAGCACGGTCAGTTCGGCCACCGTGCGGCGCCGCGACGGCCGGGCGGAGGCGAGGTCCTCCCGACCGTCGTGCATCCGTACCGTGCGGTGCGCTCCCACTGCGCGCAGTGGGAGCGCGACGGAGGCGAGCAGGGTGACGGCGAGGGCGGCGGTGACGGCGGACGCGCTGCGGGCACCGGGCAGGAGGAGCAGGGCGGCGGTCAGTCCGAGGGCGCCGGCCGGCACGGCCACCACCGCCGTCTCCGCCAGCAGCCGAAGGGCGAGGCCGGGCAGTGAGGCGCCGCGAGCACGCAGCAGGGCCAGCTCCGCGCGTCGGCGATCGGCTGCCGCACCGCCGGCCATGGCCAGGACGATCACGGCGAGGCTGCCGGTCCCGGCGGCGGCGAGGAGAAGCAGCGGGTCGATCCCCGACCGCAGGCCGGCATGGTCGGTGAGGACCTCGTCGAGATTCGTCTGTGCCTCCAGGCGCGGGTCGACGACCGCCCGCAGTCGCTGCACGCCCGGGCCCGACTCGAAGGCGGCGACGGCGGACGCCAGCCGGTCGAGATCGTGGCCGCGCAGGCCGGCGACGTCCGGGGCCACCTGCCAGTACCGGTGTGGGACGCCGGGGGTGCCCAGCAGGACCGGGCCGGCATCGGGGGCGAGGAGCAGGCCGCCGGTCCAGTAGACCTCCGTCAGCGCGCTGCCGGGCAGGCGGCTCAGCGCGGGGGTGCGCAGCACCGGCAGCGTCGACCAGTAGGCGCCCGCAGGAGCGCGCGGGACGACGATCCCGGTGACCCGGACGGCGAGCGGGGCGCGGACGGGGCTTGGCAGGTGGATCACCGAGCCCACCCGGATGTGGAGCGTGCGTGCGGTGTCCACGGTGACGGCGGCCTCGACCTCCTCGGTCGTCGCGGTCACCGGTTCGCCCGTGGTGCGTGGCAGCCGGCCCGCGCTGAGCCGGGCGTGGGAGGCCAGGTCCTGCTGAGCGGCGAGCAACAGTTGGGCGGGTATCCCGGCGGGCTGGGGAAGCCAGGGGTCGGACGCTGCCAGGCCGACGGTCGTGCGTACGCCGTACGACGACTGCGTGGGGTCGGGAACCAGCGGCGCCCTCGTGGTGGCGAGAACCTCCTTCCGCGCTGCGGCCAGCGGACCGGTGCGCAGGGCGGCCTCCGCCTCCTCGACCGTGTCCGTCCAGGGTGGCGGGGCGTCCACCTGCACGGTCGTCCGGTCGGGCATGGCCTGCTCGACCGCCCGGCGCAGCCCCGCGTCCCCGTACCGGTCGACGGCACGCGGGTACGCGGCAGCCAGCGCGGCGGTCACGGCCACCAGCAGCGCGAGGGCCACGGACGTACCGGCGAAGGCCCTCAGCCGGGTCCGCACCCCGGCCCGTACGTGCGGCGGCACCGCCCTTGTCCCGCCGCTCCGCGTGGTCACTGCGTCACCTCGTCCCTGAGAGTCGTCACGGGTTTCGCCCGCCGGAGTGCCAGGGCCACGGTCACGAGGGCGGGGCCCGCCGCCAGGGCCGCCAGCAGGGCGGCCAGGCGCGGGAGCGGGAGTTCGACCAGCACCGGTGGGAGCGGCCGGGTGGCCTGCCCGGTCAGGACGACCAGGGGAACCAGGGCGTACGTCAGCACCGCGCCCAGGGCCGTGCCGATCAGCAGCGCCAGGGCCACCAGTACGCCGTGCTCCACGGCGACCAGCCGGGCCAGCCGACGGCGCGATACGCCCAGGGCACGCAGTACGGCGAACTCGGCGTCCCGCGCCCGCATCGCCCCCGCCGCGCTCACCGCGAAGCCGAGCGACGCGAAGAGCACCGTGACCCCGGCCGCCGCGACCAGCGCCGCTTCCGGGGCCGCCCCGAACGGGTCGTCGCGCAGCTGGGCCGCTATCTCGTCGCGCACCACCACCTGCTCCGGATCCACGTCGGGCAGGGCCCGCACGGCGGCTGCCGCGGCACCGGGCGCGGCCGTGCGCAACCACCACTCGGTGGGCGTGAGGCCGGTTCCGTAGCGGGCCTGCAACACCCGGTCGACGGCCCGGAGATCGACCAGCAGGGCCCCGCCGTCCTGCGCGGTGGTTTCCGTCGTGGGCAGGGCGCTCGCGGTGCGGACGATGCGTACGGGCACGGAACGGCCGTCGAACGTCACGTCCACGCGCTGGCCTTCGCGCGCCCCGGACGCGGTGAGGAACCGGTGGGTGGCGATGGCGGCGATCTCGGGCGCCCTGGGCTGGGGGACCTTCAGCCGGACCTCCAGCGGCGTGGCGGCCGGCGGGACGTCCGGCGGCAGGTAGCCGGTGCTGTACGTCATGGTGACGGGTGCCGTCGACGTGATCCGGGGGCGGGTCGGACGGGCGTCGTCGTCGGGGGCGAAGGCGGCCGAGTCGGACTCGGCCGCGGTCGCCCACCTCGTCGGCAGGGTCAACTGCCGGATGTCACCGTCGCCCGCTGTCGCCGTGAGCGTGCCGAGGACCAGACGGTGCCGATGGGCACGGCCGGCCGGCTGCGACATGCTCAGGGTGAGCCCGGTCAGCGCCAACGGGCCCTGGGCGCCGTTCAGATCCGGGGTCAGCGGGTGCGGGCGGCCGTCGGCGGCGAGGCGGCCGGACCGTATGTCGTAGGAGGTTCCGTGGCGGTCCCGCACCGTGAGCGTGACGTCCGCGCCCGGCCCCGGCGTGGTGCTGTGCAGGGCGGCGGTCAGCGTGAGCCGGGCCGTGCCCTCCGGTATCCCGATGCCCGCGGGCGCTCCGCGCGGCGCGAGCCCGGCGAGCAGCGGACCGTCCGTCAGGTCGCGCCGCGCCAGTACCGCCCCGGCCGCCTCCGCCGTGTTCAGGGCCACGACGGTCGCGGTGCGGCTGCCGGAGAGCGACACGGTGCCACGGACCGCGGGGGCGACCGCGTCGACGTGCGGAAGGCCCGCGTAGACGTCCGTTCGGCCCGCACCGCCGCCCCCGGAGGTCAGGACGCGCACCTCGGCACCCGCGCGGAAGTCGGCCTGGTCTGCCTGGGAACGGTGCCAGGACGCGCCCTGCCCGATCGCGATCACGCCCAGCGCCACGGAGACGACCAGGAGCAGCACCGGACCCGCCCCCCGCATCGGCCGGCGGCTGAACTGCCAGCCGACCATGGCCGCGGTCAGCCCGTGCCCACGGGCCAGAAGCCGCTCGCCGACCCGCGCCAGCAGGGGCAGCAGCCGCAGCACCAGAACCGTTCCGGCGAGCAGCACCACAGCCGGTGCCGCCACCAGCAGCGGGTCGACGCCGAGGACGCCCTCACGGTCGGTGGTGACAGCTCCGGAGCCCTGGCTTCGGAGCAGCCAGAAGGCGACACCGGCCACGGCCAGCAGCCCGACGTCCGCCCCGGCGCGCAGCGGTGCGGCCAGCGCCCCGGCACGCACCGTGACGGCACCCGTGAAGGACGCCCGCCACGCGGGGACAGCCACCGCCAGCGCACACAGCGCGGCCACGCCCGCGGCGACCGACCACACCTCGGGCCGGCCCCCGAACGGCACGTCGACGCGTACCCCGGTCCGGCCCAGCGCACCCTGCCCGACCAGCAGCCGCGTCAACGGCCCCGACAGCAGCGGCGCCACCACCACCGCCGGCACGGAGATCAGCAGGGCCTCCAGCGCGGCCAGGCCCGCGAGCCGTGCCCGGGTCGCACCGCGCGCCCGGAGCAACCGGGCCTCGGCCACGCGCTCGGAGCTGAGCAACCGTGCGACGAGCAACAGGGCGCAGGCCGCGAGCAGTCCGAGCTGGCCGGCGACGATCAGCATGCCGGTACGGGTCACGAGCAGGGAGCGTTCGATGCGGTCCAGTACCTCCGGCAACGCGGTGGCCGCCACGGTCGCACCGCCGAGCGCGGGCTGGGCGCGCAGCTTCGCGCTCCCCGAGCGGACAGCCTCGCGCAGCGCGTGGATCCGCCCCGTCGTCAGCGAGGAGTAGTCGGCCGACGCCAGCCAGCCCGACGTACCGACGCTCACCCGCCCCGACGTCGGCACGCCCGCAGCGGTGAGCAGGGGACCGTACGTCGTGAAGCTCGACGCCTCGACTCCGCGGCCGTCCAGGTCGTCCAACTGCCAGTAGGGTGCCCGGACGTCCGCCGGCCGGTACACGCCGGTGATCAGGACGCGCACCGCCGGGCCGCCCAGCCGGTCGGTGACGGTCAGCCGGGCGCCGGGTGCCACGCCGAGCCGCTGGGCGGCGCTCTGCGGCAGTGCGGCCTCGATGGAGCCGGCGGTCACCGCCTCCCGGGGGAGCCGCCCGGCGACGGTCCGCACCTGGGTGCGGTCCAGGGCCGCGAAGTGGGTGAGGTCGGGGTTCCCGTCGCGCTCGTCGGCCGGCCGCAGCGCGGGCGGGAGGGCATAGGGGCCGGAACGCAGCAGGGTACGCACCCGTACGGGCAGCCCGGCGAAGGTGGTGCGGGCCCCCGCCCGCACGGCGTCGTCGGCGGCCTGCCGCTCGTCCGCCGACACGCCGCCCTTGACCACCAATGCGGCCTCGGCGGCGGTGCGCTGCTCGGCGAGCGACCGCCGCAGCGCCGCATCGCCTACCGCGCCCGAGTAGGCGGTGAGCGCGGCCAGCACGGTCGTGGTCAGCAGCACGGTCAGCAGGGCGGCACCGACAAGCGCGCGGTACACCCACGCCCGCAGCGCGATGAACCGCAACACGCCCACGGGCACGCCTCGTTCCCCCACCGAACCCCCCGATTCCAGCGTGCAGGTGCAAGGGGGAATTGTAGGACCGACTTTGGTCAACTTGCGATCGGATGTCGACGAGGTTTGAACTGTCCGACGGGGACGTAGACGTTATTGTCGAATTTACAACACAGACGTAACATGGTGGCTCGACTCCCCCGCCCACCCTGTGGCGCACTCGTGAGGAAGTAGTTCGATGTCCACATTTGCCGGAGTGCTCTCGGTCATACTCGCGCTGACCTTCCTCGGAAGCGGAGTGGCAAAGCTGGTGGGCGTGCCGGCCGTCGAAGAGAGCGGGCGACTGCTGCGCATCTCCCACCGCCTGCACCTGACGGTCGCGCTGCTCGAGATCGCCGCGGTTGCCGGGCTGGTGATCGGCCTGTGGTGGCGGCCCCTGCAGATCGCCGCGGCCGTGGGACTGACCCTCCTCATGGTGGGCGCGGTCGCCTACCACGTCCGAGCGGACGACTCCGCGCAGAACACCTCGGTCCCGGCAGTACTCGGCCTGCTGACACTCACGACGACCATGGCATCACTGATGGCATGAGAACACCGCCTCCTGCCTGCCGCCGGAGGCCGGGCAAGAGCACATCGTCACGACCCACGGGAGACATACCGCCATGTGCCACACCGACATCCCACCGGGCGAGTCGACGCCTGACGCCGTACGCCGCGAGGTGGAGATCAGTCTGCCCACCGGCGAGGCGATGCCCGCGCAGCACGTTGTCACGGTTCCGGGCGCGCCCGCCGTACTGATCATCGCCGACATGCTCGGCCGCAGTCCGTTCTACGAGCACCTCGCCGCCCTGGTCGCCGCCGCGGGCTTCCAGGCGCTGCTGCCCGACGTCTACTTTCGTCAGGGACCGCTGCCGGAGGCGGGCACCGAGGCCGCGATCGCGCGCCGCGCCGAGCTCGACGAGCGGCAGAGCGTCGAGGACCTGCGTGCCGCGGTCGGCTGGCTCGGCGCACGCTGCGCGGGCACGGCGGTGGGCACGATCGGGTTCTGCATGGGCGGCACGTTCGCACTCGACCTGGCGTCGACACAGGACGATCTCGTGACGGTTGCCTACTACGGCTTCCCCGAGCCGCCGGCATGGCTGGTGTCACCGCCACCGCGGCCGATCGATCTCGTCGACTCACTGCGCGGGCCGGTGCTCGCGTTCTGGGGCGACCAGGACGACACCGTGGGCCTGGCGAGCGTCGAACGCTACGCCGAGCGGGCCACGGCCGCCAACGCGCACTTCGAGCACACGGTCCTGCCCGGGCTAGGCCACGGCTTCCTCGGGTCGGCCGCCCTCGGCGACTCCGCCGACCCGGCCGGCGCTACGTGGACCCGGACCATCGCCCATCTGCGTGATCACCTCGGTGCCGAGGGGGCCCCAGGATGAGCAGGATCACGTGATGCCGACGTTGTCGACCGGGCAACAAGCCCAGAACATGGTGTCGCTGTTCGCGGACGTCGAACCGTAAATGTCCATCACCGCGGCACCACGGTCGGTCGCGTCGTACGTCCTCTTGTAATGCACCGTACCGGCGGCGAGAACCCCATGAACGAGCCGGGCATGTTGCTGCCCGGTCTGTGCACACCCGCCGATTGGTCAAGACCTCTTCAATCCTCCCCGGCATGCCTGGTGACGACCCCGGACGGGTGGGTTCACTGCGCTGCATGGAACATCTGACGACCCTCGGACGACTTCGCCGGACGGCTCTCGGGCTCGCCTGCGCGGTCGCCTCGCTCGGCCTGGCGTTGAGCGCCACCTCGCCCGCCGGGGCCGTGACGGTGCCGGCCGAGTTCGGTACCGACTATCACGACCCGCTCACCGCCGCACCGGCCATCGCCACTCCGCACACCAGGTCCTGTTCGGTCACGGTCGCCGAGGCGAAGTTCAAGGACTTCACCCCTTACACAGGGACCTACACCCCGCCGACCGGCTGCGGCACGCCGGGCCGCTGGTCGAAGGTCGTGCTGCGGATGGACGGCAGTGTGGCCGGGCGGCAGTACGACCGACTCGGGTACCTCGACATCGGCGGGGTCCAGGTCTTCCGTACGTCGACGCCGGAACCGTCGCAGGACGGCATCGACTGGTCCGTCGAGAAGGACGTCACGCGGTACGAGAAGACGCTCGGCGCCGAGCAGTCCGTCGACATGCTCATCGGCAACGTTGTCAACGACACCTACACCGGTGTCCTCGACGTCAAGGTCACGCTCACCTTCTACGCCCCCGGGCCGGACGGCACCGTGTCGGCCCCCGACCAGGTCATCCCGCTCAGCGACGCGAACAGTGTGACCAGCGGCGCCTCGCTGACCACGCCCCGCAACTCCGAGCGGATCCTCGCCGAGGTGTACGCGACCGGATCGGGCGGCGGCTGCGAGGAGTTCTGGTACTCGGCGGTGACCCCGTCGGCGTCGTACTCCTGCCAGGGTGCGGACGACGGCCCGTACCGCGAGGTCGAGGTCAGCATCGACGGAAAGGTGGCCGGGATCGCCTCGCCCTACCCGAACGTGTGGACGGGCGGCTGGTCCCCGTACCTGTGGTCGGTGCTCCCGTCGCCGACCGCTTTCGACGTACGGCCGCTGGAGTTCGACCTGACGCCCTTCGCCGGCGAGTTGAACGACGGCAAGGCGCACACGGTCGACGTGTCGGTGCTCGGGGTGCCGAGCGGACAGACCGGGTGGAGCGCGCCGACGAACATCCTGGTCTGGCAGGACGCCCACAAGTCGGTGGTGACGGGGGCGATGACCTCGTACAGGACGTCGGCGCCGAAGGTGACGAACACGTACGAGGACGGTTCGCTGCGCAGTCTGGTGACGGCGGGCGCGCACAGCCTGAAGGTCTCGGGCTACCTCGACACCTCCCACGGCAGGGTCACCACGACGGTCGACCGGTCACTGACCACGGCGATCACCCACCACTGGACCCCGGACGAGAACACCGACAACCAAACGGGCCGCTGGACCGACGCCCAGCAAGTCATCGTGAACGGGCACGCCTCCCGTACCGACCGCACGTACACCCTCGACGGTCGCGCGACGATCGACACGGACAACCGGCTCCGCGTGATCATGTCCATCGACGACCACGCCCGCACGGACGGGGTCCTGCGCGACGACAAGTACGCCGGTGACGCGACGTTCACGCTGGGCGTGGCCCGTGAGGACCGGCACGCGGTGGCGACAACGAGCGAGCGGTACCGGCTCCGAGGAAGGGGCGCGTGCTACGACCACACGCTCGCCACGGAACAGGGCGTCCTGACGAAGGACGTACGACGCTGCTGATCCTGGGCGGTACGGAATCGGTCGTCCCGGATTGATTTCCGCGACAAAAGGGGCGGTCGATCAACTCCCGGCTTGCGAACGTCGGTGGCAGCAAGGCCGGACGGGTCAGGCGGCGGAGCGCTCGTCGGGCCGGCGGCGGCGCAGCGCGGGCTGCTGGATGGCGGGTGGGTTGTAGGCCAGGTCGAGCGTCCCGATCTCGGTGCCGGGAGGCACGATGGCGTCGATCTGGTCGAGTGTCTCGTCGGTCAGGGTGGTCTCTGCGCCCGCGAGCAGGTCGTCGAGGTGATCCATGGTCCGCGGTCCGATGATCGCCGAGGTGACACCGGGGTGGGCGATCGTGAAGGCCATGGCCAGGTGCGTCAGCGACATCCCGGCCTTGGCGGCGACGGGGACGAGCTGCTCGACGGCGTCGAGCCGGCGATCGTCGCTCATGTGCTTGAAGCCGAAGCCGCCGCGATGGGTGGTGGCCTGCTGCCCCTTGCGGTAGCGGCCGGTGAGCAGCCCCCCGGCCAGCGGACTCCAGACCAGCGTGCCCATCCCGTAGCGCTCGCAGACCGGCAGCACTTCGCGTTCGATGCTGCGGTCGAGGATCGAGTACGACGGCTGCTCGGTCCGGAACCGCTGCAGGCCGTGCCGTTCGGCGGTCCAGAGTGCCTCGACGATGTCCGAGGCCGGGAAGGTCGAGGAGCCGATGGCACGGACCTTGCCGGCGCGGACGAGGTCGGTGAGGGCCGAGAGGGTCTCCTCGATGTCGGTGTCCGGCGCGGGCCGGTGGATCTGGAACAGGTCGACGTGGTCGGTCCCCAGCCGGCGCAGGGAGTCCTCCAGCGCACGGACCAGCCAGCGCCGCGAGTTGCCCTGCTGGTTGGGGTCGTCCCCCATGGGGAGGTGCGCCTTGGTGGCCAGGACGACGTTGTCGCGACGGCCCCTGAGAGCCTTTCCGACGATCTCCTCCGACTCGCCGCGCGAGTAGAAGTCGGCGGTGTCGACGAAGTTGATGCCCGCGTCCAGCGCCTTGTGGATGATGCGTACGGAGTCGTCGTGGTCGGGGTTGCCTATGGCGCCGAACATCATGGCGCCCAGGCAGTAGGGGCTGACCTTGATACCGGTCCGTCCCAGCGTGCGGTACTGCATGGATCTCCCTCTTGCACGGGCTGTTGAACGGACCGACTACGAGGTCTACGAGGTCGGCGTGAATACCGCGGGCAGCGCCGAAATGGACTCGGTTTCCGAACCGCGGAACTCGTGCCGAATGTCATCCGTGCTCAGCCGGATGTCCGGGAGCCGCTTCAGGAGTTCGGTCGCGGCGATGGTCATCTCCATCCGGGCGACCGCCTGGCCGGGGCAGGCATGTATGCCGAATCCGAACGTCAGGTGACGTGACATCCCACGGTCGAGCCGGAACTCGTCGGGGTCGGTGAACTTCTCCGGGTCGCGGTTCGCCGCGGCCCAGCACAGGTAGGCCGTCGAGTTCTCGGCAAGATCCACACCCTGGATGTTCACGTCCGACGTGATGCGACGATAGAACCCGAAGACAGGCGGGTGCAGACGCAGCGCCTCCTCCACCGCGGCCGGGACGAGGTCGGGATCCGCGACGAGCCTGTCGCGTACTTCCGGGTTCCGCAGCACCTCGTAGAGGAGGCTGCTCAGGCCGGAGACGGTGGTCTCGTGCCCTGCGAGGAGCAGGCTGATCATGGTGTCCGTGATCTCCTGCGGTTCGAGCGGGCGACCGTTCATCTCGGCGTTCGCGAGCAGGGTCAGAAAGTCGTCTCCCGCCTTGCCCCGACGTGCCAGCACCGGCGCCGTAGCGATCTTCGAGAAGTCGCCCAGTGCCTTCCTGAGCCGCTCCGGCTCCTTCAGGCTCGCGAGCACGTCGCCGGACAGGCGACGGATTTCCTCCTTGTGTTCGGAGTCGAAGCCCAGGATGTGACAGATCGCCAGAAGCGGCACCTGCTCGCAGTACTCCGCGACCAGGTCGCACTCCCCTTTGGCAGCGAACGAATCGATCAGGTCGACGGTGTCGGCGCGCACCAGGGCCTCGATGCGCTCAGGAGTCGAATCGTCCACGCCGAGGTCGACCATCTCGCGCCACGCGGTGTGCTCCGGCGGATCCCAGTCGATCGCAAGACGAGCCCTGGCCGCGATCGGACGTACCGCCGAGGGCCTCGACGAGAACGTCTTCCAGTCCTTGGCGGCGCTCCTGACGTCGGCATGCCGAAGCAGGACGTCGAAAGCGCCGAGCTCCTCGCTGTGGGCGACCGGACACTTCCCCCGAGCCGCCGCGAGCCGTTCATGGGCCTCGGCCGGCGTTGTTCCGTAGGTACTGAAATCGGTCAGAGCGGACTCTTGCAGATCATGGCCCCGCGGGGATGGTGACGGCACTGTCAGGCACCCTTCAGCAAGATCGGACAACGCAATTCTACTTTCACGTCGATTATTTGATGCTAGCAGCGAAAAATTGAGCACACAACGACTCCCGCCCGGTAAATGACTTGAGTGACGAACTATGGACGCATGAGTCAAACTAATCTATGTTCCAGATCACCACCGTCGCCGAGCGACTGCGGGCGGATCCCGGTGGATTCCACGAGGAGGCAATCAATGGCGATTGGATCGACGCGCGTGGCCAGTGGGACGGGCTCAGCGTCAGCCGTGGACGACGAGCAGGACGTGATCGCGGCCCAGGCGGTGGAGACGGCGGCCCGTCTCGTACCGCTCCTCGGCTCGAAGGCCGAGGAGGCTCGTACTCTCGGACGCCCCACCGACGAGGCGATCGAAGCGCTGGAGGACTCCGGGCTCCTGATGCTCATGGCGCCCAGGATCCGGGGCGGCCGGCAGATCTCCCTGAGCACGTTCATCGATGTGGGCGAGCAACTGGCGCGCGGCTGCGCCTCGACGGCCTGGGTCGCCAGCATCTACATCGGAACCGTGTACATGGTCGCCGGCTTCTCCGACGAGGCCCAGGACGATGTCTATTCCACAGGCACTCCGAAGGTACTGGCCGCGTTCAACCCCACGGGTGAAGCGGTGCCGGTGAGCGGTGGCTACCGTCTGACCGGAACCTGGCGTTTCTGTACGGGGCAGCACCACGCCAACTGGGCGTTGCTCTCGTCCCTGATCATGAGGGACGGCCGGCCGCCCATGCCGGCGCAGTTCCTCGTCCCGCGCAGTGAGTGCCGAAGCGCCGACGACTGGGACGTCTCCGGGCTCTCCGGAACCGGATCGTCCTCCCTGTCCGCAGACGGTGTCTTCGTGCCCGAGCACCGGGTGCTGCCCTTCTCCGACCCCACCACGGTGCTGTCGCTCTCCAAGGCCCTCGCGGACGACCCTTACTTCAGGATGCCCTTCATCCCCTTCTTCGCGACGGGTGCCACGGGGACGCCCCTCGGTATGGCCAGTGCCGCCCTGGACCTCATGAAGGACCGTGTCCAGAAGCGGGGCATCACCTACACGCAGTACACGCGCCAGGCGGACGCCACCATCACGCACTTCCAGATGGACTCGGCGGTCATGAAGCTCGACCAGGCCCGGTTCCACTCCGAACGGGCCGCGGCCACCGTCGCGTTGGTGGCCGAGGACCCGTCGGACACCGTACTGCGGGTCCGGTGCCGCGCCGACGCCGCGTGGACCACCTCGCTGTGCCGGGAGGTCGTGGAGATCGTCCAGCAGGCGTCCGGCGCCTCCGCCATTCACCGCAAGGATCCGCTCTCCCGCATCGTCAGCGACATACAGGCCCTGTCGGTGCACTCCTTCATCCTGCACAGCACCAACGCGGAACTGCACGGCCGTGTCCTGTGCGGGCTGGAACCCGGTGTGCCGTTCATCTGAGCCGTAGCACTCCCCCGAAAGGAAAGTCATGCCCGAGACCGAGCAGGGCGTGTTCAAGCACTTCCCCACCGATTTCCGGGGCGAACTCTTCCGCCCCACGGACGTCGGCTACACGGCGGCGCGAGCGATCTACAACATGCGCGACAGCGAGGCGACGCCGGCCCTGATCGCACGAGCCGCCGACGAGCAGGACGTACTGGCCGTCGCACGCTTCGCCACGGAGACAGGCACTCCGCTGGCCGTACGCGCCGGAGGGCACGGCAGCGACGGAACCGCCATGCCGGACGGCGCACTCGTCGTCGACGTCACCGCACTCGACGCCATCGACGTCGACAGGGCCACCGGCGTCGTGCGGCTGGGTGCCGGGGTGCTGCTCGGCGACATGGACGTCGCGTTGGAGCAGTACGGGCTGGTCGTGCCGGCCGGCACGGTGAGCACGACCGGCGTCGCCGGGCTCACCCTGGGCGGTGGCGTGGGATACAACATGCGCCGGTACGGGGCCACCGTGGACAGCCTGCTGGCCTGTGACGTGGTGACACTCGACGGTCGGCTGGTCCGGGCGAGCGAGACGGAGAACGCGGATCTGTTCTGGGCGCTGCGGGGCGGTGGCGGCAACTTCGGCGTGGTGACCGGATTCGAGTTCCAGGGCCGCTCCATGCAGCGCGAAGTGGCCGCCGGCTTCGTCCCGTTCGACCTGGAGCACGCACCCGAGGTGCTTGCCGCGCTGCGCGAGCACATGCCGACGGCGCCGCGGGAACTCTCCGTCATCGCCGCACTGACCCAGTGCCCGCCGCTGCCGCCGGTGCCGGCAGACAAGCACGGCGCGGAGGTGCTGATGCTGGTCGTGGTCTACACGGGCCCGCCGGACAAGGCCGAAGCGGTGACGGACGCGCTCGCGGCCCTGGGGCCGTCCATCGGCAAGGTGATCCAGCCGATGCCCTGGTCCGTGGCGAACCGGATGCTGGACGCCATCGCCCCGTTCGGCCGCCGTATGTACATGAAGGGCGTGTACCTGTCCGAACTCGGCGACGACGTCATCGACATCATGGTGCGCCACGCCGCGAACCACGAGCCGCAGACCACCCCTCCGCTGCCGAGCACCGTGCAGAACATCTGGGCCATGGGCGGCGCCATCAGCGAGGACCACGACGAGGACGCCATGGCCTTCTCCCGGGAGGGCGCCGGCTGGTTCTGGGAGACCGTCACCCAGTGGGACCTGCCTGAGCACGACAAGGCGTTCCAGAGCTGGGTCGACGGCGTGCACGCGGAACTCAAGCCGCACGTCCGGGACAACTGCTACATCAACCTCTCCACCGACATGGGAGCCGAGTGGCGCCGCGGTGTGTGGGGCAGCCCCGAGAAGTACGCGCGGCTGGTGCGGGCGAAGACCGACTGGGATCCGCAGAACCTGCTGCGCTTCAACAAGAACATCGAGCCACTCGGCTCAGGGTGATCGGAGGGGATCCGGCGAGATGAGGAGGGCGGCTCCCGAGTGAGGAGCCGCCCTCCTCATCTGCCGGTCGGCCTGCCGCCCGCCTTGAGCACACCGCTCGGCAGCTCCCGGCCGACGGCTCGCTGGGCAAAGCCCGCAGCCTTGACGAGGGCGTTCAGGTCGCACCCGGTTGCCACGCCCATCTCCTCGCAGAGATAGACGAGTTCCTCGGTGGGCACGTTGCCGCTGGCCCCCGGCGCGAACGGGCAGCCGCCCAGTCCGCCGATGGACGCGTCGATGTCGATAACGCCGATCTGCAGGGCCGCCAGGACGCACGCGAGTCCGGCGCCGCGCGTGTTGTGCATGTGCAGGCCCACGGGGGTACCCGGGGCGATCTCCCGTACGGCGCCGATCAGTTGGACGACCCGGAGGGGTGTGGCGGTCCCGATGGTGTCGCCCAGACACAGGACGTCGGCTCCTTGGGACACCGCCTCCCGCGCGATGTGCAGGACGCGGTCGTCCGCTGTCGGGCCGTCGAAGGGGCAGTCCCAGGCGGTGGCGACGATCACTTCGCAGGTGCCGCCCGCGTCGTGCACCAGGTCGGCGATCCGGCCGACCCCGGCGAGCGACTCGGCCGTCGGGCGCTTGACGTTGGCGTGGCTGTGACCGTCCGCGGCGGACACGACGTACTCGATGTTGCGGATCCCCGCCTCCAGGGCCCGGTGGGCTCCGCCCTCGCTCGCGACCAGCGCGGACCACTGGACGTCCGGCCACTGGTGCAGCGCCGCCGCGACCTCGCGGGCGTCCGCCATCGCGGGAACGGCACGCGGGGAGACGAAGGCGGTGGCCTCGATGCGCTTGAGGCCGCTGCGTACGAGCAGTTCCAGCAGTCGGAGTTTCTCGGCGGTGGGGATCGGGCGCTCGATCTGCAGACCGTCGCGCGGGCCTACTTCCCGTAGGTTGACGGCGGTCGGCAGCGGCAGCGTGGTCGTCACGGGGGTTCCTTCGTTCCGGCGGTTCATACGACACCCTCGCGCCGCAGTTCGGCGATCTCGTCCGGTCCCAGGGCGAGGAGTTGGCCGTAGACCTCTTCGTTGTGCCACCCGGGTTCCGGCGGGCCCGCCCAGCGCACCGCGCCGGGTGTCCCGGACAGCCGCGGTACGACGCCGGGGCCGAGGACGTCCTCACCGAGGCGTTCGTCGTGATGGGGTACGAGCATGTCCCGGGCCTGGAACTGGGGGTCGGCGACGATGTCCGCGGCCGTGTACACCGGGCCGGCGACGACGTCCGCCTCCTCCAGCCGGGACAGCGTCTCGGCGGCCGTTCGCTCGGACACCCAGTCCGCGACGATCGACTCGATCAGTTCCTGGTGCTCCCCGCGGGCCACATGGGTGGCGAAGCGCGGGTCGACGGCCAGTTCGGGGCGTTCCATCACCGCGCACAGCCGCCCGAAGACCGTGTCCTGGTTGGCCGCCACGATCAGCCACTTCTCGTCCTTGGTACGGAAGAGGTTCGAGGGGGCGATGCCGTCGAGCCGGGTCCCCGAGGGCCGGCGGATCTTGCCGAGCCGGTCGTACTCCGGGATCACCGACTCCAGCAGGGCGAGCGACGACTCGGTCAGGGCCACGTCGACCACCTGCCCCTGGCCCGTCCGCTGCCGGTGGAGCAGGGCGGCGAGCACGCCCTGCACGGCGAACATCCCGGCGAGCGAGTCCCCGAGGGACACCGCCATCCGGGGCGGGGCCTGGCCGGGGAACCCGTTGATCGCCCGCAACCCGCCCATGGCCTCCGCCACCGAGGCGTATCCCGGACGGTGGCGGTAGGGGCCTGTCTGTCCGAAACCCGACACCCGGGCAAGCACGACGCCGCGGTTGGCCGCGCACAGCCGGTCGTACCCGAGGTTCCAGCGCTCCAGCGTGCCCGGACGGAAGTTCTCGATCACGACATCCGCCTGGCGTACGAGGTCGAGGAACAGGTCCTGTCCGCGTTCCGAGCGCAGGTCGAGGGTGACGCACCTCTTGTTGCGGGCATGGATCGTCCACCACAGGCGGTGCCCTCGGTAGGCGTGCTGGCCCCAGTCCCGCAGGGGGTCCGGACGGCCGGGTGCCTCGATCTTGATGACGTCGGCCCCGTGGTCCGCGAGCAGTCTGCCGGCGAAGGGGCCCGCGACGATGGAGCCGATCTCCAGCACCCGTACGCCGGTCAGCGCACCGCCGGTCATCTCGCTCTGTGAAGCCTCGGCGGCGACTTCGGCTTCCGCACGCACCGGCATGACGCTCCTTCGATCGTGTTCCGCCCCGGCATGGGAGGCGGAGGGAAGATGACCCGCAGGGCAGCTGAGAAGTCGTCAGGGCCGCTGCCCTGCGGGCGACTTGGGGCCGTCAGGTCAGGTCGAGCGCGGAGATGCCCGCCTCCGCCACGACGACCTCGGTCTTGGGATCACCGCCGCCGACGGCTATGGCACCGAGCACCTGGCCGTCCTTGATCACCGGCAGCCCGCCGGGCAGGTTGACGAAGTCGGCGGCGGCCTGGCTCAGGGCTGCGGCCGGCTCGGGCGGAACGTCACCGGTCGGCCGACCGATGTACGCCGCCGTCCTCGCCTTCTTCAGCACGACGTCGTACGCCAGTTTCGGGGCGCCGTCCATCAGGGCCCAGGCCCGCAGATGACCACCGGCGTCCACGATGCCGACGCCGACCGGGGTGCCGAGTTCGCGGGCCTTCTCGACCGCGAACTTCAGCATCTTCAGTGCGCCCCGCTCGCCGAGCTGTTCGGAGGTCACGATTTCGGACATGTTGATACCTTCCCGAGGTGGGCCAAGACATCGAGTACGACTGGGAGTTGAGGAGTCACTGAGGGCGTTCGGCAGCGAGGATGTCCGTGATCCTGCCTCTGAGGACGCGCTTGTCGACCTTGGAGATGTTGGTCAAGGGAAACTCCTCGACCAGTTCGATGCGCTCGGGCCACTTGAACTTGGCGACACCGATCCCGTCGAGGTACTGCTGGACCTCGCCGAGGTCGGGGGCCTGGGCACCGAGCTTGGGAACGATGAAGGCACAGGCGCGTTCCCCGAGCCGTTCGTCGGGCATGGCGACCAGGGCCGCGCGCTCCACGGCGGGGTGCCGGACGAGCAGGTGCTCGATCTCCGCGGCGTTGACCTTCTCGCCGCCCCGGTTGATCAGGTCCTTGATGCGGTCCTCGAGCCGATAGAAACTGCGGCCGTCGTGCGGGACCTCGACGACGATGTCGCCGGTGCGGTAGAAGCCGTCGGCGGTGAAGGCTTCGGCGTTGCGCTCCGGCGCGCGGAAGTAGCCCCGGATGGTGTACGGGCCACGGGCGCACAGCTCGCCCGGGGTTCCCAGCGGTACGAGCTCCTCGGTCCCCGGTGCGTACACGCGGGCCTCGTCGAACGGGGTGACCGGAGTTCCCACTGTGCGGTGCCTGATCTCGGCGGGCGCCGCGGTGGGCGTGACCATGCACAGTCCCTCGCCCATGCCGAACATCTGGATGATCGTGCGCGACGGTGTCTCGAACGCTGCCACGATGTCGGCCGACAGGGGGCCGTTCACCCACACGAGCACGCGTAGTCCGTCCAGCGCGTCGAACAGCTCGGGGTCCTGCCTCACCATGGCCGCCAGCGCCGGAGACAGCATCGTGTGCGTGAGGTGCGGGGCGATCGCCTTCACCTGGGTGGCTTCCGGGGCGGCGAGTGCGAAGCAGCCGCCCACGGAGTGCGCGGCGTGCAGTCCGCAGACGATGCCCGCGTTGTGCACCATGGGAAGGAGATGGGCGACCGTGCCGGTGGAGTCGAGGTCGATGGCCTCGGCGTAGGTGCGCGCGTTGTACCAGTACTCGGTGTGCAGCCGGGGGATCAGTTTGGGGATGTTCGTGGTGCCGCCGGAGAGCTGGAGCACGCCCAGCGAATCGCCGGGGATGGCCTCCTGGATCTCCTCCACGGCGGCGCGGGCGACTGCGGGATCCTCGGAGCGACCCGACGACTCCAGTGTCTCCAGGGCGATGGCGCCCGCGGGCGGCGATGCCGTTCCGACGGTGAGCAGTCGGCGCAGCGTCGGCTGCTCCTTGGCCACTTCCGCCGCGAGGGCGGCCAGGTCGTGGCTGTGGAAGCCGGGCTCGATGAGGTGCGCCGCCGGTTCGGACTGGCGGGCGATCTCGAGGATCTCGTGCCGGCGGTGCTGGGCCAGGGTGGCGATGGGCACCAGCCCCGCCTTGAGCAGCCCGTACCACGCCAGCACGGTCCAGACATGGTTGGTCACCTGCAACAGCACCCGGTCGCCGGGCCGCAGTCCGAGGTCCCGCAACCCGAGGGCGATCAGGTCGGTGCGCCGGTCCAGTTCGGCATAGGTGAGGCGGGCGTCGGGCGTGAGCACCGCGAGACGGTCGGGGTGCGTGTCCGCCATCGCGCGGAACTCCTGCGCCAGCGTGCGGTCGGACCACACGCCGGCCGCGCGGTAGCGGCGTACCGCCTCTTCGGGGAAGACGACGACGTCGGGGCTGTTCGTTTCCGAAGTCGACGCTGACTCGGAGGTGGTGTTCATCGGCTCATTCGCTCCTCTGTCCAGGGAACCAGCTCGCGTACTGCCGCCGCGGTCCCGGACTCGTCGCCCTCGGCGAGTGGTCTGCCGAAGTGGTCGGCCCGGATGCGCAGATGTGTGGCATCGTCCGCCTTCAGGGCCGCCAGCGCGTCCTGGACATCGCCGGGGAACACCGAGCAGTCGCCGGTGTACTCGATGACCAGGGTGGGGATCGTCACCCCGCCCAGGGATCTGACCAGCGACGCGTTCGACGAGACGCCGGACCAGGTCGACAGCCATGCCTCCGGGGTGGTCAGCCGTCCGAAGCCGGTGACGCCGTAGTTCGACACCGACGGCCGTGCGCTGATCACCGAACCGTAGGGCCGGTCGGACGGGTCCAGGCGGAGGTCGGTGCAGCGGGGGTCGGCGTCCGTCCGGTAGGTGGTGATGATCGGCGTGAGGACACTGCGTCGCCGGTCCGCCGCGTCGCCCGAGCCGCCCTTGAACCTCTTGCGGGCCGCGAGCTGGTCGGCGACGAGTTCACGCGCCCGCTCGTCGATCCGCGCGACGCGGGCCCACTGGGCCGCTCCGTAGCGGTCGAGGAATTCGGCGGAGTAGTGCGATCCGTCGGGCGCCTCGCCGAAGCCGTTCGCCGGGTTGTACGGGTCGAGGTCGGCGTCCACCGAGAACGGGTCGTCCTCGTGCGTGACCGAGGCGTCGATCATGGAGAGGAGCAGCCGTCCCTGGCCGGGGTGCGGGGCGACGAGAACGAGCCCGTCCGGCGCCGGCATCGGCGCCTCCCCCAGCTTGACCGGCGCCCCGCCCGGAGTCCTCGTGATGCGGTCCGAGGGCGCCGTCAGTGCCTGCTCGGCATAGAAGGAGTAGAGGCCGGCGCCCCCGGAGTGGCCGATCAGCACGATGTGCTCGAAGCCGCGCTCGCGCAGGAACTCCATGCCGGCGGCGACGTCCAGCAGCGCGGTCTCGTGGATCAGCCGCAGGTCGTTGCCCACTTCGCGGCCGGCCTGGGCCCAGACGGAGTGTCCCGCCGCGAGCAGACCGGGGATGAGCGGGTGTCGCTGCAGATCCTGGCGCGGGTGCATGAGGCAGAACACCGTCCGGCTCGCCGCGGCGGGCTCGTACAGGGTGCCCCGGGACACCTCGCCGTCGTACGAGATCAGGGTGTGCAGGCTGATGGCGGTCTTGTCGGGCAGGGGCGCCGGATGCCAGTCGGTCGCCAGGGTCGCCCTGCCGCGGCCCGAGGGGACCCGGGCGGGCGCTGTGCCGGTCGTCGTGGCCTCGGTCATGCCTCCACCCTCAGTACGTCACGGTCGAACCTGGTGATCCGGCCTTCCAGGCCGCCGGCCGGCAGGGTGAACCACACGGCCAGGTGCAGCCCGGACTCCTTGCGGTCGATCTCGAACGGGCTGTCGCCGTGGATGACGACATAGCCGTCGCGCTGGACAACCGGGATTCCGGACCGGCGGGCGTACTCCACCGCGCCGCTCCACTCCGGCTGGTCGACCACGTGGATCGCGGGGCCGCCGACCGGGGAGTTGGCCTCTGCCTTCGCCCGCCAGACGTCCTGGACGGACGTGCCGCCCGACTCGATCGCCGTGGCAAGCCCGGCCATCGTCCGCCGCGCGTCGTCGGCGTCGAGCCGGGTCAGTTCCCTGAGCGGCCGGGTGAACTCGAAGAAGATCCCGTTCGGGTCGTCCACGTAGATCGACTCGATGGTCTCGTGCTCCACCGTCATGACCTTGTAGCCGGCGGCCTTGAGCTTGTCGCGGTACGCCATCAGGCTCGCCTCGTCGGGCACCTCGACGGCGATGTGGTTGGACTGCCGCAGCACCTGGTGGACGGGTTCCGGTCGCGGCCAGCCGAAGTAGTAGAAGAACGCGAGGGTGTCCCCGTTACCGATGTCGAAGAAGAAGTGGACCATGTCGGGGTTGTCGTCCTTGCCCCAGCCGACGGCCGGAACGGCGTGGACGAGCGGGAATCCCAGGAGCTCCCCGTAGAACCGGACCGTCTCGACCGGGTCCCAGCACGGGAAGGCGGTGTGGTTCGCCCCAAGAGTTCCGACCTTGTTGGCCTCACCCTTGCCGGTGGAGGCCTTCTGGAGAAGCACAGCAGTTCCCTTCACCGATTCCATGTTTTCCATCATGGCGATTTTTCTACGCGAGTGTCAATAGGTGGAGTGGGCAACGACCCCTCGCCGACCCCCCGCAGATGTGCGACCAGTTCGTCGGGCAGGGGAATGGACTCCAGCGTCTCCCCCGAGGTCCGCGCGTACACCTGGGTGAGACGCATCTGCACCGCCGGCTCCGGGGCGCCCACGAGTGCGAAGTCGCTTCGGAACGTCAGCGAGCGCTTCGACAGCTTGTCCAGCCACAGGGTGGCGTCCAGCTCGTCGTCCAGCCGGAGAGGGCTGCGATAGGAGAGCTCGGCATGCACGGCCGGCAGACCGAAGCCGTTGGCCAGCATCCACGACGTCGCGAACCCCACATCCGCCAGCCACTCGCTCGACATGCTCTCGGCCCATCTGGTGGGCGCGGCGAAGTAGATCACCTGGGCCGCGTCCGTATCCCCCATCGCGACCCGGAATCTGCGGCGCAGGAGCGGCCCGGAGCCGCTCTCCCATGGATCCGTGCTCATGATCCCTCCGTGACGTGGACGAGGTCCGTACGCCCGGCGACCACCCCGTCGACGGCGTGACGCAGATACCGGGGGCCGGCCGCGACGTCGACGAGGACGGGGAGTTCGGCCCTGATCCGTTCCCCGACGGCCAGGCGGTCGAGCAGGGCACCCTGGGAGTCCTCGCCGGTCAGCCGGATGACGGCGGCTCCCTGGCGCAGGAACTCCTGCGCCTGTTCGATCAGTTCGGTGCCGTCAGGCCCCCAGGCGTCGCCGCCGTCCACCTGGACGGTCACGGTGGTCCGGCCGGGGTTGTCGTGGAGCCGGCGCGGATACTGGTGATGCGGCGTACTGACGGGCCGCTCCAGCACCCAGTCCGTGAGCCCTGATTCGGGCACCTCGTCCGGCCCGACACCGGCGAACTCCGCCAGGGCCTGGGCCGCGAGTTCCCGGTCGGAGACCAGTACGTCGTCCAGCGACACGGCTCCCGCCCTGCTGAGGTAGGCCATGGCCATCCGGGCGGGGCTGAGGTACTGGCGCGCTTCGAACGACTCCCACCACAACTGGCTCCGCGTGGCGCGTTCCTGCAGCCGTTCGACCTGGGGATGCCGGACCTGCTCGAAACGCTCCAGGGCGGCGGCGACCGGTTCGTCCTCCAGGGACGTCAACGCGTCGGCCAGCGCTATGGCGCTCTCCATCGCGATCTTCGTCCCGGAGCCCAGCGATGGGTGTGCGGTCGCTGCGGCGTCACCGAGCAGCACGACCTTGCCATGACGCCAGCGGGTGCACCGTACGGTGTTGAACCAGCCCCATCGCGACCGGTTGCCCGAGAAGGATCCACCGCCCAGCTGTTCGGAGAACGCCCTGGACAGGTACTCCAGCGCCGCGTCGTCCGACTCGCCCTCGCTGGAGAACCGCCGGTCGCCGAACCCGGCCCGGCTCACGGTCTCGGCGGACGCCTCGATCACGAACGTGGACCGTTTCTCGCCGTACGGGTAGGCGTGGGCGACGAACAGCCCGTCCTGGGTCTTCACCGGGATGAACACCCCGCCGTCGAGCGTCGCTTCGGCTCCGCACCAGATGAACCGGCCCCGGCCCGGGCCGACTTCGGCTCCGAACTCCTCCTGGTAGCGGTTCCGGGTGGCGCTGGCGGCCCCGTCGGCTGCGATCACCAGGTCGGCGTCGTCGAGCACGTCGGTGACGTCGCACGAGTGGCTCTCCACCCGTACACCCGCGCCGGTCGCCCCCTCCAGCAGGATCCGCAGCAACCGCGCGCGACTGATCGCACCGCTGTGGAACCGGCCGAGGCTCGCATCCCCCTGCGGCAGCCGGAAACCGCTCGACGAGAACGTGTACGCCGCTTCGGTGATCTCCCGGTACAGGTCCGGATCGGCCTGTCGCAGCGCTTTGAGGAGACCCCCGGTGAGGCCGACCCCGAAACCGAACGTCTCCTCGGGAGGGTTGCGCTCATGCAGTGACACGAGCCAGTCGGGGCGCCGAAGGGCCAGTAGCCGGGCCACGAAGAGCCCTGCGGGTCCGCCCCCGAGTACGTGAACACGTCGAACTGTCATGCTCTACAAATACCCCGACTTCTACTTCTTAGTCAATCTTTTTTCATCAACGTCAAATTCGCTTGGACAGGAAACCGCCGGCCGATTGTCGGGGCAGGACAGGGCTCGGCCGGCGGTAGTTCCAAAGCAGCGCTGCTCGGGCAGCCTCAGTCGACGAGGTCGAGGGCGGCCCGTACGACGCTGTCCGTGTCGATGCCGTGATAGCGGTACACGTCGTCCAGCGCTCCGGACTGGCCGAACCGGCTCACGCCGAGCGTGGCCAACGCCACGTTGTTCACCGTGGCGAGGAAGGCCAGGGTGTGCGGGTGGCCGTCGACCAGCGTCACCAGGGGCGCGGCCCGCTCCGCCGGGAACACCTGGTCGAGGATCCAGCCGGGGGCGTCGCCCTGCCCCCGGCGAGCCTGCAGGGCGCGGAAGAGGAGGTCTGGGCTGGTCACGCAGATCACGTCGGCCGCGTGGCCGAGTCCGGCGAGGCGGTCGGCGGCGGCCAGGGCCTCGGGGACCATGGCGCCCATGACGGCGATGGTGACGGTGGGCGTCTCGGCCCGGCGGATCACATAGGCCCCGGCGACCGTCTGGCGCCGCCGACGCTCCCTGGCCGCGGGGTCGGCCGGCACGGCGGCCAGACTCTGGTCCACCGGCCGGGTGGACAGCCGTAGATACGCCGAACTGCCGTCGGGCTTGCCGAGGTTGGACAGCGACGCCAGCAGACACCACTCCGTGTCGATGCCGAACGCGGGCTCGTACGACACACATCCGGGCTGCTCGATGCCCAGCGACGGAGTGGTGATCGACTGGTGGGCGCCGCCTTCCGAGGCGAGGGTGACGCCGGAGGGGGTACCGACCAGGATGGACTGGCCGCCGGCGTAGATGCCGAACGACCAGGGTTCCAGGGCCCGGTTGACGAACGGGTCGTAGACCACCCCGATGGGCAGCAGGGGCTGTCCCCAGCGGCTCCAGGTGGCGCCCAGCTCGCCGAGCACCCCGACCAGGTTCGTCTCCGCGATTCCCAGTTCCACGTGCTGGCCGGTCGGCTTCTCCCGCCAGTGCAGGATGGTCTCGGCGTCGTCGGCGAACCAGTCGGTGCGCTCGGCCGGCGACCAGACCCCGACCTTGTTGAGCCAGCCGCCCAGGTTGGTGGACGAACTGACGTCCGGGCTGACCGTCACGATCCGGCCTGCCGCGTCCGGGGCCTTGCGGGTCAGGTCCAACAGCACGCGCCCGAGGGCCTGTTGGGTGTTGCCGACGCCTCCGGGGGCGGCTCGGCCGAGGTCGGCGGGGATCGCGGGCGGTTCCAGCGCCTCGGGGCGCGGCCTGCGCAGCCGCTCCGCCGCCTCTGCGCACAGCGCCGCCTCCGCCGTACCGTCGGCGAAGTCGTGCCAGGGGGCGTCGAGATCCTCGCCCAGGCGGGTCGCCAGCTCCGTCATCTGGTCCCCCGTCAGGAGGGAGGAGTGGTTCTGCGGATGCCCCTCGGTCGGCAGACCGTGCCCCTTGACGGTGTAGGCGAAGATCACTGTCGGCCGGGAGTCGTCGATCTCGTCGTACGCGTCCAGCAGGGCCCCGAGGTCGTGGCCGCCGAGGTTGCGGACCGCGCTGTGCAGGGTGTCGTCGTCGACCTCCGCGATCAGCCGGGCGATGGGCTCCGAACCCGACCCGGTACCGGGCAGCCGGTCGCGCAGCTGCTGCGGGGTGCAGCGCAGCAGCCGCTGGTACTCGGGGTTCTCCATGACGTCCAGGCGCAGCCGCAGTTCGTCGCCGCCGGGACGGGCGAACAGTTCCTCCAGGAGCTGGCCGTACTTGAGGGTCAGCACCTGCCAGCCGGCCGCGGTGAACATGCCGCGCACCCGCTCCGCCGCCGGGCCGGGCACCACTCGGTCCAGGGACTGCCGGTTGAGGTCGACGACCCAGACGATCTCGCCGAGACCGGTCACGGTCGGATCCTGCACGGCCTCCCAGATCGCGCCCTCGTCCAGTTCCGCGTCACCCAGCAGCGAGTACTGCCGGCCGGCTCCGGCACCGCCGAACCGCCCCTCGACGTAGCGGCGGGCAAGGGCTCCCCAGACCGGCGCGGTCGCCCCGATGCCCACCGACCCCGTCGAGTAGTCGACCGGATCGGGGTCCTTGGAGCGGCTGGGGTAGCTCTGCAGACCGCCGAAGGACCGCAGTTCGGTGAGGTACGACGGGTCCAGCTCCCCGAGCAGGTAGTTGATGGCGTGCAGCACGGGAGAGGCGTGCGGCTTGACCGACACCCGGTCGTCCCGGGTGAGTTCGTGGAACCACAGGGCCGTCATGATGGAGGTCATCGACGCGCTCGACGCCTGATGACCGCCGACCTTCAGCCCGGAGGGGTTGGGCCGCACCCGGTTCGCGTGATCGACGATCGCGGTGGCGAGCCACAGCACACGCTGCTCGACGCTGCCGAGAACCCGTAGCAGCTCCCGCCGGGAATCGTCCCGTATCTCCGGACCCGCCGAAGCGACACCAACGACCATGACTTGCCTCTCTGACTCCCCGGCGACAGGTGTGAACAGCGCCGCGGTCGGTTTTCAATGAACACGGGACACGCAGGAGGGACCGGCCGCACACGCTCCGCCGGGTGTCCGGCGGACGATCAGCTGCGGTGGGCGACCGTCATTTCGAGACCGTCGAGTTCGGCCTGGTACTCGATCTGACAGGCCAGTCGGGAGTTCTCCCGGCGCTCCGCGACCTCTTCGAGCATCTCCGCCTCGTACTCGTCCGGGTCCGGCAACCGGTCCAGCCACTCCTTCTCCACGTAGACGTGACACGTCCCGCAGGCGGCATTGCCGTTGCACAGACCGATGATCCCGATCTTCTTCGGCCGGAGCTGAAGCATGAGGGCCTTGCCCTCGGGGACGTCGAACTCATGACGGACGGCTTTGCGGTCATGAACAATGATCATTTGGCGACTCCTGGCGCGCACGCTGCGGGCAGCACAGCAAGATTTGACCATCACATATGTCAACTATCCTACGTTAGCGTCGACACTCGTCAAGGGTGACAAGGTGGTCGATCTTCGATCGTTGACATCCACGTCCAATAACCATCACACTCGTCGATGCAGCGGGTAAGGCAAATCGGGCTTGTTCCTCAACAGGGAAGAGAACGTCATGAAGCTTGTGCGCATCCATGGCGCGGGCACCGGCCTGGTGGTCGGCCCCGCGGGCGGCGAGGTCGTCGTGGACATCGCGCGCGGCCTGGATGAGCTCCGCCGCCGCGAGCGAACACTGGTGGAGACCCTGGAGCCGTACTTCCCCCAGGGCGGCGGAAGCTGGCTTCCGCTGATCGAGCGGTGGCAGGAAGTCCGCGACCACCTGCGTGTTCTGGTGGATGTCGTGGGGAGCGGACAGCACTCGCCCTCGGCCGTCCAGCCGTTGACCGGGGTGCGATTGGATCCGCCCCTGCCCGACCCGGGCGTCCGTATCTTCGCCCTCGGCGGCAACTTCCCCCTGCACGTCTCCGGGATGGACGGCGGCGGAGCCATGGAGCTCCCGGAATCGGTGCGGCAGGGGGCCGCGGGTGGCGTTCCGCCGTGGGGGTTCTACGTCATCCCCGGCACCGTCGTCGGCCAGGACGCGGTGGTCACCCCGCCGCCCGGCACCCGGAAGCTCGACTACGAGGCCGAGGTGGGCGTCGTGCTCGGCGGCGGTGAACACGAGCCCGGCAGCGACCGGATCGACGTCTGGGGCTTCACCGCCTGGAACGACTTCAGCATCAGGGACGCCGCGCTCGGCCTGTCGAAGACCGACCACGGCCCGCTGACGTGGTCGCTCACCAAGAACTTCCGCACCGGCAACAGCTGCGGTCCGTTCATGGTGGTGGACGAGCCGATCCCCGAGGACGGCCTCGGGATCATGTGCAAGGTCAACGGCGAGGTACGCCAGGACGGTTCGACCTCCGGCATGCAGTACTCCTTCGGGACCACCGCGGCCCATATCTCGGAGTACGCGCCCCTCGCCGGCGGCGACATGATCCTCTCCGGAACCCCGGGCGGCACCGCGATGGAACAGGGCCTCGACGGCCCGTACCTGAAGGACGGGGACCTCGTCGAGGTCCTGATCGAGGGTGCCGGGACGCTGCGCAACCGCGTGGCGCTTAAGGGCTGACCGAATTCCGCGGACCTGAGAAGAGACACATGCGCTGGGTCACAAGAGCCGACGTCCATCTCGACCGGGTTGCCTCACCCTGGCTCATCCTCCGTTTCATCGATCCCGAGGCCGAGTTCGTGTTCATCGACCCCGACGGGCCCTGGCCCACCGACGCCGTCTCCTTCGCCATGCCGGGCGCGGAGATCGGGATGCACGACGAGGACGGCACCACCTTCGACAAGCTCCTCGCCCGCTACGAACTGACGGACCCGGTACTGCTCGACATCGCCGACGGGGTCCGCGCCGGCGTCCACCAGATCCTGGGAGGCGATCTCGGACACCTGTCGCAGGAGTCCGTCTCACTCGGATTCGGCCTGCTCGTGCTCGCCGAGGGGATCATGCTGCGGCACCCCGACGACCAGCGGAAGCTGGAGCATTCGATGGAGATCTACGACGCCCTCTACGCCTACTTCTGGGGCCGGCACCGCGATCCCCGGACCGGAGTGGCGACGTTCTGGGACCGGATCGCCGAGCTGCGATCAGCATGGCCGGACAGAGATTGACGACTTGTCGAACAGTCCACCCTGCGAAAGGTCTTCCGATGAGCATCGTGATCGCAGGGGCCGCCGGAGCGGCGGCCGGAACCTGATCGCAGCCCTGCAGTCGCGCGACGTCGAGGTCCTCGCGCTCAGCCACAGCGACGCGGGTGAGCAACCGCTGCGGGGCCACGGGAGCGACCGTGGTCCGCGCCGACCCGGCGCAGCTGCGCGAGCCGTTCGTCGGCGCGCAGGCCGTGCATGTGATCCCCCCGTCGCTGCACCCCTTTGAGGACGTGCTGGCCGGGAACGCCGCTGGCGGCCGTGGCCGCCGGTGTGCCGCGCTTCGTCTACCACTCGGTGATGCATCCGCACACACCCGTGCTGCGCAACCACATCCGCCGACGTCTCCGCGGCCAAGGGCAAGCCTCTGACCACCCGCCGGGTACCGGTCGCCGACGGTCCGCTGCCGCCGGTCGCCGCCGCGAACCCCATGGCCGCGGCCGACATGTGTTGCCGAGCCCGTAGAACATGTACGGCGTCCCCATGTCCGAGTCGATCAGCACCTCGAACGAGACGCTGATCGAGTGGCGTCCGCCATGGTCTGCGCGCAGCCGGTCATCGTCCCCTCGCCGTGGGAGCGCGGGGAGACAGGGAAGACGGCGGGCCCGAGGGCCCTCCCGCAGGCGGGCCGTGGCTCTGCCTGCGGATCGGGCCGCCGCCGTCGGTGGCGTGGACCGCCCAGGGCGATCAGCGACTGTCCCGCGAACACGGCCGGCGGCGGTGCGCGAGACGGGTTTCACTGTTCGGCGGTACGGGCGTACCGGCCGCGATGGAAGAGCAGTGGACGCGAGTCCGAGACGGCGTCGAGGGCGTGGACCCTGCCGACGACGATCGAGTGGTCCCCGCCGTCGTACTCGGCGTGGAGGCTGCAGTCGAGCCACGCCAACGCGTCCGGGAGCAGCGGGGATCCGTTCGGCGAGGAGCCGAACTCGGTGTCGGTGAACTTGTCGCCGCCGGACACGGCGAACTTGTCGCTGAGCGTCTCGTGGTGATCCGCGAGGATGTTGACGCAGAAACGTCCGCTGTTCCTGATCCGCGGCCAGGTGGTCGACGACTTCGACGGGCAGAGGACGACCAGCGGCGGATCCAGGGACAGGGACGAGAAGGACTGACAGGTGAATCCCGTGGGTGCGTCGCCGGTCATCGACGTCACGACGGTCAGGCCGGTGCAGAACTGGCCGAGGACATTGCGGAACTTCCTCGGATCTATGTCTCCGCCCATGTGCGGAACGGTGTTCGCCAGTGACATGCGGTCCTCGTGCAAGTAAGGGTGCAAGCGCTGTTGATCATGCATCCCGGCCTACTGTCTCCGGCCAGGAGGCACCGCCTGCGACCAGGCGTCGGGCCTTGTTGAACTGCCGGGGGTTGCCTCCGAATCCCACCGCGCCCACGACCGTGTCGCCGTTTCCGAGCACAGCCAGATAGCTCTCTTCCTCCGGGCCCCCGTCGAGGAAGTGGACATGCTCCGCGCGGGCCGTTCCGGCGAGTTGAATACGCCGGCCGAACTGGTCGGACCACACGTAGGGCACCCCGGTGTACGCCTCTGCGGCTCCTGGGTCGAGCAGGTTCAGCGCCGCCCGTCTCGCCTGTTCCCGGGCATTGGTCCAGTGCTCGACCCGGATGGTCTCGTCGGTTCCCGGGCGCGGCCACCGGGCCGCGTCCCCGACGGCGTACACACCCGCGGCGGAGGTCCGCAGTGTGGCGTCGGTGACGACGCCGTCGTCGACGGTCAGCCCCGAGTCGGCCAGCCAGCCGGTCGCCGGGACCGCGCCGATCCCGACGACCACGAGATCCGCGTCCAGCACGGTGCCGTCCGTCAGTTCGACCTTGTCGACCCGGTCGGTGCCCAGGAGCCTGGCCACCCCGACCCCGCAGGTCACCCGTACGCCGTTGGCGCGGTGGAGGCGGACGACGGGTTCTGCCAGGTCCGGGCGCACCGCCCGCTGGAGTGCGGAGGGCGCGGCTTCGACGAGGGTGACGTCCAGGCCGAAGTGACGTGCGGCCGCGGCGATCTCGCAGCCGATGAAGCCGGCTCCGACCACCACCACGGACGGACTGCCCGTGCTCATGGCCTCCTTGATGCGCCGGGCGTCGTCGAGCGTGCGCAGGGTGTGCACTCCGTCGAGGTCGAACCAGCCTCGCGGGCGTACGGCCTGGGATCCGGTGGCGATGATCAGCCCGTCGTAGGGAAGAGTCGACGTGCCCACGTGCAGCTTGCGCGACGTCACGTCGAGGGACTGCGCGGGGGTCCCCAGACGCAGGTCCACCTGGAGGTCCGCGAGTTCCTCCTCGCTGATGAGGCGGACCTCGTCCTCGTCCATCTCGCCGATGAGGAGTTCCTTCGACAACGGCGTCGGGTTGTAGGGGAGTTCCGGGTCGGCGCCGACGAGGGTCAGCCGACCGTCGTAGCCGGCGGCGCGCAGTGTCTCCAGCGCCTGCACGCCGCCGACGCTGCCGCCGACCACGACGATGTTGCTCAGCATGTCCGCGCTGCCCTCAGCTCTTGCCGGACTGGGCGCGCTTCGCGGTGAGCTCAGCCACGAACTCGTTGTCGAGGACGTGTTCCATGAGTTCGGGGTCGATGTCGTCCGCTCCGGTCATGTCACGGTGGGGGTCGTTGAAGGCGATGGAGTATCCGTCGTTGCTGTCGGGGCCGCCGGCTTCCGCGAGGATCTCCCACCAGTTGCCGTCCATGTCCTGGAAGTAGAACGAGTACGCGCCGTGCTGATCCTGGGGCTTGGAGATGCGCCCCAGGGCGTACTCGTCCTTGACGCTCAGCAGCTTCTGGTAGGCGTCGTTGACGGCGTCGTTGGTGCGTACGTCCAGGCCGTTGTGGTCCACGAGGCGCATGGGACTCTTCTGTCCGTCCTCGATGACGACGTAGGAGTGCGCGCTGCCCAGCCGGATCATCAGGCCCACCGGAGCGTGCTGAATCACTTCCAGGCCCAGGACCTCCTCGTAGAAGCGGCGGGACTCCTGGATGTTGACGACCGACAGTGTGCCGTGGGAAATCATCTTGATGTCGAGCAGTGGGGTCTTCGTGCGGTAGCTCTTGGTGATCTTCGGCTCGATCTCCGCCATTGTCTTCACTCCCTTGTGAATGTGGTGCGGTGTGCTTGGTGCTACGAACCGGTCAGCTGCGGGGCGCGACCGTCATTTCGAGTCCGTCGAGTTCGGGGCCGTACTCGATCTGGCAGGAGAGCCGGGAGTTCTCCCGGCGCTCGGCGACCTCTTCGAGCATCTCCGCCTCGTACTCGTCCGGGTCCGGCAACCGGTCCAGCCACTCCTTCTCCACGTAGACATGGCATGTCCCGCAGGCGGCGTTGCCGTTGCACAGACCGATGATCCCGACCTTCAGCGTCCTGAGCTGGAGCAGAAGGGCCTTCTTGTCGTGGGGTTCGAGATCATGACGGACGTCATTGCGGTCATGAACAATGATCATTTGGCGGCTCCTCGGGCGGCGGGCGTGCTCCACATCCAGATTGCCGTCACGCCCGTCAACTATCTTACGTAGACGTTGAGAGCCGTCAAGATGGTGGACCCGAATTGAGTTCGGACGCCTCTCCGCTGGCCATGCCCCGCGCGGCGCAGGGCCAGCCCTCCCCAGACAGGGACCGTTGATCCATGGATAAACCTTCCTCTCCCGCTCTCGCGGAGGCGCTCCTACGGTCGAGAGTGCGGGCGCTCACCGGCCCGCCATAGCGAAGGAGAGACCCCCCATGAAGATGACCGGCAACACGATCCTGATCACCGGCGGCACCTCGGGCATCGGCCGCGGACTCGCCGTGCGCCTGCACGAGGAGGGCAACAAGGTGATCGTCGCCGGTCGGCGCAAGGAACTCCTCGACGAGATCGTGGCCGAGCACCCGGGCATCGACGGACTCGTCCTCGACGTCGCCGACCCCGACTCGATCGCCCAGGCCCGTGAGACCGTGGCGGCGACTTACCCCGAGCTGAACGTCCTGGTCAACAACGCCGGCATCATGCTGCGGGAGAACATCCTCGACCCGGCCGACCTTCAGATCGCCGAGGACCACATCACGGTCAACCTGCTCGGCTCGATCCGGGTGACGTACGCCTTCCTCCCCCTCCTGGTCGGCAAGGACGGCGCGGCCATCTTGAACGTCACCTCCGCGCTGGCCTTCGTCCCGCTGCCGATCACCCCCACCTACAACGCCACCAAGGCCGCCCTGCGCTCCTTCTCCGAGAGCCTGCGCGTCCAGCTCGACGGAGCCGGCGCCGGCGTCCAGGTCATCGAGTCGGCCCCGCCCGGCGTGCGCACGACCCTGCTCGGCCAGCAGGACTCCCCGAACGCCATGCCGCTGGACGAGTTCCTCGACGAGACCCTCGGCCTGCTGCGCGAGCAGCCCGACGCCAAGGAACTCGTCGTCGAGCGCGCCAAGTTCGTCCGTTACGCGGAGGCCAACGGCGCGTACGACCAGGCTCTCGCCATGCTCAGTGGCGTCTGATCCTGTTCATGAAGCACAGAGGGCGCAGAGGGCACAGAGGGGGAGCGGCGACGTGAAGCCCACGAACGAGGACACCGTCGAAATAGCCCGGGTGCTGGCCCTGTGGGGTCACATCATGGACGACCACGAGCTGGACCGCCTCGGCGAGGTTCTCACCGAGGACGCGGTGTGGGACGCAAGGGCCTTCGGCCTCGAACCGGCCGTCGGACTGGAAGCGGTCACCGCCGTCCTGGGTGCCGAGGGGCACGCGCGAGCCCATCACACGACGAACATCGTCGTGTCGGAGGGCCCGGGCGACGAGGCGCGTGTCCTGTCCAAGGGCCTGGGCGTCGTGGACGGCGGCACCGTCATCAGCGCCGTGTACACGGACGAGCTCCGGCACACCGCCGACGGCTGGCGCATTTCCAAGCGGGCCATACGCCTGAGCGACTGATCATCAGGGTGGTCTGCTGCCGCCCCGATCCGGGGCCCTGGCTCCTTCCGCGCGCAGGCCAACGGCACGTACGACGATGGCCTTGGCCAGCGCACGCCGCCCCACCAGCGCTGCTGACCGCGCAGCGCTGGTGGGGCGGCGCCGTCCGCAGCCCATGCCTGGAGCACAGCGGGATGCGGGCGACGGGGGCTTACGCCCCGGCCCTGGCCTCCATGACCTGCCCCGGGTCCGACAGGCCGACCCGATGAGCGGGCGTCAGGAGCGGTACGGTCGCCCGCCGCACCTGCTCGAACGTCACGCCGGGCGCGAGTTCGCGCAGGACGAGACCGTCGTCGGTGACGTCGATGACGGCCAGGTCGGCGATGATCCGGTCGACGACCGCGCGGCCGGTCAACGGCAACGAGCACTCCTGGACGATCTTGGGGTCGCCGTCCCGGGTGGTGTGGAGTTCGACACCCTGGACCCCGCGACCGGGCAACCGCACGCGCGCTGCTCCGAGGCGGCCGGCGCCGATGCCGACGCGGGGTGGCCGGCGCCGATGCCGACGCGGGGTGGCCGCCGCGCGTTCGGCCCTGCACAGCCCGGAGTGGGCCGGCCTCACACCGGCCCAGCGCGCCCGCGTCCTGTGGCGGATCGGCGGACGCGGCGCCATCGACCTCTCCACGGAGACCAAGAGCGTCTGGGTCTCGCTCGCCTGAGCCGCTCCGCCGCGCTCCGTCCGCTCCGCATCCGCTCGTCGTATCGACCAGGACTCCACCCCCACCGTGCTCGGCCGCCCTTCGGCAGCCGAGCACGGTGCTCGTCGACGCAGAGACACCGCCCCGCGAGACGCCGACACGATGCCCGCTCCCGGCAGTCACTACGGAGCGGGGGCGATCAGCCCCTTCGCGAAGTCGAGCTGTTCCCTGTGGAAGGCCGCGCCGGCGTAGTGGTGATCGATGTTGTGCCCACCGCCCAGGATGCGCCGGGCAGTGACCGAGGGTGCGGCGGTGAAGGCCTTCCCGAAGGCGGCGACCGATTCGTCGCTGCTGGGCCAGAACCCATCATGCTCAGCCAGCCCGTAATGGACGGGCACCTCGACCCTCGCGGCGACCCCCGCGAAATCCGCGCACCAGTCGCCCGCCACCTCCACCAGCTCCGCCAGCGGAACAGGTGATTCGGCGTGCTTCGCGATGTCGAGCACACCCGGGTCGTACGTGCCCTCAGGCCCGTACATGAATCGCAGGAGGTGCTCACGGCTGAACTCGATCCTGGTGGCCGGCGGCTGGGACCTCAACCCGTCGTTCGACCGCTGCGTCTCATGGTGGATCCCGCTGACGGAGACACCGAGGAGCGGCCAGGCAGGGTCACCGGCCGCCACATGCAGCGCGACCGCCCCGCCGATCGAGTGTCCGACGAGGACGATCCCGGGGATGTCCGGGAGTCCCCGGTGCCAGAGTTCGGCGATGGCCCCCTGGAGCACCTGGGCATTCCGGCAGAACGAGATCTCCCCCGTCAGGGCGGTGCTGCCGCCATAGCCCGGCCGGTCGAGGGCCACCAGGGGAAATCCCTCACGCCGCGCGGCGTCGAACAGCGAATACCCGGCCACGTCGAAGTACGACGCGTTGTAACCGCCCCCGGGAAGACAGACCAGCAATGGCATTCCAGGACGGCGACCCGGTTCCTCCATGCCAGTGATCCGGGTGTCCCCCAGGTCGAGTGTGATGTTGTGCGCGGGCATTCTATTCGCCGTTCTCCAGGAGGAAATTACGCAGAATCTCCTTGTATTCCTTTGGGAAAGTCCGGTGAACCATGTGCCCGGCACCCTCGATCGTCTCCAGGCGGCCCGCGGGGAGGAGCCGGGCAGCCTCGGCCAGCCCTTCCTGGGGCGTGTAGCTGGTGGACCCTCCGCCGATGACGAGCGTCGGAGCGGTGATCTTGGACAGGTCGTTCCACCAGGACGGATCAGGGTTGTGGATCTGCTGTACGAGTGAGGTGGCCGCGACGAAGTCGATGGACACCCCACCAGGAACCTCCCCGGAGCCCTCCGGGAAGTCCACGTCGATGGGAGCGGTGTCCTCCCAGACCATCCGCTCGATCCGCTCGGGCCACTTCTCCGCGAAAACACATCCGACCCGTGCGCCCATCGAATGCCCGATCAGCGTGAAGCGGTCCACGGAAAGCGCATCGGTGAACGCTTCGAGATCGCCGCACCCCAGCTCGAAGGAGTATTCGCCCGGCCATGCACTTTCGCCGTGTCCGCGCTGTGTGAGGGCCAGGACGCGATAATGCCCGGCGAGGAAATCGGCGATCTCGTCCCAGTCCCGCGCGTCATACATGAGACCGTGCAGCAGAACTACCGGCGGCGCATCCCGATCACCCGCCTCGCGATAATGGAAATTCATTTTCGAAAGCTCAATGGTGTGATCGCTGAAAATGGTCATTCTTGTTGATCCGTTCGCCGGAGGGAGAGGGGGTTCGCCCCCGTGCCGACCGTACGAGCGCCCCCGCCCGGGCGGGAGAGGACCGCTCATCCAGGGACTGGCGATCTCTGGATAGCCCGACGGGATACGGCCAGAATGACGACATGGACAAAAAGGAACTGGCCGAATTCCTCCGCCACCGGCGCGAGGCGCTGCGCCCCCGCGATGTCGGCATGACCGAGGGTCCCCGCCGGCGTACCCAGGGCCTGCGCCGCGAGGAGGTCGCCCAGCTCGCCGGGATGTCCACCGACTACTACGCCCGCCTGGAACAGCAGCGCGCCCCGCAGCCCTCCCTCCAGATCGCCACTGCCCTTGCCCGGGCACTGCGGCTGACCCTGGACGAACGCGACCACCTCTTCGGCCTCATCGGGCACAACGCCCCGGCCCGCTTCCAGCGCTCCGAGCACGTCAGCCCGACCCTGATGCGAGTCCTGGACCGCCTGGACGACTCCCCCGCCCTGGTCCTGACCGACATGGCCGACACCCTCGCCATGAACCCGCTCGCCCTCGCCCTGCTCGGCGACCAGACCCGCCACACCGGCCTGGCCCGCAGCGCCTACTACCGCTGGTTCATGGACCCCGACGAACGCCTCGTCTACCCCGAGGAAGACCACGAACACCACGGCCGCACCCAGGCCGCCCGCCTGCGCGTCGCGCTGACCGCCGGCAGCGACACCCCCCGCGCCGCCCGGATCCTCGCCGAACTCCAGGAACACAGCCCCGAGTTCGTCCGCGCGTGGGAACTCCAGCAAGTCGCCCAGCGCTACGACGAGAGCAAGACCATCCTCCACCCCCAGCTCGGCCGCATCGACGTCGACGGCCAGGCCCTCTTCACCGACAACCGCGCCCAGACCCTCGTCGTCCTCACCACCCGCCCCGGCACGGAGAGCCACAGCAAGCTGGAACTCCTCTCCGTCATAGGGCACCAGCAGCTCACCACCTGAGCCGAGTCCCTGGCGCGGCCCGTGTCGTCAGCGTCGACGACCGGCCACGCTCACCCGTGCCGCTCCGGGCCGGACACCGTCGAGCGCCGCACGAACGCCCCCCGCTTCGGCCTGCGCACCGGCAATGAAATGACAGGAACACCCTGATGAACGCACCCGACGACCCGGCCGCCGAGCGGGCCGATGCCACCCGCAACCGGGCCCGGCTGCTGAAGGCGGCGGCCGGGCTGGTGGCCGAGCGTGGGGCCGAGCACGTGACGATGCACGAGGTCGCGGAGGCGGCCGGGGTAGGGAAGGGCACGCTCTTCCGCCGGTTCGGCGACCGTGACGGACTCCTGCTCGCCCTCCTCGGTGAGGCGGAGGCCGAGTTCCGGAAGGCGTACAGACAGGGCCCTCCGCCGCTGGGCCCGGGCGCGCCCGCGAGGGATCGGCTGGAGGCGTTCGGCTGTGCGCTGATCGAGCGCATCGCCGCCGACACGGACCTGGGCGCCACACTGGGACGCCAGGTGCTCCACGAGCGTCGGCACGCCTCCGACACCGGCCGTGCGTTCCACCAGCACGTCGCAACTCTCCTGCGAGAGACCGGAGTCGACGGGGACCACGACATGCTCGCCCACGCCCTGCTCGCCTTCGCGAACTTCGAGACGACGGACTACCTGCACGTCGGATGCGAGATCTCCACCGCACGCCTCCAGGCCACCTGGGTGGACCTGGTGCGGCGGACGGTCCGAGCCGACGGAGTGTGAATCCTGAAGATCCGAATCGTCGGGAACCTGTCCGCCGACTCCGCGAGCCGGAGAGCTGTCCCACCCGTGCGGCGGTTGCTCAGCAGGCGGCCGGGGCTGCGCTCCGATCCACCTCGGGGAGATGCCTCTCCGCCCAGGCGGCCAGTTCTCTGAGAGCCGGCTCAAGCGCCCCGCCGGCCTCCGTCAAGCGATAGGAGACACGCAGCGGCGGCCCCTCGTCCACCTCACGCACGACCAGCTTCGCCGCGCTCAGCTCGGTCAGCCGGTCCGAGAGCATGCGCTCGCTGATGCCCGGGATGGCGCGGTGCAGATCGGCGAAGTGCACCGGGTGCTCCATCAGGACGGCCACGATCGGGCCGGTCCAGCGTTTTCCGAGCAGTGCGAAGACGCGCGTGATCGCGCCGTCGACCGTCTTGCAGGGCTCCGGGACCGGCTCAGTCATGTCGGCAGTCTACTGCGAGACCAGATGGGGTGAGAAAAAGTAAGCTCCTATGTTATCAATAGGAACGCACGGAATGACAGCCCGTCTCTTCCTGGCGTCCCTGTCGCACACCGCTTTCTTTGGAGACCCCTCATGGCAACGCTGCTGCACCTGGACTCGGCCCTGTGGCCGGAGCAGAACTCCGCCTCCCGCGAGGTCACAGCCGCCTTCCGTCAGGCATGGGAGGCACAGCACCCCGACGGCACGGTGATCTACCGGGACCTCAACGCCGACCCGATCCCGCACCTGGACACGCTCACCGCCTCCGCGGACTTCACGCCCCCCGCCGACCACACCCCGGAGCAGGCGGCCGCGTTCGCGAAGCAGCTCGAGCTGATCGAGGAGCTGGAGAGCGCGGACGCCGTGCTCATCGGCGCCCCGATGTACAACTTCTCGATTCCCTCCACGCTGAAGGCCTGGATCGACCAGGTGATACTCGTGGGCCGTACCGCGCTCGTCGAGGAGTCCGCGGTCAAGGGCACCCCGGTGTACGTCGTGGCGAGCCGCGGCGGCTCCTACGCCCCCGGCACCCCCCGCGAGCCCCTCGAGTACGTCCAGAACTACCTGGAGGGGGTCCTCACCACGATGATGGGCGTGGAGGTCGACTTCATCGTCCCCGAGCTCACGCTGGCGCACTCCAACCCGGCCATGGCCGAGCTGATCCCGCTCGCCGAAGCGTCCAAGGCCAAGGCCCTCGAGGACGCGACCAGCAAGGGCAAGCACGCGGCCCTCAAGGCTGCCTGACCCCCTGCGACGCCCAGGGTGACGCTCCTGGATCACCCTGCGGACCGGGGCCCCCTTCGAGGGGCCCCGGTTGCATGCCGACGGGCGGGGAAGGGTCGGCCAGAGACCGGGCGACCGAGCGTTCACGATCGCGCCGACCGTCCCGTCGTACGCCGTGAGAACACCCAGGAATCCGGCCCTGCCCCACAGGGCCAGCCCCAGAGCGGCGACGAACACGGCCGTCACGTGCACCGCCCCCAGGGGGTCCCTGCCCGCGCCGCCTCCGCGATCGCGAACTCGTAGTGGGGCGGGGCCGCGGCAGCGACGTCGTCGACACGTTCGACGAGTTGCACTTCCCGCTGAGGTCGAAGCTGGCCGCGGCGACCCTCAAGGGCATCCCGCTCGGCGGCCGTCGCGTCAACGTGCCCTCGCCGAGCACACGTACGGAGTTCTACACCGCCTCCAACGATCTGCCGCTGGGCGGCGACACAGACAGACGGCACCTGTTCCGGACCGAGGACTTCACTGCCGACTACTCCTACGCTCTCAGCCGGGACGGCAAGGAGATCGCGAAGAGCAGGAACGGCGCGGCGGAGTCCCCGCGCAACACCGCACTCGCGGCCTGGACGGTCCCGGCCGACACCGGTACGTACACACTCAGGGCCCGCGTCGCCCGTCTGACGTGGAACGGCAAGCCGAAGTGGAGCACGGCCCCCGAGATGGACGCCGTCTGGACCTTCAGGTCCGGCCCGGTCGCCGAGGGCGGGACGGCCGCGCTGCCCCTGACCACCGTGCGCTTCGAACCGCCGGTCGACGAGTGGTCGCGCGCCGAGCACAACCAGGTCGTCGCCGTCCCGTTCGACATCCAGCGCACCGGCAGCCGGGCACGCGGCAAGCTGCGCGCGCTGACCGTCGAGGCGTCCTTCGACGGCGGTACGACCTGGGAGACGGTGCCGGTCGTCAAGAACCGGGCACTCATCACGCACCCGGACCTCGCCACGCTGCCCGCCGCACAGATCGACCGCAACGGGCACGGCTACGTCAGCCGGCGCGACAAGGGAACAGACCGCGCCTCGTCCTTCGAGCTGACGGTCAAGAAGGCGTACAAGCTCAAGAAGTCCTGACACACCGAATCACTGAAGTACCGGGTTTCCGAAGCACTGGAGGGCCGCGCACAGCATGTGCGCGGCCCTCCAGCCGTTCTCGTCCCCCGGCCGATTCGATTCGGTTCGGCTCAGCTGGTCGCCCGGGCGGTGTCCGCGTGGGCGGTGCGCAGGGCGGAGAGGAAGGTGTCGACCGGCTGGGCGCCGGAGAGACCGTAGGCCCGATTGATGACGAAGAACGGCACGCCTGTCGCCCCGTAACCGCGGGCCTCGGCGAAGTCGGCCTGTACGGCGTCCTCGTACTCGTCGCTGTCCAGCGTCCGCCGGATCTCGTCCTCGGGTACGCCGACCTCGACGCCGAGCCGCACCAGCGTGTCGGGGTCGTCGACGATCTCGCCCTCAACCAAGTGGGCGCGCAGGAGCCGCTCGTGCATCCGGTCGCCCAGTCCGTGGGCTGCGGCCAGGTGGCTGAGGCGGTGGGCGTCGATCGTGTTGACCGAGACGGCCCGCTCCAGGTCGTACGTCAGCCCTTCGGCGGCGGCGAGTTCGGTGATCTGCCGGGTCATCGTCCGCACCTGGGCGATCGGTGCGCCGACCTTCTGCGCCAGCGTCTCGAACACCGGCCGGCGATGGCCCTTGGGGTGGGCGGGGTCGAGCTGGAAGCTGTGCCAGTGGATCTCGACCGCGTCGGCGTGCTCGAAGCGGTCGAGCGCCGATTCCAGGCGCCGCTTGCCGATGTAGCACCACGGGCAGACGACGTCCGACCAGATGTCGATGCGCAGCGTGTCGGTCGGTGTGCTCACAGGACACACACCCCGTCCACGCAGACGCCCGCGCTGTCCGAGCCGAGAGTCGTGAGCAGCGGGGCGGCATCCGTCCCCGGACGGTCCTCGTTCGTCGCATCCGGTTCGTCGGACGCGGTTTCGACGGCCGGGCCCGCCGTGCCGTTGTGCAGAAGGGGGTTGGGCATCAGGAGTCCAATCGTCATCACGTGGGCGTGTGCCGTCGGTGCCGTACGGGGGGAAAGCGGGGTCGGACGAGAGGTGGGCGTCGCCCCGCGGCTACGCGGTGGTGCCGGTCTACGGGGCCACGGGCTCCGGGTGGATCTGCTCGACGCGGTCGCGCTTCGTGTACAGGTTCCAGTAGTGCTCGGCGAGGTCGTCCGGGTCGACCACGGGGATTTCGAAACCGTTGGGCATGGTGATGGGCTCGGTCCCGACCGGGGCCCCTGTCCGGGCCTCGACGGCCACGGCGGCGGCGCTGTTGGCGATCAGGGCGGCGACGGAGAGCGTGCCGGCGTAGACGCCCTTGTCGGCCAGTTCGGTGTTGAGGGAGTAGAGGTAGTTGCGGGCTCCGGCCATCGCCGGGCCGACACCGCTCGCGTTGGGCATCGGCTGGACCGCGGAGTAGCCGGTGCCCATCAGGACGGCGCCGTCACCGCGCTCGATCATCTCCGGCAGCACCGAGTGGAACACCTCCACCGGGGTGAGCAGGTACAGCCGGGCCAGCGACTCCAGGGTGGCCGCGTCCAGGTCGGTGGCCGGGGTGAATGTCATGTCGGCGGCGATCGGGGCGTACTCGACGACATCGATGCGGCCGAAGCGGTCACGAATGGCATCGACGAGGGCCGGGACCGCGGCGGTGTCGGACAGGTCGGCGGGGAAGGCGGCGGCCTCGATGCCCTCGTCGGCAAGCTGTGCGACAAGGGTGTCCAGCGGTTCCTTGCGGCGGGCGACCAGGGCGACGCGGAAGCCCTCACGGCCGAAGCGCCGGGCGACGGACGCGCCGAGGCCGGTACCGGCGCCGAAGACGGCGATCACCTTGGACATGGCGCGACTCCTTGCGGCAGAGGCATCTTGACCCAGAGGTCAACTTCATTTCAGACGGTAACATGGAAGTTGACCCCGAGGTCAAGTTGACTGGGTGAGGGAATGGGACCATGGAGTCCGGACACACGACCAGGAGGAACGCCGAATGCGGGCCGACGCGCAACGCAACGCGGAGAAGCTGCGCACGGCAGCCGCCGAACTCTTCCGCGAACGCGGCCTCCAGGCGCCCCTGAAGGAGATCGCCCGCCGCGCCGGCGTGAGCCACGGCACCCTCTACAACCTCTTCGGCACCCGCGAGGCGCTCATCGACGAGGTGGTGGCCGACCTGGCGGCGGCCCGCCTCGACGAGGCCGCCGAGCAGGCTCTGGCGTACGAGGACGCCTGGGCCGGATTCGCGTACTACATCGAGACACTCTGCGAGCTGCAGGCCACCGACCCCGCGATCGGTGACGTGGTCGCCGGCCGCTACCCGGGCGCCGAGCGCCTGATGACCGTCTGCGAACGCTCCTACGCCGCCACCGCGCGCATCATCGAACGCGCCCAGCAGGCCGGCGCCCTGCGCTCCGACTTCACCCGCGAGGACCTGCTGTTCGTCTTCGGCACCAACGCCCTGCTGGCCCGTGCCGCCAAGGACACCGCCCCCGACGCCTGGCGCCGCAGCGCCGCCTTCATGCTCGACGGCCTGCACACCGAGGCGGCCCACCCGCTCCCCACCGGCCCGCTGACCTCGCAGCAGATGTACCAGGTGATGGGCAACCTCACCGGCACACCCTGAGGGGTCCGGCCACGAGCGCCCGCGCCCGCCCATTGCGCAGGCCCGCCCTCGCTCTCCAGTACGCCCTCAAGAACTCTCAGGGCCTCGCCGGTCGCCGGGATGCCGCGTACAGCAGTGCGTGCAGGCATATCTCCCGCAGCTCCACGTCCGACACACCGTTCGCGAGTGCACCCTTCATGTGATTGCGCGTCTCGGTGGGCCGGCCGAGCGCTCGCCTGGCGCAGCTCCATGCCGCGCCTGAACTCCTCGTCCTTGGTCAAGGGACTCCCTCCCCTGTCGCTCCTGGCCCCGGAGGCTCGAACCGCGCGAGCCCCCGGTACGGCGGTACCGCGTCGGCGTCGTCCTCGCTGGCCGTCCCGGCGGCCACCGCCTCCGCCGCCTTCCACCGGGTCTCCCACTCCCCCGGATCGCCCCCGCAGGCCCGTACGTACCCCTGGACGACGTCGAAGGACGGCAGCCTCTCACCGGCCGCGGCCTGCGACAGCGTTGTCGCCGAGAAGGCCGCCGCCTTGGCCATGGCGCGGTAGGACGGGCTTCCGGCGGTCCGCCTCAGCTCCCGGAGCTCATGGGCGAGCCGCTGTACGGGACCGGCGTCCGGGTCCACCGGCCTTTCGGGTCGCCCCATGGACACATACCTCGACCGTCCCCCTCGGGGGAACGGCCGTGTTCAGGCGATCAGTTCCAGGATGGTGGCGTTGGCCAGCCCGCCGCCCTCGCACATGGTCTGCAGTCCGTAGCGGATCTTGTTGTCCACCATGTGGTGGATCAGCCGGGTCATCAGGATCGCGCCCGAGCCGCCGAGGGGGTGGCCGACGGCTATCGCGCCGCCGAGCGGGTTCACCCGCGCCGGGTCGGCACCGGTCTCGGCCAGCCACGCCAGGACGACCGGGGAGAACGCCTCGTTGCATTCGAACGCCCCGATGTCGCCGATCGACAGCCCGGACCGCGCCAGGGCCTTGGCGGTCGCCGGGATGGGCGCGGTCAGGACCATGACCGGGTCGTCCCCGGCCAGCGCGAACGTGTGCAGCCGCACCAGGGGCTTCATCCCCAGCTCCCGGGGCCCGCTCGGACGTCATGATCAGCAGGGCGCCGGAGCCGTCGGACATCTGCGACGCGTTCCCCGCGTGGACGACGCCGTCCTCCTTGAAGACCGGCTTCAGCTTCGACAGGCTCTCCACGCTCGTCCCGCGCCGGACGCCCTCGTCGGCGGTCAGCCCGGTCCCCGGTACGAGGGTGTACTGCTTGTCCAGGGCTCCGGAGTCGATGGCCGCCGCCGCCCTCGCGTGGGAGATGGCCGCGTACTCGTCCAACTGCTGCCGCGACAGCCCCCACTTCTCGGCGATCAACTCGGCGCCGAGACCCTGGTGGATCCGCTGCCCGGCATACCGGGAGGCAGCCATCGGGCCCATCGGCTTCTCGAGGTCTCCGCCGGAGGCGGTCCCCATCGGCACCCGCGTCATCGACTCGACACCGCCGGCCACGGCGATGTCGTACTGACCCGAGATCACTCCCGCAGCGGCGAAGTGCACCGCCTGCTGCGACGATCCGCACTGCCGGTCCAACGTGACGGCCGGGACCGACTCCGGCCAGTCGGCCGCCAGTACGGCGCTCCGGCCCAGATTGAACGCCTGCTCATCGACCTGCTCGACGACGCCCCACACGACGTCGTCCACCAACGCCGGGTCGAGGCCGGAGCGGTGGGCGAGCGCGTCGAGCACATGCGCCGACAGGTCCACCGGATGGACGTCCGCGTACGCGCCTTTGCGCTTCCCGATCGGCGTTCGCACCGCTTCCACGACCACTGCGTCACGGGGCATGGCGTGCCACCTTTCACCTGGTTCAAACGCTGTGTGAAGAGACGCTAACCCCGCCACGCCACCACCATCAACACTATGGTCACTTAATTATCGATCACGTCAAATTTCGCGTCCCCCGAGAGTGGAGTCAGCTTGGGCGGCCCTCCGGCGCCGGACCTCGGCCCGCACCACGGGGGCGACCTCCGTCCCGAGGAGTTCGATGGCCCGCATCAGTTCGAGATGCGGCAGGGAACCCACCGCGAGCTGGATCAGGGTGCGCTGATGACCGAAGAGTTCGTGGTGCAGCAGAAGCTTTTCGATGACCTGCTGCGGCGATCCCACGGCGTAGACACCCAGCGGGCCGGCCTTCTCGTCGAACTCGGCGCGGGTCATCCGTGGCACTCCACGCTCACCGAGGACCGACGCGAACAGTTCCGCGTCCGCCGGATAGTAGGTGTCGGCGGCCCCCTGGGAGGTCCTGGCGACGAAGCCGTGCAGCGTGACGGCGGACGGCTGCGGGGCGTGGCCGGACTGCTCCAGCGCCTGACGGTGCAGATCCAGCAGCGGGGCGAACCGAGCGGGGTGACCGCCCAGCATGGCCAGCGCCATCGGCAGACCCAGCCGGCCGGCCCGGACGACCGAGCCCGGGTTGCCGCCGACCCCGAGCCACACCGGCAGCGGATCCTGGACGGGCCTGGGCAGGATCAGCTCGTCGACCAGCGGAGCGCGGAACCTGCCCGACCAGGTGACCGGCTTGCCGGAGCGCAGCGCGAGCAGGAGGTCGAGCTTCTCCGCGAAGAGCGCGTCGTAGTCCTGTACGTCCTGGCCGAACAGCCGGAACGAGTCCAACAGGGCCCCTCGTCCCGCCATGATCTCGACGCGCCCCCGGGACACCAGGTCTGCGGCCGTGAACTGCTCGAACACACGCACAGGGTCGTCCGAGCTGAGGACGGTCACAGCGCTGGTCAGCCGGATGTTCCGGGTGCGGGCCGCGGCGGCGGCCAGGATCACCGCGGGTGCGGGCGCGGCGAAGCCGGCGCGGTGATGCTCACCGATGCCGAACACATCAAGGCCGACCTGGTCGGCCAGGACGATCTCCTCGATCAGCTCCGGAACGCGCCGTGCGGCGTCGACACCTGGTCCGATGGCGACGTCCGCGAAGGTGAATGCGCCGATCTCCATGCCGTATCAGTCCTCTCCCCATGGGTTCACGGCGGAGAGAACCGCATAAGTGGCGCATGTATTCCACTTAGCTCGATCGGCCTTGCGCGGACCCGGCCGCACGGCTCAGCCGGCGCAGTTCCCCGTAGGTTTCGGCAGCCGTGGGCGCGGGGGGCAGCGGTTCCACCTCCTCGGTCGCCTTGACGGCGTGTACGAGGTAGGCGATGAGCCGGGCGGAGAACCGGCCGGCCTGCCCGCCGCCGCCCGCGACCACGCCCGCGTGGGCCAGGAGCAGCATGATCAGATCCTCGGGGACGAAGTCCTCACGCAGCCGGCCCGCTGCCTGTGCACGGGCGATGACCTGCTGGAACGCCGCGTAGGCGCGCCGTCGTTCCTTCGCGAACCGGATGGACTCGGGGAAGCTCATGGTGAGCACCTCGGTGAAGCCTCGGTCGGCGAGCTGCATGCCGGCGACCTGTTCGACGAACGTCACGAACCCGTGCCAGGGATCGGGGTCGTCCAACGCCTGCTCGGCGAGGTCGGCGTACGCGGTGGCCCGGTCCTGGAAGGTCTCCGCCAGCAGCGCGCCCTTCGACGGGAACCGTCGGCGCAGGGTGGGTTCGCCGACCCCGGCCCGCAGCGCGATCTGCCGCATCGAGACGCCGACACCCTCGCTCGCGAACAGCTCCCGCGCGGCCGCAAGGATCAGTTGCCGGTTCCGCTCGGCATCCGCACGCAGTCCGGACTCACTCATGACCTGATCGTACGGGGCCGGAATAGGGATCCCGGATGCCCGGTTGACCAAGTGGCGCACATGCGTCACTTAGCCGGTCGACTCCGAAAGGGACCCCATGACCGACAGCCGGAGCACCAAGGACACCGCCCGTTCGTTCTACGAGAGCTACAACGACCGGGACCTCGACGCGAGTTTCGAGAAGTACGTCTCCACCGGTCTGGTCAACCACGTGATGGGTGGCACCTTCGACCGCGCGGCATGGCTGACCGTCGACAAGACCCTCTTCCCCGCGTTCGAGGACTTCACGTTCACCGTGCTCGACCAGGTCGCCGAGGAGTCCAAGGTCGCCACCCGCTACCGTCTCGGCGGGACGCACACCGGGGAGTTCTCCGGCATACCCGCCTCGGGGAAGACCGCCTTCCTCACCGGGACGGCCGTCGACCGGGTCGCGGACGGCCGGATCGTGGAGCACTGGGCGGACCTCGATTTCACGGGATTCCTCCAGCAGCTCACCGACGGAGCACCGGCCGGGACCGGCAGCACCGCCACCACTCGGACCACGGACGAGGAACTGCGCCGTCTCGCCGACGAGCACTACCGCCTCGCCAACGCCCACGACCTCGACGAACTCGTCGCCCTGCACGCGCCGGACTTCGTCTCCCACGAACCGCAGGGCGACGTCGGGATCGAGTGGTACCGGGAGGTCGTAGGAGCCTTCTTCGCCGCGTTCCCCGACGCCACCCTCACCCCCGTCAACACCGTCGTCGACGGAGACCGGCTGGTTCTGCACTTCGAGACGGTCGGCACCCACACGGGGGCCGACTTCTTCGGCATCCCGGCCGCCGGCAAGAAGGTCCGCTTCACGGAGATCCGGGTCCGCCGCATCGAGGACGGCAGGTTCGCCGAGCACTGGGGCCTGTACGACCAGGCGACAGTTCTCGGCGGGCTCCAGTGACGGCACCCGGACAAACCCCACACACCCGAACACCCAAGAGGAGAAAACACATGCGCGCTGCTGTCGTGACGGCATTCGGTGGACCCGAGGCCGTGCGGATCGTGGAGACGGAAGTACCCGAGCCGGCTGCCGGACAGGTACGGATCAAGGTCGCCGCCGCGGCCCTCAACCCGGTGGACGCGATGGTCCGCTCCGGTGCGGTCGGCGGCGGAGGCGGGCGGCTCGGCCTGGGCTGGGACGCGGCAGGGACGATCGACGCGACCGGTCCGGGGAGCGACTGGGCGGTGGGTACCGCGGTGGTCGCACTCCATCACGGCGTGCTCAAGACGACCCCTGGCACACACGCCGAGTACGTGGTCGTGGACTCGGCAGCGGTCGCGGCCGCACCGAAGACGGTGGACGCGGTGCACGCGTCCACCCTGCCGCTGAACGCCCTGACCGCCGTCCAGGCCCTCGACCTGCTGGACCTCCGCCCCGGGCAGACCCTGCTGGTCACGGGCGCGGCCGGCGCCGTGGGCGGCTACGCGGTGCAGTTGGCGGCGGACCAGGGCATCCAGGTGACCGCTCTCGCGGGCGAGGCCGACGCGGAACTCGTGACCGGGCTGGGTGCGGCCCGTTTCGCCGCGCGCGGGAGTGCGGCCACCCCGCACGACGCCGTTCTGGACGCGGCGGTCGTCGGTGCCGAGGCGCTCCAGTGGGTACGCGACGAGGGCGCCTACACCGGCGTGATCACGCAGCTCGAACCGGCTCCGGTACGGGGCATACGGACCGCCACGGTGTCGGTCACGGCGGACGGCGCACGACTCGCGGAGCTGGTGACGCTGCTCGACTCGGGGACCCTCACCACCCGGGTCGCCGGGACGTTCTCCCTCGACGCGGCTGTGCAGGCGCATGCCCGGCTGGCGGAGGGCGGCGTACGGGGACGTCTGGCGCTGCTGCCTTGAACGCGCATGCGAACTCGGTGTCAACGCGTCGTTGAATTCGTGGTCCCCGCCACCTTGACGCCCCTCGACACCACAGTTAGATAATTGACACCATCGACATGCGGGGCGATGGCGAGCACTCCCGGACCACCAGGCCCGGGAGTGCGGAGGACCCGGGGCCCAAGACGAACACCGTCCATGACTGCGTTAGCCTCGCCCCGTAACCGGAAATTGAATTTCCGCTTAGCTCGAAGTGATCCAGCCTGGAGGCATCCATGACCACGGCCCCTACCTCGAACCAGCACCTCGACTTCCCCGCCGACTTCCGTGGCGCCGTCTTCCGCCCCGGTGACGACGGCTACGACGAGGCCAGGGCCGTCTACAACGGCCGTGCCGCCGACTCCGGGCCCGCGCTCATCGCGCGGTGCACGGACGAGGACGACGTCGTCACCGTCCTGCGGTACGCGTCCGCGGGGGACATCCCGATCGCCGTACGAGGTGGCGGCCACATGTCGGACGGCCTGGCGATGCCCGGCGGTGCCCTGGTCGTCGACCTGTCGGCCATGCGGGCGGTCGGCGTCGACCCCGAGACGCGTGTCGTGCGGGCGCAGCCCGGCGTACTGCTCGGGGAACTGGACGCCGCCACGCAGGAGCACGGTCTCGTGGTGCCGGCCGGGACGGTCACCAGCACGGGCGTCGCCGGACTCACTCTCGGGGGTGGCATCGGGCACCTCATGCGCCGCTTCGGAGCGACCGTCGACAATCTGCTGGCCTGCGAGATGGTCACCGTCGACGGCCGCAAGGTCCGCGCGGACGAGAAGGAGAACCCCGAGCTGTTCTGGGCGCTGCGCGGTGGTGGCGGCAACTTCGGAGTCGTCACCTCGTTCGAGTTCCAGGCGCACCCGCTGGGCCCCGACGTCGTCAGCGGACAGATCATCTTCCCCGGGGACCAGGCCGCCTCGATCCTCGCGAAGATCCCCGGCCACATGGCGGACGCGCCCCGTGAGCTCGGGCTGCTGATCGCGATCACCGACGCACCCCCGCTGCCGGCCCTGCCCAAGGAGGCGCACGGACAGCCGGTGCTGGTCCTCGTCCCGGTGTACAGCGGGGACCCGGAGACGGCGGACAAGGTGATCGAGCCCCTCGCCGCCCTCGGCCACCCCGTGGCCAATCTGGTCGGGCGGATGCCGTGGCTGCAGGCCAACTCGATGCTCGACGCCATCGCCCCCTACGGCGTACGGATGACCCTGCGCGGCGGGTACCTGCCGGCGCTCACCGGCGAGGTCATCGACGTCCTGCTGGAGCGTGCCGCCGTCGTACCGCGCCACCCCACCGCGAGCACCACGTTCAACGTGTGGTGTCTGGGCGGCGCGATCTCCGAGGACGTCGACGAGGACGCCGTCGCCTTCTCCCGCGAGGGCGCCGCCTTCCTGTGGGAGGCCGTCAACATGTGGCAGACGCCGGACCAGGACGCGCAGTACGAGGAGTGGGCCGAGGCCACCCTGGCAGCGGTCCGCCCGCACGCGCTGGCGAACGGCTACACCAACCTCACCCACGACCAGGGTGAGGAGTGGCGCCGCGGTGTCCACGGCAGCCCGGAGAAGTTCCGTCGGCTGACCGAGGTCAAGACGGCGTGGGATCCCCGCAACCTGCTCCGCTTCAACAAGAACATCACTCCGGCCGACGCCGGGTGATCCATGGCGTACCGGCCGGGCCCCGCGGGGCCCGGCCGGTACGCCACCCCCCTCTTCGGCAGATTCCTCGACCCGCGTTTCCCGGAAGGAAGTACCGAACACATGGCTGAGCAACTGGACGGCACCGTAGCGATGGTCACCGGCGCGAGCAGCGGCATCGGCCGCGCCGCGGCCCGGCAACTGGCAGCGCAGGGCGCCGCCGTGGCGCTGGTGGCGCGCCGTAAGAACCGGCTGACGGAACTCGCGGACGAGATCAGCGCGTCGGGAGGCACCGTGACGGTTCTGGACGCCGACATCACCGACCGCAAGCAGGCGGCCACCGCGGTGGAGCGCACGATGAGCGACCTCGGACGGCTGGACACCGTGGTGAACTGCGCGGGAGTGATGCTCACCGGCCCTGCCGACGAGGCTCCCGTGGAGGAATGGGAGCGGATGGTCTCACTGAACCTCATGGGGCTGCTGTACGTCTCGCACGCGGCCCTCCCCCACCTCATCAGCGCGGCGGAGAGCAGTTCTCGCCGGGTCGCCGACCTGGTCAACGTCAGCTCGGGCGCCGCCCGGACGGCTCGCGGCGGCGCGGCCGTCTACGCCGCGACCAAGATGAGCGTGAACACCTTCAGCGAAGCCCTGCGCCAGGAGGCCGCTCCGCACAACGTGCGGGTCTCGCTCGTCGAACCCGGCGCCGTGGACACGGAGTTGTTCGACCACCAGCGGCCGGCCGTCCGGGAGCACTTCGCGCAGTGGCTGGCCGACGTGGAGAAGCTCTGGCCCGAGGACATCGCGGACGCGATCGAGTACATCGTCACCCGGCCCCGCCGCGTCACCGTGAACGACATCATGGTCCGCCCCACCGACATGCACTGAGCGGCAGGGAGGGAGGAAAGCAGAACGATCATGCCTTTCGCGGACATCGGTGGCGCCGACGAGACCGACGTACTACTGCGGGTCGAAGGCCGCGCCGGCCGTATCACCCTCAACAGGCCGGAAAAACTCAACGCCCTCACCCACCCCATGATCCGTACGATCGACGCGGCGCTCGCCGCCTGGGCGCGCGACCCGGCCGTCGCGACGGTGGTGATCAGCGGCGCGGGAGAGCGGGGCCTGTGCGCGGGCGGCGACATCCGTCTCTTCCACGACGACGCACGCACCGGGGACGGCCGGGCATCGGCTGCCTTCTGGGCCGACGAGTACCGCCTCAACGCCCGCATCGCCCGCTTCCCCAAGCCCTATGTCGCCGTCATGGACGGCATCGTGATGGGCGGCGGGGTCGGTGTGTCGGCCCACGGCAGCGTACGGATCGTCACGGAACGCTCGCAGGTCGCCATGCCCGAGACCGCCATCGGCCTCGCCCCCGACGTGGGCGGCACCCATCTGCTGGCGCGTGCACCCGGCGAACTCGGTACGCATCTGGCGCTGACCGGCGCTCCGGTGGGTGCGGCCGATGCCGTTCTGTGCGGGCTCGCCGATCACTTCGTACCGTCCGTCCTGGTGCCAGGTCTCCTCGTCGCACTTGCCGGATCACAGGTGCCCAAGGCGCTCGCCCGCTACTCGGCGGAGCCACCGGCCGGTGCGCTGACCGGGCACCGGGAGTGGATCGACCACTGCTACGCCGCGGACTCGGTCGAGGAGATCGTGGACCGGCTGCTCGACTGCGGTGACCCGGAGGCGAAGGCCACCGCCGAAACCATCCTGGCCAGGTCGCCCACCGCGCTCAAGGTCACCCTTGCCGCGCTGCGCCGGGCCCGCTCCCTCGGCTCGCTGGAACGTGTGCTGGAACAGGAGTACCGGGTGTCGTGTGCGGCCCTCTCCTCTCCCGATCTGGTGGAGGGCATCCGGGCCCGGATCATCGACAAGGACCGCGACCCACGCTGGTCCCCGGCCTCCCTCCACGACGTCACGGACGAGACCGTGGCGCGCTTCTTCGCCCCGCTCGGCGAGCGGGAACTCACCATCACCCTCGATGACTCCCTGCAGGAGGTGCCCCAGTGAACGCACACGTGGGTTTCGTCGGTCTCGGCCACATGGGCGGACCGATGGCCGCCCATCTGGTCAAGGCCGGACACCGGGTACGGGGCTTCGACCTGGCGCCCGAAGCACGGGCGGCGGCAGCCGCGGCGGGCGTCGAAGTGGTCGCGTCGGCGCCGGAGGCCGCGGCGGGCGCCGATGCGGTGATCACCATGCTGCCCGTCGGCCGCCATGTCCTGTCCGTCTACCAGGAGGAAGGCCTGCTCGCGGCGGCAGCGCCCGGCACCCTGTTCATCGACTGCTCGACCATCGACGTGGCGGATGCGCGCGCCGCCCACGAGGCCGCCGTCCGGGCCGGTCACCGTGCCCTCGACGCACCGGTCTCCGGGGGTGTGATCGGTGCCGAGGACGCCACGCTGACCTTCATGGTGGGCGGCGGCGCGGAGGATCTCCCGCAGGCCGAGCCGCTGTTGGCGGCGATGGGCCGCAAGGTGGTGCACTGCGGTCCCGCGGGCGCGGGCCAGGCGGCCAAGATCTGCAACAACATGATCGTCGGCATCTCCATGATCGCGGTGAGCGAGGCGTTCGTACTCGGCGAGAGCCTGGGCCTGTCCAACGAAGCGCTCTACGACGTGGCCTCGACATCCTCCGGACAGTGCTGGGCACTGACGGTCAACTGCCCGGTACCCGGCCCGGTTCCGACGAGCCCGGCCAACCACGGCTACCGGCCCGGATTCGCCGCCCCGCTGATGGCCAAGGACCTGGGTCTCGCCGCGAGCGCCGCCCGGGCCGGCGGGGTCAACGCCGAACTGGGCCTGCGCGCGGCCGAGTTGTTCGCGGAGTTCGCCCAGGGCGCGGGGGCGGACGAGGACTTCTCCGGGATCGTACGAGTCATCAGGGAGGGAGAGAACACGCGCCGCCCGGACGCCGGTCCCGCGTGACCGGCACCGCAGCACAGACGAACTCCTCCGGCACCGACTCCGACTCCCTCCCCCGGAAACAACGAAAAGGTCGGCCCAGCATGTCGAAAGTACTCATCCTCGTAGGTCATCCGGATCTGTCCCGGTCGAAGTACAACGCGGCACTGCTCGACGGTGTCAAGGACCTCGGACATGTGACCGTGCACGATCTCTACGCCACGTACCCCGATTTCGCCGTGGACGGCGACGCGGAGCGGGACCTGCTCGCCGAGCACGATGTCATCGTCTTCCAGCACCCGATGCACTGGTACAATACCACCCCCCTCTTCCAGCAGTGGCAGGACATCGTCCTGACGCACGGCTGGGCGTTCAACTACGAGGGCAGACGGAGCCGGACTGTCGGCAAGAAGGGCATGGTCGCCGTCACCATCGGCGGCACACAGGACCAGTACACCTACGAGGGTCTGGTCGGCCGTACCGCCGACGAACTCCTCAACAACTGGGACAGCACACTGCGCCTGTGCCAGTTCGACATACAGCCGGCCTTCAAGCTGTACGGCACCAACTTCGGCGTCCCGCACGAGGATGTCGTGACGGCGGGCAAGCAGTACCGCGCGATGCTGGCCTCCTTCGCCTAGTTACTTCAAGGTCAAAAATTCGCTGTCGGCAAAGATTTTATGCCGTTCCCGCGCGTCCGGCGTCGCTACGATCGTCTTCATGACGAAAAGCGCGCGAAAGACCGCAGCCGAGTCCACCTCCAGCGGCGGGGCGAAGGGCACTTCGGCCGGTCGCCCCTCGGCCCGGCGCGAGCTCGTCGAGAACGAGATGTTCGAGCAGGCGTCCCGGCTGTTCGCCGAGCGCGGCTTCGCCGGCACCAACCTGGGGGACATCGCCGAGGCCATGGGCATCACCCGGCCGGCCCTCTACTACTACGTCAAGAGCAAGGACGAGCTGCTCGCCAAGCTCGTCGAGGAGATCACCGAAGGACCGGCGGCGGAGATCGAAGCCCTCGCGGCGGACTCCGACGCCGATCCCGCCGACCGGCTGCGCCGCATCGCGCACCTGATCACCCTGCAACGGGCGAGCCAGCCGAGCCGCTTCCAGTTGCTGCTGCGCTCGGAGGCGGACCTTCCGCCTGCCGTGGCCGAGACCCAGCGGGCCGCCCAGCGCAGCACCCTGCGCCATCTGATCCAGGTGATCGACGAGGGCGTCCTCAAGGGACAGTTCCGTCCGGTCGAGACCCGCACGGCCGCACTCGCGGTCGCCGGGATGTGCAACTGGGTGGCCTGGTGGCACCACCCGACCGGCGAGCACGGCCAGAGCCCCGAGGAGGTCGCGGAGCAGATCGCCGAACTGGCCCTGTCCATGGTGCAGCAGACGACCACGAGGACCCCCGGCACACCCGGCCCCAGGGCCGCCCTCGCACTCCTGCGCGAGGACCTCGACTACCTGGAGCGGACACTCGACGAACAGGCCCGCGACGACTCGTAGGATCCGAACCCCGACGACGTCGTCGGGACCAGGCAGAGAACCATTTTCCGGCCGCCTCGTACGGTGGCCAGCATCGGAGCCGAATGAGCCCGTCCACACCTCCTGCCGGGCGTCCGTTGCGTGCCGACGCCCGGCAGAACGTCGAGCAGATCCTCGATGTCGCCCAGGAGGTCTTCGCCGATCTCGGTTACCAGGCGTCGATCGCGGAGGTCGCCCGGCGTTCCGGTCTGGGCATGGGCACCATCTACCGGCACTTCCCGAACAAGACCGCCCTGGTGGAACACGTCGCCGTCAAGGTGATGCGGGAGAGCGTGGACGAGGTGCGACGCGCCCTGGCCGAACAACCCGCCACATGGGCCGCGTTCACCCGGGTGGTGCGCCACATGGTGCGCCTGCGGAGCAGCCAGCTCTTCCCCGTGTCCCGGGGGCGGGCCAAGGAACCGGGACCCGAACTGGCCGAGGTCCGCACCCGGCTCCTGACCGCCCTGGAGGACCTGGTGGCCAGGACCCAGCGTGCGGGGGCCCTGCGCCAGGACGTGACCGCCTACGACATCGTCCTGATGCTCAACTCGATCCCCCCACGCCTGCCCGACCCGGACGACGCCGGCCCGACGGTGGACCTGGGCGACCGCTGCGTCGGTGTCCTGCTCGACGGGCTGCGCGCCCCCAGCTCCGAGACACTGCCCCGGCCCGCGCCCAGCCGCCGCGAGATCGACCAGTTCTTCCGCACCATGTACGGCCTGTGACCGGCCCCCGGACAACGGCTGCTCAGAACATGGTGTTGTCGTTCATCGACGTCTCCGGAATGTCCTGGATGACATCCCAGTGCTCGACGATCTTGCCCTTCTCGAACCGGAAGATGTCCATCACAGCGGCGCCGCGGTCGGCCGCGTCGTAGGTCCGCTTGTAGTGCACCGCCACCAGGTTCTTCTCGCCGAACACCCGCTTGAAGTCGAACTTCAGGTCCGGGGACTGGGTGGTCCGCCACGTCACGTATGCGACGAACGGCTTCGTGCCGTCGGCGGACAGCGGGTTGTGCTGAATGAACTCCGAGCCGACATAACGGTCGGCAGCTGCCTGGGGCTGCTTCTTGTTGAAGGCCAGATCCAGGAAGGCAACGGCGACACGCTCGTTGTGCTGCACCTGGCTCTCCGGCCGGTGATGGCCGCGGCCGGCCTCCGGACTGGCCGAGGCCGTACCCGCGACGGTCAGCGTGACGGCGGTGATCGCACCCACAGCGGCCAGGGTGGCCGAGCGGCGAGAGACAGAGGTCTTCATGGTCATCTCCTGGTACTGGACACAATTGGTTCGCGCCACGAGCCGGTGAACCGCCCCGCAGTACCGACCGTAAAAGCACCTCTGCCAGGGCGGGAGAGGAGCGTTTGTCCATGGATTGGCGGTCCCTACTTGCGGCAAGATCTGTCCGCGTTGATGCCGGTTCAGGTCTGAACGGTGGCCAAGACCTTCTCCCCGTGCGCCTCGGCGCCCGGCGGCACATCGTTCGTCAATTGCTCTTCTTTGCCAGAGCGCGGTGAAGGCACAATTTGACCGTGAACTCCGATCTCTATCCCGACCTGGCCGCCGCGGGCAGCCTGGCCGCCGCCTTGGACCAGGTGGCGGCCGACCTTGGTGTCGATCTCGTGACCGTGCCCGGGGACTGGGGACCAGCCGTTTCGGCGGGCATCGCGGCCTTGGCTCCTGAACGTCAGCCGCTGTCCGTTCTCATCGGAGCCGAGAGGCGCTGGTTCGGTGTTTCCGGTTGGAGCCAGGGGATCGAACTCATCACCGGAGCAACCCCCGACCTCGCTGACGTCGTCCGGGCAGGCGTGGCGTGGGGGGAGGGCAAGAGCCTGCGGGAACTGCACGCGCAACTGCCGTTTCTGCACTCCAGCGAGCTTGCCGAGGCTCACGAACGCGGGCCGGCCGCAGCGGTTGACGTGAGCTGGCGTCTGCTGCGGGAACAGGCCGCCGCTGCGCCGCACTTCCCTGAGTTCGGCCTGCTCGTGGAAGCTGCCCAGACCGAACCGCGCCTGCGGCAGCTCTCCCCGATGTCCAGCCACTGGACGCTCGGGTTCAGCGCCTACACCGGGCACAGCTCCCCTGTGGTGGTCGCCATTGTCCCGTCCCACGCCGGACGCCCCTACCGCGTTCAGCGGTTTCTTCACGAGGGTGTCCTCGGCGAAGCTGCCACAGCCGACGAGGCTGTCGCCTTGGCGGTGGCCCACCTGCCACCGACCCTCGGCCCGGCCGCCGCCGGAAACGGCGAGTCACCTGCGTGATGCCCGCATCGGGAATCAGCAGTCCGAACTCAGTTACTGACGGCGACCACTTTCATGACCACATGACTCATCGCCAGACGGGCGCAGGCGGGGATATCCAACCGGTCACAGGTCGTCAGCGTGGCTGCGCAGTTTGCAATTCCGGTGAGACGAAGGCAGGCACGCCTTCCAGGCGATCATGAGGTGTCGAGTTCCTGATCCCCGCGACGGAAGACCGCGCCTGCCCGTTCATCATCGCCTGTCCCCACTGGCCTGGGCTGGCTCGCCACCGCCCGGCCTGCTGAGTCCGGGGAGCATCCGGGCCTGCTGGACTGCCTCGCGGCGGTTCCCGATCCGCGCCGCGACAGCAAGAGATCACGATCTCACTTCGCCGCTCCCACTCCTGCTCCTCCGCCAGTAGCCGGTCTACTGACCGCAACAGACCCAAGACACGAACTCCCTTTTCCCCCAGATCGGTCAACGCGACAGAGAAGGGAGAGCCTTCAGCCAGGTCGGGTGTCGTGCTGAAACGAAGGCCGCGGTCAGAGCCTTCGTTCATCTGGGCAACGTACCGAATCGGCAGACGGCCGACACGACGCACAGTCACAGCGGGTCAGCGTCGCACCCTCGGCATCCCCAGCCCGATCCACGAGATGATCTCCCGCTGGATCTCGTTGTTGCCGCCCCCGAAGGTGAAGATCACCGCCGAGCGGTAGCCGCGTTCCAGTTCGCCATGGAGGATCTCGCCGGCCGAGCCCTCCTTCAGGGCCCCGGGGGCGGCGACGATCTCCAGGAGCCAGGCGTAGGCCTCGCGGCGGGCCTCGGAGCCGTACACCTTGACCGCGGAGGCGTCCTGCGGGGTGAGGGTGCCTTCCTGGACGGCGTTCACCATCTGCCAGTTGAGGAGTTTCATCGCGTCGAGCTTGGTGTGGGTCTGGGCGAGGCGGCGGCGGACCCAGGGCAGGTCGACGACGCGGCGGCCGTCGGCGAGCTTGGTCTCCATCGCCCAGCGCTGTACGTCGTGCAGGGAGCGGATGGCCATCGTGCCGTGTGCGGCGAGGGTGACGCGTTCGTGGTTGAGCTGGTTGGTGATCAGCCGCCAGCCCTGGTTCTCCTCGCCGACCCGGTGGGCGACGGGGACGCGGACGTTCTCGTAGTAGCTGGCGGTGGTGTCGTGCGAGGCGAGGGTGCGGATGAGGGTGCAGGAGTAGCCGGGGTCGGTGGTCGGCATCAGGAGCATGGTGATGCCCTTGTGCGGCGGGGCGTCCGGGTCCGTACGGACGGCCAGCCACACCCAGTCCGCGGTGTCGCCGTTCGTCGTCCAGATCTTCTGGCCGTTGACGACGTACTCGTCCCCGTCCCGTACCGCACGCGTCTTCAGGGCGGCGAGATCGGTGCCCGCCTCCGGCTCGCTGTAGCCGATCGCGAAGTCGATCTCGCCGGCCAGGATCTTCGGCAGGAAGTACGTCTTCTGCTCGTCGCTGCCGTACCGCATGATCGTCGGGCCGACGGTGTTGAGCGCCATGAGCGGCAGCGGTACGCCCGCCTGTGCGGCCTCGTCGAAGAAGATGAACTGTTCCATCGGGGTCAGCCCGCGCCCCCCGTACTCCTGCGGCCAGCCGACACCGAGCCAGCGGTCGGCGCCGAGGCGGCGGATGGTGTCGCGGTAGAAGCGTTTCTGGGCGGCTGGGTCGCCGAACCGCGAGTAGGCGCGGTCCGGCACCAACTCGGCGAAGTAGGCGCGGAGTTCGGTGCGCAGTCGCTGCTGCTCGGGCGTGTATTCGAGATGCACGGCGCCTCCTGCTGGCTCCCAAGGCCGGACCTGACGGCGCACACGGTAGAACGTGTTCCAGAAATTGGGAATGGCGGTGCGTGGACGTGTGCGTACACGCCTGAGGGGGTCCCGGACGTCCGGGACCCCCTCAGGGCTTGGCGGTGCGCCGGTCATGCGGTTCGTGGCTGCGGGCCGGTGGGGGCTGGTCGCGCAGTTCCCCGCGCCCCTTTGGGGCGCTCCCGAACCGAACCTCTCAGTGCGCCACGGGAGTTGCCTGGGACTCGGCACCGCTGGCTCCCACGGCCGCTGTCGCCCTCGGCACCAGCAGCCGTTCCGCCAGCAGACCGAAGACCAGGCCGAACGCGGTCCACATGGTCGCCTGGATGGCGAGCGTGGCCACGCGGTACTGCCACAGCAGGCTCGCGGAGAAGCCCTCCGGGACCTCGTTGGTGAACGACGGCAGGAACGCGTACGCGAGTCCGACGGCCAGGACGAAGAAGGCGACAGCGGCGAGGGTCGCGTTCCAGTTGCCCAGGCTCGGTGCGAGTCGCTTGCCCAGGAGCACCGCACCGACGGCCAGCAGCACGCTCAGCGCGACCATCAGGAAGAACAGCGCGGTGCGCTGGTCGAGGGTGTTCGCATCGCCGACGGCGGGCGGGTTGGCGGGGTACTTGAGGAACGGCACGACGTACACGGCGAACAGCCCGGCCCCCGCGAGGAGCAGCGCGGTCGCGCGCGGCCCGAAGCGGCCGATCCGGCCGAGCGCGAAGCAGTACGCGAGCGCGGCGATACCGCCGAACGCGACGCCGTACATGAGGACACCGGTCCCCAGACCCACCGTGGACTGCAACGCACGGGCGACGAAGGCCTGTTCGGCGTGCCCGTGCGCCTCGTGCATCATCTCGAACGCGATCGCGTCGTCGACGAGCGGCTCGGCGAGGAAGTACGCGACGCCCCAGGCGAGCGCGCCCGCGACCAGGCCCGCGAACATGCCGCGGACCAGGAGGTTTCTGACAGTGGCGGAGTTCATGGGCTCGTACGTTTCCCTGTCGTCGTCAGTGGCAGGGGAAGCCGAGCAGGTGACGGGCGTCGTGCACCCATTCGTGCACGCCCTCGCCGGAGACCAGGGAGGTGGCGCCCTGTTCGGCGCCGACGAAGTAGAGCAGCACCAGCATCAGGACGCCGAAGAAGACCGCCCAGGGAGCGATCGCCCCGATCGGCAGCTTCGCGGGTACGGCGGTGGGAGCAGCGGTCGGCTGAACGGCGGACTGTGCCATGACAGGACCTCCTGGGGGAACTCGCGTCCCGTATCGGTGGTGCGGAGGACGACAGCCACGGGTCTGACTTGCCCCCGGACCGCACCGGGGAGGGTGCGTACGGGGCTTACAGTGGCGCGACCGTGCCGGATTCCCACCGGCTTCCGTCGAACCGTCGTCAATATCGACGAGAACGTACCGCGAAGCGGGGATCCGGCCAAGGGCGCATGGGACGGCGTACGGTGCCCCGGTGCGCCGTACGCTGCCCCAAGTTCCGTACATGACAACGACTTTGGGGCGGGAATGAGCAGCGCGGGAGCGACCGGATGACGAGCCGAGTGATGTTGATCTCACCGGCGATCAGCGCGGCCCTGCGGGAGGCCCGTTTCGACGACGACTGTCCCCTGGACGAGTCGGGCCTGCGGCTCGCCCGGGTGGCGGCGGGGACGCTCCCGCCGGTCTCCCGGGTCTGGGTCTCCCCCACCGTGCGCTGCCGGGAGACGGCTCAGGCGCTGGCCCTGGACACCGTGTCCGGCCCCGGCCCGGCCGGCCTGGACGCGGGCCGCTGGCGCGGCGCGACCCTCACCGAGGTGACGGAGAAGGAACCGGAGGCGCTGGCCCAGTGGCTGACGGACCCCCAGTCGGCCCCGCACGGCGGCGAGTCGGTCCACGCGCTGTGCGACCGGGTCGCGCGCTGGCTGGACGACACGGCGGCCCAGGTGACGGGCCGCTCGATCGCGGTCGTCGAGCCGGAGGTCGTACGGGCGGTGACGGTACGGGTGCTGGGGGCGCCCGAGTCGGCGTTCTGGCGGATCGACGTTCCGCCGCTGACGGCAACGGAGTTGAGCGGTCGGGCGGGTCGCTGGAACGTACGGGTGGGGGGGCGGCTCGGGGCGCCGCACGGGGAGTACGAGGAGTAGCGGGAGTGCCGGACGAGGGCTCTCTCAGCCACCACCGTCGCGCACGGCGCCCGGCGTCCCCATCGTCCGGATGAAGTCCGCGCATGCCTGGGCGCACTCCCTGCATGCCTTCGACGCGTCCTCGGCTCCGAGGTGGTCGTCGAGGATCTGGGCGGTTTCCAGGCAGACCGTGCGGCACCACTCCAGTTGGACGCGGAGCGCGGCCTCGTCCTGGGGCGCCTGTTCGGAGAGCAGTCGGCAGGTCGCGTCGCACACTTCCGCGCACAAGATGCCCTTCCGGCGTGCGACGGCGTCGTCGGCGGACCCGTCGGGGTCGACGAAGCTCGCGCGCCGTGCGGTCGCCCGTGCGCACTCGGTGCATGCCTGGGCGCAGACGAACCGGTCCTCCAGGAACCGGAAGAGTTCCTGTTGCGTAGGCGGAGGCTTGTGCGTAGTCGTAGAGGTCACCCCGATCGGGTTGCCGCAACCGGCCCCGACAAACCCGGGCACTCCCTTCCGTGTCAGCTGTCGTAGTCGACGGTCAGCGTCTCCGAGACGGGGAACGACTGGCAGGTCAGGACGTAGCCCGCGTCGACCTCGGCGGGTTCGAGGGCGTAGTTGCGGCGCATGTCCGCCTCGCCCGAGGTGACCAGGGCCCGGCAGGTGCCGCAGACGCCGCCCTTGCAGGCGAACGGCAGGTCGGGGCGGGTGCGCGCGGCCCCGTCCAGGACGGTGGTCTCCCTGGACAGCGCGGTCGTGGTGGAGCGGCCGTCGAGGGTGATCGTGACCCGGCTCACCGGGCCCTCGGCCACCGCGTCCGTGTGCTGGACCTCGTGGAACGGCTGGTCGTCGGCGTAGAAGAGTTCCTGGTGCACGCGGCCGGCGGGCACGCCCAACTCGCCCAGCAGCCGCTGGGCGTCGCGGACCATGCCGTGCGGCCCGCACAGCCACCAGTGGTCGGTGCCGGGGACGTCGACGAGGCCTGAGAGCAGCGCGGCGAGCCGTTCGGCGTCCAGCCGCCCGGACAGCAGTTCGGCCTCGCGCGGTTCGCGTGACAGTACGTGCCCCAGCTGGAAGCGCGTACGGTACAGGTCCTTCAGGTCCGCCAGTTCGTCGGCGAACATCACGGTGTCCGTACGCCGGTTGCCGTACAGGAGGGTGACCTGTGAGCGGTCGTCGGCGGCCAGGACCGACTCGGCGATCGACATCATCGGGGTGATGCCGGAGCCCGCGGCGATCAGGACATGGCGGCCGGGTGCGGTCAGGTCGGGGGTGAAGGCGCCGGTCGGGGTCATCACGTCGAGGACGTCACCCGGGCGCACGTCGTCGACCAGCCAGGACGAGAACAGGCCTCCCGGCACCACCCGTACACCGATGCGGGGCTGTTCACCGGCGGGGGCACAGATCGAGTACGACCGCCGCTCCTCACGCCCCTCGAACTCCCGGCGCAGGGTGAGCGACTGCCCGGGCGCGAAGGCGTACTCGGCGGCCAGGCCGTCCGGCACCTCGAAGCCGACGGTGACGGCGTCCGCGCACAGCCGTCGTACGTCGGCGACCTTCAGGGCGTGAAAGACCGGGCGGCGACGGGCTGTTGCCGCCGGGACGGTGATCGGGGAGACGGTCGCGGCCATCAGATCTCCTTGACGTACTCGAACGGCTCGCGGCAGGCGCGGCAGCGCCACAGGGCCTTGCAGGACGTGGCGGCGAAGCGGGAGGTCTCCTCCGTGTCCGCCGAGCCGCAGCGGGGGCAGGGCACGGTGCGCCGGGTGGGCAGCAGCGAGAGGGCGACCGGGCCGTGCGGTGCGGCGCCGGGCGGGGCGATGCCGTGCTCGGTGAGCTTGCGGCGGCCCGCCGGGGTGATCCAGTCACTGGTCCAGGGCGGATCGAGGACGGTACGGATCTCCACGCGCGCGTACCCTGCCGCGCGCAGCCGGGCGGCGACGCCGGCGCGCATCTCGGCCATCGCCGGGCAGCCGGAGTAGGTCGGTGTCAGGCTCGCGACGACCGTGCCGTCCTCGGTCAGCTCGACGCCCCGCAGAACGCCCAGGTCGGCCAGGGTGAGCATGGGCAGCTCGGGGTCCGGCACCTGGGCGGCGATCCGCCGGGCGCGCCGGGTATCGAGCAGGGTGCTCACCATGTCGCCTCCGGATGGGCGCGGGCCACGCTCTGCAACTCGGCCAGCAGCGGGGCGAGATGCTCGGTGTGCTCGCCGCCGCGGCCCGATCCGGGCAGCGGCCGGTACACCGGCATGGGCAGTCCTGCGGCTTCGGTGACCTGGCGCAGGACGGCGACGACCTCGTCCCGTACGTCGTACGCCGTGAACAACTCGCCCAGGTACGGGGCGACCTGCTCCTGGGCCCGGCGCATCCGCCGGTGCGACTCCTGCGTGCCGTCGCCCAGGCGCACCGCCCACTCGGCGGCGTACTGCCGGTGGTAGGCCAGCTCCTTCGCGCCCTTCGCCGCGACGGCCGCGAGCACGGGGTCGGGGTGCGACACCAGCCGCTCGAAGTGCGCGAGCCGCCAGCTGGAGAGCACCAGCAGTCGCACGATCGAGAACGCGAAGTCCCCGCCCGGGAGTTCGGCCAGGCGTACGTTGCGGAACTCGCCGGCGTCCCGGAAGTAGGCGTAGGCGTCCTCGTCGCGCCCGGTGCCGTCGACCTGGCCCGCGCGCGCGTAGAGCAGACGGGCCTGGCCGAGGAGGTCGAGGCCGATGTTGGCCAGGGCGACCTCCTCCTCCAGTTCGGGGGCGCGGGTGACCCACTCGCCAAGTCGCTGGGCCGAGACCAGGGCGTCGTCGGCCAACGTCAGGCAGAGGGCGGCCAGTTCGCCGGGGTCGACGCCCTCGGGCACGGTGGTGTCGACCCCGTACAGGGGGTCCTCGAAGCCGGTTCCGTAGGCCCAGCGGGTGTCGTCGTCGTGCCCCTCCGCGAGGGTCATGTAGACGTGGTCGTCACTCATGCCCTCTCCTTCAGATGTGCGGGACGTCGTCGGGGATGTCGTAGAAGGTCGGGTGGCGGTAGACCTTGTCGGCGCTGGGCGCGAAGAACGGGTCCTTCTCGTCGCGTGAGGAGGCGGCTATGTGCTCGGAGCGCACCACCCAGATGCTCACGCCTTCGTTGCGCCGCGTGTACAGGTCCCGCGCGTGGGTGAGTGCCATCCGGTCGTCGGCGGCATGCAGCGAGCCCACGTGAACATGGTTCAGCCCGCGCTTGCCGCGCACGAACACCTCGTACAGCGGCCACTCGTTCGAAGAGTTCGAAGACGTCCCGTCGCTCATGCCACTGCCTCCTTCGCGGCCCGCGCGCTCTGTTTGGCGGCGTGCGCGGTGGCCGCCTCGCGGACCCAGGCGCCGTCCTCGTGGGCGGTCCGGCGGCGTTCGACCCGTTCGGTGTTGCAGGGGCCGCCGCCCTTGATGACGCGCATCAGCTCGTCCCAGTCGGGGGTGCCGAAGTCGTGGTGTCCGCGCTCCTCGTTCCAGCGCAGTTCCGGGTCGGGCAGGGTCACGCCGAGTTTGTCGGCCTGCGGGACGGTCATGTCGACGAAGCGCTGGCGCAGTTCGTCGTTGGTGTGGCGCTTGATCTTCCAGGCCATGGACTGCGCGGAGTTGGGCGAGGCGTCGTCGGGCGGGCCGAACATCATCAGGGAGGGCCACCACCAGCGGTCGACGGCGTCCTGGACCATCGCGCGCTGTGCCTCCGTACCGCGCATCATCGTCATCAGCAGCTCGTAGCCCTGGCGCTGGTGGAAGGACTCCTCCTTGCAGATGCGCACCATCGCGCGCGCGTACGGCCCGTACGAACTGCGGCACAGGGGCACCTGGTTGCAGATCGCCGCGCCGTCGACGAACCAGCCGATCACGCCGACGTCGGCGAAGCTCAGCGTGGGGTAGTTGAAGATCGACGAGTACTTCTGGCGGCCCTCGATCAGTCGCTCGGTGAGGTCCGCGCGGTCGGCACCCAGCGTCTCGGCGGCCGAGTACAGATAGAGCCCGTGGCCGGCCTCGTCCTGGACCTTCGCGAAGAGGATCGCTTTCCGGCGCAGCGAGGGCGCGCGCGTGATCCACTCGCCCTCCGGCTGCATGCCGATGATCTCCGAGTGGGCGTGCTGGGCGATCTGCCGGATCAGCGTCTTCCGGTAGCCCTCGGGCATCCAGTCGCGCGGCTCGATCCGTCGGTCCCGCGCGATCGTCGCCTCGAAGTGCTCCTTGAGCGGCCCCTCGGCGGCCTGCCCGGCACCGCCCGTGTCCGAGGCGGCGGAGTGTGTCGTCGTCATCGTTACCCGCTCCCCAACCGACCATTCGTTCGGTACCCAGTGTGACGACTTTTCCGCGCCCGCACAAGCCGTCTCTCGCGGGGCTCGCGTCAGTGCGACTCCCGGCTCACCTCCGAGCCGCTGGACCCGATGAGAAAGTCCAGGTCGGCGCCCGTGTCGGCCTGCTGTACGTGGTCGACGTACAGGCGTTCCCAGCCGCGCCGGGGGTTGGCATAGCCGGTGACGGTGGCCGCGTTCGGGGTCCTGCGGGCGAGTTCCTCGGCGGGTACGTCGACGTTCAGGCGCCGGGCCTCGACGTCCAGGTCGATGACGTCACCGGTGCGTACGAGGGCGAGCGGGCCGCCTGCCGCCGCCTCGGGGGCCACGTGCAGGACGACGGTGCCGTACGCGGTGCCGCTCATCCGGCCGTCGCAGACGCGGACCATGTCACGGACGCCCTGTTCGAGCAGCTTCTTGGGCAGCGGCATGTTGGACACCTCGGGCATGCCCGGGTAGCCCTTGGGGCCGCACCCGCGCAGGACGAGCACGGAGTCGGCGTCCACGTCGAGGTCCGGGTCGTCGATACGAGCGTGGAAGTCCTCGATCGAGTCGAAGACGACCGCCGGTCCCCGGTGGCGCAGCAGGTGCGCGGAGGCCGCCGCGGGCTTGATCAGCGCTCCGTCGGGGGCGAGGTTGCCGCGCAGGACCGCGATACCGCCCTCGGCGACCAGCGGTTTCTCGCGGGTGCGGATGACCTCGGCGTCCCAGATCGGCGCGTCGTCGAGATGGTTGACCAGCGGTTCGCCGGTGACGGTGAGCGCGTCGGGATCGAGCAGGTCGCGGACCTCGCGCAGGACGGCGGACAGGCCCCCCGCGCGGTGGAAGTCCTCCATGAGGAAGCGGCCGGCGGGCTGGAGGTCGACCAGGACGGGCACGCGGGAGCCGATCCGGTCGAAGTCGTCGAGCGACAGGTCGATGCCCAGGCGTCCGGCGATCGCCAGCAGGTGCACGACGGCGTTGGTCGATCCGCCGATGGCGGCCAGAGCGACGATCGCGTTGTGGAAGGACGCCTTGGTCAGGAAGGTGCCCGGACGGCGGTCGGCGGCGACCATGTCCACCGCCAGCCTGCCTGTGCCGTGGGCGGCCTCCAGCAGGCGGCTGTCGGGAGCCGGGGTGCCGGCCACTCCCGGCACGACCGTGCCCAGCGCCTCGGCGACCAGGGCCATCGTCGAGGCGGTGCCCATGGTGTTGCAGTGCCCCCGGCTGCGGATCATCGCCGACTCGGAACGGGTGAACTGCTCCTGGGAGAGCGTGCCCGCCCGTACCTCCTCCGACAGCCGCCACACATCGGTCCCGCAGCCCAACGGCGTACCCCGGAAGGTCCCGGTCAGCATGGGCCCGCCGGGGACGACGACCGCGGGCAGATCCACCGAGGCGGCGGCCATCAGCAGCGACGGAATCGTCTTGTCGCAGCCGCCCAGCAGGACGACGCCGTCGATCGGGTTGGCCCGCAGCATCTCCTCGGTGGCCATCGCGGCCATGTTCCGCCAGAGCATGGCCGTCGGGCGGACCTGTGTCTCGCCGAGGGACACCACGGGCAGGTCGAGGGGGATGCCCCCGGCCTCGTACACACCGTTGCGGACGGAGGCGGCTACCTCGTTCAGGTGTGCGTTGCAGGGGGTGAGGTCCGAGGCGGTGTTGGCGATGGCGATCTGCGGTCTGCCGGTGAAGGCGTCGTCCGGTGTGCCCCGGCGCATCCAGGCCCGGTGGATGTAGGCGTTGCGGCCCTGCCCCTCGTACCACTGTGCGCTGCGAAGCTTCACCGTCGACCCTTTCCAACAATTGGTACAGTGGTCTACTCTTCGGAACCTGATGGAGCATAGGCAGATGCACGACGGCCCGTCAGCCCCCGTGACCGAGGAAGTCGCCGGTGGCGACGGTGACGCCGGGCGGCTCGTGGGGTCGGACCGGGTGCTCGCCGTTCTCAAGGAGCTGGCGCGGTATCCCGACGGCGTGGGTCTGGAGGAGCTGACCCGGGCGGTCGGCAGTCCCAAGCCGACGGTGCACCGCGCGCTGGGAGCCCTGCGCCGGGCCGGACTGGCCGACCAGGGCGCCCGTGGTCGCTACGTCCTGGGTGACGAGTTCCTGCGGATGGCCTTCGCGCATCACGAGGACCGTCCCGAGCACGTCCGCATGCGTCCCGTGCTCGACGCGCTGGCCGACCGGTTCGGCGAGACGGCGCACTACGCGGTCCTCGACGGCCGTGAGGTCGTCTACCGCGCCAAGGTCGATCCGCCGGACGGTGCCGTCCGGCTCACGTCGACGGTGGGCGGCCGGAACCCCGCCCACGCAACCGCCGTCGGAAAGGCGCTGCTCGCCCACGGGCTGGCGACGGTGGCGGAGGTCGAGGCGTGGATCGGCGAGACGCCCCTGGTCCGCCACACGCCCCGGACGCTGTGCACGGCCGCCGACCTTTACGAGGATCTGCGGGCCACCCGCGACCTCGGGTACGCCGTGGACGACCAGGAGAACGAGGCGGGCGTCAACTGCCTCGCCCTGCCCGTGTACGCGACCTCGCCGACGACTCCCTCCGGGGCCGTGAGCGTCAGCGCGCTCACGTACCGGACGCCGCTGCACATCCTGGTCGACGCGGTCGACGAGATCCGGACGCTGCTCGGCCCGTTGGCAGAGCCGCACCGATGAACCACCAGCAAGGATGCCGCGGCCTTCGGGCCAGGGAGGAATCAGACTCCTGCGGAGCAGAGCCGGAAGCGGGATTTCATCCCGAGGGCGAAACACCGTCCACCTGATCGGGTAGGCTGCGGGCAGTGCGTTGCGAGAACCAACCGCGTACGCCGTGCTGATCGAGAGCCAAGACAGCACATGCACCTCCAAGCTTTGCCGTACCAAACCGGGCTGGTTTCAACCCGGCTGGTGTTGATCGTGGAAGACCTGTTGGGTCGCTGACCCGCAGGCGGCGTGAGCCAGGAATCCCCCTGCTTCAGCTGGGGGAGGATTCAACAAGTCGCCCAACACCCTCGTCGGTCCAAACGACGACATACGCACCCCGCGCGGCTCCACCAAGACCGACTGGGAGGTGGAGCTCGCGATCATGATCGGCCGCCGCACAAGCTACCTGGACTCGGCCGAGGAGGCCGGGGACGCCATCGCCGGGTACACGGTCGTCAACGACGTGAGCGAGCACGCCTTCCAGCTGGAACGGGGCGGGCAGTGGGCGAAGGGCAAGTCCGCCGAGACCTTCAACCCGGCGGGCCCCTGGCTGGCCACCACCGACGAGATCGACGACGTCCTCGCGCTCGACATGTGGCTCGACGTCAACGGTGTCCGCCGTCAGAACGGCAACACCAAGACCATGATCTTCGACCCGTACTTCATCGTGCACTACCTGAGTCAGTTCCTCGTCCTGGAACCCGGCGACCTGATCAACACCGGTACCCCGCCCGGCGTCGGCATGGGTCTCAAGCCTCCCGTGTATCTCCAGCCGGACGACGTCATGGAACTCGGCATCACCCGTCTGGGCTTCCAGCGCCAGCGCGTGCTCGGCCCCCGGTGAACGCCCGCCGTCTCATACGCGCGTTCGTCCTGACGGCACCCGGGAAGTACGAGGTCCAGGAGGTCCCCGCCCCGGTGGCGATCCCCGGCGAGGTCGTCGTCGACGTCGAGCGGGTCGGCGTGTGCGGCACCGACATGGAGTTCCACACCGGGGCGATGGCCTACCTCCACCAGGGCCACTCCTCCTATCCGATGCGCCTCGGCCACGAGTGGTCGGGGCGGGTGGCTGCGGTCGGCGACGGTGTCGACCCCGGGTGGATCGGCCGCCGGGTCATGGGCGACACCATGCTCGGCTGCGGTGTCTGCCGACGGTGTCGGCGAGGCACTCAGCATGTGTGCGAGAAGCGGCAGGAAGTCGGCATCCGTGGCGGGCGGGCCGGTGCCCTGGCGGAGCAACTCGCGGTGCCCGTCTCCTCGTTGCACGTCCTGCCCGACTCCGTCGACGCGGTGCTGGGCGCGCTGGTCGAGCCCGGGGGCAACGCCCTGCGCGCCACCCAGGCTGCCGAACTACAGGCCGGCGACCGGGCGTTGATCCTCGGTCCGGGCACGATCGGGCTGCTGGTCGCCATGTTCGCCCGTGCCGCCGGTGCGGAGGTCCACCTGATGGGCGCGACCGACAGTTCGCTGGCCTTCGCCCGAGAGCTGGGCTTCGAGCACGCCTGGCCGGAGGACTCCGTCCCGGATCTGCCGTACGACGCCGTCGTGGACGCCTCCAACGCGGCCCATCTCCCCGATCTGGCCCTTCAGTTGGTCGAACCGGCGGGCCATGTCGTCTACATCGGCCTGTCCGGCACACCGAGCCGGATCGACACACGCACACTCGTCCTCAAGGACGTCACGGCGGTCGGGGTCCTGTCCGCCTCCCCCGGTCTCGACGCCACCATCCGCGCGTACGCCGAGGGTTCGGTCGATCCGAGGCCACTGGTCGCCGCGACGGTGGGCCTGGACCAGGTCGGGGCGATCCTCGCGGGTGAGCGTCCGGCGGGCGCGGGTCCTGGGCCGAAGTTCCATGTGGACCCGGGTCTGGGGTAAGGCCGTTGGTCGGGCAGGTGTCGGCCGTGCGCATCGGCGCGGCCCTGCGCGCACGTGGAGCGGGTCCGTCGAAGCGCTTCGACAATCGTGGCTTGCAGACCTGTTGACAGGCGAATGACCTGCATGTCACCTTCGAAGCGCTTCAACAGTCCAGGCCCCGCGACCGCCCTCCGTACCGCCACGCCCGCTCACCCCGGAACGGACGACCATGGCATTCTTCGACAACCCCGTGATCCCCGGCTTCAGCCCGGACCCGAGCATCTGCCGGGTCGGTGACGACTACTACGTGGCGACGTCGAGCTTCGAGTACGTGCCGGGCGTACCGGTCTGGCACAGCCGTGATCTGGTGCACTGGCGGCTCGTCGGACATGCGCTGGACCGGCCCTCGCAGCTCGCCCTGCCCGACACGGCCGCGTCCTCCACGGGCGTGTACGCGCCCACGCTGCGCCACCACGACGGCCTGTTCTGGCTGATCACCACCGTGGTCGCCGGAGCGGGCAACGTCCTGGTGACCGCCGAGGATCCCGCCGGACCATGGTCGGACCCGGTGCCGGTCGGCGTGCCGGGCATCGACCCCGACCTCGCCTGGGAGGAGGACGGGACCTGCTGGTGCGTGTTCTCCGACGGCGGGATCCGCGGGGTGCGGATCGACCCGAAGTCCGGGGAGCTGCTGGGCGATCCGGTGCCGATGTGGTCGGGCAGCGGACTGCAGTATCCCGAGGGGCCGCATCTGTACCGGATCGGCGAGTGGTGGTACCTGCTGCTGTCGGAGGGCGGCACGGAACGCGGGCACGCGCTGTCGCTCGCCCGCGCCCGTGCCCTGCCGGGGCCGTTCGAGCCGCACCCGGCCAACCCCGTGCTGTCGCACCGCAGTACCGGCCATCCGGTGCAGAACACCGGCCACGGCGACCTGGTCGAGGCGCACGACGGCACCTGGTGGATGGTGCTGCTGGGCACCAGGCCGCGCGGTGACACCCCGATGTACCACGGCATGGGCCGGGAGACGTTCCTGGCGCCGGTGCGGTGGGAGGACGGGTGGCCCTTGCCCGGGCCGGTGGAACTGCACGCCCAGGCCCCCGAGTTGACGCCGCACCCCTGGCCGCCGGAGCCGGACCGGGACGACTTCGACTCCCCCGCGCTCGCTCCGCGCTGGGTCTCGCTCCGCCGGCCCGAACCGGAGGCCGTACGGCTCGACGAGCGGCCGGGCCACCTGGTGCTCCACGCCCGCGCCGACAGCCTCGACACACCCGGCGCGATCTTCGTCGGCCGACGGCAGCGCGACGCGGACTGCACCGCGCGCACGCTGATCGACGTCACGGAGGGCGGCCGGGGCGGGCTCGCGGTACGGCTGGACGAGGCGCACCACTACGAGGTGGAGGCGGACGGCGGCAGGATCCGCGCGATCGCCAGGATCGGCCCGCTGCGCCACGCCGTCGCCGAACGGCCGGTGCCGTCCGGCCCGTTGACCCTGCGGATCGACGTGTCGACCTCCGACGTCCTGCCGCCCACGGTCACGACGCGGGGCAAGGGCGGGGAAGCGACTCCCCCGCCCGGCCTGCGGGCCGGCGGCCCCGACACCCTCCGGCTGGGCTACGAGACGGACGACGGCGACTTCGAGATCCTCGCCGAACTCGACGGCCGCTACCTCACCACCGAGGTCGCCGGCGGCTTCACGGGCCGTGTCTTCGGCATGTACGCGACGCGGGGCAGCGCGGCCTTCGACTGGTTCGAACTGCGCTCCGCCTGATTGCCCTTCAGCCGGGCAGGAGACCTGAAGGACGCCCACGGAACGTCATCGGGACCGGCGGCCGTGCAGCGGTAGGCCTCCGTCATCGATGCCTACGGCGGCTTCACCTCCGACTGCATCCTGGCCGGCGTCCGTCTGCCTCACCGGCCTGATCTGCGTGCTCACCGTCGGCGAGACACGGGATCGCGACCTCGAACGAACGGCGACGGCGTCGGTGGCAGGGTGGACCCTTCGGTGACGGCTCCCCCCTTCGTCCCACTTTCAGATCAGGAGGTGACCTGCCATGCCGGCAGCACCGACCCCGGCACATCCACCCTTCGTACTCCTGCACGGCGGCCGCCACGGCGGCTGGTGCTGGAAGCACGTGGCCGCCGCGCTACGGCAGGAAGGGCACGTGGTGTACACGCCGACGCTCACGGGTCTGGGCGAGCGAGCCCACCTGCTCAGTGCGGACATCGGCCTGGACACCCACGTTCAGGACCTTGTCTCCGTCTTCGAGTTCGAGGACGTCCAGGACGCCGTCCTCGTGGCCCACAGCTACGGCGGCATGGTCGCGTCCGGCGCGATGGAACGGATCGCCGACCGGGTGCGCAGAATCGTCTTCCTCGACGCACTCCTCCCCCGCACCGGCGAGTCGCACTGCGACATGGTCGGCCCCACCCGATCCGCCGAACTCGTCGCGATGGCGGAGAGCGGCGGGGAAGGCTGGTACATCCCGCCCTCCGACGCCTCCTGGTACGGCGTCACCGATCCGGAGGACGTCGCATGGGTCAACAGCCACACCACGGCACAGCCGTTGAAGACGTACCAGGACCCGGTGGGAAACACCGACTGCGCCTGGAGCCACCCCGGCATGTTCGTCGAATGCGTGCCGTCGACCCTGGAACCGCATGTCCTGGACAGGGTGCGCAAGCGGCATGCCGAGGACGCCGACTTCCCGTACCGCGTCCTCCACGCCACGCACGACGCCATGGTCACGGCACCCGAAGCGGTGACGAAACTGCTCCTCGACGCGGTGGACATCGCCTGACCTCCTCGTCCTCAGGCCCGGTGGATCCACGTCCCAGGGTGCCATCCGCCTCGGGGCCGAGGTACACCTCGCTGCGGTCCTTGAACCGCGCGAATCGCGCGCAGGGCCCTCAGCCACCTGGCGGACAGGCCGCCGAGGCCGGATTCCGACCCCGGCAACGGTCCCTCGCACACGCGTCACGTGCCAGACCGCGCCGTGCCGGGGACCCGTGTTCAGGGGTATGACAGGGCCCCCCACACACCTACCGGCAGGTCAGCCGCGCCCGCACACTCGAAACCATGACACGTGAGCAGCCCACCAGTGGGGGGACCGAGCTGGGCAGCTTTCTGCGCGCCCGCCGGGTCCGGATCACCCCCGCCGAGGCCGGTCTCCCGGTCGGCCCGGGGTTGCGCCGCACGCCCGGGCTGCGCCGTGAGGAACTGGCCACCCTCGCCGGCATCAGCATCGACTACTACACCCGCCTGGAACGCGGCCGGGAGACCCGCCCCAGCCCTGCCGTCGTCGATGCCCTGGCCCGTGCCCTGCGCCTCGGGGAGGACGAGCACGAGCACCTGCGTGCTCTCGCCGCCCTGGCCGCCCGCACCGCGCCGGACCCTCCGACGCCGCCCAGCCGGACCATACGGCCGGGCGTGAAACTGCTGTTGGAGAGCGTTCGGCCGAACGCCGCGCACGTGGTCGGCCGGACCAACGACCTGCTCGCCGCCAACCCCGGCGGGCTGAAGCTGCTGGCCGGAATCGAGGAGTGGCCGGTCAGACAGCGCAACATCGCCCGCTATGTCTTCCTCCACCCCACCGCGCGCACCCTCTTCCACGACTGGGCCGCCCAGGTCCGCGGCTGCGTCGCCCGCCTCCGCGCCCTGGCCGGCACCGACCCGGACGCTCCCGACCTGGCCCGGCTCGCCGGAGAACTCCTGCTCAAGAGCCCGGAGTTCGCCCGCCTGTGGGAGCGCTACGACATCAAGGGCCGCTCCCACGGCCGCAAGACCTTCCACCACCCCGACGTCGGCGACCTCACCCTCGCCTACCAGGCCCTGGAGCTGGAAGACACGCCGGGCCATCGGCTCGTCATGTACTACGCCGAGCCAGGTACCCCCGACTACGACGCCCTCGTCCTTCTCGACATGCTCGGCTCGCAGCCGAAGCCTTATGCACGGACGTCCTCCGGGGAGGAACCCACATCCACCTCCACCTGACCTCGACCTCGCTCAGCCGCTTCCCGCGGAGACGGGGACGCGCCCGGAAGGCCTCGGGTGTACATCAGGACTGGGTGCGCTGCTGTTCCGCGTTCGTGTCGGCGGCCTGCGCGGCAGGCTCCGGTGCGGTGCTGTCGAGCAGGAGCATGGCGTCGTGGTCGACGGTGCCCGGTTCAGCCGTGTAGACACCGAGGCGTTGGCCAGGGGTGTCGTCAAGATGCATGCTCTGGCCGCCGAGGGTGAGGATTCCCACCTGGGGGTGGTGGAAGGTCTTCCGGATCTTCTTGCGCCCGACGACGTCGTAGTGCTCCCACAATCTGGCGAAGTCGGGGCTCTTGAGGAGGAGTTCACCCACCAGCGTGGTGAGGTCGGGTGCGTCCGGGTCGGTGCCGGCCACGGCGCGGAGCCGGGCGACGCAGCCGCGGACCTGGTAGTCCCAGTCGGGGAAGAGGGTGCGCGCGGTGGGGTGGAGGAAGAGGTAGCGGGCCAGATTCCGCTGGCCGGCGGGCCAGTCGGCCAGGCCCGCGTACAGGGCGAGGCCGCCGGGGTTCCAGGCGAGCAGGTCCATGCTGCGGCTGACGACGTAGGCCGGGTTCGGCCGCAGCGTCTCCAGGACCAGCTGCAGATGCGGGCCCACGGTCCGGCTGGGCGGCGCCGAGGGCTTGGGGGCATACCTGGCGGCCTGGGCGGCCAGGTCGCGCAGGTGCTGGTGCTCGGCGTCGTCGAGGATCAGCGCACGGGCGAGGGCGTCGAGCACGGAGGGGCTGGGGCGGGTCTCCTTGCCGCGCTCCAGACGGACGTAGTAGTCGATGCTGATGCCGGCCAGCGTCGCCAGCTCCTCACGGCGCAGACCGGGAGTGCGGCGCAGTCCCGTGCCCACGGTGAGGCCGACACGGTCGGGGCTGGTCTGGTTGCGACGCGCGCGCAGGAACCGGCCCAGTTCCAGATCGGCGCTGCTGCTCTGCTCGGATGCCATGAGGGCCAGTGTCACACCGCGCTGACCTGCGTGGCAGGCGTGTGGGGGGCCCTGTCACACCCCTGAACACCGCTCCCTGGCACATCCCGGCCTGCCACCGCGGCCGAAAAGGCGCGAGGCTCGATGACTGTCACCCCCAGGCCTTCCCTTCACAGGAGAGAAACCCTTGCCCGCGTCCGCCCCGCCCGCATCGCTCCAAGTCGGCGCGGCCCATTCGTTGCCGGAGAGCGGGTCCGGCGCACGCCCTGCGCCGGCCGCCGTACTGCTCGGCTTCTTCACGATCATGTTCGACGCGATGATCGTGAATGTGGCCCTGCCCTCGATCGGGAGCGGGTTCGGCAGCGGGATGCCCGGGGTGCCCGCCGACCGGGCCGGGTTCGTCTCCGGGCTGCTGCGTCCCCGAGTCCCCCGTCAGCTTCATCAGCTTCCGGCCACGTGAACGACGCGGGCTCACGCCCGCCCCAACGCTGACCGGTCATTCTCCCCACCCCGTTGAGACAGAAGGAAAGTCCCATGCAGAACGTCACCCTCAACAACGGCGTCGAGATGCCGATCCTCGGGTTCGGTGTCTTCCAGATCCCGGCGGAGCAGACCGAGCAGGCCGTCACCGACGCCCTGGCCGCCGGCTACCGGCTGCTCGACACCGCCGCCGCCTACCAGAACGAGGAGGCCGTCGGCCGCGCCATCAAGAACAGCGGCATCGCGCGCGAGGAACTGTTCGTCACCACCAAGCTGTGGGTCCAGGACGCGCCCGGTGAGGAGAACACCAGGCGCGCCTTCGAGACCTCGCTGGCCAAGCTCGGCCTGGACCACCTCGACCTGTATCTGATGCACCAGCCCTACGGTGACGTGTACGGCCAGTGGCGGGCCATGGAGGCGCTGAACCAGGAGGGCCTGGCCAGGGCGATCGGCGTCGCCAACTTCTACCCCGACCGCCTCCTCGACCTGATCATCAACAACGAGATCACCCCCGCGGTCAACCAGATCGAGACCCACCCCTTCTTCCAGCGCGCCGACTACCAGGAGCTCATGCGCGAGCACGGCGTCCAGATCCAGTCGTGGGGCGGGTTCGCCGAGGGCAAGAACGACCTCTTCACCAACCCGGTCCTGAGCGAGATCGGTGAGAAGCACGGCAAGTCCGTGGCGCAGGTCGTGCTCCGCTGGCTCACCCAGCGCGACGTCGTCGCGATCCCCAAGTCGGTCCGCGCCGAGCGCATGGCGGAGAACATCGACATCTTCGACTTCGAGCTCACCGACGACCAGGTCGCGGCCATCGCCACCCTGGAGACCGGCGGCTCGCTGTTCTTCGACCACCACGACCCGGCGATGGTCCAGTGGCTCAGCGCGCGGCGCGTGGAGGCCTGAGCCGGTCGGCGCCTCCCCCCGGAGCGGACGCGCATGCCCGGCGCACGACCACGCGCGTCCGCTCCGGCCCCCCACCCGGCCATATCCCGTACGTCATGAGGAGAAGAGCTGTGATCACCCGCACTCTCGGTACCAGCGGACTGAATGTCTCCGCGATCGGACTCGGCTGCATGGGGCTCAGCCACGGCTACGGCCCGGCAGTCGACGACCAGGACGGCGTCGCCCTCATCCGCGCCGCCGTCGACCTCGGCGTCACCTTCTTCGACACCGCCCAGGTGTACGGCCCGTTCACCAACGAGGAACTCGTCGGCAAGGCCCTGGCGCCCGTGCGCGACGAGGTCGTCATCGCCACCAAGTTCGGCTTCTCCTACGACGGCTCCCGCTCCACCGGCCTGGACAGCCGCCCCGAGCACATCCGGGCGACCGTGGAGGACTCCCTGCGCAGGCTGGAGGTGGAGAGCATCGACCTGCTCTACCAGCACCGGGTCGACCCCGACGTACCGATCGAAGAGGTCGCCGGCGCGGTGAAAGAACTCGTCGCGGCGGGCAAGGTCAAGCACTTCGGCCTGTCCGAGGCCGGAGTGGACGTCATTCGCCGCGCCCACGCCGTACAGCCGGTCGCGGCACTTCAGAGCGAGTACTCCCTGTGGTGGCGCGAGCCGGAGGAGCGGATCCTGCCCACGCTGCTCGAACTGGGCATCGGGTTCGTCCCCTTCAGCCCGCTGGGCAAGGGCTTCCTGACCGGTTCGATCACCAGCGCCACGTCCTTCGGCGACTCCGACCTGCGCGGCAGCCTCCCCCGGTTCACCGAGCAGGCCCGTGCGGCCAACCAGGCCCTCGTCGACCTGCTCGGGTCCGTCGCCGAGCGCAAGGGCACCACGACCGCGCAGATCGCACTGGCCTGGCTGCTCGACCGGCATCCCTGGATCGTGCCGATCCCCGGAACCACGAAGGTCCACCGGCTGCGGGAGAACACCGGTGCCGTCGATGTCGAACTCACCCCGGAGGACCTGGCGGAGATCACCGAGGCGGCCGACCGGGTCGACGTCAGCGGGGATCGCTATCCGGAGCACATGCAGCGATGGATCAACCGCTGAACCGGTCCGTGGGCGGCCGGCGGACGACGGCGGCCGAGCCCCGCACCAGGAAGGGCGAGGCCGCCACCCTGGGACGACGCACGTTGCTGCGTGGCGCACTTGTGGGAGGAGCCACCCTCATGACCGGATCTGAGATCGCCGGCTGTTCCGCGTCCCCTTCGGACGGGGACGCGCCGGCGTCCGCCGACCGGCCCGCTTCGACGACTCCGCCCGGGAAGCGGGTCCTGCTCGCCTACTTCTCCCGACCTGGCGAGAACTACTACTACGGCGGACGTACCGATCTCAGGACCGGGAACACCGAGGTCCTCGCCCGGATGATCAGCGGGCTCGTCGAGTGCGACGTACACCGCGTCCAGGCCGTCGAACCCTACTCCGACGACTACGACGAGACGGTCGCCCGCAACGTCCGCGAACAGGACGCCGACGCGCGCCCCGCCATCGCCGGCCCGCCGGCCTCGATCGACCGTTACGGCGTGGTGCTGCTGGCCAGCCCCATCTGGAACATCAGGGCACCCATGATCATGTCGACGTTCGCCGAGAGGTACGACTTCCGCGGCAGGACGGTCCACCCGGTCACGACGCACGCGATGAGCGGACTGGGCACCACCGAGCGCGACTACGCGACGTCCTGCGCGGGCGCGACCGTCGGGGAAGGGCTCGCGGTACGCGGCGAGGAGGTCCGGAAGGCCGAGGCCCAGGTCCGGGCGTGGCTGCGGCGCATCGGCGTCGTTCAAGGCTGATCCCGTTCCCCAACCGGCCCAGTCTGATGGCTCCGTGGCCTGTGCGACAGGTGGGAGAGGGGCCCTGTCATGCCCTGGCTGGCCGTTCCCCTGCACAACACGCCCTGCCACACGGCCGGTTGACCCACCAGGCTGGGCCGAAGCCGAAAGCCGTCCGGTCGACGGTCAACCCTCCCTCCCGGGCTCACGCCGAACAGCAAGTCCCCCACCTTCCTGTCGAGTTCCTTGTGTCGAGAGAGTGAGCATGACTACCGAAACGTCCGAGTCAGCCGTGTCTCCCCCCACCCGATCCCCGTCCGAGCCTTCGCGTCGCACCTTCATCGCGACGACCTCCGCGGTCGGCGGTGTCATGGCGGCGGGTGGTCTGGTCGCGGGTCCGTCTCCGCTCGGTGCCGAGGAGGCCGTTGCCGCCGAGGCCTCGCCGAGCAGCGGCGTCTCGTTGTCCGTGAACGGCGAGCGGCACACCGTCACGGTCGACAACCGCACCTCGCTCCTGGACCTGCTGCGCGAGCACCTCGGTCTGACCGGCTCCAAGAAGGGCTGCAACGCCGGTGCCTGCGGGGCGTGCACGGTTCTGGTCGACGGACGCCGGGTCAACTCCTGTCTGACGCTGGCGGTTCGGCTGGAGGGCGCCGAGGTAACCACCATCGAGGGCCTGGAGAAGGGCGACCGCCTCCACCCGCTCCAGCAGGCGTTCATCGACCAGGACGCCTTCCAGTGCGGCTACTGCACACCGGGCCAGATCGTGTCCGGCGTCGGCTGCATGCAGGAGGGGCACACCGACTCGCCGGAGGAGATCCGGGAGTGGATGAGCGGCAGCCTCTGCCGCTGCGGGTGTTACGTGAAGATCGTGCGTGCGGTCGAGCAGGCCTCGGGCCGGAAGTGAGTGCCGATGTACTCCTTCTCCTTCACCAAGGCGGCCGGCACACGTGAGGCTCTTGAGGCCGGTCGGCGCGGCGGCCGTTACATCGCCGGCGGGACCACCCTGGTCGACCTGATGCGCGAGACCGTCGAACGCCCGGAAGCCCTGGTCGACATCAGTGGCCTGCCGCTGGACGAGGTCACCGTGACCGAGCGCGGCGGACTCCGTATCGGCGCGCTGGTGACCATGAGCGAGGCCGCCGCCCACCGCAAGGTGCGCACCATGTATCCGGTCGTCTCGCAGGCCCTGGAGCTGAGTGCGTCGGCCCAGCTGCGGAACATGGCCACCATCGGCGGCAACATCATGCAGCGCACCCGCTGCACCTACTTCCGCGACGTGACCGCCGTCTGCAACAAGCGCAAGCCCGGCTCCGGTTGCGCGGCGCGGGAGGGGTTCAACCGCACCCACGCGATCCTGGGTACCTCCGAGGCGTGCGTGGCCACGCACGCCTCCGACGCGGCGGTGGCCTTCGCCGCTCTGGAGGCGCGGGTGCACCTGCTCGGCCCGGACGGGAAGCGCGCTGTCCCCTTCACCGACTTCCTGCTCCGTCCCGGAAGCACACCGAATCGCGAACAGGCCCTCCGCAAAGGTGAGTTGATCACCGCTGTGGAAATCCCGGCCTACCCGCGCCCGCTCCGGTCCGGCTACCTGAAAGTACGCGACCGCCAGTCCTACGAGTTCGCCCTGACCTCCGCCGCCGTCGCGCTGCACGTCCGCGGCGGCTCGATCCGGGAGGCGAAGGTGGCCGCCGGGGGCGTGGGCACGGTCCCGTGGAGGCTGCCTGCCGTCGAGCGGGCGCTCATCGGCGAACGCCCCTCGGACCGCCTCTGGGCCCGGGCAGCCGCGTCGGCCGCGGACGGGGCCAGCCCGCTGAGGCACAACGAGTTCAAGGTCGAACTGCTCAAACGTACCGTCGAACGCCAGCTCCGCATCGTAGGAGACATCGCATGAGCCCCCAGCCGCAGGCAGCCGTCGGCGCACCGCTCTCCCGCGTGGACGGACGGCTCAAGGTGACGGGGCAGGCGAGGTACGCCGCCGACCTCCCCCACGCTCGAACAACCTCGCGCGGGGGGACCCCCATGCCCGACGGGGTCGTGCACGCGGTCGTGGTCGACAGCAGTGTCGGCCTCGGCCGCGTCACCGCCATCGACACCCGCGCCGCCGAAGCCCATCCCGGCGTCCTGAAGGTGATCCACCACGGCAACGCCCCCGTGCTGCCGTACGGCCCGAACCCGGGCTCGCTCAACCTTCCGGGTCGGCGACTGCGTGTCTTCCAGGACGACCGGGTCCTCTTCCACGGCCAGCCGGTCGCCGTCGTCGTCGCCACCACCCTGGAGGCCGCCCAGCACGCGGCAAGCCTGGTCAAGGCCGACTACGACGCCGAGCGGCCCGCCACCGACATCACCGACGCCCCGCCGGCGGACCAACCCAGGACGTACGCGCGTGGCGACGCGGAGGCGGCCCTGCGAGCCGCCCCGGTGCGCCTGGAGATGACGTACCGGACCGCCCGCACCCACCACAACGCGATGGAGCTGCACGCCACGGTCGCCCAGTGGGACGGTGACACGCTCACGCTGTGGGACAAGACCCAGTGGGTGCAGAGCCCTCGGGACGAACTCGCCGCGAACTTCGGCATCCCGGCGGAGTCCATCCGTGTCATCTCCCCGTTCGTCGGCGGCGCGTTCGGCAACGCCGCGCGGGCCTGGCCGCACATCACCGTCGCGGCCCTGGCCGCCCGCGAGGTGGGCCGCCCGGTCAAGCTCGTGCTGACCCGCAGGCAGCTCTACTTCGGGGTGGGCTACCGGCCGGCGTACGAGTACAAGGTCCGCCTGGGCAGCGATCGCGGCGGGCGGCTCACCGCGATGACCCACGAGCTGCGCGCCGAGACGTCCACGTACGAGACGTTCAGCGAGCGTGGCGTCACAGCCCCCGGGCAGATGCTCTACACCACCCCCAACGTCGCCCAGACGCACAGCACGGTGCCGCTGGACGTGAACACCCCGACGCCGATGCGCGGCCCCGGCTACTCCAGCGCCGCGTTTCCCATCGAGAGCGCGATGGACGAACTCGCCCACGAGCTCGGCATCGACCCCATCGAGCTGCGGCGGCGCAACGAACCCGAGAACGACCAGTCCAGCGGGCGGCCGTTCTCCACCAGGCGGCTGCGCGAGTGCTACACCATCGGCGCCCGGGAGTTCGGCTGGAGTCGCCGCGACCCGCGGCCCCGCTCGACCCGTGACGGCGACTGGCTTGTCGGTACGGGCATGGCGACCGCGCTCTACGACACCCTGCGGGCTCCGGGCCGGGCCTCCGTGCGGCTGGACGCCGACGGCACCGCCCTGGTCGAGTCCTCGACCAGCGACATGGGCCCCGGCACGTACACGTCCATGACGCAGGTCGCGGCCGACGCCCTGGGCCTCGCGGTCCGCAACGTGACCTTCCGGCTCGGCGACACGGACATGCCGACGGCCCCGCTCCACGGCGGCTCGCTGACCATGGCCAGCGTCGGATCCACCGTCCAGGACGGCTGCGACAAGGTACGGCAGCAGGCGATCGAGCTCGCCGTCGGGGACGAGGACTCCCCGCTGTACGGCGCCGACGCGGAGGACATCGTCGTACGCGGCGGCCGACTGCACATGACGGACGACCCGGCGCGCGGGGAGACGTATCGGCGACTCCTCACCCGCAACGACCGCACGCACCTCGAAGCCCTCGGCTCCTGGACCCCCGGTCAGTCCCGGTCCTCGATGTACGCGTACGGGGCCGTCTTCGCCGAGGTCGGTGTGGACGCCCGGCTGGGCCTGGTCCGGGTACGGCGCATGCTCGGGGTCTTCGACGCGGGCCGCGTCATCAGCCCCAAGCTCGCCGACAGCCAGGCCATCGGCGCGATGACGGGCGGTATCGGAGCGGCCCTGCTGGAACACACGGTCACCGACCACCGCGACGGGCGCATCGTCAACGCCAACCTGGCCGACTACCTGGTCCCGGTCAACGCCGACGTCCCCGACCTGAGGGCGATCTACGTCGACGGCCGGGACGACGAGGCCGACCCCCTCGGCGTCAAGGGCCTCGGGGAGGTCGTGCTGGTCGGGGTGGCGCCCGCCATCGCCAACGCCGTCTTCCACGCCACGGGCCGACGGGTACGGGAGCTGCCCATCACGGCCGAGTCGCTGCTCTGAACCGTGCCCTGTGCGGCGGTGGACACGTACCGCCGCACAGCCCCGCCGACCGTTGTCCTTCCTGGAGACCCCTCCCATGCTGAACATCGCGGACACGCTGCGCGAATGGTGCCGCGAGGCCCGCCCCTTCGCCCTCGCCACCGTGGTCCAGGTCAGCGGCAGCGCACCGCTGCCCGTCGGCACCGCGATGGCCGTGGACACCGACGGCAAGGCGGTCGGCAGCGTCTCTGGCGGATGCGTGGAGAGCTCCGTCTACGAGCTGTGCCGGCAGGTTCTCGACTCGGGGGAACCGCCGGCCCGGGCCCGGTTCGGGTACTCCGACGACGACGCCTTCGCCGTGGGCCTGACCTGCGGCGGCGAACTCGACGTCCTGGTGCAGCGGATCGACCCGGCCGAGCACCCTCATCTCACGGCGGCGCTCGACGAAGTGCTGTCCGGCCGGCCCGTGGCCCTGGCCCAGATCGTCGAGGGCCCCGAAGAACTCGTCGGTCGCACCTTGTGCGCCACCGGGGACGGCGGCGGGCCCGACGGACCTCCGGACGGCGAGGACTGGGAAGGCGCGGTGGCGACGCGGGCCCGCGCACTGTTGCGCACGGGCCGCACCGGCCGGGTGGAGGTGGGCGGAGACGCGGACACCTGCCCGGAGCGGCTGTCCGTCCTCGTCCACACCCACGCGTCCCGCCCCCGGATGCTGATCTTCGGCGCGGTCGACTTCGCCGGTGCCCTGAGCGAGATCGGTCGGTTCCTCGGCTACCGGGTCACCGTGTGCGACGCCCGACCCGTCTTCGCCACCGCCGTCCGCTTCCCGTACGCCGACGAGGTCGTGGCCGACTGGCCGCACCGCTACCTCGCGGCCACCGAGGTCGACGCCCGCACCGCCGTCTGCGTACTCACCCACGACGCCAAGTTCGACATCCCCCTGCTGCGGCTGGCCCTGGGCCTGCCCGTGGGCTACGTCGGCGCGATGGGCTCACGCCACACCCACGAGCACCGCCTGGAACGACTGCGGGAGGCCGGCGTACCCCGGGAACACCTGGCCCGCCTGCACTCCCCGATCGGCCTCGACCTCGGCGCCCACACCGCCGAGGAGACGGCCCTCTCCATCGCGGCGGAGATCGTCGCCCATGTCCATGAGGGCTCGGGCAGGTCCCTGACCTGGGGCACGGGCCCCATCCACCGGCGGCGGACAGCATCCTGAGCGCACCCGCTACTCGGTGACGGCGCGTACCGCCGCCATGTCCCGCTGGACTCCAGCGGGTTCGGCGTCCAGGGGCACCCGGGCGCTGTCGTGCGCGCCGTCGAGACCGGTATCGGGGTCGAGCGGTGTGAACAGCGCGGCCCAGTCCGACGACGCCGTTCCGGAGCGGGCGAACAGTTCGCAGGTCTTCCCGACGGCGGCATCGGTCAGCAGCGACCGCACCAGCACGGTCGCGAGCTGGTCGCGGCCGATGCCACCGTCACCGGTGTCTCCCTGTTCGAGGACGAGGCGCCCGTCGCCGGAACCGACGCGGTCGAACCAGCCGGGGCGAACGATCGTATAAGGCGCTCCGGAGGCGCGGACAAGCCATTCGGCCCGCCGCTTCCAGTCGATGACGGGCCCGTAACCCTGGCCCTGGCGAGTCACATAGATCGAGGACATCAGGGCGATGCGGGGCCGCCGCCTCCCGAGAGCCCGGAACGTATTGGCCACGGCCCCGTAGTCGACCCGCTGGTGATCGCCGGCGTTGGAGCCGTGCGTGAAGATGATCGCGTCGACCTCGCGGACGGCGTCCGCGAGGGTGTCTGCGCGGGTGATGTCACCGACGGCGAAGTCCGTGTCGGCGGGCAACACCCGCTTCGCGCGGCCGAGATCACGAACCAGGGCTCGCGGGGCGAGCCCTGCTTCCGTGGCGGCGGCCATGGCTTCCCGGCCGATACTGCCGGTCGCGCCGACGACGAGGACGGTGGAAACTGTCATGATCCGTTCCTGTTCGTGATGTCAGCGTCTGCGACGTCCGCCGCGGTGCGGGTCGGTCACGTCGGCGGTCACCGCGAGCGCCTTGCAGCCCGCGTCCGCCACTCGCCCCGGTGACGAGTGCGGCCTTTCCTTCCGTCACCGCTCCACCGGCTCAGTCGTTCAGGCGCCGCTTCGCGATCTGGCCGACGATCGCCGGGTCATGGTGGTCGAAGATCAGCGCGGTTCCCGTGTCCAGGGTGGCGATGGACTCCATCTGGTCGTCGGTGAGCTCGAAGTCGAAGACGTCGATGTTCTCCGCCATGCGCTCGGCGCGGACCGACTTGGGGATCGCGACGACTCCGCGCTGGGTCAGCCAGCGCAGCACGACCTGGGCCACCGACTTGGCGTGCTTCTCGGCGATCTCGCTCAGGACCGGATGGGTGAAGATGTCGTTCTTGCCCTCGGCGAGGCCGCCCCACGACTGGATCCGGACGCCGTGCTCCCGCATCAGCTCCTGGTAGTCGGCGCGCTGGAAGAAGGGGTGGGTCTCGATCTGGTTGACCGCGGGCACGACTTCGTTGTTGACGATGAGGTCGAGGAGCCGGTCGGGGTAGAAGTTGGCGACGCCGATCGCCTTGGCGCGGCCCTCGCGGTGCAGATCCTCCATGGCGCGCCACTGACCGTAGACATCGCCGAAAGGCTGGTGCATCAGGTACAGGTCGAGGTGGTCGAGGCCGAGCTTGGCCAGCGAGGTCTCGAAGGCATGCCTGGTGTTGTCCTGCGCGGGTGCGTCCTGGATCCACAGCTTGGTGGTGACGAACAGTTCCTCGCGCGGGATGCCGCTGTTCCTGATGGCGCGGCCGACAGCCTCCTCGTTGCCGTACGCGGCGGCGGTGTCGAGCAGCCGGTAGCCGACGGCAAGCGCGTCAGTGACGACGCGTTCGGTCTCCTCCGACGGGATCTGGAAGACACCGAACCCGAGGATCGGCATCTCGACACCGCTGTTCAGCCTGACCTTCTCCATGGGATGCCCTTCCGGACGTACGGGAGTGGAGTGCTGTACATGGAGATCGACGCTCCCGGACCACCTTGGCACCTTCTGGCCACCGTTTCCTCCCCAGCGGCACGCCCTGCCGTTCAGTGGTGTGCCAGTACCCCCCACGCATGCCATCGGTTCGGAACGCCCGCTGCTCAGCCCGGGGACTTCTCCGTGGGGGTCGTACGGTGGCCCTGATCCGCCTGGTCGAGGAGGACCACGGCGTCGTGGTCGGGCGTACCCGGCAGGGCGTAGTACGTCACCAGGCGATGCCCAGGAGAGCCTTCGATCAGGAGCGACTGGTAACGGAGGGTGACAGTTCCGATCTCGGGATGCCGCAGGGTCTTGCTCCCTTGGGCAAAGGCCCTCACGTCGTAGCACTCCCACAACCGGGTGAACTCCGGGCTCTTGAGGAGCAGTTCGTCCACGAGTTCGGCGAGGTCGGGAGCGTCCGGGTCGGTGCCCGCCAGGGCACGCAGCCGCGCGACGCAGCCGCGGGTCATCACCTCCCAGTCGGGGAAGAGCTCGCGGGCCGTCGGGTGGAGGAAGACGTACCTCGCGATGTTGCGCTGCTCGACCGGCCAGCGTTCGATACCGGTCAGCGTCCGCAGGCCTCCCGGGTTGGCGGCGAGCAGGTCCATGGTGCGGCTGAGCACCCGGGCCGGGAAGGGCCGCAGGCGCTCGAGCAGCAACTCGACCCCGGGGTCCACTGAGCGACTGGGCGGTCCCTGGCTCGGTGACGGCCTGCGGGCGGCACGCAGACCGAGGTCGTGCAGGTGCTTGTGCTCGGTTTCCCCGAGACGCAGTGCCTGTGCGAGAGCGTCGAGGACGGCCGGGCTGGGGTGCGTCTCCCGGCCGCGTTCCAAGCGGGCGTAGTAGTCGATGCTCACCCCGGCGAGGGTGGCCAGCTCTTCCCGCCGCAGCCCCGGCGTCCGACGCAATCCGGGGCCCACCTTGATGCCGGCCTCTTCAGGGCTGACTTCCGTCCGGCGGGCGCGCAGAAAGCGGCCGAGCTCGGTGCCGCTGCTCTTTTCCTGCTGCTCACGTGCCACAACCCTCAGTGTGACAGCCCCCGACCGCCGTCCGCCGATACGGGCTCGCCCGAACTGGCTCAGGCCGTCACCTCCAGAGCCACGACACACGCCGTGCCGAGCCGGCCGTACGCAAGGGCGCCTCCCCCGCACAGATCGACCGGTTGATCAGCGCACTCCACATCGCGTCCCGGCGGGCCCGCACGCAACTATGCACCTCAGCAGCCTGAGCGGTGGGGTATTCCGCGGCAACCCGCAAACCGAGCAAGCGAGTTGGCACCGTTCGCCACCCACGATGCCGAGTTCCGCGGAGTCCGCACGTGCTCAGCTCCGTGGGGGAAGAAAGCCGGTCAGAAGTAGGTGGGCAGGCGGGGGGTGTAGGGGTCCTCCAGTGCGGCGATCTCGTCCTCGGTGAGCGTGAGGTCGAGGGCGGCTACGGCGTCGGTGAGGTGGCGGGTCTTGGTGGCGCCGACGATGGGCGCGGACACGACGGGGTTCTTCAGGACCCACGCCAGCGCGACCTGGGCCATCGGGACACCGTGTGCGTCGGCGATCTTCTGGACGGCGTCGACGATGGCTTCGTCGGTGTCGGCGAACAGGGGGCGGCCGAGGTGGTCGGTGTCGGGGGAGGCCTGGGCCCGTACGGTGGTGTCCTGGCCCCAGGGGCGGGTGACGCGGCCGCCGGCCAGGGGGCCCCAGGGGATGGAGCCGACGCCGGTGTGGGCGAGCAGGCCGAACATCTCGCGTTCCTCCTCGCGCCAGGAGGCTGTACTGGTCCTGCATGGACACGAAGGGTGTCCAGCCGTGGCTGTGGGCCGCGTGCTGCATGGTGGCGAACTGCCAGGCCCACATCGAGGAGGCGCCGAGGTAGCGGACCTTGCCGGCCTTGACGAGGTCGTGCAGCGCTTCCATGGTCTCCTCGACCGGGGTCTGCGGGTCGAAGCGGTGGATCTGGTAGAGGTCGACGTAGTCGGTGCCCAGGCGGGTCAGGGAGGCGTCGATCTGTTCCATCACGGCCTTGCGCGACAGGCCCGACCCGCCGGGTCCGTCGTGCATGGGGTTGAACAGTTTGGTGGCCAGGACGACGTCGTCGCGCTTCGTGTACTTCTTGATCGCGCGGCCCACGATCTCCTCGGAGGTGCCGTAGGCGTAGATGTTGGCGGTGTCCCAGAAGGTGATCCCGGACTCGACGGCCTGGCGGAAGACCGGCTCGGCGCCGTCGTCGTTAAGGGCCCACGGCATCTGCGACGTGTCGCCGAAGCTCATGCATCCCAGGGCGATACGGCTGACCTTCAGTCCGGAGGTGCCCGGCGCACGATCGTCACCGGCGGCCGAACAGAGCGAGCATCAGGGAATCGCGCAGTTCGTCGAGTTCGGACGCCTCGCTGACGTCGGACACGTTCCACCACAGACCGAACTGACCGTGCAGTCCGCTCCACAGCAACTTGGCTGCCTGGCGCGCATCAGGTCGGCCGTCGGGATCACTCGTGGCGTCCCTGTCGCGCGCCTCGTCCAGATAAGGCACCGTGGCCTCGCACCAAGCGTCCAGGACGCGTCCCATGGGATGGCGGTCGGACTCCGGTGACGAGGAAAGCGTCGGACCGATGCGGAACAGCAGCTCGTAGCGGCGCGGTTCGTCGGACGCGAAGCGGCAATAGGCCTCGACGACGGCGCGCAACCCCGCCCAGGCATCTCCGGTGGGCGCCGAACGCCGCGCGGCGCGCAGAGTTTCGGCCATGCTCGCGTACACGCCGTCGAGCAGCGTCCACATCAGCTCGGCCTTGTCCTTGAAGTGCTTGTAGATCGCCGGGGCGGTCACCCCAGCCTCGCGGGCGATCGCCCGCAGCGAGATGTCCTCGGGGCGCCCGGTCTCCTCCAGCAGGCGGCCCGCCGCGTCCAGGATCTCCTGCCGGAGCCGCTGACCCTCTCCCCAGCGGTTCGGGACCCGCTTCACGGCGCCTTGTGCAGCACTCATCGACGACTCACCCCTCTTGGTCCGCGCGGCCCCGTCAGTTTCCGGGTCGGTGGGCGCCGTGTCCAAATCCGCCCTGCTTGGTTCCGGGCTTGCGATGCCGGTGGTTTACGGTGTTCATCAAGTTACTAAACATCGTTCACCGAATCAGCTTTCCTGCCCGGAACGGAGCTGTGAGACATGCCCGCCGACATACACATCGACGGCCCCACACACGACCTCATCCGCCGCCTGTCGGGCGGCGCGGAGCGACTGACCTTCCCGATGGCACGGTCCGTCCCCTTCGACCCGCCGGCGGAGTACGCCGCTCTCCGCTCGCACTGCCCGGTCGCCCCGGCCAACCTGCACGGCCGTGACGCCTGGCTGATCACCACGTACGACGACGTCCGCGAGGCGATGCTCAGCGACGCGCTGAGCGCCGACAGCTCCCGCCCCGACTACCCGCTGAGCCCGAGCGGCAAGGCCAACGCCGCCCTGGCCGGCTCAGGCCTGCCGTCCTTCCTGCGCATGGATCCGCCGGTCCACGACGACCTACGACGCCTGGTCACCCGCGACTTCATGGTCAAGCGGGTCGAAGCCATGCGGCCAAGGATCCAGCAGGTCGTCGACGACCTGATCGACGACATGCTGGCCGGACCCAGGCCCGCCGACCTGTTCGAGGCGATCGCCTCCCCGATGCCGAACACCGTCATCAGCTGGCTGCTCGGCATCCCGCAGAGCGATCACGCCTTCTTCCAGGACCGTACGACGTACCTCTTCAGGCGGAACGTCTCCGACGAGGAACGCTCCGTCAAACTCGGCGAGCTCAACGACTACATCTACGACCTCGTCGACTCCCGCGACGCCGACCCGGACCTCGATCCCGAGGCCGACATCGTCAGCCGCCTCGTCCACGAGGAGCTGCGCACCGGCAGGCTGGACCGCCGCGCCGTCCAGGGGATCGTCTTCATCCTGCTGGTCGCCGGGCACGAGACCACCGGCAACATGACCGCGCTCGGCACCCTCGCCCTGCTCCAGCACCCCGACCAGTACAAGGCCCTCGGCGAGGACCCCTCCCTGGCCCCGCTCGCGGTCGAGGAACTGCTGCGCTACCTCACCATCCTCAACGAGCCGAACTGGCGGGTCGCCAAGGAGGACACCGTCATCGGCGGTCGCCGGATCAAGGCGGGCGAGGCCGTGATGCCGCTGACCTTCTCCGCCAACCGTGACGAGGGCCACTACGACAACCCGGACACCCTCGACATCCGGCGCGGCGCCCGTGACCACCTGGCCTTCGGCTACGGCATCCACCAGTGCCTCGGCCAGCCGCTCGCCCGCGTGGAACTCCAGATCGTCTACAGCACGCTGGCCCGCCGCATACCGACGTTGAGGCTCGCCGTGCCGCTGGAGGACGTTCCGTTCAAGACCGACGTGGACATCTACGGCGTCCATGCCCTCCCCGTCACCTGGTGACCGTCCTACGGACCCCGCACACGGCGGTCGCCCTCGGCGAGCAGGGCGTCCGCGTGAACTGCGCGCCGCCCGGTCCGACAGTCGGCGGCACCAGCGGCGGCCTCACCACAGGCCTGCTGAGCGTCACCCGCTGAACCGTCCGTACGAGAACGAACCGGAGAACCACGATGAAGGTAGAAGTAGACGTCCCGAAGTGTGTGGCCTCGGGGCAGTGCGTGCTGATCGCCCCCGACGTCTTCGACCAGCGCGACGAGGACGGAATGGTCGTGCTGCTCGACGAGACGCCCGCCCCCGAACTGCACGGCGCCGTACGCGAGTCCGCGACGGTCTGCCCCGCGGCGGCCATCCACGTCCGGGAATCGTGAACGCCATGGACCGGATCGTCGTCGGAGGCGCCCCCACCGGTGGCCTCACGACCGCGGAGACGCCGCACGGGCAGCGCTACGAGGGCACGATCACCCTCGTCGGCGACGAGCCCCACCTGCCGTACGCCCGTCCGCCGCGCGGACCCACGGGACCACCGCCCCTTCGCCCCCGTGCCCTAACCCTGGTCCGACCAGTCCGACCAGTCCGACATGAGGATCCGCGCATGCGGCTGTCCGCACGGCCATGACGAAGTAGCCGTGGCCGCCGGGGACCTGGCCTCGCGCCGCTTCATCGCCGCCCGCCGGACGGGCAGACGCCCATGAGCCACACCCGACACACCTGGGCCCTTCGATCCTACGAGTGACCGAAACCAAACCCACCCACAACGTAAGGAACCCCCATGCCCCTTGCGGACACACCCGAATACTCCCTTGCCCGGCCCCGGACCTCCCCCCTCGCCCCGCCTCCCCAATACTCCCGCCTGCGGGCCGACGACCCGATAAGCCGGGTGACCATCTGGGACGGACGGCTCAGCGCCTGGCTGGTGACCCGGTGGGAGGACGCCCGCGCGGTGCTGGGCAACCCGGCGTTCAGCAGCGATCAGACGCACCCGGGCTTCCCGGGCCACCTGCCGGATCTGCCACCGCTCCCGCACGGGTTCTTCGCCAACTACGATCCGCCGGTCCACACCACGATGCGACGGGCCCTCACCCGCGAGTTCATGATCAGGAAGATCGACGCGCTGCGTCCCGGGATCGCCCGGACCACGAGCCGGCTGCTCGACGGGATGAGCCGGCCGGACGCTCCCGTGGACCTCGTGAAGCGTTTCGCCCTGCCGCTGCCCTCACTGGTGATCTGTGACCTGCTCGGTGTGCCGTACGAGGACCACGAGTACTTCCAGGACCGTTCAAGGGTCTTCGTGGACGGCACCGCGACAGGGCCGCAGTTCGCACAGGCGTGGGAGGAACTCAACGCGTATCTGCTGCGGTTGCTCGCGACCAAGCGGCGGAGCCCCGGTGACGACGTGCTGTCCCGCCTCGCCGAGCAGGTGGACACGGGAACCGTCACAGAACGCGACGCCACCGATCTGGCCGTGTTCCTCCTGTTCGCCGGTCACGAGACCACCGCGAACATGATCGCCCTCAGCGCCGTCGCCCTGCTGCGCAACCCCGACCAGGTCCCCCGTCTGCTCGGAGGCCCGGACGAGGTCGTGAACGCTGTAGAGGAACTGCTTCGTTTCCTCTCGATCGTCCACTCCGGACTGCGTCGTCACGCCCTCGAGGACGTGACGATCGGCGGTGTCACCATTCCGGCGGGGGAAGGCGTGATCATCGCCGGCAATGTGGCCAACCGCGATCCAGGCATCTTCACCGACCCCGACCGTCTGAACCTGGGCCGTGCCGACGCGCGCCGGCACCTGGCGTTCGGATACGGCATCCATCAGTGCCTCGGCCAGCCACTCGCCCGGGCCGAGCTCCAGATCGCCCTGCCCGAACTCTTCCGGCGGCTGCCCGGACTGCGGCTCGCCGTCCCCATCGAGCACGTCGCCTTCAAGAAGAACACCATCGTCTACGGGATCGAGGAGCTGCCCGTCACGTGGTGAGGGCAGTTGCGTAAGGCCGCGTGAGACCGGCAGGCACCCGTCCGGAATCACGCGGCCACGTCAGTCCCGGCTCGACACGCCGACGGCGCTGTTCAGCCCGGCCGACGAAGGGGTTCCACCGCCGACCCGCCCCGGGTGGTAGCGGTCGCGCATGGCGTCGCTCGCGGCAGGGCCGGCGGTGAAAACGTACGCGTCGCTGTCGTCGAGGCGCCGGCCGGTCCTGGCGTCGACGACGACGGGCTCGACCTCCTCGCCGCTGTGCGCGTCGACGAGGATCATGCTGCGCTCCTCCGGCGCGAGACGGGAGTTGCCCCACGCGGCCAGCGCCACGATCACCGGGCGCAGCGAGCGCCCGAGGTCGGTCAGCACGTACTCATGGCGAACCGGGTTGGTCTGATACGGCCGACGCTCCAGCAGGCCGTCCACGACGAGGGCCTTCAGCCGGGTGGTGAGCATGCTGGACGAGATGCCCAGGCTCTCCTGGAACTGGTCGAAGCGGGTGTAGCCGTCGAAGGCGTCGTGAAGGATCAGCAGCGTCCACCACTCACCGACGTGCTCCACCGTCGTGGACAGCGGGCACTCCCGGTCCTCCAGCCTGATCCGGCTTGGCAATTTGACCGCCCTCATTCCGTTACTGCTAAAGTCGAAGTCACTTGGTTCTATTTTAGCACCCACCAGGTGGCGAAGCCTTCGTGTGCCCGCGCCCGGGAGTGTCTGGCGAGAGTGAGCGCGTCCATGCCGGCCCTGTCCGTACTCGACCACGTCCTGATCCGCACGGACCAGACCAGCAGTGACGCGATCGCGGCCACGACCTCCCTGGCCCGGGCCGCGGACGGGTTCGGTTACCACCGTTACTGGATCGGCGAGCACCACAACGTAGCCAGCCTCGTGTCCACGAACCCGTCCGTGCTCCTCGGCCTGGTCGCGGCCGCGACGGAGCGGATCAGAGTGGGCTCGGGAGGCATCATGCTGCCCAACTACGGCCCTTTGGCCGTGGCGGAGAACTTCGCTCTCCTGGAGGCGGCGTTCCCCGGACGCATCGACCTGGGGATCGGACGAGCCCCGGGTGGCGACGGTGTCACGGCCCACTTGCTGCGCGGCGGCAGGGGCGACGACGGCGACCACTACCCCGGGCACGTCGAGCAGCTCGCCGCGATGATGACCAAGGGCGGCCTGGACCTCGACATCAGCCGGGCCGGCCGGACAAGCGCCTACAACCTCAAGGCGATTCCGGGAGCCACGAGCGAGCCCGACCTGTGGCTGCTGGGCTCGGGCACCTACTCGGCCGAACTGGCCGCGCGACAGGGCCGGCCCTTCGCCTTCGCGCACCACTTCGCCGGGCACGGGACCGAGCAGGCACTGGCCACGTACCGGAGCGGCTTCCGTCCGTCACGGCAGCTCGCCGAACCGAAGGCGATCATCGTCGTCAACGCCGTCGTCGCCGACACCCGGCAGGAAGCGGACTGCCTGGCCCTGTCGCAGCTGCACATCCTGGCCCGCTTCGAGACCGGACAGCCCTTCGAACGCCAGTATCTGGCGGAGGAAGCCGCCGAACTCCCGATCACGGACTCCCTGCGCCCCGTCGTCGACGCCCTCCGGGAGACCTTCGTCCTCGGTGACGCCGCCACGGCGGCCGAGCAGGTACGAACCCTGGCCGACCGCTTCCGCGTCGACGAGGTCATGATCCATCCGGTGCCGTCCGCCCGCCGTGGAGGCCCCGCGCGGCGCTCCCCCACCCGAGAACGAACCCTCGAACTCCTCGCTCGCGAGCTCCTCGGATAACGCGACATCAATCGAACAACGAGAAGAGATCAGACCATGGTGAAACTCTCGATCGTGGAACAGGCCACGGTCCCGCGCGACAAGACCGCGATCGACGCGTTCGACGAGGCACTTGCCACCACCGTCCACGCCGAGCAGCACGGCTTCCACCGGATGTGGTTCGCCGAGCACCACGGCCTCGGCACCGTGGGCTCGCACGCGCCCGAGGTCCTCATGGGCGTCGTGGCACGGGAGACCGAACGCATCCGCATCGGGTCCGGAGCGATCCTGCTCAACCACTACAGCCCGCTGAAGGTCGCCGAACTGTTCCTGCAGCTGGAGACCGTGGCACCAGGACGCTTCGACATGGGCCTCGGGCGGGCGACCACCGGACCCCTCGTCGACATCGCCCTCCGGCGTGACCGGGACAGTGGCCATCTCGACGACTTCGACCAGCAGGTGCAGGAAGTACTGGCCTTCCTGCACCACGACTTCCCGGCCGATCATCCCTTCCGTCGCATCGACCTCATGCCGACCGTGACCGCCCGTCCCGACCCATGGATCCTCGGCTCCTCCGGGAGCAGCGCCGCACTGGCCGCCGCGCTGGGCGTCGGCTACTCCTTCGCCGGATTCATCAACCCGGGCGGGGCGGTTCCCGCCCTGCGGGCATACCGCAAGGCGTTCAGGCCCACCCAGTACGGTGCCGAGACCCCCCAGGTGATGCTCGGCGTCGCCGTGTTCGCCGCCGACACCGATGAAGAGGCGCACCGGATGACCTGGCCGACCCGGGCCATCTTCGACAGCCTGGGCCGAACAGGTACTGCCCCGGTCGTCCCGTCCGTCGACGAAGCCTCCCGCACGCTCACCACCGCGCAGAAGGACGAGCCCTCCAGGATCGTCAACGGCCGGTGGCCCCGGCAGCTCGCCGGCCGCCCCGAGACCGTACGGGACCAGCTCCTGCAGATGATCGAGGAGACCGGAGCGACCGAGGTCATGCTCCAGAGCATCAGCCCCGACCAGGAGGCCCGCCGATACTCGCACGCGCTCATCGCCGAAGCCCTGGGCGTCACCGCCGATGCGCGGTCGGCCGAGGCCGACGCGGCATGAGAACGGCAATGGGAGCAGCCTCCGGGCCCTGACCGCCCCGGAAGATGTCCGGGCCCGGCCGAACGTCCGGCGGTCGGCGAGGCCACCGGGGCATCCGCCCCTCGTCGACCGCCCCGCCGGCAGGTGGATCGGCGAGGGCACACAGGGCAGGGCGAATGCCAGCACGGTCTTGAACACGAGTCACAGCGACGCACCCACCGGAGCGCCGCCAACGACCGCGCAGTCAGCGGGGCCAGATGGTGGACCACGCCGTGTACGCCGTTCAGGGCCGCCTCCGGGGCGAGCCCGCCGTTGGCCGCGAGCGCCGCGGTGCCGTGCGGGCGACAGCCGCGACGAGGGTGAGTCGCTCGGAGTCACTCGGGACGATCTCCCCACGCTCTCGACGAGCTGACGCCCCCTTCGGCCAACGCACCGATCGAACGATCCGCGGAGAACACCCTGTCCACCGCTGCCCATTGCGCAGCGCGCGCCCACCCGCGCTCCGCGGGGGACCACGTGATCGGCGCCCAGGGAGCGCACCAGATCCTCGTCGGCGGAGCCGCACCGGCGGCACCGGTGACCGCCAGCCAGTCCCGGCGGTCAGCGGAGCCGGACGGTCAAGCGGTACCGGCCGGACGGGATCCGGTACGAGGACACCCCGTCCGCGTGGCCGGCGAAACGCACCCCGTCCACTTCTGACAGCGGCCTTCGTCCTTCGCGGACGGCGTCGGCGGAAGCGGCCGGAAGGTGCAGCGTCGCCGCGCTGTTCGCCGGCACGACCGCCTCATACACCAGGGTCCGGCCCGCGTCCTGGAGCGCCCACTCGCTCCTTATCTCCCCGTACGGCGACTCGTAGGCCGCCGAGACACGGGTGATCCCGCCCGTGGGATCGAGGTGGGGTCGCAGCAGGAAGTGCTTGAAGCCGGGGCTCTCCGGGTCGCGCGCGATGCCGGCCATGTAGGCGTACATCCATTCCATGATCGCGCCGTAGGCGTAGTGGTTGAAGGAGTTCATGCCGACCGGGCCGAAGCCGTTGTCCTCCGAGTACGAGTTCCAGCGCTCCCAGACCGTGGTGGCACCGTTCTTCACCGAGAACAGCCAGGACGGCAGCGCGTCCTGGTGCAGCAGCTTGTACGCCAGGTCCGCGCGTCCCTCGTCGGTGAGGACGGGGGCGAGGACGTTGACGCCGAGGAAGCCGACGGACAGCGTGTTCTCGGCGTACCGGACCCGGATGCTGTTCGGGTGCGCGGCCTTGTAGGCGTCGTCGTTGCCGATGTTGTCGGCGAGATGGCCGACGAGCGTGCGGCGCTGGGCCTGCGTCTCGTAGAAGCCGAGTTTGAGGACCCAGAGCAGCGCTGTCTGGCTGTTGTCCTCCGTCTTCTGGCTGGGGTCGGAGCCCGGCTCGATCGGGGAGGCGTCGCCGAGGCTGGACCTGATGGTGACCGTGCCGCCGTCCGTGCTCAGGTACTTGGTGATGAACGCCTGCCTGATGCGCCCGAAGAGCCGGTCGTACGCCTCCCCTTCGGCGGTCCTGCCGGTCGCGCGGGCCATCTGTGCCATCAGCCGGGTGCTGTAGCCGTAGTAGACGTCGCTCATCAGCTGGGCGCTGGTCTTCTGCGGTCCCAGCCAGTCGCCGGTGAGGGAGCCCTGCCCGGCGTAGGTGTCGCCGGTCTGCTGCTGGATCCAGTCCAGGTAGCGGGTCATCGCGGGCCAGTTGTCCTCGACGACGTTCGCGTCGCCGGTCATCTGCCATATGGTCCACGGCACGATGACACCGGCGTCGGCCCAACCGCTGCCGCCGCCCGGGAAGTTGAACCGTCCTGTGGGGGCGACCCCGGTGAACTGCGCCCTGTCCACGCCGTAGATGGTCTGCGAGTCGACGACGGTGTCCTGGAAGTGGGTGAGGAAGGCAGCGGCGTCCACGTTGTAGAGCCCGGTCGTGGCGAAGACCTGGGTGTCACCGGTCCAGCCGAGGCGTTCGTCGCGCTGCGGGCAGTCGGTGGGCACCCAGAGGTAGTTGCCCCGCTGCCCCCAACGGACGTTGCTCACCAGCTGGTTGATGTCGGGATCGTCGGTGGTGACGGTGCCGGTCTCCCGGATCGCGGACGTGGCGACCTTGCCGGTAAGACCGGTGATCGTGACGGTGTCCGAGGCAGTGACGGACACGTAGCGGAAGCCGTAGAAGGTCAGGGAGTCCTGGTGGGTCTCGCCGTGCCGGTCGCCCTTGAGAATGTAGGTGCTGGTGGCCTTGGCGCTGCGGAGGTTGGCCCGGTAGAGGGAGCTCTCGGGGCCGTCCGCGCCGGCGCTGTCGTCGTTGAGCATCTCGCCGAACCTGAACTCGACCGTGGCTCCGACCGAGCCGCGCAGGTTGTAGCAGGCCACTCCGACCATGTTCTGGCCGAGGTCGAAGACGACGGTCTCACCGCTGCCGATCGTGACCGGGGCGGTGGCCGCCTTCGCGGGATCGGTCACCGTCCGGGCGGGGTCCACGACGATCCTGCCCCTGCCGTTGGGGCTGCCGTCCTGCCCGGTCACCCCGGTGGCGACGGTGATCGACTGCGGTCGGCGGTCCCAGCGGGGCATGAAGCGCGCGGTCTCGCCCGGGTAGGCGAGGAGCCGCGCCTCCGGGAACCTGTCGTCGAAGGCGACTCGTTCCACGTCCGACCAGGTGGAGTCGTCGAATCCGTGCGCCGTCCAGCCCGGCAGTTCCTTGCGGGCGTCGTAGGTCTGGCCGTCGTAGATGTCGTCGGCTCGGTAGGGTCCGGTGTCCGTGGCCTTCCAGCCGCCGTCCGGGCCGGTGACGACTGTCTGCGCCGTACCGTCGGCGTACCGGATCAGCAGCTTCGCCTTGACGGCCAGGGCGTTGCCGTCCTGCGAGTAGTACGTACTGCCCTCGGAGATACGGCCGTTGTACCAGCCGTTGCCCAGGACGACCGCGAGGGTGACGTCCCGCTCCCGCGTCACGAGGCCGGTGACGTCGTACGTCATGTAGTTGACGCGCGCGTCGTAGTTCGTCGACCCCGGGGGCAGCAGCTCGATCGTGGTGCCGCCGTCCTGGGGCACGGTCACCTGACGTCCGTCGACGTAGGCCTCGTACACGCCGAGGGCCGAGACGTACAACCGCGCCTCACGGACCCGCTTCTTCAGAGCTACCTGCTTCCGCAGCATCGGCGCACCTGCCGAGTCGGGGGTCTTGCCCTTCATCCCGATCCACTGCGCGCCCTCCCATCCGCCGACGCCGTCGGTGCTCATGAGGCCGGTCTCGAAGAAGGAGGGGGACGCGGCGCCGACCGGACGGCCTTCGCCGTCCCACACCGTGACGGTCCAGTGATAGCGGGTCGAGGCGCGCAACGCCTTGCCCGCGTAGCGGACGGCCACGGATTCGGAGGACGGCACACGACCGCTGTTCCAGACATCCGCCCGGCCGACGGTCAGCTTCTCCGGGGAACTCGCGACGAGGATCCGGTACGCCCCCTGGCCACGTCCACGAGTCGCCGACCGCATACGCCATCCGAAACGCGGCCGGGTGGCGTCCATGCCCAGGGGATCGGTGCGGTGTTCCACCGTCAGCCCCCACACCGCGCCGTCCTCCGTACGACGGGACTCTTCCGCTCCCTCGCTCACTCCGCCTCCTACGAATCCGGTTCCTGCCGACACGACACCGGCCGTCGCCGCGAGCACGGTTCGACGGCCGACCACCGTTCCGTGTCCGCGGGGTGCGGTCCCCTCGCGGACATCGCGGTCGGCGTCGTCCGCGCTGTGCGCTTCATGGCTCACGCCTCGGCCCTCTCGGTTTTCCGGGAATCGGTCAGCGGATCGCGGGTGGTGAACATGTGCCGGCCCGAGCCGACGGCGTACGTGGCGCGGTCGCCCGTGGGCATCCGGACCTCCGCCGTGGTGTTCGGGGGGAGCGTCACGTCGAGGCGGAACCTGCCGTTCCTGCGGACCCACCGCACGGACACCACGCCGTACGGCGTGCGGTAGCTGCCCTCGGCACGGGTGAGGTCTCCGACCGGGCGAGGGTCGATCACCAGCTCGCGGTAGCCGGCTCTGCCGCGTTTCTGGCGGATGCCGACCAGGCCGCTGTGGAACCACTCCTCGATCTGCAGGAGGATCATGTGGTTCTTGGAGTTGCCCATGTCCCACTGTTCGGGAACGGTCGTCAGGCCGTTGGGGTTGGCGATGGTGGGCGCCATGAAGTAGCCGTAGCCCGGGCGGGTGTCCTCCTGGAGGACGTCCCACAGGACGTCGTCGCGACCTCCGTCGTGCAGGGCCCTGACGATCGGGGCGAGACCTATGGTGCCGCCGCTGAAATGCGGCCCGCCACCGAACGGCCGGTGGGCGTGGACCAGTTCGACCAGCGCGTCGAGAACCTTTCCTCGTTCGCCCTCCGGTACCAGGCCCTCGTCCAGCGCGAGCGCCTGCGCGGCCTGCGTCGCCCCGGCACCGCCCCGGTCGCCCTCGGCGGTGTAGCGGCCGAGGGCCCGGTTGTAGAAGGCGTCGTTGAACGCGTCCTTGATGTCGGCCGCGAGGCTGCGGTACTCGGCCGCGTCGGCGTCCCGCCCGAGCAGGGCCGCCATCCTCGCCATGCGGTCGGCGATCTGGTGGTAGCCCCAGGTTCCGGTGATGCGGCCCGAGGTGTTCTCACTGGCGATCCAGTCGGCCAGGGCCGCGTCCACGATGCGGGCGTCCGCGCCGGTACCGGCCTTCCTGGTCCTGATGTAGTTCAGGAAGGCCTGCATCCGCGGGTAGTGACGAGCCATCGTCCGGGTGTCGCCGTACGTCTCGTACAGCAGCCAGGGGACCAGGACGATGCCGTTGCCCCAGTTGATCTCGTCGCCGAACCGGCCGGTGTAACCCCAGTCGTACACCGGGGCCTTGAGCGCCACGTTGCCGATGTCGGCCCCGGCCCTGGACTGGCCCTCCGCCAGATGGCGCTGCATGGTGCGCAGGTAGGCCGCGTATCCGAAGGTGCGGTGGATGGAGCCGAAGGGCTGCACGTAGTCGGCGGGGTAGGCGAGCTTTTCACGGCCGGGACAGTCCGTGAAGGTGGACATGGTGTTGCTCATGATCGAGTACCGGGCCATGCGGTGAATACGGTTGATCCGGTCGTCGGAGGTCCGCACGGAGCCGGCCGCCGGAACGTCCGCGTGGATCTGCAGGCCGGTCACCGTGTCCCGGGTCGGGACGTAGCCCTCGGGCAGGCCGGTCACCTGCAGCCACTGCATGCCGAAGTAGTGGAACCGCGGGTGCCAGCGCTCGCCCCGCTCGCCGCCGTGCGTCGTGTAGGCGGCGAACACGTCGGTGCCGCGTGCAGCGCCGCCGCCCATGATCGACGCCTGGTTGACGGTGCCGTCGGCGTTCAGTGACTCGGCGGGGTACAGCTTGACGGTGGTGCCGGCCGGGAGCGGGCCGTCGAGCGTGAGCAGTGGCCAGCCGGCGATGTTCTGCCCGAAGTCGAAGACCCACACACCGGGCTGCGGCTGCCTGACGCCGACCGGACGCAGTCTGTCGACGACCTTGAGCGGCTCGGCCACGCGCCACACCAGCTCGGTGGTCAGATTGGGCGGCGGGGCGATCCCGGCGTCGGTCCAGCCCATGGCCGTGCCGTCGCGCCGTTTCGCCGACGCGCCGAGGTCCGCGCCGGGGGCGGTCCAGGCGGGCTGCTCGCGCCGGGCGTCGTGGTCGGAGCCGGAGTACCAGTTGGCCGTGGTGGTCGGGCCGAGAGCCGCCCTCCACGAACGGTCGCTGACGACGGTCTCCACCGTGCCGTCGTCCTTCGTGAGTTCCAGGCGGGCGATCAGCCGTGGTGTGACGGCGGCGCCCGCACTGGGATCGGTGCTCGCGAGCGGGTTGCCGGAGCCGGTGACGACGGCGCCGTTCTCGTGTCCCGAGGCGAGCCCGGGCTCGAAGGTGATGCCGGTGCCGTCGGCGCCCGCGGTACCGATCGCGGTGATCGTGCGTGACTCCAGGCGCTCGCCACCGTCACCCGTGTCGATGTTGACGGTGCCACCGACGTGGTAGTTGGCCACGCTGTTCACCTTGATGGTGGTGGCGCCCGGGGCAGCGGGCGCGACCAGGCCACCGCTGCCTTTGAACTGGCTCTGCCACCAGCTGTACGGGGCCGTGCGGCCGGTCGTGGGGTTCGCGACGGACCGCGTCACCAGCGCCGTGCCGTGGCCCAGTTCGACGCCCAGGGTGTTGTCGCCGTGGCGGACGAGGCCGGTGACGTCGAACACCCGGTACTCGGTGGAGAGCTGGTAGTTCGAGTTGCCCGGCGCGAGTACCTCGTCGGTGACGGGTCTGTCGTTGAGCCGGGCGACATGCAGTCCGACGCCGGACAGGTACAGCCTCGCCCTGACGATCTTCCCTCGGCGCCTGTCCACGCGGAAAGCGCGGGCGAAGACGGGCAGTGGCCGGTCGACGGTGCGGCCCGGGTACTCGATCCACCGGGCCTCGCCCCAGTCGGAGCGCTTGAGAAGCCCCGTCTCCCATGAGGCGGGCCGGCTCCACGGTGTCACGTCGCCCTCGGTGCTCCACGCCCGCACCTGCCAGACGACCCGGTCGCGCGAGGCCGGGGCAGGACCTTGCCAGGCGATGTCGGTCTGGGCCGAGGAGCGGACCTTGCCGCTGTCCCACAGAAGCCGGCCCCTGTCGAGATCCGGCTCGGTGCGCGCCGCGCGGATCCGGTAGGCGGCCTGGGCCCATCCCCCGGCGGTTCCCTCCACCCGCCAGCTCAGTCGTGGGGCGGTGTCGTCGACGCCGATCGGGTTGTCCTCGCGGCCGTCGACCGCGAGAGCGGTGACCTTCGCCCCGTGTCTGCCGCCGTTCCCGTCGGCGTGGGCCTCCGGTGTGAGGGGGCCGGGGACGGTGGGCAGCGCCAGCCCTGCCACAGAGACGGTCATGGTGCCGACGACCTGTCTACGACTGAACGCTCCGCCCGCTGTGCCGGACATGCCGAACCTCCGTTGGTTCGAGAAGAGTTGGTTCGCGAAGAGTTGGAGAATGTGCACGCTCGCCCATGTGCCGGACGGCTTCGCTCAGCTGCCGGCCTTGTAGTCGGCGTCCATCTCGTCGAGGAGTTTCCCGGGCGTGGACTGACCGCTGAAGATCTCCTGGAGGCCGCTGAGCATGGTCTGCTGGACCTTCGCGTTGGGCCAGAGCTGGTCCATGAACGGCACGGTGCGGTCCGAGCCGATGAACGTGGCGAGTTCGGCGAGCGAGGGGGTCGCCTTGAAGCCCGTGCCGGGAAGGGAGGGCAAGCCGCCCTGCTTCTCGACGAAGAGGTTCATGCCCTCGGGAGACATCACGAAGTTCACGAACTTCAGGGCGAGTTCCTCGTTCTTGGCCTTGGCGTTGACGCCGTAGCCGGCGCCCGCTGCCGCTGGAATGAGCGTCTCGGACGGAGTGTCGCCGGCGGGCAGTGCCTTGAGGGTGAAGGTGGCCTTCGGGTTCTTCGCCTCGAGCAGGGCGATCACCCAGTTGCCCTGCACGATGCCCAAGGTCTTGCCGGTGGCCGCGAGTTGCTGGCTGGCCTCGTAGTTGGTGCCCAGGGGGTTCTTCTGGAAGCAGCCGGTCCGCTCCATCGTCAGGTACTTGTCCAGGGCGGTGGTCCACGGCGACTTCGCGAAGGTGGCCTGGCCGGCCTGCATCTTCTGGTCGAAGTCGCGGTCCGGTCCGTAGACGGTCGTGGCGACGAGCGCGTACAGAACGAGCTGGGTGACCCAGTTGTCCTGGTTGCCCAGGGCGAAGGCGGGGGTGCCCTTGGCCTTCGCGGCCTTGCAGAAGGCCAGCAGGTCGGTCCATGTGTCCGGCGGAGTGAGTCCGGCCTTCGTCATGGCCTGCTCGTTGTAGACGGCGCCGATGCCGTTCTGGCCGAAGATCGCGTTGTAGGTCTTCCCCTCGTACTGGGCGACGCTCTTGATCGCGTCGGGCATCCTGGCGGCCCAGGGCTGGTCCGAGAGGTCACGCAGATAGCCGGGCTTGGCCAGGACGTGGGTGGCGCCCGGGTTGCCGTTGCCGGGCCAGACCGACATCACGTCCGGTGCCGTGCCCGAGGACAGCTGGGTGCGGATCTGCTGCTGGTACTGGTCGGCGCCGCTGGTGGTGTAGCGGACCTTGACACCTGGGTTGGCCTTCTCGAACGCCTTGACGACATCCTCGACCGAGCCCTGGTCGACCGAGGCGAGCGTCAGCGTCTTCGACCCGCCCGAACCGCCTTCGGAGCCCGCCTTGGTGCCGCCGCTGCACGCGGCCAGCACGGCCACGGACGTCAACGTCGCGATCAGGACCGGGAGTTTGCGTGTCTTCATGATGTCCCCCTCGGGGAAGCGCCGCGTGTTCATCCGCGCAGCCCTCCCGCGAAGCCGTTGATGATGCTGCGCTGCAGCAGGAAGTAGACGAGCAGGACGGGCAGGATGCTGATCACCAGTGCGGCGAAGATGAGGTTCCAGTCGGTGACGTACTGGCCGACGAAGCCCGCGATCGCGACCGGCATGGTCTGCTGGGCGCTGCCGCTGAGGTACAGCAGCGGGGTGAAGAAGTCGTTCCACACAGCGACCGCGTTGAGCACGAGGGCGGTCACGGTCACGGGTTTGAGCATGGGCAGGACCACGTACCGGAAGCCCTGCAGCGGGGTGCAGCCGTCGATCAGTGCCGCGTCCTCGAAGTCGCGGGGCAGGGCGCGCAGGAAGCCGACGTAGAGGAAGACGGTGAACGGGACTTGGAGACCGGAGTAGAAGAGGACCAGTGCCCAGGGTGTGCCGAGCAGCCCCAGATCGCGCATGGTCTGGTACAGCGGCAGCGAGGCGAGCTGGAAGGGGAGGACCAGACCGAGGAGGAACGTCAGATACGTGCCCCGCGACCAGCGAGCCGTGACGCGGGCCAGCGGGTACGCCGCGAGCGACGACACGGCCAGCACGACGACGACACTGCAGACGGTCACCAGCACGCTGTTGCCCAACGCCCCGCCCAGCGAGCCCTGTTGCCAGGCCTGCGTGAAGTTGTCGAAGGTGGGAGAGGTGGTCGGGCTGAGCGGCGACGAGGTGTCCGAGGCCGGCCGCAGGGCCAGGTTGACCAGGACGTACACCGGGAAGCCGACGACCAGGGCGACGGCGATCATCGTCAGTTCCAGCGCGAGGGTGCGCGGGCGGTAGCGGCTCACGACGCGGCCCTCTCGTTGCGGGACAGCACGGCGTACTGTCCGGTCGAGACGACCGCCACGATGATCGTGAGGACGACCGCGAGCGCGATGCTGTAGCCGAACTCCCCCAGCGTGAAGGCGTCCTTGTAGATGAGGGTCGAGATGGTGTCGGTGGCGTGGCCGGGGCCACCGCCGGTCAACGCGTAGACCTGGTCGAAGAGTTTGATACCGCCGATGATCGACAGCATCAGGTTGATGGTGAGGGCCGGAGCGAGCAGCGGCCGGGTGACCGACCAGAAGCGACGGACCGGGCCCGCCCCGTCGATGGCCGCCGCCTCGTGGACCTCCCTCGGCACCGACTGCAGCCCGGCCAGGAAGATCACCATCGAGTAGCCCGCGAACTGCCAGACGATCACCCCGACCACCGCCCACAACGCGAGCCGTGGACTCCCCAGCCAGTCCTGCTGCCAGTCCCCCAGCCCCACCGCCCCGAACAGGCTGTTGACCGCGCCGTCCGGACCGAGCAGATTGCGCCAGAGGTACGCGGTCACGATCGGCGTGATCACGGCCGGGGCGAACAGGAACACCCTCAGCACGTTCCGGGACTTGATGGCCGTGTCCACACCGAGCGCCAGCAGCAGGCCGAGGGCGTTCTGGACGACCGTGATGGACACGGCGATCAGCAGGGTGTGCCAGATCGCCTGCTTCGCGTCCGCGTCGTGGAACATCTCCGAGAAGTTGTCCAGGCCGACGAAGGAGAAGTCGGGATCCAGGCCGTCCCAGTCGGTGAAGGCGTAGTGGACACCGCGCACACTCGGCACCAGGACGACGAACGCGAACAGCAGCAGCGCGGGGAGCGCGAACCACCAGGGCGGCGTGGTTCGCGCCCGCCGGACCCGGGCTGCCGCCGGTTGTGGATCCGGGGGCCGGTCGTGGTCCGGGAGTTGCTCGTGCGGGGCGAGGGTCACCGACGGACCTCCTGTCTTGAAACGATTCAAACAGATCGTCGAGCAAGGGATCAGGCCGACACGGCACGGGAGCGTCCGACGGCTTTCCGCGCATGGGGGAGGTGCGGTCCGACGCCGGGCCCGGTCGACTCGGAGTCACCCGTGGGCAACGTTTCCCAAAGGGTGTGCCAGACCTTAGAGAGCGGCCTGTGTGACGTCAAGATGCCGCACACGCTGCCCGATTGTTACGACGGTTCGGAACTGCGACTGCTTCACCGCCTGCTGGACCGCGCTGTCCGTCCGTACACTCGACGACAACGTTTCCCGATGGGGAGGGAGCAGGATGGAGCCGTCGGCACGGCCTCGTCGCGTCACCATCGTCGATGTCGCGAAGCACGCCGGGGTGTCGACCACCGCCGCGTCGAAAGTGCTGCGCAACGCTTATGGAGCCAGCCCGGAGATGCGTGCGAAGGTGCGCCGGGCGATCGACGAGCTGGGCTACCGGCCGCACGCGGGCGCCAGGGGCCTGCGCGGGCAGACCTACACCATCGGCGTCATGCTGCCCGACATCCGCAACCCCTTCTTCCCCGAGATCCTCGACGGCGTCACCGTCTCACTGGCGGACACCGAGTATCAGGTGCTCCTGGGACCGGGCTGCAACGGGGAGAAGGAGGAGGCCCGCGTCACCGAGGCGATGATCGACCGCGGCATGGACGGCATCATCCTGGTCGCGCCCGTGTCGCCGCCCGCGCATCTGGAGCACATCGCCGCCTCGGTCCCGACCGTCGTTGTCGGCCGGCACGGCAAGTCCCCGCTGTACGACACCGTGGTCGACGACGACGCCGAGGGCGCGGCCCTGGTCGTGGGCCACCTCGCCGGCCTCGGACATCGCCGGATCGCCCATATCGAGCATCGCGAGACCGATCCGACGCGGCTGGCGGAGATGCCCAACGCCCGGCGTGCCGACGGTTATCGCCTGGCCATGCGGGCGCACGGGCTGGAGAAGTGCATCAACGTGGTCTCCACCACCTACACCCAGGAAGGCGGCTACCTGGGCGCGAAGGAACTGCTGGCCCGTCCCGCCACCACCCGGCCCACGGCTGTCTTCGCCGGAGCGGACATCGTCGCCATGGGTGTGCTCGACGCGGTCGCCGAAGCCGGGTTGTCCGTGCCCGGCGACCTCTCGGTGGCCGGATACGACAACACCACGTTCGCCGCGTTCGCTCCCATCTCGCTGACCAGCGTCGACCAGTCGGGCCGCGAGATGGGCAGGAACGCCGTACGTCTCCTGCTGGACCGGATCGCCGACCGCGGCCGGAACTCGGCCCAGGTCACCCTCTCCCCCGCCCTTGTGCCGCGACGGTCCACGGCGCGGCCGACGGAGTAAGGCGTCGACGCCGAACGGTGCGGTGGACGTTCAATCGTTCGGTTGAACGTGTGATTCCACCCTTGGAAAACGTTGCCCATCCGTGCGGGCGGGAGCCAGGATGGAGGGTGCCCGAAGGTCATGGCCGAGCCATGCGCCGGGCTCAACCCCCTGATCAGAGAGGTCTCCCCAACGTGTCCAGCTTCAGCAGACGACATGTCCTGGCCACCGGCGCAGGCGCCGCCCTCGGCGTCGGCGCGTTCGGCGCCGCCGCGAGTCCGGCCGCGGCCTCCCCCGCGGGTTCCCGCGGTACGGGCGGGCGGGAGGAGACGCGGACGCTCGACGAGCTCTACCGGGCCGCGCTCGCGGAAGGCGGCAAGCTCGTCGTCTACGCCGGCGGTGACACCCCCACCCAGCAGGACGGCACCAAGGCGGCCTTCAAGGCCCGCTTCCCGGACATCGACCTGACCCTGATCGTCGACTACAGCAAGTACCACGACGTCCGCGTCGACAACCAGTTCGCCACCGACACCCTCGTCCCCGACGTCGTACAGCTCCAGACCCTCCAGGACTTCCCCCGCTGGAAGAACGAGGGCCGGCTGCTCCCCTACAAGCCCGCCGGATTCTCGAAGGTCTACGACGCGTTCAAGGATCCGCAGGGTGCGTGGGTGGCCACAGGAGCGCTCGCCTTCAGTTTCATGTACAGCACGACGACGGTCGGTTCCGGCGTCCGGCTCACCCCGCGCGACCTGGTCGACCCCACCTGGAAGGGCAGGATCGCCTCGTCCTACCCGCACGACGACGACGCGGTTCTCTACCTCTACACGCTGTACGCCCGGAAGTACGGCTGGGACTGGGTGGCCCGGTTCGCCGCCCAGGACGTGCGGTTCGCGCGAGGCAGCAACTCCCCGGGCGACGCCGTCTTCGGCGGAGAGCTGCCGATCGGTGTCGGCACCGCGGGCTCGGCGGTCCCGTCGACGTCCCCCGTGCGGTTCGTGATCGACGACGGGGTCCCGTTCATGTCCTGGGGGCAGCGGACCGCGATCCTCAAGCAGGCGAAGAACACCACCGCCGCCAAGCTCTTCCTCAACTGGCAGCTGTCGACGGAGATGCAGAACGGTTCCTTCAACGGCTGGTCCGTCCGCACGGACATCACTCCGCCCGCCGGCCTGAAGAGGATCTGGGAGTACCCGAACGGGAACCTGGACGGCTTCCCCCGCTTCATGGAGGACCGCGCCGCGGTCGAGCGCTGGAAGCAGACCTTCGCCCTCTACTTCGGCGAGGTCAAGGGCGACCCGACGCCCGGCGTGCTCGGACTGCGCCCGGGGGCGTAGCGGGAGTGCGAGGCGGAGCCGGGCGTGGGCGGCGGATCCGACGGGCCCGTCACGCCCACGGTGCCGGCGTGGCGGGGCTTCGGGCGGGACCGGCCGGGTGTCCCTCCCATCAGCCGGAAGGCGCGCTCCAGGCCGAAGCGACGGAGGAACGCCCGTCGTCGGCGGGCCCAGGCCGCACGGTGTCCAGCGGCACGGCTCGGGAGGCGCCGCCCGTTTGCGGTCTTCGGCAGCGAGGCGCCGCCGGTTTCCAGGGCGCGGCGAAGGAGTACGGCCGACCCGGCACGGACCGCTCCTCGCCGCCGCGGCATTCTGTCCGCGAACGCGACAGAACAGCCGTCCCAGCCGGCCAGAACATCGGACGGGGCCGACTCCACACGCCCTCGGCCGACACGGCGCACCCGTCGGCGGTCCTCGGCAGCGAGGCGCCACACGTTTCCAGGGCGCGGCGAAGGAGTACGGCCGACCCGGCACGGACCGCTCCTCGCCGGGTCGGCCGGCCAGGACATCGGGCGGGGCCGACTCCACACGCCCTCGGCCAGCACCGCGCACCCGTCGGCGGTCCTCGGCAGCGGCAGGCCGACGCGCGGCGCAACCGTGCCGGCTCCGCCCGGTACCGCGTCCGTGAGGTCGACGAGCGCGTCCCCGTGGGTGTGCGGGCACTCATGGAACCCGATCCCAAAGCGGGACAATGCTGCGAACGCCTCGCCTGCGGACCCGGAGACGGGGAGACTCATACGCGGCAGTCGTTCTCTTGGGTTTCGTTGCCCATTGCGTCTCAGAGTTTGGAGAACGGCCGCCTCCGCCGTCGCGGGAAGTACCGCGGATCAGCAAGTCGAGTGACAGGTGAAGTCAGCGTCGATCCAGGCCATGAATTGAAACGTTTCACGACATTTCAGGGAAACGTCCGGAGCGCAGTCGGCTGCGCTCTCCGAAGGAGGAGGTCTGATGGTGGGCTCGGAAATGAACCGCAGAGCGATGATCGGCAGTTCGCTGTCCGTGGTTGCCGCGATGAGCATGCCTTTCCCGGCGCTCGCACGGCCCACGGGCAGCACGGTCGTGGCGGCGACCCGTCACGGCAAGGTGCGCGGGAAACGTGAGGACGGCATCGCCAAGTTTCTCGGCGTACCCTACGCCAAGCCGCCGCTCGGCGAACTCCGGTTCAAGGCCCCGAAGCCGCCCACAAGGTGGTCCGGCGTACGCGACGCGGTGAGCTTTCCCAACCCGGCGTTCCAGGTGGCGGGTGGCGAGATGGGTCCTGGCGGCAACGGCCGGATGCCGGCTCCCTCCGAGGACTGCCTCTACCTCAACATCTGGACCCCCGCCGCCGACCATCGGCGGCGGCCGGTGATGTTCTACAACCACGGCGGCGGCTACATGATCGGTTCCGGCTCCGCCACCGGGCAGGACGGCACCCACCTGGCGCAGCTGTACGACGTGGTGGTGGTCGAGTCCAACCACCGCCTGGGCCTGCTGGGCTATCTGTTCCTGGGCGAACTCGCCGGCCGTGACTACGCGGCCAACCAGGGGATGCTGGACATTCTCGCCGCGCTGCGCTGGACCAGGGAGAACATCGAGAACTTCGGCGGCGACCCCGACAACATCATGGTCTGGGGCGAGAGCGGCGGCGGCGCCAAGACCGCGGCCGTCCACACCATGCCGGCCGCCGCGCCACTGTTCCACAAGGCCTCGATCGAGAGCGCCGCGCCGCTGCGCTTCCCCACCCGCGACGGTGCCACCGCCCGGGCCCGACGCACGCTGGAGTTACTGGGACTGACCACGACGGACATTCCCCGGCTCCATGACATTCCGGCCGCGAGACTGCTCGAGATCCAGCAGTCCGAAGCCGCGAACGGTGCCCCGCCGTGGGGCGACCCCGGCACACTCCCCGGCTTCGGCGCGTTCGTCGACGGCACCGTCATCCCGCGGCACCCCTTCGCCGACGGCGCCGCGCCCTTCTCGGCGGACAAGCCGCTGATGTGCGGCACCTGCCGTGACGAGACGGTGTTCTTCAGCCTTTTCGGGCCGCGCGACATCTTCGGCATCGACGAGGCAGGGCTGCGCGCCAGGCTGAGCAGTACGTATCAGGGCGCCGAACTCGACCGGATCATCCGGACCTTCCAGGCCTCGCGGCCCGGAGCGACACCGGCACAGCTCTACTTCGCGATCACCACCTCGCCCATCTGGCGCGATTCGATCAAGATCGCGGAGGCCAAACGGGCGCAGCACGCCGCACCCGTGTTCATGTACCAGCTCGCCTACCCGAGTCCGACCCTGGTGCCCGGCACCGATTTCCCCATCGGCTCACCGCACGCGTCGGACATCAACCTCAAGTTCGCCAACACCGACAAGGACCTCGGCTCCATCCTCAACGTGGATCAGTCGCCGGAACGGCTGGCGACCGCACGTCACATGAGCGAACTGTGGGCGGGCTTCGCCCACACGGGCCGCCCCACGGCGGCGGGCGTGCCGAGATGGCCCGCCTACACCCTGACCGACCGTGCCACGATGTGGCTCGACGCCAGGTGCCGGATCGTCAACGACCCGGACAGGACCGAAAGACTGTTCTGGGAGAACCGCGGCCGAGTCGTGGCTTGACGTCTGCCGCCTGAGGCCGAACGTGGCCTCGAACCTGCTGATGTCTTCGGCCGAGTGCCGGACATGACAGCGGCCTTCGCCTGATGACGCGCTCCGCCGCAGGGGCACTTCACCAGGCCGAAGGGCTGTTCGAGCCGGGCGACGCCTTGTTGCGGGCGGCCGGTCCGGCGAAGACGCCGGTCGAGTTGTCTCCGGCGCCTGAACACCCGTGCGGGCATGGCGCGTCGTAGGGGCGGAGGGGCGGCTGGTCCTGGCGGTCGATGTCGGCAACCGGCTGCGGCCGGACGCGCGTACGAGGCCGGACCGGCTGTCCCGCCATGCATACGGTCGAGGCAAGGGCTCGGCCCAGACGGTCCCAGGGCGGTCCTCACTCTCCGGTGGCCGCCCCGGAGCCGGGGCGGCCGTCATGGACGAGCATGTGTTCTGATCCCCATCCCTCGTGACGAGCGGGCGAAGCGTCCGCCGTCACCTCTCTTGCCGCGGGCATGATCGGTACGGTGATACCCGGGACGGCGAAAGGGGCGGCGAGGCCGTGAGCGAGCAGGCGGGTATCGGGACGGCGAAGGAGGCCGCGGATCACGAGCTGATCCTGGCGTTCGGGCGTCTGCAGGGGGCGGCCAACCGGCTGGAGTACATCCTCGGGCGAGCCCTCGAAGTGGAGTGCGGGATCAGCCATCTGATGTACGAGGTCCTGCTGATCCTCGGGCGGGCGGGCCTGCCGGGCCTTTCGATGCGAGCCATCGCCCAGGAACAGGTCCTGACCACGGGCGGCGCCACCCGTCTGGTGGACCGGATGGAGGCGGTAGGCCTGGTGGCGCGGACCGAGTCACCCGACGACCGGCGCGCGAAGCTCGTGCGGCTCACCCCACAGGGCGAGGAGACGACCGTACGCGCCTCTCAGGTGCACCTGGAGAACATCAAGCGGTACTTCGTCGCCCCCCTCCCCGCCGAAGACCTCGAACGGTTCGCGCAGGACCTGCGCATCCTCAGCTACTCGGCCCGGGACGTCCTGCCACGCCTCCCCTGACCTGCGCCGAGACGTCGGCACTGGTCTACTGACATCATCCGCACCTCGTGTGGCGCGGTTCACAGAACCGTGGAAATATCTGATTAGTCAGTTACTGTTTGATCAGGTGAATCGCCCGCAGTGGGTGGGCGTCATCCCCTTGTCGAGGTCCTCGATGAAGCTGGTCTACGTTTTCGATGCCTACTGCGGCTGGTCGCACGGGTTCTCCGGCACCCTCCGCGAGGTCGTCTCCCGGCACCCCGGACTACCCGTAGAGGTGGTCTCGGGCGGCCTCTTCGTCGGTGGACGCCGGGTACCGATCCGCGAGTTCGGCTACGTCCAGGGCGCGAACGCCCAGATCAGTGAGCTGACGGGCGCCGAGTTCGGCGACGGCTACGAGCGGCTGATCGCGGACGGTTCGTTCGTGATGGACTCCGAGGCCGCCGCTCGCGGCGTCGCCGCCCTGCGCCGGGCCGCCCCGGACCGCGCGGTCGAGACGGCAGTCGCGTTGCAGCACGCCTTCTACGTCGACGGCCGCAGCCTGTCCGACCCCGCCACCTATCGGCACGTCGCCGAAACGGCGGGGCTGGACACCGACGCCGTCCTCGGCGCCTTCGGCTCGCCCGAGACACAGGGCGCGGCCGAGGCCGACTTCCGCCGCGCCGCCGAGCTGGGCGTGACCGGCTTCCCCACCCTGCTCGCCGTCGACGGCTCACGCGCCGTCCCCCTTGCCCGTGGCCACGCCACCACCGACGAGGTGGACCACCGCCTCGCTTCCCTCGGCGTCGCCCGCACGTCCTGATCCCCCGCCGTCCCCACCTAAGGAACACTCATGAGCACGCTCACCTTCAAGATCCTCGACCTCGACTTCCCCGCCGGCGTCAAGAACAAGACCGCCACGCTGGTCACCGGCGAGAACGAGGCCCTCCTGGTCGACGCCGCCTTCACCCGCGCCGACGGACACCGTCTCGCCGCCGAGATCCTCGACTCGGGCAAGACGCTCACCACCGTCTTCGTCAGCCACGCCGACCCCGACTTCTACTTCGGCGCCGAAGTCCTCGCCGACGCCTTCCCCGACGCGGCCTTCGTCGCCACCCCGCTCGTCATCGAGCACATCCAGCACTCGTACGAGGGCAAGCTCAAGGCCTGGGCCTCGCTCGGCCCCAACCTGCCCACTCGTCTGGTCGACCTCACCCCGCTCACCGGCGACCTCACTCTGGAGGGTCACCGCTTCGAGCTCAAGGGCGGCCCGGCCGCACTGCCCGACCGTCACTACCTGTGGCAGGCGGAGAGCCGCGCCCTCCTCGGCGGCGTCCTGCTCTTCCAGCAGGAGCACGTCTGGGTCGCCGACACCCCCACCCCCGGCGACCGCGCCGCCTGGATCGACCTGCTCGACGAAATGGCCGCCCTGCAGCCGGAGTTGGTCGTCCCCGGCCACCGCCTGCCCACTGCCCCGGCCGACGCGACCGCCATCACCGCCACCCGCGACTATCTCCTCGCCTTCGAGGAGGAGCTCGGCAAGGCGGCCGACGGCGCCGCGCTGACCGACGCCCTCGTCAAGCGCTATCCGGAGAACGGCATGCTGATCGCCGCCCAGATCGGTGCGAAGGTCGCCAAGGGCGAGATGACGTGGGGCTGACCATGTCCGAGTCCGCGACCTCCACCGCCCCCGGCGACGTCGTACGCCGCCAGTACCTGGCCTCCGCGGCAGGTGACCTGGAGGCCCTTCGGGCCACCCTCGCCCCCGACGTGGAGTGGACGGAGATGGCCGGCTTCCCCCTCGCCGGCACCTACCGCACCCCCGACGGCGTCACCGCCAACGTCATGGAGAAGCTCGGCCAGGACTGGGACGGCTGGACCGCCCATGACGACACCTACGTCGTCGACGGCGAGAACGTCGTCGTCCTCGCCCGCTACACCGCGGCCAACAAGGCCACCGGCAAGCCGATCGACGTCCGCGTGGCGCACCACTTCGTCGTACGCGGCGGGCTCATCGTCCGCTTCGAGCAGTTCGTCGACACCGCGCTCGTACGCGACGCCATGCAGGGCTGACCTCGTCCGGGATCTTGAGCTCTCCCTCTCAACTCCCTTGCCCCATAAGGAACTTGACAACATGTCACTTCTCGGAACTCATAGCGGATTCACAAGTTCCGCTCTATTGTTGAGTACATGACAGACACTTCAGAGCCCTTACAGGCGAATACGATCGGGCGCCGCAGCGTCCTGATCGCCTCCGGCGCCACAGCCGCAGCCCTGGCCGTGGGTGCCGCCGTCACCACTGAAGCCCCCACAGCCGACACGGACACCGGGGACACCGCTCCCGTGGCCGCCGCGGCCGTCTGCACCCTCACGAGGGAGATGACCGAAGGCCCCTACTACCTGGACGGACAGTTCGTCCGCTCCAACATCCGCGAGAACAAGACAGGCATCCCGTTCCAGCTCTCCCTCACCGTCGTCGACGACGACACCTGCGTCCCGCTGAGCAACGCCCTGGTGGAGATCTGGCACGCGGACGTGCTGGGCGAGTACTCCGGATTCGTGGGCGAGAACGGCCACAACGAGCCGGACAACGGCACCTTCCTCCGTGGCGGCGTGCTGACGGACTCCAACGGCGTCGCGCGGATCACCACGGTCTACCCGGGCTGGTACCGCGGGCGGTGCATCCACATCCACCTCAAGGTCCATGTCAACGTCCGGCTCACCCCCGACGGCTCCTTCACCGGCGGCCGGGAGCTCTTCACCGGGCAGCTCTACTTCGCCGAGTCCGTCACCCGAGCGGTCGCGGCGATCGCGCCGTACCGCAGCAACACGGTCACCCGTACGACGCTCACCCAGGACTCCATCTACGACGGCGGGGGCGCTCGCTCCGGCCTGCTCACCCTGACGGCCCTGGGCAGCTCACCGTCGGCCGGATACGCCGGGTCCCTGACGGTCGGGGTGGAGACGAACTGACGTAACCCGTCCCGGACACGGGCACCGGCCCCTCCCAGACCGTGCGGGAGGGGCCGGTGCCATCTTCGTGGGCCGCAGGCACGACATCGTCGAGGTCCGCCGCGTCCTCGGCTCGGCACGCTGTACCGGCCGCCGTTCACTCGGCCGCCACGCCCCCTTCCGGCCACCGCGACAGACCGCGCGCCGAGTGTCTCCTGAACCGGCACGCGTCTCACCACGCGTCCCTGCGGCACCCTCAGTTCTTGCTGACGGTCGGTCAGGAGCTGTCCGCCAGGGGCGAGTTGGACCGGATCGGGCACGCTCCACCTGTCGGTCGGCCCCCCTGACATCCCGGAGGACCCGTTCGCCGGCCCGGCTCCTGGCGGACCGCCGAGGATGCCCTGGATCTCAGCCCCGCGCCGGTGCGGGGCCACGGCCGAGCCCACTGCCGTCGGTCGGCCACCGGGGCAACCAGCCGGTCAGGCGGAGTCCCGTACCTGCACCCGAAGCTCGTCCTCGACGGGGTGGGCGGGCGCCTCTTTCCGGTCGAGAGCGTCGACGACGCGGCGCGCCAGACCGCGCGCGACGGCGTCGGTGTCGCGGACGACAGTGGTCAGCGACGGCCGCAGCAGAGCCGAGCTCGGGATGTCGTCGACGCCGATCACGGCGAGGTCGTGCGGGACGCGCAGCCCGAGGAACTGCGCGGCCATCAGGACGGCCATGGCGACATCGTCGTTGAACGCGCAGATGCCCGTCACCGGCGGGTCCGCCGCCAGCCATGCCTTCACCGCTCCGGTGGCACCGTCCAGCTCCAGGGGGACGGTCCGGACATCGGGCTCGGGGAGGCCGCGTTCGGCACAGACCTGGCGGACCCCGGCCAGTCGTGGCTGGGCCAGGACATCGAGTCGCCCGATGTCCGGATAGGCGTAGCCGAGCCGGTGATGCGCGTCGACGAGATGGCGGGCCTGCACCGCGCCGATCGGCTCCTCGGACACCAACGGGGACCCGAGCTCCCGCGCCGCCGCGCCGTGCATCGTCATGACGACCTCGATGCCCGCCGTTCGCATGGCGTCGGCCTCGGACTCGGGAAACTCGTTCAGGGCGAGTACGGCGGCCGGCGTGAGGGCCCGCCAGATCTCTCGCAACGGCCGGGCGGGTTGAGCCGCCGAGTGCACGAGGAAGGTGAGCTCGTGTTCGGCGAAGGCACTGGTCAGCTGCTGGATGAGCCGTCCGAGCACATGCTGGATCGGCCAGTCCGGCAACAGGCCGAGCACGATGTCCGAGCGCCCGGTGCGCAGAGCGCGCGCGGCGGCCGAAGGCGCGTAACCGAGGCGGGTGGCCGCGTCCCACACGCGGCGGCGCGTCGCCTCCGCGATCTTCTGGTGCGGGGTGTCGTTGAGGACGTAGCTCACCGTCGCGCGTGAGACTCCGGCCTCCTGTGCGACATCCCCGCTGGTCACCCGTCTGCCTCTGGCCACCCCTGCCATGCATCCCACCCTCTGACAGACCCCTTGCCAAACCCCACGATCGCGGGCTAGCTTACCCGCTCAGTCAACCTACACGTTTAAGTGGCGCGTTTAAGTAACTCTCAGTAGTCACGCTCGGAGCTGCCGTCCGAGCGCCGCCTTTCAGGTCCCCACCCTCCCCGTCCCCGGTACTCAACGAAGAGGACCCATGCCTGGCCTGAACGAGACCACGAACAACCCCTGGAAGACCGCGACCCTCGCCGGCATGGCCTCGTACCTGGATGCCGCGGCCCTGGTGACGTCGGGAATCGCCATCGGCGGCTACTACGCCGCACCGCTCCAGCTCAGTCCCGGAACCATCGGCTCCCTGCTGGGGTTGCAGACCCTGGCATTCGCGGTCGGCGCACTGTTCGGTGGCCGACTGGGCGACCGGTTCGGCCGGCGGACCGTCTTCACCCTCTCCCTCGTCCTCTACGCGGTCGGCGTCCTGCTGCTCCTCGTGGCGACGGGCCCCGCTCTCCTCTACGCCGGTGTGGTGGTCACGGGTCTGGCCATCGGCGCGGATCTTCCTGTGTCGCTCGCCCTGGTCAATGAGGAGGCGCCGGCCGGCAGGAAGGGCACCATGGTGGTGTTCTCCAGCATGCTCTGGCTGGCGGGCATCGTGGCCGTACTGACGCTGAGCTCCTTCATGGGGGCGCAGGGCATGTCCGGCGGCCGGATTCTCTTCGCCCATCTGCTGGTCGTGGCCGTCGTCGTGCTGCTCCTGCGCCTCACCCTCCGCGAGTCGGCCGAGTGGGCCGCCGCACGCCGGGCCACCGACGCACACCCGCACGCCGCCACCGAGACCATCCGGTTCAGCCGCGTCCGGGATCTCTTCCGGGCACCGACCGTCTACCCCCTGCTCGCGACGGCCCTCTACTACGCCACCTGGAATCTCGGCGCGAACACCCTCGGGCAGTTCGGCACCTTCCTGTGGACCGCTCTGGCCGAGGGAGAGGTCGCACGGTTCTCCCAGCTCTCCCTCCTCGGACTCCCGGTGGGCTTCGTCGCCGGACTGGTGTTCATGCGGGTCATCGACCGACCGGCCAGGCACGCCTGGTTCGCGGCGGGCACCGGCCTGATCGTCCTCGCCTGGGCGCTGCCGGCCCTGTTCGGGCCCGGCAGGTTCACTCTGGTCGCCGTCATGCTCGTCTCCGGCCTCGGCAACGCCTTCGCTGGCGAGTCCATCTACAAGATCTGGTCCCAGGAGCTCTTCCCCACCCTGCTGCGGGCCACCGCCACGGGAGTGACCATGGCCTTCACCCGAGCCGTCGCCGGTCTTGCCGCGCTGGGCACACCTGCCCTCGCCGTGGGCCACACCCGGCTGTTCTTCGGCCTGCTCTTCGGCTGCGCGGTGGTTTCGGCGGTCATCGGCCTGGTCTGGGTGCCACGACTGCCCGGAGCTGCCGCGCCCGCAGTGTCTGCCGACCTGAGCAGCGGTTCCGTACTCAAGACGACCGAAAAGGCTGCTCCTTGATCCGCCATCACGACTTCCGTCACCGTGACCTGACCCTGCGCTCCACGCTGCACATCCCGGAAGGGCCGACCGGAACCCGCTGGCCGACCGTGGTGTTCGTGCACGGCTTCACCTCCAACCGGTTCGAACTGCCGAACTTCGTCGCCATGTCCCGGCTCCTGGAGTCCCACGGCATCGCCTCGGTCCGGTTCGACCTCTCCGGACACGGCGAGAGCGACGGTGACTTCTTCGATGTCACCATCACCGGTGAGATCGACGAGACACGCACGGTACTGGGGGTGATCCGGACCCTCGACTTCGTCGATCCCGGCCGTATCGGCCTGCTCGGTATGAGCATGGGCGGTGTGGTCGCCGGCATCACGGCCGCCGAAGTGCCCGGGATCGGCGCCCTGTGCCTCTGGTCCCCGGCCGCCGTCGCTCCTTTCGAGATCGGCAGCGGCCGCCTCAAGGGCCGCAGCCTCGCCCCCGAGCTGGAGGAGAAGGGCTACTTCGACGCCGACGGCTACCGGATCAGCCCCGCTCTCGTCGACGACCTCGCCGGTCTCGACGTCTACGGGCGCTCCGGCGCGTACACCGGGCCCGTGCACATCCTGCACGGCGACAAGGACGACATCGCTCCCCTCTCATATGTACGCCGCTATCTGGACCACTACGACGGCAACGCGCTGTTGGAGATCGTCGAGGGCGCGGATCACGCCTGGGGCTCCGTCCCGCACCGCACCGCACTGCACCAGTCCACGCTGCGATTCCTCCGGAGGCACCTCCAGCGATGAACACGTCCAGCCATGCGGCACTCCGCGCGACGGACACCGTGACCTCGGCCGTCGGGCTGCACACCGAGGACGACTCCGGTCTGGTGGCCACCCCGTATCCCGCCCCGCGCCTGTCGTGGTCGCTGACCGGCGGGCGAGCGGACGTTCTGCAACACGCCTACGAGATCGAGGTGTCGGCCGACCCGTCCTTCAGCGACAGCTCGTCCGGCGGTGTGGTCGAGTGCGACACGGTGACCGATCACCCGTGGCCGGCCGAACCCCTGCGCAGCCGTGAGGTCCGGTACTGGCGGGTCCGGGTCCGCACCGACGTCGGGTGGACGGACTGGAGCGAACCTGCCCGGGTGGAGGCCGCGCTCCTCGACGACCAGGACTGGACGGCCCGCCCCGTCCATCTCCCCAGTGACCGGGGCCGTACCTCCCCCGGCCCGGTACCGCTGCTCCGCCGGGAGTTCGACCTCCCGGCGGAGCCGGTATCCGCGCGCCTGTACGTGACCTCACTGGGCGTGCACCGCACCGCGGTCAACGGCAGACCCGTCTCCGACGACCTGCTGGAACCGGGCTGGACGAGCTACCCCAACCGGCTGCTCTACGCCACCTACGACGTCACCGGCCTGCTCCGCCCCGGCACGAACGCCCTGTCCGCCGCGGTCGGCGACGGCTGGTACCGCGGCCATCTCACCTGGCACAAGAACCGCAACGTCTACGGCGACACCACCGCGCTGCTCGCCCAGCTCGAAGTCACCCTGGCCGACGGCACCGAGGTCACCGTCGGCACGGACGACCGCTGGAAGGGTGGTTACGGCGGTCTGCTGGCGACGGATCTGTACGACGGCTGCGAACACGATCTGCGGCACGAGCCGGAGTGCTGGCAGCTGCGGGGCTTCGTCGACGACGACTGGGAACAGGTCACCGCACTTCCCCTGCCCAGGGGTCTGACGCAGCGGGCGCACCCACCCGTGCGGGTGGTCCAGGTCATCCGGCCCGAGCAACGCACCCTGTCCGACGGCACGATCGCCGTCGACGCGGGCGAGAACATCACCGGCTGGCTCAGGATCCGCACGGGCGGCCGGGCGGGCGGCACGGTCACCGTCCGGCATGCCGAGGTACTCGACGGCGACGGCCGTCTGCTGACGAGCATCCTGCGCGGCGCCCGTGCCACCGACCGGTACACCCTGGCCGGCGGTACGACGGAACTGCGGCCGGAGTTCACCTTCCACGGCTTCCGGTACGCCGAGATCGTCGCCTCACCGGGCGTGACGGTCGAAGCGGTGGAGGTCGAGGTGGTGGCCAGCGACCTGCGCCGCGTCGGCGAGTTCCACTGCTCCGACGAGCGCGTGAACACGCTGTACGCCAACGTCGTACGGTCGCAGCGCGGCAACTTCCTCGCCGTGCCCACGGACTGCCCGCAGCGGGACGAGCGGCTCGGCTGGACCGGGGACATCATGGCCTTCGCCCCGACGGCGTGCGCCACGTACGACAGCTCGTCCTTCCTCGACAGCTGGTTCACCGATCTCCGCATCGAGCAGAGACCGGACGGCGCGGTCCCGTTGGTGGTCCCCGATGTGCCGCTCGGCGAGCTGCCACCGGCCGAGCTTCCGCACGCCGGCGGCGCCGCGGGCTGGGGCGACGCCGCCACCGTCGTACCGGCGACCCTTTTCGAGGCCTACGGCCGGCGCAGCCTGCTGGGCCATCACTACGCGGCGATGCGCGCGTGGGTCGAGTTCACCGTCGACCATCTGGACGAGGACGGGACCTGGAGCGGCAACGCCCAACTCGGGGACTGGCTCGACCCGGCCGCCCCACCGGAGAATCCGGCTCAAGCCACCACCGACTCCGGCTACGTCGCCACCGCGTTCGTCGCGCACAGCGCCCGTCTGCTCTCCGACGCCGCCGGGGAACTGGGCCATGCCGGCGACGCCGACCGGTACGCGGACCTGCACCGGCGTACGGCTGATGCCGCCTGGCGCAAGTGGGGCGCGCACGCCCGCACCACGCAGACCGGATGCGCGCTCGCCCTGCACTTCGGCATCGCGCCCGTCGCCGAGCGCACCGCGGTGGGCGAGGCCCTCGCCGCCCTGGTGCGGGCCCGCGACGGACGCATCGCCACCGGGTTCCTCGGCACGCCCTTCGTGCTGCCCGCCCTCACCGCCACCGGCCACACGGACGAGGCGTACCGGCTGCTGCTCAACACCGAGTGCCCCGGCTGGCTCTACCAGGTCGCCCGCGGGGCCACCACCATGTGGGAGCGGTGGGACGCCATCCAGCCCGACGGCAGCATCGACGTCGAGAACGCGGGCATGATGCTGTCCTTCAACCACTACGCCTACGGCGCCGTCGCCGCCTGGCTCTACCGGTCCGTCGCCGGACTACGGGCCGGCACTCCGGGCTACCGGACCATCGAGATCGCTCCCCGCCCCGGAGGGACACTCACCTCCGCCGACGCCTCGATCATCACCCCGTACGGCACGGCCTCCGTCACCTGGGCGATCAGCGGCGACACCCTCACGGTGGACGCCGTACTGCCACCCGGCACGACAGGACAGTTCCACCCGCCCGAGGGCTGGCACTCCACGCAGGAGGCCGACCGGCTCGGGTCCGGAAGTCACCGCCTGGTTCTGCGCCCCGGCACCAGTTCCTGAATCACTCCTCCCCAAGGAAGTCGCACCATGGCGACCAGCCACGACAACGGCGCAGCCGAGCTGAGCCTCGACGAGAAGACCACACTGCTCTCGGGCCGGGACATGTGGACGACCAAGCCCGCCCAACGGGCCGGGATTCCCCCGCTCGTACTGAGCGACGGCCCGCACGGCGTCCGGCGCCAGCGCACGGACTCCGGTCTCGGCCTCTACGACAGCCATCCGGCGACCTGTTTCCCGCCCGCGGTCGCGTTGGCCTCCAGCTGGGACCCGGAACTGATCGGCCGGGTGGGAGAGGCGCTCGGCCGCGAGGCACGGGCACTCGGTGTGGACGTACTGCTGGGACCCGGCGTCAACATCAAGCGCTCATCGCTGTGCGGCCGGAACTTCGAGTACTTCTCCGAAGACCCGCTGCTCAGCGGTGTACTGGGGGCGGCGCATGTGGCCGGTGTGCAGAGCCGGGGCGTGGGCTCCTCGGTGAAGCACTTCGCGGCCAACAACCAGGAGACCGAGCGGATGCGGGTCAGCGCCGACGTGGACGAGCGCACCCTGCGGGAGATCTATCTCCCGGCGTTCGAGCGCATCGTGGTCCGGGCCCGCCCGGCGACCGTCATGTGCGCCTACAACAAGGTCAACGGCACCTACGCCGCCGAGAGCCGGTGGCTGCTCACCCAGGTGCTGCGCGAGGAATGGGGTTTCGACGGGCTGGTCGTCTCCGACTGGGGCGCCGTCAACAACCGCGTCGCCGCACTGCTCGCCGGCACCGATCTGGAGATGCCCGGTACACACCGCGACACCGACGCGGAGGTCGCCGCCGCAGTCCGCTCCGGCGAGCTCGACGAGGCCGTCGTCGACACCGCCGTCGCGCGGCTGCGCGGCCTGGCCGAGCGGGTCCGCGCACCGGCGGACCCCGTGACGGTGGACGTCGACGCGCACCACCGCCTGGCCCGTGAGGTAGCCGCGGACTGCCTGGTACTGCTGAAGAACCACCAGCAGGCCCTGCCACTCGCTCCCACCGGCGATGTCGCCGTCATCGGTGAGTTCGCCTCGGCTCCGCGCTTCCAGGGCGGCGGCAGCTCCCACGTCAGGGCCACCCGCGTCGACAGCCCGTTGGAGGAGCTGCGCGCCCTGCTGCCGCAGGCCCGGGTCGACTTCGCGCAGGGTTACGACACCAAGGGGCACGCGGACGCCGGGCAGCTTCGCGAGGAGGCCGTCGCACTGGCCGGCCGGGCAGACTCGGCCGTACTGGTGATCGGACTGCGTGAGGCCGACGAGTCCGAGGGATTCGATCGCGAACACATCCAACTGCCGCCCGACCAGGTCGAGTTGGTGCGTGCGGTGGCTCAAGTGTCCCGGCGTACGGTCGTCGTGCTCCTCAACGGGGGCGTGGTGAGCCTGGAGGGCTGGCACGACGAGGTGGACGCCGTGGTCGAGGCGTGGCTGCCCGGACAAGCAGGCGGCGGCGCGATCGCCGACGTACTGGCCGGCCGGGTCAACCCGTCGGGGCGGCTCGCCGAGACCGTCCCGCTCCGGCTGGGCGACACTCCGTCCTTCCTGAACTTCCCCGGCGAGCAGGGCCACGTCCGGTACGGCGAGGGCGTCATGGTCGGCTACCGCTACTACGAGACCGCCGATGTCGCCGTCCGCTACCCGTTCGGCCACGGTCTGAGCTACACCTCTTTCGAGCAGACCGGCTTCCGTGTCACCCCCACCGGACCGGACACCGCCACGGCGAGCGTCACGGTCACCAACACCGGCGACCGCTCCGGCAAGCACGTGGTGCAGATCTACGTCGCCGCGCCCGGGCGCCCTGTCAGCAGTCCGGCCCGGGAACTGCGCGGGTTCACCAAGGTGACACTCGGCCCGGGCGAGAGCACGAGCGTCGAGATCGGCCTCGACCGCCGCGCCTTCGCCTACTGGGACATCACCCGCGGCGACTGGAGCGTCGCCGCCGGGCGGTACGAGGTGCAGCTCGCCGACAACGCCCACGCACCTGTCACCACCGCTGCCATCGACCTTGAAGGCGACGACCTGCTACGGCCGCTCACCCTCGACTCCACCGTCAGTGAGTGGTTCGGCCACCCCATCGTCGGTCCCGCCCTGAGAGCGGCGACGTCCGATCCGACCGAGGTGGACGCCGACGCGCTGGTCCTGTTGTCGTCCATGGCGATGCGTCAGTTCGCCGGGTTCCTGCCCCGGCCGGTTCCGGACGAGGTGCTGGAGCGGCTCATGAAGATGAGCGAGACGGCCCGGGAGCCCGACGAGGCCTGATCCCCTGCGCCGGTCCCGGTGACCGGCCTCCCCGATCGCGGCCCACTGTGCCCTGACACACAGTGGGCCGCTCAGGCCTGTCCCCGTGCGGCATGCGGACGGCCAGGCAGGTGCCGACCATGACATCGGACGCGGACTGCTGCCGCGCCAGGAGTCCGGCCCGTCCGGCAGTGCGTCGCACGGGAGATCCGTCAGGCGCCCGTGCGGTTCTCCGCCATGGACTCGATGACGCTGTCCGGGGCCAGGACGAGGGAGTGCGCGACGCGGTACGGGCCGTCACGCGGACTCGCGGACCTCCAGCCGGATCTGCGGCTCGATCCGGTTCCCGGAGGGCTGTGCGCCGTCGAGGGCTGCCGTCACCGTGTCCGCGTACAACTGGGCGATGGCGGGAAGGTCCTGCACGACGCTGGTCAGCGGCGGACAGGCCACCGCGGCGGCGGGAGTGTTGTCGACTCCGATCACCGCCATGTCCCGAGGAGCTTCGAGGCCGAGTCGCCGCAGACCGGCCAGCACGGTCATGGCCACCTCGTCGTTGAACGCGCAGATGCCGGTCACGGGCACATCGGCGGCGAGCCAGGCCCGGACCGCGTCGGCGGCCGCGTCCGGTGTGAGCGGGAGTGTCCGGACGTCGGGATCGGGCAGGCCCAGCTCGGCGCAGACAGCCCGGACGCCGTCGAGGCGCGGCCTCGCGAAGACGGCGACCCGCTCGTCGTCGGGGTACGCGTAGCCCAGTCGCCGGTGGGAGGCGGCCAGGTGCCGGGCCTGCGCGGCACCTACCGCGTTCTCGCCGGCGATGCTCTCGTTCGAGCCGAGCCCCGCCGAGCCGTACAGGGCGACGACCACCTCGACGCCCGCGGCCCGCATGGCGACCGCGTCGGAGTCGGAGAACGGCTCGAAGGCCAGTACCGCGGCCGGCGTGAGCGCCTTCCAGATCTCGCTCAGCGACCGGGCGCCCCGGATGCTGGAGTGGACGACGAAGGTCAGGCTGCGCTTCGCGAAGGCAAGCGTCAGTTCCTGAATGAGGTGCCCGGCCGCGAAGCCGAGGGGCCAGTCGGGCAGCAGGCCGAGTACGACGTCGGAGCGCCCGTACCGGAGGGTCCGGGCCGCGGCCGACGGGGCGTAGCCGAGTCTCGTCGCCGCTTCCAGTACCCGCTGACGTGTCGCGTCGGTGATCTTCTGGTGCTGGGTGTTGTTGAGGACGAAGCTCACCGTCGCCCTCGACACACCGGCCTCACGGGCCACGTCGGCACTCGTCACCCTGCTGCTTCGCGGTGCCATCGACGACCACCTTCCACGAACCTCTTGCGCAATGCAGGAGACACAGTTAGTTTACGGGGCACTCACTATAACGGGTTAGCGACACGTTATAGCTACTTAAAGTAGGCAAGATGTGAGGTGGTGCGAGGGAACGCCCTGCCGACTCATCCGGTCGTCGACATTGAACCAGACGGCCTCCGCCACCCACGAGACGGAGTGATCCTCCGAAGGCACATCGCGGACGTGTGGCCGCCCGGGTCCAGACCCCCGGGCACCGCACGCCATGCGGACAGGTTCGTTCGCCAGTGATCCGCTGGTCGCTACGGCCACCCGACGGTCGGTCCCGGTCAACGGCCGGCCGACATCAGCCGGGCGCATGCCCGGTCCCCATGACCATGGCGGCCTCCGCCGCCCCTGCCGCCGTCACCGGTCTCCCCCGGTCAGGCCGCCAAGCACCGGTTCGGCCGGCGCGCGACCGCTCGCGCGTTCCACTCGGGCTTCCGAACCAGCATCGACATCCACCTCGGCGCCTTTCGTACTGAACCCCTTCAAGACCCACGGCTCGCGCTCCATGCCCTCCGCCCCCCGGGGGGCATCCTCCGCGAGCCGCGCAGCCCAGCTCCGGCTCACCCCGGCACCTCAAAAACGGAGATCCTCGATGAAGAGAAGAACCGCACTCCAGGCCTCGATCGGTGTGGTGGCGACGCTCGCGCTCGCCGCCTGCGGCGGTGGAAACACCGGCGGCGGAAGTGCCGGCCCGGTGAATCTGACCATCGCCCTGAACTCGGCGCCCAACAGCCTGGACCCCGCCCAGGTCGCGATCGGCCCCTTTCTGAACTACATGGACCCCGCCTACGCCTCGCTGCTCACCCGCGAGGCCGACGGCACCCTGGCCGCCGGGCTGGCCGAGAAGTGGGGCTATGTCGGCAGCGGGAACACCAAGTTCCAGGTCGTCCTCCGCAAGGGCGTGAAGTTCGCCGACGGCACACCGCTCACCGCCACCGACGTCGTCGACTCGCTGAAGTACTTCCAAAAGGGCAGCGGGCCCAACGGTTCCTTCTACCGTCCCCTGACCTTCGCCGCACCGGACACATCGACCGTGGTGATCAGCAGCCCGACGCCGAACCCCGACATGGGGACGCTGTTCACGCCCGCCTTCATGGGCGGCGCCGTCATCAGCCCGGCGGGACTGAAGGACCCGAAACAGCTGGCCTCCGCGACCTTCGGTGCCGGGCCGTACGTCTACAGCCCCCAGCAGTCGGTCTCGGGCGACCACTACGTCTACGTACCGAACAAGAACTTCTACGACCAGGCCGCCATCCACTTCAAGAAGATCACCGTCAAGGTGATGCCGAACGTGAACTCGCAGGCGCAGGCCCTGAAGTCCGGTCAGATCGATCTCATGTACGGCACCCCGGACGTGGCGCCGACCATCGCCGGGACCAAGTCGCTCACCACGCTCAAGAGCCCCACCACCTGGGCGGGCCTGTTCCTCCTGGACCGCGACGGCACCGTCGTCAAGGGGCTGGGCGATGTACGCGTCCGGCAGGCCCTGAACTTCGCCATCGACCGGGCCGCGATCACGAAGGCGGTCTACGGCGACTTCGGGGCGCCGGTCGCCCAGCCGGCGATGCCCGGTTACGACGGCTACAGCCCCGAGGCCGAGAAGATGTACCCCTACGACCCGGCCAAGGCGAAGCAGTTGCTGGCGGCGGCGGGATACGCGAAGGGACTGACCATCCCGGTGAACTACGGGTCGTTCGACCCCTCGACCGCCAAGATGGTCCAGGCCGTGCAGGACCAGCTCTCCGACGTGGGTGTCACGCTGAAGCTGAGGGCCGCCGCCAACTTCGGCGGCTGGATCAGCGACCTGCTGACGAAGAAGTACGCGGCCACCGTGCTGTCGCCCGGCCAGGGCGGCGGCGAGAACTTCTACGCGCAGCAGCCGGGGTTCACCAAGGCGGGCATCATGAACGTCTTCGGCGTGGACGACCCGGACGTCGACGCCGCGTACGACCGGCTCGCCGAGTCGGACCCCGCGTCCAGCGGTGCGGCGGCGAAGGATCTCACCGATGTGATCGTGCGGAAGGCCCTCGCGCTGCCGGTGTCCGGCACCGACACGATCGCCATGTACAACACCAAGCTGCACGGGGTCCGGTTCGGGACGGGCACCGCCCAGCTGACCCCGAACACCACGTGGACCACCCGCTGACGAGGACCGATGTCTTCCATCATTCTCCGCAGGCTGGCGCTGTCCGTCCCGCTCCTGGTGGTCGTCTCGGCCATCACGTCGCTCCTGGAGTCGTTCGTGCCGGGTGATCCGGCACGAACGCTCCTGGGGATCAACGCGACACCGGAGCAGTACGACGCGCTGAGAGCCACGCTCCATCTCGACAAACCGTTCGTCGAGCAGTACTGGCTGTACCTGAGCGGCATCCTGCACGGCGACTTCGGCAACTCGCTGTTCAGCGGCGAATCCGTGCTGGGGGTGATCGGGGAACGCCTGCCGGTCACCCTGACGCTGGTGATCGGGGCCGCCGTGCTGTCGACCCTGGTCGGCGTGCTGCTCGGCGTGTACAGCGCGACGCGGGGCCGGTTCAGCCGCCGGCTGATCGACGTGGTGTCCCTGCTGGGCAGCGCCCTGCCCAACTTCTGGCTCGCGCTGATGCTCATGTCCCTGTTCGCCGTCAGGTTCCAGCTGTTCCCCGCCACCGGGTACACCCCGTTCTCCCAGTCACCGGGGCAGTGGGCGGCCGGGCTCGTGCTGCCCGTGGTCTCGCTGTCGATCGGGGGTGTCGCCCTGATCTCCAAGGTCACCCGCGACGCGATGCTGTCCACCCTGGCCCTCGACCACATCAGAACCCTGCGCGCCTCCGGTGTCCCGCCCGCGTCGATCGTCTGGAAGCACGCGTTGCGCGGCTGCGGGATGCCGGTGGCGACCGCGGTCGGCCTCTCGACGATCGCGTTCATCCCCGGCTCGATCCTCGTCGAGAACGTCTTCACCCTGCCGGGTCTGGGGACGACGGTCGTGGACGCGACCAACCAGCACGATCTGCCGGTCGTGCAGGGCGCCGCCATCACCTTCACGGTGCTGGTGATCGCCGTGAACCTGCTCGTCGACGTCGTCTACAGCCTCCTGAACCCGAAGGTGCGTGTGGCATGACCGCTGCAGATCCGCCCGTGAGCGGTCGATCACGGAAGCGGGCCAACCCCCTCGCGGGGATCTGGCGCCGTCCTCTCACCGCGGCAGCGCTCGCCGTGGTCCTGGCGATCACCGCCGCCGTGATTCTCGCCCCGCTGCTGGCACCGCACCCACCGCTGGCACAGGACCTGCTCCACGCGCGCGGCGGCCCGTCGGGAAGTCATCCGCTGGGCACCGACGACCTCGGCCGCGACGTGCTGAGCCGGCTGCTCTACGGCGGCCGGCCTGCCCTGCTGGGAGTGGCGGTGGCCGTGAGCGTCTACGTCGTCCTGGGCATGTCGCTCGGCATCCTCGCCGGCTATCTGCGCGGCTGGACCGACCGGGTCATCGTGGCCGTCCTGGACGTCATGCTCTCCGTTCCCGTGGTCATCCTCATGCTCGCGGTCCTGGCGATCTTCAGCCAGAGCAATGTGGCCGCCATGGTCACCCTCGGGATCCTCTCCGCCGCGGGCCTCGCACGGATCATCCGCGGCGCGTGCATCGGACTGCGGGAGGAGCTGTTCGTGGACGCCGCCAGAGTCTCCGGGCTCGGCCCCGCGCGGATCATGGCACGGCACATCTTCCCCGGCCTGGTGGGGCAGTTGCTGGTCCAGGTGTGCCTCTTCTCCGGTATCGCCCTCATGGTGCAGACCGGGCTCGGATTCCTCGGCCTGGCCACCCCGCCGCCCGCTCCGAGCTGGGGCGGCATGGTCGGAGAGGCCTCACAGGTCATCCAGCAGAACCCCGCCCTGCTGTTCATCACCGGCGGCCTGATAGGCCTCATGTCCCTCTCCTTCGGCCTGCTCGGCGACGGGCTGCGCGACCTCGACCAGGATCGGCGGCGAGGGATCAGCGGCGGGACGCGGCGACCGGGTCGCGTGCCGATCACCAAGGACACCGCCGAAACGCCGGACACGGCACCGGACACGGGTGCGCTCGCCGTGCGCGACTACTCCATCGCCTTCGCCACCGCCCAGGGCCCGCGTACGGTCGTCGACTCCGTCGGCTTCACGGTCAACGCCGGTGAGATCTTCGGGATCGTGGGCGAATCGGGCAGCGGCAAGACGGTGACCGGCCTGTCGCTGCTCGGGCTCCTCGCCCCCGGCGGGACGGTGACGGGCGGCTCGGCCTGGCTGGCCGGGACCCGGATCACCGGACTGCCGGAGCGGGAGTTGCAGCGCATCCGCGGCAAGGAGATCGCCCTGGTGTCCCAGGAACCCATGGGGGCCCTGGACCCGTACTTCACCGTCGGCTCCCAGCTCGGCGAGGTCGTCCGGCGCACCGGCGGGGTGACGGGCGGGAAGGACGCCGTCCGGCAACGCGTCCGTGAGCTGCTGACCAGCGTCCACCTGCGCGACCCGGACGACGTCGCCCGCAGGCACCCGCACGAACTGTCCGGCGGAATGGTGCAGCGGGTCGTCATCGCCATGGCACTGGCCGGCTCCCCGAAGGTCCTGATCGCGGACGAACCCACCACGGCACTCGACGTCACCGTGCAGGCAGGCATCCTCGACCTGCTCCGGTCGCTGCGCGACGAGCGCGGCATGGCGATCATCCTGATCACCCATGACCTGGGTGTGGTGGCCGACACCTGCGACCGCGCCATCGTCATGGAGAAGGGCCGGATCGTCGAGGAAGGCCCCGTCGAGGACATCTTCTACCGGCCCCACGACCCGTACACGAAGAAACTCATCGCCAGCACCCCCAGCATCGCGACGACCGAGGGCAGGATCGCGTGACCGCCACACCCGTACTCCAAGTCGACGGCCTCGCGGTCCGCCACCCGTCCCGCGGGCTGCGCAAGCCGCCCACCACGGTCATCGAGAACGTGTCGTTCGAGGTCGGTCACGCCGAGACGGTCGCCCTCGTGGGCGAGTCCGGCTCGGGCAAGACCACCATCGGCAGAGCCGTCCTGGGACTGACCCCGGTCAGCGGCGGGCGCGTGCTGCTCGACGGGCGGGACATCACCCACCTCACGGGCCGCGCCCGCCGGGCCCTGTCCACCGACATCCAGGCGATCTTCCAGAATCCGTACGGCTCCCTCAACCCGGCCCTCCCGGTGGGCCGGACCCTGGCCGAGCCCCTGCTCGCCGGCTCGACCCGTTCACGCGGCGAGGTCCGCGACCACATCACCGACCTGCTCCGCCGCGTCGGCCTGCCCGAGGACGCGGCCGACCGGTACCCGGCCCAGTTCAGCGGCGGCCAGCGCCAGCGCATCGCCATCGCCCGGGCCGTCGCCAGACAACCCAGGCTCATCATCTGCGACGAACCGACCAGCGCCCTCGACGTCACCACCCAGGCCGCGGCCCTGGACCTGCTCTCCGAACTCCAGCGCTCACTCGGATGCGCGTACCTGTTCATCACGCACGACCTCGCCGTCGTCAAGGAGTTCGCGGCGCGCACTCTGGTGCTCCAGCACGGACGCATCGTCGAAGAGGGCCGCAGCACCGACGTCTGCGACCGGCCCCGGCACGTGTACACACAGCGGCTGGTGGCGTCCGCCCCTGTCCCCGACCCGGTCCTCCAACGCAGCCGTCGGCAGAAGCGACTCGAACCGGAAGCGACCTAGGCACGAACAAGTTCGCTGTCCTGCCCGACAGGTCCCGGCCGAGCGATGCCGAGAGAGCACGGCCACGGACCTGCTCCACCGCACAACCCCGCAGGCCCCCGTTCGCGCCCGCATACGTGACCCCCACTTACTCAGCGTCGATACTTTCGGGAGAGGATTCCGGACCCAGAGGCAGATCTGTCAATCTCACCAGGAGGTACCCGTGAAGATGCTCATCAACTTCCCGTAGTTTGGCGCGGCCGCAGGTCAGAACCATGCTGAGGGCTCGTTGGTCAGCAAACCCCCAGCATGAATCAGGAGACTTGCACGTTGGCGACCCAGCTCATTCGTGGGATGGGCAGTTTCTTCAAGAACTGCGCCTGTTCTCGCCAGAACAGATGCCCCCACCCGTACGCCATTCGCTACCGCGACGCCACAGGCCGCCAGTGCGAGGAGACGGGGTATGCGACCCAGCAATCCGCGACTGAGCGGCTGACCAAGGTCTACACCGAGAAGAGCAATACCCCTCGCCAACAGGCGGACCTCAAGCGCGAAATTGGAAAACAACGCTTCGGGGAGTACGCCTCCGCCTGGCTCGCCCGGCAGCGCCACTACGCCATAGGCAGCGTCCGCTCGGTCAACCAGGTACTCAACAGCCAGGTTCTTCCGATCCTGGAATCTCGCCGGATGAACACGTTCACGTCGACCGTCGTCGAAGACTTCATCATGTCGATGGAGGAACGTTCCGTCGGCCTGGCCGCACAACAGAATGCCTTCGACACCCTCAAGAAGGTCCTTCTCGACGCACGCAGACGAGGCGGCATCGCCGAGGATCCCTTCGACGGGGTCATACCGCCCGAGTACATCCCTCGGAGGATCACCATCCCGACCCTGGAGGAAGTCCACCATCTCAAGGAGGTCGGAAGCAAAGAACTGAGGGTAATCATCGACCTGATGTCTGGATGCGGTCACCGCAATGGGGAAGCCTACGCGGCCAATCGGGATGGGATGGTCGCGGACAACGTTTACCGCATCACGGAGCAGATCGAAGGAAGGACGCGCCAACCGGCACGTCTCAAGCACCGCAAACCAGGAGAGTTCCGCGAAACTCCCATGGCTGAGACAGTCCGCGAATCACTTCTGCGGTACGAGAAGGACCACGGCGTCGATCCGAACGGCTACTACCTCCACACCCAGCGGTCGACACACTGGGGACACACGACGCTCGAATACCAATGGAACGTCGCAAAGCAGAGGGCGGGCATCACCAGGAGGCTCACCCCCTACTCCTTGCGTCACTTCTTCGCATCCAACTGCCTGTCCAAGGGGATACCCATCACGGACGTAGCAGAGTGGATGGGACACAAGAACATCAATATGACCTTCAAGATCTACCGCCATCTCATGCCGGCGTCGATCGGTCGAGCCGCTAAGGCCCTCAACGAAGGTCTCTGAAGCACAAAGGGCCGGGCAATAGCCCGGCCCTTTCTACGCTACCCTCTGCTGCCGCGCCCATCGGTCAAGATCCGAGATCTTGAACCTGAGCCTCCCGCCGAAATAGTATCGAGGTACACCGTGGCGTCCGGATTCCCGATACATCCACCGTCGGCTCACACAGAGATACGCTGCCGCCTCATCGACTTCCAGGTATCGACCACCCGCCTCGCCGTGGGTACCGCCGATCGACTGGTGCGGCTCATGCCGAGATCGCGTCAAAAGTGGCCTCTGCTACGCCCGTCGTTTCCAGACAGGTACTCGCGTTCACGCGACGCTCCAGTCGGAGGAGTTTTTTCACGTGCGCCTCAGACACCTTGAGGACGCTCGCCACGCGCAGAGTTGGCGTCCCCGACCTGGCAGCCCGACGAATCAGCTCCCGCCGCTCCTCCGCAGTGAGATACACATCTCTTCCCGATATTGCCGCATCGACCCGAGCAGGGTCACATCGGAGCTCAAATTGGTGGCGAGCGGAATTCAGCTCAGCTTCTGTCATGCCGCCTCGGATTCCGTTCGTATCACCGCCCTCCAGAGCGGCTTCAAGGCACGTCTTCCTGACTTGACAGGCCGCACACAGCCTTTTCGCCAGGCCAACCCGCTGCTCATCTGCGCGTGTTGCCGGGAAGAAGAGGTCTGGGTCCCTTGCCACCTCAACGGCCGCAGCGCATGCCGCCTGCTCCTGCCAGGTCTGGTCTCCCCTAGTCCGAGGCCCGAAGGTCCCTTGGTACATCACTGAATCTTCCTTTTCCGATGCCTGCGCTGAACCTGAGGACCACGGTGGTCCAGCAGATGCACAAGCATCCGAACAAGCACCGGTTTCCCTAACCGGGAATCGTCAGTTACCTTCCCGTCCGATCCCGCCCTCCCGCCGAGCCGCTCCCGAACTGACCGCTTGATACGCGCGCTTCACCATCAGGCTCAACCACACGCTGGATCACATCGGGCTCGCACTTGCCTGGACGGGCTGACACCCAACTGCCTGCCCAAGTGCGCCTCGGCGTTGGGCGGATGACCTAGGGCCTGTTGTGAAAGTGCGGGGTGTGGCTACTGATCTGGCTGGCCCGTTCGCATCGGGTTCTTGGGGAGGTCCGGGTTAGGGTCGAGCATGCGTTCTAAGACAAGCCGCATGTGGTGGGGGACCGCGATCGAAGCGCCGGACCCCGGGGCTCTGGCCCGCTTCTATGCGGAGCTGTTGGACTGGCCGATCGTGCACGAGGAGCCCGGGACGTCTGTCGTCGCTCCGCCGCAAGGGGCCGTCTATGTCGTCTTTCAGCAGGCCATTGGGTACCAGCCGCCTGTGTGGCCGCCGGCCGATGGTGAGCAGCGTCCGATGATGCACTTCGACTTCCAAGTAGGCGACCTGGACGAGGCGGTCGCCGAGGCCGTGGCCATGGGAGCCTCGCTAGCGCCGGTTCAGCCGCAGGAGCACGTACGCGTGCTGTTCGACCCTGCCGGGCATCCGTTCTGCCTGTGCCTCGACGACGGCTAGGAATCCTTGGAAACGTGCTGGTCACAGCCACTCGTTGAGGACTGTGACCAGCACGGTCGCCTCGTAGCGGACGGCGAGCTTGTCGTATCTCGTGGCGACGGCCCGATGGCGCTTGAGGCGGTTGATACCGCATTCGACCGCGTGGCGCTCGCGGTAGTCGGTCTTGTCGAACTTCGGCGGCCTACCGCCTTGGGAGCCGAGTTTCTGGCGGTTGCGGACCCGGTCCGCAGGAACCGGGATGGTCGCCTTGATACCGCGTCTGCGCAGGTAGGCGCGGTTGCGGCGGGAGTCATACGCTTTGTCGGCCCGCACCCGGTCCGGTCGCCTGCGGGGTCGACCAGGGCCGATCCGGGGCACCCGGATCGCGTCCAAGACAGGCTCGAACTGTGGAGAATCGCCCCGCTGTCCACCCGTGATCAGCACCGACAGCGGCTTCTGCCCCTGCTCAGCGGCAAGATGGATCTTAGTGGTCAGCCCGCCCCGGGAACGTCCGAGGCTGTGGTCGGCTGGCTCGACTGCAATACCGCCGGGCGGCTCCCTCTGGAGGTCCCCCTTTTCGCCGCCCCGGCCGCGTGCTGGTGCGCCCGGCACACGGTCGAGTCGACATTCACATCCCAGGCGATCAGGCCCTTCGCGTCGGCCTTGGCCTGAAGCTGAGTGACGATCCTGGCCCAGGAACCATCCCGCTGCCAGCGGCGGAACAGGTCATAGACCCGGTCCCAGGGCCCGTAGCGTTCCGGCACATCACGCCAGGGGGCACCGGTCCGGGTCCGCCACCGTATGCCGTCTATCAGCTGCCGCCGCGTCCACACCGGCGGACGGCCCGGCTTGATGCCCTTCGGCAGCAACGGCTCCACTGGCCGTTCGTCAGATCACCACGCCCCACAGAGCGTGATCATCCACGACCAAGATCCACTTTCGCAACAGGCCCTAGCTGCACCGGCTCCTGGGGCCGCCAAACCCGTAGTTCAGCACGCTTCGGGTTCTTGGGGTGGACTATCTCGCCACCCGCCGAGGCCACTCGTACGCCACCGTGAATACGGACGGCGAACGTCACCGGCCCATCGAGGTCCTGCCCGGACGCGAGGCGGCTTCCCTGGCGGCATGGCCGATGGCGCACCTGGGAGTTGAAGTGATCTGCCGGGACCGCGCCGGGGTCTGCCCCGAACACGCCTTACTCGACACCCCGCACGCCCTCCAGACGGCTGATCGCATATGCTCCAGAACCTCGGTCAGGCCGTGAAACCGGGCCTCGCCTCGTACTGCGGCCGCCTGGGCTCCGCCGCCCCTCCGCCCGAACGGGCACAGACAGTCGTGGAGCCCGATGACGTGTGTTTACGTCGAGCCCGGTCCGCTCGGCCTCCCCCGACGGCGGCCTCTAGAGACGGATCTGGCCGCCAACACTCCCCTCCAGCCAACGCGTGGGGCGGCTGTGTGCCCACCACACCCTGCTCCATCATCGGGGGCGCGCTATGTAGGGTCGGTGTACATCGACCGGGAGGGGAGTTGCATGGCGAGCGAGATCGTGGTGGCGCAGACGACCATCGATGACGAGGAGAAAGCAACGGCGTTGGCACGAGGCGCGGTTGAGAACCGGCTGGCCGCCGGCGCCCACATCGACCCTCCGTTGACCGCGGTGTACTGGTGGAAGGAGAAGATCGAGACCGCTCAGGAATGGCGGGTCTCGTACAAGACGACCACCGACCGTCTTCCGGAACTTGAGGCGTGGGTGGCCCGGGAACACAGCTACGAGGTTCCAGAGTGGGTCGTCCTGCCGATCACCGGCGGGTCCGCAGCCTACCTGTCGTGGGTGGCTGAACAGTCGACGGCGAGGTAAGGCGCGGACCGCCGCCGAGGAGCGGCTGCTGCACGGAGCGTTGTACGCAGCAGCCGCACGTCAGTTCACGCTGCCAGCTGTTGCAGATGCCAAGCGAGTTCCTTCTCCCGGCCCGGAAGCAGCGTGGCAATGTCCTGCGCACGTGCCCTGCCCATGGTGTTCGGTCGGGCCTCTGCTGCGGCTGCGAATTGATGCGACACGTAGACACCTTGTTCGATGTCTCCTCCGCGCAGAAGCGCTGAGGCCAGGTCGCCCAGGACCACGACCCCTGACTCCGGCAGCTCATCGCCGAGACGGTCGACGGCGTTGTCGGCGGTCTCCGCCAATTCCTGCCGCCTGAGCTGCCCGTACACCGACAATGACAGAGAGTCGAGGCGGTACGGGGTCATGAACCGCACCCATGCTTGTTCGGTAGTGTGGTCTGCGAAGTCGTACACGGCCTGGGCACGCTCCAACGCCCGCAGCGCGCCGATGTCATCGCCGGCAGTCGCCGCTTCCTCCGCGAGGCGGCCGTGGACCCAGGCGGCAGCGGCCGCGTTACCCGGCCCCCGAACATCTTGGGCAGCTTGGGTCAGAAGTTTCATAGCCTTCTCCGGCGTGGCGGCGCCATAACTGGCGTACGCCAGGGCCAAAGCCCGCAGTGGGGGATGTCCGGCGGCCTCGGCGCACGCGCTCGTGACCTCGTAGTAGGCGCGCGCTCTCCCGGAGTCGCCCAGGTCCCAAGCCACCCACCCAGCGAGGGCAGCCGTTTCACCAGCAGCAATGGTCACAGCGCGCTCGCGCTCGCCGACACGGGGCAGAACCGCAGTGATGGCGTCAAGGTGCGCCTCGACCCTGCCCTGGAGCTGACGGGCCGTGAGGTGATGCTCGCTCACGTGGAGCGCAGCGGCGTGATCAGTGAGCGCGTCCACTCCGGTCGCATCGACCTTCGTCCCTCGTTTGAGGGCGTGCGCCAGGCGGCCCCACGGCTCGGCAGCAGCAGCTGCGCCCAGTACAGCGCCACCAACCAGTGTCCGGCGGTTCACGTCATCCAGCTCCTCCCCTCCACGGCGGTGCCCCTTCCTCCGCCGGGCGCGGGCGGCTGCTGCCTCCCGCTGCAACTGTTCAGGGGGGAAGCCGCAGGCCGTCGCGATATGCGCAACCGTGTGATTGGTGGGGATGTTCTGACCATGTTCATACCGGTTGATCTCGCGGCGGGTCATGGTGTCCCGGCCGGAGACAGTGTTGATCGCCTCTGCTTGTTCGTCCTGAGTGCGTCCCGCTTGCTTACGTAGTTGGAGAAGCAGTTCGGCGAACGGATCTGCTGGCATGAGTGTGACCTCTGTTGGTGGACTGCACCCAATCATGGCTTCAGATCCCCCTGCTGGTTTCCCCCTTGACAAGTTTTTCCCCCTCTAGATTCCCCTGGCAGGGTGCTTGAGAGCACGGTGCGATAGGTCCATGACGTTCCGTAAGGCGCTCAACAACGAGGACGGCCGAGGGCGCTGCGACCAGCGCGCCCCGGCCGGATCAGAGCGGGCGACCACTCGTGGCTTCGAGGTGGCATTCGCCCCAGCCGACGCCCACGTCCGGCTCATGCGACGGACTACCTTGGCACACCTGCGCCTTTGGGGCCTCACAGCACTCAATGACACGGCTGCGCTCGCACTCTCGGAACTGGTCACCAATGCTGTGCGCCACTGCCACGGCAACACGATCGGGCTTCGGGTCGTCAGCTCTGCCGAAGAACTGCGGATCGAGGTTTCCGACGGCAACCCGACTCCGGCTCAACAACGTGAGGCGGGCGCCGAGGCGGAGAACGGCCGGGGGCTGATGCTCGTCGCCGCTCTCGCAGAGGAGTGGGGTGTTAGCCGCGACGGCACCATGACCTGGTGCTCCCTCGCTCTCCCGCCGACTGACGCTCGCGCAGCTGAAGCGCTATCGGCTCCCACCGTGGATCCGAAAAGTCGCCGATCAGTTGGCGCTGGTGACCGATCCGTGCCTGTGCCGAGAGCCGGTCCGCTGCGCCTCTCCACAACGGACAAGGGTCTGCGGTTCTTGATCGCCGCCCCCGATTCGCTGTCTCCGACGTCCTGTTCCTGACCTGCTCGTGCACTTACTGGAGATCCGCTCTCATGCCCTCCTCAGCTGACGCCACTACGGCCAGCCCCGAGAACCACGCCGGTGCCCATGAGGTCGTCACGCCTCTGATGACTTTGAGAACGGAGGTCGAGCCGGCCTTCGAGTGGATCGTGGCCATGGTGGCCGGTACGGATGTCGGCTCCCTCGCGCGGGAGCGGGTGCGGTCGGCTCTGATGGATGGGCACTGGCAGGGCAACTTGGACAAGGCCGCCCGCCTCGCCGACAAGCTGGTGGACAACGCCGTCAACCACGGTGCGGCATTCCCCGACGGCACCATCACTCTGCGTCTGATGGTCGACGCCAAGACCCGTGAACTGCTCGTCGAGGTGCAGGACGCCTTCCGCGACTTTCCCGGCTTCGTCGACATAGCGAATCAGAGCGGCTCCGTAGCGGGAAGGCCGAAGGGCCTGTGGTGGGTCGCCTACTACAAGGGCCGTCTGTCCTGGGGCTTGAAGAAGAACGCCGACGGCGAGGTCGTGGGCAAGAAGGTGCAGGTCATCCTCCCCATCGTCTGACCGCACAACGAGCCCGTTCACCCCCACTCGAACCTGACTCCGAGGAACTCATGCCTGCCCCCCAGCCTTCTGCACGCCCGGCTCCCCACGGCCGAGGTAAGGGAAAGCGTCGTGCTCCGATCGATCGCTTCGTGCTCGAACAGATCCGATCGGCGGTCGCCCCACCACTGGTCATCTGTTTCGGGTTCCTCGGCATCGCCGTCATCGTCTGGAGAACAGGTCAGGTTCCGACCGGATACCTTCTGGCACTGGTGGCGTGCGGCCCCCTGGCCGCCACTGTGGCCGGCGTCTTCCGTTCCCGTACAGCGGCGAAGGCTGTTGATCAGGCGCACAAAGCCCAGTTGCAGCGGGTCACCGCGGCGGCAGCCGCTCTGGAGAAACTCGTGCAGTTCACGGCTGAGGAGCTGTGCCGGGGCGGTACGCCGTCGGTGCCTGAGAGCCTTCCGCCAATTGAGGGGGCAGGCCCGGCCGATGATGTGGTGGCACTGCTGGATGAGCTTCAGGTGCAGGCCGCTGACGCTCTGATCCGTGTTCACAGCGAGTCGCGGTCGTCGGTGCTGCTGTCGATGAACGGCCAGTTCGCGCGGCGTGAACACGCCCTCCTCGACCGGGCGTTGGAGCTTCTGGATCTCGTACAGCGCCAGACGGATGATCCGGACCAGCTGGACACGCTCTGGAAGCTCGATCATCTGGTGACGCGGTTGCGTCGCTGGGTGGAGAGCAAGTCCGCATCCGCCGGCGAGTCCCTGCGCAGTCATCAACAGCCGGTGAACGTGGTCGAGTTGCTGCGGGGCGCCGTGCAGGAAGTGGAGTACTACTCGCAGGTTTCCATCGCGGCGAGCACGGTCGGTGTCGATCTGGGGTTGCCTCGGCATGTGGGGCCGGACCTGACACATCTACTGGCCGAACTCGTGGAGAACGCCACGGCGTTCTGCGACCAATCGGCCAAGGTGCAGGTGCGCGCACAGCAAGTGGCACGCGGTCTGGCGATCGAGGTCGAGGACCGCGTGGCCATTCCGATGAAGTCGGCGGACCGGACTCGGTACAACCTGTTGCTGGAGGATCCCGACCAGGTTGATGTGACCCCGCTGGTCAGAGCTGGAAAGCTCGGTCTGCTCACTGCCGCGAAGATCGCCCGCATCCACGGGATCGCTGTCCATCTGTCGGAGAACTCCACCGGAGGCACCACCGCGTTGGTGGTCGTGCCGAACAGGTTGCTGGTCCAGAGGGCCGCGCCTTCCGCGCTCCCCACCCCAGCAGCGGTGCCGACGCCGCAGTACACGTCTCCGCCACCGCCCGCCGTGACCCCACACACGGCGCTGGCGCCGCCGGGCGTCGGCCAGGAGGGAGGCGTGCCGCCGTTGCCCCAACGCGTTCCGGAAGACGTGGAGCCCGAGCCCGCTCCCCTCAGGCCTCCCTCGGCCCGGCCGCGGTTCGGCCTGGCCGCCGAGTTCCGAGACAGCTTCCGCTCCGGCCGTGCCCCGCACGACCCGCAGAGCGTCCGGCCGGCCACGCACTCCTAGCCCCCACCTACCCATGGCCTTCGGCGACGACGGCCAGTCCAGATATGCAGGAGCGATTCCCATGACCCTCGACACGCCACAGCCCCACGACGCGACGGATGCCTCGTCCAACCCCGCCGATGTACGCCAGAAGCTGGCCGACCAGCTGAGGGGCTTCGTCGAGAAGGTCCCTGGTGTCCGCCATGCGCTCCTGATCTCGCGGGACGCGTTGCCGCTGGTGGACAGCGGGATCCACCGGGACTATGCCCACAAGTGGGCCGCGACCCTGGGCTCGCTGGCCTCCCTGAGCGAGAACATCCCGGGACCGGAGGGACACAAGGCCCCCCTCCAGCAGGTACTCATCGAGCGGGCCGACGGCATCATCCTCGTCTGCATCGCTGGCACCAGCGCGGCCTTCCCGAACCAACCGGGCACCAAACAGGGCAAGGTCGACACGGTGCTCGGGGTGATCGCCGAACCGCAGGCCAGCGTGGGCACGATCGGGTGGGAGATGGGCCAGCTGGTGGACCGTTTCGCCGAGTACATGGTCGAGCCCCCCGTACCGCCTGATGGCCAGCCCCAGCCGACACATGCCGCACCCCGCCCCTGCGGCTGCCGCGTTCGTACGGCCCTACGTCGTGACCGGCGGCCGTACCCGCGGTCGCCACGTGCTGAGCCCGGACACCGTCCTGGAGGCGGGGCGGGGCAGGCCCGGCGTGAGCCTGACCGCAGAGGAGTACCAGCAGATCACGTCCCTGTGCCGGCAACGGAGCCGGTCGGTGGCTGAACTTGCAGGCACCATCCGTCTCCCGCTCGCCGCGACCCGAGTGTTGATCTCGGATCTCGTCGACGCCCGGGTCCTGGAACTGTCCGTCACCGACACCGACGCCTACACGCCAGCTACCGCCCCGGACGACCCACTCGGGGACCGCCCGTCCCGACAGCTCTTGGAGAAACTCCGTGTCGGTCTCGACCGCATGGCTGGCTGATACCGCCAGCTCGTCTCGCCCAGATGCAGCCGCCGCGCACGGTGGCGCCCCGCTCATGCTCAAGTGCATGGTGGCCGGGGGCTTCGGGGTCGGCAAGACCACCTTCATCGGCGCGGTCAGCGAGATCGAGCCGGTGACCACTGAAGAGGTCTTGACCCAGGCCGGCACCTCCACCGACAACTTGGACGGCGTACAGGCGAAGGAGACCACCACGGTGGCCTTCGACTTCGGCCGCCTCAGCGTCGACAGCGACGACGGCCCCGTGGAACTGATGCTGTTCGGCACACCCGGCCAGGACCGGTTCGTCGACTTCTGGTTCGACCTGGCCCGCGGAGCCGTGGGCGTCGCCGTCCTCGCCGACACCCGCCGCCTTGACCGCAGCTTCCCGGCGATTGCCTTCTGCGAGCGCGCACGGCTGCCGTTCGTCGTGGGCGTCAACCAGTTCGACGGAGCTCACCGCTATCCGATCGACGCGGTCCGCCAGGCCCTCGCGCTCAAGCCCGGCACCCCGGTCGTGACCTGCGATGCCCGCGTGAAGTCGTCGGTCGCACGGGTCCTGCTGCGCCTCGTCGACCACGCCCTAGAACTCACCCCCGCCGACCCCACCCCCCTGGATGCCTGATGACGCACCCCACCCACCTTCCGCTTCCGTCCCGGTCCGCCCGCCGCCAACCTGGCGTCCGGCCCGAGACGATCGTCCCGCACCCCGGCACGATCCAACTGGGCCAGGAGATCAGCGCAGCCCAGGCTCGGAAGATCGCCGAGCAGCAGGCCCGCGATGAGCTGATCCGAAGCCTGGGCATCCCCACCTCTCCCGACCGGCTGATGGACGAGTTCGCCCGGCATCTTGCTGAGGTGACCGGCATGCTCTACGGGTTCGTCAACATCTTCCTGGGCGAGCAGACGTTCGTCGGCCTGCACAATCCGCCGCCGGACAGCGGCCACCTCGTCGTCCCCCGCACCATGAGACTCGATCACGGCTGGTGCCCCGCCGTGATGGAGCGGAGGAAGGCGCTGCCCCTGCCCGACGTCCACGCTTCGCCCCGCTTCTCCGGCAACTACGTCGCCGACTCGGTAGGGATCCGCTCCTACTTCGGCTCACCCCTGATCCACGGGGAGACCGGCATCGCGCTGGGCACCGTGTGCACCATCGACCCCGAAGCCCGCGCCCTCAGCGACGCCCGCCGTCTCCTCGACGCCGTCAAGGCCAGCGGCGCCGAGATCCTGCACGCCCTGACCAGCGGCGCACCGGCGCACTGAGTTCCGCCTCGCCCCCACTCGGCAGCCCCGCGCTCGGGGACCCGGCCGCACGCCGCCTTGCGACTCCACCAGGGAGAGGGAGACGACCATGCCCACCACGCCGCCCACCGCACTCACCCCCTACCTCACCCCCGACCACTACCGGCTCTGGCACGAGGCAGATGTCTTCGCCGCCGAGTTCATCGCGCCCCGCGTAGAACGTATGGAGGCCTCGCCGCACAAGGTCGAGCGCAGGATCGCCCAACTCATGGCCGAGCAAGGCTGGTTCGGAGTGACGATCCCTGAGCAGTACGGCGGGATGGCGGCCGGGCACGTCGCCAGGACGGTACTCATCCATCGGAGCGGTGTGGTGTCCGCGGCCACGGCGGCCATGCTCCAAGCCAGCCTGATCCCGGCCGGCGCGGTGCAGCTCTGGGGGACCGTCGAGCAGAAGACGCAGTGGCTCCCGCAAGCGGCAGGCGGGACGCTGCTCTTCTCGATCGCGGTGACCGAGCCGCAGGCGGGTGGTCATATCGGGGGGATTGAGACGGTCGCCGAGCGAGACGGCAACTGGTGGGTGATCACTGGGAGCAAGGTCCACATCGGCAACAGCCACTTGGCCGGTCTCCATGTCGTTGTCGCCCGTACGGCGCCGCCCGGCGTCTCCGCCTCCCAGGCTTTGACCGCGTTCCTGGTCGAGCACGACCGCAAGGGACTGACCCGGCAGCGGCACAGACCAGGTCTGGGTCTGCACGGCTTCACCGTCGGTCATCTGCGCCTTGACCGTGTTCGCATACCTGTGGCCAATGTGCTTGGGGACGTCGGCCAGGGGCTGTTCGTCGCGCAGAGCAGCAGCATCCTCTACGGCCGCCCCAACCTCACCGCGGTCAGTCTGGGCATCCACGAAGCTCTCGTCGAGACCACCGCCCAGTGGCTGCGGAGTCGTCCCCGGTACGACGGGCACCTGTCCGACCTGCCTGTCGTGCGGGACCGGCTCGGCGGCATGCAGGCCCGTCTCCAAATCGCTCAGGGCTCCGCTTATCAGGCCGTCCACCTCCTCGACCGCGGTTTGCCCTGTGACTCCCAACTGATTGGCGCGAAGCACACCGGCCACGAACTGGCTGCGGCTTCCGCGCGGGACGCGATGGAACTGCACGGCGCCCGCGCCCTGGACGGTGACTACCTGCTCCAACGCCTCTTCCGCGACATCCAGTACACCTATCCGCCCGCCGGGACCGGTGAGTTCCAGCGGATCCACCTCGCCAAGACCGCTCTCGGAGAAGCAGAGATCGAGTGGTCCGAGCGGCTGGCCGCCGCATGAGCCCCCGTGCGTGGCAGTCCCGTCAATCGACTTGCCGCGTACGGGTTCCACTCCCTGTTGCCAAGCCACACCTCCCCGGCTCGGCAACAGGGAGACCAAATAGAAGAAAACTAGAATATTTATCAGGAAAGCAGCACGATGCCACCTGTTATCGTACGAAACGAAGCCGGCCCCCGGTTCGATCCGCTCGCGGACCGTTTGGAGGCCATTGCCGGCGAGACGTTACCGCTGGTCGAGAGCATCACCAGGCTACCTCTGCCCGACTCCGTGGTCATCCGGCTGATGCGTCCCCGTGCCTGGCGCAAGTCCCACGTCCGCAGGCTGAAGCGGCAGTTGGGGACCGAAGCCACCGAGCTTTCCGCTCCGTGGGCGGACATGCGCACGGCGTACGCCACCATCAAGGCCAACGGCAAGGCACTGCGCCAGCAATGGCCTTTGATCGCGGCCCATTCCGCGTCCCTCGTACCAGGGACGCCGGAGATCGTCGTCCTGCCGAAGTCGCTCCGGGAGGGCGGATACCTCCAGGACGAACCCTTCCTCTATAAGACCGTCGCGCACGAGGCAACCCACCTGACGCAGTACGCGACAACGAAGGGCCGCATCTGGGAAGCCCAGGACACCCTTTTCCCACACCTCCGTGGTACGGCGGACCGCGACTACAAGTTCTTGCTGGAGGGTCACGCCTACTGGGCGGACCACCAGGTCACCACCAAGATCCTCGGCGCCCCGGTAGTGACGAATGAGTTCAGCCCGCACGCCAGCCCGCGCTTCCGTGCCCTGCAGGGTTCCGTCCCGGGTTTAGGGACGCGCGACTTCTTCGACCGGGCGAGGGGCAGCGTCGGCGACATCATCGCCGAGCACGGTCTCGACATCTTCAACCAGGTCTGGGCGAGCCCGGACCTGGTCCCTACCACTGAAGAGACGGACGACCCGGCTGCCTGGACGGCCCGATTCGCATCCCTGAGATCCGCATGATCTGCCGGGTGTGGTTCCCCTCGGCCGTCAATGCCCGAGGGGAACTACACCCGGCCCCAACCTCCATTCAGCCCAGACCACTCCTGAACAGGACGTTCGGTGCCCCAGCCCCACTCCGCCGCTCTTGACGGCACGTGCAGCAGCCCCGGCCCGACTCAGACCGTCACGCCCCTGGGTAAGGCGGTCCCAGCGCGTCCACGATCCCGGCTGCCGTTCCCCTCGCCGGGCGACCGGTGGGATCGCATCACGGCCACCGTGTTGTGCCTGCTGTTCGACATGACGCAGCAGATCGCGCGCTTTGGTGCCGCCGCTGATCCGTGGAGCCAGCTGGCTGTGTACGACGTCGACGGCTTCGCCGCCTTCCTTACGGAGGGAGTGGCATGAAGACGTCCTCCGGGCTCGGCCAGACGTTCCGCAGAGCAGCTGCGGACTACCTCTTCACCCCTGACCGTCTCCTTCCTGACAGGGCCCGCTCTCCGTCCGTCAACATGTCGGCCGCCCGGGTGAACGCCGCCGAACCCTCTGGCCAGGAACCTCCTTCCACCGAGGCGGACGAAGCCACCGTAGGTATTCCGCACGCCCAGGACCGGTCAAGATCCACGGTCGTCTGAAAGCTGCCGCGCGCGGCAGCACCGTGAAACCGGAATGCCACGCGCGGGTTCAACACCTCGTCGTCGAGCGATGTCCTGACACCCCGCCCGACGACGCGGGCACGGCCCGTCGTTCCCTGGACCGTCGGTGATTCAGGGAACGACGGGCCGGCTTCCGGTCCTGTGCCGCCGTGTTGGGGCACAGCGACACAGGACCGGTACTCCCCCATCCAGCACCCACCTGATGGAGACCACCGTGACCAGCGGCGAACCCTACGCGGGACCCGTCGATCAGATGGGCGCCGCCGCCCGTGCCAAAGAGCGCCGACACCCGCCCGCGAGCGACGCCCCGCCCTGGCAGCAGCACCTCATAGAACTGCCCGACTACACACCAGGCGTGCGGTTCACCCACGACGACCGTACCCGGTACGCCAACGCGGTCGCCGCCGCCCACCGCGCGGGAGGATCCATGTTCGGCATCGCCGCCTTCCTGGGCTGCCCTTCCGGGCTCGTGCACCGCCTCGTCGACCTTGGAGAAGGCCTGGACGAAGCGAGCGAGGCCCATCGGGTGGAAACGGTCCTGCGGGCCCGCATCTCCGACGGAACCTACCGGGTCGGTGACGTGCTCCCCTCACGGGACCGGTTGTGCGTGGAACTCGGTGTCCTCGACGACTCCGTACGACGGGCTCTGGCCCGGCTCGCCCATGCGGGACTCACACTCGGCATCTCCGCTCTCGGCACTGTGGTCATGGACCCCGACGCCCAGCCCCTCGGCCCCACCCTCCGGGTGCGCAAGCAATCGGGCCAGATCCAGACCTGGACCCTGCCGAGAACCCAGTCCCCGCGCATCCGTGACGTGGTCATAGCTCGAATCAAGGACGGCACCTATCCGGAAGGCAGCAGGATCCCCGGCACCAAGGCGCTCACCGAGGAATTCGGCACCACCGAAGGCACGCTCAAGTCCGCCCTCAGGCCGCTGAGGAAACGGGGAATCCTCAGCGGTACCCGGCAGAGGGGCACGGTCGTCCATTCCTCAGCCCGCAGCCTGCTGACCAGCGCTGAGAAGAACGGCACCGGCACCGACAGGGCCTGACAGACGGTCGCCTTCTGGAATCGCTCCCTCCGAGCCCGATTCCAAAGGGCGGCGCAAGACACCAGCCCGGGGAAAGGCGACCCCGATCCACTCCAAGATCGGGGCAAGGGACCTCGGGTCGGTGGCCGGGAAGCACCACTCGACGCCTCAAATCGTCCAGCGAGCGCACGCCCGGCAGAACCACTATCCACAACTCACCTTCCAGTAACTGGAGTTGACATGAGTCCCCAGATTCAGCCCAGCACGAAGGCGCTCCCACCGAGCGCCGGGACGACGGACGACTTCGACCTCGACGTCACCCTGGTCGAGGTCGCGGACGTCGCCGGCCTGATCAACGCCACGGACGACGGCTGCGGTTCGACCTGCGGCGCCTGCACCACCAACGTGGCCTGACCCAAGAACACGTCAATACAGGCCGGTGCCTCGCAACTCGCATCGCGCGGGCACCGGCCGCCCCGTCTGGATCACGGAGGTTGTGATGGCTTCGAGCACTGGCTACCGCGCCGGTAAGACCGCTCTTGTCCGTGCAGTTGCGTGGCCGGAGCTTCCCGCTTCTCCGTGTCCTGACCTTGATGACCCTTCACCCCACGGCGCGGCTTCCCGGCTCGCGTGGCTGCGGGACGTGTGGTCTCACGAGGACCTCGTCGAGGCTTTGGAACACGCCAGCCCTGTACTCGCGTCCCGGGTCCGGACCCTGTGCTCATCCGATTGTCCGGCCTCGTGGGATGTGCGCCGTGCGGTCGTTTCCGTGGCCCGTTATCTGCTGCGTGCCGAGCATCGGGCGACTCCCTTCGGCTTGTTCGCCGGTGTGACCACAGCGGCTCTCGGGCCACGAGCAGCCACGGTGTGGGGTTCGGATCATGTGGCGATCGGCCGGGCGAGCGCAGAATGGCTGGCGGCCGTCATTGAGCAACTGGAGTCGTGTCCGGAACTACTTGGGCGTCTACCGGTGGTACTGAACAACGTCGTCGCGGAACGCGGCGATCGGCTCGTTGTGCCGTACAAGCCTGACACCCACGATGGCCCGCGGCACGCTGTCGAGGCGTCCATCGGATTGTCCGCGCCGGTGCGCATGGTCCTGGATGCCGCCCGATCACCGATCCGCGCAGGCGATCTGGCCGACAAGCTGGTTTCCGAGTTCCCCCACGCAGGGCCGGAGAAGGCGCTCCGGCTCGTGCAGGATCTGATGCGGCACCAGGTGCTGATCTCCAGCCTGCACGCGCCGAGCACCGAGACCGACGCGCTGACCTACCTGCTGAGCAGCCTCGACACCGTGCACGCCGACTCCGTGGCACCGGTCGCCGCCACCATCGGCGAACTCCGTTCGGTGCAGGCCGACTTGCGCGGATGTGACTCCCGCAGTGGCCGGGCCGGCACGGCGGCGCGGATGCGGGCCCTGGTTCCAGGTGTTCGCCGCCACCCGCTCGCTCTCGATCTCCGTCTGGATGCCCAAGTCGAGCTGCCTGAGGCGGTGGCCCGCGAGATCGAGCGTGCTGCCTGGGCGCTGACCCGGGTCAGCGCCCTCCCGTACGGGACCGCCGCCTGGAAGGCGTACCAGCGACGGTTCTACGAGCGGTACGGCATCGGCACCATGGTGCCCCTCAAGGAAGTCGTCGCAGACAGCGGCACCGGTTTCCCCGATGGATACCCGGGCACATCCGCAGACGTGCGTCGCCGACGGACATCCGTACGGGACGACACCTTGGTCGGGCTGGCCCAGGCCGCCGCCCTCGACGGCCGCGACGAAGTGCTCCTCACCGAGGAACTGATCGCCGCGATGGACATCGGGCCCGAACACCCGCGAGTGCCGCCGCACCTGGAGATCGGTGTCCGCGTACACGCCGCCAGCACCGACGACTTGCAGAGCGATCGGTTTCTGGTGGAGATCGTGAGCGTGTCGCGAGGCGTCGGCGTCATCTCGGGCAGGTTCCTCAGCGTGCTGGCCCCCGAGGACCGTGCCGCCCTGAGCGCGGAACTGGCCGATCTGCCGGCGGCGGACACCGGGACCGTCCCTGTCCAGCTGTCCTTTCCCCCGCTCTTGCCCACGAGCGCCCATGTCACCCGCACCCCGCAGATCCTGCCCACCGTGATCAGCGTCCAGGAACACCGCGCCCCCGACGGAGTCGTCCTCACGCCCGACGACCTGGCGGTGGCGTGCGACGGCCGCCGCATGTACCTGGCCCTCCCCCAGCGCGGGCACCGGGTCGAAGCCGTGGGCATGCACGCGTTGAACCTCGCCACGCATACCCCGCCGCTCGTCCGATTCCTCACCGAGTTGTCCCGCGCTCAGTGCGCCCAGGTCACTCTGTTCGACTGGGGCGCGGCCACGGCCATGCCGTTCCTGCCCCGGCTGCGCTACGGGCGTATCGTGCTCGCCCCCGCGCGGTGGCGGCTGGAGCCCGCGGAACTCCCAGGCCGCGACCACCCCCAGGCCGAATGGGACGTGGCGCTCGACGACTGGCGGATCCGACGGCGGATGCCGCACCGCGTGTTCCTGACCGAGGACGACCGTCAACTGCTCCTCGACCTCGACCACGCCGGCCACCGCACCCTCCTCCGCCACCACCTGAACCGCCCCCGCCCGGCCCTCCTCATCGAAGCCCCACCGCACGGCGCTCACGACTGGTGCGGCGGCCGTGCCCATGAGGTGGTCGTACCGCTCAAAGCGACGCAACCTCCAGCATGGCCGCGCTTGCCGGCCCCCACCCCGGCCCGTGCCCTCTCACCGGCGCAGATCCAGACTCCAGGCATCTCGTCCCTGCTGCTGGCAACCCTCTACGGAGACGTACGGCGCCAGGACCTCCTCCTTGCCGATCACATCCCCGGCCTGATGGCCCAACTCGGCTCTCCGCCCTGGTGGTTCATCCGCTTCCGGGATCCCGACCAGCATCTACGAGTGCGTATCGCCCTGCCCGATTCCACCGCCTTCACCGAGACCGTCCGTACGATCAGCACCTGGGCCGACGAACTGCGCACCAAGGGGCTGCTGTCGGATCTGCGCTATCCCACCTCGTACCGCGAGATGGGCCGTTGGGGTTCCGGAGCGGCCTGGGACGCAGCCGAGGAAGTGTTCCGCGCGGACTCGCGCGCCGTCGTCGCTCAGCTTCGCCAGCCTCGGCGTCCGTACCAGCGCACGCTGGTGGCCGCACACAGCACCGCCATCGCCATCGCGTTCCTCGGCAGCACCGAGGCCGGCATGCGCTGGCTGATCGACCACATTCCCCGCACCGCACCCGCACCAGTCCCCCGCGCTCAACTGGCGGAAGCAGTACGGCTGTCCGACCCGTCCGGCGACTGGGCGGCCCTGCGCGGTGTGCCCGGAGGGCAGGCCATCGTGGAGGCGTGGGCCGACCGGCACGCAGGGCTGGTGGCCTACCGAGCCCAGGTCCCGGGCCCGGACGCCCAGGGCATCGCGGAGGACGATGTCCTCTCCTCGCTGCTACACGTCCACTTCGTCCGCCACGTCGCGGTCGACTTCCCCGAGGAAGCGGCCTGCCTGTACGTCACGCGCGCCGCCGCCACGGCGTGGATGTCCCGGAGGCCACGGTGAACGACCCCATCACGCTCAAGGTGACGGAGGCCGTCGCCGATCTGCTGGCCCGCCCTGCTGCGGAACTACCGGGGCCAGATGGCACATCCGTCCGCCAGCATCTCGCGTACGGCCCGACCGGCGTCGCGCTACTCCACATCGAGCGGGCCGCGTTCGGCCTGGGCCCGTGGCAGCGCGCCCACGACTGGCTCGGTGCAGCCGTACGTTCCCCGTTCACCAGCGGTCCCGACAGCCACCCCTTCTACGGAGTGCCCGCCCTCGCGCACGCCATGGCCTGCGCTGCCGACCACACACCCGGCGCCTACCAGCGTGCCCTGGGCCTGATCGACCGCCAACTGGCCGCAGACGTCCGCCGCCGGTTGGATGCCGCGCACCGCCGCATGGACGCCGGACAACTGCCGGAACTGGCCGAGTTCGACACGATCCGGGGCCTGACCGGATACGGAGCCTACTTCCTGCACCGCGACCCCACCGGGGACGAAGTACGCGCCATCCTCGACTACTGCGTACGCCTCACCGAACCGGTCACTCACCACGGCGAGGTCCTGCCCGGCTGGTGGACACCGACCGGCCCCTCGGGCCGACCGGACAGCCGGTTCCCGGACGGACACGGCAACACCGGTATGGCGCACGGGATCGGCGGGGCACTCGCGCTCCTGGCGCTCGCCGCCCGTCGCGGCACCCTCGTCGGTCATCACCATCAAGCCCTGCGGACGATCCTGGCCTGGCTGGACCGTTGGCAGGACGAAACGAGCAGTGGCCGCGTCTGGCCCTACTGGGTCAATCGAGCCGAACTGCGCACTGGACTCCTCGCTCCGTCCGCGCCACGGCGACCGTCATGGTGTTACGGCACCGCGGGACTGGCCCGCGCCCAGCAACTCGCTGCCCTCGCCCTCGGCGACACCGGCCGTCAGATCGAAGCCGAGAACGCGCTCGTGGCTGCCCTCACCGACTCCGCGCAGCTCAGCGCCACCACGGACAACGGCCTCTGCCACGGTTTCGCCGGCCTCGCCCACATCGCCGCCCGGACGGCCGACGACGCAGCCCCCTCGACCGCAGGTCAGCTGCGCGCGGCGATCCCCGCCCTCCTTACCGTCCTCTGTCCCCCGGGCACGGATCCGGACGATGCCGCCGCGGCGATCGTCCACGACAAGGAAGCGGGGCCCGGCCTCCTCAACGGCGCCGCCGGGATCGCCTTGGCGCTCCTGGTCCCCGCGACCGGGGCCCCGCCCCGAACTTCCTGGGACGCCTGCCTGCTCATCGCTTGACCCACCCACCGAAGGACCACCGCCGTGCACCCGGACCCCTGGCACCAGCACAACATCACCTTCACCGATCGCGAGACCGGCAAGCGCGCCGTCGCCGAACGCCTCGGCCCCATCCTGTGCGCGGCCGAGGAAGACGGTCAGCTCACCGACTGGTGGTTCATGGACAAGCAGCCCTGGCGGCTGCGATACCGCGCCCCCGAACCGTCCCCGCTCGTCGAGTTGCTGCTGAACGACCTCGTCAACGACGGCACGGCGACGGCGTTCGTACGTGAACTCTACGAACCGGAGACCGACTCCTTCGGCGGTCCACAGGCCATGGACACCGCCCACGACCTGTTCCATCACGACAGCCGTCATCTGCTGAGCTACCAGCCCGGCCCTGGTCGGCTGGGCCGCCGGGAGACCGTCGTACTCCTCATCAGCACACTGATGCGGGCCGCCAGGCTCGACTGGTTCGAGCAAGGGGACGTATGGGCGAAAGCCTGCGTGTTCCGCCCGGCCGCCCAACCGGCTGCTCCTAAACGGGCCACCGTTCTGACTGCGGCGATGCAGAAGCTGATGACGGCCGATGCCCACAGTCTGTGCCTTCCTGGAGGACCGCTCGAAGGGCAAGCCGATTGGGTCGCCGCCTTCGAGGAGGCCGGGACAACCCTTGCCGGGCTTGCCGTCTGCGGGCGTCTTACGCGCGGTCTGCGAGCCGTCGTCGCACACCACCTGATCTTCCACGCCAACCGCGCAGGTCTCCCGTCCGGAGACCAGAGCGCCATGTTCACCATCGCAAGAGAGGCAGTCATGGGATCGAGTGACAACACCGCGTCGCCCGCCGCGGCCACGTCCGAAGCCACTAGCGTCGAGGAGGTGAACACCGCCACGATCACCACCTCCGACGCCGAGGCCACCCGGCTCCGCAACGCCCTGGTCGACCAGGTGCGCGCAACTGGAAACGCGCGCGTCGCCGCCGTTGAATCCGCGCTGCGTACCGTCCCTCGGCACCGGTTCGTGCCCAACGCCTCTCTCGAAGACGCCTACGCCGACGCGCCGGTCAACATCAAGTACGACACCGACGGCACGACGATCTCCTGCGCCTCCCAACCCGGAGTCGTCGCGCTCATGCTCGACCAGCTGGAAGCCCAGCCCGGCGAGCGCGTTCTCGAACTCGGCGCCAGCACCGGCTACAACGCGGGCCTGCTCGCCCACCTGGTCGGCGAGAGCGGTCACGTCACCACCATCGACGTGGACGACGACCTCGTGGAAGGAGCCCGCGCGCACCTCGACGCGGCCGGGTTCACCAACGTTCGGGCCCTGACCCGTGACGGCGCCGTCGGCCACGCCGAGGGCGCGCCGTACGACCGGATCATCGCCACCGTCGGCGCACACGGAGTCCCGCACGCCTGGATGCAGCAACTCGCCCCCGGCGGACGGCTCGTCGTGCCCCAGCGACTCAAAGGCAGCGTGTCCCGGTCCATCGCCTACGAACAGCGCGATGGACGCTGGACGAGCGTCAGCAGCAAGATGAACACCTTCATGCCGCTGCGCCAGGGAATCGCCGACGACGACCGCCGGGTCATCCCCCTCAGCGCGGACGGCGCCGTAAGCCTCCAGGCCCCTGCCGGACAGCACTTCGACGCCGACGCGCTGGTCGGCGTGCTGGAGCAGCCGCGCACCGAGGAATGGACCGGGATGACGGTCCGGGCCATGGAGTCACCCGAGTGGATGGAGCTGTTCGTCTCCTGCTCCCTGCCCAGCGGCCTGATCAGGATGCTGTTCCCGAAGGAAGCGAAGGGGACTGTCCTCACCGAGGACCCCTACCCCTCTTCCACCGCGGCCGTCGACCAAGGCGCCATCACCTACCTCGCCCGCCGCCTGTCGGACACGAAGACCCCCGAAGGCGGCAAGCTCTGGGAGTTCGGCGTCATCGGCCACGGCCCCGGCAGCGACAAGCTGGCCGCGAAGGTCGCTGACGCGATCCGCGCCTGGGATCGCGAGTACCGCGATCGCGAGGCCACCTTCGAGATCCACCCCCTCGACGCCCCGGTGGCCGAGCAGCGCCCCGGGCTCTTCGCCCTCGACACCCCGCTCAACCGCATCGTCGTCGACTGGCGGTGACAACGCCCCATACAGACAAGCGCCACTGAACGCGGGGCGGTACCCGTCGGCCACTCCGACCGGTACCGCCCCGCGCGTTCATCCACCATCGTGCCAACGTCGCCCGGAGAGACCATGGATCCGAACGGCCCGATAGCAAGGCGTTTTCCACTGATTGCCCGATTCCGCCCAGCCTGCCTGCCACTGCCCGACCGCGTGCGCTCCCTCACCGAGTTGGCAGCCAGAGCCGCTGAAGAGAGCGACCAGGGATTGGCCTCCACCGTTTTCAACCAGACGGCGCTCGTCGCTTCCGATCTCGGCCTTCCGGATCTCGCCCGATCGATCTGCCACCGGCACGCCGCCGCCTACATGCGTGCCTGCCCTCTACCCGCCATGAGCGCCATTCGCGGGCTGGAGCCCCTAGTCAACCTCGCCCGCTTGCAGATCCGCGCCAGCCAAACCGACGACGGGCTCCAGCGACTACTGGACCTGTACGGGGCCGTCGGGGCCGCCACCGCTGTGTCCTTCGAAGGCATCACCGTTCCAGCCGACGTCACTGCCACCGCTGACGACCGGCAAGGGGTGCGGGCTTGGCTGTGGCGCGTGCTCCTCGCTGACGGCACACGGACCCTCACCGCCACGGGGCGATGGGACGAGGCCCTGGCTCATGTCGAACGGCACCGGGGCGTGGGCACCAGGATGCTGGACGGCCGCCAGGTCGCCGTCATCGCAGCTCTCACCGCCGGCCAGACCAGCCGCGCTGACGAACTGCTCTCCGATACGGCACCGGGTGAGCCATGGGAGCAGGCTGTCACCGCGTGCCTGACGGCTCTGTGCCGCCGCGACACGCAGCAACAAGCCAGCGACTCGGTGACGTGTTTGACGAACACCTACCTGAACTACGACGGGAAGGCAGGTACGACTGTCTTCGACGTCCGACTCGGTCTCACGGTCCTGGACGTGGTCGGATCAGCTCAACTCCCTGAAGCCCGTCTCCTCGCTGACGACATCGTTCGGCGGACGACAGAGGCACGCAACGGATACGCGGCCCGCGAGGTGCTGACCCACCCGCTGTTCGACGTACTCGGGAGGGACGCACAACGGCAGGATTGCGAGGACCTACTCCGGAGCTGCGCTCTCGGCTCGGGCGCACTTCCGGACGCGCTACACCGCGACCTCGCGACCGTTCTGGATACTGGCGAGACGGTACTCAGCCGCTCGCTGACAGCGAAGGAGCTCGGCAGTCCAACGCCGTGAGGCCGACCAAGGGGGCAGCGACCTCTCGCAGGTTGTCGCACAGGCGTACACCACCTGGCGGGTAAGGCTCTGGCACCGGAAACCAAGCACTTCAGCTTCACGCAGCACGTTCAGTCGACGCCGGGCGAGGAAGCGCAGCCAGTCCCATGGCCCGCTCGATCGTGATCTCGATGACCACGCGCTCGGGGTCCGGGGCCAGCGTCCGTCCGTACCGGTGCGCGTAGCGCGCCACGCCATCGTGAACGGCAGCGGCGTCGGAGAGCACCTTCGCCACACCTTCCAATGTGGCCCAGCGTCCTCCGTCGACCTGGCAGACAGCCACACGGGCTTCACCTCGGGCCGCCTCAATGTTGGCGACCTTCCTGCTTGATTTGCGTGTGATAACTCGGGCTATCCCGGCGTCAATGTCAACCGTCACTCCGACGGGCACCACGTGCGTACTTCCATCGGGCCGCAAGGTAGTCAGCGCACACAGATGGTACTCACTCCAGAACACAGAGCTATTAGGTGCTTGGCTGAATTTATCGGTCGGCACGACCTGGAGCGTAGCGCGGGACGGCGCACCGATCAGCGAGGGAGCGACCATCCCCGCAGCGACAATCCCTGAAATTACAGGGCGTCAGATGCCCCATACGCACACCAAAGCATCGACAGATATCTCGAAACCATAACGGAAGTGCACGTCAAACATGGAGGTGGGACCAAAATGACCACAAATGAATCAACAGCTCAGAGCCATGATCCAAATCAAGATTTGGGCGAATTAATAGTTTTCACTCCGATTTCCCGACGTCCTCCACCGATCTTCGCTGTGTCGATTTCCAGCCTTGATCTCATACGAGCCTCACGTAAGGTCCCAGACGGTTCCTGAGCTTCACCGATGAACGTCGGCCGGGCGGATTACTTGTTCGCGCTAGCGACCTCATACGTCCGGATGACCTCGATCGTGTGCTCGCGCCTCAATCGCCGAGGCCGACGCACACCCTTCGGACGGTGCCGGTCTCGGCGTTCGTGATCACGGCCATGGGTGACGTCCGGGAGCCCGAACATCGTTTGCCTGTGGTGGCTGCCGTCCGGCTCCGTGCGCGAGCCTCGGTCGGCGGAATGAAGGGAATCTCTCAATGTCTCCGGAAGAACGTCATCGTGGTGCTCCGGAATCCACGGTGCCCGCGCAGGACCGCGCCCGCAGCCAGCCGCGGCTGGGAAGGTGGCGTACGGCGGAGAGACGGCCCGGGGAACGCGACCTCCGCCGTCGGCTGCGGCAGGAGCTGCGCGACCTCGGTGTCCGTCCTCCTTTGGACGTGGAAGAACTAGTCCGGGCTCTGAGCGAGAGGCGCGAACGCCCGATCCTCCTTCGCCCCTTCCCTTTGGAGAAGCCGGGGCCCTCGGGGTTGTGGGTCGATACGCCGGAGATGGACATGGTCCTCTACCAGCAGGAGACGACTCAGACGCACCAGCAGCAGATCATCCTCCACGAAATCCTGCACATCCTCGTCGCCGAGTGGGAGGAGGACCACGCGGAGCAGCCGGGGCAGGAGTCCCCCGACGACTTCATCGAGGGCTGGGCGGCCCTCATCCCCGTACTGGATCCCAAGCTGATCCGGCGGGTTGCCCGCCGCTGCTCGTACGAGGACGCGGAGGAGTGCTCGGTAGAACTCGCGGCCACCATCATCCTGGAGTGGTCCTCGGTGCTCGACGAGCTCCCGCCGCTGTCGGACGACCCGGAAGTACGCCGGGTCCAGTCCGCGCTGGGCGACCGGCGAGGGTGGGTGTAGGTCATGGCGACGTACCTGCTGCTGGTCATTGCCGCCGCCGTCGCGTGGCGGCTCTACCTGTGGTCGCGTGCCCCGCACGATGCGCCCACCCGCTCGGTGGCTCTCGCCCTGCTGAGCATGGGGCTGTCGTATCCGGTGGCCATGCCGGGAGGCACCCACGGCATCGAGACCCTGGCCGGGCACGGCATGGCCAGGCTCGTCCAGAACCTGCTGTTGCTGGTGGCGCTCTACTTCCTGATGTGCTTCTACCTGTATTCGGCCGACGGACCAACCGCACGGCGCCGTGCCCGGCGGGAGGGCGCCGTCATGGCCCTGGTGGCGGCGGTGATCACCGTAGCGGCCGTGAGCGTGCCGGAGCAGGAACTCGGTGAGCCGTACGCCACCGTGGACATGACGCTCACTCAGATCTTCGTCTTCTACACCGTCGCGGGCCTGTACATGATGTACGCGGTGGGCGCCGCCGGATGGTGGTCCGCCCGCTACGCGTGCATGTCCCGCCGCCCGTACGCCACGGGCTTGTGGATGACCGCGTTCGGCCTGGGCACGATGTCCGTGGCCTGCGCGATCCGGGCGGTCTTCGTCATCGTCCGGTGGAGCGGTGGCTCTGTGCCGCACCCGGTCAACAGCGGTGTGGCGTTCTTGCTGGTGGTGTCGAGTCTGCTCTTCGCCGCAGGCGTCACGTATTCGGTGGCCCGAGCCCGGATCACCGCCACGCGGCTGTGGCTGCGGCGGCGCCGGGACCACCGCCGACTGGCCGCGCTGTGGCACCTCCTGATCGAGGTCTTTCCGCAGAACGAACTGCGTCCCGCTTCGTTGGGTTTCTGGGACCGGTGGAGGGCGCGTGGTGTGCATCGCCGGTATCACCGACGGATAGTGGAGTGCCGGGACGGACTGGTCGACATCAGCCCCTACGTGGTGGGCGGGGAGGACGGCATGGGTCTGCTGGATCTTGAGCCTGCTCAGCTGGCCCAGCGTCTGCTGGCCGCCACCGACATGGTCAAGAACGATGTTCCGGCACCTGGGCAGGCGGTCGCCCTGGCCATGTCGAAGGGGGACGGCCGGGACGATGACGTCCGTCAGCTGATCGCCGTGTCGGACGCGCTCCGGCTGACCGCGTGACCGCGCACGAACGAGGAGACGACTTGCTGATCACCGCCGGCCGGGTCCTGACCGGTTCCGGAACATACCTGGAGGACGGCGCCATCTTGGTCGTGGACTCCACGATCAGCGCGGTCGGCCCCCGCGCACACCTCGCCGATCTCGCGGACGGAACGCATCTCGATTTTCCCGACGCGACGGTCGTGCCCGGGCTCATCGACGCCCACGTCCATCTGGTGTTCGACGGTGGCAGCGATCCGGTGGCCTCGCTCGGCGCTGCGGACGACGAGCAGTTGCTGACGGACATGCGCCGACGCGCGGACGAGCTCGTCTCCAGCGGGGTGACGACTGTCCGGGACCTGGGCGACCGAAACCATCTGGCGCTGCGGCTGGATGAGGAGATCGGCCGCCGCAGCACGCCCGGGCCTCGGATCGTGTCCGCGGGCATCCCGTTGACCACGCCCGGAGGCCACTGCCACTTCCTCGGCGGCGAGGTGTCCGGCGAGGCCGCGGTCCGTGATCTGGTGCGACGCAATCTGGCGGAGGGTGCCGGCGTGATCAAGGTCATGGCGTCCGGGGGCGGCCTGACCAAGAACGGTCCGAAGAGCTGGCAGAGCCAGTTCTCCGCGAACGAGCTACGAGCCCTGGTGGACGAGGCGCACCAGGCCGGCGTACCGGTGGCCGCGCACGCCCATGGGGCGGACGGCATCGCCGCGGTCGTGGACGCCGGCGTGGACACCATCGAGCACTGTACGTGGATGACGGAGGACGGCTTCGGCCTGCGCCGGGACGTCCTGAAGAAGATCATCGAGCAGGGTGTGGTTGTGTGTCCGGCCGTGAGCCCGCACTGGCAGATGGTGCCGCGTTTCTTCGGCGAGGAGCGGGCGAAGGTTCTTTTCGGGCAGGTCCGGGAGATGGCCGAGTCCGGCGTCAGGCTCATCGCCGGGACAGACGCCGGAGTGCAGCGGACCGGTTTCGACGGGTCGCTCGTCGGGGCCCTCTCGTTCTACGCGCACCTGGGCATTCCGAACGACCAGATCGTCGACATGGCCACCGTCCATGCGGCCGACGCTCTCGGACTCGGAGAATCGACCGGTCGCATCGCGTCCGGGTTCCGCGCGGACCTCCTCGTCGTCGGCGGAGACCCGCTGGCCGACCTTGACGCCCTCAAGAAAATCCACGCGGTGATCACCGCAGGACGAGTACACCAGCCGGGCCCGCGGGCCGAGCAGCCATAGCCCTTCGCTGGCTCACACCGTACGGGCCGCGGGCCGGGCCATGTCGAGTCGGCTCCCACACGGCGGACTGCCCCGTCGCATGGGAGCCGGCGGAACCCTCGGCTGTGCGACTGCTCTACCAGGCGGGACGTCCAGCCTCCTCGAAGCTCTACGTCAGCGTCGGCCGCCAATGCGCACGGCCCGGCCGGATTCCAGTGCAAGTACCGGGGATGCGGCCACTGTGGTGCTGTCGGACGTTACGGCCAGGGTGAGTCCACCTGAGCGGAGGGCGTCCTGCACCCGGCGCGGGATCGCGTCCGCGCCCGGCCGTTCCTCAGGAGCCACCGTGACCTTGAGGATCACCTCCCCGTCGACGAGCCGCGTCTCGACCTCGGGGAGATGGGGCAGCCCCGGTCGGTCTCCGAGCTGGCTCACTCTCCCGCTCCTGAGGGCCTCACGCACGTCGGAGAGCAGGGAGTTGCTGTCGGTAGTGATCATTGATGATTCCATTCCATGACCGTATCGACTTCCGTCGGTGCTCTGAGCGTCGTTCCGTCGATGCCCCCAAGGGCGGAAGGGCGGGCGATGCCGTGGAACCACCGCCAGCCAACGTCGAGGGGCGCACCCGGCCGGACGCGGTTCGGCGGGGTCTGATGTCAGATCTGGCGTGTCTCGCGCTGACCTGCACGTTGTCCTGCTTCCGTGTGGGAAAACACAGACGACAGGGCGGAAGTCCATGGCGAAAGAACTGACTGCCACGCTGCACACATCGCTGGGGCAGATTGCCGTGAGGCTGTTTCCGCAGTACGCGCCACTGACGGTCAAGAGCTTTACCGGCCTCGCCGAGGGAACCTGGACGTGGCTCGACCCGCGAACGGGTGCCCTGGGCTTCGGGCCGCTCTACAACGGAACGATCTTCCACCGCGTGATCGACGGCCTCATGATCCAGGGCGGTGATCCACAAGCTGACGGAACCGGAGACCCAGGCTGGGCGTTTCCGGATGAATTCCACCCCGCTCTGAACTTCGACCGCCCTTACATGGTGGCGATGACAACCTCAAGCCCGGACACCGTCGGCTCGCAATTCTTCATCACCGTCAGACCGGCTCCACACCTCAACAACCGCCACACGATCATCGGCGAAGTGGTCCAAGGACAAGAAGTCGTCGACGCCATCGCCGTGGTCCCTACCGACCGCCGTGGCCGCCCGATCACCGATGTCATCGTCCACACCGTCCAAATCCACCGGCCCCGAACCTGAGTCCGTTGGATCGTACGCTCCGGTCCGGGTCTGGTCCCCAGCAGGCTCCTCGCAAAGCCGCTGCGGCCGCATTGGGGCCGGACGGGACACGGGAACGTCCGCCAGATCGCACCCAGTCATGCCGGTCCCCCGCGAAGACCGCAGAGTCCTCCGGGTGATTCGAGCCGACAGAAAGGGAGCAGTAGCCGTCCCACCAGACCGCAGCCCACAAGCTGCGGGCGGGACTATGTGCCCGAGCCTGCTTCCTTCTCCTTCTTCTCCTTCATCTCCGCCACCAGGTCGTTGACGAACGCCATCGCCAGGGGCGGCAGGCCCTCCGCGCCCAGACCACGGGCCCTCACCCGGCCCACAGTCCCCGCCTTCGCGGCGGCAAGCAACTGGAGACCCTCGTAGACCTGGGCCGCCACGGCTTCGTCTGACTTGAAGTACATCTCCGACACACCGACCACGGCGGCCAGCGCGTCCAGGACGCCCGGGGACGGCGTCCCCTCGGCACCGGTACGCAGGTCCTCGAAGTCCTGTTCGGTCAAAACGTCCACCCCGAGACGGGCGTTCACCTCGGCCGCCATCTCGGCATCCGACGGCGGCCCCTGCGGACCGGGGTAGGAATGCTGCAGGATCATGGTGATCTTGCCAGCGAGAGATGTCGGCGGCCCATTGCCGTCCGCAGAGGCGACTGCCAGACGCTCCGGCTCCCCCGCCATGCCGTTCCTTCTCGCCTCCGCGGCGGCCATGGATCGGTCTTCGGCGCGGCGCAGCTCCGTTTCGCTGACGCCGTACCTCGCAGCCAGAGCGGTGACGTACTTGTCCTTGAGCCGGCGATCCCCGCGCTCGGCCCCCTTGACCGGGCCCGTGCTTTTGGTCCCGATCACCTCGGCCGTCTCGTACTGGTAGAGGCTGGCATCGCAGCGGAGATCAGCCAAATCGGGCAGGCCGACACGCGGAAACAGGTCGTCCAGGTCGCCCCGGAGCGCCGTCGCGTACGCGGGCAGCTTCTCCGGATCGGGCGAGGCGTGGCCGGCCTCCCAGTTCGCCACCGCCGAGTCGGACACGCCCACCCCTGCCGCCACTTCACTCTGGGAGATCTCAGCAGCTCGCCGCTGCCTGCGAGCGCGGTCTCGGTCGAAGTGACGGGCAGGCATCAGACCTCACTTTTTCTCCAAGTTGAAGTAAATGCATCTTGTTGACTTTTTCTTCGGCCGGGAATAGCTTCAGCGTAGCGAAAACGGAGCGCCTTTGCATGCCGCTGGCCCTCAGGATTCGGCCTCCCCGCCAGCTCTCCGGGCGACGGTGAGGCTCCGTGCCTCGCGCGAGAGGTCTCCCCTTCTCTGTGCGACAGCGCGGCGTGTTCCACCGCGTACCCGTGGCACAGCAGTGTGTCCCTCTCCGCGGCGGGCATCCCGTCTCTCTCCCCCGTCAGGAAGTCCGCGCCATGCCACAGCACCTCTTAAGCCCGGCGGTCGGCCCGCTCGGTACGGGCGCCACGTGACGCTTGAGGCCGTCCTCTCTTGCACCTCTCGGCCATTCCTCGACCCGCTCTGGGCGCCGGCCGACGACTTGTCGCGAAGGTAAGAGCTAAGTCTGGATGTCTTTGCAGGCCACACGTATGTTGCTGGTCCCCCGCCGGGCATCCGCCCGGCGACCGCCGCAGAAGGAAACACGTGAGGCGCGCACCGCCCATCAAAGCGGGCCACGGCCCCGAAAACGCCGACGGCGCCTGAGAGCGGGAACTCTCAGACGCCACACGGCCAGGACACCCGCGCCCCGGGAAGGGCGTGGAGATCACCAACGAATCCGCTCCGGTCCCTGTCCACCAGTGCCGGAACGGATCTGCTTCAAGGGAGAGTTTCGCATGCCGACTGCCCTGCGTGAAAGGCCGAAGTCCCCAGCCCGCGCGGCAGCCTGTGCCCCGGCCACGCCGTCGGTGCGACGGAGCGGCGGTGACGCCTGATGGCACGTATCCGCACCGTCAAACCGGAGATGTTCGAGTCGGAGTCGCTGGCGGAATGCTCGGTGACCGCCATGCTCACCTTCATCGGGCTGCTCACGCAGGCTGACGACTCCGGCCGTCACCGCGACCATCCGGCGATCATCGCCGGCCGGCTGTGGGCGCTGCGCCCGGAGCACACCGCCGCGCACGTCGCCCAGGACCTGGAGGAGCTGGCCACCGCCGGACTGATCTGCCGCTACACCGGATGCGACGGACGTACCTGGCTGCACGTCGTGACGTGGGATCAGCATCAGAAGATCAACAAGGCCACGGCGTCCCGGTTGCCGCGCTGTTCCCGTCACCAGGGCGACCAGCCATGCGGCAAGTGCCAGACCGGCGCCTGCCCCACCACGCGCACGACACCGTCCGGAACGTCTCCCGAAACGCTCCCGGATCACTCCGGGAGCCCGCAGGGAGGGGTTCACCGCCCGGTCATGCCCGCCACGCAGCCTGCGGACACCACGACGGACGCTGGAGAGCCAGTGTTCTTGCCGCACGCCGCCCCGTCTGCGCCCGCTGCGGCGCCGTCGGGGAAAAGTGCAGGTCAGGCGGTGCTCCCGAAGGGCTCCTGGAGTACTACGGGAGGAGGACCGGAGGACTCCGGCCCTGGATCTAGGATCATGGATCCTGGATCTGTACCTAGGGGGCACGGGGCGCCCGCACCCGACGCCGTACCCGGATCGGTCTCCGCGAAGCAACTGGTCGCCGAGTACGTCCAGGACTGCCAGCGCCGACCGCCGCAGGACGTCCTTGGACTCCTGGGGCGCAAGATCCGGATCCTGCTGGACGAGCGCTTCGACCCTCAGGACATCCGTACAGCGCTGGAGCGACTGCGTGCCAAGGGCCTGCACCCGAGTGTCCTGCCGAGCCTGGTGAACGAGGTCGTCAACGCTGCCCCGCAGGCCGCGTCGGAGCCCTCGTCCGCCTCCGGCGCGGGGCCCTGGGCCACCACCGCCTCCGGCTACACGCCCTACCTCAACCCGACCGCCGAGCCAACCACGTTCGGAGGCCGCCTGTGACCCGCGCGCACCTCACCGACCCCCAGCCCGCCATCGGCGAGCGTCTCCGCGCCCGCCTGGAGGCCAAGCTGGCAGAGCGGGGCATCGACCCAACAGCTGTGCTGCCGGACACCCCGGAGCCGATCCCGGCGTTGGAAGCCGCCCAGGCGCGGATCCCGGTCGACTACCGCGACGCAGTGGTCGAGCACCCCGACGTCGCCGCCTGGGTCCGCTCCATCACCGAGGCCGCGGTCGAACCGAACGCCGGCGGCCTGAACCCGCACTTCGGCACGGCCGGGCGTAGGCGGATCGCACACGGACCGTCGCTGCTGCTGTGGGGCGATACCGGCGCGGGCAAGACCCACCAGGCGTTCGGCGCGATCCGCGCCCTGACGGCTGCCGGGTGCGGCGTCACCTGGCACGCGACCACCGCAGCCGACCTGTACGCCGATATGCGTCCGCGGGCTGGTGTGGATCCGGAGCACATGCTGCGGCGGATCGTGCGGGTGCCGCTGCTGCTGCTCGACGACCTCGGCGCCGCCAAGGGCTCGGAGTGGACGGAGGAGATCACCTTCCGGCTGGTGAACTGGCGCTGCCAGAACCGCCTGCCCACGATCTTCACCACCAACCTTCCGCCCGTCCGCGACCACAGCGTGCCGCCTCGACAGCCGGTCCTGCGCGACAAGATCGGCGACCGCGTCCTGTCCCGCCTGTCCGGCATGTGTACGTCGGTCCACTTCAACGGCCCGGACCAGCGCTTCCAGCGCCGCTGAACCGGCCCATCCCCAACCTCCCTCACCTCCGGTGCGGCACCGCCGCGCCCCCACCCCGCCTCACCGCCACGCCGACCCACCCTGCCTGCGCCGCGCGAGTACTGAGGCGTACCCGGAGATCCTCTTGCGCACCATCACCACGAACGACACCGCGCGCCCGACGCTGCGCGGGATCGCCGACCACAGCTGGCACGCCCGGGGCCTGTGCCACGGCATGCCCGCCGAGGACGCCGACGAGCTGTTCTTTCACGCCCCGCGCGACCACGAGGCCGCTGCGGAGGCCAGGTCCATCTGCGGCCGGTGCCCGGTCAAGAAGGACTGCTTCAACTACGCCCTGGACAACGACATCCGGTACGGGATGTGGGGCGGGCTGACCGAGATCGAGCGCCGCCCGTGGCACGCACAGGTCAGCAAGCGCCTCGACTACGCGCGGGTCAAGGCCGCCTTCCAGGGCCGCGACGTCCACCTCAGCGACGCCGAACGCGAGGCCGTCGTCCGCCACGCCTACGCCCGCGGGTGGTCTCCCGAACGCCTCGCCCACAGCCTCCAGCTCGAACTCGACTGGGCGCGAGACCTGATGCGCCGCGCCGCCCATGCCGTAGCCGACCGCGACCGGTACTGGGGGCTGTACGACGAGGCCGAGCCCGTTGAGGACGACGAGGACGATGCCGCCGCCTCGCCCGTGTCCCGGCATGTGCACACCCACGCCCTGATCACCGCGCTCGGAAGGGCAGCATGATCCACCCCTCCGCGATACCCCTGGCTGTCGCCTCCGTCGAGTTGTCGCCCGTGATCACCGCCGCCGTCGCGCTACCGGTCCTCACCGCGCTCGTGGGCGGGTGGCTCACCCTGCGCCGCCGCGACCGCGCCACAACGCCACGCGCATCGGCGCCGGCGGTGTGGATCGCGTCCCTCGCCGCGCTCGGCTGCACCGCCTACAGCGCGGACACCAGCTGGCGGTTCGCCGCCGACTACCTCGACATGGCCGGCACCGCCGAGCGCGCCGCCATGTTCGCCGCCGCCGAACTGGCGCTGTTCGCCACCGCGCTGATGGCCCGCCAAAACCTGGCCGCCCAGGGTGCGCCGGGCCTCCCCGGCGTCCTGGTCTGGATGATCACCGGAATACAGGTGATCCCCGCCTACGCGGAGTCCGGACCGGTCGGCGGGACGGTACGGGCCTTCGTCGGCCCCATCATGGCGGCGATGCTGTGGCACCAGGCCATGGGTATCGAGCTGCGGCTGCGCAAGCCCGGCGCCGCCTCTCACGGGATCGTGGCCACCCTTGGACGGGAAGCGCGCGAGCGCCTGCTCTCCCGCCTCGGCATCGCCGAACGCGACCGTGACGCCGCCCAGATCACCCGTGACCGGGCCACCTCCAAGGCCGTCGCCCTGGCCGCCCGCCTGGCGGAACGTTCCGCCAAGAGCCGCCAGAGTTGGCGGGGGCGGCGGATCACCCGGCGGCTGTCCAAGGCCCTCGCCAAAGCCGACGTCGGCACCGACCTCAAGCAGAGGCGCGATCTCCTGAACCAGCTCGCCGCCCGCCGCCATGCCACGGAGCTCGCAACCGTTGACCTGCCCTCGCCCTGGACGCAGTCGTCACGGGACAAGGACTACGGGGACCGCGACCCCGTCCGCCCGCCCTTCGTCGAGGGGACAACATCCATGGACCGGCCGATCCGTCTACTCACGGTCCCCAGAGCAAACAATGCGCCGATCGAGAACGGTCCCGAATACGACTTGGCGGGGACGGTCCCCAAGACGGAACCCGCCGAGAGCGGGGACCGTCTCCCCGCAGTCCCCGAAGTAGGGGACCGCACACCGAATGGGGACCGGGGCTCCCTAGGGGACCGGGCCATGGATGCCGCTGCGGGCGAGGCCGTGAACGGGGACCGGGACAACGCGGTCTCCGGGACCGACAGCACCAGGGACCGCACGGACGTCAGCCCGGAACACGGGGACAACACCGCAGCTCAGAGCCCAGTTCGCCCGTCCCCGGCACCGGTCCCCCACGCAGACCGAGATGCCCGCCACTCCGCAATGGGGACCGAGCCCAACGGGGGCCGTCCCCAATCGGTCCCCAACGACGGGGACCACGGTAACCCCGACATCGAAACGGAAGCCGAGGCAGGTGGGGACCGTCCCCACTCGGTCCCCGCGCGCAGAAGGCCGAAGGCGTCCCGGAGTCGGGCCCGAGGCGGTCAGGACAAACCATCCCGAAGGCAAGGGAAGGTGACGGTTGATCAACTCGTCACCCAGCTCCGTCCCCACGTGCCCAAATTGCTGGAACGGGACGGGAACGCCGAGGTCACGCGCACCCAGCTACGGGAAATCATGCGCGCCCACGACATCGGCATCCGCAACGACCGCCTCACGCCCGTCCTGGAACGCTTGCGCCACGAAACGGCCACGTCCGCTACAAAGAAAAGGAGCGCACGGTGAGGACGTGTCCGCGCCTGTCGCACATCAGGTCCGACTTCGAGAAGGACATCCGCTTCCTGACCGCCTATGCGGAGCGCAACGCCGGCACCCCGCCGGCCAAGACCAGTGCGAAGCAGGCGATCACGGTCAAGCACAACATGGCCCGTGCAATGAGCAGACACTTCGCCCGCTGCCCCGAGTGCGGCTGACGCGCGCGTAGACGCAGGCCAGGCCACTCCACTTCCCTCACCCGCCGCGGTGGCCCGGCTCCACACCGGGCCACCGCCCCTCCATCAGAGAGGAATGCCATCCGACTCCCGCATCTGCGAACGTACGCCCCCTCCGCCGCCGAGGCCGCCGCCTGGGCGGACGTCCTGGTCCACCGCCAACTCGTGCACGCGGTGGTTCTCGCCCCGAACGGCCAGTGGCTCGTCCAGGAGACCCTCGAAACGCGCGTTCGAGTCCTCGACGGACCAGCCGCCATGGTCGGCCTCGCCGCCGAAATCCAGTACCGCCTCCGCAGCACCAGGAACCGCACCCGATGACGAACCCGACTACCAGCCCCGCCCCCACCCTCAATGAGCCGGATCCCAACTCGCTTACCGCGCGAGCAAGTTATCGCAAGAGCATTGCTCCCGTCGGGAGCAATGCTCTTGCTTCCCCCGCCCCCGAGGTGGCGGGAGTCGTCCGGCACCAGGGGGCGCCGAACGAGCAGGACGCGGCCGAGGGCGGCTCGCGTCCGGGGGAAGAAGGCACACACTCCTGCCACACCACCCAGTGCGATCACACCGCACCGTCGAAGCCCCACGTCCAGCAGCGCGAGCGCCTGTTCGACGAGCACAAACGCGTACGCCAGCCCAGCTGCCGCATGAACGACGACGAGTACCAACTGCTCGCCCGCGCCGCGTCCGCCTGCCGTATGAGCGTCGCCAGTTTCCTCGCCCACGCCGCGCTCACAGCCGCCCGCGATCTCGACCGCACCGCCGCAGAGATCGCCACCGAACGCGAAGTACTCAACGAGCTGTTCGCCCTGCGCCGACACCTCGGCCACATCGGCAACAACCTCAACCAAGTTGCCAGGGCCCTGAATTCGGGAGCGGACGCCCCGAACACCCTCGCGGTCCTCGACGCCGTGACTCGCGCGGCCCGCCGCGTGGACGCCTTCACACAGGACTACGTTCAGAACGAGACCACGGCGACGTGATTCCCCGAGTCCACAAGCGCGGGCAGCGCACCATCGGCCTGCTCTACTACCTCTATGGGCCCGGCACCCACGAGGAGCACATCGACCCGCACCTCGTCGCCGCCTGGGACCCGCTCGCCCCCGATCCCGGCCGGGACCTGAACGCCACGTACGCCGACCTCCAGCAGCAGCTCGACATGCCCGTACAGGCCCTTGCCACGAGCCGTCGGCCCAAGAACCACGTGTGGCACCTGTCCGTCCGCGCAGCCCCCGAGGACCCCGTCCTGAGCGACGAGCAGTGGGGCGACATCGCCCGGCGGATGGTCGCAGCCACCGGCATCGCCCCTGACGGCGACGACGCGGGATGCCGCTGGGCCGCCGTACGGCACGCGGACGACCACATCCACATCGTCGCCACCCTTGTTCGCGAGGACCGACGTCGCCCACGCCTGAACAACGACGCCGCCCGCGCCCAGGCCGAAGCTCGGCTGATCGAAGCCGAGTACGGACTCAAACAGCTCAACACCGGTGACGGCACCGCCGCCAGACGCCCCACCAGCGCCGAACGCCACAAGGCCGAACGCGAGGGCCGCGAGCGCCCCGCCCGCGAGGAACTGCGCGAGACCGTACGGCAGGCAGTGGCCGGCGCCACCAGCGAGAAGGAGTTCTTCGACCGCCTGGCCGACTCCGGCGTCTTGATCCGCACTCGCACAGCCCCCTCGGGAGACCTGCTCGGCTACACGGTCGCCCTTCCCGACGACCGCAACCACATCCAGGAACCCGTCTTCTACGCCGGCTCCACACTCTCCCCCGACCTGTCCCTGCCCCGCATCCGCAAGCGCATCTCCGGCAACACCGACGCCCCCACCTCGGGCGCCGACACGTCCCCGGACCAGGCCACCCCCCTGAAGCCGAGCGGCCCGGCAACTGCACGGCGGCGCGCGACCACAGCCGTATGGCAGGCGCTGCTGGTCATCGACGACGGCCGGGACGCGGCGGTGGCCGCCCAGATCGCGGCGGCCGGGGAGGTCCTGGACTCACTCGCCCAGACCTCCGCCACCCATACCCGCACCCAACTGCGCGACGCGGCCTTCGCGTTCGAACGGGCCACTCGCTCCCACGTCCAGGCCGAACGTGGTCACGACCGCGCGCTGCGCGAAGCCGCCCGCGACCTCGTCCACAGCGGACCCGCGCTCGGGCGCGGGGAGGACGGCGCGACCACGGCGATGCTGATCGACATGGCGTTCTTCCTCGTCACTGCCGCCGTTCACTGGCACGCGAAGAAGAACCACGCCCAGCAGGCCGCCGCCGCCCGCCAAGCCGCCGAACACCTGCGCACCGCCTACCTCGCCGCCGCCAGCGCCCCATTGGGCGTGCTGTACCAGCGGGGCCGACAGTTGTCGCAACCTCTGCGGCACAAGCAGGCTGCCCGCCTGCGGGCGGCCGTACCGCAGCTGGCCGAGCGGATCCTGGCCGAACCGGGCTGGTACACCCTCGCGGCCACCCTCACCGACGCCGAGAACGCCGGCCACGACCCAGGCGCCCTGCTCGCCGAAGCCGCCGAACGGCGCGAGCTGGACACCGCCGACTCGATCAGCGACGTCCTCGTATGGCGGCTGCGCCGCCTTGCCGACCTACCCGCCGACACAACCACGATGCCCAGCAGTTCCAGCACCACCCCAGCCCGTACGGCGAGCCGTACGGCAACGCCAGCAACAGTCCGTGGCGAAGGGCCCAACAAGGCCCGCTGATTACGGAGTCCGAGAGTTGCAGCAGGTCAGCCGCATGAACCACTCTCCTTGTGGCCCGCCAGACGAAGAGAAGGAGACCGAATGTTCCGACGTGCCCGTGCGCACCGGGAATTCCGTGAAGCCCAGCATGCCGGCCACGCCCTGCTGCACACCGCGCAAGCGCACCCCGGCTTCCAGCTTCCGGCACCCGCTGCCGACCAGGCTCCGACTCCGGACCCGACGGAGACGGTGGTGCCCGACTTCCTGCCGCCGGACCTGCGGGTCCCCTCACGTCAGGAGGTCGAGGGCCTGATGATGCGCTGGCAGACACCGCTCGTCATCGACGGCGAAGTCCGTGCGTGCCCCGAGTGCGGCGCCTACCGGGACTGGATCATCTTCAACATGAGCGACGACACGATCCAATTGCGCTGCCAGGCGGGCCACACAACGCCGGAGCACCGCCTCGACCCGGTCTGGTTCAACCGCAACTCCGGTCCCGTCGACCACTTCCACCCCACCCTCGAAGAGGGTCTGCGCCACCTCGGCCACTGAGGCCAACGAAACCCCGGAAACCCCAACTCCCCTTCTCCCTGCCGGCATCCGGAGGACCGGCCAGTCAACCCGCCCGCTTCGCAGGCCACTTAGGGGTTTCACATGCGCCTTCCCAACACGAGCGTCCTCAGCCTCAGCACACTCGCTGCTCTGCTCCTGACGACCGGCTGCTCGACCGGCAGCAACACCCCCGCCGAGCCAAGTCCGTCGGGCTCGGACAACAGGGCCTCTGCGCCGCTGTCCTCGGCCGCGCTCGCCAAGAGGCTCCTCGACGAGAGCGACCTCGGCGCGGGCTACCACCGCAAGCCGCAGCACCCGGCCACGCAGGACGATGTCACCGTGATCGGCTGCCCGGCGCTGGCCCAGCTCGGCAACAGCGCGGCGACCGGCAACAGCCTGTCCTTCCCCCGACACGCGAAGGCATCCTTCACCTACGCCGACGCCAGCGACTCCGAGGTGTCCGAGGTGTCCGAGGTGTCCGAGGAGTTGTACAGCGACACCGCGACGAGGCTGTCGACGGGCGTGACGGAGATCTTCGACGCGATGACCTCCTGCCCCTCATACCAGCTCGTGTCAGGCAGCGGCGTCATCGACATGAGTACCCAGCAGACGACAACCCCGGACCTGGGCGACGAGCAGTGGAGCCAGCTGCTCATCTACTCCACCGGCGGACAGCGCAGCGTCGTCAAGCAGACGGCGATCCGTACCGGCACGATCCTCGTGATCCTCTCCGGGTCTCCCACTCTCGTCGACGCCCACCTCGCTGACGCCGTCCGGACTGCGCTGGCCCGCTGACACACGGCGCTCCGGCGCGTCCCGTCCCCCCTGCCCAAGAGCAAGGGGGACGGGACGTTCGCCGTACAGCACTACCGTGTTGCCGGACGCTGGACACCGCGAGCGCCGCGGTGCGCCTCCGGCTCGGGCCGTTGGCGTCGCCCGAGGCAGAAACAGAAGGAGCACCGAAGTGGTGAACCGTCCCGCGCAGACCCGCGGGTGCTTCGCGTTCGTCACCACGCCGCGCCGTGAAGTCGTACTGCAGTTGCGGGACGACAAGGCCGGCATCGCCTGGCCTGGGCATTGGTCACTTCCCGGCGGCGGCCGTGAGGCGGACGAGACACCGCGCCACACGATCCTGCGTGAGCTGCTTGAGGAGACCGGCATCGTTCCGAAGGTGATCGAGGAAGTGACGGTCACCGCGTACGAGACAGGTAGGACGCCGCCCCATGTGTTCGTCGTGGTCTGGGACGGCGTCGAGAACGAACTGATCCTCGGCGAAGGCCAGGCCCTACGCCTGTTCCCGCTCGACGCGCTGCCTGAGCTGATGCCGCCCCATGTCCGGCACTACGTCGAGCAGCTCAACCTGCGCCTGCCACCCTCGTCCGCCTGACCCGGGCCACGCGCATCGTCCGAGCATCCGTGCGTGCAACGTAAGCGGGCCCGCCGCTCACCCGGGACGAAGGTGAGGGGCGGGCCCCGAGAACACTGAGTGGACTTGGCGCACGGCCAGGCACGAGCCTGGCGGGCCGGTGCGTGCCCACGGCACGCGGTCACGTCAGCGCGGGCATGCTCGCCTCCGGCAGGTCGTGGGGCCGTTCGATGATGAGCAGGCGGTCGCCGTGGATGCCCAGCTCCACGATCTCGTCGTCGTTCGGGATGTATGCGAGGACGGCGAGCTGCCGTCCCGGAGGGGGGTAGGCAACGGCCATGACGTGATGCCGGCCCGGACAGCCGAACAGGCTATAGACGTCACTGGAGTTGAGGTCCGCAGCACCTTCCCGAAAGGCCGCCAGCTCCCGGCGGTGGCCGGTGACAAGGTTGCCTCGGCCGTGGGGTGCCCACAACACGTCCTCCTCCCACAAGCATGCGCTGCCGAAGGGCACACTCACCTCGCCCGCCAGGCGATGGAGACGTTCCAGCGCCGGCACCAGCACGGTGCAGATGGCACGCACCCACAGGACGGACGTCGAGCGCGAATCGAACGACTTGCCGCAGTGGCCCAGCCGACGGCCCTAGATCGCCCGGTGTGCGATGGCGCTCTTGCCGGTGCCGGGCGGGCCGGAGGCCGGATTCACCGCCGGGGTACGGCGGAGTGGTTGGGATGTGGCAGGCGCGCGTATACGCCTGACATAGGGAGTGCGTCGTGTTCTCTCCGATCGGCGCGAGATCGGTCGAGTGCGTGGAGCACACCGTCAACGGCTCGTACTGAGCGGCGCGCCGTGGTGCGCGGTCCCTCTGGTGGGAGAGATGGACAGCCGAATCAAAGGACAGGGGGAAGCAGACCTCCAAGGGGTGAGGCATCGAAGTGGGCGGGCTCGTGATGATTCGTCAGTCGCGGCGTACGACGGTGAGCCGCTCCCGTGCCCTGTCGGGCAGAGTGCGCCGGGGCACGGGAACCGAGGAAGCGAGGGAAGCCCCGAAGACAGCCACCAAATCGTGAGGGAAGCTGGCACTGAAGCTGGCGCACCACAGATACGGGGCGCCAAAGACGGGTTCCGCCCATGCCTGCCAACCCATCAAGTCGGGGCGCGGGTCCGCGTCCTCGATGAGCGGAGGCACCTCCTCCAGCGACACGCTGGAGGTGAAGCCGGGATCGGTTACGGTCGTCGCGGGGCGGTCCACATCCCGCATCCAGCCCTGTGCGACCAGCGTGGTCAGGACCACGTCCGGCTCACCGAAGCCCGTGTCGGGCAGGTCCCCGGCGTCGAGCGCGAGGAGGAGGTCGGCGAGGGCTTCGTGCGGGACGCCAGGAGTGAAGTACGCGTTCCACTCCGTCAGGACGCTCGCAGCGTCCGCCCGGGCGGACAACTGCCAGGCCACGGGAAGTCCGCCGAGTTCGAAAGGGTAGCTGGCAAGGATCCACTCGGCGCCGCGCAGTTCGTCCGGGCTGACGTACAGCAGGGTGTGGCGGGAGGTCGGCCACAGGCGCCAGCCCATGCCGATCAGCAGGTCACCGATCCGCTCGGCGAGAGCATCGTCGTCACCGGCCAGATGGCGCGGGGTCACCCAGTACACAGGATCCGGGGAATCGGATTGGTAGGGATCGTGGGAATGGTGCGGGTGCAGGGGCGCCTCCGTAAGGTAGTCGTGGAATGGTTCAGCTGCTGCCGTCGCGCGACGAGGTCGCTGCACGCCGGCGGCGCGGGGGAGCCTCGGTCGGTTCGTGCCAGGTCAGCGCGACGGCGACGTCCGGCGGAAGGTGGCCGATCTGCTCGGCATCGATGGCCTCCGCAACGAAGACCATCGGTTGACCATTCTCATCCTCAGAAGCGATCACCCCACCGACTCGATGCGCCATGGGGAACAGAGGATTGATGGCGAGCCGGGCCGGCGCCCCAAGGTCGCAGGCGGACAGAAGGCCGACCAGGTCGCCGACGGTCATCTCAGATTCGTGTAGATCCACGGTGTTCTCCTCACGTAGCGGACAGAATGCCCCGGAGCCAGGCAAGCGGTACCGGCGTGACCCGGGGTACAGCTACTGCCCCGCCATGTCGTTCACCATTTCTGGGCGGTGGCCAGTACCTGGGCCGCAGCCGCGGCGACGATTTCTGCGGAAGTCTCGGGGTCGAAGGGCATCCGGTAGCCGCAGGTCTTGGCGGAACCGGTGACCACGAATGCCCAGCCCTCACCATCGGTGCCCGGTCGCCCCGTCGGGAACCAGCCGCGGTAAATTCTGCCGTTCTTGCCATTCACATGAACATCGGTGCGGTCGTCGACAACCAGCTTGAAGTCGATGTCGGTGAACTGGTCGATGACCAGCGTCGACTGACCGGGCCAAGCGTCCAGGAGCACGAGTCGCGGCGCCTCAACCGTGGTATCGAATCCGGGCTGGGCGACCCCACGGTCACCGACACCACCTCTCTGACCTGGCATTTTCCGGGAATTCGTCTACGTTGACATGCCTCAGAAACGTTGGCCAGCCCTTACGCGTTCTTTCCTGTCTGCCCCCGGCGAACTGTTGCCCTTTGTCATCTTGTGGGATCTCATTTCCCGTGTCGGAATCTCACGGTCGATGTCGGATGGAAGTCGGATCCGACACAGAGCTGAGACTCGCAGATGTCCTGTCTCATGGAAACTGCCGGATTCCCACACGTTCTCGTTAGTGCTGTCCGACTCTCATCCGGGCACGCGCTGAAAGACGACGCCTGCTCCGTGCATGAGACCTGCTCTCACTTCGCCCGAACCTGATGAAACGGACGCGATGACGGCGTCAGGTCCGCGAACGAAGTCGGCCATGCGACGTCGTCGATCGCGAGCCACGGCGCAGCGGCTAGGACGGTGGGCGTCGCCCCGGTGAACGCCTTGACCTCGCGGTGGAGGTGGGACTGGTCGACGTAGCCACTTGCGGCCGCCACCCGGGCGGCGGCGTTACCTGCCGCGAGAAGGTGGGCGGCGTGGTCGAAGCGCACCAGCTGGGTGGCGCGCTTGGGTGTGAGGCCGATCTGGGACCGGAAGCGGGACCATAGGCGCTTACGGCTCCATCCCATCTCGTCCGCCAGGCCGCCGACTCGCACCCGCCCCTGGCTGGTGTACATCCGCCACCAGGCAAAAGCGACCTCCGGATCAACCGATGGGCGGTCATCCAGTCGTCGACGAAGGACATCCACCGCGATCGTGAACCGTTCGTCCCACGACGCGGTGGCGCGCAGCCTGTCCTCGACTCGGCCGGCGTCGCGACCCCAGAGAGCCTCCAGGGAGACCACCGTCCCGCCGAGTTCGGTCGATGCGCCGAGCACCGCAACCGCTACAACCGGCGACAGCCGGATCTGGAGGCACTCGACGCCCCGGCCAGCCACCCGGCCGCCGGCCCGAAAGTCGCCGGGGGCCAGGCCGACAACCACGCTGCCGTGTTCGCATCGCCCGTGGGCGTTGTGGACGAGGCCGTCTTTCTCACTCAGGTCCACGAGCACGGTGACCGATGGGTGCGCGACCATGGCGATGTCCATGCGTGCCGGGACACGTTGACGGAACCCGGCCATGCTGATCCCCGGCAGCCGACCTGACTGCCGCGGGACGGCGACCTCCACCGACGCCCAGTCAGGGGGAGATTCGGTGGACCACACAGCACCAGGGTAGGCGATCGGCGTCAGCGCGCCGCCGCGAAGTCCAGCAGCAACTTGCTGGTCGTCTCCGGCACTTCGAGCATGGGGAGGTGCCCGACGTCAGGCAGTTGCTCGACGCGCGCGTTCGGTACCGTGTCGTAGTGGTGCGCCGAAGACGGATCCCAGCGGCGGTCGGCAGCGCCGAAGATCACCAGGACCGGGACGTCGAGGGCGGTGAGGCGCTCGGGCACGCTCCTCTCAGTGATGTACGCGGTGTTCCGGCGCAGCACCGTCCTGAACGTGCGGTAGCCGATGCCCCGTACCTCGGCGACCAGGTCGTCCGGGACGTCCACCGGGCGGTTGCACACCGAGGTCATCCCCCTGCGGAGCATCGCGTCCGAACGGATCGACCACAGGAACGGACCGAGCGGCGGGGCAGTCAGGACCCGAAGCAGGACGGGCTGCGGAAGGAGCGCGTCGGGACTCGGTCCGCTGCTGATCAGTGCGAGCGAACCCACCAGGTCGGGGCGCTGTTCGGCAAGCGCGGTGGCGATGTATCCACCACTGGAGTGCCCGACCACGGTGACCGGACGAAGGCCGAGCTCATCGAGCACCGTGGCCAGGCGGCCCGCCTGCTCAGGCACGTCGTACGACGGCGCGGGCGGGGAGTGGCCGTGGCCCGGGAGGTCGACCCGGATGACGTGGTGCCGGCCGGCGAGCGCCGGCACCACTGGGCTCCAGGAGCCGCCCGCGGACCCCGATCCGTGGATGAGCACCAGCGGCGGCGCCTGCCGCGGGCCGTCATGGACCACGTGTATCCCGTGCGCGTGCTTGACGTCATAGTTGCCCATGTACAGGACGATGCCGGGGCCACCGACTCTCCGTCTTGTACAAATGTCGCCGCGGGGATAACGATCCCCAGGCGCTTCCGTCTCCACGACGGGCAGGACTTCCGCGGGCGGTGACGGTGTCGACCCGTCCGGTCCACGCGGCCGCGGCGTCGCGGACCTCCGCGCGGTCGACGAGGCCGAGCAGGAGCCCACGCCCCTCAGGCAGCAGGTCCGCCGACCCGGTCACCGCGGTGACGACGTCCGGGTCGGGCCGCTCCAGTGTCAACTTCATGTCCGGGCACAGGGTGCCGACGAGCCGGTGGTCGTCGCCCAGGTCGTACCGGACGTCCATGCCGGCGAGCGATGTCGGCGACGTACCGGTGGGCGTCGTCGAGGTCCATCAGGTCGGAGAACATCTCCCACAGCGCCCTCGTCTGCGGGTCGGGTCGCATCAGGGCGATCTGGGCCCGGGTGTTCTGCAGCTGGGCGATGACTGCGGTGGTACTGCGTCGGCTGACCGGGGCGACCACACCGGCCTGGCGCACCGCGTGACCGGCGGGGAGCTGACGCTCGGCGCGGTGCCGGCGCGGCTGGAGGAGCGGGAACGCGAGATCACCGCACAGGCCGAGACGAGGCGGGAACAGGTCGCGCAGCTGACCGCACGGCTCGACGGACTCGGCCGGGCCGCCGAGGAAGTCCGGATCACCCGCAAGACACTGCCGGGGCTGCCCGGCCCCGGGCCGCCCGCGCCGCCGGCACCGAAGCTGCCGGATCATCCGGCCTACCAGCAGATCATGACGGTGTTCACCGCGGCCGACCACCCGCCGCGGGCCCGGCAGGTGTGCGAGGCCAAGGACCTGGCGGTCGCGACCAACAACATCAACAACGTCCGCCTCAAGCCCAAGCGGCTGGCCGGCCGCGGGATCCTGACCGAGACCGAGCAAGACTTGCTCACCCGGCCCCGGCCACAGCCGCAGCCGCAGCCGCAGCCGACCGACGTCGCCACGGCCTGCCCGCCCGTCCCGCACGAAACGAAAAATCGGGCATCATGCCTCATACCGCCCTCTAAGAACTCACTGACGGATCGTGGGCGGCGGTCGGTCGCGGACACAGCCGTACTCGGCATCCCACCGGAACAGGACCTGCCCGATGATCTACGCCATGGTCATCGGCCATCGTCCGGCGCGAGTAGCCGAATCTCCACACACCAGACCCATGACCTGGGAATTCACGATGCACGCCACTCCTAACAAGAGGCGTCACCCTGCCCCGCGGTGGGCAGGGTGACGCCCATTTTCATTGTCCTGAACTCGACACACACGCATTGGCTGTTCACATCGAGCCATGTCTCAGACTTCATTTTCCAGCCACCGCATAGGCCCACCCCCCTTCTTGAGTAAAACCTTTCACATGCCAAGCATTGGAAATACTTTTGCCCTAGAGCAAGAGTGGCTACGCACCGTAACCCGCAGCCCGCCGCCAGTTCCACCAGAGGTGACGGTGCGGGTTGCATTCGATTGACGCGAGGTTAACTGAGAGTGCCGATATTTTGGCCACCCCTTGACGGAAAGCGCTGTCTGGAAATCTTCAAAAGCGTGACCGAATGGACCCGATTTGGCCCGCATTGAACATAGATGTATTATTCAACGTTTTCTTTCTGTGTGCTTGACCGACAATGCTGGCACCTCTTACGTTCTTGGTGTTGGGATCATGCGCTTCCCTCGAAAGCGGGGAATCGCGAAGCGCACATCGCATAACCAACTGGAGGATGAAATGAAGAAGATCGTCAAGATCATCAGCGGCCTCACCCTCGCCAACCCGGCCAAGGCGGAGCGCCGCGACCACTGAGTCGCCGGGTAAAGGGCCGGCCGACCCGTGAATACGGGTCGGCTGGCTTACTCCGCACGACGCCATATTCAGGATGAAAGGATTCCGGTGGCGCGATCTGACCTGATAAGTGCAGTACAGGTTTCAGTAACAGTGCTCATCATCCTGAGGATGATCTGGGTCGGCTTCCTCCGTGAATCAGGGAAAATTCTTAGTTGGCCAATGTTCACTATCGGTTGCTCCGTGATCGTCAATCTTAGGGTTGGAGATGACGAAGTCGCCGAGAGCGTGAATATCTTCGATGTCCTCCCATCGGGGGAGTTTGCAATATCACCTAGCGAACTTCAGCTAGTAGTTGACTACATATCCAACGAGCGTGGTCGAGTGAACGGAGCCGGCCGCATGCTGTGCGCAGAGGGAGAAAAGCCAATCAAAGTTAAAGATGGTCATGTGGTTTCTTGACGCGATTACATCAGGTTTCTTGGTGCCGACATCCGAGAGCCGGATGCAGTACTTCCGCATCTTCATCGGTGTCGCATGCTTCGCCAAATTCTCACTCGCGCTTGCAAATCGGGGATGGTACCGCCTCGAACGAGGCGGATATACCCACTATGTTTTACAGCGTCGAATGGATAAGGAACAGGCGGACCTGATCAGTGCCACCTACCGGCCTGTAATCATAATCCGTCTCTTCGCAAGCATTACCTTAGCCTGTGGCATTTTACCAAGAGTATCTGCACCTTTGGTGCTGGGGGGACTCTTCTATGAACTCATCTACGAGTACCGCTACAACACCATCTACACTGCCCTGATGGTTGCTTCTCTGCTTCCGGCCGGAAATCTCGGTAGCGGCCTCACAATCTCTCATCAGACTTCCTCTGCAAACACATGGGCCCAGTTCCTTGCGGTACTGATAACCCTTGACCTCTACTGGAATGGGGTTTGGCTGAAGGTTCGATCACCTCATTTCATGAGCGGATTATTGCTCGCGCAATTCGTGCATGGCGCAGAAGAGGTGAAGGGTCTGCTGCCCTACAGGGAATTCTTCTATCCTCGCCCCCTGTTGAAAGTACTGAATGACAGCCCTACTGGCCTCCAGAAGTGGAAGCTGGCTGCGCAGGCGACAATCATGCTAGAAGTAGCGATCCCAATCGCCCTCTTCGTGCCGCAAGCTCGCCCTTGGGCCATAGCCATCGGCATAGCGCTCCACATGGCATTTGCGCTTCTGAAGCCTCGTGGAATAATCGGTTTTTCCATAGCCACACTGGCCAGCTATATCCTCTTTGTGCCGTAAAGGGAAACATCTCGTGAGCATGGAATCCGAGATCGGTGCCTTCGTCGCCGTTGCTACAGTCCTGACTATTACTCCGGGGTTGGACACGACTCTCGTCCTCCGAGCGGCTGCAAGCCAGGGGACACGTAATGCATACGCCACTGTTTTCGGCATCAGTGTAGGAGTGCTGTGCTGGGGATTGGCTGCTGCTGTCGGGGCTAGTGCGATTCTCGCGGCCTCGCCAACCGCATACACCGTGCTCTGCGTCGCCGGCGCCGCTTACTTGATCTGGCTGGGGATCGGCATGCTTCGACGCGCTAGGAATCGAGGGCGAATTGCGCAGACCTCCGGCACCGCACGGATGGGTTCAACGTCGGCCGCGGAATCAGCTCTTCGCTCTTGGTCAAGAGGATTCTTTTCGAACCTGCTCAACCCGCGGTTCGGACTATTCTATATGGCCATGTTGCCACAGTTCATCCCTGACGACGCACCTCATTTCCTGATGGGCCTACTCCTGGCCTTGATTCACAATGCCATCGATGTCATCTGGTTCAGCCTGCTTATCTTGGGCGTCCGTCTTATGGGGCATTGGCTCAACAAGCCAGTAGTCCAACGCGGCCTGGACAGCATCGCTGGCGGGGTCGTCATTATCTTTGGAGTAAAGCTAATCATTCCTGTGATTTTCTCCTAGGGGGCGCCATGGAACTGCTTCTGTTGTCGAATTCCACAACGTTCGGGCGGAAGTTTCTGGAACACGCATTGGAGCCGATATCGGAAATACTGAATGGGTCAAACGAGGTCTTGTTCGTCCCGTTTGCCTTGGCTGATCATGCTGGGTACACCGCTGAAGCCGCCGAAGCTCTAACCCCTCTAGGGGTAACAGTGATAGGCGCACACGTCGGCGATCCGGTTGATCTTGCTCAAAAAGCGAAAGCCATATTCATCGGAGGGGGAAACAGTTTCCGCCTACTTAAGGAACTGCATGGTAAGGAGCTAACCAGAATCATCCGTGACCGCGTCCGCGGCGGCGTCCCCTACATAGGATCAAGCGCAGGAACGAACATGGCTTGTCCTACCTTGCGCACCACGAACGACATGCCAATTGTCGAGCCACCGACTTTCGGCGCCCTGAACTTGGTGCCGTTTCAGATAAATCCTCATTATGTTGAGCGCAGTCTCGATAGCTCGCACATGGGAGAAACCCGGTCCAAGCGGCTAGAGGAGTTCCTTGAGGAGAATGATGTTCCTGTTGTAGCGGTGCGAGAGGGGACGTGGCTCCGGCGATCTTCTGGCCGTCTGACTCTCGGCGGCTCTGAAGCGGGAGGTGTTCTCTTCCGGCGTGGTTCTCCACCTGAGGAGCTCAGTCAGAACGCCGATCTCAGCGAACTACTTGAGGCTCCAGCTCGCTTCGATCTACGAGAGGCCTATCATTTGTCATGACAGGTGTATGGCCGCGCCTCCGTCCATCGCCGCATGAGCCTTGGCCAGTAGGCAAAGCGAGACGTGGTCCGGGGCCAGTGCCTGGTGCTCCCCGGTCATCCGGACGCGCCCACTTCGCAGACGACGGCCAGTGCCCTACCGATCAGGGCAGCTGAAAGGTTGCCGTCAAGGACCTTGCAGGCATCCCTCGGGCAAGGTGGCTCCGGTGCTGCAGAGGTGCTCGATGGCCGTGGCGAAGGAATAACAGTCGAAAAGTGCTGAATGCTCATTCCCGGCTGCGGGTTTGGCCCGGCGACGGGCCAGGGCGAGGACGGCTTGGATATGGCGCTTGCCTTCGACTCGCTTGCGTTCGTAAAACCGGCGGGAGTCTTCGCAGTGACGGATGCTGAACAACGCGGAGATGTAGAAGACTCGTTGGAGCCTGCGGTTGTAGCGTCGTGGGCGGCCGAGGCTGCCGCTGATCCTCCCGGAGCCGCGGGGAACGGCAGCAACGCCGCCGAAGCCGACGAAGCGGTCAGGAGTGCCGAGGAGACTCATGTCGCCGCCGGTCGCGGTCAGGAACTCGGCACCGAGGATCACGCCCAGACCGGGCATGCTGGTGATCACTTCGAAGTCCCGATGTTCGCGAAACCGAGCCTCGATCGCCTTGTCGAGCTCGGCGACCTGTTGGTTGAGGGCCATCACTTCCCGCGCGAGTGTGCACCAACTGGGCGGTCAGTTTCTCGCCAGGCAGGCTGGTGTGCTGGCGTCCGGCGGCCTCCGGAGCTGTCTCGGCGAGCCGGTCAGAACGGAGGACCTTGCGGTTACGCAGCCGGGTCTCGAGTCTCTCCTTGCCTGTCCGGCGCAGGGAGGCCGGGGTCTGGTAGCCGGGTCAGCAGCATGAGCGGGCCGGTGTTGGTGAGGTCTAGTGCCCGTTCCAAGCCGGGAAAGATGCCGGTGAGTTGGGCGCGGAGCCGGTTGACGGTCCGCGTACGGTCGGCGACCAGGTCCGCGCGACGGCCGGTGAGGATCTTGAGGTCGGCGACGGTCTCGTCGCCGGTGTGCAACGGGTGCCCTACGGCGTCGATCAGCATGAACGTAGCGCCCTATATGACGTCGCCGACCGGATCCTTCTTGGGGATAGCGACGCTGCCGACGTCGTCGGGGGTCCCGGTGGTCGTCGGCGAGGGGGTCGGCTCCGCCGGCAAGGCAGTAGCAGCCGGGGCCCAGGCGAGTGCGCCAGCCACGACTGCGCCGACCAGGACGGTCGGCCAGAGGTTGCTGCGGAATGTACGGGTGCGCACGAGATGGGGGGCTCCTTGGCCTTGTTGGGGGGTCAGGTCCTTCGGCGGGCAGGAGAAGGTGCCTGGTGAGGAGGGCGGACCGTTGTCCGGGGCGGTGGGGATGCCGGCCAAGAGCCGGGGAACCAGACGGTGCAGTAGTGCTCGATCGCCTCGCGCAGCCCGGTGGTGACGGCTCCCTCCCACGGAGGCTGGCCGGCCCGGTGGGAGCGCGTATTGAAGGTCCCGTACGTGGAGTTGTCCGTGGGGGTGTTCTGGGCTTCGTCGCGACGGTGGAAGGTGCCGTGGTCCACGAAGCTGAGGGCGACGGCATTGATCTCACCCCGGTCGGCGTGGACGACTGACGCGCGCAGTCCGCCGTAGGTGTCCGCGTAAACGGTGGGCGTGAACTCGATACACAGGCGCAGCGGGCTGCCGGTGGTGGGAGTGGCGTAATAGGTGTTGCCCACCACGGTGCTGTGGGTGAAGGGGAGCATCAGCTCGGCGAAGAACTCGCGGGCGCGGAACGACATTTGGGGCTTTCGGTGTGGGGTCAGCGGCATGGGTCGGGCAGGGCGGAACGGCTGGTGGTGCTCCGGCGCGGGACGCTGGCAGGAGGGAGTGGAGCCGGGTCTCGGAAGACGATGCGCCGGACGTCCAGCGGTGTCGGGGTCGGCGGGTCGAGCGGGAGGATGGGAGTGAGCTGGGCCAACCCCTCGGCGTAGGTGTGGGTTTCCTGTCTCCACCGAGACAGAGGCGTGGGGTCGCAGACGCTCTCGGTCACCGCGCGGACCAGTGCGGTGGAGGTGTCGGTGCTGGCGGTGGCGTACCACAAGGGGCGCTCTGGGGAGTTCCCAGCCCATAGGTGCCAGCGGGCCTCGCGGGTGGTCAGCTCGGCCGCCGGATCGAGGTCGCAGGTGGTGTACTCCACCGTCGCAAGCCCGTCGCTCGATCCGACCGCGAACACCCCCCACCGGGGATGGTCGATCTGCCAGTTACGCCTCATCAGCGGCACGAAGGCGAGGAAGAAGTCGCTCTCGATACTGCCGCGAACCGGCTTGGCGAGATAGGCGTCGGTGCCCTGCTCGTACGCCGCGGCGAGCGCGGTGGTAAAGGCAGTCACGAACTCGGTGGGGCACCGGTCGTTGAAACACGCGCCCCAGGTGGGCGCGGCGAACACGTCCTCGTAGGCATTGATCCGCCACAGCCCGTCGTCCGGGCCCTCGGAGAGATAACCGAGACGGACCGAGCCGTCTGGTGCGCTGAGGTAGAGGTTGCCACCCTCGTCGTAGGTCAGCGGCCAGCCCAGGCGGAGCAGCGGTTCGAGGGCGGAATCTCCGCTCAGGGTGGCGAGGGCGAGATGGCGCGGGAGGACGTAGGTGTCACCGTCGATGGTGTCGTCGTGGGGTGGCACAGGCCTCCTGGTGCAAGGGGGTCAGCGGGTGCGGGTGGATTCCGTGGACGGCGGCATCGGTGCAGGGACGGGCGGGCGGAGGGCGGACGCGGTGGTGGCGCGGCGGTGCAGTGCGGCCCTCACGGCCCGTTCCTGGTCGTCGAGGGGGCGCTGGTCGAGGAGGACCAGGGCCCGGGTTACGGCGGGGGCGAAGGGGGAGCCGCTTCCGAGTCCGACGATCTCGGCTGCGGCTTCGGCTTCGGCCAGCACGCCGAACTCGTTCGGGATGCCGAGGAGTTCGGCGGCGTGGTAGCGGGAACCGTCGAGGGCCTGGATCAGGCGGAAGTCGTCATTCAGGCAGTCGGCGACGATGCCGAGCAGAACATGGGTGGCCGATCGCAGGCGGGCCCGGAAGTCGGGATCCACCAGCCAGAACCCGTTCGGCTCCGGCGCCGGCGGATGACCGGACAGGGTCCGTTGCGACGCCGCCTTGTCCGGCCGCGCTGCTGCCGGGGGTTGGGGGAACCACAGGAGGGTGTACTGCTCGATCGCGCGGCGCAGCTTGGTGGTCGAAGCTCCCTGCCAGGGCGGCTCGTCGCGCTCGTGCCAGTCACGCATCTTGGCGTAGCCGTCGTATCCCGGGGCACGGCCCATGGCGGCGTCGCGGCTGCGGAAGGTCCCGTGGTCGGCGAACCCGAGGTGCACGCTGTCCAGAACGCCGCCCTGTTCGGCGTGGAGTATCTGCAGCCGTAGTCCGTCGTACTCGTCGGCGCGGATGGTGCGGGAGAATCCGATCCGCAGGCGCAGCGGTGTGTCCGGCTTGGGGGTGGCGTAGTAGATGTCACCGATGACGGTGCCGTCGGTGAGGGCGAGTTCCTCGGTAAAGAACTTCTCAGCGTGCAGGGCCATGTCGCTCATTCCCGCGTGAGTGGATCGTGTGGATCAACGGCGAAGGCCAGGGTGAGGGCCGATGGCCGGTGCGGGCGGAGGCGAGGCGGTGGTCCATCGGCACACGCTTCGGGCCGATATGCCAGCCGGGCGGCGAGCTGCGGCAGCACGCTGGATGTCCAGCGGCGTCGGCACCGGATGGCGGGACGGTGCTACGGGAGTGAGCTGGGCCAGCTTGGCGAGCTGTGGTTTGAGTGAGTCCTTGTACCGGAGTAAGGGGGTGGGGTCGGCAAGAGCGGCGGCGGTGGCAGCGATCAGATGCTTCGGCGTGCGTGCGGTGAAGGTCGCCTCGGCGCGGGTTCCCCAGCCCGGCGGTCCGGCCCACAAGGTCACCACCTCGGCGTCAGGTCCCGTGCTGACGACGTCGATGCTCGCCCCGGCCAGCCCGTCCGGGGAGACGATCTCCACCGTGCCGCGCGAGACGGGCTTCCGGTTCCAGCCCGCGTCGAGCAACGGCCGCACCGCGTCGCTCCAGTAGAGGGATCGGGAGACGAGGAAGGAGTCGGTGTCTTCGTCCCATTCGGCGGCGAGGGCGCGGGTGAGTCCTTCGGCGATCTCGGGCGGCGTGTTCTGGTTGATGCGCGCCGTCCAGCGGGCAACGGAGACGGCATCCTCGGCCGCGCTGATCAGCCACGTGTCGTGGTCGTCGCCAAACCATCCGATGCGGATGCGGTGGTCTGGCGAGACCACGACAAGCTGGCACGGCCCGGCGTCGAGATGATGGTGGGGCCAGTGGGAGACAGAGGTGAAGCTGGGGTCGGCGTGTCCGGGCAGTCCGGCGAGGTAGCGGGGTGAGACGTAGACGTCTCCGCCGATCCAAAGGTCGTCGTTCGAGGGCACAAGCGTCCTGAGGGGTAAGGGAGTTCGGGAAGGCGGTTCAGCCGGGGGTGTTCAGCAGTGCTGCTTCGAGGTCGGCGATCCGGCCGGTGTAGTGCAGGGTGCGCAGGCCCAGCCGCTCGGCGGCCTGGCAGTTCTCAGCCCGGTCGTCGACGAACAGCACCTGCCGCGGATCACGGGCTCCGGTCGCGGCCATGGCGTGCCGATAGGCGGCGGGGTCAGGCTTGTTCGTCTGGAGCCGGGCCGAGTAGAAGGCGCGGGTCATGAGCCGACGGCACCAGTCGGTGGCGTCGAGGACATCGCTCAAGTAGGCGGGCGCGTTCGACAGCAGAAACAACGGCATCCCGTTCTGATGGGCGCGCTCCAGGACGGCAAGGACGCGGTCGTCGGTGGTGGTCCACATGTCGGTGTCGGCGTCGCGCAGTTGGCGCAGCAGACGCGGACCCGGGTGGGCGCCGAGGATCTTCGCCCAGTACGCCATATCGCTCAACTGCCCGGCGTCGTACGCCGGTCGGGCGCTCCACACGGCGTCCTGGAAACCTGCGAGGTCCTGCTCGGGCCAGTTGGCGGTGCGGGCGAGGTGCTGCCACTGACCATGGCGGGGCTGGCGGCCGAGGACGCCGTTGTAGTCGAGGATCGCGGCGTCGAGACCGGGGTGTGCGGAGGTGGTGCGGGTCAAGGGGTGGGGTTCTCCAGGGCGCGGTGAGCGAGAGCGGCGACGGCGGCTGCGAGCAGGGCGGGCAGCAGCAAGGCCGTGGACAAGGAGGTGGCGCTGGCGAGGGCGCCGATGAGGGCGGGTCCGGCGAGCAGGCCGAGGTAGCCGGTGACGGAGACCGTGGCCACCGCTGTGGGTCCGCCGGCCCCGGCCGCGGTGATGAGCGAGGGGATGGTGGTGGACAGCCCGAGGCCGAAGACGGCCCACCCGGCCAGCGCGAGCGGCACGCTGTCAGCGGACGCGCCGGTGGCCAGCCCGGCCGCGGCCAGCAGCGCGCCGGCCCGGACCACGGTGGGGGCGCCGACGGCGGCGGTGAACTCGTCGCCCATCAACCGTCCGGCCATCATGGCGGCGCTGTAGAGGGCGAACGCCATGGCGCTGACCGCCGTCGTAGCGTGCAGGCCGTCCAGGTGGACGGCAGCCCAGTCGGCTGCCGCACCCTCACCGAGCAGGATCGCGGCGGCCAGGGCGCCCAGCAGCCACAGCTTCGCGGTCGGCAACGCCCGGCCACCGTCGTCGGCCCCGTGCCCGGTGAACGCTGCCTGTTGCCCCGCCCCGGTCAGGGCGCGGGCGCGTGACGCGGTGGCGAGCACGGTCGCGGCCAGAACCAGTCCGGTCACCAGGAAGAGGGTGGTGTGCGGCATACGAGCTGTCGCGGCGGCGAGGGCGGCACCGGCGAGGGCGCCGCCGGAGTACGCGGCGTGCAGGGACGCCATCACGGGCCGGCCGATGGCGTTCTGACAGCGCACTGCCGCCGTGTTGAGGGCGACGTCGAGGATGCCGTGCGCGGCCCCGAAGACCAGCGCGACCAGGAGCAACGAGGCGAGGGTGGTGCACTGGCCCAGGACGGCGAGGCATCCGGCGAGGCCGGCCCCACCGCCGACCGTGAGAGCGGGCAGCCGCTCCGGCCGGGCGAGCCGACCGCCACTCATGAGGCCGACGACCATCCCGAGAGCGGCGGCCAGCAGCACCAACGACAGGCGCGCGGTGCTCAGTTGGGCGGCGTGCTGGACGGCGGGCATCCGTGCACCCCAGACGGCCATCACCACGCCCAGGCCCAGGAAGTAGCCGATCAGCACCCTCCGCTCGCGGCGGGCGGAGACAGGCGGACGGCTCATGCCACCCCCTCGGCGGGAGCGGACGGGCTGGCCGGGCGGGGTGTGATGTGGACGTCGAGGTGACTCAGGGCATGCTCGGCACGGGATCGAGTGAGGTCGGTGGTGGGCCCCGTGGTGATCAGGTAGCCGATGCGGGCGGTGAACATGTCGCCCCCGTCTGCGGGCAGAACCAGCTCGTCGCCAATACGGCGGTGGAAGTGGATCCGCTCCAGCCACGGCGGGCGTTGCCCCTCGTACGCCAGACGGTCGAGGGTGCCGGAGGTGTCCGGGTAGATGAGGTGGATCGCGGCGGCCGAGGCGCGGGTGGGGGTGAGGTCGGGGGCTCGGCCGCAGGCGATGTCGGCGGCAGCGCGCGGCAGGTCGATGCCAGTGGCGAGGCTCACCAAGTGACCGATCATGTCGCCGGCCAGACGGCCGTTGACCTCGATGAGGCGGGGACAGCCGTCGACCAGGCGCATTTCGACGTGGCTGACGCCGTCGGTGATCCCGAGAGCGCGGATCGCCGCCCGCGCGGCCGGGGCGACCACGGCGAGCAGCGGGTCGGCCGCCTCGACCGAGTGCGCCAGTTCCTCGAAGTACGGTGCCAGCCCCACGCTCTTGTGGGTGAGGGCTACCACGGTGGTCTCGCCGCGGTAGGTGACGCACTCGACGGAGACCTCGGGCCCGTCGAGGTACTCCTCGACCAGGACGCTGCGGCTCTCACGTCCCAGCCGGGCCGCCCGGTTCGCGAACTCGTAGGCCGCGCCGAGCTGTTCGGGGGCGTCGGCCCGGATGACACCGATACTGGCCGCGTGTGCGGCGGGCTTGAGGACGACCGGGTACCCGATGTCCTGCGCGGCGAGGGCCGCCTCCTCGACAGTGCGAACGCCGATCGAGGCCGCCGACGGCACGGCGTGCCGGGCGAACAGGGACCGGGAGGTGGCCTTGTTGCGGCAACCCTGCATCACCTCCGGGCCGGCGGTGGGCAGGCCGAGTCGGCGGGCGAGGCGGGCCACGGGCACGAGGTACCACTCGGTCCACGTCATCACCCCGGCCACCGGATGCCGCTCGGACAGGGACAGGGCAGCGGCGGCCAGTGCCGTCTGGTCCGTCGGGTCGGCGACCTCCCAGTCCAGAAGCCAGGGGCGTTCCCACGTCGGTTCGGCATCGGTGACCATGGCGACGTCGTAGTGGGCGGCGACGTTCTCAAGGCAGTACGCGCGGTACGCCTCGGCCTCCATGCCAGCGGCGGCGGCGATGAGGACGACGGGGCGAAGCGGCAACAGAGGGCTCCAAATAGGCGTGCAGGGAGGAGGGTTGGTCTGGTGACCCGCCGTCGGTTCACGTGGTGCGGCGACACAGCGCGAACGTGCCGCCCCACTCGAAGCGGGGCTTGAGGCCGATGCGGGTGTCCCCCGCTGTGAGCTGGTCTGCGGTCAGCCGCCCCAACTCGCACTAGACGGAAGGTTGTTCGGCGTCAGCGGCGCGAAACTGCCAGGTGATCGTGGGTGAGACGGCAGAGACGACGGCAGCGTGAGCCAAGAAGCAGGAATTCCTGCCTCACTGGTGTGGGGTACGGGTACCGGGCAACCGCCGTCCAGAAGGGCAGACAGGGAGTCAGTGAAGGTCAGGCGGCCCTAGGAAGCAGGCCCGGGAGGGTACGCAGCCGTGTGAAGGCGACGGCCAGACCGATGGCCTGCAGGGCGGCACAGGCGGTGATCGCATGGCCGAGTTGGGCGGGCGGCATGACAGCGACGAGCAGTCCGGCGGCCGGGAACGGCAGCAGGAGCAGCAGGATCGTCACCGCGAGGGTGCTGCCGAAGGTGTCGGCGGGGATCAGGTGGGAGCGAAGGGTACGCAGCACAACGGTCATGCCGCCCTCCCCCGCCATGAAGAGCGCGATCAGCGCCAGATACGTGAGGTAGGTGTGCGCGGCAGTGAGGGTGAGGCAGGCCGAGGCCGTGATCGTCGCGGCGACAGCGCCGACCTGCCACAGGCCGTAGGCGTCGATGGCACGGCGGCACAGGGAGATCGCGATCAGGGAGGCCGAGGCAGCTGCCGACCAGAGCAGGCCGACGTCGGTGCTGGAGTGGCCGAACTGCTGGACCACGATCACGGGTACGGCGGCCTGCAGGACGCCGACGGCGAGGTTGGACAGGGTCAGCCCCGCGACGAGCCACCCGAGTGCCGGCAGCGCGCGCAGCGTCCGCCAGCCCGAACGAAGCCCCTGCCGTACGGCCGCCGGGGTAGCGGCGTGCCGGTCGGAGTGGTGTCTGGGGGCGAGGGTAGCGGCGAGGAGGGAGAAGACGGCGGTCGCGGCGAGCATGCCGGTGGCGCCGGTGTGGGCGAGGAGGAGGCCGGCGAGCGCGGGTCCGGCCAAGGTCGCCGTCTGGTCGATGCCCAGGAGTACCGACTGCACGCGGTGGGCGGTCGCCCCTGCGGCGCGGCTGGCTGTCGCGCCAGCAGTTTCGGCCGCGATGTAGCTGAACTCGGTGAGCACGCCGGTGCCCGCGGCGAGTGCCATCACTGTGACGGTCTCCCCCAACCCGCCCGTCTGCGCTCCGAGGAGCATCGCGGCGGCCAGGACGAGGACGGCCCGGGCAGTGGCGGCGAGGCGGAAGACGCGGGTGGTGCCGTGGCGGTCGACCAGGGCTCCCGCCACGGTGAAGGCCATCAACCGCGGCGCCCACTCCAGGGCGAAGGCCAAACCGGTGAGGGCGGCGGAGCCGGTGGTGGCGAGCGCCAACAAGGGGATGCCGTACGTGGCCATGGCGAACGCGGCGGCGTCCATAGTGCGCGGCACGTAGACACCGCGCAGCAAGGGGGAACCCGGCCAGTTGGAGCGCCGGATTCCGGTACGGGATCTCACGCGGCGTACTCCGTCTCGCCCGCTGTGCGGGAGGAGCGGGATGCCACGGCGTCCAAGGTCTGCGGGTGTGTGTGGAGCCAGTCGGCCAGCGTCGTCCGCAGGTGGCCGAGCGCGAGATCAGCCTCGGCGGCGAGGACGGTGTCGTCGTCCCCGAGCAGTTTCAGAGTGTGCTGGACGCGGGTGACGAAGTCGCTGGCCGTAGCGGGGAGTTGGTGGGTACGGGACCAGCGGGCGACCGTGTCGTACATCGCGGCGAGGTCCTCGCCTGCCGCGGTGAGCCGGTAGCGGGCCGATTGCTGATCGGTGACGTACACCAGGCCTAGTGCGTGAGCGACGTCGATGGCGTAGCGCAGCTGGTTGCGGGTGAGGTCGCCGAAGGCTCCTTGGAGGCTGCCGCGCCGGTGGCTGATGGGGCCGTTGTCGTCGATCTCGCTGACCAGCCGGATCAGGGACGGCAGGGACAGGGAGTTGATGACCCGACCTGCGTGCGGGTCATTGAGGATCGCGGTACTGGTCATCGGCGCGGGCCTCCGGCCGGAATGACGGCCGGGGGGCGAGCGGGTATCGGGTGGGAGAAGAGGTCGCCGGGCTGCCACCGAGCAGTCGTGCCAGGTCGTACGGGGCTGGGTGAGGCCGGTGGCACGGGCAGTCGGGACTGGGTGGTCAGCCAGGGTCCCGACCGGGCTGAAGAAGGCGGCGTCAGGGTCTGGCCCCACACGGGGTGGGTGGTGGCTTCGGTGACCGTGTGTCCGCCCGCCCAGGCGGAGAGGGCCTGGTAGACGGGGGCGAGGGCCCGGCCGCTGGCGGTCAGCCGGTAGTTGCCTGCCGGGGTGGTCTCGGCAAGTCCGTCGTCGACCACGCGGCGCAACGGCGGGTAGACGCGGCTGAGGCTGTAGGCGGGCATGACCTCGGCGGCCAGCGCCTTCGCGCTCGCCGGTCCGCGGGCCTTGAGCGCCCACACCAGTGGAGTGGAGTGCCGCGGGCTGATCAGCGCGATCGTGTCCTCGATGTTCTGAGCCACCGCGACCGGCCGCGGCTGAAGCTCGCCGGTGGTCGTGCTCCGTACAAGGGGCTTCTCCAGGTGGGTGTCCCCCCAAGCGGCAAGTACGGGCAGGACGGTCATCAGGTCGGTGCCGCGACGGGTCAGCCCGTAGGTGACGTTCCGCGCGGCGTGCTCGGTGCGTTCGACGAGACCCGCATCGACGAGCTTGGCCAGCCTCGGGTGGAGCTGGCCGTCCGCGAGCAGGGCGAGCTTGGACCTGACCTCGGTGTAGCGCAGCGGCCGAGCAGCGAGGGTCATCAGCACCCACACACTCCAGCTGGGGGCGAGCATCTGAAGGCTTTCGGTGACGCGTGAGAGGTCGTTGAGGGTGGTGCGGGACAGACCGGTGGCGGCCAAGGGACAGGCTCCTCGGGCGGGGAAGGGAAGGGTCAGCGGGTGCGGGCGACGGGACGTGCGGGAGCTGGAGCCGGTACGGCAGTGGGGGAATCCGGAGCGGGCTCGGGCTTCGCGTCGGAGGCGGGGACGCGGTGCAGGCTGGCCAGGACGCCGCTCAGGGTCTTGGCGTAGGCGTCGCGTGCGGCGACGGCGGCGGCGATCCGGCGGGCGCAGTCGAAGATGTGACCTGTCTCAGCGGTGCCGATCTCCCGTTCCGGGTCCGCCAGTTGAACCAGCCGCAGACTCTGGAAGGCGATGTTGTGCTCGGCGAGTCGTAGGTCGGCGAGGCCAGCGATCAAGGTGGCGAGCATGCTGCCGTCGGGGGTGAGGCCGGCGAGGGTTTCGAGGTCGGCCAACGGCCGGGCGTACAGGTCCTCGATGCCCTCGGCTATCGCCTGGGCCGTTGTCGCGTCAGGTGGGGGCAAGCGGGGCTTTCATGATCGGGGCCCTCGCGCCGCCTCGGCCCGGGCGTCGGCCGGGACGGGTGGGAGCGCGGAAGTGATCGTCGGCTGCGCGAACCGTACGGGCCGCCGGTGCGGCGCACCTCCGCGCGGAGGCATGGTGCGAAGCAGTTGGTGGATGGCTGCGACGTAGCCGTTGCGCCCGGACAGGGCCGCTTCCATCCACTGAGAGTCGAAGCGCAGGTCGTCGGCGGACAGTTCGCCCATGCCGCGATCGGCGGCAGTGGCTTCGTGGACGCGGTCCCGAACGCGGGCCACCTGCTCTTCGGCAATCACGAGGAAGGAGCGCAGCTCCAGCGCCCGCCGTAGTGCCTGGGACGCATCGCGGTCGGACGCCTGCGTGTACAGATCGCGTACGGGTGCGCCGAACGTCTGCTCCAGCAGGTTGTCCTGGCTGGAGGTCTTGTCGATCACGCTCATCGGGCCACCCCGCGTACGGGGGCCTGCGCGGCGGTCGGCACAGCGGGTGGGGTGGTGGGCAGGGCCGGACCCTGCCGGACAGCGAGCGCCATCCCGCGTCGCGCCCCCGGGCTGCGGTTCCCGATGGCCTGAGGGTCAAGGAGGTGGCGCACCGTCATGGCGCGCCCCTCCCGAACGGTGTGCGCACTGTTCACCGAATCCGCGAGCCGCATGACGTTGTCGGGCAACTCAACGAATTCACCGTCTGACACCGTGTCGACGTGGCGGGCGAGGGCTTCGGCGAGCACGTCCTCGGCCTCGTCCAGTACTTGCTGGGCCTCGGTGAGTAGTCCGTACCAGCGTACGACCGCGGTGGCGTCGGGGTCGGCCTGTGGGGCGGCGACGACCGCCCTGCTCAGGTCCTCGATCGGCATCTGGAAGCGGGACTGGATCTGGTCGGCCAGGACGCCCAGCACATCGTCGGCATCAAGCACAGCACAATTCCTTTCTATTGGATTCGGGGAGACAGCGAGCGGCTTTTGCACGGCCCAACTTCCTTACAGGCAAGTACGGTGCAGGAGCTGCCAGGAGAAAGGAGGTGGATTTGGTCCTCGCGATAGACGGAGGCCTACACGGTGATGGCCTGCGGAATCCGACGCCTGGGACAGGGTGAGCGCATCGGATGGAACCGCGGATATCGCCATTCGGGTTGAGCACATGGGAAATTGAACTCCGCGCCAGGAAGGGAGCAACTGGGAATACGGGCCGGACAGTTGCCTGTACGGGCCGGATTCAAGAGTCCGGGGAATCTCCGGTTTCGCTAACCGGAGACGGGCTGCTATGTTCCGCTACCGCCCCACGGACACGGTGTGAATCACCGGGAAATCACCGGGTGTTGGCGCGGCGCTCAGCGGCCGGATCTGCGTGGGGCTTGCGGAGGTGCGGCGTGCGCCGCAGCCGTAGGCCGGGGGCTCTGTCGTGCAGGAGGCGTGGTCGTGGGCAGTGGGACGTCTTCTCCGCTCCAGTGCGCTTCCCACCACGTCGTGGCCGCCTCGAAGGTGGCGAAGGCCCCTTCGCGCAAGGTGTACGTCCCGCTATCGGTATTGACTTCTTCCAGCAGCACCCGGAACGGGAGGGGGACCCGTTCGTCCAGTGCCCGCAGCAGCACCGTGGTCTGCAGGGGCTCGTAGTCCTGGGTGTAGCTGGTCAGGAGGGCGAAGTGATCACCGTCGCCGCGCAACCGCTTCTCCAGGGCGCGGGTGGCGTCGTCGGCGGGAGTGCCGCCGAGGCCGTCGGGCAACAGAATCTTGTCCTCGGGGCAGCCGCGAGCAACCAGCCAGGACTGGGCCATGGTCGGCAGGGGCAGCGTGGCGTGGTCGAAACGGAAGGTCTTCGTGGCGGTGTCGCGCTTCAGCCGGAGGGCAATAAGTTGCGGGTCACCCGGGATGCCCCAGGTGACACTCCCGTTGTGCAGGACGAAGTAGCTGTACCGGCCGTCGCTGCTGTGGTGCGCGGCCAGTGTGGTGAGGTGGTTCTCGTCGGTGCCGATGTGCTGCCAGAACTGTTCGTCGACGGAGTCGTTGACAGCCCTGTAACCAGCGAGACGGAAGTCCGGGGAGTCTTCAGGCATACGTGCTTTCGGATCGGTCAACGGCGAGGGGCGGGAGAGCCTGGCCAGGCTCCGGGACTCCGCATGGGCATGGCAGCCGGCGTGGCCGGCTGCCGCGGTGAGGCGAGGAGCGCCCGGCCCAAGTCGGTAAGGGTGACGGGCTGTCCGGCGTGCAGCGGATGGGCGTCATCGCGCGCGACGACCCCGGCCGCCTCAAGTCGGTGAAACTGGCTGTAAGGGATGCGGGTGCCGGAGGCGGTGACGACCGACAGGCGCTGGGTGAGCAGGTGTTCGCGCAGCTTGGCGCCCTGCGCAATGGCCAGCAGGGCAGCGTGATCCGACGCCGGCAGCTCCGACGCCGAACCCGGCCCACTCGTACCGACGGCAGCCTCGATCGGTTCGAGCACCATCCCGACCTGCTGCTCGCGCTCGTCACGGGTGACGGTCGCCTCCTGCAGCGTGGCGAGGGTGCGTTTGATACGAGTGAGCAGCGCTTGGTCGACCGCGTATTGGCCGGAGGCCAGCCGCTGAAGCTGGACCCGGTAGAAGGTCACAGCCTGTTCGGCCTTGACCAATGCGCGGTGGGCGTCAACTAGACGAGCATGCGGCTCGTCGAGCAGGCCGCGGTCGCGGTGCTGCCACAGCCGATCAACGCTTTGGCCGACGGCCGCCTCGATGCGGTGATCGAATACCGTACGCACCTTCTTCGCCGACGCAGAAGTAGCAGACATCAACGGGGACCGATTCTGGGTAGGACGATCACCACGAGCCATGGCCAGCAGGGGCGTCGCCGAGACGGACGCGGACATCGAGGTGGGAGCCGTCGCGGGTGTGTACGGCAGGGCCGAGCCGGGCGAGGAGGCGCAGCATCGGCGTGTTGGAGGCGTCGGTGTACGCGGCCAGCGTGTGGGCGCCAAGGCGATGGGCGTGGTCGGCAGCGTGCCAGGTCAACAGGGTGCCGATACCTCGGCGCTGGTGGGCGTCGGCGACCTGCAGTCCGAGATCGACGACACCTGCCTCGCGGCTGACAGGTCCGACCGAGACCATCGCGAGCGGACGACCGTCGGCACCGAGGCCGATCCAGACCTCACCGTGCTCCAGCAACCGGGCGAAGTCTCGACGGACGACACCGGGTCGGCCCCACCGCAGGACCATGTTCGCTTCGGAGCAGGCTCGGTGCAGTAAGTCGGCCAGCGGCCAGTCCGCAGCGGACGCCGATCGGATTGTGGCGAGGGGCGGCTCGTGGATCAGGAGGCGGAGCGCTGAAGGGCGAACAGCACAGCACCGCGCCGGTACCCCTTGGCCTGGCGGTCCTCGCCCATGGCGCATGGGTACACGTTGTTCAGGACCAGGAGCTTGGACAGGCGGTTCTCGCTCAGCCCCGCGTACGGAACGCGCCCGTCGGAACCTTCGGAAATGCCGCTGAGCAAGCCGATGAGTTCCGCTTCCGTCAGGGCGGGCGGATCGCCTGCAGCGGCGAAGGCGTCACGGCAGGCGTGCAGGATCGCTTCCGGCTCGCTTCCGCAGTGCATCAGGGCATCTTCCTCGCCTTCGTCACTCTCGTAGACCGGCGCGCAGCAGCAAGGCTGGCGCACGAGCCGGGTCAACTCCCCTTCGAGCCGTAGGCGTTGGGCGAGATGGTGGGCAAAGGTGTCGGGCCGTTCGATGGCGAGGGCACCCTCTGCAGATTCGCCGACGAGAGCGCCGAGCGCCTCGTCGAGGTCGTAGCAGTCTCGGGCGGTCTCCAGAATGGCCAGGTGATGCTGGTTGGTGGAGGGGGGATCGACGGCGAGTGCCTCGGCGACGCGGTCGAGAACGAAGGGCAGGCGGGTCAACGGACACGGCCTTTCAAGGAAGCAGGCGTGGAGGCGGGTGGGGCAAGGCCGGGCACTGCGTACGGCGGCGGGCCGGGCCTGGGCGTCGGCGGCTGCGGTGTGTCCAGTTGCGGGGAACGGGCCCGGGCGGCGTGCGTGCGCGCGCCGGTCGGGCGCCGGGCGATTCCGAGGCGAGCCCTCGCCGTTTCGTACACGTCGTGCCGGGCTCTCGGTCGTACGGCGACGACATGGATCTCGGTGCGGTGGGCAGCCCCGGGCGGGGCGGGGCGCTGGGCGTAGACGAGGCGCCAGGCGTTGCGGTGATCGACGTAGAGCTTGCGGTATCCGACGAGTTCCTCGGTCAACTTGGCGCCGAACAGCTGGGCATTGACGACTTTCTGAAGCTGATCGAGGGCCAGGTCACGGATGTCGCCCGGGGCCTGGAGCAGGTCGGTCAGCGCACGGGGGTCGAAGGAAAGACCGAACGCTGGCTGAGGCTCGGGGCCACTCATGCTGCGGCCAGACCCGACTCGCCAACCGTGGGTGGCTCGTCGGAGGGTGAACTCACCGACCGCTTGGAGGGTTTGGGCCCGGGCAGAAGGCGGTGGGCGGGCCGGTCCGGGTCGGTCATGCACGCGGACAGCGGCCCGCCGGGGGCGCGCACGGTGGCCATGGCATGGGTGAGGAAGTCGCGGTGCCACACGAACAGGCCACTGAGTCCTGCTTCGGGGTCCTTGTGCTGCTGGTAGGCCAGCCACAGGGCATGCAGCCAGGCGACGACACCATCGTGTTCCTGCCACTGACGGCACCACGGTGTGGCCGTGGTGACCTCCGCGCCGTAGATGGGCATGAGGAAGTCGTCCACCCAGTCGCTGAGGCTGTCGAGTTCGTCCTCGTACTCCTCGCCGTCCAGTTCCAGGATCGGGCGCGGCTCCGGTGGGGCGGGCGGCATCGGCAGGCCCGCGAAGCCCGGCAGGCCGAAGCCGTCGAACGCGGACGGTGCGGGCTCCGTGGATAGGCTGTCCAGCTGCTTGGCCTGTTGCGCCGACTGCTTGAGGAGCTTGCGCACGCTGGCCTCGATGCTTTCCAGATCCGTGTCCGGCAGTCGGACCGGTTCTCTTTCCCCGTCGCCGGTGGGGTTTATGGGTTCGGGCACGAAATGGTTCTCCTTGGAGCCGCTTCCAATGGGCTGGGATGGCGGCTCCAACCATCCGGACTATCTCCGGTTTCGCCAACCGGAGATCCGGTGCTATTACGTCTGCGCGGGCGACGGGAAGGATTCCGAAAATTCCGCTTCCGGCGGTCGGGCGGGCAGGCTGTGCGGGTCAGGACGACAGGGTGAAATCGTCCTGGTTCAGGGTCTGTTGCAGGGTATTGGTCAACCGGTCGGCGGCGATTGTCGCGTAGTGCTCGGTCTTCTCGACGCCGATGAAGTCACGACCGGCAAGCAGGGCAGCGACGCCTGTCGATCCGGAGCCGGCGCAGAAGTCAAGCACTGTGCCCCGCTCGGGGCAGATCTTGACGAGTTCACGCATCACCTCGACCGGCTTCTGGGTGATGTGCTGCCGGTTCTTGCCCGACGGCTGCGAGGCGCTGTAAAGGCCGGGCAGGTAGACCGGGTTGCGGGAGCCGTCGATGGCGCCCTTGGAAGCCCAGACGACGAACTCCACGTTCTGAGTGAAGCGACCCTTCTGTGGCCTGGCCTGCGGCTTGTGCCAGGCCAGCACCCCGCGCCACAGCCATCCGGCCGCCTGGATCGCATCGGTGGTGATGGGCAGTTGACGCCAGTCGGTGAACAGCAGCGCGGTGCCGCCGACACGGGTGAGCCGGTGCGCTTCAGTCATGATCTGTGTCAGCCAGAATCCGTAGCTGCGCTGGTCCATGTTCTCGCCGGTGAAGTCCGGCAGGTTGTGGCCGGCGTCGGCGGAGGTGTACTTCTGCTTGGCACTGCGGCTCGTACGTTCCTTCGCCGTCCGGCCACCGGAGTTGTAGGGCGGGTCCGTGATGACGGAGTCGACGCAGTCGTCCGGCAGACCGGCGAGGACACTGAGCGCGTCGCCCTGGTGTAGGGAAAAAGGCAAAGAGGTACCCCAGTTTCGGGTTGGGTGAGATGAGCGAAAGACCTCCAGCTCACGCACGTAACCCCGGGCAGGCCGAATGCGGGCATGACGGCACCGCTGACCTACGGGAAGTGGAGCGGCGAGGGGAGGAGCCAAAACTGTAGGGCACGAACCCCGGTTGAGACGCATCGCCGCCTCCCCGCCCGGAAATCAGGGCATCACCACCCGCGATTTCGGCAACCGGGGATCCGCCCTTACTGTTTTGGAACTGCCCGGCGAACACCGCCGATGGCGCAATTCCTGCCTCTGTTCTCAAGGGAGATTCACCGTGCCCCGGCACACATGAAGTAACGACCCGCTCCTCGTGAGCGGAAGCCAGCGCTTCCGAGGTACCCCCAATTCACCCAACTCCCGTGCCGCAGCGCCCTTCCGCACTGCCACCGCCCGGCCGGGATCGTGTCTTCGAAGGACCCGTTGTGACAGTTCCCTGCCTTCCCCTCCCCGAACACCGCCCTCCGGACCGTGACAACCGCCCTGGAGGCATCCCAGGTTGAAGGGCGTAGCCGCCGGCATCGGCGTCGTCGTCCTCTCCCCTCTCCTCCTCGCCGGCACGGCCATGCTGATGTCCTTCTCCAGCGAGGCCGCCCAGAGCACCTTTGCGTCCTTCGATTGCGCGGGCGACGTCGACACCGACGCCGTCGTCGAGCAGGTCACCAAGATCCTTAATGGTGCGTCCGCCACGGACGTGCCTGTCGAGGGCCTGGCCCTGCCCGAGGAGCAGATCCCCAACGCCCGGACCATCGTGGGCACCGGAATCAGCCTCCACGTGTCGGCGAAGGGCAGGATCGTCGCCCTCGCCACCGCGATGGCGGAATCCCGACTACGCAACCTGAACTCCGGCGACCGCGACTCGCTGGGCCTGTTCCAGCAGCGCCCGAGCCAGGGCTGGGGCACCGCCGATCAGATCCGCGACCCCGTCTACGCGTCCACCCAGTTCTACGAGCACCTGCTCGCGGTGAACGGCTGGGAGCAGCTGACCGTCGCCCAGGCCGCCCAGAAGGTACAGCGCTCCGCGTACCCCAATGCCTACGCCGATTGGGAGACGCTGGCAGCCGCCCTACAGAAGGCGATCGCCCTTACCTTCCCCGCCGCCGACCAGGACACCACGGAGAGCGACACGATCCCCAGCACCGCCTCCTGCACGGAGACCCAGGACGGATCCGGGTACGGCACCATCCCCGAAGGGTCAGTCCCGAAGGGCTACTCGATCCCCAAGGACGCCGACCCCAGGGCCCGCAGGGCAATCGCGTGGGCGATGGCGCAGCTCGGCACGATGTACCAGTGGGGCGGCACCTGCACCGCGCCGCACGGTCCGGACCCGATGGGCCGCTGCGACTGCAGTTCCCTGACGCAGCAGGCGTACGCGCACGCCGGGATCCACCTCACCCGCACCACATACACGCAGATCAACCAGGGCAGAGCCGTCTCGCCGGAGGCACTGAAGACCGGTGACCTGCTCTTCTCCCAAGGCAGCGCCAGCCGCCCCGAACACGTCGGCCTGTACATGGGTTCGGGCCTGGTGATCGAAGCACCCCGAACCGGAAAACCTGTTCGGATCACGCCGCTCAAGGACTGGACCGTCCTGGCCGCCCGCCGCGTCATCTGACCCCATCCCCGGGCCCTGCCTTGCGAGACCCCCAGGAACCCACCGGCAGGAGCAAACGCCTGCCCTCCCCCTTCCCTCTCACCACCACGGAGCATTTTCGTGACAACGAACCACCGCATCCGACGCGCCCTCACTGCCGGCTCACTGGGCCTCGCTGTCACCGTCGGCGGCATGGCCGGCGCTGGCACGGCGCAGGCAGCCGACACCGGCCGTACGACGATCAGCTGTAGTGCGGTCAAGGTCCGCAAGGCTCCCGCGCGGACGGCCACCGTTGTCGGCGTCGCCTACCGGCGTGACACGGTCGTCTACGACCAGTGGGCGTACAAGCGTTCCGAGCGCACCTGGTACACCCGCGGAACCGTGACCCGGAGGTCCGACGGCAAGAAGGTCCGCGGCTACATGATCTACCAGTGCGCGAACCCGTACGGCAGCACGGGCGCGCCCACCCCGCCGATCCCGAAGTAGGCCCCCGGCCGCCGCCTCGAAGCCTGAGCCAGGGCGCCATCGAGGCGGCGACACGAGGGCGATCTCTGCCCAGGCTCGGCATGAACGCCCCTTCGGGTGCAGTGGCGCGCCCGCCGGGTCCCACACGGCTGTCGGCCTGTCTCCCCGAGGTGCCGCCTCGCGCTCCCTCTACTTCCCTTCATTGATTGCCGCGCGTCGGCTTCGGCGCGCAAGGAGCCTCCCTTTGCACCTGCTTTCCTCCGTGCAGTACCTGGCCTACGACCCCGGCATCACCCCCTCGGGCGGCGGTCTTCCCGGCCTCGCCGTGCTGAAGAACGTGGTCAACAGCATCAATCTCTTCGCGATCGTCGCCGTGGTCGGCGCACTCGCCGTCTCGCTCGGCGTGTGGGCCTGGGGCCACCACACCGGCGGACACCAGGCCGAAGCCAACGGAAAGAAAGGCGCCGTCGTTGCGGCCGGAGCCGCTCTCGGTCTCGGCGCGGCGAACGGAATCATCGCGTTCTTCTCCGCCTTGGGGTCGCAAGTCCATTGATGCCCCGACGAGTTCCCTCCCTGTCCGGCTACGGCCTCGGCTGGTCGGCCCGGCAGCGCATCGCTGCGGGCGCGATCGGACTCGCGATCCTCCTCGCCCTCGCCGCCGCCGTCGCGATGCTCACCGGCCGTACCGGAGCCCGTGATGCGCAGAGCGCCACTCCGTCCGGGCGGAGCAGCGCCGCCTCCCCGTCCGCCTCCCCGTCGGCCGGGGCCGGTTCGGTGGCGAAACCGCCCCCGGTGGCCGACCCGCTCGCCTTCGCCCGAGCCGCTGCGGCCATGTTGTGGTCGTACGACACCCGTACGACCAGCCGTGATGAACAGCTCACCGCAATGAGGGCGTGGCTGACCTCGGAGACCCGGTACGCCGACTGGTCCTCGATCGCCGCGCAGGTGCCGGATCCGGTGCTGTGGTCGCGGATGGCCGACCAGGACCAGTACGCCACCGCCGCGGTGGACGAGGCCCACTATCCGTCCGCGTTCAAGCAGGCTCTGGCGGACGATCCGTCGGCGATCACCGAGGCGTACATCTACGCCGTCACCGTCACCGGCAAGCAGCAGATCGTCTGGACGAAGGGCGGCGCCGGCGCAGAGGACCGCTCGATCACCCTCGCCCTGCAGTGCCGCCCGAACGCCAACTGCTCCCTGGTCGCCATCTCCCCTCGCGTCGTGCCCTGAGCGCGCGCCCCGAGTCCACCGACGAAAGGACGGGGTGACATCCCTTGGCCTTCTGTGACCTTCCCCTCGCGGACAAGCTGTGCACGGTCGGCGACGCGGTCTCCTTCGCCTCCGACCCCGGCGAGGCCATCGGTAACTGGATGGCCAAATCAGCGGGTGAACTCGCCGCCGCCGGAGCCGACTTGGCCGCCGAAGCGGTCGACACCACTACCCGCGTCGACCTCAACGCCGCCTGGTTCCGCGACAACTACGAGATGATCCTGCCGATTTCCTTGGTCCTTCTCGTCGCCACGTTCTGCGCCCAGCTCGTCCGCGCCGCGATCCGTCGCGACGGCCAGGCCCTCACCCAGGCGTTCGCCGGCACCGCAACGGGCGTGATCTTCGCGTTCACCGCGATCACCTTCACCACGGTCGCCATCGAGGTAGTCGACGCCCTGTCCGACGGCCTGTTCAAAACGGCGAACCTGTCCGTCGATTCCGCCGTACGCCGCATCGTGAAGGTAGCCGCGATTCCAGGGCTGTCGGCGATGGGATGGCTGGTGGCCGTCTTCGCCGGCGTCGGGGCCGCCGTGGGTGCATTCCTCTACTGGTGCGTGATGGTGGCCCGCAAGGTCGGCATCCTGGTGCTGGTGATCCTCGCTCCCTTCGCCGGAGCGGGCGGCGGCTGGGAGGTCGCGCGACGCTGGCGCCGGGGCTGGATCGAGGCCACCGCCACCCTCGTGGTCTCCAAGCTCCTGATGACCATCATCTTCGTGCTGGGTGTCACAGCGATAGGCAGGAGCGAGGCGAAGGACGGCGTCGCCGCGCTCGCCGATGTCATGGCCGGCATCGTCATCATGGCCCTCGTCTTGACGTGTCCGTACGCGACGTTCAAATTCGTCCACTGGGCCGCCTCGGAGGGCTCGGACGGCGAGACTCTGCACCGCTCGGGCGGAGCCGGCGCGCAACTCGCCCGTCAGCACGCCGAACGCGCCGGACGCAAGGCCATAGCCATGGCCGCCACCGCAGGGACCGGCGGTGCCGCGCCCGGAGCGGGAGCCGCTCCCCAGGGCCCGGACGCCGTGCCGGGCGGCTTCCCCGGCGACATCGCTACCAACCCCACGCCGGACACCGGCGGGAAGGGCGGAGGCACGAACGCGCCGTCGTCCGGAGAGGGCATCACGGGCAGTATCGAGACGCCCGTGCAACCGTCACCGGCCAGCCCGCGCGGCGACAGCAGCGGCAACCCCGGACCGGCCCCCAGCAGCGGCTTCATGTCCGCTCCGGCCTCTCCGGCCGACACTTCCACTCCGCTGCCGCAGGGCACCCCGCCAGCCCCAGACCCCGTGCCTTCGGCCGGAACCAGCGCTCCGCCACCTCCGTCCACCGGCCTCTGACACTCCCCCACGCCGGGACGGCCCACGCACGCCCCTTGTCGGATGTGCCGTCCCGGCTCCGCCCGCGCGTCTTCCCGGAGACCGGCTCCTTGTCTGAACTCCCCGTCTCACCTATCACGGTCAAATTCCCGCACCGCTCTCGTCGCGGCATCCTCCTCGGCCTCTCTCTCCCGCAACTCGCCCTCGTCTCAGGCGCGTTGGCACTGCTGCTGATCACGGTAGTGACCACCGGGCTGCTCGGCGCCCTCGTCCTGACCCCCCTGTGGACGGTCGTTGTCGCCCTGGTCGCCGTCCGCCGCAACGGCCGCTCGCTGGTCGACTGGGCGCCGATCGTCGCCCGTTACGCCCTCCGGCGCCGCACCGGGCAGACGCTGTGGCTGGCCCGGCCGGTCTCCCGGCCCCGCCAGGACGGGGTGCTCCATCTCCCCGGCACAGCCGCCTCACTGAAGGTCGTCACCCCTGGCGACTCCGCCAACGGCGCAGCGGCCGTCCACGACCCGCATCACCAACGGCTCACCGCCGTTGCCCGGGTCAGCAGCCGCGCATACGCCCTGCTCGATCCGTCCGCGCAGAACGCGAACGTCACCGGGTGGGGCCGGGCCCTGGCCGGCATCGCCCGCACCGGACATGTCGCCACCGTGCAGGTCCTGGAACGCACCGTCCCCGACTCCGGTGACACCCTCGCCCGCCACTGGGCGAAGCACGGCCGCCCCGACTCCGGCGTCGCCGGGCAGGTGTATTCCGAACTCGTCGCCTCCGCCGGACCGGCTGCGGCTCCACACGAGGCGTATCTGGCAATCAGCCTGGACCTCAAGGCCGCCAAGCGCCTCGTCAGTCAGGCCGGCGGCGGGCTGCCCGGGGCGTTCGCAGTGCTGCAACAGACCACATCGGCCATCGCGCTCGCCGCCCGCAGCGCGGGGCTGACGGTGACCGGCTGGCTCAACGCGCGGGAGATCACCGCGGTCATCCGCACCGCCTACGACCCGCATGCCCTCTCCGCCCTCCAGCAGTGGTCGCCGAACGGGCGGGCCGAAGCCGACCCTCACGCGGCCGGCCCGGTGGTCCAGGTTGAGGAGTACGACCGCCTCGGCACCGACACCGCCCGCCACGCCACGTACTGGATCGAGAACTGGCCCCGCACCGAGACCACCCCCGGCTTCTTGCACGGAATCATGTTCACCGCCGGGGTCCGCCGCAGCCTGTCTCTTGTATACGTGCCGCAGGGGCTCGAATCGGCACTGCGCGATGTCCAGCGCAAGAAGGCGGCCATCATCGCCGACGCCAACGAGCGTGCCCGCCGCGGACAGGTGGACTCCGAAGCGGACTCGGTCGAGTACGCGGACGTCAAGGTCCGCGAGCGGCAGTTGATCGCCGGCCATGCCGATGTCGCCCTGACGGGGCTGCTCACCGTCAGCGCCGAGACCGACGCCGCCCTCGACGCCGCGTGCGCGCAGATCGAGACCGCCGCGGTCACTGCCCAGGTCGACCTGAGACGGCTGTACTACCAGCAGCCCGACGCGTTCACCCTCGCCGCCCTGCCGCTCGCCCGCACGGCGCTGTGACCGCCCTCCCCGCTACTTCGATCCCCCAAGTTCTGTTCCCAACCTCGCTGACCTTGCCGCTCCGCGGTACCAAGGACCCTCTTGACCCCTCCCCGGGCTTCCGACGCGCATCCCTACCTCCGCGCTGCCACCGCTGGCCTCCGCCACCACACCAAGGCCCATACGGCCTACGAACCACCGGCCGACCGCCTGCACCTGGACACCCTGCATGCCCACCTCACCGCAGCCCACCAGTTGCTCGACCAGCTCACCGACGCCACCCGGCCCACCCATCCGGCCGCTGGCCGTCATCTGGCCGCAGCACACCTGCGGCTGTGGCAGGCCACCGCCGCCGTCCACAACGCCTTCCACACCGTGCCCGCCACCATCGAGAACTCCGCAGCCGAGGAGTGCCGACCGGAGTGTCTCCCGGACGGCCCCCTGGTCCTGACGATCTGCCAGCGGCATCTGGCCGCCTCCCACGCGATCCGCCGCAAGACCACCCCCGCCGACCTCGCCACCCCGCCGCAGGGGCACACCACCAGCTGCACCACCTAGACATCCGCGCCGAATCGAGCACGCCCACGCCATGACCCACCGGCCCGCCCGACGCGCCCGCCGCGCCTCGGCCTCTCCCCTGTTCACCCCGCACGGCACCGACCGGGCCAGCCGCAAGACCGCTCGCCGTCAGCTCGCCGAAGCCACCGCGAAGGCCCGCGCCGAAGCTGGCGCCCACCCGGACGGCAGCGAGTCCGTCGAGCCCGAGATGCCGACCGCGCTGTTCCCGCCTCGGGGCCGCCCCGGACCCGGCTCCGCCCGCGGCGGACGGCTGAGGCTGCCGCAGCACCGTATGACCACCGCCACCGCATCCGGGGCCTACCCCTTCCTCGCCGAAGGCGGCCTCGGCGCCGACGGCATCTACATCGGCCGCGATGTCCACGCCGAGGCAAGCTTCACCTTCGACCCGTTCTCGCTGTACGGGCGCCTCGAAGGGTTCACCAACCCCAACGTCCTGCTCGCCGGAGTCATCGGCCAAGGCAAGAGCGCGCTGGCCAAGTCCTTCGCCCTACGGTCGATCGCCCACGGCTACCGCGTCTACGTGCCCTGCGATCCCAAAGGTGAATGGACGCCGGTCTCGTCCGCGCTCGGTGGTACCTCCATCGCTCTGGGCCCCGGTCTGCCCGGCAAGCTCAACCCCCTCGACGCCGCCCCATGCCCGGCCGGCATGACGGAGGCCGACTGGGCAGGCGAGACTAGAGGACGCCGTCTGCTCCTGCTCGGCTCGCTCGCCCGAACCGTCCTCGGCCGCGACCTGCTGCCGATGGAGCACACCGCGCTCGACGTCGCCCTCGACTCCGTCGTCTTCCAGGCCTCTACCCGCCAACGCACGCCACTGCTGGGCGACATCGCGGCCACCCTCAACCATCCAGACCAGCTCGACACCGCAGCCGGAGTCATGTCCGGACGGCTCGGCGAAGCCGCCCGCGACCTTGCCCACGCCATGCGCCGCCTCGTCCACGGCGACCTGGCCGGCATGTTCGACGCCCCGTCCACCGTCGCCTTCGACCCGACCTCGCCCATGCTCACCATCGACCTGTCCAGGCTCGGCGGATCCGGCGATGACACCGCCCTCGTCCTGGCGATGACCTGCGCGTCCGCGTGGATGGAATCCGCGCTGTCCGACCCGCACGGCGGACGGCGCTGGATCGTCTACGACGAGGCATGGCGCCTGATGCGCCACCCCGGACTCCTCCAGCGCATGCAGTCCCAGTGGAAGTTGAGCCGCGGCCTGGGCGTCGCCAACCTGATGGTGATCCACCGGCTGTCCGACCTGCTCGCTGCCGGCGACGCCGGATCCCGCGGACGTGCCCTGGCCGAAGGCCTCCTCGCCGACTGCTCCACCCGCATCATCTACCGGCAGGAGACCGACCAACTCCACGCCGCAGCAAGCCTGTTGGGCCTGACCTCGGTCGAGACCGAAGCCATCGCCCACCTCAACCGAGGCCGAGGCTTGTGGAAGGTTGCGGGACGCAGCTTCATCGTGCAGCACCTCCTGCACCCACACGAACTGACGCTCTTCGACACTGACGCCCGCATGCACTACGACCAGCGAGTCACGGAGACGCCCGGGCGAAACACGAGCAACTACCGAGTCGGTACGCGATTCGCGCACCATCCCGGGGCGTAGAGAGCAAGCAATGCGATCAACAAGTAGATCAACGCCACCAGACTCATTTGGCTATTGCCGTCCGCACGGAAGAACAATACGAGGACGGTCACAACTCCAAATGTGGCCATACAGAGGGCTACAGGGGAACATCTTGCTTCAACGTTGGAGCTGGCCCACCAACTAAATATGACGAACAGTACTGTGAGGCCGAAGAAAATCTGGAACGCTCTTTCATGGAGTGGCGACTCAGGGGTATTCAGCCACATCGTCACGTCCACATCAGCGGGCCTGTCGGTCTCGGCGAACGCCCTAGGCAGGTGGGCAGCCAGGAAGTAGCTCAGGACCAGAAAGAGGGTTTGTATCACAAGCGTTGCGAACAGCGCCACCATGGACATCAGACGTACGGCTGCAGGGATCTCAGAGGCTTTCGCATAAAGAACCCGAAGACCACTGCGTGTCGATCTTAGCCATGCGAACCAGGCGTGAAGAGCCATTCCGATGACTGCGAGGTAGAGGATGAAGCTGTCAGGTCCGAAAATGGTCTCCAGGATGGCTTTGTAGATGTCGTCTGGCTCTACCGGATCTGGCGCCACCATTCCGTTCCCCCTGGAGTATTTTTCTCCGGCTTGCTCCTGGCCGAAGCGCCGTGCACCCGATTGTGAACCGTGCCGTAGGGGCGAGGCAGGGGTGTTGCCAAGTGGAGACATAGCGTCCATCCACAGGGTGGCCCTGTGCGGGTCCGGTCCCAATACACCGCCGCCAACGGCCCCCGGTACCCGCGAGACAGACCTATTTCCCGCAAGGGCACAGGAAGCCACCTGGAGCACCCCGACTTCGAGCTGCCCGCACCGCACCCCGGGCAGTCACCGGCACCGTTGACGGAGTCGATGAGGCACTCGCACGCATTCAAACCATTGCAAGTCGTATCGCCGATCACGGCTTCGGCATGAACGTCCGTCCCGCCCAGCACCTCCGGCCAATACCGGCCTCCTCCGACCACCACGACACCGAAACGCCGCTGATGACCCTGCCCAGCACACCCACCGATCCGGCGGGCCACTACGTATACGGCCGCCACGTCCTGGACCTGACGGATCGGCTCAACGCCGCCGTGTCGTACGACGATGCCGCGCGCCTCGCCGACCAGGTTCTGGAACCGACCGACGGGCTCCTCGAACGCCTCGCCGAGTTCTTCGAGGCAGCAGCCGAGAAAGCCAAGGAGTCCGAACACGACGACGGGTCCGGCCTGCACGACGACCTCCAGGACGCCGCGGCCGCCGTGCGCGCGCTCGGCGAGGATCTGCACGTCGTCGTCGACCGGATGCAGGCCCTGGCCAGCCCTCCACGCCAGAACTGGCAGGCAGCCGTGGCCGATCACTACAGCACCGCACCCAGCACGCCCCACCCACCGGCCGTCCCGCCCCCGCCGTCCGCACCGGCCCGTGGGCGTACCCGCTGACCACGCCTCAGGAGCCCATGACGTCCACCGTCGACCTGTCCGCCTTCGCCACCGCCCTCGCCCAGCACCTACCCGGTCCATGGCGCAGCGAGGACGAGACCTATCCCGCCTTCGAGGACCAGGGGCCGGCCGCCGACCGGCTCTGGGAGCACGGCTTCGCCCACGCGGCGCTGTACGACTACGACCTTCATCAGGGTGCGGTGCTCCACGGCCCCGGTGACGCACGGCTGTTGGTCATCGACCGGCCGTACAAACCGCACCGGTTCCTGGTGGCCCCGCTGAAACCGGATGGCGTCAAGCCGCACAACTTCAGCGTGGTGGACGACCGGGTGATGGACATCAGCGTCACCGACGATCCGGTCCGTGCCGCCTCCGCGATCGCGCGCCGCCTGCTGCCCCGCTACCGCGCAGCCCTGGATGCCGTACGCGAGGACGCCCGTGCCCGGCCCGAACCTCCGTACCGCCGGCCCGCGCCGGAGGTCGCCCAGAGCGTCACGCTCATCTGGTACCCCGACGGCGTGGTGGGCGCACCGTACAACAGCGTGCCCAAGGACGCCCGCCTGGTGCTGTTCAGCTGCCACTTCTCCTACAACCTGGACCAGTTCGCGTTCGTGCTGCCCGCCTCCTACCCCGACATGGTGCGCGCCCATCTGCTCCAGACCGCCGTCCGGCTGCTCACCGCCCAGGGCATCGGCGTCAACTTCCGCCACGCCGCGCCGGCCGTCCCCGTCCAGCCGCCCCGCCCACCCGCAACCGGGCCGGGCGTACCGCCGGTGTCCGCGAACCCGCCGCCCCCGGCGCGACGGTAGCCCCTTCCCCTATTGCCATCCCGGAGTTGTCGCTGTCCGGTCCTGACCCTTCCGATCTCGACCAGCAGGCGTTGCTGCACAGCCTGGCCGACCGTCTGGGAAGTGTGGCCGACCACCTTCCGCTGCCCGACCAGATCCGCCCGGATCCCGGGGTGAGCGAGATCCTGGACGACGAGGTTCGTCATCTGGCCCGGCTGCTGAGCTACTTGGCCGGGGAGCACGCGCGCCTTCACCGGGCCGCCGCCAACTACCCCGGCCGGCTCACCGCCACCGGCCGCCGCACCGCGCTCGCGCTCGCCTCCGCCGCCGAGCCCACCGGCGCCGCGCTCGCCGCCCTCGGCCACGCCGTCCACCACCTCGGCCACCTCGCCGACCTCACCCACCAACCCCCAAGCCCGGCCCACGCCCGGTCAACCGCCGCCGTGCACCAGGGACTTACGAACTGCATCGGCGAGGTCCGTCTGCTCCTCGCCCGCGCCGCGAAGGACCTGCGGACGGCGGCCGACACCCGGACAGCACCGCACGCGGCCCCGCCGTACCCCGCGCCCGCGGCCTCCGCCGCCACCTCCCGTACCCGCTAGCCCCACTTCCCCGGAGCATCCTCATTCCGCTGCACGCCTCCGCCCGCCGTACCGCCCTCCTGTTCACCGCCGTCGTGACGGCCACCCTCACCGCGTCCGCCTGCACCACCCCGGGCAGCACCGACACCACCAAGGCCAAGGCCGACCGCACCGCTTCACCCGCGCCGACCGCCGAACCGGCGCTGACGAAGAAGGCCGCCCTCGCCCAGATCGCCCACTACTCCAAGATCAACAACTCGGCGAACACCACCCATAATCGCCGCCTGCTCGACACCGTCGAGGACGGCCCGCTGTACGCGATGTCCATCGCCGACTACAAGCAGGACGAGGGCCTGCCCCAGGCCGACCGCGAAACGTACAAGCCGTGGTCCTACAACCTTGCCTCCACCACCGTCTACATCCCACGCCTCACCGCAGGCCAGCAGAAGTGGTTCGCCGCCGTCACCTACAGCGGCAAGACCGACACGTACCCCCGTCTCCTCATCATGGCCGAGCAGGCGACGACGAAGCGGTGGGAGATGGTCGCCGCCGTCGACCTCGACGACAAGAAGCAGCTCCCGAAGATCGCCCTCGACGCGGACGGAAACGCCACCGCCCTCGACGCCACCTCCGCCCAGAACGTCGCCGCCCCGGTCGACGTCCTGCGTTCCGCGGTCGGCGACAACTTCGCCACCGGCGGCGACCTGAGCGGCAAGAAGGTGTTCGCCACGGCCAAGGCGTCGGCCCGGCAGATCACGGTGCACGACAAGACGACCCGCAAGTTCGGCACCCGCGGCACCACCGTGTTCTCCGCCGCCGGCCCGGAGTTCACCGACAGCTACGCGCTCAAGACCACCACCGGCAGCGCCCTCGTCGTCTTCGCGCACACCCACACCCAGCGCGACACCGTCGCCGCCGGACTCAAGATCATTCCGGACAAGGACGACCGCGCCTGGCTCGGCACCACCAACTCCCCGTCCTTCACCTACACGTTCACCTGCTCCGACGTCGCCACCGTCCCCACCACACCGGGGAAGTCGACGCTGCTCGGCTACACCTGCCGCCGCACCGACGCCCACGGCCTGGCCACCTCCTCGTGACCGACACCCTCCAGACGACCCGCCGCACGAGGAACTCCCCTTGCACATAACCGAGTTCACCGACTCACTCGCCGACCGCCTGCCCGGCTGGCAGCACTCTAACCGTGCGGTCCCCCTCGCCGACGACCCGGCAGGCGGGCGCATCTGGGACAGCGGGCCCATGCCGTACACGGCGTACGAACCCGGTGCTCAGCGCACCGTCCTGACGCACCACTTCGGCCTGCAGCTGTACGTCATGCCCCGCCCGTACCGCCCGGACCAGTTCCTGGTGCTGCCGATGCTGCCCGCCAACACCGGCCACGAGCACGTCCAGGGCATCAAGACCCCGCGCGGGATCGCCGTCCCCAGTGATCCCGTCCGCGCCGCAGCCCGGCTGCACCGGCGGCTGCTGACCGACTACCGTCTCGCCTCTGCCACCCCGATCCGGCTCAGCAGCCCCGGCCACCTCCAGATCCACGTCACCTTCGACGCCCGCGAGCGTCCGCGGATCCGCTCCGGCTACATCCGCGTCTTCATCGAGCTGCTCGGGCACGGCGGCTTCCTCCTCGACCCCGCCACCGGCGAATGCCACCCGCCGGACTCCCTCTCCCTCGCGCAGACCAGACGTCAGCTGACCAAGAGCCTGAACCAGCTGCGGCACCGCAACTTCCACGTCATCGTGCACGGCACCAACGGCCCGCGCTCCCACCCGCCCCTTCTACCGGGCAACCCGCGCCAGGGGCGCCGCCGATGAACACCACCGACGACGCCTTCGTCCACCACCAGCTGGCCACCTGGCAGCGCCGCATCCAGCAGACCTCCGCCGACCTGGTCACGCCTCAAACCGGCAACGCACAGGCGGCCTTCGGGCCCCTGCTGCAGCAACTCGTCTCCGTGTACAACCTGTCCACCCTGCTCCTCGTCCACCTGCGCCAGTCGGCCGAGAGCCCACTCGCCACCACCGACACGGGACGCGCCTACCTCGTCCAGCTGGCCACCGCCCTCGACCACACCAACCGGGCAGCCACCCACCTGAGCACGGCCGTGACCGGTCTCGCCGACGCCCACCGGCACACGCCCCACCCCGGCACCGCCGCCCCGGTCGAGAGCCAGCTGAGCATCACCCTCGGACACGCCGCCGCCCTGCGCAGCCTCCAGCGCGCACTCGCCGCCGTCACCGGCCCACTCGCCGACCCTCCTCCCGCCACGGAGACATCCTCCATGCCTGTCACGGGTGAGCAGCACCAGCGGGCCGCCGATCCCTCCGGCGCCCGTCCCGTACGCCGCCGACCCTGACGCACCTGCTCAACCCACCGGCGCCCGACCGACCTTGGAGAACCTCTGGACGCCCGTTCCTTCATCGCCCGTCCCACCGACACCGGGTATGCCGGCGTCGACGTCCACTGAAGCGGATACCCCAGCCACCACCTGCCCCTGCTGCTCGGCGCCCGCCAGTACCGTTTCGGCGGCGACCTCGACGCCCTGTGCCGGCACCTGATCGACAAGGCACCCGAGGGCTGGGCCGAGCTGGGCACCGACCTCCTCGACACAGTTCCCCACCCGCTGCGCGCCGAACTCGTCGGCAGCGACGAACACCCCAGCTGGCGGCACGACCACATCTGGGTCGTCACCGACGACGAAGCCGACCCTGATCCGTTCACCGTCACCGAGACGTCCCACGCTGGATTGGACTGGGGCTACGTCCTGCACCCGCACGGTTGTCTGCGCACAACTGCCATGTCTCATAAGGGGTATGGGCTAGTGCTCGAACACGCTTGTGGGGTGTGGTGAGCTGTGTCTCGTCCGTACGGTCGGGGGCATGGAGCTGACGTTCTACTCCAGTGAGGGCTGGGAGTCCTGGGGGCTGTCGGGGAAGCCTTCCCGAGGGATGGCGTTCCCGGCAGTCAGACCATCGGTTCCTACAGCTGAGGCATGTGTTCTCCCGCGAACAATTGATGCCGTTCCTCCGACAACCCGAGTCAGTACATCCAGTCGTCTCTTAACCAAGGCGGCTGCCGCGACCAGTACCAGTGGTCGAGATTGTTCCGCGCGACTTCGATGTCGGGGTGATCGGGGCCGTAGGCGCGCTCCAGGTCCTCCAGCAACTCCTCGTACGTGTCGATGGCGCTGATCACGTAGCCCGCCGTGCCCTGCCAGCGTCCCAGTTGGTTGCGGGCCTTCAAGGTGTACGGGTGGGTGGGACCGAGGGCGCGGATCATGTGTGGCACGACCTCTTCAAGTATCTCCAGAGCCTCGGCCATCTCGCCCCGCAAGCTGTGTTGGTGTGCGAGCTCGCTGCGGGCGACCAGGGTTTCGAGATGATCGGGGCCAAGTACCCGCTCCAGGTCGGGCAGCAGCTGCACGTGTGCGTCGATCGCGTCAGCCAGGTCCTCCTGCCATCCGGCCAGTAGCCGACGCGTGGTGAGGGTGTGGGGGTGATCGCGTCCGAGGACCCGGACCATGTCGTTGAGCAGCCGTTCGAGCTCGGCGAATGCGGCAGGTGGCCCCTCTGTCTTGGCGCGGCAGTTGGCCAGAACGCGGCGGGTGTTGAGGGTGTCGGGGTGATCGGGGCCGAGCACCGGGGTCATGTCGTTCAGCAGCGCTTCGAGTGTGTCGACAGCCTCGATTCCCTCCCCGTACTCGCCGACTTCCCCTTGCCAGTCGCCGAGGTGGTGGCGCGCGGTCAGTGTGCTGGGGTGTAGGGGACCGAGACGGCGTCGGCAGGTGTCGACGAAGTGCTCGAAGTACTGGGCAGCCGCCTCGAACTGGCCGGTATGGCCAAGGCTGTCGCCCGCGCAATAGAGGACCGGATGCGCCTCGGAACGATGGAGTGCCTCCTCCGCGTTGCCGGTCAGAATGGCAGTGTTGGCCCGCAGGGCCAGGGCGAGGTCAGTGTCCCGTTCGTTGTCGGGCCAGGCAGTGAGGAGGGCATCGGCGACGGCACGGGCCAACTCGTCGAGACGTCCGGGGAGGAGGCTGTCGCGGGTGACGCGTTGGATGAGTTGGTGGACGCGGATGGCCAGGTGAGGGCTGTCGGGGTTGTGGTCGATCAGATTGAGCCGGTGCAGGACGCGCAGCGCTTCACGCATCGTCCGGGCGGTGATCTCGGGCGCGCTGTGGGCCCGCTCGCGCTGCCGGGACACGTGGTCGAGAACCGTAGGTTGGAAGAAGACAGTTTCCGGGATTCCGTTCGGATCCAGCAAGCTGGAGCACTGGAGCACCGGACGCGTAAGACCGGGAGGGCCCTCCTTCTCTGCGCGATCGATGGACAAGTCCCAGGTGGCCGCGACCGCGCGGGATTGCTCGTCGGGCAGTGAGTACGGCGCGAGCCCGGCGAGGCGCTGTGCGCGGTCTCGCAACTCACTGCGGTAGTGCGCGCAGCCGATGTGGGCGTCGACGATGTATGCGGCGGCCTGTGCCAGAGCCAGCGGCAGGAATCCTAAGTCCTCGGCAAGCGCGTGCAGTTCTGGCTCCGGCTCGCTGCGCTGGTTAGCAGCGAGGGCAGCTGCGAGATAGCTGGTTGCTTCCCGCTCGGTGAAGACGCCGACGTCGACGCTCCGGGCGCGACCGGTCAGGGCGGCATCGCGCCTGCGCGTGGTGACCAGGGTGTTTCCGTACTGCGTCTCGGGGGGCCAGAGGCCGGTGAGGTCATCAACAACGGTGAGGTCGTCCAGCACGACCAGCCAGCGCCGGTCTGTGCCGGCGAGCCAGCTCAGGAATCGTTCATCGGCCCCTGACGTGGCCTGCCCGATGTTCAAGATCTGCTCGGCGGCACTGGCGTAGGCGCCCAACACCGCGTTTCGGCTGACGGCGGTGATCCACACCAGCAGATCGAGCTCTCCGCGGTCCCACAACGTTTCGGCATAATGGGCAGCTAGTTGGGTCTTACCCACCCCGCCCAGCCCGGTCAGTAGCTGGGACAGTACGAGGGTCCCGCGGCCGGGCCCAGTGCCGTTGAGCAGGCTCGTCTCTGCACGATCCTGGAAACAGCCCGCCCTTCTGGGAACCACCCCGACGCGGCACGGCCAGGCCACCGGGGGCCGAGGCGCGGCGTAGTGCTCCACTCGGTCAATGCGCGAGGCGGCAACACTGCCGCCCATAGCAGTGATCGCCGTATCCGCGGCAATCGGCGGGCTGGAAAGGGCCGGACCAGTCAGCCCTGGGGCTGGTCCGGCTGCGGAGGGTTTCCAATGGCCACGTCTCCCATGCGTACAGCCGCCGCGGACCCCTGATCGGCCTGAATGTGAGCGTCCCCGCCGACCACCCCGCTGTCGCGGCCAGCCGACACATCGCCGACGGCCGGGGCGTGTTCCGACAACAATTCCCGTAGCTCAGCTGCGGCCTGCGCGCGCCCGGTTTCCTCCAGGTCCTCTAGCAGAGTCTCGAAACGGGTCTGCCACGTGACCTGCTGACGGTCCCTCACCCGACTCGTCACGCCGTCGGTTGTCAATTCGGCTGCACCGAGCTCCAGGCGCTGCAGTGCCACAAATTCCCGCCCGGCGTCTCCGCGGCCGAACCACCCAGCCAACCGTAGCCTGAAAGTCTCCCAGGCGTCCGTCCCTGCAGCCTGTACCACCGCCGTGCCAGCCGCCGAAGCAAGGGCTATCAGTCCCTGGTCGAGCATGCCGCCCCCACCCACCAACACCCCGTGGGCAAGGCCCGCTGCCCACAGCCCAGAGGTACCAGCGTACTGCGGCCAGCAACCATCCATATCCGGAACGCAACCAAGTGTCAGGCTACGCAGCCGTCGGCACAGGTGAGGCACCCCGGGATGCGAAGGGAGCTGACAGCGGGTCAGATGGGACTCATGAGAGGACCTGTGACCATGTCGCTGCCCCCAGAAAGTACTGATTGGAGTTGCGTGAGCGTGCGGTGCGGATGTACCGCACCTCCGATCCGAAGCCGCAGATCAAGAAGCTGGCCGTCGATCTCGGAGTGCATCCCGAGTCCCTGCGCGGCTGGATCCGGCGGGCCGAGGCCGATGCCGGCTAGCGCGGACGGCGGATGCGGCATGCGCTCGCAATAGTCCGCGCCACCAAGCCCACCACCAGCAACAAGGCTGAGGCGAGCGCGACCAGCGATTCCTGCTGCGGCGTCAACGCCTGCCACCCGTGGAGCCGAACAGGCCGACGCCCTGATCCACACCATTGCCGAAGCCAAGAGCGCCTCCGGCTACAACGGCATCTGATGGCAGGCCGGTTCGATGCACCACTCCGAGAGGTGACATCCAGCAACCCAGCAAAGGGACACGAACGCCAGCTTCGGCGGGAAATTGAGTCCCCCGCTAATCCAGCTTAACGAGACGCGACCAGCGCGGGACACACTCACTGCGCAAACAACACCGGCATCGAAGTGATCGCCCTCCACGCCGAGGACCGCGGCCTTGTCGTCCTGTGGGACACCGACCCCAGGACCCAGTTCAGCAACGACCCCCACCTCTGGCGACCCGGCCGCCCGATCCCGGCCGCCCTCCCCTCGCGGACCGCCGGCCCCAGGTCGCCGGTCGCACTTCCGGCAGCGACCACCGCGCTTCGTACGGCGCCCCGCCGCTGCCCCCTGGCCGCCCCTTTCTGCCGCGGAGACCCTCCTGCGCTCCCTCACCGCCAAGATCACGGTCGTCATCGCCACCCGCCTGCGCCCCGACCGGCTCGGTCACCTGACGGCCATGCACGAGAGCCTCACCCGCCAGAGCGTTCCCTGGGAGGCGGTCATCGCCCTCGACGGCGCCAACCCCACCCACCTGCCCGCACCCCTCGCGGACGCCCCACGCGTGCGCGTCCTCGCCCTGCCGAGGCCGGTCGGCGCCGCCTGCGCCCGCAACCTCGCCCTCAACGACGTACGCACCGAATACGTCAACTGGGCCGACGACGATGACGAGTTCACACCTGCCTCCCTCGCCGTACGGCTTCACGTACTGGAGAAGACCGGCCTCGGCTGGTGCGCGGGATACAGCCAAGACCTCCACCCCGACCGCTCGACCACGTTGTGGCGGTGTCCGACCCCGCCCGGCCGCCACGAGGCCGGGGATGTCTGGACTTACTGGAAGAACCCCGAGGACACCATCCCGCTCGGCCCGACCACCATCCTCGCGCGCACCGATCTGGTGCGTGCCGCCCCGATGGGCGGACTCGTCCAGGGCGAGGACTACATGAGCGCGATCGGCGTCACCTGCCTCGCACCGGGCCTCCTGCTGCCCGTCCCGGTCTACCGCTACCGCAAACGCCCCGGCCAGATGACCCGCCAGGACACCTATAACGCCCTGGAACCGGCAGCCCGGCAGCATGCGTGGAACTACGGACACAGCCTGCGAGCCGCCCTCGCCGCCCGGACGACGAGCAAGCAGGCCGGGGTGGCGTGATGCCCTCCTCCGTCTCCCAGAGCACACTCGAATACCTGGCCCGACGTCTCGACGAACAGGCCGCCGAGTTTCCCACCAGCCCCGAGGCCGTCGACCCGGTCACGCTCGCCGACGACATCGCCACGCTCTCCCGCCATCTGCAACACGCCGTTAAACGCACCCAGGAGCGGTTCACCGCCCCGGCGACGGTCCACGCACCGGAGCGTGCCGTCCTGGTCCGGCTCGCCCGGGCAACCGCGGGCATGGCGCACGCTCTGGGCACCCTGGCCGAAGCGTTGGCCTACGCCACGACCGGCTTCCAGCACGAGGCCGTACCGGACCTCGCCCACACGCATCCGCGCAACGATCCCCAGGTACTGCGGATGCTGACGGCCGAGAAGTACGTCGCCGCCCGCGCACGGCTCCGATACACCGCCGCCGACCTGCGCACGGCGACTCCCCTGCCCGGACCCTCCGCACCGCGTACGACAAGGCCGAGCACCCTGTCGACCGTCGCCCCGCAAGAGCTGCGGCGGACCCGCCCCTGAACGCCCCTCGAAGGAAGCCGAGTTGTCACCGCCTCCCGCCCAGATCACGCTCGCCTACAGCCGCGCCGCCGGCCTGGTCGCCCTCGCCCACGGCACGCAGTACCAGTGGGCGCACACCGCCCTGGACCAGGCCGGATTCACCAAGCGGGCCGACGGCAACCACAGCACGCCCGGCCCCGATGTACGGGCCACCGCAGCGAAGCTGCTGCTCCTGGCCCGCCATCACCGCACCACCGTGACCTTCAGCTCCCGTCCGTTCCTCGGCGACATCGCCGAACGAATCGCCGAACTGCTGCCCGGCAAGTGGACCGCCCAGGTCGAGGTCTACTCCCATCCCATCTGGCAGGGGGACCTGCTTCCCGGACTGTGGGACCTGGGTGAGCTCGTCCGCGCGGTGGAGGACCAGCGAGTTCCGTACGCGGCGACGCTGACCAGCGCCACCGGCGTCGAGCTGCTGCTGGCGGAGCGCGGCCCGGATCCCCAGCTCGGTTACCTGGTCGGGGTAATGGCACCCCGCCAGGAGTTCGACAACAGCTACAACAACGTGTTCTCGCCCTCCAGCATCGCCCTGCCCGCACAGCCCGGGCCTGCGGCACAAGCCGTCGCCACGACCCTTCCTGCCCGTCTACCACCGTGCCCTGCACGCACGACGCATGGACGCGGTGATCACCGCCCTCGACGCGATCCGCGCCGAGTACGACACCCTGAGGACGATGCGCGATTCCGGGCGCTTCAGCGACGGCATGCCCCTGCGCTCGCCCACGGTGCTCCGGGAAGCAATGAAGGCATTCGCCGAACGGGTCTGGCTGGAGTTCCTGCCCGTTCTCACCCACGCACCCGGCGTGGTGGCCAACTGCACCACCACGGTCGCGCACCATCCCGCCGACGCCGAATTCGTGCGCCGCCTCGGCGACGCCCTCGCCTCTTGCGCGCCGGCCATGAAGGCGTGGCAGGACCGCCTGAGGGACCTGCGACTCCTGCTACACAAGGCCCTGGAACCGCCGGGGCCGATGCGCACCCGGCTCGGGCGGCAGGTGTTGCCGGCCCTCGGTGTCCGCCTCTCCGAACGCACGGCGTTCGCACGCATCGCCCGTTCAGCGGCCCCCGCCGGTCCCGGCCAACCGCCCGCCACCGCACCCCCTACTTCCACCCTGCCCGCCGTACCGCCCCCTCCCCCACCGCCGACCACACACCGCTGACCAGCCGAAAGGTTCCCTGTCTGTCCGACCACTTCCGCTTCCGTGTCCGTCCCGAGTACGGCTTCGTCGTCACTGTCGCCGCGAGTTCCACCTCTCACCTCGCTGAACGGCTCCATGTGCGCGAGCAGTTCGAGCCCGATCACTTCTCGCCGGGCCTGCATCGGCTCACCAAGCCGAGACGCGAAGGACTGCACCGCCCCCGTCAAACCATCCACGACCTGCGCCACCTCGGCTATCCAGTGCAGGCCAGCAGCACGCTCGATCCGGCTCCCACGCCGACGACTGCCCGGCCTCCGGCCAGCAACCGGCGAGGCCCCCGTGAACGACCGAGGGCGGAGCCTGTGAATTGACCAGCGTGCCGATCCGCATCACCCGCGGCACAGGCGGCGAAGTCGAAGTCGAAGGACCGTATGACGCGTTCGCCGCGAGCATCCTGGCCCGCGCCGGATTCATGACGTTCCCCACCCTGCGCGGGCAGTGGGTCCGACTGCCCTTCGACCTCGGCCGCGCCTGGGAGAACGAACACGCCAGCTGGGCGGCCGACATGCTCACCGCCGCCCGCTACCACGTCGACCTCGACCCAGGCCTGCGTCCCGTACCCCCCGCCGTATCCGCCCCGCCGACGGCACTCCGTACGAGGACGGCGACGACCGCCCAGCCCTCACCGCCGTCCGGCAGACGACAGCAGCACCGCTGACCCGTACACCACCCGACCAAAGGAGACTTCCCGTCTATGGCCGTCCAGAAGATCTGGACCGTTGTCCACGCCTGCGGACACGAGATCACGCACGACCTGTCCGACCGCCCTGCCGACCGGCGGGCCGGATTCGCCCGCTGGCTCACCGAACGCGACTGCAACGACTGCTGGAAGGCCGCGCGTGACAGCGACGCAGCCGGCAGGGAGGAATGGCTCGCCGCCCGACGTGCCGCAGAGCAGCAGGCCGCCGCGGAATGGGCCGAGCAATTCGAGATGCCGCCGCTGGAGGGCACCGAACGTGCCCAAGGTTGGGGCGAGCGTTCCCGTCACCAACTGGCCACCCGCGCGTACGCCGCCCTGGTCACGGAGGGCACCTGGGACGAGACCGACTGGGCGGTGCTGGAGGAGAGAATCCGCACGATCAGCCGGGCCGGATGGTGGATCGACCAAAGGGATGCCGACGGCACCGATCTGCCCGAACTCCTCGACGCCGCCACCGACAACGACCGCGGCTCCGAGAATCCGTACCGGTAGCCGACCCGCGGTTATAGCCGACGTTCCCCGGTTACCGAAACCGGGGATGCTCCGGAGGATTGGCCTTCCACCGCCACCCGTGCTGCTCGTGGAAGGACCCCTGCTGTGTCTGACGCTCCTGGCCCCACGCACATCCCCGCCGCCTGGAGACCCTCCTTGGAGACGGTGACCGCCAGACGGGACATCACCCACGCCCACTTCGCCCCCGGCGACCAAGTCGTGATCCCTCAGCGCGTCGCCAACGGTCTCCTGGTCGGCGACATCATGGCGATCGTCGCTCCCTCCTGGCATCTGCCGACGGACGAGGACGGCTGGCGGCTGCGCAACCCGGCCGGTGGCGACCGTACGTTCATCACCGCCCACCCCCGCTACATGATCCACCGTGGCCACCACTGCCCCGACTGCTTGATCCACCGGCGCGCGCTGGAGGACTTCGTGCTGCCGAAGGCGCCCGTCACCAGTAGGTCCTTCGACTGCGGCTGGTACACGCTCACCCATCTGAACCAGCTGGTGCACGTCACTGATGCCCGGGGCGGACGATGACGCGTCCTGCCCGTCGCCCGGGACCCGCCCCCACCTTGCTTCGTGCCGACAGCCTGGCCGGGAACACCGCAGCCGGTCACCAGTGGCCCGACCAGCGCTCTCGCGACCTGCGGGAACTCGCCGCCACCTGGCAGGAATCGGCGCAGGCGTGCACCGACGCGGCATCGATGGTCCGGGCTCGCGGACAAGGTGTGCTCGGCCTGCCGCATGCGGAGCCGATACCGAGCATCGCCGCCCGACCGCCCTTCGCCGGGTGCGCCGATCCGATCGTGCCCTTCCGCGCAGCGGGCACTCCACGTCAACTCGACCGGCATCAGGCCGCGTTGGAGACGATAGACCGCAAGCTGGACCTGTCGCCGCCCCGCGATGCGTCTGTGTACGCAGACCTGGTCCGCGACCCATCGCTGATTGCGGCCAGCAAGGACATTCGCGAGCTGGCCGGACGAGGCACCGCCGAGGTGCGTACATGATCGTACGCGTGGCACCCCTGGGGGACACCGCCTCCGATGCGCTCGCCGAGGCGCTGGGCCGTCCCGTCTGCGTCGAGGAGAAACTGACCGGACACACGGTGATCGCCCACTGGCCGGGCCAAGTGGACTACGTCGCCTCGGACCGCCCTGACGGTACGAACATTTGGACGTCCGACGAGTGGGCCGAGCGCCTGGACGACCTGTGCTGGAAGTGGCCCGCCACCACGGACCGGCACGGCAGCCGGGATGCCATCTGGCACGCGACGGTTCGTCTGCACCCCGACGACCGGGCGCCCACCGGACCCGAGTGGTCGGAGATCGCCCACCGCCTCGCCCGCACCGCGCACCTCGCGGTCCCCGGCGACGGGCAGGGCTGTCGCTGGTTCGCCATCCAGGCACAGCCCGGACGCCTCGACCTGCTCGCGAGCCTCATCCGCGAGGACGGCACCTGGCAGAAACAGCCCCACATTCTGCTCCGACAACTGTCGGACGAGGCACGGCACATCGAATCCGACCTCCGACTGCTCCCCGTCCCGACCGCCGAATGTCGTTCACTCCGCTCCCCTGCGGCGGACTCACCGTCCTCGCCGCCCGTCGTCCCGAACGCCTCGGTCCAGTTCTCGACGCTGCTGGCCCAGCTGAGCAATGAGGCCGACGGACCGCTGGCCGCGGTCCGTGCGGTCGTCGAGTACACGGCGCAGTGCCTCGCCATGCAGTCCGACTTCCCCGGAGCCAACCGAGCCCGGCACCAACTGGATTGGATCGCCCGCCGGTTGTACGGCGTCCAGCAGGACCTCGACACCGCTGCGGCAGACCTGGCCGCCGCACCCCACCGGGCGATTCCCACCACTGCTCCGGCCGTCCCGCAGCCCTCGGCCACGCCAGCCCGTTCGTCTTCAACTCCCTAGAACTTTCCTGCCCTTTGGCCTTGGCCGAGCGCCTGTTGGCCCTCCGGCGTGATGCTCGATCCGGCGAAGTCCTCAGCCGTGGCGGAGACTCCGACGCCCACGGGATCCTGGAACGCACCGAGTTCGTCCCGTCGCCCGGCGGCGCGCGGTCCACTACCACGTCGACTGCGACGAAGCCTTCGACGCCTACGGCCGCGAACCGTACGAACTCCCGCTCGATGCCCAGGTCGCGTGTCGCCGCGTGCCTGTGCGAAGCAGCCACGACGGACGAAGCTGCCGACCTCCTCACGAAGTTGACCGCACGCACGACAGTCTTCTGACCGCCCGGGCACCTCGCTGATCCTGGTCACCGACTACGACGGGCTCGGCCAGCCGGCCGACCGACACACCCCTCAGCGTTTGCACTGCCTCGCCAACCGGCGCGCACCCCGCTCGGCGGCCGTGCACGGCCGAGACCGGCCGGGCGGGACAGAAGCCTCCGCCGTCTGCGCCTGCCCACCACCTCGTATCCCCACCAGCCCCGGTGCTCTCCCCACCGCGCCAGTCTCCACCGGCCGCCGAGGATGACCCGCCGCCTTTCCCCAAGGAAACCTTTGCCCGCGCTCGATGACTCCCTCGCCTCCTTCGCCGCCGTCCTCGCCGGTGAGCTGTCCGGCCATTGGAACAGCCGACACCACCCCGACCATGGCGGCAACACCGACCACGACGAACTGACCGCCAGCGTCTGGGACATGGACCAGGTCGCCGATGCCATGGCCGAGTACGTCGTCGACCACTACGCCGTTCTGACCCGGCACGTGGATGGCACCCGGCTGTTCGTCATGGACCGCAAGGGCCATGACAACGGCTTCCTCATCGCCGCCATGGCGCCCGAAGGTCTTCCCGCCGAGGCATTCCGCGGCGTCCGCGAGCCGGACGGCATCGCCGTCGACGAGGACCCCTTCCGTGCCGCCAAGCACGTCTCGCTCCGCTTGCTGCCCCGCTACCACGCAGCCCTGGCACAGGTGCGGGACAACGTCTCCCGCCTCGCCACAGCCCCGGCCGCCGATCAGCAGCGCGTGGTGATGACCTGGTCGGGCGAGGATCTCGTGGTCACCAAGCCTGATCGCGACGACGTCGCCCGGACCCTGACCGCGGCCGGCTTCACCTTCGATGCAGGCCGGCACCTGTACGTGCTGTCCGACGGCGACTCGGCCCGGGTGGCCGCGTCCGTCCGAGCGGTAGGCGACCGCCTGTCCGAATTGGGTGTCGGCGTCCTGCTGTCGCGCCCGCCCGGCCAGCCTGCGCTGGACACTGCGCCCGCTCAGCCGTCCGCCTCACCGGCACGGGTCCCGCACCGGACCCGGTGACCCACCTTCAGGAGTTGTAGCGCCGCAGAAGGAGTTCGTTCCATGGGAAATCGTGCCGACGACGAAGGCACCGACGTCGAGATCTACCGCAAGCCCCTGACCTACACGGTCCACGCCGACACCCCCACCGGCGCCCCCGAGCAGCTTCTCGCACTGCTCGACGAGCTCGGCTTCGAACGCAAGACTGTCCGGCCCGCAGGCCCGGCGGGTCCGGTCTACATCTGGCACGAGACCCCCGCCCGCCTCGGGGAGGACGAGCAGAAGCAGCTCGCCTCCCGCGCCGTTCCCCCGCTGCTGATGGCCGGTTACGTCGTCTCCATCGCGGACCATCTCTTCGACCAGGCCGCATACCGCAGCGCCGTTGCGGACGTGCGCGCCCGGCGCTCCGCACCGCCCGCCCATGGACCCGTAGCCGGGGCGGACTCGCGGCCCCGATGTTCTCGTCGCGCCGGCTGAATTCACCCTGGTCTGTTGTCCGTTCTTCAGGAGCTGCGTGCCCCGCCCCACCCCCTACGTCCTGACGGCGCCCGGCTATCTCGCCGACGGAGGCGACTGCGCCCACTTGATCGAGTTGCTTCTGAGCGGCCACAACTGGCGGGACGTGTCCACGATCGACCAGCACACCGCCCTGACCAACCCTCACGGCCGTCTACATGTCGCTCTCAAACCCCGGGGAGCCTGGACCTGCTGAACACCCCGCCGTCGTCGGCCCGTTGCACGAGGCCGGGTGGACGACAGATGCTGCTGCCGCAACGCCCGCAGCCGTGTCACCGGACGGCCTGGTCCGCTTCACCGAGGAGCCCGACCCCAGCCGTGCGCCGCGCCCGTGGCAGGCCGCACGGTCGACGGATTCCGATGGTGGACAGCAGCCTTCAGCACGCACACCCCACCCGGCATCGTCGCCGCGTTCACCCGCAGCCTCGCACGCGACGACCCGCTGCCCCGGATGGCCATCGGCACACCTCTGTACGGCTGCGGACCCTACACCCGCCTCACCCAGACCTCGCGCGGCTACGACGACGAACAGGCACGGCTCGAAGCTCGGATCGCCGAAGCCCGTGGCCGTCAACACGCCGGTTCACCGCCCGCCGTACCGCCGCCCGCTGCAGGCCACACGGCGCGCACTCGCGCGCATTGACCACACCCCCGGTTCCCCGCTTATCACCCCCGGTTTGAGGAGCTCTCCGTATCCCCGCACCACGCCGAAGTCCGCCATCGATCACCGCTGATCGTCCACCCCGTCTGGCCGTCTTCCTCTTCCGCCGATACCTCCGTGCCTTCGTCCTGAGCTCCCAAGACAGGGCCAACCCACTGGCCGCCGGCCGCCCCGAGTCCGCGCTGAATGAGTCCCGGCGCCTCGGTCACCACACCTGACCCTGACCCGTCTGCCACCAAGAGGCCCATGACCGACCCTCCCCTCTCGCTGGTTCCCCACGCCCGCGCGATCGCCGAACAGCTCGGGCAACTCGCTGAGCATCTCTCGCTCGCCCGACCGCACGAGGCCGCCCGCATCCTTGCCACCGTCCTCAGTGAAGACGGGATCCTCGACCGGTTCACGGGGCTGCTGATCACCGGCTCCCAGTCCGCCAGGCACCATTCCGAGCAGGGGGTCTTTCCGCCCGAGGTCTGGCTGGCGATGGGCCGCGCCGCCAACGAACTCCACGACATCCACCTGGACCTCGACGAGCACACCGAGGTCCTCGACGCCCTCGCCGGCACCGGGACCTCGACTCCCACGACGGCGCCGAATCCGGTGCCGACCGCCATGGTCGTGAGGCGACGCCGGTGAGCAGGAAACAGTGGACCGGCTGGAGTGCACCGCGCGCCGGGGCGGAACAGGCCGAGCAGCACTACCTCATCGAGCCGCGTCATCTTGCCGGCGGCGGCGACCTGCGGCATGTCACCGAGTTCCTGCGTGCCTCCGGCTGGAAGGACTCCTCCCCCCGAGGCGGCCCGTTCGTCTTCGACAGCCCCGACAACCAGGTGTGTATCGGCTACGACCCGCACACCGAACCCGGCGGCTGGACCGTCTCCGGCAAGGCCGCCGGTGCTCAGCCGTCGTGGCACGCCACGTTCGGTCGGCAGACTCCGGTGGAGATCGTGGCCGGTGTCACCGACGCCCTCACCCGGCCCCGCTCCGCGCACGCGCCCAACGCCTGGGCCCCACTTCAGCAGCAAGACTGGACGGCCGAGCGGGGCGAGGACCATGTTTTCTCCGCCGTACATCCCGGCCGCGACACCTGGCTGCAGTACCGCCCCGCCGAGCACGGCCAGGCTCTGTGGTGGGCGGGCGCCCGCACCGACCACGGGCAGACCTGGGACGCCGTGTTCACCTCCACCACCCCGCTGTACTTGATCGAGGCATTCGCCACCGCGCTGGCCGACCCTCAGCCCGTGATGCGACCGCGCGAACACGTCCCGTCCACGAGCCGGATCCGCACGACGTCCGTGTCGGTGCTTCCCTCCCAGCTCTCCGCCTGGCAGCAGGCCCGCATTGCTGCCGCCCGCGCCGCCACCTGGGCGCGCTTCGCCACCACCGGTACCCGCACTCCGTCCGCCGCCACCAGCCCGTACGCCACGGCCCGCGGCCGACGCCGCTGACCCGCTTCCGGCGGTCCCGCCCACCCTCTGTCCCCAACTCCCCTCGACCGCAAGGAGGTTCATGATCGATCTGACCTGTGACGACGCGTCCACCACCGAAGATATCCACAGGGTTGTCCACAGCCTGACCGGGTTCACCGCCCACCTACACTCCAGCGCCGACAACGTCGCCGCCGCTCACCAGCTGCGCCAACCGCTCCACCAGACACGGCGCTCGCTGCAACAGCCCCCGATCCGCATCGGGCGCGGCGCTACCGCAGGGAGTGGGACATGCCGGTGACCGCGCGGCAGCTCGCCGCCTTCCGGCGCGACCACGAGTCGACGATCCCCCGCGCCACCAGCCCCCGACATCTCGCCGGATCGGGCGACGCCCGCCACGTCACCCACGCCCTGCTCGCCGCAGGCTGGACCATCACCTCCGACCCCGCTTCCCCGGAGACCGAAGTCACCGGCCCCCACCTCCTGGCCCGCCTCACGGCCGCACCCCAGTTCAACCCATCCGGCAACTGGTGGAACCTGACCATCCACCCGCCCAACTCCCCTACTTGGTACGCCTCCTTCACCCGACAGATCCCGGCCGAAATCCTGGCCGGGCTCACCGACACACTCCTGTTCCCCAAGCCGCCCGACCTGCCCGATCCGTGGGACCTCTTCCGCAGGGCCGGATGGAACGTCACCCAGAGCGAGGACGGAACCGGGCTGGAGGCATCCTCCCCCGACCGGCGCGCGACGGTGACCTGCGACCATCCTTACCGCGACGAGACCCGGTACCGCGACTGGCGCATCCGCGTCACGGAGTACCCCGCCGATGCCACCAAGTACGCCTCCCCAGGACGCCACGTGTGGTCCGGCCACCTCAACGGGCACACGCCCACCCATGCCGTCACCGGCCTCGTGACCGCACTGACCAGCGCCGAACCGCTACTACGCGGCTGGGGCCAGCACGGCTGGCACCACGCCGTCCAGCACGAGGAGACCCACCACACCGGCACCGACATAGCCGACGCCCACCAGCAGCGCCTCGCACACATCAAGGCCCGGGTCCGCGCCGATCGACGCCGCCAACGGCTGGGAACCTCCCCCTCACCAACTGCGCCCGCTCCCGCCATGCCTTCGGCCACCCGCACACGATGACCGACGAAAGACCCGCAGTGGCCACCACCCCCTCCTCTCAAAGCGCCCTCCACCACCAGCACCTCGACCAGTTCGCCACGTTCCTGAACACCAGTGAACGGATCCTGGCCGCGTGGGACGCCTACTCCGACCAGCACACCGATCCCGACGGCTGGCCGTACGACGATGACGCCTACGGTCGGCGTGCCAGTCGGCGCGACGCCGACACCGCCCTCGCGTTCGAGCCCGTACGCGAGGGAGCGCACCAGTTGCTTGCCACCGCCGAGGTCCAGCTCACCGTCCTGCCCGCCCGCGCGGTGCAGAACCGCTGGGTGTGGCAATTGGGCGTCTTGCACGATGCACTCGACCGGCTCGACTCCCTGCACGACGTGTGGCTGAAGACCCTCGACAGCCTGCCTGCCGACGCACGCCCCGGGACCGAGGTCTTCGACGACACGCTCGCCGTCCACCACGCCGAGGCGTGGGCATGCCTCGACGACTGGGCCGCCCACGACCACGCCATCCAGGACATCCACTCCGCCGCCCAGCACACCCCCTCCGTGCTAGCCCCCACGCCGGCCACAACCCCAGCCCCGGTTCCCGGCCGCCGCAGCCCAGCACGGAAGTGACCGTGCCCGACACCGTCATCGTCACGTACAGCGCCGCGCAAGATGACTCCGCCCGTGGAACCGCCCCTCCGCGTACCGCCCGGACGGCATCTCCTCCGGCCGCCCCGGGGTCCCCCGTTCAGTCCCAGGACGGCGCGATCCTCGCCCCCGCCCAGCTCATGAAGGCCCCCCTGTGACCAGCACGCCCTCGCAGCCAAGCCCCTCCCACCAGCAGCGCCTTGATCAACTCGCGAACCGTCTCTTCACCGAGACCGTCTCCCTGGCTGGCTGGACCGAATACATCTACCTGTCGGACGACCCCAGGGAAGCGGCGCAGGACGATCAGCCGTTCGGACGGCGAATCACCCGCCGTGACGCCGACGTCTGGAACACAGTCGCGCCGCTCCGGGCCATTCTTCGCGAGCTGATCTCGATCGCGCGAGCACAGAAGATTCAGGTGGATGAGGTTGTGGGCCGCACCAACACCAGCCACTGGTACTCCGAGCTGACATGGAGCGAAGAGGCCCTCGACCAGTTCGACGCCCTCGAAGAGGCCTACCGCATCCGCCTGGACAACCTGCCCTCATCAGCCGTGGCGGGAACGCCGGCGTACAACTCCCTCATCGAGGAGCGCAACGCCAAAGCCTGGTACGCCGTACGGAAGCTGTCTCTGTACGTATCGTCGATCTGGCTCGTCAACGAGCACTTCGAACGCCACATGCCGCGTACGAAGAATGGCGCGGCACCCCCTGTTCCGCCACCATCCCCTGACACAACACGCGGACCACGGCGATGAACTCGATGTACGTCCAGCCCGACGGGGCCAATGAAGTTCTCATCAGCCCGCCCTATCTGGCCGGCGGCGGAGATCCACGCTGGATCATGGCCGCTCTCCACCATGTCGACGGATGGCGCTACAACCACACCCCGCTCTCCCCGATCGTCCATCTGATCCGGCCCGACCAACAGGCCGGACTGCGCCTGTCCCCGGACCCGGACGAGCCGTGGTGGACGATCCTCCACGCCCCCACCGATGAACACCCCGCCTGGTACGCCCGATTCGGAGCCCGCACCCCGGTGGAGATCCTCGCCGCGTTCACCGACGCCCTCACCGCTCCCCAGCCGCCCGCCGGGACGGCCGTGAGTAATCCCTTCGAGCCGCTCCGGCAGGCCGACTGGCATCAGACCGACGACGACTGGTTCACCTCTCCCGACGGACGCGTCCACGTGGACCACTTCGCCCTTCGCGGCTTTGACCATTGGCTCATCACCACCGCGCTCAGCGACGACCCCGAGGACTTGGTCTGGCAGGCACGCCTCGACGGCAACACCCCAACCCACCTGATCACTCCTCTAGCCCGCGCCCTGACCGATCCCACACCGTTGCGCCGCGTTCTTGGGGGTCTGCCCCGCCGGGTCCGCCCCCACGTCCGGACCGCCGTCCCGCCGGACAGTCCGGCCGACCTACTGGATCCCTTGGAACAGCGCGTCCAGGACCTCTCCACCCGCGGCCGACATCAGGCACCCTCACCACCGCGTGGGCCACTGCCGACACCGCGCCGTACACGCTGACCCGGTCCCCACTACCCCGGAACCCTGCCCTTGCCCAACAGCCCCTCCGCCCCCTCCAGCAGCGACGGCTACGACATCGCCTTCAGACTCCTCCTAGGCATCCTCGCCGTCTCCGTCCCTCTGTCCAACCTCGCCTGGCTGTGCGGCAACCTCACCGTCCGGTTCGCCGACTCCGGCACCTGGGCGCCGTACCAGCCGACCGATGCCCTCCTCCATCCCGAGCGGCTCTGGCCGACCGCCGGAGAAACGTCCCTGCTCGTCGGCGCCCGCGTCATCCCTGCCACCTTGATGATCGCCCTTGCCGCCACCATCGCGATCGTCTGGTCCCGCCGCAGGAGCGCCGACGGCGGACGGAAAGGAAAGATTGCCGGGATGGCCGAGGCGAGGGACGTCGAGCCGCTGATGGCCAGGGCGATCACCGCCAAGGCCCGTTCGTTGCGCCCGAGTCTGAAGAACGCCAAGCACATCGTCGCTGCCGACACCGGCATCCTCCTCGGCAACCTCCAGGGCACCCGCCACGAGATGAGGATGGGCTACGAGGACGTCGCCGTCGCGATCATGGCGCCGCGCTCCGGCAAGACCACCAGCCTCGCGATCCCCTCCATCCTGGCGGCCCCCGGCGCGGTCTTGCTGACCTCGAACAAGGCAGCCGGCGACGCGTACACCGCCACCCTCGACGCTCGCGCCGCCGTGGGACGGGTGTGGTCGATGGACCCGCAGCAGATCGCCCATGCCGAGCGCCGTATGTGGTGGAACCCGCTCGCCGACGCCACAACTTTGGACGGCGCGGGCCGCCTGGCCGGACACTTCCTCGCCGCGTCCGTGGACGCGAGCCAGCAGGGCGACTTCTGGTCCAAGGCCGGCAGCAACATCCTCTCCCAGCTCTTCCTCGCCGCCGCGCTCGACGAACGGCCCATCACGGACGTCATGCAGTGGCTCGCGTTCCCCGCCGACCGCACCCCGCTGGACATCCTCCGGGACCACAGCTTCACCGCGGTCGCCGCGCAGCTGAAGGGCACCGTCGAAGGACCGCCCGAGACGCGGGACGGGATCTACGAGACCGCCCGCCAGTACGCCGCAGCCCTCCTGAACAGTGAGATCGCCGCCTGGGTCACCCCGCAGAAGGACCTACCCGAGTTCCGGCCCTCGCAGTTCGTCAGCTCTGCCGACACGCTGTACCTGCTGTCCAAGGACGGCGGAGGCGGCGCCTCCGCGCTGATCGCGGCCTGTGCGGACTCCGTCATGCGGGCCGCGACCGCCCAGGCCGAACGCGCCGGCGGACGCCTCGACCCGCCGATGCTCGCGATCCTCGACGAGGCCGCCAACGTGTGCAAAATCAGCGATCTCCCGGACCTGTACAGCCACTTGGGGTCGCGCGGGATCATCCCGATCACGATCCTGCAGTCCTACCGCCAGGGCCAGAAGGTCTGGGGCGACGCGGGCATGGACGCCATGTGGTCCGCCTCCACCGTCAAGGTGATCGGTTCCGGCATCGACGACCCGGACTTCGCGGACAAGCTCTCCCGCCTCATCGGCGACCACGACGTCCAGACCACCTCGACGTCCACCTCCGAGTCGGGGAAGTCGACCTCCGTGTCGATGCGGCAGGAACGGATCCTGCCCGCGGACGCGATCCGCGCCCTGCCCAAGGGCACCGCCCTCCTCTACGCCACCGGCATGCGCGTCGCCATGCTCGACCTGCGCCCCTGGTATCTGGAGCCCGGCGCCGACCAGTTGTCCGCCGCCTCCGCCCGCGCCTCCAAGGCCATCACCGCCCGCGCCGTCGCCAAACACGCACCGCAGCAAGATGACTTCGGGACGGCCGCATGACAACTCCCGCCCGCCGCACGCTCGTCGACCTGTACGCACTCGGAAGCAAGACCGTGGCGCTGCGTGACGATCTATGGGGCGCCTTCGATATCGGTCTCCCGCTGAAGCTACCCGCGCTCGGGGAACTCGCGGACACAGCCGATGCGATCGCCTCCGGACTGCGTCCCTGGTCCGGCACCTGCCAGGTCCTGTCCCACACGCACCGGGAGATCCGCGAGACGACATCGCGGCTCGTCACCTCTGTTCACCTCGTCGAACTCGCCTCCGAGCAGATCGTCGCCGGACTCGTCACCCACGGCCGCCGGCTTCAACCGGAAGCAGAAGGAGTGCACTGGGACCGCCGGCTCGCCGCTGCGGCCAGCAAGCCCCTGCATGCCGCCCACAGCCTGCTCGCCCAGGTGCCCGCCGCGTGCACCCACGCCGTCGAGACACTGGCCTCCGTCCTGCCGCCCGCCGACATCGCCACCACCGTCACGGCGCCGACCGAGCGGCTCTCCGCTCTGCAGTACGCCGTGCTGCGCGAGGTCTCCCTCGGCACCGTCTCCCTGTCCCAACAGGCCGACCGTACCCATGTCTTCTGCGACGGAAATCTGCACGTCACCCGGGCCACGACCAACTCCCTGGAATCCCGGGGCCTGGTCCAACTCGAAGTCAAGCACCCGAGTTTCGCCAGCTGGCGCCTTCATCTCACCCAGGCCGGTCGCACCAGCCTGGTGGCCGGGCTCGCTTCCGCCCTCCAACTCCCGCCGACGGCACTACAGGCACGGGTCGCCGCAGTCCGCTCCGGCTCACCAGGCCGGTCAGCCGGCTCGCCCCAGCAGCATCGCCCGCGCTCCCGGTGACCGCGTCTCCCACCCCCGGAGTCTGCTCTCCCTCAACCCGGCCTCCGCCACGAGATCGACGGACGGCTGTTCCAGGTGCCGTTTCCGTCGGCACGGTGCCGGTAAGTCAGCCGCCGCCTCGCTCGCCGCCGAACGGGCAGCGCCATCGTCAGCAAGGTGCCGCCGCCGACGAACCCCTGCACCTCACGGGCCCCATCTGAGTCCGCCAGCGCACGAAATGTCCTCAACTCGCCGCCCACCCCGGCGTTTTGAGAGCGGCTCATCGCCCCACACCGTCCTTCCCTCGGAACGACGGTGTGGGGCGACTCAGGCGCCCGCCCGAAGCCGCTGAACCGCCGCCCCTCCAGGAGCCACCCCATCTCCACGCCCCCATCCGACCTGAACGACCGCGTCCGCCAACTCCGTGAGTTGGCACAGGACTTCGAAGCCCTCCGCGCACGCATACACGACGTCTCCCACACCCCCCGGCACCGACGCGCTGCGCCGCATCGGCCCGCTCTTGCTCACCGCACAGAACCTCACGGCCACCGCCCTGAGGCACCTGACCGCCCTCGACGACAGCGCGTACACCAGCCTCGCCGGCAGCCCCGCCGGTCTGGAGCTGATGGCCTCGGTCGTGTACACCTCATCACTCGCCGGCACCGACCTCGCCAACGCCCTTTCCGCCAACCCATACGAGGGCGCGCCGCTCTCCGACCACCCGACCGACGACGCGTCGTCGCGGACCGCGCGGCACGCCGAGGCGGTTCCGCGCATGGCCGGGCACCTCGGCGATGCCGCCCACCAGCTCGACCTGAGCGCGTCCGGCTGTCGCTACGTGGCCCACGACAGCACCGAGAACCTCACCTCCGTGCAGCACCGCAAGACGGCATCCGCACAGCAGGCGACCGGTCCCGCGCTCACGCTCACCCAGTACAACGCCCTCAAGGCACTCGTGGATGGCGGGCGGCTGTATAAGAGTTCCCGACCCCTGCCGGGCCCACGCCCAAGGAACTTGGAACAGCGTCCGCCTTCATCCCCCTGACCCAGCTCACGGACGCCGTCACCCGGCAGAAGGACGCCAGGTGAGCGAGTCGCTTGACGCAGTACCAACGCGGCATCGTGACGCCGTCGCCTGTCAGCTACCGCGTACTGCCGTCGTCGAGTCCAGCGATGACTCTGATGTCCGCTTCGGACATGCACAGAACCTTGGCGATCTCCTGGGTGAGAAGCGGATCCGGGTTGTGCCTTCCGCTGCGGAGCATGTGGATCGTGGACATCGATCGTGCGGTGTCCCTTGCCATCGCCTTGACCGGAATCCCACGCAGGTCCATCAACCCGGTGAGCACCCTTGCGAACGGATGTGGCTCCAGTCGCCCAGCAGGGGCAAGGGCAGGAGCGAGGACCACGTCGCCGATCTTGGCTTGAAATCGGATCAGTTGGTCGCCCGCAAACCCGACCTTCGCGACGAAAGGCAGGCTCTCACCACCGCTGGAACCGACCGTGCCCGGCACTGACACCTCGGTGAACCTTGAAGGGTGACCGTGGTGATCACTCTCGATCTCCAGGGGAAGACCCGGCTCAACCTGGCTGACCTTCCAGTCGCGGTTCCACCAGGGAAGTTCCTGCAACACCTCGTTGAAGAAGGGAGGCAGAACGGTGAGATCCACCGGGTCCGGAGGGTTCTTCTGACCTCCCCAGATGACGTCTGGCCAGTACGTCAGTGCCGCGATCACGTCCACCGTCAGCGTGCTGTTGGCAATCTCCATGGCCACACTGTCCCACCGGTCGACAGAGCCATCCCCCTTGACCAGGCGAACGTTCTCTGCCACGGCACAGTCTCATCAGGGCTGATCGTCCACCTCTTCGATGAGCTTCGCCACGGTGGCACCCGGGCTTACTCGAACATCGAAGTTGTAGCCCTGATCGCAGAACACCAAGTCGACAGAGTCCGGCATCCACTGGCGAAGCAAGCACGCGAGCTGCGCAGAGTCCGCTAGGGCCGCATCCAAGTAGAGGCCCGTTTCATCTTCCGGCATAGCTACCTCACACGGACCTTCATCCGTGCAGAAGTTCCAGGTGAAGGCACATGCCTCACTACGTCGCGTCGGGTCGACTTCGACCTCCGGCCAAAGGTCCGTGATCGCAGCAGTCACAACGGCTGAGCTCACCCTCCAAGTGGTGGTCGAGCCATCGAAGAACGCCAAGAACGCAGCCATGCCGCGTGTCTACCACGTCCGTCCTATTCACCCCACTCAGGCTTCGCCTGCCACAAACGAAGGGTCACAACCCTGTCTCGATTCTCAATAACTTGCCGATTTCACGGAAATCAGCAGTGGCGAAATATCCGGGACACCAGTCCCGAGGAATGGGCGGACGTGGTCGCCTTCGACGCGGCCATCCACCAGGGCAACGCCCGCGCCTCCGGGAACCCATTGCTCGGGCACGCGTTCCTGCACCGCTCCCGCGTACCGCTCAGCCGGGCCCCCATCGACCACGTCACGGCCTCCGAATGGGCAGCGCGTCAGCAGGAACTCGACGACCCTGCCGCTGCGGCCGAGGAGTTGGAGGACGGCGTGGCCGATGGCTGTTCTCCCTGGGCCTGCCGGGGTGAAGCCGAGCCCGTACAGGACGACTTCGGACTGGCTTCTTGAGACGGATCATCCTCGACCTGTTCGCCGGTCCCGGCGGCTGGAGCCACGCGCTCACCGTCCTCGGCACGCGTGATGTGGGTTTGGAATGGGACGAGTGGGCCTGTAAGACCCGTGCCAGAGCAGGCCAGTTGACGATCAGGACCGACGTCGCCGCCTATCCGACGTGGATCTTCTCCGGGCGGATCCTCGGGCTGATTGCCTCCCCACCGTGCCAGGCATGGTCGAAGGCCGGTAAGAGGCTCGGTCTGGTCGACCAGCCGCTCGTCCACCAGGCCGTCGCCGACCTCTCAGCCGGACGCGACACCCGCGACCACCTGATCGGCGCGTGCGCGGACGCCCGCTCGCTCCTCGCAGCCGAGCCCATGCGCTACCTGCACGCCCTCAATCTGGTGGGCGAGCCCGAGTGGGTGGTGATGGAGGAAGTCCCCGACGTCCTGCCCTTGTGGCGGCAGTACGCGGCCATCCTGCGGGGATGGGGCTTCTCCGTGTGGACGGGGGTCCTCAACGCGGCCGACTTCGGCGTCCCCCAGACCCGTAGGCGGGCGATCCTGCTCGCCTCCCGCGTACGCACCGCCGAACCCCCGCCGCCCACGCACGCTCAACTCGCCGAACCGCAAAGCCTGTTCGGCCCAGGCCGCGAGCGGTGGGTGTCCATGGCCGAAGCCCTGGGCTGGGGCCGCACCGACGGCCCGGTGCCCACGGTATGTGCCGGCGGCGGCCCGGGCGGAGGCCCCGAGCCCTTCCCCTCCGGCTCCCGCAAGACCCTCACCGACGCTCGCGACCGCGGTACCTGGACGCCCCGCACCGATACGGAGACCGCCCTGGCAGCTCGGAAGGACGGCTCCAGCCGGGTCGCGCACCACGGCACCCGCCACCATCGCCTCTCCAACGTGGCGACGCCCCGGTTCACCGCCGAGGCAGACCGCTGGTCGTGGTCACTGCGCAGCAATAACCAGACCAACGCCACCGTGCGTTCCCTCACCGAGCCGGCCAGCACCCTGTTCTTCGGTCGCAGGGTCAACCAGTGCAGCTGGGTCGCCGAACCTGTACACCCGCCCGACGGTACGGAGCCAGCAGAGGCACCGCCGCCGATCAGGATCACCGCGCGCGAGGCGGGCCTCCTGCAGACCTTCCCCGCCGACTACCCGTGGCAGGGCAACAAGGGGCGACGATTCTCCCAGATCGGCAACGCCGTCCCCCCGCGTCTCGCCGCCCACCTGCTCGCCCCGCACCTGGGCAAGCCCTTCAACCCCGACGACTTCACCCTCGCCGCCTGATGCCCCACACCCCCGAACCCGACGAGGACGACGACCTCGACCTCGCGCCAGCGCCAAGGCCCGTCCACTACGCCGAGCAGGCGCTGCTCGGCGCCCTCCTCCTCGACCCCACACGTGTCGCCGACATCGGACAGTTGACCGCCGACCACTTCGAGAGCCACACCCATGCCGCCGTGTTCACGGGGATCGGCACGCTCCCTGCGCCCGATCCCGCCGCCCACGCCAAGGACACGGCCTGGCTCAACCAGGTCCTTGACTTCGCCCGCCCGCACGCGCCTGGCCTGAGCGCCGCCTATCTCCACGCCCTCATCCAGTTCTGCCCCCGCTCCCAGCATGCCGCGGCGTACGCCCGGATGATCCGCGCCGACCACGCCCGACGGCTCCTGCGCGGACACGCCGAACGCCTCGGACTCACCGCAGGCGACCCCTGCCTGCCGAATCCAGCAGCCACGGTCCTCGTGCTCGCCGACGACTTCAGCCACCTCCTGGACGCCCTCGCCAGCGAGTTCGCCCCGCACGCCGGCCCTCTGCCCCGTACGGCGATCCCTATCCCGGCCGTACGACAGGCCTGCGAGGAGGAACTCGACGAAGAACGCCTGCTCCTGGCCTCGGCCGCGGCAAGCCCCCGCGACGTACAGAAGATGTGGTGGCTGACGGCGGACGACTTCGTCCTGCCGCTGCACGCGGCACTCTGGCAGTCCATCACCGCGCTGGTCCACCGCGGGGACATGGTCGACCCAGTCACCGTCCTCGGCGAAGCACAGCATCGCGGACTACTCACCAAGGTCCTCACCCCACGGGATCTGATGGCCCTGGTCTCCACCCCCGCGGGGTCTCCCGAGTACTGGGGCGAGCAGATCCTGGGGCGCGCTCTCCTCGCCCGCGCCCACCAGGTCGCTGAACGGATCACCGCCTACACCGACGACCTCGCCAACACGCCCCACCAGCTCATCACGGGCAGCCGCCGCGCCCTGGCCGACCTCAACACGCTGCGCGCCCGCTACAGCCGCGCCACCACGCCCGTCGCCGGTGCGCCCGCCCGCCCCGCGCCGCTGCCCCGAGCAGCCGGGCCTCCACGGCAGACCGCTCCAACCGCCCTACGAATCCACCGCTGACCTCAACCACCGGGCCCGCCCCATCTCCGAGCCCGGATCGAATCGAGCGCGCCCTTCATGTCCGGCACCTCCACCGACGTCCACGTCCGCTTCGACACCCACCCCGCCCACTCCACTGCCGTCACCGCTCACCTCACCGGCAGCCCGCAGGGTACCGCGCAAGCTCTGCTGACCGGCCGGGGCTTCGAAACCCTCGATGACCGCACCATGGTCTTGGCCCGGATCGACCACGAAGAGCCCCATTGGGCCAACAAGACCGCCCAGGAGCTGGCCGACCAGGGCATCGCCAGCGAGATCACACCCCGACTGCGGGAAGCCATCCACGAGGAGTGGACCTGGGCCGATCACCCGATGTCCTGGCTCACCCGCAGCGAGATCCGCGAGGTCTCCGACGAGGCCCAGCAGATCCACGACGACATCCACCACGGCCGCCTGCTCATCCACGCGCACGCCGACGACGACGGGACCACCGTGGCCGTCGGCACCTACCGCGACACCGGCAAGAGCGTCTACCTGCACGGGGAGAACCACCTGCGGTGTGTCGCCGGCGCATTCGACTCCATCGCCGAAGCCCTCACCGCTTTCGAACGCGCCCACCGCGACACCCTGCGCCCCGGACATGCCCCCATGACCGACACCGAACGCCAAACAGCCCAAGCCCGCACCAGCCTCCAGACGACCGACACCCCACCGGTGGCACGAGAGCCGGTCACCGAACAGGTAGCGGCGTACGCCGCCGACCCCGCAGACCCCGACGTCCTCCTCGACAACTTCCTTGCCGAACACAGCGATTGGGAAAAGTGGCGCACCTGGTCCGACGAAACCACCCATGCCATCCACGAGTCCCACACCCTGCGCATCGAACTCACGCACGACGCCCGCCCCCGCGACACCGCCTGGACCATCGCCGCCTACGAGACACCTGTCTCCGACCGCATGTGGCACCTCACCGCGACCGGCACCACCCCAGCCCCCATGCTCCAGACCTTGTTCAGCCATCTCGCCGATGGCGACGGCTGGGACACCGTCATCGGCCGCCCCATCACCGACACAACCGTCACCGCCGCCACCAAGCCCCTCACCGACGCCGGATGGACGCACACCGTCGACGGACGCTGGATGCGCTGGACGAACCCGTCCGAAGACGCTGGAGTCCAATTCGACGCGTTCGCTGCCCAGAACCCGAACAGCCCCCTCGGCACCTGGACGATCTGGGCCGGCCCTCATGTCGACCAGCGCACCTGGGCGCTGCACGCGTCGCCCTCCACCCCAGCCTCGGTGATCGCTGACCTCGCAGGAGAACTCACGCACGGAACCGGGACCCGCGCTTCTACCGTCCCCAAGCAAACCCTCCAGCGCACTGAGCAGATCACGAACACGTCTTCCCCCACAACGCCGCCGCGCACCCGGCCGACAAGCATCCGGCGCTGACCGGCACAACCATGGGGCCATCGGACTCGACCCGGCTGCAGCCCCCCGCAGGCAGTCGTACCGCGTCCACAGGCAGCACCCCAAGATGAGGGCCGAATGTTCCTCGGCCTAGGATCGTCCGATCAGAACTCCCAGGCGCTCAACCGGAGGATGCCACCGTGCAGTTCGCGGTCCTGGACCACGTCTATCCCGAGGGTGAGGAGTCCGAGTACTGGCCTGAGGATGTCGATGCTGTTCTATTCCATGACCCTTGGGCAACCGGCGACGAGATTGAATCGCTGGATGGCGGATATCGCACGGTCTACATCCTGCGTATCCGCATGGGCACAGGCATTGCGGAAATCGGTAGGGTGAAGATCGGTCATACATCAATGCACGCGGAACGAGAACGCGTCGCTCCTCTGCCAGCACGCTTCAGCCGACTTGACTCGTCGTTCTTCTCAGTTGGCCAGTCGGACGAGTACTACCGGAATGTGCGCGACGTAGTCGGCTCCACATACGACGACGTACTACGGGCTCTCCGTGACGTTTCGTTCGACGAGGCCAACCTCCTGACAGCGCTGAGATACGACGTTACCCAGAAATCTCTGCTCCGTTTCGTGAAACTCGCCGCTGTGCGGGGACAGTTGCGGCGGATCGCCCATGGCGGTGAGCGCAAGATGAGCTTCAACGTCGCCTACGAGCCTCCCACTCCTCACGGGGCAGAGCCGGTCCGGTTCCGGTTCCAGGTCGAGCCCGATTCCCATCCTCCGAGCAACGTTCACGCCCTCACAGGACGTAACGGGGTGGGGAAGTCATTCGTGCTGTCTCATCTGGCGCGCGCGGTCGCCGCAGGCGACCCGCAGCCGGAAACCCTCGGGCGGGTGATCGAGTTCGGCCGGGAAGGTCGCTCCTTCACCAACCTCGTGACCGTGTCCTTCAGCGCGTTCGACGACTTCCCTCTCGTGGAGAGCGACGAGATGTTCATCGCCTCCTATGTCGGCCTGAGAGTCCAAGGCGCTCGCTCACCGCGTTTCAAGACGCCCTACGGTCTGCGGGGCGACTTCGCCCAAGGCATGCAGGCATGCCTGACACGGGAACGTTTAGGACAGTGGATTGAGACTCTCCGTACCCTCAACTATCCAGGCAGCAGTCTGCTAGAAGATGGCTGGCTGGAGAACTTCGAGAACTCGCCGAGTCATCGCAGCCGTGAACGGAAAGCCCGGAAACTTTTCCGTCATCTCAGCTCCGGTCACAGGATCGTGCTGCTCACCATGACCAGGCTGATCGAGCACGTCAGCGAGCGCACGCTGGTCATCATCGACGAGCCGGAAAATCACCTCCATCCCCCACTCCTGGCCGCATTTATGCGCGCCCTCTCCGCCCTGCTGACCGAGCGCAACGGACTCGCCATCGTCGCTACCCACTCGCCAGTGGTCCTCCAGGAGATACCAGCCCGGTGCGTATGGAAGCTATGGAGCTACGGCGGATACATGGGCGCCGAACAGCCTCGCATCGAGACGTACGGAGAGAACGTCGGGATCCTGACTCATGAGGTGTTCGGTCTTGAAGTCACCGCAGCTGGCTTCCAAAAGGAATTGCAGCGTCTTGTGGCGGATGGATATTCCTACGACGCCGTCATGGAACATTTCCGTGACCGACTGGGCAGTGAGGCTCAGCTCGTGCTCAGCGCACTGCTCGGAATCCGCAACGAAACACAGGGGCAGGGCTGATGCGACGCCTGGAAGCACCGGGGATTGACGCCCGCACCTCCTTCGCAACGTGTATCAATGGCACCCGACCAACAACCAGATCCCGGCTAGAGCCCTTCGAGGACGCTGTCGCCACCGCTAGCGACGAATATGAGGCCGCAGCCCAGCAGCAGGCTCTGCATACCCTCACTTATCTTGCGAGCGAACCTTCGGGCCACCAGGACCGGGCATCACTCAAGAAAGTCTACAAAGACCGCATGCGCAAGGAGACCTCACCGGGCCGGCAGATCTACGAAGCCATCAGAGGCGCCACCAACAAGTGCCCTCTGTGCGGAGAGGGCGTCGTCACAACCCTCGACCACCATCTCCCCAGTAGCGCATATCCCTTGCTGAGCGTAGTGCCAATCAATCTGGTTCCCGCGTGCCACGACTGCAACAACAACAAGGGAGAAACACGTCCGGCCGACGCAAAGGAACAGACACTCCACCCGTACTTCGACGACTTCTCACTCCACCCCTGGCTCGGCGCCAGAGTGAGGAAGACCCAAGGACATGAACCAATGTCCATGGAATTCTTCGTCGACCCTCACCCCGACTGGGACGACACTCTCACCGGACGACTCCGCACCCACCTGAGAGTCTTCAACCTCGACTACCGCTACCGCCAATTGGTCGCGACCCACATCGCCGCCACCAACCACGACCTCAAGACCACCCCCATCAGAGACGTATCCACCTGGCTTTCCCGCAAAGCACGGGGCTGGGCGTATGAGGGAAATCCCAACACAATGGGAGGCGCGCTATACAGGGGCCTTGCAGCCGACGAGTGGTACGTCAACGGTGGATGGCACACGCAGGGGTAAAAAGGTCAAGCCCCTCTTCCGGCGCTTGAGAGGGTGCTGGCCCCTCCGGCACTGGATCAGCCCGCCTGCGTCAGGCTTTCCCAACCGATCCATTGGCTCGGTATTCCAGACCCATGCGCCTCTTCGTGACATCACTACATGTTCAGCAGGAACTTGAGCGGACAATTTACCGGTTGGTTCGCGACAGGGCACGCAGAACGGCACCGGCCAGGGCCGGCACGTCGTCGAAGGCACCACCACGAGCCCTGATCGACAACCGCGTACTCCCATCACCGCGCACCCCGACCAGTACATCGCGCGCGGCTCTACGCGACGGCGTAGCTGAGGCGGAGTAGATCCTTGGCGCGCTCCAAGTCCCGCTCCGTACGCAGCTGCAGCTCCAGGTCTCCCGTGCCGTGGTGGCCAAGCCCTGTCACGTCCCGGGTGAACTCCGGTACGAGGTCGACCTGTTTCGGGTCAGCCTTGAGGTAGACGAGAAGCTTGGTCTCCTGCGGCGGGCAGACGCAGGCGAAGTTCCGCAGCCGCTGATAGGCCCAGTACTGCTTGCGCTGCACCCGGGTGATGCCCTCCCCGAGGCCGAGCAGGACCTCGTCGACTGCCGCAGCCAGCTCTGTCATCGCAACGTCTGCGATGCGCGCCCGGGCCATCGTCGGCGTCCGGCGGTGAGCTGCCCTGGGAACGGAGGCCTGGGCGGTGACGGAGGCCACCGTCTCAAGACCGAGATGCTCTGTGCCGAGGTAGCAGTAGCGGACCAGGTCGATGCTGCGCCGGTGCTCCCGCACGGCGTGCACGTCGTAGCGCGTGAAGTCGCCAGCCACGCAGATCAGCCTGGGCGCGCTCCACAGCACCTGGGCCGCGGCCGTCGCCCCGAGCCGGTCCCGAACCAACTGCCCGAACTCGGCACGGTGATCCATCAGCCAGGACAGATAGAACAGTCCCTGGTTGATGACGCCGGCGTCGGTACCGCGCTTGTACTCGACGATCACAGGAGCGCCGTTCTCGTCGATGCCGAGCGAATCGATCCGACCTCCGTGGACGGGACCGGTACTGTACTCACTCGCCAGGAACCGTACCCCCAGCATCGTCACCATGTGCGCCTCGATGAGGTTCTGCACATCCGCCTCGGCCTCAGCAAGACGCGGCGCGACCTCCGTCACATCGTCATTCATCATATGGAACAGCTTCAGGCCCAACACCTTTCCCTCCTCGGCTCGGAGATCGAGAACACCGGGAAGGGTGCGATTGTTTCCACAATCACCTTCGAGCACGTGAAGATGGTGCGAGTTTCTGCGTCCGACCGCTGGATCACACTGCTGCACCAAAATTCCCACGGATGGCTGGAACCCACGTCAGGGACGTAGGAAACCGCAGACCAGACTAGGCAGGCCAGGACAAAAGGCGCCGTCTGAACGCGTAGACAGAGATTCTGAGACAAGGGCACGCACCAGGGTGCTGGTCAGGGGGCGACCCCTGACCAGCACGGCGAGCTAGTGGTCCCAGGGGCGTGGGAGCATGTCCCACAGCGCCTTCAGACAGTCGGGCGAGTTGGACAGGAACTTGTCCGCCATGCGTGCCGTGACGGAGCGCGCGGCACCCTGTACGGCACCCTGGAGTATCGCGGCGGGAACGCCGGCACCGATGGCGGACTGCTGTGGAACGAGAGTGGGATCGGTCGGCTGGACGGGGGCAGGAACTCTGTCCCGTGTCATGATGCTGCTCCCTTGAGCAGAGGGATCGAGGATCGCGGACACCTGCGTGGTGTCATCCGCGGGGGTGTGCGCCGCGCGGTCGGCGGTCCTGCTGTGGCTCTCTGCGTGAGAGCGTCCCTGCCGGGTCTCAGCCCAAGCCCAGGGTGGCGAGTTCAGCGTAGCCGTAACCGGTGCGTCCGTTCCTCCGGGCGTCTGGTGACTGGTCATCAGCTGGTGCCTTCCTCTGTATCGTTGGCGAGCAAGCAGCACCACAGCCGATCTTCGGTGCTTGCGTCGCGGCCTCGCGGGACACGGCGAAGGCCCGGACCATTGGGGTCCGGGCCCCTGCATCTCAGTTCTGGGGGAATCACAGGGACGTGTGACGCACGACTTCTACGCCCCGCACATGCCGGTCGCGGACAGCCGCTCCCCTGATTGCCGATCCATGCCCCTCGACGGAGCTCCCGCTCCTCGTCGCTCCCACTGCTGTCGCCGCTGATCCGCTCGACATGTGGTGCTTCGGCACTCGAAGGCGACACCGCGTTCGCCAGAACTGTTTGGCGGCGGCGAAGTTCATCACCCATTTGTCGGCCTGCGTACGGCGCGGCTTCGGCTTCTCCTCCTCGGTCGCGGACTCGATCCTAAGGACTGGCTCGCACAATCCGCTGCTGTACACCGGTGAGTTCGTCCCAGCCGAAGCAACCTGCCTGACCCGCCTCCCGAGATCCTCGCCCTGGCGCAGGACCCAACCCGGCCAGGTCAGCAGTTCGCCGCCTTCGTGCAGGTGCCGACTGTCCGCTCCCTCATCGGAGACCGTCGAGAGCCCGGGTGGAGGCCAGTCCGCTCGGCCGGCCTTCGCCCGCCGCCCCCAGGAGCCCCGCCCATCAGCGAGGCCAACAAGGAATCACATCAATGCCGTTAGCCATGGCCGCGGACGTCTCCGCCGCCATGCGTTCCGCAGGGCGCAAGGCGTATCTGATCCTCGACTCCTCGGCGGAATGCCGTTGCCCATCGACAGAGTCGCCGCCGACCGCCCGTACTGCTCAGGCAAGCACAGGAAGCGCGGGATGAACGTGCAGGTCCTCACCGATCCGGTCGGGAATCCGCGTTGGGCGTCGCCCGCGCTGCCCGGGCCGGTGCACGACATCAAGGCAGCGCGTACCCGCAGCATCATCAACGCTCTGGCCACAGTCGGCCTGCGCTGCTGGGCGAACAAGGGCGACCAGGGTGCGGGTGGCCATGTGCGGGTGCCTTACCTGGGCCGCTGGGAGCAGCCATCCACTGGTCAGCGTGCCGCGCACGCCCTGGACCCCGAGGAGTCGTGGACCGCGTCCTTGCGGATGCTCGGCCGGTGAGGCCGGGTCACGGCACCTGGAGCACGGGCAGGACGATGGCGGAGGGACAGTCAAGTCCGTGATGCACCTCCTGCTGGGCGGTGCGGAGTTCGACGGCGGCGGCGATCGGTTCTCCGGTGCCCGGGTTGCGGGCGTAGCGCGGAAAGGCACCGCTGGAGACCTGCACCCTGATGCGGTGTCCGCGCCGGAACCGATAGGCGGTCGGCCACAGCCGGACGGTCGCGCACGTCAACTCGTCCGCGCCGGAGAGTGAGACCAGCCCGTCGCAGACGTTGACCGAACGGCCCCGTTCGTCCACGTCGCACAGCCGCACGAACACATCGGCGTACGGCAGGCTGGAGCGGAACCAGATCTCGGCGCTCACCTCGCCCACCACCTCGATGTCCTCGTCGAGAACGCGGGTGGTGTACGCGAGCACGTCGGACCGGGCCTCCAGCTTGGCGTTGTCCTTTCTTCCGCCCCCGGAGGCACGGACACCGCCCAGGGCAGGGGTGGGATCCGCCGGGTCGTAGCGGTACCCGTCGGGCGGAGAGTCGGCGGGCGGGTCGGTGGACAGACCGCCGTCGGGCTGGAGGTGGAATCGGGTGGGCCGGTAGCCGGGCGGCGGCCAGGACGGGAAGTCCGCCCAGGCCTCCTCGCCCATCACGTACAGACGCACCGGGGGCCGCTCGGGTGGCCGCCGGCCATGGGCCAGGGCCAGCCCGAAGGTGAGCAGTTCGCGCGTCGGTGTGTTGTCGAGATTGGCGTGAGTCCACGGCCCGATCGTCAGCCTCGCCTCGCGTCCAGCCGCCCGCAGAACCTGGAAGTCGCGGATCTGGCCGGGCAGGAAGATGTCGAACCAGCCGCCGATCGAGCTCACCGGGACGGACGTCTCGGGTACCCGGTGCCGGTGGTCGAACCCGCTCCAGCGCGGCGAGTCGGCGTCATGGTCGAGGATGTCCTGGATGTACTCCACGCGCTGCCCGGTCGCGGCGACGTCCGCCCGCCCCAACGGCAGGGTGTTCAGCGCCCGTTGCTTGCGGCGTATCTGGGCCAGCCCCCGCAGGATGCCGGCCGGCTCGGCGACGGCGTTGTTCACGCCCCAGGTGAACGGCGTCTCCAGGGAGAGGCCGTCGGGCCGGAGGAACTCAAGGGTCAGCGCGGACTCGGTCATGTTCGGTATCAACGCCTTGACCTGCGACGGCAGTCCGTCGGCCATGGCCCACTGCACATAACCGAGATAGCTGGCCCCTGCCAGCACCACGGACTCCCCGCACCACGGCTGCTCGACCAACCACTTCAGCGTCGCCAGCCCGTCGTCGCGTTCCTGACGCATGGGGTCGTACACGCCGCCAGAGCCATGAGTGCCCCGCACGCTCTGGATCAGCACCTGAAAGCCACGCTCCGCGGGCATCCGGCCCAGTTGCACGCCGATGGGACCCCGCCGTCCGTACGGGGAGCGCACCAGGACGACCGGCAGACCGTCGCCGCCGGACCGTGGTGCCCAACGGTCGGCCAGCAGCACGGTGCCGTCGGGCATCGGGACGGGCACGTCACGTTGGACGGTCACGTCCCTGGTGATGGGGGGATCCAGCTTCAGGATCCGCTGGGCGAGGTGGCTCACCGCTTTCATCGCTCTCCTCCCCTGCCGCTCGTCACGCGGCCGGCGCTTCGGCAAGGGCGTCCGTCCAGGCGCTGCGGGCGGCGATGAGGGAGCGCCAGGCGCGCAGGGTCTTGGGCGAGGCGCCCGCGGCCACCACGCCGGTCAGCCTCTCGCCCTTGCGGTAGGCGACCAGGAGCTTGTGTCCCTCGTAGTCGCTGTCCACCACAAATGCCTCGTCGTGGTCCCGCAGGTTTCCGTGGGCCTGGAACTTGATCCCGTACTGGTCGGACCAGAAGTACGGCACCGGCGCGAAAGGACGGCTCACGTCCGGCTGAAGCAGATTGCGCGCCACCGCCATACCCTGCTCAGCCGCGTGCGTACGGTGCTCGACACGCATCACCGTGCCGAAGAGCGGATTGTGCCAGCGGGCCACATCCCCGACCCCGTACACACCGGGTGCGGCGGCACAGTGCTCGTCGCACACCAACCCGTTGTCCACGGTAAGCCCGCTGCCGGCCAGCCACTCGGTGTTGGGGACCGAGCCGATGGCGACCAGCACATCGTCCGCCGGAATCACGGTCGCATCCGTAAGACGCACCCCGCAGACCCGGCCGGCTTCCCCGAGAACCTCGGCCACCGCAACCCGCGTGCGCACCTCGACACCCTGATCACGATGCAGACGAGTGAGAAACCGACCCACCTCCTCACCGACGGCCGACGCCAGCGGCACCGCCGCCGACTCCAGCAACGTCACCTCCGCCCCCAGGCCCCGAGCCGTAGCAGCCACCTCCGCGCCCACGAACCCGGCCCCGACGATCACCAGCCGCCCACCCGGACGCAGCGCCGCCTTCAACGCCAACGCATCCGGCAACGTCCGCAGCACATGCAGCCCGACCAGCGCCTCACCACCCGGCAGACGCCGGGGACGCACACCGGTCGCCACCACCAGACCGTCGTACGGGACCTCGGAACCGTCGGCCAGGATCACCGCACGCCGCTCCGTGTCGAGTCCGGTCGCGGGCAATCCCAGGCGCCAGTCCAGACCCAACGCCTCAAGGTCCGTACCGGAGCGCAGGTAGAGCCGGTCCGGCTCCCACTGCCCGCACAACAACTGCTTCGACAGCGGCGGACGATCGTAGGGGAACTGCGGCTCATCCCCGATGAGCGTGATCTCACCCTCGTACTTCCCTCTGCGCAGGGCCTCCGCCGTGGCCAGCCCGCCCGCCGACGCGCCGACGACCACCACACGGTTCATCGCCCGGCCTCCTCTGTCGACTGTTGCTGTCACTCGACTCGCCTCCCAGAACTGGAAGTTCACTACCGGTTGGCCCAGTGAACCATAACTGGAAGTAAGCTCCCAGTTATAGACTGGAGTGATGACGACGGACGCCTCCCGACACCTGCGTGCCGACGCGGCGCGCAACGCCGAGCGAATCCAGCGCGCCGCGCGCAAGGTCTGGGCGGAACAGGGGCCCGACGCCCCACTCGAGGAGATCGCCCGGCAGGCGGGAGTGGGCATCTCGACGCTCTACCGCCGGTTCCCCGACAAGGGTCTGCTCGCCCGGGCGGCGCTAGAGCAATTCCTCGCCGAGGACCTGTCCCCCGCCCAGGCACGAGCGTTGGAGGACGACGACCCCCTGCGTGGCCTGAGAGCGTTGATCGAAGAGGCGCTCACCCTCGGAGCTCGCGAGCACAACACCCTGGCCGCCGCGCGGATGTCCGACTCACTCACGACGGACGTCGCCGCCGAATTCCACGACGTACTCGCCGAGTTGGTCCGCCGCGGCCAGCAGGCGGGGCTCATCCGCGACGACGTGGTCCCCGAGGACATGCCCAGGCTGATGGTCATGCTCTTCGGCGTGCTACGGACCATGCCCCCGAACAGCGACGGCTGGCGACGCTACCTCGCGCTCCTCCTGGACGCCCTGTCCCCTACAGCCGCGAGCCAACTGCCCCCGGTCACCGAGTCCATGGTGTCTCGCCGAGTGGACAATTTCCCGATCTGACCCCGCGGGCCCAGGCTCTCGCCCATCCGGCGGCGGAGCCCGGCAGGGCCCCCTCGATCGGAGCCAAAGGGGCGTCGCCCAGCTGAAGAGTGCGGGTAAGAAGCGGGAATCCCCTCTCTCAGCATCTGTCGAAGAAGAAACCGGAACGTCCTACAGCCGGAGCTACCCCGGTGCGACCGCCCGCCCCTACGTTGCTGATACGGGAGCAGGTGCGGCCGCCGACCGTCCGGGGCCGGTGTTCACCCCGACCAGTAGCTCCCGACAAGGAGCTGAGGACTCGATGATCCGTATTGGCGTCATCATCCTTCCCGAGCGGGACTGGGACACCGACCGAAAGCGCTGGGAACGCGCCGACTGCTACGGGTTCGATCACGCGTGGACCTACGACCACCTGGCCTGGCGGACCTTGGCCGACGGGCCGTGGCACGCGACTCTGCCCACGCTGGTCGGGGCGGCGCTCACCACCAGCCGGATCCGCCTGGGCACGCTGGTCACCACGCCGAACTTCCGGCACCCGGTTCCGCTGGCCAAGGACCTGATGACTCTGGACGTGATGTCGCGCGGACGGATCAGCGTCGCGCTCGGTGCGGGTGCCCCGGGGTACGACTCGGCCGTGCTCGGCGGCGAGGAGCTGTCACCCGCGCGGCGCCACGCGCGGTTCGTCGAGTTCCGTGGTCTGCTCGACCGGCTGCTCTCCCAGCCGGTGACGAACTGGTCCGGGGACTGGTATTCCGCGGTGGACGCGCGCATGATCCCCGGCCCCGTGCAGCGGCCCCGCCCCCCGTTCCTCGTCGCCGCCGACGGTCCGCGTGGCATGCGGGTCGCCGCGGCCGGCGCCCGCCGGCCCGGCGACGGCTGGGTGACGATGGGGACCAGGGACCGCGGGTTGGAGGAGGCCGCGTGGTGGAGGGATGTGGCCCGCACGGCCTGCCGGATGGACGAGACGCTGGAGGGCGCCTGGCCGTACGTACGGATGCTGAACATGGAGTCCGGCACGGCCTCGCTGTCCTCGGTCGACCACCTGCGCGACCGGCTCGGCCGGGCCACCGAGCTGGGTTTCACCGACGTCACCATCGCCTGGCCGCGCAAGGACCAGCCCTTCCGCGGGGACGAAGCGCTGCTGGACGCCATCGCCGCCGAGCTACCAGATCTGCGGCGGATCGGAGTCGCTGCGGGGAGCTCCTCGCCCCCTCACCCGGTAAGCTGACTTTATGACCAACTTGTCAATTGCTGAGCAATGTCTCTGAACACGGTGTCCGCGCTCGACGCGCTCACCGATGCACTGCGGTCGAGAATCCTGAACGGGGACTTCGATCCGGACGAGCACCTCGTGGAGAAGTCGCTGGCCGACCAGTACGCGGTCGCACGGCACACCCTGCGCATCGCCCTGCAGGCCCTTGAGAGCGAAGGGCTGTTGCGCAGAGAACCGCGACGCGGCGTGTTCGTCGCGTCCGTCGAGCCCGAGGACGTCCTCGACATCTTCCGCGCCCGCGTCGCTCTGGAACTCGAAGCGGTGCACGTGATCGTGAGCCGCAAGCTTTCCCTCGACGCAGTCCGCGAGGCCTGTCGACACCTCCAGGCGATCCCGCGGGACGCGTCATGGACCGAGGTGATCAACCGCGACTTCGCCTTCCACCACGCGCTGGTCCACGCCGCGGCCAGCCCTCGCCTGGCACGCACCTACGCCTCACTTCAGGCCGAGACACGACTCGCCATGGTGCGGCAGAAGCCCTTGTACGCCACGGTCACCGCGGTCGCGGACGAGCACGGCCCCATCTTCGATGCCGTCGCCCGAGGCGCCGAGAAGGAGGCGTGCGCCCTCCTGCGTCACCACATCGAGCACTCGGGGCAGCAACTGGCCGCCTTCATCGAGAGCCGCCGCCGCGACGATCGCTGATCCCCGGCCCGGCAGCGCCCGACACCGCACCTGCGGCGCATCCGCACGCGCCACCGGCACAACCCGTGCTGCACACCACCGTTGCAGCCCCGAGCGAAGGCCGAGCAATCCGACAATGTCAAGTCTTGAAAACGCGGTGTGCCCCCGCGAGGAGCGCGCCTGATGCGGGGAGTCGCCGTCTCCCTGTCCGCCTCGTGCCTGTTCGGACTGGTCTTCTACCTGACCGACCAGGTCGGCACCTCACCGGAAGTGGCCACCGCCTGGCGGGTGCTGCTCACATCGGGATCGGGCATCGCGCTGCTCTCCCTGCGCCCCACGCGGCAACTCGTCAAACAGCTCTGGACCGCCGTGACCGCCACCTGGTGGATGCCGCTCGTCCTCCTGGCCCTGAGCGCCGGCATCGGAGCGCAGCTCTGGCTGTTCACCTGGGCACCCGTACACGGGTACGCCCTCGACGTCTCCCTCGGCTACCTGCTTCTGCCCATCTCACTCGTCCTCACCGGACGCTTCGTGTTCCACGACAGCGTCACCCGCGTGCAGTGGATCGCCGTCGGCGTCGCCGCCACCGCCGTCGCTCTGAGAATCACCGCGACCCACGCCATCAGCTGGGTCACCCTCACCATCTGTCTCGGCTATCCCGCCTATCTCGCCGTACGAAAGTACTTCCGTCTCGACAACGCGGCCGTCTTCGCGGCGGAGTGCACCGTTCTGAGCCCCGCCGCACTGATCGCGATCGCATCCGGTCCCGGGCCCTCCACCACTCAGGGCGTCCTCGCGATCAGCGCGATGGCGCTCGCGGGAACGGCCGGTATGTATGCCTTCCTCGCAGCCGCGCGACTCCTGTCCATGCCGGCCTTCGGACTCCTCAGCTACGCGGAACCCGTACTCCTCTTCTTCGTCGCCCTGACTCTCGGCGAACGGATCACGGGCCCGGACATCGTCGTCTACTCCCTGCTGTCCCTGGCTCTGCTCCTTCTGGCGGTCCAGTCGCTGCTGTCAGTACGCGACATACGCACGGCACAACGCCTGCGAGGCGCCGCGATCCACCCCCGGCGAACACAGCCCAGCGAGACGGCGCCGTGCGAGCTGGGTCGGTGACCGAACCGCGTCGGGCCGGTTCGCGCACCGGGCAGGATCCATGAATGACCAAACTGCCGTCGGACGATCACCCTGTTCCCTTCAACCAGAACCTGGCCGAGGTCCAGTGGCGGCCACTTAGGGCGGAAACCGGGTGGACAGCCGCCACCACCCGGTTCCTCAACCGCGTTGTCCGCCCTGGCCACCGAGCGGTGGGGAGCGGAACGGTCTCTGAGTAGAGGTTGCGCCGGTGTTCAGCGCACGTGCACCGGCAGTCTCTTGATGCCGTGGACGAACGTGTGGGGGAGCCATTCGGGTTCACCCACCTCCATGTCGGCCACGTGGGTGAGCAGTTCCCGGAAAAGAGCGCGCAGTTGTGTCTTGGCGACCGTGTGGCCGAGGCAGAAGTGGACACCACCGCCGCCGAAACCGACGTGTGGGTTCGGCGACCGGGAGAGGTCGAACGTGTCGGGCCGGTCGAAGACCGTCTCGTCGCGGTTGCCCGAGCAGTAGAAGAGACCCACCTTCTCGCCGGCCCGGATGGTGGTACCGCGGATCTCGGCGTCGACCTTGGCGACGCGGGCGAAGTTCATGACCGGAGAGGCGAAGCGGACGAACTCCTCGACCGCCGTACCGATGCGCGCGGGCCAGTCGGCCAGCAGCCACTCCTTCTGCTCGGGGTTCCTGGCCAGGGCCAGGACGGTGTGCGAGGCGGTCTGCTTGGTGGTGTCGTTGCCTGCGGTGGACAGCAGGACCATGAAGGCCCCGATCTCCTCGTCCGTGAGCCTCCGGCCGTCCACCTCGGCCTGGACGATGTTCGTCATCAGGTCGTCCTTGGGCCGGCGCCGCCGGTCCCGGGCGATCTCGACCGCCGCCTCACGCAGCACGTCCACCTGACGCCGCACCAGAGCCAACCCGTCGACACCGGCTGCCAGGTCCTCCTCGCTCGGGCCCGCGAACAACACCTCGGCGGCGTGTGTGACCGCCTCCCTGTCCCCCGGCGCGATCCCGATCATGTCGGAGACGGTCCGCATGGGCAGCACGGCCGAGCACGACGAGACGAAGTCGATCTCCCCCGCCCCGACCAGTCCGCCGACGATGTCCCGCGCGTCGGTCTCGATCTGCGCCTGGATACGGGCGACCTGCTTGGGAGTGAAGGCCGCGGCGATCAGCCGCCGGAAGGACATGTGCTCGGGCGGGTCCATGACCAGGAAGAACGAGGTCTCCCGTGCGGCCTCCTTGGGCATCGGGGGAACGCTGACGCCCTCGGCCGAGGAGAAGACATCGTGGTTGCGACTGACGGCGACGATGTCCTCGTGGCGGGTCACCGCCCAGAAACCGGACTCGCCACCCGGGTAGGCCCCCATGGGTTCGTGCCAGGTGAGTCCGCCTTCCGCGCGCAGCCGCGCGAAGGTCGTCTCGCGCTCGTCGAAAGTCCGGCCCCAGAACGCCGGGCTGGAGATGTCGAGTTCGTGGTACGGCCGAGGAGCCTGGTGACTGTCCTTGAGTCGCGTCAAGTCACTTTCCTTTCAGGTGGGGGGATTGCAGTCAGCCCGAACCGCGGACCGGTGTCGGGGACGGGCTGCGGCTGGTGCTCGAAGCGGGTGAGCGGGGCGTCCGCGCCGAGGGTTTCCACGCCGATCACCCGGCCGGTGAATCCTCCGGCGACTTGCTCCTCGACGGCCACAGGCCAGTCGTCCACCCAGTTCACGGCGGCGAGGAAGGTCTCGCGCCCGTTGACATGGGACTCAGGGAACGACCCGCTCGCGTGGACGACCATGCGGCCCTTCCTGATCTCGTCCCGGTCCCAGAACTCGCCGGCATGGTGACGGACGGGGCGTAGATGCCCGCGCCGACGCCCTCCCGTCCTGGTCGGACAGTCAGCCGGCCCGGCCTGTCCTGGACGTTGCGGGACGAGCCGCCCATCAACCCCTCTAAAATCTATCACTGAAAAACTTTAGAAGTTAGACTGATCTCGCCCCCGCGGTTCATCAGCCGGCGAGAGAGTCAGCAGTTCGGAGCACCACAGGGCTCGGCGCGCCGGACGTGACCGCCACCCACGCAGAGAACTCGCGTCGTTGCAAGACACAGCGAGCCGGCCGACAGGCGCATCGGCAATGGCCTGGTGACCGCCCGCGCCCCATCCCAACTGCACCACCGAACACAGGAGACCGTCATGCGTGTGGAATTCGACGAGCCGAGGTGCGTCGCCGCAGGACAGTGCGTCGTCGCCGCCCCCGAGGTGTTCGACCAGCGGGAAGAGGACGGCATCGCCGTCGTGCTCGTCGAGAACCCCGGTGACGAACTGCTCGACGGCGTCCGGGACGCGGCGGCGGTCTGCCCGGCCGCCGCGATCCGGCTGACGGAGTGACGCAAGCCCCCACCCCCGCAGACAGCCGAGTCAACTTCCCTACCACGAAGGCGGGTTGACGGACTTCCGAGTCGACCAGAAGAACCGGCTCCTCCATCGCGGGGAGTTGGCCGCCCCGGTCGAACTCCGTCCACCGTACGAGTTCTCCGTCCGCTCCGCCTTGTGCCGCAGCGGTGTCCGGGACATGGTGGTGTTCGTAGTACATGCGGGCGGACGAACCGGCGGCCCCGGTCAGCCAGTACAGGCTGACGTTGGTGAGCAACCGGTCGCGGTCCACGGCCTCCCCAGACAGTTCCTCGCAGGCCGTCGACTCCCGGAACTTCCCCACGAACCAGGCGAGTTGGCCGACGGGCGAGTCCGTGAGCGTGTACGTCGGCGGTGAGGGGACGAGAGGCCTGCAGCACCGCGTACCCGGCGCCCTCGCTCGCCCACTCCACCCAGCGGCGCCCGGCGGCAGGTTGAGGTGGACTCCGAGCACGCGACCCGGGTGGGCACGGCCCAACTCGCGGGTGATGACCACGCCCCAGTCGCCGCCCTGTGCACAGGCACTCATAGCCAAGTCTCTCCACCAGGCCGGGCCCGCGCATGACCCGGCCCGGTCCCCAGCCCACTTCCAGTACGGCCCCGGACAGCCCGTACCCCGGAATGCCCAGGACGACGTGCAACGCGTCCGTCGGATCGCCACCGCGGCAGGATCGGTCAACAGACCGACGACGTCGAGGAATTCGACGATCGAGCCGGGCCATCCATGGGTGATGGCCAGCGGGGTGGTGCCCGGTTCCGGGGAGCGGACGCGGGCGAAGTGCACGGCGGCCCCGTCGATCGTGGCCGTGAATTGCGGCCACGCGTTCAGTCGGCCTCGGTGACAAGCCAGCCCTACTCGTGCCACCAGTACCGCGCGAGTTCACGCAGATACCCCCGGGGACCGCCGTACGACCTTCCCACGCCCGGCAGGTCGTCCGGCCGTCGAGGCGAGCCTGGAGATCGTCCAGTTCGCCCTGCGGGATGTCGATATGGAACGGCCGGATCGCGTCGGCGGGTACGGACGTCATGATCGGATCCCGGCTCCCGTCAGTGCGCGGCCACCAGCACGACCGGCCGCTACCAGGCCACCGGCAACTCGTAGAGGCCGTAGACCTGCCCGTCGGACTTGAACGGCAGGTCCTCGACGGGCTTGGCGAGGCGCAGGCCCGGCACCCTGCGGAACAGCGTGTCGAACACGATGCGCAGTTCGAGCCGGGCCAGGTTCTGACCGAGGCACTGGTGGGCGCCGTACCCGAAGCCCAGGTGATGGCGGGCGCCACGGGCGATGTCGAACTCGTCCGGGGCCTCGAAAGCGGCCGGGTCGCGGTTCGCGGTGTTCGACAGCGCGAGGACGCCCTCGCCCGCGCGGATGGTCACGCCGGCGATTTCGACGTCCTCCTCCGCGACCCGCACGATCGCGTACTCCGCGACGGTGTAGTACCGCAGCAGTTCCTCGACCGCGCCGGGCGTCTTCGTCGGGTCCTCACGGATCACCGCGAGGGTCTCGGGACGCTCCAGCAGCGTCATCGCGCCAAGGGAGATCACGTTGGAGGTCGTCTCGTGGCCCGCGATCAGCAGCAGGAATCCGAGACCGGCCATTCCCTCCAGGTCCCCGGTCTTCGCCACCATCCTGCTCATGAGGTCGTCGCCGGGCTCCCGCTCCTTGCGCGCGGTCAGCTCGTGCATGTACGCCATCAGCTCAAGCATGACCGCGGCCCGCTCCTCCTGCGGCGTGGACCAGCGGAGCATCGCGGCGGAGCGGGACTGAAAGAAGGCGTGGTCGGCGTAGGGCACGCCGAGCATCTCGCAGATCACCAGAGACGGGACGGGTAGAGCGAGTGCTTGCACCAGGTCGGCGGGGCGCGGGCCAGCGAGCATCGCGTCGATGTGTTCGTCGACGATCTGCTGGATGCGCGATTCCAGCGCGGCGGCCCGTTTCACGGTGAACTCACCCGTGACCTCCCGCCGTTCGCGGGCGTGTACCGGCGGGTCCACGGTGAGGAGCGGGATGCGGGGCAGCGAACCGAGTCGGCCGGCTTCCGTCCTCGGGATGCCGGGATGGTTCCGGTTGTGGTTGAAGCGAGGGTCGACCAGCATCTTCCGGATGTCGTCGTGCCTGGTCAGTACCCAGGCCTGCATGCCGCTCGGCAGTGTGACGCGGGCGGCAGGTTCCTCCTCACGCAGCCGGACGTGCTCCTCCACGGGCGCGTAGGGACACGTCCGGACGAGGGACAGGGGGGCAGCGGGGGTGGGGGTGGCGGGCATGGGGGCCTCCGAGTGCGCTCGGCATATTCGGATGAATTTCGTCCGCTTGGCTTTCGACCGTAGGCGAAACGGAGGAAATTCGTCCACCTGCATCGCGTCAAGCACCCCGTCGTGCCGCGAGAATCAGCCACCCCACCCGCCTCGTCCTCCCGGCGGTCTCACACCGGGACCGCCTCCGAACCTGCGGTCCCCGTCCCGGTCCCGGCACGCCGGTAGTACACGGCGTCGGACGGCGCCAGCGGTGCCCGTCCGCGGATCCGGTCGGCGATCTTCTCCGCCATCATCATCACCGGCGCGTTGAGGTTGCCGGTGATGACCTTCGGCATGATCGACGCGTCGACGACGCGCAGATCGCGCACGGCGTTCACACGGCCCTCGCCGTCCACGACGGCCTCCGCGTCCGTGCCCATCCGGCAGGTGCCCGACGGGTGGTAGGAGGTGCCTGTGGCCCGGCGGACGAACGCCTCGATCTCGGCGTCGGAGGTGACCTCCGGGCCCGGGGTGAGGAGTTGGGGACGGTAGCGCTGCCAGGCGGACTGCCCCACCAGCATCTCTCTCGTCATCCGGACGCCGTCGATCATGTCCTGCAGGTCCTGACGCTCGGCGTACGTGTTGAAGACGACGGACGGCGCCTCGGCCGGGTTCGCCGAGCGCAGGGTGACCTCACCACGGCTGAGCGGGCGCGAGAGGTCCATCCAGAACTGGAAGCCGGGCACCGGCACCAGCCTGCCGCCCCTCAGCTGCCGGGTGAGCGGCAGGAACTCCCACTGCATGTTCGGGAAGTCGATGTCGTCGCGGGTGCGCAGAAAGGCACCGGCCTCGAAGAAGTTGGTGGTGCCCAGGCCCTTGCGGCGCAGCATCCAGTCCGCGCCGAGCTTCGCCCGCCCGACAAGGCCGAGCTCGGAGGTGAGCGAGTCCTCGGCGCGGGTGCCGAACTGCAGGTCCACACCAGGGTGGTTCTGCAGGTTGCGGCCCACCTCGCGAGCCTCGGCTACAACGTCGATACCGTGGCGGCGCAGTTCGTCACCCGGACCGATCCCGGACAGCAACAGCAGCTTGGGGGTGTTCATGGCGCCCGCGGCAAGGATCACCTCGCGCTCGCACAGTGCTCGCCGCGGGCCGTCGGGACCGGCCACCTCGATTCCGACCGCGGCCCCGTTCTCGACGAGCACACGTGTCACCAGCGTCTTCGGCAGCACCTTCAGGTTGGGCCGGTCGAGGGCCGGGCGCAGATACGCCCTGGTGGCGCTCATGCGGACGCCGTCATGGATGAAGGACTGCGCGATGTGCAGACCTTCCTGCCGCTGTCCGTTGTGGTCCGGGGTCGTATCGAACCCCGCCTGTTCGCCGGCGCGCAGGAACGTCTCGTACATCTTGTGCTGGGCGCGGGCCCGGCTGATGCGCAGCGGACCGCTGCCGCCACGCCATTCGTCAGGACCGTCCTCGAACGTCTCCATCTTGCGGAAGTACGGCAGACAGTGGGCGTAGTCCCAGTCCTTCAGGCCGTCCGCCGCCCAGCCGTCGTAGTCCATCGGGTTGCCGCGGTTGTAGATCATCGCGTTGACGGACGAACCGCCACCGAGGACCTTGCCGGCCTTCTCGTCGATGGTCTTGCCGTGCAGGTGCGGTTCGGGGCCCGACTGGATGCCCCAGCCGATCTTCTTGTTCTGGTAGACGAACGGCAGCCCCCCTGGCATGGCGATGAACATGTTGGTGCGGTCGGTGCCGCCCGCTTCGACGAGAAGGACCCGTACGTTCGGGTCTTCGGTGAGCCGGGTGGCGACGATGCATCCGGACGAACCGGCTCCGACGACGATGTAGTCGAATTTCAGGGTCACCGGATGACTCCTTCAGGCGATTCCGGGTGCGCAGGTGACTTGAACGTAGGGTCAGTCACCCGTCGCGGGCATCAACGCCTGGAAGGAGACTCGCGACTGTCGTTCGACAGGTGTCGAAGAGTGGTCGTTTCGGGTTCGCCGGCACTGCGGTAGGCAGCCAGCCAGAGGGCAAGTTGCAGGTTGGTGCGGGTGACTCCGGAACGGAGGTCGACGCCGGTGAGTTCGGTGATGCGGTCCAGCCGGTAGTACAGGGTCGTGCGGTGGACGTGCAACTCCCTTGCCGCCGCAGCCACTTCACCACCGTGGTCCAGGACGACCCGCGCCGTCGTCGTCAGCTCCTCGCGCGGTCCCTGGCCCAGAATGCCGGCGCCGGGATGCAGATCGGCGGGCGTCAGGGACTCGGGGGCCTCGACGATCAGACGCCAGGCGCCGAGGTCGTCCCAGGTGGCCGGCGTCGGGCGCGCTCCGGCGGCCGCCACTCTGCGCACGGCCGTCGCGCGGCGCACCGCCTCGGCCAGCTCCAGCAGGGGAAGCGGAGCGCCGCTGGTCGCCGCGCGCACGCTGGTGCGGACCACGTGCACGCTCATTCCCCCGGGCAGCTCCCAGCCGCCGGGCCGGGGCGGCGCCTCGACCTGTACCCGCGCGTCCGGTGGCAGGTTCTCCAGACGGGCAAGTTCACGTGCGGCCTCCTCGTCCGGGCCGGACAGGAGGCGGCCCAGGAGCGCGTCGCGATGGCGGCGCTGCCGCTCCGCGGAATCCTCACTGCCCGCCATGGCCTCGCCGGCGAGTCCCGCGCACTCCACCAGACTCGGCAGTGCGGACTCGCCGAGAACCCCGTCCGGGTCGAGCACCCAGAGCAGACCGAGCGTGCGGCCGTCGCAGCGCACCGGCATGCACCAGCGCGCCCACATGTCGGCCTCGGGCACGGCGGGAACGCGGACGGGAGCGGTCGCCTGGGAGAGCCGGAATCGCTGGACGACGGCGGCCGCGACCGGATCCACATGCCGGTCGAGAATGGTCTTGGTGCGGGTACCGTCCACCGCGCCACGAGTACTCCACCACACCGGATGCTGTTCTCGGTCCTCGACCAGGACGGAGAGTCCGATCTCCTGGGCGAGGCGATCGACCACCCTCTGCATACCCATCGGTTCCACCACGGGATGCGTGCCTCCGTACTTCGTTTCTGATGTCGCGTGCCGTCCCGGATCGCTGCCCGGAACGCATCCACGCACACTGCTGACACTGCCCTGACCGGGTGGATTCGACAAGTGTATGAACGCCCGGCGAAGTTTCCACCCGCGCTCCGAAGCGCCGCCGACACGCGACCGCCTAGCGTCGGGACGACCGCACCGTATCGTCCCTCGAACGTCTCGGAGCACCGTATGACCTCACCATCCGTGCCTCACCCTCCGGACCTCGTGGCCGGGCTCGCCGAGGTCCGCGCCGCCGGCTACGACATCCCGAGCGTGATCGGCGGGCACGAGATCCGCACAGGGCGCACCGTCCCGGTCGTCACCCCGCACGCCCACGCGGTCAGCCTCGGGCACGCTCATCACGCCGGGGCGGCCGAGGTGGAGCAGGCGATCACCGCGGCCCGCGAAGCCGCCAGCGACTGGGGGCGGCTGGATGCGGCCGAGCGGGCGAAGCCCTTCCTGCGCGCCGCCGAACTTCTGGAGTCCGGCCCCTGGCGCGAGCGGTTGAACGCCGCCGCCATGCTGGAGCTGTCCAAGACCCGGGACCAGGCCGAGGGCGACGCGTCGGACGAGACGGTCGAACTCATCCGAGCCAACGTGGCCAACATGGCGGCCATGGCCGACGTCCAGCCGTACTCGCCGGACGGGGTACGCAACCATGTCGAGTACCGCCCGCTGGAGGGCTTCGTCTTCGCGGTCTCGCCGTTCAACTTCGTCTCCACCAACAACCTCGCCTTCGCCCCGGCCCTGCTCGGCAACACGGTGCTGTGGAAGCCGCACGAGAGCTCCTCGCTGGTGGCCCACCTGTCGATGCGGCTGCTGCGGGAGGCCGGACTGCCCGACGGTGTGGTCAACCTGGTGCACGGCGACGGTGCGGAGATCGGTCAAGTCGCCCTGACTCACCATGAGTTGGCGGCCGTACACTTCACCGGCTCCACCGCGACGTTCCGGCACATCTGGCGCACCGTCGGTGCCAACATCGACGGCTACCGCGACTTCCCGCGCGTGGTCGGCGAGACCGGCGGCAAGGACTTCGTGATCGCCCACCCGTCCGCCGACGTCGAAGCGCTGGCGGTGGCGTGCATACGGGGCGCCTATGAGTACCAGGGCCAGAAGTGCGCCGCGCCCTCCCGGCTCTATGTGCCACGCAGCCTGTGGCCGAGGCTCAAGGACCGGCTGATCGAACTGACCCGCTCCGTCGTCACGGGCGACCCGACGCTGCCCGGCACACACATCGGCGCCGTCATCAACGCCCGCCAGCATGCCAAGCACACCGAGGCGCTGGCGAAGGCCCGCGCCGAGGGCATCGTCCTGACGGGCGGCGGCACGGCCGACACGACCGGTTGGTTCGTCGAGCCGACACTGCTCGAAGTCGCCGACCCCCTCTCGCCGTTCATGACCGAGGAGCTCTTCGCTCCCGTCCTCGCCGCGTACGTGTACGAGGACGCCGACTGGGAGCAGACTCTGCGGCTGGTCGACGAGTCCACCGCGTACGGCCTGACCGGGGCCGTGTTCGCCGAGGACGAGGCCGCTCTCGCCCGGGCGTCGGAGGCCCTTCGCTACACCGCCGGCAACTTCTACGTCAACGACAAGCCTAGCGGCGCCGTCGTGGGCCAGCAGCCGTTCGGAGGCGCGCGCGCCTCCGGCACCAACGACAAGGCCGGCACGGTCTGGAACCTGATCCGCTTCGCGAGCCCGCGCAGCGTGAAGCGCAACGAGCGCCCGCCGCGGACGCCGGGCAACGACGCGTGGGCGGCCCGGTAACCGGTCGACGCGGCCGGATCCCGACCGAGGCCGGTTCAGGGGCGCGGCTCCCCTGGACCGGCCTCTCCCACTCAGTCGCTTCACCGGGCCCCGGTGCTCAGTCCGCCGGGTCCGCCCGGAGGAGCAGGTCGAGCAGTCCCGGGAAACGCGCGTCGAACTCCTTGCGGCGCAGCCGGTTGACGCGTCTGGCTCCCTCGTCGCGCTGTTCGACCAGGCCAGCGCCGCGCAGGATCGAGAAGTGGTGGCTGAGGGCGGCCTTGCCGACCGGCATGTCGAAGCTGCCGCAGCTGCGCGTCCACTCGGTGGAGCCCGCCAGCTCGCGGATCAGCTGGATGCGCACGGGATCCGCGACCGCGGACAGCTCCGAGGTCGTGGGAAACGTACCCACCCCCGGTGTCGGACGCTGAGTTCGGTGATGGGCGCCTGGCCGACGATGGTCTGCGCGGGGGCTCTCCTGGCCGCCCACCACCCCTCCTTCTACGAGGCGGTGAAGCACATCCCGCTCGGCGCGGTGGCCACGATCGAGTTCCTCGGCCCGTTCGCCATCGCGCTGGCCGGATCACACCAGGCCGTCGACCTGCTGCCCGCCGGTCTGGCCATCGGCGGTGTCGTCCTGCTCAGCGGGGGCGGCATCCCTCTCGACGCGACCGGCCTGGCCCTGGCCGCGGTCGCCGCGTGCTGCTGGGCCGGCTACATCCTCGTCTCCGCCCGTATGGCGCAACGCCTCAGCGGCGGCGAAGGACTGGCCGTGGCGGTGCTGATCGCGGCTCTGTTCAGCGCCCCGTACGGCATCTCCCACGCCGGCAGCGCGCTTCTGGACCCGTACGTGCTGGGGGTGGCCGCCCTGGTCGCGGTAGCCGCGAGCGTGCTGCCGTACTCGCTCAACCTGGAGGCGCTGCGCCGGATTCCGCCGCTGTGTTCAGCGTGCTGACCAGTCTGGAGGCGGCCGCCGGCGCGCTGTTCGGGCTCCTCGTCCTCGGGCAGCAGTTGGCCTGGCCGCAGTGGCTCGGCATCGCCGCGGTCGCCCCTGGCCTCCGTCGCCGCGACGTTTCTGCGAGCTGGGGAACGGCGGCAGTCGCGAGCGCAGGCGCGGGGCGGAACGGCCCAGCACGCGAGTATCGGCTCCATAGTGAGGGACGACGTCGCGGCAACGGTCGAGTGACCGCGCGGCGGTCACTGCGGACGGCGCACCACCACCTTCCGGCCCCCGCCATCTGGGAGCCCTCGGACGACACCGTGTGATGCTCGGCGCCCGTGCCGTGCGGTCGGCGGAACCTTCCGGTGAACCGCGTTCGGCCGTCGAGTCGCAACGTATGTAGCACGACATCGGTACAGAGGCGATCAAGACTGGTGCAGGCACGGAAGCGGTATGGGTCGACCGAGCCCGGAGAACAGGGCGGCAGGGGACGTATGAACAGCTACGCAGTACGGGCTGGGATGCTCGTCGATGTACAGAACGGCGAGATGCTGCCCGACCACGCGGTCGTCGTGTCGGGCGACCGGATCGAGACCGTCGAGCCGTGGTCGCCGTCACGACACGGGGCGTACGAAACCTTGGACCTCACAGACCACGTGGTCACTCCCGGACTGATCGACCTCCACACCCATCTGATCGGCGAGCTCGAATCAGGCGGTTTCGCCCCCTTCCTGACGGGGTCGGCCGCCCGGAACGCGCTGCACGGCGTACGGAATGCGAGCGTCACCCTGCGGGCGGGCTTCACCACCGTCCGGGACGTGGGAACGTTCCGCGCGTTCGTCGACTGCGATCTGCGCGACGCCATCGAGGCGGGGATCTGCGAGGGCCCGCGCATGGTCTGCGCAGGAGCGTACGTGGGGACTTCCCACGGCGGCGGTGAGATCACGGACCTCGCCCCCGACATCCCGCTGCCGCCCGAGTTCCGCACCGGGGTCGCGGACTCGGTCGACGAGGTCCGGCGCGTGGTGCGCACCATCGCCCACCGCGGAGCCGACGTGATCAAGCTGATGGCCACGGGAGCGGTGCTCACTCGAGGGACAGTGCCCGGTGTCCCCGAGTATTCGCAGGACGAGATCAGGGCCGCTGTCGACGAGGCGGCCTTGTACGGCCTGTACGTGGCGGCACACGCCCATGGGGCCGAGGGAATCCTTCGCGCGGTGCGGGCCGGGGTGCGTTCCGTCGAGCACGGTACGACGATCACCGACGAGGTGATCGACGCGTTTCTCCAGCACGGGACCTACTACGTCCCCACCACCTTCCTCATGCGCTGGATCACCGACCAGCCCGGGTTCGGCGGGTACTCCGACCATCACGTCCGGCGGATCACCGATGTGCACGGCACCGCCATGCGGGGACTGCGCGACGCCGTCGAGGCCGGTGTGCGGATCGCGTACGGAACCGACGCGATCGTGTATCCGCACGGTCTCAACGCCGGGCAGCTGGTGGACCTCGTCGCGGCCGGGATGACTCCCCTCGACGCGATCCGCTCGGCGACAGTGGTGGCGGCCGAGTGCCTTGGCCGGGACGACATCGGTGTCCTCGCCCCCGGCAGGCTGGCCGATCTGGTGGCGGTGCGCGCCGACGGACTGGACCCGGTCGACCGCTTCGGCGAGGTCGACGTGGTGATCAAGGGCGGAGTGCCGGTGAAGGGTTGGTCCCGTCGGTGAGCCCGCGCGCGTCCGGTCCGCGCGGTGATCCGGGACGGCCCGGCCCCGGCATCCCACGACAACGACCGTCCGCCGTCAGCACCGGGCGGCCCGACTCCCTTACAGGAGAACAATCATGACTGTACGAACCGAAGCCGGCGCGGTGGCCGACGCCTACCTCACCGCCTTCCGTACCGGGGACGCCGAGATCTTCGCGGGTCTCTTCGACGCACAAGGCACCTTCACCTACGTCGGAGAGGACGGAGCCGTCCAGGGCACCGCGCCCGTGTCCGATCTCCTGGGCAAGTGGGCCGAACGATCCGATCCGGGTACGGCGGTCTCCCGCGTCGGCGTGCACGCCGCCGACGACTCCCTGGCCGTCGTCGAACTCGACTTCGACCAGGGCACCCTGGCGTTCCGGGACGTGCTCGTGGTCGCGCGTGTCGAGGACACCTGGAAGATCGTTTCGAAGGTGTCACGGCTGCGGACCGGGTAATCCGGCGCCCGTTCCGGCCCTCCTGTCCTGCTAGTGACACGCTGTTAAGGTGACGGGAACGCGAGGACGAAGGTGTGGACGCATTGCAGACGGAAGACTTCGCAAAGGTCGCGTTCAGCGATGAGGAGCGTGCGTACGCCCGCGCCGTGGTCTCGACCGTGCGTCACGTGGTCCCGGGGCTGGCCCGCGCGTTCGTACCACCCGCTACCGTCGTCCTGTACGACCTCACCGAGTCCGTGGACTCCCCCGTGACGGTCGCGGGCGGCGAGGTGCTCGGACTGGACACCTCCCTTTCTTCTGCGCTCGCCGGAGAGGAGACGATCGGCGCGCGCAGGATGCTCGAATCGGGCCGGGTCGTCCGTTCGTCGAGGCTCCTCTTCCGTGCCGCCGGCGGCCGCGCGGTCGCCGCGCTGTGCATCGAGGCCGACATCAGCGACTTCGCCCGGGCCCACGAGATTCTGGCGGCGATGACACCGGCTGCCCCGGGCCCGAGCACCGAGGCGAGTGCGGACCGTGAGCGGTTCGCGCGCTCCGTCGAATCTCTGGCCCAGGACATCCTGCGAGAGACGATCGAGGCCGTCGGGGTCAGCGTCGAACTGATGAAGAAGACGCACAAGATGCGGGCGGTCCGAGAGCTGGACCGGCGCGGCTTCTTCGCCCTGCGTGAGTCGATCGACATCGCCGCACAGGCTCTCGGCGTGACGCGCTTCAGCATCTACAAGTACATCAACGAGGTCCGGGCGGAAGAAGGGACGCCGCAACCCTGACGGGGATCCCGCAAGTCCGCCCTCAGACGCTGCCTGCCCGGACCTCGTCGAGGTAGTTGTAGACGGTGAACCGGCTCACGCCGAGTTCTTCAGCGACGAGTTCGACGGAGCCTCGAAGAGCGAAGTAGCTGCGGAGGTCGAGCAGCCGTACGACGTCGAGACGGTGTTCCTTCTGCATGAGGTCGACGGGCACCGACGTCTGCTGGATCGCCTCTTCGAGGATGCTCTTGCTCAGCGCGGACAGGTTCGCCGGCGAGACCTCCTCGGTCACGGCTTCGACCGGTGCGACCGCGGGTTCCGGCACCAGGCCGGTGAGATCGCCCAGGATCCGCGCGGCGCTCTCGATCTGACCGATCTTGCTGTTCACGCACAGACAGACCACTGGGCGCCCGCTCGGCCCCCAGAAGTAAATGGCCGATGAACGCAGCGGAGTGCCGTCGGCGGTTTCCGACCGGTATCCGATGTTGTCCGACGTGAGGTTGTGCCGAAGTGCGTAGAGGGCGGCATTGGTCGGCGGTCCACCGATGGATCGGCCCGTGACGGGGTTGGCTATCGCCGCGATCGAATGGGGAATGCACGTGAAATCCTGCAGCAGGACTTCCGTGTCGACCGGGAACGCCTGCGACAGGGACGACAGGATCGGTGTCATCACGGTCACGACCTGCTGCGCGTACGCCCGGTCCGGTTCATCGAAAGGCTCCACGAATTCGAGCCCGTCGGCCATAGAAGTCCTCCTGTCGCACAAGCGCGGACCGATATAGCCGCCAATCACGGCTGAACACTGCCGGTCTCGCCGTCACCCGCCGCACACGATCTCATGCCCCGGGCCGGCGAATGGGAGCTTCCCCGGGGGCGTCCGTGAAACAGCATGCCATCACTTCAACAAGGGTGATAATATCTCAACAACTTTTTGACGTCGACGCGCACGACGGCGAGCCGAAGCACGGCAATGCGCCAACCCCGTTCCACCATCCGGCCCGTCCATGCGCGTCAGCCGCGCGACGGCCCCCCTCCTGGAACACCTCTCGCGGGGACACGAGCCCGTGACCGAGGAGACGAGAGGAACGACATGCAAGATCTTGCGGTCCTGAACAGACAGGACGTGTTCGGGCTGGTCCCATTCGAGCGGGCCGTCGAGACGATCACGGACGCGCTGACCGGCGGCCTGGATCCCACACGGGAACCGGCCCGGTCACGGGTCGACATCGCGAACGGCCAGTTCCTCGTCATGCCGTCCGACGAGTCGTCGTACTGCGGCGTCAAGGTCCTGTCCGTCGCACGCGACAACACGGCGTACGGCCTGCCGGCCGTCCAGGGCCAGTACCTGCTCTTCGAGCAGCCGACCCTGCGGCCCGTCGCGGTGATCGACGCGAGCGCGCTGACCGAACTACGCACACCCGCCGTCTCTTTGAGCGCCGTCCTCCCCGTCCTGCCCGCCCGTGCCGATCTGGAGGTCGTCGTCTTCGGACAGGGCGTCCAGGCATACGCGCATTTGGACTGCCTGCTGGCGGTTCTCCCGAAGGGCGCCGACATCGGGCGGGCGACGTTCGTCGCGCGCCGCCCCGATCCCCTCAGGACAGCGCGGTACGACATGGCCGAGTCGCTCGGGGCGCTGGACAAGGAGGTCGGGAGACGTCTCGCCGGTGCTGACCTGGTGATCTGTGCCACCGGCGCCAGGGAGCCGCTGTTCGACTCCGGCCTGATCAGGGACGAGTCCGTCGTCGTGGCCGTCGGCTCGCACGAGCCCGACGCACGCGAGGTGGACGGCCGACTGGGCGCGCGCGCCACCGTGGTCGTCGAGGACGTCGCCACGGCGCTGCGGGAATCGGGGGACGTGGTACTCGCCGTCAGGGAAGGGCTGCTCGACCCCGACGACCTCGTCCCGCTCAAGGACTTCGTCTCGGACGCCGCTGCCCGCGAGCGGTCCGCGGGCCGACCGGTGTTCTTCAAGAGCTCCGGCATGGCGTGGGAGGACCTCGCCGTCGCGGCGCGCGCCTACCGGCGCCACACAGGACAGGACGCGGCGTCGTGAGCGCCGGCGGTCACCGGGACCGTACGGGACCACCCGTCAGGCGTTGGGGAGCCACGACATGACCTGGCCGGACATCGTCGCCGTGGACTACCACACGGCCGGAGAACCCTTCCGCATCGTGCCGGACCCGCCGATCGCCTTCCCGGGCGCGCGCGTGGCCGAGCGCCGCGACCTGGCCGCCTCCGACCCGCGTGCCAACGCCCTGCGCGGGTTCCTGGCGCTGGAACCGCGGGGCTTCGACGGCATGTACGGCGGTTTCATCGTCCCCCCGGACGACGACGGGGCGGACCTCGGCGTCCTGTTCTGGCACCGCGACGGCTTCTCCAAGGCCTGTGGACACGGCAGCATCGCCCTGGCCACCTGGGCCTTCGAGACGGGCCTCGTGGAAGTGGACGCCGACGGGTACGGCGAGCTAGTCCTCGACGTGCCCGCGGGCCGGGTACAGGTCCGGCTTCGCGCCCGGGACGGAGAACTACTGGCAGCCGCTTACGACGGCCTGCCGGTGCACGTCGTCGAACTGGGGCGCGTGGTGCCGACCGAATACGGCCCGCTGTCCGTCGACACCCTCGACAGCGGACATCCCCTGCTCGCCGTCGACATCGGCCGGACGAGCCTGGACGTCACCAGGCAGGACCTCCCCATCCTCACGGGTCTGTACCGCGAGATCCGGCGGACGAGCTACAAAGAGGGCTGGCCGCTCGCCCCGGCGGGCATCGCCGTGTTCTATCGCCGACTGGCTGCGGACGGCCTTGAGATCCGGCAGCGCGGCGTCGCGATCTACGGAAACGGTCAGCTCGACCGGTCGCCGTGCGGCACCGGGACGGCCGCGCTCACCGCGCTGCTGCGCCACAGGGGCGAACTGACCGCCGGAGGGCGTCTAACCCAACTGTCCCTCGTCGGTTCCTCGTTCACGGGGACCGTGAACGAGGACAGCAGCACTCCCGGCGGTGCGATCGCGCCCCGGGTCGAGGGACGCGCCTACCGGTCCGGCGAACACCGGTTCGTCTGCATGACCGCCGATCCCTTCGACAGCGGATTCACCCTCGGCGATCAGTGACAGCGCATGTCCTGATCTCCGCCAACACCACACCCAGCGAAGGGAAGTACGTGGACAGTCACTACGAGACGGAGCGCACCGGCAAGTTCCGTGACCGTGAGGTCGCGTACACCGTCTCTCTCGATCTGTTGCCCGCGAACGGCGCGTCCGGGGAGCAGCTCGGCACGGCCTCCGTGTTCAGCTACGTCGCGCGGGAGGAGGCCGGTGCCGCGGCGCAACGCCCGGTCGTGTTCCTCTTCAATGGCGGTCCCGGTACGTCGTCCGTGTTCCTCCACTTCTCGGGGATCGGGCCGCTGCGCGCGGGCTTCTCCGACGACCTGGACGCGGGAAACCTGCCGCCGTACGTCCTGGAGGAGAGCCCGTCGTCGGTACTGGCCACCGCGGACCTCGTCTTCATCGATCCGGTGAACTCGGGCCTGGGGCGAGTGCTGCCCGGCGTCGACGGCGAGGAGCTGTTCTCGGTCGAGGGCGACGCGCGCTGTTTCGCCGACCTGATAGGCCAGTGGCTGTCCCGCCACGGAAGGTGGCAGTCACCGAAGTACCTCGTCGGCGAGAGCTACGGCACCATCCGCGCCGCGTTCGTCGCCACGGCGCTGCACAGTACCCGGTCCATTCCGGTCGACGGGATCGTCCTTCTGTCGCAGATCGTCAACCTCCAGGACGTCTTCGAACGGCCGGGCAACATCACCGGCGCCCTCGCCTCCCTCCCTTACCAGGCGGCGACGGCCTGGTATCACAAAGTCGGCTCCACAGCCCACGAGACACCGGACGAGGCCGCCTTGGCGGCCGTCGAGTTCGGCGTGAGCACCTACGCGACCGCGCTGGCCCGCGGGAACCGGCTCGGTGACCAGGAACTCCACGCGGTCGCCGACGCGCTGTCGAAGATCACCGGCATCCCCGCCCAGCGCTATGTGCGGGACAGACTCTGGCTGTCGACCACGGAGCACACGAAGTCCCTGCTACCCGGCCGTCTCGTCGGGGCGCCCGACTCGCGGTACACCTCGGCCGTCGCGGACTCGACGATCGGCGAGGCTCCCTTCGACGCCGCGTACACCGCGCTGATCCCGGCGTACGCGGCGGCCGTCGCAAGCTTCGTGCACTCCGAACTCGGCGTCCCGACCGACGTCCGCTACCGGGTGAGCGATCCGACAGCGGTGGGGCGCTGGGACTGGGAGGAAGCCGGATCGGAGCGCTTCCCCCGGATCGGCAAGCCGGGGCCCGCCCGCGTGTATCCCTATCCCGCGCAGCTCACGAAGTACCTCAAACAGGTACGCCAGGCACGGCTGTTCATCGGCACGGGCCTGTACGACTCCGTCACCACGGTCGGCACCGCCGACCACCTGCTCCGTCAGTACCCGCTGCCCGAGGACCGTGTGGTGTCCCGCTGGTACCGGAGCGGACACATGATGTACAGCGACGCCGACGCCGCGCGCGCTCTCGCCGACGACCTCGACGTCTTCTTCATGCCCTGCCTCGACGCGCGGGAAGGAGCCACCAGGTGAGCAGTCCGGTGCCCAGGGAAGACGAGGCGCTGAGGCAGTTCCTGGACGCCGCCTTCGACGAGGAGGTCGCGCTCAGCCCGCAGACGCGGGCTTCGCTCGGCATCGCCGGCGACCAGGACCGGCTCGACGACAAGTCGGATGCCGCAGGGCTTCGCCGGGTGCGGCTGCTGGAGTCCCAACGGGACGCGATGCGGCACCGTTTCCTGGCCGACGCGCTCGGGCCGGAAGGGCGGCTCAACGCGGCGCTCTTCGAGGCGCGAGCCGAACGTGCCAGGGCCGAGCACACCTGGCGCGACCACATCGCACCGTTCTCGATCGACGGCGGCCCCGACGAGAGCGCCTCGTTCCTGATCGGCCGGCACGGAATCGGTTCCGTCGAGGACGCCCGGCATTACATCGCCCGACTGCGGGAGTTGGAACGGGTCCTCGGTGAACTCGCGCAGCGGCTGGCCCGTCAGCAGGATCTCGGCATCACCTGGACCGAGCGGCAGATCGGACGGCTTCGCCTGGCTCTTCGGCCCTACCGTGCCGGTGCCCCGTTCGAGCCCGGCGCCGACGGGCCGCTGCTCGCGGACTTCAGGAAGAAGATCGCGGCTCTCGGTCTGACGTCCGGGGAGGAGGCCGCTCTGGTGGCCGAGGCCACCGCCGCGCTGACCGGGGAAGTGTGCCGCGGCAGGGATCGCTACCTGTCCGCGATCGACGCGATCGCACCCCGCCCCCGGCCGAGGGACGGTGTGTGGAGTCTCCCGGACGGCGACGCCTATTACGGCGCCGCCCTCCGCCGCTGGAGCACCACCGACATGTCGGCCGACGAGATCCATCGCCTCGGCCTCGAACAGGTGGAACACATCGGCGCCGAAATGGCCGAGGTCCTGCGGCAGGTCGGTTTCACCGGACCGCTCTCACACTTCCAGGAAACGATCCGCACCGATCCCCGTTTCCAGTACAGCGACGACGAACCGGGCCGTGCGCAGTGCTTGCGCGACACGGAACAGGCCCTGGCCGCGGCACTGGCCGTTTCCCCGGGTTTCTTCCGCTCTCTGCCCAAAGCGTCCATCGAAGTGCGGGCGGTGGAGGAGTGGCGTGCGGCGAATTCACCGGTTGCCTTCTACGACCCCGCGTCACCCGACGGAGAGCGGCCGGGCACGCTGTACGTGAACCTCGCCGACATGACACAGGTGCAGAAGATCCAGCTGGCCGCGATCGTTCACCACGAGGGTGTTCCGGGGCACCACTACCAGGTTGCCCTCGATCAGGAGTGTGCGGATCTGCCGAAGTTCAGGCGCTTCAACGTCGACTACGGGGCGTACGTCGAGGGGTGGGCTCTCTATTCCGAGCGCCTGGGAGACGAGATGGGCCTCTACGAGGATCCCTATGCGCGCTTCGGAATGCTGTCGCTCCAGATGTGGCGGGCCTGCCGGCTGGTGCTGGACACGGGAATCCACGCCAAACGCTGGACGCGCGAGCAGGCCATCGCTTACTTCACCGCGAACTCCTCGCTGTCGCATCTCGACATCGAACGGGAGGTCGACCGGTACATCGGCTCGCCCGGACAGGCCACGGCCTACCTGATCGGCCAGATCCGCATCCTTGATCTCCGTACTCGCGCGAAGGACGCGCTGGGACCCGATTTCGACATCCGGGACTTCCACGATGCGGTTCTCGGAAACGGCGCCGTCCCCCTCGATGTCCTCGCCCGGCAGGTGGACGGCTGGATCCAGGAGGCCCGTCATCACGCATGACCTCATGGCCCCCACAGAGCGACCGGCCCCCGGCGCCATCTCCGGGCACTACTTCGACACCGCCTCCGTGGGCTTCGTGCCCCCGGCGGTCCGACACGCTGTGACGAACTGCTACGAGGCCCTTGGGAGGGGCACGCTCGGAATGGCGCGGGTACGCGAAGGCGTCGATCAGGCGCGCGAGTTGCTCGGGCAGGAGTTCGGAGTCGACCCCGGTGACGTGTCGTTCGCCTCCAGCACCGGCGAGGCGATGAACGCCCTCGCGCGGGCAGTTCCCTGGCTCGAGGGCGATGAAGTGCTGACGCTCACGGGCGAGTTCCCTACGGTGACATGGCCCTGGAGCAGGCTCGGCGATGGAGTGCGTCTGGTCCAGGTGGATCCGCTGCGGGGCGACGACCGGCTCGGTGCACTGCTGGACGGCCTCACCCCACGCACCCGCGTCGTGGTCGTCTCGCACGTCAGCTCCTTCACCGGTACGCGCATCGACCTCGACACCCTCGGCCGGGCCTGCGCTCGGGTGAACGCCCTGCTGGTGTGCGACGGCGCCCAGTCGGCGGGCAGTGTCCCGGTCGCACTCGGCGAGGTCGACTTCTACATCGCGACGGGCTACAAGTGGCTGCTCGCGGGCTTCGGAATCGCCGTTGTGATCAGCTCCGCCGCCGTACGCGACGGCCTTCGGCCGACCCTGCTCGGGCACGCGAACCTCCCGCCCTCCACCCGACTGGGCTGCGGCACGCCCAACTTCGGCGGAATCCACGCCCTGCGGGCGGCCGCCGCCGTCCGGCGGGAATTCGGGTTCCAGGCCGTCCACGAACGCGTGGCCGCCCTGTCCCACAGCATCCACCTGGACTGCACGCGGCTGGGACTCGTTCCTGTCGCGGACCCGTCCCGGATGGGCGGGATCGTGAGCCTGTCGGCCGTAGCCGATGTGCCCGCCGCCGTACGGGCTCTCGCCGCGAACGGCGTTACCGCAGCCGACCGCGGGGGCCTGCTGCGTCTCTCGCCGCACTTCTACACCACGGACACGGACATCGACATCCTCATGCACTCGTTGGCGGCCCTGCCCACCGCATGAGCCGACGTGCGCAGCCGGAAGGAACGTAATGGTAAAGACAGTTGTCAACAACGGTTCGGCCCTCGGACCGTACTCCTCCGCGGTCGTCGCGGGTGATTACTGCTTCGTCGCCGGTACGGGAGGCCTGGTCCCCGGCACCAAGCGCGTGGCGGAAGGAGGGATCGAGGCCGAGATCCGCCAGACCATGGAGAACCTCAAGTCCGTGATCACCGAAGCCGGTTTCCGCATGGCCGAGGTCGTGTCCGTCACCTGCTATCTGCGCGACCTGGCCGACTGGTCGACGCTCAACGAGGTCTACGGCCCCTACTTCCCCGAAGAGCCACCGGCGCGCGCGGCGGTGGCCGTGGCCGACCTGCCCGCCGGCCTGAACGTGGAACTCACCTGCGTCGCCTATCGGGGAGGCCGGTCGTGATCGAGCACTTCACCGTCTTCGGCGCGGCGATGCGCGTCGGTACGATCACCGCGACCCACGTCGAGAACCGCATCCACCTGGACTTCGGCGTCTTCAACAACGGACGGGGCGCCAAATTCGACGAACAGCTCCGGCTGAACGACCTCCACCTCCCGCTGGAGTGGCGCATCGACGGGACCTCGCTGATGGGCGGGGCCGTACACGAGCGGCTCGGCACCGACGGACACGTACAGTCGTGGACCAGCCAAGCCGAGGAGGGCAGCGACGACAGCGCCGTCCTCAAACTGTATCTGGCCGCCGACTCCAGCCCCTACGCCCCGTGGATCTACGCGCGCGCGGCCCTCGCGGCCGGCGGCACGATCGAGGCCCTGCCTGCGGGGTCCGTACGGGCCGAACGGTTCACCCAGGTCGAACTGAGGGGCACGGCACTCGACGTGTACGCCGTGACCGGCGCGGCGCTTACCCCGCAGTACGTGCTGATGGATGCCGACGAGCGGCTGATCGCCACAGGCGGCGGCACTCTGGACTTCTCCGAGACACTCGTCCGCGACGACTTCGCCGTGGAGCTTCCCGAACTCACCGACCTCTTCGCCGCCCTCACCCGCCGCCATCTGGAACAGATCCAGTCACGGGTCCGGCACCGCCACGACGCTCCCGTGCGGATCAGGGACGTACGCGTCTTCGACCCGGAGTCCGGGACTCTCACCGAGCCGATGTCGGTGACCACATACCGCGGCATGATCACCCTGATCGAGCCGGACGCCTCGGCCCGCAGCCGACCGGACGAGGTGGTCGTCGACGGCGCCGGGGGCACACTGCTCGCCGGTCTGCACGACATGCACGCGCATGTCTCCGGCTGGTCCGCGCTGTTCTACATCGCCGCGGGCGTCACCACGATCCGTGACATGGGCAACGAGAACGACACCCTGCTGGACCTGATGACCCGAATCGACGCGGCGGAGATCGCCGGCCCGACGGTCGTGCCCTCCGGATTCATCGAGGGCCGCAGCGACTTCTCGATGAGGCTCGGTGTCATCCCCGAGACCCTGGAGGAGGGCCTGGAGGCCGTGCGCTGGTACGGCAGCCGCGGCTACCACCAGATCAAGCTCTACAACTCCATGAATCCCGACTGGGTGGCACCCCTGGCCGCCGAAGCGCACAGACTCGGCATGCGCGTGGTCGGGCATGTACCGGCGTTCAGCAGCCCCGACCGGGTCATCGCGGACGGCTATGACGAGATCACACACATCAACCAGCTCGTGCTGGGCTGGCTCCTTTCGCCGGAGGAGGACACCCGCACGCCACTGCGGCTCACCGCGATGGCACGCTCGAAGAACCTCGACCTGGACTCGGCTCCGGTACGTCACACCGTGGCCCGCATGGTCGAGCGGGGTGTCGGACTGGACACCACGACGGTCATTCTGGAACGTCTGATGCTCAGCCGGACCCGCACTGTCATCGACGCGGACCAGGCCTATCTCGACCACATGCCCGTCAGCTACCAGCGCAGTCGCAAACGCACCTACGTGCCCTACTCCTCCGACGCGGAACTGCAGGACTACGACCGGTCCTTCGCCAAGCTCCTGGACATCATGAGGCTGCTGCACGATCACGGCGTCCAGCTGTGGCCGGGCACCGACGACGGCACCGGCTTCACTCTCCACCGCGAGTTGGAGCTGTACGCCGCGGCAGGCCTGTCGCCGGCGGAGGTGCTGTGTATCGCGACCCGTGACTGTGCCCGCCATCTGGGGCTCGGGCACAGTCACGGCAGTATCGAACGGGGCAGGACGGCGTCCTTCGTCCTGCTCGACGGCGACCCCACCGTCGATGTCTCGGCGATCCGGAACATTCGCATGGTGGTCAGGGACGGAGACCTGTACTTCCCGCACGAGATCTACCGTGAGCTGAACATCGAACCGTTCGTCCCTGCGCCCGCCGTGTCGGAACCGGGCGAGGAGGGCCGTCGAACCTGAGTGGCCGGGCCTCGTCAGGCCCGCTGGTTTCGTCGCCAGCCCGCGGCGCTCGCGCTCTTTCCCAAGGCGCCTCGGGAAAGAAAGTGGGGGTTGGAGTTACCCGGGCAGGACCCGGGCAACTCCGGCCCCCTTACCGAGGGCGACGGGGCGATGCCGAGCCGGAGGCCCGGCGGATCGACGCAGAAAACGGCTCGTCCCCGGCCGCCGGTGTGCTGGGCGAGCCGGCAACGAGCCGTTGGGGTCAGGCGTGCTTCACCGCGATCGGGCGAGGAGCACGGGTCAGGCGTCGCGGTCCGTCCTGGCCCGCCACGACCATGTCCTCGATACGGATTCCGAACCGTCCGGGCAGATAGACACCCGGCTCCAGGGTCACCACCAACCCCGCCTCCAGAGGCGCCGCGGCATCGGGGACGAGCGACGGGGCCTCGTGGACGTCGAGCCCGATGCCGTGACCGACCCTGGTGTTCTCGCGATAGCCGTTGCGTACGAGGGCCTCGTTCGAGGCGCGGCACAGTGCGCCGATGTCATGGCCGACGACCGCCGCGGCGAAGGCGGCGTCCTGTGCCTCCTGTACGGCAGCGTAAGCCCGCGCGTACTCCTCGGACGGCTGCCCGAAGTGCACCTGCTGTGTCATGTCCGCCCAGAAACCGCGGTACTCGACCCCGATGTCGAAGAGCACGGCCGAGCCCCCGGCCAGCACCGTGTCATCGGCAACGTGGTGCGGCTGAGCCGCGTTGGGTCCGAACGCCACGACCATGTAGTCGGCCGAACCGGATCCCCGCAGCCGCAGGAACGCCGAGATCTCGCCCTGGAGTTCGCGCTCGGTCATGCCGATCTGCGCCACCTCGATCGCGTGGTCGACGGCGTCCGACACCAGGTCCGCGGCGACCTGGAGAGCCTCGATCTCCTCCTTGTCCTTCACCAGGCGCAGCGGCCCGATGACGTCGCTGCCGCTCCTCGGCTGCGCCCCGAGGAGCGGCAGCAGGTGCTTGAGATAACGGAAGGGGAGGTCGTCGTCGGCTGCGACCACCGGGCCGTCGCCGACCTCCAGCGACGCCAACGCCCCGGCGACAGCGGCCTCGGGTCCCTCCCGGTCGTTCCACCCGAACATCTCGATGCCGGAGACCTGCGACGCGAACTCGGGCACCTCGAAGCCGGGCATGACCATCGCGGCCCGATGCCTGCTCACGAACAGCATGCAGGGCCGGTCGGTGTAGAGCACGTCCACACCCGGCAGCAGCCAGGCGAGGTCCGACTTCGGTGCCAGGACGAGCGCGTCGACCTGGCGCTCACACATCCGTCGCCGGACCGCGTCGAACCGAACACTGCTCCCGATGTCGTACATGAGATGGTTGGTCCTTTCAGGGTTGGATGACGAGGCTCTTGGCGTCCAGGAACTCCTCGACACCGGCGTCTCCCCACTCACGGCCGTGACCGGACTGCTTGACGCCTCCGAAGGGCACCCTCATGGTCCCGGCCGCGCCGTTGACGACGACCATTCCCGTCTTGATCTTCCGGGCGACGCGCTCGGCGCGCTCCTGGTCGCCCGACCAAACGGCGCCGCTGAGGCCGTACTTCGAGTTGTTGGCGATCCGCACGGCCTCCTTCTCGTCGTCGAAGGGGATGACTCCGAGAACCGGGCCGAACACCTCCTCCTGCGCGACAGTGCTGTCCGGGTGGACGTCGGCGAGGATGGTGGGCCGGACGTAGTGGCCCCGGGCCAGTCCGGACGGCGGCTCGGTCCCGCCGAGGACCACCCGCGCGCCCTCGCGTCCGGCCGTCTCCACGAGACCGCGGATACGATCCAGCTGGGTCCTCGACGCGACCGGCCCGAGCAGCGTCGCAGGGTCCTGGGGGTCGCCCGGCACGAAGCGGCCCCCCGCCGCCACGGCGAGTTCGAGCACCTCGCCCAGACGTGACCGCTCGACGACCAGCCGGGTGAGGGCCGCGCAGACCTGGCCCGAGTTCTGGAACGCCGAGGCCACCGTCCGCTGTACGGCCGCCTCGATATCCGCGTCGGCGAACACCAGGGAAGCAGACTTGCCGCCGAGTTCCAGGACCACCTTCTTGACCGTGTCGGCGGCGACCTGGCTGACCCGCGTACCGGCCCTGGTGGACCCGGTGAACGACACCACCGCGACATCGGGATGGGAGACCAGTGCCTCCCCGGTCCGTATGCCGTCACCGGTGACGACGTTGACGACCCCGGCCGGCACACCCGCCTGCTCCAGGATGTCAGCGAGCAGCAGCGCGTTCAACGGGGTGAGTTCGCTCGGCTTGAGGACGACCGTGCAGCCCGCGGTGAGCGCCGGGGCGACCTTGCAGGCGATCTGGAAGAGCGGGAAGTTCCATGGAGTGACGGCCGCGACGACTCCGGCCGGCTCACGGACGAGGCGGTACCCGTCCCGCTTCTCCTCGAACACGAACTCCCGCGCGATGTCGGCGTGTTGCCGAAAGATCTGGAGGGCCATGCCGACCTGGGCCGGGCGTGCCATCGACACCGGCACTCCCAGCTCCTGGGTGAGCGTCGAGGCCAGCTCGTCCGCCCTCTGCTCGACGGCCGACGCGATCGCCTCCAGAAGCACCGCGCGCTCCTCGGCCGTGGTCGCCGACCAGGCGGGCAGGGCGTCGGACGCGGCCCCCACGGCCCGGTCGACGTCCTCCGCGTCGCCGATCCTGACCGAGGCGATGACCCCCTCGGTGGCGGGGTTTTCCACCTCGACCGAGTCGGCGCCGTGCGACTCGGTCCAGCGCCCCCCGATGTAGTGCCTCGTGCCGTCGGTCACCTCGTCTCCTTTCCGGCGTCGCCGATCGTGCCCTGGGCGAGCCTCAGGTCGAACACGTTCCCAGGGGTCCGCGGGTTGTCCGTGGTGGGCAGGTGGCGGGACCACCATGCGAGGAAGTAGTCGATGCGGTGCTTGCGCAGCTGCGGGTCGCCCCGGTCCTCGATGGAGTGATGTCCACCGGGGAAGAGCACGAAGGCGCTTTCCTTGCCGTACGCGCGCAGCGCGCGGTAGAACACCTTCCCCTGGTCGACCGGGGTCCTGAGGTCGCCCTCGTACTGAGCGACCATGGTCGGGGTCACGACCTGCTCGGCCAGAGGAGCGAGGTCCACGTCCATGACGGTGCCCTTGATGTCGCCGTCCACGACCTCTACGTCCATCTCGGCTGCGGGCCCCGTGACACCCGGATGTCCCATCCACCCCAGGTCGGAGGTTCCCATGAGCGCTTCGATGTCGATGGCAGGGGACTCGACGATCGCCGAGACGAACCGGTCGACATGGGTGACGAACCACGCCGTCAGCAGCCCTCCGAAGCTGCCGCCGGTGACACCCACCCGGTCCGCGGCGATCTCCTCTCGGGCGCACACGCCTTCCAGCAGCGACAGGATGTCGTCGACCATGGGGTAGTGCTGCCCGGCCGGCACCGGCACCAGGCCGGCTACCGCGTGCTCCATGCCGTAGCCCATGGTCGCGCGGAAGTCGCAGGTCAGGTAGGCGTACCCGGCCTGGGTGTAGGCGAGCCGGTCGTCGCGGACCTCGTCCGACTCGAACCAGTACGGGCCGCCGTGGATCCGGACGATCAGCGGGTGGGGTCCTTCGCCGGCCGGCAGGAAGAGCTTGCCGAGCACGTCGTATCCGTCGCTCGCGACGGCTGTGACGGTCTGGGGTGCGGGGAGTTTCCCGAGGTCGAGGTCGGCGCTGAACCGGGTGACGGACTGGAACTCGCCGTCGGTCAGGACGCCCAGCTCGCCCGGCGACTGCCAGTCGCCCGCCACGGCCACGACCCGGCCGTCGGCGGCGTGGGCGAGGTGGTGGACGTGGTACCGGGAGCCCGACTCGACGACCGGCAGGCCGCCGTCGGACGGGACCGAGAAGGCCGCGGCCAGTCCGCGGTGCGCGGCGGTGTACCACACCTTGTCGCCGGCGCAGATCACCTCGCTAGGCTGTGGCATGACCTGGATCATCAGCTCCGCCAGGCCGGCCTCGGCGACGGCGCTCACGCCGGCGTCCCCGTCGACCGGTGCGCGGTAGACGCCCGCGCACATGGCCGCCCAGGCCAGCCCGTTCGGCGCCATGGGAGTGCCGATGAAGACCACGTGGCGGGAGTCCTCGCTGAACACCGGACCGTAGGCACGGAATCCGTGCCCGGAGACGGGGGTCGACTCGCCCGTGGCAAGCTGGTGGACGAAGACGTCCCGGACCGCTTCGCCGCAGTGCGGGAAGGCTGAGCCGGTGAAGGCGACGGCCGAGCCGTCCGGGCTCCAGCAGACCTCGCGGTCGTCCCGGTCGCCCGAGGTCAGCTCCACCACCGCGGCGCCGCCGTCGACGTCCACGAGCCGGACGGTGGAGGAGACGTCCTCGAAGTAGCCGTGTTCGTCGAGGTCGAAGAAGAGCCTGGTCGTGACGCGTGGCGCGGTTCCGTTGCGCGGGTGTGCCGCCTCGCCCGTCGCATGCGGCCGGTCGTGCCAATGGCGTGCCGAGAACGCGATGCGGGTGCCCTCCGGCTCCCAGGCGAAGTCCAGGACATCGGACTCGGTGTCGCACTCCGTCTCGGTCCCCGTCTCCATGTCCCGCACGGTGAGTACGCCATGGCCCTCCGGTGTGAGACGCAGGAAGGCGAGCCGTGTGCCGTCGTGGTTGAAGGCCGGCAGACGACCCTCGGTGAGGACTTCCGAGGACCCGTCGCCGATGTCGACCCGCCAGAGCTGCCGAACGTAACGGTTGCTCGCGACATCGGGGACCCGCCGCTCGACGACCACGATCGGCGACGTGGGATGCGGCGCGGGTTTGCCGAGCCGGTAGACCGACTCGAACTGACGCACGTCCATCTCTAACCCTCTTCCTGGGAGATCTTGTCAAGACATATGAAGGACCGCAGATCGCCGGTCAGTGCGACCAGGGAGGCCGGGTCCGCATAGGGCATGTGGCCCGCCGGGTAGCGGCGCTCGACCACCCGGTCCTCGGGCAGGTCGTACTGACGCAGCAGGTGTTCGACCGCGCCGACTGTCGTGAGCGCGTCGTAGTGGCCCGTGCCGATGAAGAGCCGCGAGCGCGGAGCCCGGCGCAGATGCTGCGTCAGTCTCGCGACATAGGCGTATGTGTCGAAGGGGGACGGCTGACCCGTGAAGTTCATCTGCTGCGACCAAGTGTCGTGCCAGCTCCACCGTGCCGGGGCCTGCACGTCCATCACGCGGTAGGGGACACCGGTGTCCAGCCCGAGGTCCTGACGCAGATGCCGAGCCAGTCCCGCGCTCCAGGCCGGGGCGAGATGGGAGAGCGCCGCCTCGATCGGCGCTTCCCCGGCACCGCTGTCCGCAGTGGCGGAGACGTAGCGGGCGTCGTACATGCCCAGGGTCTTGCGCTCCTGCTCCAGGAGCGACTGCCGGAACTCGTCCTTCTTGATCGAGAACCGGGACGAGAGCCAGCGCTGGGCCTCGATGCCCGTGATCTCCTCCAGATGCGCCGCCGCCCGCCTGCGGTCCTCGGCCCGGCTGCGGTTGCCCTGCAGCAGGAGCGCTCCGAATTCTCCGTGCGCGTACTCGACCGCGTGATCGACCGCCTCGTCGACCGTGGTATGGGCTCGCGAGCCGCGGCCGTGGAACCAGGCCGCGGCCGCGTAGAAGGGCAGCGCCGCCTGCATCCCGACCGGGTTCCCGGGACGCTGCAGCGTCTCCTGGACGTTGAGGGCCTGGCCGAGGAAGATCAGGCCGTCGACGGTGATGGACCGGAGTCCGTGGAGCTGGGTCGCGACGAACGGGGCACGGTGGGTTCCGTAGCTCTCCCCCATGAGGAACTTCGGCGAGTCCCAGCGGTCGTGCCGGGTGATCCAGTCGGTGATGACCTCGGCGAAGAGGCGGGCATCGCCCTCGATCGAGTACGGCTCGGTGAGGTCGGCATCGGGAACCGAACGGCCGAAACCGGCGTTCAGGGGGTCGATGAAGACCAGGTCCGCCACGTCGAGCAGGCAGTTCGGGCTGTCCTCCAGGAGGTAAGGCGGGTGAACACCCTCGGAGAGATCTCGCGGGACGGCGACCCGCCGTGGTCCGATGCCGCTCAGGTGCAGGAACGCCGAGGACGACCCCGGGCCCCCGTTGAAGGCGAACAGGACCGGCCGGCGTGAGGGTTCGTCGAGGGTGTGGTCGGCGATGTACGAGAAGACGGACTGTGTGCCGAGCGGCCGGCCGTCCTGTGTGCGCACGTCCACTTCGTCGCAGGAGAAGGTGTAGGTGATCTCCCGTCCGCCGAACACTCCGTTCAGCTTCCCGGGCGCTGTCATCTGCTGGGTCACCTCTGGCACGGCCTTTCTCGATCAGGTGTCCTGGAGGACGTCGTCGGCCGCAACGAGTCGCTCGACGGTGAGCAGGACCCTGGCAGGCCGGTCGAAGTGGTTGCGTACCTCGCGCACGCAGTGCGGCGGGATCGCCATGGCGTCACCCGCGGTGAGCTCATGGGCCTCGCCGTCCACGACGATCACCACGGTGCCCCGCACGACGACGTAATGTTCGACGCCGATCGGCTCGTCGCGGTGGTGGTGCGCTCCCTCGCTGGTGCCGGGCGGGAACTCCCAGTCCAGAACGTAGAAGGGAGCGCCCTGGGTCGTCGCCAGCGGCCGGAGCGCGGTCACTCCGACACCGCCGTGGGCCGCACTGACCTCGCGGACGGCGCCCGGCGCCATGTCGACGGTCGGACGCCGAGTGCTGTTTGACATGGGCGGCGCCCCTTCCATGCCTTCGTGGCGTCGAGGAGAACCTCACCGCCCGTTCATGTGCACGCAGCATGGCAGCCACGCCTGTGGCGTGCATGCGACGCATGTAGAACCGTCACCGTGATCGACGCAACGGACGTAGCTGGACCGCTCGCCCATGCCGCCCCGGCCCGTTCCCGTGGTGTACGGCCTGTGGCTTCGACGCCCCCGCAACGCATGTAGCACCGCGCCCCCGCGCGAAGCGACGATCGTACATGGACCATCATTCGCGGGGCTGCCTAGCATCGGCCTCTTCTCCCGATCTCTCCCGTCGAGCGAAGGCAGGCACCGTTGTGAGTTCGCAGTACATGGACATGACCGCCGCCGCAGCGGAGTCCTCCTCATGGGACCGGCTTGATCCGTCGGATCCGGTCGTGGTGATCGGAGCGGGGATCGTAGGCGTGTCCGCCGCCTATCACCTGTTGCGATCGGGCGCCCGCGACGTCACGGTCGTCGACCGGAACGAACCGGGCGGGGGAACCACCGCGGCCGGGGCCGGTTTCGTCGCCCTCTGGGCCGCCGGAATGGGGGATTTCGGGGCAGCGGGTCTCGCGCTCGAACAGTACTCGCTGGACTTCTACCGTCGACTGCACGAGGAGGGTCACGAGATCAGCTACCGCAACGACGGGAACCTGGTCCTCGCCGTGACCCGCGAGCGGTACGAGCAGTATGTGCAGGTGCTCGTGGATCATCCGTTCGCCTCACCGGGGACGCGCGCGATCAGCGCGGCCGAGGTAGCCGAGCGGACCGGTGTGGTCGACGCGTCGGCGGTCGCCGGTGGTGTTCTCATGCCCAGCGGGATCCAGCTGGAGACCGGGCAGGCGGTGACCGCCGTGGCCGGGCTCGTCGAAACGATGGGCGGCCGGGTGCTGACCGATGCCACGGTCGAGGGCCTGGTCAGGGACGGGGAACAGGTGACCGCCGTACGGACCACCGCCGGCGACCTCCCCGCCGCCGCGGTGGTCGTCGCGGCCGGTGCCTGGACCAACCGAATCCTCGCCCATCTGGACGTCCGGCTGCCGCTGCTGCCCTTCGTGGCGACCAGGATCGTGACCGAGGTCTGCGGGGTCCCGGATTCCATGCCGACTATCCAGTGCCGTGAATTCCCCCTGTGGCTGCGGGAGAGCGGTGGGGGTCTCACCTTCGGTACCTCGGCGGGATACCGGGCCGCGTTCCAGCTGGCCCCTCCGGGCGGGTCGCTGCCCTTCGGCCGGCCGCGCAAGCCGGAGCTGTTCGACGCGGTCCGCGCCCATTCCCATGTGCTGGACCGGGTGTTCCCGGGCATCTCCGAGCTTCCGGTCAAGTCCTGGCTCCAGGGGATGCCGGTCTACACGCCGGACGGCCAACTGGTGATCGGGCGCGTGCCCGGCTGTCCCAACGCGATCGTCCTGGGCGGTGACAACGAGACCGGCGTCTCGCACGGCCCCGCCATGGGCCGCGCGGGAGCCCAGCTGGTACGCGGTGACACCTCCTTCACCGATCTCGCCTCCTTCCGCCCTGACCGGTTCGACCCGGCCGAGTTCCCCGACGACACATCCATGTACGAGCACCTGGAGGGAGTCGTGTGGAAGACCCGTCCGTGGCCGCCGGCCGAGGCCGAACCCACGACGCGCTGAAGAAGGGCCTCCGGCACGTCCATCGTGCCGGAGGCCCTTCCATGGTGCTGCCGTGCTGGTCAGCCGCCCTACGCGGTCGCCTTCACGTCGTAGATCCAGCCGCCGTTGACGACGTCGTAGAAGTCGATGTCCTTCTTCACGAAGCCGTACCCCTCCCGGAGGGCGAACGCCGTGTTCTCGGTGAACAGCGGGACGTAGGGTACCTGGTCGGCGACCTCCGACAGGATCGTCCGGGTCGCCGCCCATCGGCTCGCCGCCGTCCCCGCCGTGTTGACGGTCGGCAGGGCCTGCTCGACCTTGGCCGTCGTCCAGTTGGCGATGTTGATCCTCTGGGGCCCGATGTTGTCCTTGCCGACGAACTGTCCGAGCAGCGAGGCGGGATCCGGAGTCGTGGCGCCGAAGGGTCCGGTGGGGCTCAGCCCGGTGAGCTGGTGCTGGGAGAACTTGGCCGCCCACTCGTTGGGGGTGACGCTCTTCGGGGTGATGGTCACGCCGAGCGGCGCCAGGTTCTGCTGCAGGCTCAGCACCGCGAGCTTCTGCCACGGGATGGCGCTCTGGTACTCCACGGTCGTCGTGAAGCCCTTCGGGGTCGCCGACTTGGCGAGCTCCGCCTTCGCCTTGGCCATGTCGAAGCCGTACTGCGGCAGCCCGTCCACGAACTGCTGCGCCTTCTTCGTGGAACCGGCGACGCCGGCGAGTTCACCCGCGGGGACCAAGGAGTTCAACGGTGTCGCGAAGTCACCGAAGGCCGCCTTCGCAAGGCCCGGCTTGTCGATCGCGTAGGCGACGGCCCGGCGCACGTGGACGTCGTCGAAGGGCGCCTTGCTGGTGTCCAGAGCGATGAAGTCCTGGATGAACGCCGCGGTGGAGTAGACCGTCGCTCCCGGAATGGCGCGCCACTGGCTGCCGCTCTTGAGATTGGTGATCTGACCGCCGTCGATCGATCCGGACCTCAACGCCAGCTGTCGGCTGTTGTCGTCCGTGACGACGGAGAAGACGACCTTGTCGGGTGCCGGCTTCGTGCCCGCGTACGAAGCGTTCCGGCTCAGTGTGATCTTCTGCGCGTCGAACTGGTCGATCTTGTACGGCCCGGTACCGACCGGGGGCGCGTCGGCGTTGCCGAGGTCCTTGGCATGGGCCTTCGCGAACTTGGCCTCCTGCACGAGCGCGGCGATGGCGAGCCCGGCGCGCGCGGTCGGAGCCGCGGAGGGGAGCTTCACGGTGACCTCGGACGGGCCCGTGACACTCACTTTCTTCACTCCGCCCGGGATGGCCGCCAGGCTCTGCGCGGTCGGCGAGACGGCGTGCTCGATGCTCCAGACCACGTCCTCGGGCTTCAGTGGCTGTCCGTCGGAGAACCGGGCGTCGGACCGCAGCTTGTACACGATGGTGGTGGCGTCCGGCTGGGTCACCGAGGCGGCCACAGCCGGGGTGAACGTGCCGTCGCTCGCCACGCGTTCGAGCGGCTCGGTGACCAGCGGGAGCACCGACTGGGCCGTGGAGGCGTAGCTCTTGGCGTAGTCGAGCGAGGGAGGGGCGGCTTCCAGGCCCCAGGTGAACGTCGGTATCACCTTGTCCGTCAGCGCGGCGCCGCCGCTGTCCTTCGTCGCCGTGTTGGTGCATCCGGCGGCCAGCAGGCTCGCGCCGACCGCCACAAGCACCGACAGTGAACGCGTTCCCCTGCGCGGATGGAACTCACCAAGTTTCATCTTGGCTTCCTTGTCTCGTTCTGGTTGCCGCGGTGCCTGTCGCGCCTTCCGGCCTGTCGGCCGACCGCGTTTCGATCTTGACGATGGTGAAAGTGGCGCAACATCGCTCGTCTGCGCGGCGCCGCTGATCGACCGACACGGCCTTTCCGGCCGCCGGTGCGTCTCGAGATCGGGAGACGGTCGCACATTATTGCGACAGGCCACAACAAGAAGTCAACACCATCAACAGAAGTAGGAAAGCGCACTCCAAGTCATGACCCTGGCGTATCAGAAGAGCCTCACAACCACGAGAGACCTCACCTGTTGCGGTCACGTAACGCGTCGATTCCATCCCTTATGAGAGGGCCCTAACATATTGTCAACCAAGTCAACAACTTGTATGGTTCCGGCCATCCTCCGGCTGGACGCGACGACCGGTCTCATCGTGACCGGCACTCCACCGGAGAAGGGAACGTACGTATGACCATCGCTCTCTTCGTCCTCAAACGTCTCGCAGGCGGGCTGCTGATCCTGCTCGTCCTGAGCTTCCTGGTGTTCGGCCTGCTCTCGATCAGCCCCGGTTCCCCGGTCCAGACACTGCTCGGGACCCGGCCCGCGAGTCCGGAGCTGATCGCCGCGCTCAACAGCAAGTACCACCTGGACGCCCCGTTCCTGTCCCAGTACTGGCACTGGCTCGGCGGGATCGTGCGGCTCGACTTCGGCCAGTCGATCTCGGTCCAGACGGACTCCCCAGTGAGCGGCATCATCACCGCCCGCATGGGGCTGTCGGTCGAGCTGGCGCTCTACGCGTTCGTGCTCGTCGTGCTGACGGGCGTCCCCCTGGGCATGGCGGCCGGCATCCGGCGCGGCACCGCGACGGACCGGGGCATCTCCCTCTTCGCCACGGTCGGAGTCAGCGCTCCCGCGTTCGTGATCTCGATCGTCCTGCTCTACGTGTTCGGGGTGACGCTGGGCTGGTTCCCGGTCTACGGCGCAGGCACCGGCTTCACCGACCGGCTCACCCACCTGACCCTCCCGGCACTGGCCCTGGCGACCTTCCTGTCCGCGATCGTCGTCCGGCAGACCCGGGCGGCGACCCTGACGGTCATGCGGCAGGACTACATCACCTTCGCCCGGATCCGGGGCCTGAGCCCCGCGCGCGTGCTCCTCGGGTACGCCCTGCGCAACTCGTCCCTGCCGGTCGTGACCAGCGCCGGGATGCTCATCATCGCCGCGCTGTCCGCCAGCCTCTTCGTCGAGCAGGTCTTCTCCCTGCCGGGCGTGGGCACCCTGCTGCTCACCTCGGTGACCGACAAGGACGTACCGGTGGTCCAGGCCGTGGCCCTGATGCTCGGCGCGTTCGTGATCGTGGTCAACCTGCTGGTCGACCTGCTGGGACTCGCCCTCGACCCGCGCACCCGTACCACCGCGAAGGGAGGTGCGTGATGACGATACTGACCCCGCCCGCGACCGGCACGGAAAGCCGCCGGCACAAGCCCGCCCGGCCGTCGCCGCTCGTGATCGCAGCGTTCGTGGTCGCCGCCGTGATCCTGCTGCTCGTCCTGGTGGGTCCATGGATCACGCCGTACGACCCAAAGGCACAGGACCTGCTGGCCAGCGCCGCCACTCCGGGCAACGGGCACCTGCTCGGCACGGACACGCTGGGCCGCGACATCCTGTCGCTGGTGATCGCCGGCGCCCGGATCGCGGTCGTCGGCCCGGCCCTGGTCGCACTGGGCACCGTGGCACTCGGCGCGACCCTCGGGGTAGTCGCCGGCTATCGCGGCGGAGCGGTCGACGCCACCGTCAACCGGTTCGCCGACCTGATGTACGCCCTTCCCGGTCTGCTGGTCATCATCGTGCTGGTCGGCGTCGCCGGCGGCGGCTACTGGTTCGCCGTCCTGGTACTGACGGTCCTGTCCCTCCCGGCCGAGATCCGGCTGTGCCGCAGTGCCACGCAGGTGCAGGCACGGCTCCCCTACGTCGAGGCGGTGCGCACTCTCGGGCTGCCGTCGCACCGCATCATGCTCCGTCACATCACCCCGAACATCATGCCCACGATCATCGCGACATTCCTGCTGGACTTCGTCGGCGCGCTGATCGGCCTGTCCGGGCTGTCCTACCTGGGACTCGGGGCCCCGCCGGGCACGCCCGACTGGGGTTCGCTGCTGCAGGACGGTCAGAGCCTGCTGTCCGTCAACCCCTGGCTGTCCCTCGCGCCCGGACTGCTGATCATCCTCACCGCGACCAGCGTGACCCTCATAGGAGACTGGATGTACGACCGTTTCGCCGAGCGGGGCGGGCACCGATGAGCGGCGACCGCACCCCTTTGCTGTCCGTCCGGAACCTGTCTGTGTCCACCGCCGGTCACGGGGTCACCCTCGTCCGGGACGTCAGCTTCGCCCTGGAGGCCGGGCAGACGCTCGGCATCGTCGGCGAGTCCGGCAGCGGCAAGACCCTGACCGCCCGCTCCGTCATGGCGGTGCTCCCCGCCGGAGTGCGCGCCGAAGGCGATGTCGTCTTCGACGGAATCCCGCTGCTCGGCCGGAAGGAGCGCGAGTTGCGTCCGCTGCGCGCGAGCCGGATCAGCATGGTGCTCCAGGATCCTTTCACCGCGCTGAACCCGCTGCAGACCATCCGCGAGCACCTGCGCGAATCGCTGCGGCCCGAGGTCCGGCGCGACCGCGCCCTGGCGCGGACGGAGGTCGCGCGTCGTCTCACCGAGGTGGGCCTTGATCCAGACCTGGTCGCGGACCGCTATCCCTTCCAGCTCTCCGGCGGCATGCGGCAGCGCGTCGCGATCGCCGCGGCCATCGCGAGCGACCCCGAACTGTTGATCGCGGACGAGCCGACCACCGCGCTCGACGCGACGACCCAGGACGAGGTCCTCCGCCTGCTGCGCAAGCTGCAGCGCGACCGCGGCATGGCGCTGGTCCTGATCACGCACGACCTGCGGGTCGCCTTCTCCGTGTGCGACCGGGTGATGGTCATGTACGCCGGCTCGGTCATCGAGGACGCGCCGGCGGCCGAACTGGCCCGCGCGCCGGAACACCCCTACACCCTCGGCCTCCTCGTCGCGGAGCCTCCGGTGGCCCACTACGTGGAGCAGCTCACGGCCATCCCAGGAAGCGTGCCGTCCGCCGACGCCGTCGCCGGCCAGTGCTCCTTCGCGAGCCGATGTTCCTGGCAGACCGACATCTGCACGACGGCCCGGCCCACGCTCGTCCCGGCCGGAGTGGACCGGACATCGGCCTGTGTACGCATCGGCGAGATCCGCGGCGAGATCCGCGAGCGCCAGGTGCGGCTGGTCAGCTCCGCCCTGCCGCCGCCCGCGCCGGACGACGGGGCGCTGCTGGTGGTGGAGAACGTCCGCAAGAGCTTCCGGACGACCTCACTGGTCGGGCGGGCACGCGAGACGACCGCCGTGCACGACGCCTCGTTCGAGATCCGGGCCGGCGAATCGCTGGGCCTGGTCGGTGAGACGGGATCCGGGAAGACCACCATCGCCCGCTGCGTGCTCGGGCTCGCGAAACCCGACTCGGGTCGCATCCGTCTGGACGGCGTCGACATCAGTGACTACAGCAAGCTCGGCAGGTCACAGGTCCAGCGGGTCCGGAGCCTGGTGCAGGTGGTCTTCCAGGACCCCTACGCCTCCCTCAACCCGGCGCTGACCATCGGGACCGTGCTGGACGAGGCGATCGCGGTCGGCGCGCCGGGCGACGATCGTCCGCGACAGGCCGGCGACCTGCTCGACATGGTCGGGCTCCCCGCCTCGTACGCGGCCCGTCGGCCGGGCGCCCTCTCCGGCGGTGAACGTCAGCGCGTCGCGATCGCGCGGGCCCTCGCCGTGCGGCCACGCCTGCTGATCTGCGACGAGCCCGTCGCCGCGCTCGACGTGTCCGTCCAGGCACAGGTCCTGGAGCTGCTCCGCGAGATCCGCCGCAGCCTGGGCACGAGCATGCTGTTCATCACCCACGATCTCTCGGTGGTGAGGCAGATGACCGATCGCGCCATCGTGCTGCGCAAGGGGGAGATCGTGGAGAGCGGCGACACGACCACGGTGCTGGACTCGCCGCAACATCCCTACACCGCCCGGCTCGTGGAGTCGGTCCCCGGTAAGGACGGCTCCTGGACGCAGGAGCCTCCCGCGGCGAGCCCCGTGTCCGCGTCCTGAACCCGGGCCGCCGTGGCGGTGGATGCTCAGGCGACCCCCGAGTGCCACGACTCCGTGGCACTTGCGCCGTGTCACCCGCTCTGCGTCGCCGACCTGGTTCGATGCGCTGACGCGAGCCGGGACAGCTTGAGTGCCAGATGGAGTGTCAGGCGATCCAGCCCGTTGCTCAGGGAGAGTCCGGAGACGGATTCGGCCCGCTTGAGACGGTGGTACAGCGTCGTGCGGTGGACGTGCAGTGCCTGGGCGGTGTCGTTGACGTCCCCGGCTCGGTCCAGGAATTCCTCGGCGGTCTCGACCAGCATGGCGTGCGCCGGGTCGCCCAGCAGTTCCTTCAGCCCCGGAAAAGGCAGTTCTGCGGCGAGTTCGTCGAAGTCGATCCGCAGGAGCAGTCCGAACGGACCCAGCGTCGCCCAGGACGCGATCTCGCCGAACACCGGCAGCAGCCGAGCGGCACGCACAGCGGTGACGGCCTCACGGTGACAGTCGACGACCGCCTCCAGTCTGGGGTGACTGACGCTGATGCCCACCGCGCAGCCACCACTCCTGTTCACTGCCTTGGCGACTCGTTCGCGCAGCAGCTCCGCGGCGGCGCGCAGTCTCAGGTCGGTGTGCGGTCGCGCGCCGGCCAGGACCAGGATGGCGCGCCGCTGCTGAACCACGGTGAGCATGGAGCGGGCCGGCATGGTCCGTCGCAGGTGCTCGATCGATGCTTCCATGGCCAGCGTGTCGTCCCCGCCCGGGGGCGTGTCGATCTCCAGGACCAGGACGGCCATATGCCCCGGGTTGGCAAGGATGTCTTCGTTCACCAGGTCCGCGATGGCGTGCCGGCGGTCTTCGCGTTCCGGTGAGATCAGCATCCGCAGCACCGACTCCTCGTGCGAACGCTCCCGTTCACGCAGCAGCATGCGCCGGTAGAGGACGAGCCCGACCGCATCGGCCGCCTCGGCGGTGGCGCGCAGGTCGTCCGCGCCGATCTCCCGCGCGTCGTCGATGAGCCAGAGGTAACCCAGCAGCAGGGTGTTGCAGCGGACCGGGGCACACACGCGGGTGCTGATGCCGAGATCGGGGCAGGGGGCCATGTGCGTCGGCTCGGTCCAGGTGGCGACTCCCTGGGCCATGACCCAGTCGTGGATGTCCTTGGAAACCTCGCGGTCGAGGACGGAGCGGACCCGGACGGCGTCCTCGTCGCCGAAGTGCCGGCTGGCGGCGATCAGCCGGATCGAGGGGTCGTCCACGGCCACCGACCGCCCCAGACGGGCCGCCAGAGTGTCGACGATCGGCTGCACCTCGTCGAAGTGCATGGCAGGGCTCCATTCGAGCGCGGGAGGCGGTGCGGACGAGTGTTGTCCATATCCGACTCAGACGCAACATGCGTTGAACGGAGCCGACCACGCGGGCGGCGCCCATCCCTGGTCAGCCCATGACGGTCCCGGAGCTCGCGCCGTTGCGGGGGCGTTTGCGGGAGAACGCGGCGAGATCGATGAGCTGCTTGGTGTGCCGCGTCAGGAACTGCACCGGAGCGGTGTCGTGGTCGAGGCCGTTCTCCGTCTGCTCGATGATCGCGGCCAGGAACTGACCCACCACAGGCGCGTTCTTGAACTGGTTCCCGCTGGTGCCGATCGCGACGTAGAAGCCCGGCAGATCGGTGCGGTCGTAGATTGGCGTCCAGTCGTCCGCGACGTCGTAGACCCCGACCACGCCCTTCGGCCGGTTGGGCACGCGCAGGCCGGGGAGACGCCGCGCGGCTCTGGTCACCTGAGCGTCGAAGACCTCGGTGGTGGGGTGGGGAGCGGCCGCGTCCGGGTCGTCGAGCCACTGCGGGGGGTCGCATTCGGGTTCGGTGCCGCCGACGAGGAGGCCGTCGCCGGTCTCGCCCCGCAGATAGATGCCGAGGTCCATGTCGGCGACGGCGACACCGAGGGTTCCCGGCTCCTGGTAGCCGGGCGGAGCCGGCACATGGTGGACCTCCTGACGCATCGGACGAAGGCCCACGGTGAAGTCCGCACCCACGCCCGCCAGCGCGTTGACCCTCCCCGACCACGGTCCGGCCGCGTTGACGACCACCGAGGCCGATATCCGCCTGCCGTCCCCGAGACCGACGCCCGCCACCCGGCCGACGGAACGCGCCACGGACACCACCGTGCTGCGCGACAGGACGACGGCTCCGTGTGCGACGGCCGCGTCGGCGAGGTTCTGGGCGGCGAGCTGGGGATCGCTGACGAACCCTCCGTCAGGGGTGAACACCGCGCCCAGGGTGCCCTTCGCGTCGGCCCAGAACCGGTCGTCGTCGAGCCGGGCCGGCGGCCAGTACCGGCCCACGTCGATTCCGCGAACGTGCTCGGCGAGGTCCTTGTCGTCCCATTCCGTGTACGGAACGCCGATGTCCCGGAAGTGCTGGAGGTAGGTACCGCGCGGTGCGATGTCCACGTCGAGCATGGCCAGGCCGGTGCGCCGGAAGCTCACCAGCCCGTCGTGGTCCCTCGTGCCCAGGTGCTCGGCCCAGTTCTCCCACTGGTGCCTGGCCTCCCAGGACGCCGCGACGCCGGCCCGGGTCGAGAAGTTGAACCTCACCACGGCGCTCGACGCGCTCGTGGAGCCGTGTCCGACGCCGCCGGCCTTGTCGACGATCGCGACCGTCCGCCCGGAGCGGGCAAGTTCGAGCGCGATCGCGGAACCGATCACACCGGCGCCGATGACCACCACGTCCACGTTCATGCTCGGCCTCTTCCCCACCTGCGGCGGCTTCGTGACGACACGGAGGTCCGGGCGAGCTGGGGCCGGAACTCCCCACCCGCCTCGGTCCTTGGAGCATCGTCAAGTGCGGCCGGTGGGACATCCATCGTCCGACGAACGTTGTCCGGTATCGACGCGTCGTTTGTAGAACGGCGTGGACACCGGCCTCGGGACTACGCCCGATGGCGTGCGTCGAAGTGCACCGACTGTGCGGTCAGTTTCTCCAACAGGCCGATCAGCGTGGACTGTTCGTCGGGGCTCAGGGACCCCGCCCACGCCTGTTCGCGCGCGTTGTGCTCCCGGAAGGCCCCCGTGACGGCGGCCAATCCCTTTTCCGTCAGGGTCAGATGGACCGCGCGCTTGTCGTGCGGCGCCCGTTCCTTGCTGATCAGCCCGTCCTTCTCCAGCGTCGCGACCAGGGAGGACACGGCCGCGCGGCTCATCCCGGACAGCTCGGCCACCTTCTTGGCCTCCACGGGTCCGGTGAGCCAGACGACGAACAGCACACGAAACCCCGGCCAGGACCAGCCACGCGGCCGGTGGACGCTGGACTCCAGGTCGTAGACGACCATGTTCGCGGCGCGGTGCAGGGTGAGCACCATGCGCATGGCGAGCGGGTCCACGTCCGGCAGTTCACGGGCGGTCCGCTCAATGGCGTGGTCGATGAACGACCAGAAGTGCAGTTGGTCGTTGTCAGGCGGGTCCTGGGGCACGTCCGGAGTCTAGGGGGTTCCCAAGAAGCCCGTCCTGCGGTACGTTCCCGCATTAATCAAAGGTTTTATTACATATCTTGGTCCGCTTATCGCACCATTCACCCCATGTGCTCCGTTCAAGGGAGTCACCCATGCCCGAAACCCTCGCTCCCCCTGATCCCGGCGCCCTGCGCGCCTGCATGTCCCGTTTCGTCACCGGCGTCACCGTCGTGACCTACGAGGGGGACGACGGCCCACGCGGGGCCACCATCAACTCGTTCACCTCGGTCTCGGCCGAGCCCCCGCTGGTGCTGGTCAGCGTCGCCCGCTGGGCACGCTGCCACGACCAGCTGCTCGACCGGCCGTTCTGCGTGAACGTCCTCGGCCGCGAACAGGAGCCGCTGGCACGGCAGTTCGCCGGCACCCCCGATGCCGCCGCACCCCGCTGGGCACCCGGCAGCGGCGTCCCCCGACTGGACAATCCGCTCGCCTGGGCCGAGTGCGTCCCCTGGCGGTCCTACGACGGCGGCGACCACACCCTCGTCCTCGGCCAGGTGATCGCCCTCGGCCACCGCGACGGCGACGCCCTCACCTACGCCTGGAGCCGTTTCGGCAGCGCCGTAGAGTCCGCCGACGGCGTCGAGCACCTCATCTGACCAACCCTCACTTCCCCTTCAGGAGCCCGCACATGGCCGCACGCACCGGCAAGGAATACCTCCAACGGCTCGCCGCCTCCCGTCCCACCGTGCACATCCAGGGCAAGACGCTCACCGGCGGCATCCAGGACCACCCCGCCTTCCGCAATGTGGTGCGCACCTACGCCGAGCTCTACGACCTCCAGCACAGCGACGAGCACCGGGACACCCTCACCTACCCCTCCCCCACCTCCGGCGAGCCCGTCGGCACCTCCTTCCTCACCCCTCGGACCCCGGACGACCTGGTCAGGCGCCGCAAGGCGTTCAAGGTGTGGGCCGATCACAGCAACGGCATGCTGGGCCGCACCGGCGACTACCTGAACAGCTCCCTGATGGCACTCGCCTCGGCCACCGACTGGTTCGCCCAGGCGAACCCGGCCTTCGGCGAGAACATCCGCCGCTACTACGAGAAGGTCCGCGAGGAGGACCTGCTGTGCACCCACACGCTGATCCCTCCGCAGGTCAACCGCGCGGTGTCGGGGAGCCACCAGGCGGGCGGCAAGCTCTCGGCGCGGATCGTCAAGGAGGACGACAACGGGGTCGTGATCCGGGGTGCGCGCATGCTCGCCACCATCGCCCCCTTCGCCGACGAGATGCTGGTGTTCCCTTCGACGGTGCTGCGCGGCACCCCGGAGGACAAGCCGTACTCGTACGCCTTCGCCATCCCCAACGACACCCGCGGCCTGCGCTACATCGCACGCGAACCGCTGGATTACGACCGTCGGCGCCACGACCACCCGCTCGCCTCCCGCTACGAGGAGTCCGACTGCGTCGTGGTCTTCGACGACGTCCATGTGCCCTACGAGCGCTGCTTCGTCCTCGGCGACGCCGACCTGTGCAACGGCTTCTACGCCCGGACAGGCTCCGTGGTCCACATGACCCACCAGGTCGTGACCCGGACGACGGCGAAGACCGAGTACGTCCTCGGCCTGGTGTCGCTGCTGACCGAGGCCATCGGCATCGAGCAGTTCCAGCACGTCCAGGAGGACATCGCCGAAGTCATCACGACGCTGGAGACGCTGCGCGCTTTCCTGCGGGCGGCCGAGGCCGACGCGCAGATCAACGACTACGGCGTCCTCACTCCGGCGTTCGCCCCGCTCAACGCGGCCCGCAACCTCTACCCCAAGCTCTACCAGCGCTTCCCGCAGATCCTGCGCAAGCTCGGCGCCTCCGGTCTGATGGCGACGCCGACCGAGCTCGACGTGCTCGGCCCGGCCGCCGACGACATAGAGGCCTACCTCCAGTCGGCGACACTGACCGGCCCCGAGCGGGTCAAGCTGTTCCGCCTGGTCTGGGACACCTGCATCTCCGCCTTCTCCAGCCGGCAGGCGCTCTACGAATACTACTTCTTCGGCGACCCGGTGCGGATGGCGAGCGCGTACGTCAAGTCGTACGACCGTGAGCCCTACAAAGCCAGGGTCCAGGCGTTTCTGGAGAGCGTCTGATGTCGCACCCGCTGGGGAATCCCCCGTCGAAGGTCGTCGCGGTCCATCTCGGCTACGCCAGCCGCGCCAGGGAGCGGGGGCGGTTCCCGTCCCACCCGTCGTACTTCCTCAAGCCGCCGTCGTCCTTGTCCGGTACGCAGGAGGCGATCGTCCGGCCCGAGGGCTGCGAACTCCTGGGATTCGAGGGCGAGATCGCGCTCGTCATCGGCTCGCGCGCACAGCATGTCCCGCCGGAGGACGGCTGGTCGTACGTCCGCTGGGTGACCGCCGCCAACGACGCGGGCCTGTACGACCTGCGGTACGCCGACCGCGGCTCCAACCTCCGTTCCAAGGGCGGCGACGGTTTCACGCCGATCGGGCCACGCCTGCTGGACGCCCGCCGACTCGACCCAGCCGCACTGCGATTGCGCACCTGGGTCAACAGTGAACTCGTGCAGGACGACACCACGGACACCCTGCTGTTCCCGTTCGGGCAACTGGTCGCCGACCTGTCGCGCCTGATGACGTTGGAGCCCGGGGACGTGATCCTGACCGGGACCCCGGCGGGCGCCTCGGTCGTCGTACCCGGCGACGTGGTCGAAGTCGAGGTGTCCGGCGGCGAGTTGTCCACCGGGCGGCTGCGCAACCCAGTCTCCGCCGGGCCCCCGCTGGAGCCCTTCGGGTCAATGCCCAAGGCCGATCCCACCGAGCGGGAGGCCGCCTACGGTACCGCTCTCCCGCTGCTGGATCCCGCGCTGGAGTCGCGTCTGCGGTCGGTGGCGGCGGCGACGCTGAGCGCACAGATGCGCGCGCGGGGGCTGCCACACATGTCCATCGACGGTGTACTGCCCGTCAGCAGCACGGGCATGGTCGGCGTTGCCCACACTCTCCGCTATCTGCCCCTGCGCGAGGACCTGTTCGAGAAGCACGGCACCGGCATGAACGCCCAGAAACGCGCCGTCGAAGCACTGCGCCCCGGGCACGTGCTGGTGATGGACGCCCGACGCGACCCGACGGCCGGCACCCTCGGCGACATCCTCGCCCTGCGAGCGATGAAGCGAGGGGCGGCCGGGGTCGTCACCGACGGCGCGGTCCGGGACAGCCGGGCGATCGCCGGCCTGGGCCTGCCGGTGTACGCGTCCGGCGCCCACCCGTCCGTCCTCGGCCGCCGCCACATCCCCTGGGACCACGGCGTGCCCATCGCCTGCGGAGGTGCGCTGGTGCAGCCCGGGGACCTGATCGTGGGGGACGCCGACGGCGTGGTCGTCGTACCGCCCGACCTCGCCGAGGAGTTGGTGGCGGACGGCCGGGAGCAGGAGCGCCAGGAGCGGTTCATCACCGAGCAGGTGGCCGCGGGCGAGAGCGTCGACGGCCTGTATCCGCTTGCTCCGGCCTGGCGGGCTATATACGACACCTGGTGCAAGGGAGAGTCAGGGTGAAGTTCCGCAGCGACCCGTCCACCATCCGCGGGTCGATCGCCCCGGTCGTCACGCCGTTCACGGCGGACGGCGCGGTCGACCACGAAAGTCTGCGCGCCCTGATCCGCTTCCAGTTGGAGTCCGGCTCGCACGGCATCTCGCTCGGCGGGTCCACCGGCGAGCCGAGCGCGCAGAGCGTCGTAGAGCGCGTCGCCGGGATGCGCACCGCCGTGGAGGAGATCGGCGACCGGGTGCCCTTCCTGCCCGGCACGGGCTCCCACAAGCTCGACGAGACCCTCGAACTCACCTCTGCGGCACAGGACTTGGGCGCAGACGCCGCGCTCGTCATCACGCCGTACTACGCGCGGCCGACCCAGGAGGCGCTCTATCAGTGGTACGCGACGGTGGCCCGGGAGTTCCCCGACCTGCCGATCGTCGCCTACAACGTGCCCTCCCGCACCGCCGTCGACATCGCACCGGAAACGGTGAGGCGGCTGTTCACCGACTTCGACAACTTCGTCGGGGTGAAGGAAACCACGAAGGACTTCGAGCACTTCTCCCGCGTTCTGCACGCCTGTGGCCGCTCGCTGCTCGTGTGGTCGGGCATCGAGCTGCTGTGCCTGCCGCTGCTGGCGCTCGGCGGGACCGGGTTCGTGTCGGCCGTCGCCAACCTCGCCCCGACCGCGGTGGCGCGTATGTACGAGCTGTGGGAGGCCGGCGACTTCGAGGGCGCCCGTGACCTCCACTACCGGCTCCACCCCTTGGTCGACCTGCTGTTCGTCGAGACGAACCCGGCGCCCGCCAAGTGGGTCCTCTCCCAACAGGGCCGCATTGCCTCGGACTTCGTCCGCCCGCCGCTGGTGTCGCCCACCGAACAGGGACTGACAGAAATCCGCGCGCTGCTCGCCGAGGGCGGCGACCTCACCGCACAGATCGGAGCCATCCGGTGACCACCCCCGACCATCTGCCCTCCGTCATCCGGCACTGGATCGGCGGCGAACTCGTCGACGCGACCGACGGCCGTACCTTCGAGGTTGCCGAGCCGGTGTCCGACACCGTGTACGCGCGGGCGGCACGCGGTTCGGCGACCGACGTGGACCGCGCGGTGGCCGCCGCCCGCGCCGCCTTCCCCGCCTGGTCCCGGCTGTCCAACCGGGCGCGGGCGACCGTCCTGTACCGCGTCGCCGACGCGGTCGAGGCCCGCCACGACCGGCTGGCCGCCTTCGAGTCGTACGACTCCGGTCTGCCGATCACCCAGGCGCAGGGCCAGGCCAGCCGGGCGGCGGAGAACTTCCGTTACTTCGCCGACGTGATCGTGGCGCTCGGCGAGGAGGCGTTCCGGCAGGGCGAGGAGCAGTTCTCGTACGTCGTACGCTCCCCCGTAGGCGTCGCCGGACTGATCACGCCGTGGAACACCCCCTTCATGCTGGAGAGCTGGAAACTGGCACCCGCACTGGCTTCCGGGTGCACCCTCGTGCTCAAGCCGGCCGAGTGGACCCCGCTCTCCGCCTCGCTGTGGCCGGAGATCTTCGCCGAGGCGGGCGTGCCGTCCGGAGCGGTGAACATCGTGCACGGCATTGGGGACGAGGCCGGGCAGGCGCTGGTCGACCATCCGGACGTACCGCTGATCTCCTTCACCGGCTCCACCGACACCGGGCGGCGCATCATCCGGTCCTCGGCCGAGCATCTGAAGACCACCTCCATGGAGCTGGGCGGCAAGTCCCCAGTGGTTGTCTTCGCCGACGCCGATGTCGAAGCCGCCCTGGACTCGGTGGTGTTCGGGGTGTTCTCCCTCAACGGCGAGCGCTGCACGGCCGGTTCACGGGTCCTGGTCGAGCGGCGGCTGTACGACGAGTTCACGCGCCGGCTCGCGGAGCGGGCCGCGAAGGTCCGGGTGGGGCATCCCAGCGACCCGGCGACCGAGGTGGGCGCGCTGGTGCACCCCGAGCACTACGCACGCGTACTCGACTACGTCGAGACCGGCCGGAAGGAGGCTCGACTGGCGGCCGGCGGCACACGTCCCGACCACCTTCCCGAGGGCAACTACCTCCAGCCGACCGTGTTCGCCGACGTCCCGCGCGACGCCCGGATCTTCCAGGAGGAGATCTTCGGCCCCGTCGTCGCCGTCGCCCCCTTCGACGACGAGACGGAGGCGGTCGAGCTCGCCAACGCCACCCGGTACGGGCTCGCGGCGTACGTCTGGACGTCCGACCTCAAGCGCGGCCACCGCATCGCCCACGCCGTCGAGTCCGGCATGGTCTGGATCAACTCGCACAACGTCCGCGACCTGCGCACCCCCTTCGGCGGGGTCAAGGCGTCCGGCGTGGGCCGGGAGGGCGGCGCGCACTCCATCGACTTCTACACCGAGGCCAAGATCGTCCACGTGGCCCTCGGTGATGTCCGCACCCCCCGTTTCGGAGCCGCCTCGTGACCTCCTCCCCCGCACCCGACGTCGTCCGTTCCGCCTACGCCCAGCTCGCCGTCACCGACCTCGACGCGAGCCGCCGGTTCTGGGCCGACCTGCTCGGCTTCCATGTGCAGTACGAGGATGCGGGCGTCCTCTGTCTGCGCGGCACCGACGAACTCACCCACCACTCCCTGGTGTTGCGCCAGGGCGGGATGGCGGCCCTCGACCACCTCTCCTACCGGGTCCGCACCCCCGAGGACGTCGACAGGGCCGAGCGGTTCTTCGCCGGACTCGGGTGTCCCGTCCGCCGTGTGCCGCGCGGGCAGGGCACTCCCGGAGTCGGCGACGCGGTCCGGGTCGTCGACCCGCTCGGCTTCCCCGTGGAGTTCTTCCACGACATCGACCACGCCGAGCGCCTCATCCAGCGCTTCGACCTGCACCGGGGCGCGCAGATCGCCCGCCTGGACCACTTCAACATCTGCACCCCTGACATCCCGAACGCCTACGCCCACTACGAGTCCCTCGGCTTCGGCTGCTCGGAGACCATCGAGGGCGACGAGCACGAGCTGTACGCGGCCTGGATGTACCGCAAGCAGACCGTCCACGACGTCGCCTTCACCGGCGGGGCCGGACCGCGCCTGCACCACGTCGGCGTGGCCACCCACGAGTCGCATCAGGTGCTGCGGATCGCCGATGTCCTCGGTGCGCTGAACGAGCAGCACCACATCGAACGGGGGCCCGGTCGGCACGGCGTCTCGAACGCCTTCTACCTCTACCTCAGGGACCCGGACGGGCACCGCGTCGAGATCTACACCTCCGACTATTACACCGGCGACCCCGACCACGAGACGTACCGCTGGAGCGTCCACGACGACCGCCGCCGCGACTTCTGGGGCAACGCCGTCATCGAGTCCTGGTACAAGGAGGCCAGCCCTGTGCTGGACCTCGACGGCAATCCGCAGCCCGTCTCCGACGCCTTGCTGGACGAGTCGGCCGTGCGGGTCGGTGCTGACGGGCTCGGCTGACGGAGCGGTCGCGCACGTCAGCGGTTCCACTCGTTGAGCACGATCAGTGTCTTGGTGCCGACGATCCGCCCCGTCTTCCGTATACGGTTCACGACCTGCTGCAGGTGCTGGACGCTGTCGACGCGCAGACGCAGCAGGGCGTCGGGGTCTCCGGCGATCGTGAACATCTGGAGGACCTCGGGCATGGTCCGCAGGTCCTTCCAGAGGTCCTCGATGTCCTCGGTGCCGGGGATGCGCACCTCGGTGAACGCCACAAGGGTCGAACCGGCCCGCGCGTGGTTCACCACGGCCGTGTAGCCCTCGATCACGCCGGTCGCCTCCAGCCGTTCGATACGGCGTTTGACCGGCGCCGCCGACAGACCGACCTGCTCGGCGATCTCGCTGAGAGGCCTGCGCGCGTTCTGGGTGAGCAGCTCAAGGATTCTGCGATCTATCTCGTCCACAGCGGAAAACGTAAGTCACACATCCCGAAACAGTAAGCAAACCAGCGAAAGTCGCGCCGTTCCGTGCCTGTTGGGGCCTGTTCCAGGCATAAATCTTGCTCCCCATCACGCCGGTTGAAAGCGTGAACCGCCACACACCGCGGAGGGTTCGACATGAGTTCTGCGACGCCGGTCCGTTCACGGATCACGCTCGACGACAAGTACACCGCCACCAGCGGATCGGTCCTGCTGACGGGCATTCAGGCACTCGTGCGCACCGCCCTGGACCAGCGCCGGCTCGACGCGCTGCGGGGCCACGACACCGCCGTGTTCGTCTCGGGCTACCAGGGTTCCCCGCTGGGCGGGGTCGATCGCGAGATGAAGCGCGCCGACGCGTTCCTGCGGCCCGAGGACGTGGTGTTCCGGCAGGGGCTCAACGAGGAACTCGCGGCCACCGCCGTCGCGGGGACCCAACTGCTCGGGGAACTGGAGAACCGCACCAAGGAGGGCGTGACCGGGATCTGGTTCGGCAAGAACCCCGGGCTCGACCGTGCCGCAGACGCTATCCGACACGGAAACATCAGCGGCACCGCACCGCTCGGCGGCGCCGTCGCGTGGATCGGGGACGATCCGACGAGCAAGTCCTCGACGGTCCCCAGCTCGTGCGAGCCGATGTGCCGAAGCCTGGTGATGCCGCTCCTCACCCCCGGCAGCGTCGCGGAGATCCTCACCTTCGGCCTGCACGCGATCGCCATGTCACGCCATGCCGGCCTCTGGACCGGCCTCAAGATCGTCGCGGATGTCGCCGACGCCTCCGCGGTGGTCAGCGTCGACGGACTGCTGGAGCAGATCCCCGATCTCGGACGCCCGCGCTCCTTCCGGCCGCCGGTACTGCTGCCGCCCACGAACCTCGACGCGGAGTTCGACCTGATGACCGGGCGCCTGGCCCGCGCACAGGAGTACGCGGAGGCGGCCAACCTGAACCGGGTCACCCACGAGCCGGCTCGGGCGCGCATCGCGATCATGGCCGCCGGCCTGGGCCACCAGTCCGTTCTACGGGCGCTGCACGACCTGGGAATCGACGACGCCGGCCTGGATCACCTGGGAATCCGGCTCGTTCGGCTCGGCATGCCCTGGCCTCTCGACCACCGTCTGGTGCGTCGGATGCTGCGGGGCGTCGAGACCGTCTTCGTCGTCGAGGACAAGCTTCCCTTCCTCGAAGGCCTCGTCAAGGAAGCCCTGTTCGGCACCGGGCACGCGCCCGAAGTGGTGGGCAAGCTACGCGGTGACGGCAGTCCACTGCTCAGCCCACGCGGTGGACTCGTGTCCGACGACGTCGTCGCCGCTCTTCTCAAGGTGGTTCCGGGGATCCGCGAGGTCGCCGTCGTGCCGGCCCCCCGCAGCCGCACCCGGCACCTCGATCTGCTCCCGGCACGCACGCCGGCCTTCTGCTCGGGCTGCCCCCACAGCGTCTCGACCCGAGCCGACACCGACCAGCTGGTCGGCGTGGGCATCGGCTGCCACGTCATGGTCGCCCTGGAGGACCCGGGAGAGTCAGGGACGGACAAACGAGGCAGGTTGACCGGTATGACCCAGATGGGCGGAGAGGGTGCCCAGTGGCTCGGCCTGGAGCCGTTCACCGCCGACAGGCACTTCTTCCAGAACGTCGGTGACGGCACCTACTACCACTCCGCCTCACTGGCCGTCCGCGCGGCCGTCGCCGCCGGGTCCACCATCACGTACAAGCTCCTGTTCAACGATGCCGTGGCCATGACGGGTGGACAGACACCGGCCGGCCAGATGAGCATCCCCAGCCTCACGAAGGCGCTGCTCCTGGAGGGCGTACGGAAAATCGTCGTCACGACGGCCCACCCGGAGGCGTGGCGCCGCACACGATTCGGCAGGAGCGTCTCAGTCCGTCACCGTGATCACCTCGCGGAGGTGCAGCGTGAGCTGGCCGACGAGGCCGGCGTGACCGTCCTCCTCCACATCGACCGCTGCGCCACGGAGGAACGGCGGCTGCGCAGGCGCGGGAAGCTCCCCGCCCCCGCCGAACGCGTCTGGATCAACGAGCGGGTCTGCGAAGGATGCGGCGACTGCGGTGAGAAGTCCACCTGCCTGTCCGTGCTGCCCGTGGAGTCCGAGTTCGGCCGCAAGACCCGGATCCACCAGTCCTCCTGCAACCAGGACGCCTCCTGCCTGCACGGCGACTGCCCGTCGTTCGTCAAGGTGAGGCCCTCGGGCAGGCCGGTGACGCGGACGGTGCCGGACATCACGCTGCCGGAGCCCCGCCGTCGTGTCCCGGCCGACGTGCTGGTGCGGATGCCCGGCATCGGCGGGACCGGGGTGGTGACCGCCTCGGCGGTCCTGCAGATGGCTGCCTTCATCCAGGGCGACTGCTCCGCCGGGCTCGAACAGATCGGACTCGCCCAGAAGGGCGGTCCGGTCATCTCCGACGTACGGTTCTCGACGCGGCCCGTCACCGGCCAGCTCCGGGCGGGCCGGGGCACCGTCGACGTCCTGCTCGGGTTCGACGCCCTCGGCGCAGCCGGTGAGGCGACACTCGACTCCCTGCGCGGCACCGCCGTGGCCGTGGTGAACACCGCCCACGTCCCCACCTCGGTCATGGTCCACGACACGGCCGCGACAGCCCCTGCCTGGCAGGACGTACGCGCCCGGATCGACGCGGCGACGACCGCCTCGGACAACCTCTACGTCGACGCCGGGGACCTCGCCGACCGCTACTTCGCCGACCACATGTCCGCCAACATGATCCTCGTCGGCGCGGCCTTCCAGCACGGCGTCCTGCCGTTGGAGGCGTGGGCCGTGGAAGAGGCCGTCCGCCTCAACGGCGCGGCCGTCGACACCAACCTGTCCGCCTTCCGGCTCGGCAGGATCGCGGCCGCGGCACCCGAACTGCTGCGGCCGACGGCGACGGCGCCCACGCCGACCGTCCCTGAGATTCCGGTACCGGTCTCCGGCCTCCCAGAGGATGTGCGGCGACGGGTGTCGCGGCTCGCGGGCGAGCTCGTCGCCTACCAGAACGATGCCTACGCGCAGGAGTTCGTCGACTCCGTCGGCGCCGTCGCGGACCGCGCCGAGGACGCCGAGGACGTGGTGGCGGCCTACGCCGAGGGACTGTTCAAACTGATGGCGTACAAGGACGAGTACGAGGTCGCGCGACTGCATCTCGACTCCGTCGGGAAGGCGAGACTGGCATCCGAGTTCGGTCCAGGCGCCAAGGCCAGGATCATGCTGCAGCCGCCGCTCCTGCGGGCCCTGGGCCTGCGCCGCAAGATCGGTCTGGGCCCCTGGGCCTTCCCGGCACTGCGCCTGCTGTACGCGACGCGCTGGATGCGCGGCACGAAGATCGACCTCTTCGGGCGGGCGGAGGTCCGGCGTGTCGAGCGCTCCCTCCCCGCGGAGTACCGAAACGCGATGGAACTGGCCCTGCCAAGCCTGGCCCCGTCGACTCGGCCGCTGGTCCTCGACCTCGCCCAGGCACCGGAGATGGTCCGCGGATACGAAGACGTCAAGCTGCGCAACGTCGAGCGCTTCCGCCTGCATGTCGCACAGCTGCTGACCGAGCTCCGGGGCACCGACGCCCCCGCCGCGACCGTCCACCCCTGAATCCCACGACCGCGACACACCCAGAGGGAACCAAAATGCCGGCCACACGCCTCCTGCCGTCCGACGAGGCCCGCGAACTCATCGAGCTGACCCGCGACCTGGCCGCCAAGGAGCTCGGGCCGCGCGCGGCCCGCGACGAGGCGGACGGGACCTTCCCCCGTGACGTCTTCCGCACGCTCGGCCGGGCCGGGCTCCTCGGTCTGCCCTACCCCGAGGAGGACGGCGGCGGCGGACAGCCCTACGAGGTCTACCTTCAGGTGGTCGAGGAGATCGCCACCGCCTGGGCGACGGTCGGCGTGGGCACGAGCGTCCACGCGCTCAGCTGCTTCGGTGTGGCGACCGCCGGCACACCGGAACAGAGGAAGGCGTTTCTGCCGGACATGCTGGGCGGCGACCTGCTCGGCGCCTACTGCCTCTCCGAACCCGGCGCGGGCTCCGATCCCGCCGCGATGACCACCCGAGCGACCCGCAAGGGCGACACGTACGTGATCCGCGGCGCGAAGGCGTGGACCACGCATGGCGGACACGCCGACTTCTACAAGGTCATGGCCCGCACCTCCGACGACCGCAACGGCATCTCCTGCTTCCTCGTGCCCGCCGACGCCGAGGGACTGACCGCCGACCCACCGGAGCGGAAGATGGGACTCACCGGGTCGCCCACCGCGACCATGCGTTTCGACGACGTCGCGGTTCCGGTCGAGCGACGCCTGGGCGAGGAGGGCGACGGGCTCAGGATCGCCCTCGCCGGCCTCGACGCCGGGCGCCTCGGCATCGCCGCCGTCGCCGTCGGCCTGTCCCAAGCGGCCTTGGACGCCGCCGTCACCTACGCCCGGGAACGCGAGACCTTCGGCAGGCCGATCATCGAGCACCAGGGGCTCGCGTTCCTGATCGCCGACATGGCCGCCGCGGTCGAAGCGTCACGCGCCATCTGTCTCGCAGCCGCTCGCCGCAAGGACGCCGGCCTCCCGTACACCCGCCAGGCGGCGGTGGCGAAACTCGTCACCACGGACAACGCCATGAAGGTGACCACCGACGCGGTGCAGATACTCGGTGGCTACGGTTACACCCGCGACTTTCCCGTCGAACGGTACATGCGAGAAGCCAAGGTCACGCAGATCTTCGAAGGGACGAACCAGATCCAGCGGCTCGTGATCAGTCGCACCCTGACGCGCGACGGATGAAAATCTATCAAAGTAAAATATCTGACAGTGGGATCGGTACGGGCACTGCGTCCGGACACGTCCAACCCCGGCCCCGAACAGGACCTTGCACCATGACTCACCGCCCGCACGCCGCCTGCTGTGCGCCACCGACCGGTCGCCCCCCCCGCCCGGATCCGCGGACGGGATGGCGCTCGTACCCGGCGGCGAGTTCCTCATGGGCACGGAAGACGCAGAGGGTTTCCCGGGAGACGGCGAAGGCCCGGCCGGCCGGTACGCCTCGGCGCCTTCCACATCGACGCGCACGCCGTCAGCAACGACGGCTTCGCGGAGTTCACCGACGCCACCGGCTACATCACCGAAGCCGAACACATCGGCCGGTTCTACGTGTTCGCCGGTTGCCTGCCCGCCGCGCTGCGCAGCGGAGCCCCCACCCTGGTGGTGCGGAGTGGCCGACGCCCGCTGGGATCACCCCGAGGGACCCGGCAGTACGATCGAGGGCCGGGGCGACCACCCGGTGGTGCACATCTCCTGGAACGACGCCCTCGCCTACTGCGCCTGGGCGGGCAAGCGGCTGCCGACCGAGGCCGAGTGGGAGTAGACGGCTCGCGGCGGCCTGGAGCAGAAGCGGTACCCGTGGGGCGACGAACCAGACCCGGACGGCGCGTACCGCTGCAACATCTGGCGCGGCACCTTCCCCACCAAGAACACCGCCGGCGACGGCTACCACGGCACCGCACCGGTAGACGCCGTTGAGCCTAACGGCTTCGGCCTGTACAACACCTCCGGAACGCGTGGGAGTGGTGCGCCGACTGGTGGTCGACCGACCATCCGACCGGCGCGGTGACCACCCCGAGGGGTCCCATCACCGGCACTGAGAAGGTCATCCGCGGCGGCTCCCACCCATGCCACAGGTCCTACTGCAACCGCTACCGCGTGGCCGCACGCACCGCGAACACACCAGTCGCCGCGAGCGGCCACGCCGGGCTCCGGTGCGCCCGGGACGCCTGAGCTCCGACGGCCAAAACCTGTACGCCACCCACGAGATGAGTTTAAATCAATCCATTGACTTATGCTTGGGAGGTCGTACCCGTGAATCTCAGCAGTCGTCTCGTGCAGCGCATGCAACACCTGCCTCCCCCGGCCACGAGAGATCTGGTCGTCGAGCGCGATCTCCACGTGCCGATGCGCGACGGGGCGGTCCTGCTGGCCGACCGCTGGTTCCCCAAGTCCGGCAGCGACGGGCTGCCCACCGCGCTCGTCCGCGTTCCCTACGGCAGGGCGGGCACGCAGGGCTGGCAGATCGCCCGGCCGCTGGCCGAGCGCGGCTTCCAGGTACTGATCCAGAGCACTCGCGGCACCTTCGGCTCCGACGGACCCGTCAACCCGCTGCGCTGCGAACGCAACGACGGCATCGACACCCTCGGCTGGATCGTCGAGCAGCCGTGGTTCGGCGACTCGATGATCCTCACCGGTGGCAGCTACTCCGGTTTCGTCCAGTGGGCCGTCGCCGACTCCGTGCCACCCCAGGTCAAGGCAATGATTCCGCTGGTGTCGAATTCGGCCCTGACACTGGAGTTCCTCCGCTCGGACGGGTTCTCCCTGGAGACCCCCTTCAACTGGGGCGTCATGGTCGCCGGCCAGGAGGAGCGGTTGGCAATGCCACGCCAATTGCTGGCGTCGAGGAAGACCCTGCGCGCCCTGGACACCCTGCCGCTGAACCAGGCGGACACCGCCGCCCTGGGCTACCGCTGCCAATACATCCAGGACATCCTCGACCATCCCGGCGACGACCCGTTCTGGTCGTCGCTCGACCACCGCGACACGGTGGCCGACATCAGCGTGCCGGCCAGCGTGATCGGCGGCTGGTACGACATCTTCCTGCCGGGCCAACTCCGCGACTACCGCGTCCTGCAGGACACCGGCCGCGCCGACCCGCTCCGGCTCACGGTCGGCCCCTGGCCCCATGCCTCCCTCGAGGCCGGCGGCCTGGGTGCCCGCGAAGCGCTCGACTTCGGACTCGCTCTGTGCCGCGGTGGGCGGCCCGCAGAGCGCGCGCCGGTGCGGCTGTACGTCATGGGCGAGGGAAAGTGGCGCGACTTCACGTCCTGGCCGCCGCCCGGCTACACATCCCAGCGCTTCCATCTGCGCCCCGGCGCCGCCCTGGCCACCGAGCCACCGCCCGCCGACGCGACCCCGGACGGCTACCGCTACGACCCTGCCGATCCCACCCCGGCCGTCGGTGGCGTCCGTATGACGTTCGCCGCCAAAGCCGGTCCTGTCGACCAGGCGAAGCTGGAGGCCCGCGACGACGTCCTGACCTACACCACCTCCGCCCTGACTCAGGACGTCGAGGTGATCGGAGAGGTCAGCGCAGAAGTCTGGTTCCGCTCCAGCCTGTCGCACGCGGACGTCTTCGTCCGGCTGTGCGACGTCGACGAGAAGGGGCGTTCCGTCAATGTCTGCGACGGCCTGACCGGTCTCACCGGAGCCGACGAACTCACCTGTGCGACAGTGCGGTTGTGGCCGACGGCGTATCGCTTCAAGCGCGGCCACCGCATCCGCGTCCAGGTCTCCAGCGGCGCCTTCCCCCGCTTCAACCGCAACCCGGGCACCGGCGATCCCCGAGCCACGGCCACCCATCTGCGCGCCGCGGACCAGCAGGTCTTCCACGACCCCGAACACCCCTCGGCGATCATCCTGCCGGTCCGGGAGGCCGGATGAAGGCTAGGACGCCCGTGTTGAGGGCGTGCGGCCCTGGCCGCCCGGCGGCCCGCCACCGACGCACCCCCGCGGCGCATCCCACACGCGGCGACTGGAAAGCGCTGCACGCGGGCCAGTCCGGGCCGACCGCACTGGATGTCTGGCACACGCTCGAAGCTGCCCGCGTGCCACGGTGCGGATCAGCGGCTCACGGCCGGGAAACCGCCGGTTCATGTGGCCGATTCTCGCAGGGGGTTGAGGCAGTTCGACCTGAGCAACGTGGACGAATTCCGTCCGCTTCGGTACGGTCGGTTTTCGAAGCGGAAGGAATTCGTCCGATACGCCGAGCGCGTACGGCGATTCCTCCAGATCCGTCGCGCCCACCGCGCGCTACTCCCCCACGTCCGTATCCGAGGCATCCGCACCATGCAGATCCGCTCGCACCCAGACCGCCACGGACCGGCCGCCACCCGGCAGCCCCCTGCCCGTACATGTCGTCGCCGTCTCGCATCTGCTGATTGAAGGAGATACCCATGACCCGAACCGCCCTCGTCACCGGAGCGTCCTCCGGTTTCGGGGCCGCCCTGACCCGGGCGTTCGCCCGGGCGGGCTGGAATGTCGCCGCGACCATGCGCAAGCCGTCGCAGGCGCCCCCCGACTTCGCAAGCCTTCCCGCCGTCGAGGTCGTACGGCTCGACGTCACCGAACCCGAGTCGATCGTCACCGCTCTCGACGCGGTCCACGCCCGCTTCGGCCCGGTCGACGTCCTCGCCAACGTCGCCGGCTACGCACAGCGGGGATCACTGGAAGAGATGACGCTCGACCAGATCCGCGCACAGTTCGAGACCAATCTGTTCGGAGCGCTGGCGCTCACCAAGGCCGTTCTGCCGCAGATGCGCGAGCGCGCCATCGGGCACATCCTCAACTTCTCCTCCGTGGCCGGCACGGCAGCGGTGCCGACCATGGCGGCCTACAGCAGCTCGAAATTCGCCCTGGAAGGCTTCAGCGAATCACTCGCCCAGGACGTCCGGCATCTGGGCATCAACGTCACAATCGTTCAACCGGCCTCCTACAAGACCGAGTTCGGTGCGGGCATGAGCGGACCGGCACATCCCCTGCCCGACGAGTACGGCCCCGCTCAGGCCCTGCTGTTCGCCAACGACTACAAGTTCGGCGACCTCGACGCCTCCTGCGACGCGGTCGTGTCGATCGCCACCATGGACAACCCGCCGTTGCGCCTCGCCCTGGGCCATGGCCTCCATCTGCTGCGCGGCAAACTCACCGCGCAGTGGGCGGAGTACGAGCGCTGGGAACAGGTGACCGCGACCACTCTGTGAGCCGCCCGGCCGGCAGTCTCTCCCCCCATATCACTGGAGACGCACATGCACCACGACGACCTGACCCTCCGTCTGCCGATGCCCACTGACGGGCCGCTGGGCCCGCCCCCCGAGTGGAAACAGTTGCGCGAGCGGTGCCCGGTGGCCACCGTCGAACTGCCCAGCGGTGACAAGGGAGTCTTCCTGACCCGCTACGACCATGTCCGGGCCCTGCTGTCCGACCCACGCTTCTCCCGGCCGGCCGCCGAGGACGACGGAGCCAGGATCGCCCCGGAAGGAGCGGGCGGTGTGGTCGCCGACGGCGGACTGTCGGACGTCGTGCCGGTCCGTGGCGAAGGGCACCAGCGCTGGCGAGGGCGCCTGGCCAAGTACTTCACCGTCAAGCAGGTCGCGGCGCTGCGTCCCGGCATGACGCGCACGGCGGAGGACCTCGTCGACGCCATGGTGGAGAGCGGTCGGCCCGCCGATCTCAAGGCATCGCTCGGTTTCCCGCTGCCCGTCTACGTGATCTGCGACATCCTCGGCGTCTCCGTCGACGACCGGCCACGCTTCTCCTTCTGGTCCGACGCGTTCCTGAACGTCACCCGCTACTCGAAGGAGCAGACAGCGGCGGCGTACGACGAGTTCGTCACCTACATGACGCGGCTCGTGGAGGCCAAACGCCTCGCGCCGGGCGAGGACATGCTCAGCGTGCTTCTCCAGGAGGGCGACGCGGACGACCAGGGGATGTCCGACGCCGAGCTGATCGGCACGGGCATGTCCCTGCTGGTCGCCGGGCACGAGACCACCGCGAACATGATCGGCAAGATGGTCGCCCTGCTGCTCGCCGACCGCAGCCGGTGGGAGCGGTTGCTGGACGACCCGTCCCTGGTACGCGGTGCCGTCGACGAGGCACTGCGTTTCGACGTCAACGTGGGCAACTTCGGTATCCGGCGCTATCTCACCGAGGACTTCGAGATCGACGGCGAGCTGCTGCCGGGCGGCACCACCGTTTTCTGCGGCATGTCCGCCGCCAACCGGGACGAGACGGTCTTCGCCGATGCCGACATCATGGACCTCGACCGTCTGCCCAACCCCCATCTGACCTTCGGCGCGGGCCCGCACTCCTGCCTGGGCCAGTCCCTTGCCCGCACCGAGCTCCAAGTCGTCCTGGAGGTTCTGCTGCGCCGCCTGCCCACACTGGAACTGGCCGTACCGGCCGCGGAGTTGGAGCAGGTCGAGGGGCTGAGCGTCGGAGGGCTGCGCAAAGTGCCAGTCCGCTGGTGACCAGCCGGTGGATGCGCGTCCACCGCACGACGGACGAAGGACGCGTCGATCGGTCGATGCGCGCAGGGGGTGCCGGAGCCGACGATCAGCCGTAAGGCCGACGGCCCGGCGCCCCACCTCGCTCCGGGCACGCCCGCCCCGACCGCACCGTTTCCTTCCCTCGTCCGGAGTTGCCGTGTCCCCTGTCGCCGAGACGTCTCCCGTCCGCCGTGGTCCCCTCGTGGTCGCCGGAGGTCTGGTAGCCGCTTTCATACTGTCCTCACTGGTGAACGCGCTGATCGCGGTCGTGGCGCACCAACTGGGCGCACCAGAGGACTTCGACGCGCTGAAGCCTCCGGCGTACGCCACCCTGACCGCGTTGGGTGTGTTGGCGGGGGCCGCCGGATGGGCTCTTGTGCGCAGGTTCTCCAAGAATCCCGAGCGCCTGCTCCGCAAGCTGGTACCGACGGTTCTCGTCCTCTCCTTTCCTCCCGACTTCGCCCAGCTCGAAGAAGAGGGCGTCATCGGTGTGGTGGCCCTGCTTCTGATGCACGTCGCGGTGACGGTGATCGCGGTGCCGGCCTACCTCAGGGTCATGCCCCTGAAGTAGGCCGGCTGAGGGATTCCCGGCTACGCGAGGGCGTCCGCCGGGATGTTGGGGTCGTCCGTGCCCAGCGAGATGAGGACGGCCTTGACGTTGTCGTGGGCGAAGGCGTCCACGGCGGCGAGGTCCTTGCCGTACCTGTCGATCAGGCGGGCCGACACCTGGTCGGCGACGCGGTTGAACCAGACGGACTGCGCGGCCCACAGGTTGCCCGCTTCGGCCACGCTCGGGTCGAACCGGACCTCCCGCATCGCCTGCCGGGTCCAGTTCCACTGGTCGACGAAGAACGCCCGGCCCATCTCCACGTCGTGCCGGTCGCCGATGCGGTAGGTGTGCGCGCCGAGGAAGATCTCGAAGTCCAGGTCCAGGACGGCGTCGATCGCCTTGAGGATGCCGGGGATGTGGTCGGCGTTGCCGTAGTGGAGGAAGGGCGCCCAGCCCGGCGCGACGACGTCGGCCATCATCGCGATCTTCTGCCTCGGCAGGTACACGATGATGTTGCCGTGCTCGTGGTTGGCGCCGGGGTAGATCAGGTCGAAGCGCTCGCCGCCCACCCTCAGGGTGTGGTGGGTGCCGGCGAAGGTGATGTCCGGTACGGGGCGGTCGGGGTCGGTGTAGACCCGCAGCAGTTCGGCGGTCATCTTGTGGGAGACGAATCTGGCGTCGGGGAACTTGGCGGCGCCGCTGATGTGGTCGTTGTGATCGTGGGTGAGGATCATGTGGGTCACGGGTTTGTCCGTGATCCTCTTGACGGCCAGGGGCAGGTAGTTGGACACGGCGGTGGGCGCGTCGAGCATGACGACGCCGGTGCGGGTGACGAAGAAGTAGCCCTGCGCGGAGCCGGCGCTGACGGCGTACCCGTTGTCGCCGACGGGCTCCAGCCGGTACCCCTCGGCCGGGACCGGCAGCGGCTTGGCGTGATCGGGCAGCGGGAGAAACTGGGGGCCGTCCGTCTCGGTCGCAGCGGTGGCGGGCGAGGCCAGTCCCGTGGCGGCCAGCGTCGCCGCTCCCGCGACGGCACCACTGCGCCGGATCATGGCACGACGGGGCATCTGGTTCATGGGGTGGGTCCTTCTGTCGGTCGGGTATTGGGCGGTCGTCAGGGGTTCGGGGGTGTCAGGCGTCCGTGCGCCTGAGCCGCCAGGCGGCGGCGAGGGTCGTGGCCACGAGGTAGGCGGCGAAGACGGCGAGTCCGGCCCACGGGCTGAGCGTGCCCTCGTTCCGGGTGATGTCGGTGAACGCCTCGGCGGCGTTGGGGGGCAGCACCTGGGTGACGTTGTCGCCCCAGCTGTCCGGCAGGAGCAGGCCCGCGATACCGGGGAGCAGGAACATCACGCCGACGATGGTGGAGATGGCGGCGGGCGTGGAGCGCAGGAGCGTACCCAGGGCGACGCCGAAGAGGCCGAACCCGGCGAGAACGACGGCGGTGCCGACGACGGCCCGTACGACGCCCGGGTCGGACCACGAGGCACCCAGGTCGCCGATGATCGCCTGGCCTCCGGTGAACGCGATCGCGGAGGCGAGGAGCCCGACGACGAACGAGACCCCGGTGAAGACCGCGATCTTCGCCCAGAGGACCGGCAGTCGCTTCGGCACGGCCGCGAGCGACGAGCGGATCATCCCGGTGGAGTACTCACCGGCCATGAACAGCACGCCGAGGGTGGCCAGGGCGAGTTGTGCGAGGTTCAGCCCGGCGAGGCTGACGTCGATCGGGTTCTGGGGGCCGTCGTCGCCGGGGCCGCCTGTGTCGCCGTTGCCGAACACCGAGGAGGCGATGAGTCCCACTCCGACGAGCAGCAGGACGGTCACGACCAGCGTGACGGTCGTCGAGCGCAGGGACCAGAACTTGATCCACTCCGACTTGACGACCCGCAACTGCGTGACGGGCGCGCCGCCGGCGTCGGCCCGGGGCGGGACGGTGGTCGTGGTCATCGGGCGGCTCCTGCGTCGGCGCGTTCGTTCTGGGATGTGGCGTGGTATTCGACGGAGTCCCGGGTGAGTTCCATGAACGCCTGTTCCAGGGAGGGGCGTTGTGGGGTGAGCTCGTGCACGGGGATGCCCGCTTCCGCGGCGCGGTCCCCGATCTCCACGGCGGTCAGGCCGGTGACCTCGAACAGCCCGGTTTCCACCGTGGTGACGGTGACGTCGGCGCCGGAGAGGAGCTGGAAGAGCTCGGTGGCGCGGGGTGAGCGCACCAGGACCGAGTTCGAGGCCGCCTGTTCGATGAACGCGCTCACCGAGGTGTCGGCGATCAGCTTGCCCCGGCCGATGACGATGAGGTGTTCGGCGGTGACGGCCATCTCGCTCATCAGGTGCGAGGAGACGAAGACGGTACGGCCCTGGGCGGCGAAGTCCCGCATGAGGTTGCGGATCCACAACACACCCTCCGGGTCGAGGCCGTTGACCGGTTCGTCGAGGATCAGCACCTGCGGGTCCGCGAGCAGCGCGGAGGCGATACCGAGACGCTGGCCCATACCGAGGGAGAACCCACCGGCGCGCTTGCGCGCCACGCCCTGGAGGCCGACCAGCTGGATCACCTCGTCGACGCGGGCCCGGGGGACGCCGGTGGTGGCTGCCATCGCCAGCAGGTGGTGGTAGGCGGAGCGGCCGGTGTGCACGGCCTTCGCGTCCAGCAGCGCTCCGGCGGCGCGCAGCGGCGCAGCGTGGTCGGCGTACGGGCGGCCGCCCACCGTCGCCGTGCCGGAGGTAGGCCGGTCCAGGCCCAGGATCATCCGCATGGTGGTGGACTTCCCGGCGCCGTTGGGGCCGAGGAAGCCCGTCACGATCCCGGCTGGGACGGTGAACGACAGCCTGTCCACGGCCGTCTTGTCGCCGTAGCGCTTGGTGAGTTCGTGTACTTCGATCATGGGTCCACGGTCCCGTTCCGGGGCCGTGTGCCGCGTCGTCCAGCCGTGGGCTTCTGGGGCTGCCATGGCCGCGGTAGCGGCGCGGGGCGTACTGCGATGGCGGTACGGCGGGCGCCGTTGCCGTACCACTGCCGGAGGACGCATCGCAGGTCGATGCCCACCTACTCTGACCTGCATGGTTCAGCCCGGTATGGCGCAGTCGTGTGTGACAAGGTGGACGGCCCGGCATCCCTCGGCCGTCGACCTGATCGTCGCCGCGCTGGTCGCCCAGGGCTATCTCGCCTCGGTCCGGCTGGGCGACCAGTTCGGGCCCCATCCGGCCCGCCCGTTGACAAGCTGGGACTTCGTCGCGGCGGCCGTCGCGTTCGCACTGATCGCGGTACGCCGACGGTGGCCCCGTACGGTGCTGGGGCTGTCCGTGGCCGGGGCGACGGTGAGCATGGCGGCCGGCGAGCCATGGGCGGCGATGATCCCGGCAGCAGCCGTCGCCGCGTACACCGTCGCCACCCTGGAGACCCGGCGTACCGCCCGGCAGTGGGGCGGCACCGCGGCGCTGTTGCTGTTCGTCGCGAGTGCGGTGTGGCCGGCTCCCCAGCTTGCGTGTGCCGACTGGTGGCAGCGGGGTAACGTCGGTGTGCTCACCGCGGTGGGGATGGCCGTGGCGATCGGCGACGCAGTGCGCTCGCGGAGGGCCTATGTGGCCGCCGTGGAGGAGCGGGCGCGCCGGGCCGAGGCGTCCCGCGAGGAGGAGGCACAGCGGCGGGTGATCGAGGAACGGCTGCGCATCGCAAGGGAGCTGCACGACGTGGTCGCCCACCGCCTCGCGCTGATCAGCGTGCAGTCCGGGGTCGCCACCCACCTCATGCACAGCCGTCCCGATCAGGCCGTCACCGCGCTCGGCCACGTCCGGGAGGCCGCCAACACCGCCGTCGACGAACTCGGCACCGTGCTCAGTGTGCTGCGCCAGGACAGCGATCCCGAGACGGCCACCCAGCCGACCCCCGGCCTGGCCCAGTTGCCGGAGCTGCTCGACGCGGTGGCCACCACCGGACTGCGGGTCCGGTCCCGGCGAAGCGGCCCGATGCGGATGCTGCCCGCCGCTGCCGACCTCGCCGCGTACCGCATCATCCAGGAGTCGCTCACCAACGCCCACAAGCACGGCGCCGGCGCGACCGCCGGCCTGCGGCTCGACTACGACGACGCGGGAGTCACGATCGAAGTCACCAACCCGGTCCGGACGACCGACCTGCCCGACGGCGGGGCAGCCGCCACGGGAACCCGGCACGGTCTCATCGGCATGCGGGAGCGTGCCACCGCGATCGGCGGCACCCTGCGGGCCGGCCCGGCCACGGCGAACACCTTCACCGTGCACGCGTTCGTGCCGGCGCCCGAGTCCTCCGGGGTGGCCGAGTGACCATTCGCGTGGTGCTGGCCGACGACCAGGCGCTCATCCGGGCCGGGTTCCGTGCCCTCATCGAGACGGCGGACGATCTCGAGGTCGTCGGCGAGGCCGGAAACGGCCGGGAGGCGGTCGACCTGGTGCGCGCGACCCGGGCCGACGTCGTACTCATGGACATCCGGATGCCGGAGGTGGACGGTCTGGAGGCTACCCGACGCATCACCGCCGACGACTCCCTCGCCGGGGTACGGGTGCTCGTCCTGACCACGTTCGAGATGGACGAGAACGTGCTGCTGGCGCTGCGCGCCGGCGCCAGCGGCTTCCTGACCAAGGGGGTGGACCCCGCCGGACTCCTGGACGCCATCCGTACCGTCGCTGCCGGCGATGTACTGCTCTCGCCAGGAGCCACCCGAACGCTGATCACCCGGTATCTCAACGAACCCGAGCGGTCGACGTCGGCGCCCGCGGCGCCCTCGCTGGACGTGCTGACCGACCGCGAGCGGGAGACACTCACCCTCGTCGGGGCGGGGCTGTCGAACGAACAGATCGCGGCACGGCTGTTCGTGTCGCCGCTGACGGCAAAAACACACGTCAACCGGGCGATGAGCAAGCTCGGCGTACGCGACCGGGCCCAGCTGGTGATCGTGGCCTATGAGACCGGTCTGGTCCGCCCCGGTGACACACCTGCGGCACCGGCCTCCTGAGCGGCGCGCCATGGCCGCTCGGAAGCCGGTGCCGGAGATCGGGGGGTCAGGAACCCAGCAGGGGCATCGCCTCGAAGGAGTGGTCCTGCCACATACGGCGCGAGGTCTCGTGCGGGTACGCCACCACCGAAGGCTCCGTGTCGAAGATCCGGGTCAGGCGCCCCTCGGAGTCGTACGTGGGCCAGCCCGGGTCGCCCGTGGTGGCGAAGGACGTCCAGGCCGAGCGGATCTGGGACGTCAGCACCGCGGCCTCGGCGGTGTGCTCGGGGCCGATGGCGATCGGGCCCAGGTGGGCGTCGTAGGTGCCGAACAGCAGCGGCCCGTCCAGGCCGTGGCAGGCCCTGAGGACGCCGCCGGTGCCCGGGGACTGCCAGGCCAGCTCGTACAGGTACGCCTTCCCGCCGGCGGCGGCGTGGGCCTCGGCGAGCTTCAGGGTCGGCATGCGGAACAGCCAGTCGCTCTGGACGAGTTCGAACAGGTCCTCGGCGGACGCCTCGGGGAACGCCTCACGATAGGCCCGCTCGCCCTCGTCGCCGGGGGCATAGCGGTGCAGCGCCTGGGCGGCCTGCTCTTCGGTGACCTTGCCGAGCAGGCGGCCGTGGAGCAGGAACGTGCGGAACTCGTCTCGGTTGTGACCGATGATGAGGTCCACGCCCCGGCCGGCGCCGTTCGCGAGTCCCTGCCAGGGGGTGCACGGCAGGACGTCGCCGTCGATGATCGGGGAGTAGAGGGACGGGGTGTGCGCGAGCTGTCCCCAGCGGTCCGTGTGCTGGGCCATCTTGGCCTCCAGGGCGAACCCTGTCTTCGCCAACTGCCGCGCCTCGATCGTGCCGAGGTCGGCGGCCGAGGGGCGGCGACCGAGTTCTGCGGCAAGCACGGCGGCGATGTCCCGGCCCAGCTCGGCGGAGTAGAACGTGCCCGGCAGACTCTGCCCGACCACGCGCCGGAACAGGCCCTTCGCGCGCGGCATGACCATGAGCGCGGCGACGGACCCGGCGCCGGCCGAGTCGCCGAGGATCGTCACCTGGTCGGGGTCGCCGCCGAACGCCGCGATGTTCTCGCGTACCCATTCCAGGGCGGCGATCTGGTCCAGGAACCCCCGGTTGTCGGGAGCGCCCTCAAGCGGGATGAAGCCCTCGATGCCGAGGCGGTAGTTGAGGGACACGACCACCACGTCGCCGTCGCGGGCGATGTACTGGGCGTCGTAGCCGGGGCTGCCGGAGGTGCCCTGTTTGTAGGCGCCACCGTGGATCCACACCATCACGGGGCGGCGGGCGGCCGGGTCCGGCTCAGGTGTCCAGACGTTGACCGTGAGCCATTCGTCGCCCGTACCCAGCAGGAATTCCGCGCCCATGCGTTCGGCGATGCTCGTGTCCTGCGGGGCGGGAGGTCCGAACGAGAACGCGTCCCGTACCCCGTCCCAGGCAGGCACGGGACGCGGCGCCTGGAAACGGGCCTCGCCGAGCGGCGGCTGGGCGTACGGGATACCGCGGAAGACGGCCAGGCCGTCCTCCGTACGGCCGCGCACCCTGCCTGCGACTGTACGGACCTCGGGCTCGTGGGATTCGACTGCGGACATGAAGACCTCCCTGGGTTCAACTTAAATAAGCTGCTTGATTTAACTCTTGCCCATTTTTTGACAGCTGTCTAGTCTTGCCCTCATGCAGGATCGTCAAGACCGCCGGGTGCAGCGTTCTCGCACCGCCCTCATGGCCGCCGCGGTACGCCAGGTCACCGAGCGCGGCACCACCGCTCTGCCGGTCATCGAGATCTCCGAGGCGGCCGACGTCAGCCGGCAACTGGTGTACATCCAGTTCGGCGACCGTGACGCCCTGCTGGTGGCGGCCGCGGCCGACCTGGTGGAACGGGAGCTGATGCCGGAGGTGGCGGACTCCGGCGCCTCCCATCGCGCACGCCTGCTGGCGATGGCCCACCACTTCGCCCGGCACCGGCCCTTCTACCGGGCGATGCTCACCGGATCCTGCGCCTTCCCCATGGCTCGTGCCCTGAACAGGCTCTTCGCGTCACTGATCACCCTCGCGGGCCTGCGCGAGGTGTTCGGCGACATCGACGAGGTCACGGCCCGGGACCTGGCGGCGCTGTTCACGGGCGGGACCGGCGCGATCGTCAACGACTGGGTGATCGACGCCGCCGACCCGCTCGACCCCGAAGATCTGGCGGACCGCCTGCTGCACGTCTCCACGGTGCTCACGCCCAGCCGCCCCGCTTCCACCCCCGCGACCGGAGGCCACCCCCGATGAAGCTCAGCAGCCACATCATGCAGCGCGTACTGCGCCTGCCCCCGCCCCTCACCAGAGACCTCACCATCGAACAGGACCGGCGCGTCCCCATGCGCGACGGAGCCGTCCTGCTGGCCGACCGCTGGACCCCGAAGCGAGGCGGCGACGGCCTGCCGACCGCGCTCATACGCGTCCCCTACGGCAGGGCGGGCCTGGTCGGCGGCCAGATGGCCCGGCCGCTGGCCGAGCGCGGCTTCCAGGTGCTCGTCCAGAGCACCCGCGGCACCTTCGGCTCCGACGGCCCGTGGGACCCGCTGCGCCGCGAGCGCGAAGACGGCCTCGACACCATCGACTGGGTCATCAAGCAGCCCTGGTTCGGCGAGTCGATGATCCTCTTCGGCCCCAGCTATCTCGGCTTCGTCCAGTGGGCCGTCGCCGACTCCCTGCCGCCCCAGGTCAAGGCCATGATCCCGGTGGTCACCGAGTCGGCGCTCACGCTGGAGTTCCTGCGCTCGGACGGCTTCTCCCTGGAGACGCCGTTCGGCTGGGCCGTGCAGGTGGCGGGACAGGAACGGCGGCTCGGCATGCCGCGCGCCATGCTGGGCGCGAAGAAGGTCCAGCGCGCCCTGCGCACCCTGCCGTTGAACAAGGCCGACACCGTCGCCATCGGAAACCGCTACGACTATGTCCAGGACATCCTCGACCACGACGCCGACGACCCGTTCTGGCAGGGCCTCGACCACCGCCACCGCGTCGCCGACGTCCAGGTCCCGGTGAGCAGCATCGCGGGCTGGCACGACATCTTCCTGCCCGGCCAGCTCCGGGACTTCCGGGTGCTGCAGGAGGCCGGACGGACGGCCCGCCTCACCGTCGGCCCCTGGGCCCACAATTCCATCGGCGTCGGACATGCCGCCTTCCCCGAGGCACTCGACTTCGGCCTGACACTCGCCAAGGGCCGGGAGCCGGCCGAGCGCCCCCCGGTACGCCTGTTCGTCATGGGCGAGGAGAAGTGGCGCGACTTCCCCTCCTGGCCGCCGCCCGGCTACGAGCCCCGGCGCTTCCACCTCCAGCCGCGCGGCACCCTCTCCCCCGAGCAGCCCGCCGTCGCGCCGCCCGACAACTACCGCTACGACCCGGCCGACCCCACCCCCGCCGTCGGCGGGGTACGCATGGTCTTCGGTGAGAAGAACGGCCGCGTCGACAACACCGAGCTGGAGGCCCGCCGCGACGTCCTCACCTACACGACCGAAGTACTGGACAAGGACGTCGAGGTCATCGGCGAGGTCAGCGCGGAGATCTTCTTCCGCTCCAGCCTGCCGTACGCCGATGTCTTCGTCCGCCTCTGCGACGTCGACGCCGACGGCCGCTCGACCAACGTCTGCGACGGACTGACGAGCCTCACCGGCGCGAACCAGGTCACCCGGGCGACCGTCGGGCTCTGGCCCACCGCCTACCGTTTCCGGCGCGGCCACCGCATCCGCGTCCAGGTCTCCAGCGGAGCCTTCCCCCGCTTCAACCGCAACCCCGGCACAGGTGAGCCGCGCGGCTCGGCGACGCAACTGCGCACCGCGGAGCAACAGGTTCTCCACGGCCCCGAACATCCGTCGGCCATCGTCCTGCCCGTGGGATGACGCTCACGCCGCTGCGATGGCGTGGGCCGCACGGTTCGCCCTCGGCGGAGCCGCTGCTGCTGCGCCGCGAGGGCGGCCGAGGCTTCTGACCTTACGACGGCTCGTTGGAGTACGGGTGACTCACCGCATCCTGCGGAAGAGCGCCGCCAGCGCCTGTCCCCCACCGATGCACATCGTGACGACACCGAGTTCGAGGTCCCTGCGGACCAGGTCCTTGGCCACCCGCAGGGACAGGATCGCGCCCGTCGCGCCCACCGGGTGGCCCAGGGCGATGGCACCGCCGTACGGATTGGTCCTCTCGGGGTCCAGCCCGGCGTCGCGGACGACCGCCACCGCCTGGGAGGCGAACGCCTCGTTGAGTTCGACCGTGTCGATGTCCCCGGGCGTCGTACCGGTCTGCGCGAACAGCTTCTGCAACGCCAACACCGGTGCGTACCCCATGAGTTCGGGCTCCATCGCCGCGGTCGCCACCGCCTCCAGCGACACCAGACCTGTCAACCCGCGCTCACTGGCCGCCGACTCCCGCGCCAGTACCACGGCAGCGCCGCCGTCATTGATGCCCGAGGCGTTGCCCGCCGTGACGGTGCCGCCCTCGGCGAACGCGGGACGCAGCCTGGCCAGCGCCTCCATCGTGGTCCCGGGCTTGGGGTGCTCGTCCTCGCGCACAGTGAAGGGCTTCCGGCCGCCCACCTCGACCGGCACGATCTCCTCGGCGAAGACCGCCCGAGCCGCTGCCGTCGCCGCGCGACGCTGGGACTCGACCGCGAACTCATCCTGCTGCTCGCGCGAGACGCCGTACTTCTCGGCCACGTTCTCCGCCGTGACGCCCATGTGCGTGCCGTGGAACGGGTCGGTCAGCATCATCACCGTGCCGTCCACCAGCGTGCGGTCGCCGAGCTTGTAGCCCGTGCGCGCGCCGAAGTCGTAGAACGGCATGCGGGTCATCGACTCGTTCCCGCCCGCGAGGGCGAAGTCCAGTCCTTGCCAGCGCATCTGCATCGCCGCGGACCAGATCGCCTGCAGGCCGCTTCCGCAGAGCCGGTTCACCGTGTGGGCGGGCACGTGCTTCGGCAGTCCGGCGGTGATCGCGACCCGGCGGGCGTTGTAGGCGTCCGGACCGACCTGGCCGATACAGCCCATCACGACCTCGCCGATGTCCCCCGCGGCGACGCCTGCGCGTTTCAGTGCCTCCTGCGAGGCGGTCGCGCCGAGTTCGAAGCCGGGTACGTCCTTGAACACCCCGCCGAAGCTTCCGACCGGGGTCCGGGCCCCGTCGAGCACGACGATCTTCTCGGGCTCTGCCATGTGTGCATCCCCTCTCGCGCGCCATCCGGCGAGTCCCGCCACGGAGGTTCCCGGTCCCGCCCGACCGTCACAGATACTAGGTCGTCCTACTATCTGCCTGCCATGCGGGGTAGGTCACATGGGAGCGACACCACTTTGCCGACGCGCGCAAGTGCGGCGGGAGCAGGGCGAATTCGAGGCGAACCCTTGTCCGCCGACATCCGGTACGGAGCGGCAATGCGCGGCGGCCAGTCCCCACCCCTCGGGGGCAGGCCGCCGCGCGTCTCTAGCCGCGGACCGCCACTTCGCGGTACGGCGTGATCCGGACCGGCCCGATCAGGCCGTACTGCTGGCGGGGCATGGCGGCCTGCGCGAAGTAGCCGTCGGTCACCCGGAGCCGGTTGCGCAGGGTGGTGGCGACCCGCACGGTAATGGTGTTGGTGCCCTCCCTGAGGTGGCCTGCGAGGTCGAGGCGCCTGCTGATCTGGTCCGGCGGGGGCAGGAGCTTGCCGTTGACGGTCACCTCGAAGGTGTCGGTGACCCGGCCGAGGTCGAGGTACGCCCCGTCGCAGCGGTCGAGCCGAACGGTGGTGCGGTAGGTGCCGACGCCGGAGACGTCCTGGAGTTCGGGGATCTCCGTCCAGGGCTTGAGGCCGTTCAGAGTCAACAGGTGGCCTCGGACAGCCCGTTGGCCGTCCGCGCCCAGGTACCAGTCGTCGACGGACAGCGTCCAGTCGTCCAGCTGCCGTGCCGCGGGGACGGCGGGGACGGTCACCTTCCTCACGGCGCCGTTGGCGAGTGTGGCCGTATACGAACCGGCCTCGGTGGACCGCAGCCGGAGGCCGCCGCCCGCGGCCACGACGGCCTCGCCACCCGTGACCGACACGACGTGCGGTGCTTTGCCGCCGTCGAGGCCGATGACGGTGGAGCCGCCCGGCGCCAGCTGTACGGGGACGACGGTCCGTGTGTCCTCGGTCCGGTACCGGCCGAACGGGGTTACCTTCCCGGTCCACGCGTCGAGTCCGCGCGGGACACCGACGCCGTCGAGCACGACCTCGGCCGTGATCTGCTCCGCGGTGGGGTTGTACAGGTAGTACAGGGCGCCGCTGTGCACAGTACGTCGCACGGTGAGCAGGCCCGGTGCCCTGCTGATGTCCACCGCGGGCCGGACGCCGAGCTCGCGCAGCGCGGCCGGCAGCCCCTTCTGGTCGCTGACGCGGCGCACCGCCGGCTGCCCCAGCAGCTTCGCCAGCAGCCCGGCGAGTTCGGCGTCCTGCCGCTGCGCCTCGTGTGCGCCGGGGGTGCGGCCCGGCAGGTCGCCGACGATCACGACCGGCAGGCCCGCGCGGGCGTGCGAGAGCAGCAGCCGGGCGGTGGCCACGGGCAGCGTGGGCTGGCGGTCGAGGATCAGGGCCCGGTAGGCAGGGCCGTCGGGGGCCAGGCGGCGGCCGCGGACCCGGGTGCCCGCCAGCTGGGCGGGGCCGGCGAAGTCGTAGGTGAAGCCGGCCGCGCCGTCGGGCGTGCGGACGTCGTTGCCGTAGCTGTGCCGGTAGACGACCAGGTCGACCTGCGGGCTTCCCTGGCGCAGTACCCACTGCATGCGCGTGGTCCACCCGGTGATCTTGTCGGTGTCGTCCCAGGTGGGCTGGCGCGGTCCCCATGACTCGGAGAAGCCGTTGCCGCCCTGGCCGAAGATGAAGGGGGAAAAACCCGGCCAGTCCGTGACGCCCAGGCCCTTCGCGGAGGAGAAGCCGTGGTAGACGACCTGGTTGACGCCGTGCGCGTAGTTCGCGTTGACGTGCTTCAGCAACTGCGTCCAGGTCTGCGCGTACGCCTGGTTGAGCGTGGCCGCGCCCTCCATGGAGAAGACCTCCTGGCCGGCCAGGTGGACCGCGCCGGAGGTGATCCAGTGGGAGGGGCCGTCGGTGTAGTCGAAGGAGGTGCCGAGCGACTCGGTCTCGTTGATGTCCAGCGCGGCGGCCACGGTCGGGGTGTCGAGGGTGGTGCCGTAGGGCTGGGCGCGCAGTTGCAGTCCCAGGCTGTGCGCCCAGTCCTTGAGCGGCTCGACGTGCTCGCGGATGTACAGGTCCGTCAAGGTGTGGAAGTAGTCCTCGCGGACCCGGGCGCCGCTCTTGTCGGTGAACTCGAAGTCGGGGGTGGAGTCGGGGGTCACACCGGTGTACTGGCGGTGGATGCGGTCGATGTAGAGCACCGGGAGCCGCTCGCGCAGGGAGTAGCCGCGCAGCTTCTCGAAGCGGGCCGGCAGGTCCCAGGTCCAGAGCAGGCTGGCATCGAGTTCGAGGGAGTCCTCGAACAGGTTGCCACCGTTGCCCTTCAGCAGGCGGCGCAGGCGCGGGGTCAGGACGTGCTGCTCCGTGTAGGCGATGGCGGCACGGGCCCCGGCCGCCGCGAAGTGGTCGACGACGTACGCGGGCTCGACGGCGACGAACTGGCCGGTGACCGCGGCCTGGCCGGTGCCGCGCTGCCAGTGGGCGATGAGCAGCCACTGCCCTCCCTCCGGCGCCGTCCATGAGACCGCCCCGTCGCTCACCTTCGCGGTGAGGTCGATGAGCGAGTCCTGCTCCAACGCGGTCGGCTTGGCCGCCGGGTCGCCGGAGACGCGGAACGCCTGGAGCGCGACGAGGGTCTGCGCGGTGACGCCGGTGTGCGGCGCGGGGGCGGCCGGTACGGGTCCGTCGTGCATCTCGCCACCGGCCAGCGCCTTGCGCCCGTAGGCCAGTTCCTGCGCGGCCTGTCGGCTGTCCGGTGTCAGACCGGGCGCGAGCAGAGGCCAGGCGGGGCCGACGGTCAGGTCGACGCGGAGGCCGAGCCTGCGGCCGGTCTCGACCGCCTGCTCCAGCCGCTCGGTCTGGACCTCGCTGCCCCAGCCGTACTTCTTCGGTTCCAGGGTGAACATGCACTGGAGTTCGACACCGCCGAAGCCCCGGTCGGCGATGGTCGTCAGCTCGGCCTCAAGCGTCGCGGTCTCGATCTCGCCGCACGGCCACCAGTACCGGATCTTCGGCTTCGCGGCAGCGGGCGGAGCTGCGAACTCGCCGGCCTGTGCGGTGTTCCGGCCGGTGGCCGACTCTGCGGTGGCGGGCGAGGTGGTCGCTGTCACCGCGGTGACAGCCACCGCCGTGGCACTGGCGGTCACGCAGAACTGTCTACGGGAAAGACTCATGGCGGCTCCAGAGCAGGCACTCTCATCGAGTGAAACGTTTCATCCCCGTTAATTTTATGATCCTAAATTTTTCGTTCTGTCATGGCAAGAGTTCGGCCATGGCGAGAAACGCACGATGTGCGGAGAAGCGGTGCGATCGACGGTGCCGAACCTGGATCGAGCCGAACTCGCCGTCACCGACGCCTGCCAGGATGGCCGCGCCGAGTGCTCCGGCGCCGGGCTGCTTCGTGGTCACGACCGGGAGCCCGGTGATGTCGGCCTTGATCTGCTTCCGGGCGGCGCTGCGGGAACCTCCGCCGAGCGCGCGTCACCGAGGCCCTGCGGGCCGCCATCGTCACCGGCGAACTCGAAGCGGGCCAGGTCTACTCGGCCCCCGGCTGGGCTCCCGGTTCGGCGTCTCGGCCACCCCCGTACGAGAGGCGACGCTCGATCTGGTCAAGGAGAGGTCAGGCTGCTCCTCGAGGTCCCGACCGTCTGCCGCCTCGCCGAGCGGGGCGTGCGCGAAGCCGAACTCGCCGCACTCCTCCCCCTGGCGGAGCAGACGGTGCGCACCGCCGAGAATCTCGACGTCGTCGGCCATGTCGCCGCCGACGTGTGGTTCACCTCACCGCGCTCGGCCTCTGGGGCAACGACGAGATCACCGAGGCGGTCCGCGCGCATGACGCGATGATCGGGAGCGCCCGCGAGCACCTGGAACTGCTTCACCAGCGGGACGCCGCGGCCGCCAAAGAGCTGATGGAGCGCCACATCACCCGAGCAGGCAGGCTCCTTCTGGAACAAGCTCAGCGGCGCCCAGGCCTCCCGGAGCGCAGGTTCGCCGCCAGCGTGACAACGGGTCCAGCCGCTGTTCCGTCCGGAGCTCCACCGCGAGAGACGAGTTCAGACACGTTCGGAGCACGTCGGGGGCGCCGGCACAGGACCGGCGCCCCCGAAGCTCCCGCTCGATCCGCTACGACTTCGGTGTCTGGGACGGGTCCGTCAGGTACAGGACGTCATCCGGCGAATCGTAGGCCAGGGTTTCGGCGCCCCACTTCTGCAGGATCTTCGTGTAGGTGCCGTTCGTGACGATCTCCTTCATCGCGGCCTGCACAGCCGGCCCCAGCTTGCTGCCGTCGGGGATGACGATGGCCTGCTCGATCGGCGCGTAGACGAACTTCTGGAGCTCGATCGGGACGTTCTGGCTCTTGATCGTGTAGCCCAGCGCATCCTCGGTCGTCGCGGTGACCTCGATGCGTCCGTTGGTGATGGCCAGGATCCGGGCGCCGTCGTCCGGGTATGTCTTCAAGTCGATCGGCTTGAGACCGGCCGTGGTGCACTCCTTGTTCGCGCCCTTGATCTGGTCGATGAAGTACGAGCCGGACTGCACACCGACCGAGTGGCCGCACAGGTCAGTGGCTTTGTCGATCTCGATACCGCTGCCCTTCTTCACCGCGAAGGCAGTACCGATCTTGAACTCGGTCACGAAGTCGACCTGCTTGAGACGGTCCGCCGTCACGCCGAAGTCGGCGCTGGACATGTCGTACCTGCCGCTCGTGGTCCCGGGTATCAACGAGTCGAATGAACCCACCGACATGTTCTGGAGCTTGACGCCCATCACCTCGCTGAGGGCGAGGGCGATGTCCGGCTGAATACCGATGAGCGTGTTGCCCTCCAGGAACTCCTGGGGCGGGAAGTTGTTGTAGATGGCGTTCTTGATCGGCGTGCTCTTGAACTCGGCCGGCACCAGGGCGGCCACGGAGTCGACGGGCTTGTTGCCCCACGATGTGGTGATCGCCGACTCGGCCTTCGCGCTCGCCGACGCGGTCTTCTCACCGGTACTGGGGGTGGGGTCGGCGCACCCCGAGACGACCAGAGCTCCGAGAGCGCTGAACACGAGCAGGGCGATCGGCCGGCGGCGGCTGGTGATGCGAGCCATGAGTGGTTCTCCTACGATCTTTCGGATGGCTGGGGGGTTCTCGAGCGCCTCGCGAGCTTGCGCGGCGGGCCTGGGGAGACGAACGCGGGCGGCATCACAGGACCTTGGACAGGAAGTCCTGGGTACGCGGCATCTGCGGATTGACCAGGACGTCCTGTGGACGCCCCCGCTCCACCACGACTCCGCCGTCCATGAACAGGACCGAGTCGGCGACTTCCCTGGCGAAGCCCATCTCGTGAGTGACCACGACCATCGTGAGACCGTCGCGGGCGAGGTCCTTCATCACGTCGAGTACCTCACCGACAAGTTCGGGGTCCAAGGCGGAGGTGGGCTCGTCGAAGAGCATCAGACGCGGTTTCATGGCCAGAGCGCGTGCGATCGCGACACGCTGCTGCTGACCGCCCGACAGCTGCCGGGGGTAGCAGTCGGCTTTGCTGTCCAGGCCCACCCGCTCCAGAAGCTGCATCGCGGTGGCCCGGGCGTCGGAGGCCGGCACCTTCAGGACCCCCGTGGGTGACTCCACGATGTTCTGCAGGACAGTCATGTGCGGGAACAGGTTGAAGGACTGGAACACCATGCCGATCCGTGCACGTTGCTGGGCGAGGTGCTTCTCGGGCAGCGTGACGTACTTGTGGCCGCGCTGTCGGTAGCCGATCAGCTCGCCGTCGAGCTCGACCCTCCCTCCGTCGATCTCCTCCAGGTGATTGAGGCTGCGCAGCAAGGTGCTCTTACCGGAGCCCGAGGGGCCGATGATGCACATCACCTCGCCTCGCAGGACGGTGAGATCGACGCCGCGAAGCACTTCCAGGGCACCGAACCGCTTCCGGATGCCGGTGGCGCGGAGGACCACTTCACCGTTCTCCGCCTTCTCTTCTGTGCCGACCGTGGTCATCGCTTGCTCCCTTCGCCCACTGTTTGCAGGCGAGCCTGCAGAGTGCCGACGCTCTGCTTGAGTCGCTGCCACGGCGTCAGGGGCAGTTCCCGGCGCCCGCCGCGGGCGTAATGGCGCTCGATGTAGTACTGGATGGCGCTCAGCACACTCGTGACGATCAGGTACCAGATGCTGGCGACGATCAGCAGCGGGATGGTCTGGAACGTCTGGTTGTAGATCTGCTGCGACGTGTACAGCAGCTCCGAGGTCGAGGTGACACTGACCAGGGCTGTCGACTTCAGCATGCCGATCACCTGGTTGCCGGTCGGCGGAACGATCACGCGCATCGCCTGCGGGAGAACGATTCGCCGCATGGCGCGCCCGCTGCGCATCCCCAGCGCCACGGCCGCCTCGTGCTGACCCTGGTCCACCGAGACGATGCCGCCGCGCACGATCTCGGACATGTAGGCACCTTCGTTCAGTGCCAGCCCCAGAAGCGCGGCCACGAAGGGAGTGATCACGGCGTTGGAATCACCGGACCACAGCGTGGGCCCGAGCAGAGGGATCCCGATCTCGATCTTGGGGAACAGTGCCGCCAGGTTGTACCAGAAAATGATCTGGACCAGCAGCGGCGTACCGCGGAAGAACCAGGTGTACGCCCAGGCGGTCGAGGACAGGATCCGAATCGGCGACAAGCGCATGACAGCGGTCAGGATCCCGAGCAGGATGCCAGCGAGCATCGCGAGCACCGTCAGCTCGAGCGTCACCAGAAGACCTTTGAGAATCCGTTGGGTGAAGAAGTAATCACCCACGACATCCCATTGCAGGTTGGGATTGGTGAAAAGCATCTTGACGATCCCTGCGGCACAGAGGGCGACAAATGCCACCAACAGCCACCAGGACGGATGCGAACGATGCGCTACGCGAATCTCATCCCGCTGTTCGCGAGGCGGCGTGGTCTGCTGAGTTGCCGTCGCATTCATTGAGTGCGCCCCCTGTCGCGACCTGGGCAATTCCGCATCTGTCTCTCCGATCACTCGTTCGCTCCGCCGCGGGGGGCCGGATGGCAAGTCATTGCGAGGGTCGCTGTGAGGTGTTGACTGCGTTGAGAAAAACGTAGGGCGAACGGCCCGTGTCGCTCTTCGTCAGGTGTAGGAAATCCGGCTGGATAATTGGACAACCGTTGAAAAGCGCGGATTCCGCGATGTCGTGCGACGAACCGACACACGGCCCATTTCCTCATCAGTTTCGGATGGGAACTGGATAATGTTTAATTCTCGATTTCAGTTTTGGCACCGATCCTTCATCAGCCCTTGCGGGTGTTGATCTCCTCGGTGAGCTGGGGGACGACGTCGAAGAGGTCGCCGACGACGCCGTAGTCGACGAGGTCGAAGATCGGGGCCTCGGCGTCCTTGTTGACCGCCACGATCGTCTTCGAGGTCTGCATACCGGCGCGGTGCTGGATGGCGCCGGAGATGCCGTTGGCGATGTACAGCTGCGGCGAGACGGACTTGCCGGTCTGGCCGACCTGGTTGGTGTGCGGGTACCAGCCCGCGTCGACGGCGGCGCGCGAGGCGCCGACGGCCGCGCCGAGGGAGTCGGCGAGGGCCTCGATGATCGGGAAGTTCTCGGCGCCGTTGACGCCACGGCCGCCGGAGACGACGATCGCGGCCTCGGTCAGCTCCGGACGGCCGGTCGACTCGCGCGGGGTGCGCGCGGTGACCTTGGTGCCGGTGGCCTGGGCGGAGAAGGTGACGGCCAGGGCCTCGACCGTGCCGGCGGCCGGGGCGGCCTCGACGGCGGCGCTGTTGGGCTTGACCGTGATGACCGGGGTGCCCTTGGCGATGCGGGACTTGGTGGTGAAGGACGCGGCGAACGCGGACTGGGTGGCGACCGGACCCTCGTCACCGGCCTCCAGGTCGATGGCGTCGGTGATGATGCCGGAGCCGATGCGCAGTGCGAGGCGGGCGGCGATCTCCTTGCCCTCGGCGGAGGAGGGGACCAGCACAGCGGCCGGGGAGACGGCGTCGTACGCGGCCTGGAGGGCGTCGACCTTCGGGACGACCAGGTAGTCGGCGTACTCGGCGGCCTCGTGGGTGAGGACCTTGACGGCGCCGTGCTCGGCGAGCGCGGCGGCGGTGTCGGCGGCGCCGTTGCCCAGCGCGACGGCGACCGGCTCGCCGATGCGGCGGGCGAGGGTCAGCAGCTCCAGGGTGGGCTTGCGGACGGCACCGTCCACGTGATCGACGTAGACGAGAACTTCAGCCATGGCTTCGGGACCTTTCTCAGATGAACTTCTGGCCGGCCAGGAACTCGGCGAGCTGCTTGCCGCCGTCGCCCTCGTCCTTGACGATCGTTCCGGCGGCACGGGCCGGACGCTCCACCGCCGAATCGACGACGGTGTACGCACCGTCCAGGCCGACTTCCCCGTCCTCGATGCCGAGGTCCTCCAGGTCCCAGGAGGTCACCGGCTTCTTCTTGACCGCCATGATCCCCTTGAAGGACGGGTAACGCGCCTCACCCGACTGGTCGGTCACCGACACCACGGCCGGCAGCTGTGTCTCCAGCTGCTCCGAGGCGGTATCCCCGTCACGGCGGCCGGTGACTGTGCCGTCCTCCACGGACACCTCGGACAGCAGCGTCACTTGCGGCACCCCCAGCCGCTCCGCCAGCAGCGCGGGCACGATGCCGCCGACCCCGTCGGTGGACGCCATGCCGGAGATGACCAGGTCGTAGCCGGCCTTCTCGATCGCCTTGGCCAGGACCAGGGAGGTGCCGATGGCGTCGGTGCCGTGCAAGTCGTCGTCCTCGACGTGGATCGCCTTGTCGGCGCCCATCGAAAGCGCCTTGCGCAGCGCGTCCTTGGCGTCCTCGGGACCGACGGTCAGGACCGTGATCTCCGCGTCGGCGCCTTCCCGTTGGCACTCCTCCGCGATCTGGAGCGCCTGCTCGACCGCGTACTCGTCGAGTTCCGAGAGCAGACCGTCCACGTCGTCGCGGTCGACGGTCAGGTCATCGGCGAAGTGCCGGTCGCCAGTGGCGTCGGGCACGTACTTCACAGTGACAACGATCCTCAAGCTCATGAGGGAACAGCGCCTTTCCTGCGGGGTGTCATCGAGTCGCTGACCACGGTTCCGGGATCGCTGAGAGACAAGGGCACGCCGACCGTCGGTGTGCCAGGGCCGGTAGGTCGCCGGCGAATTCCCCGTCCGGGGAGTCCGCTGCGGGTTGGAGACCATCGTGAAGGAGTGCGTCCGGCCGCGACATCTACTGTCGATGGAGATCTGCGACCCTGTTTCCACAATTGTCGAAAGCGGATCGGCCGGCGACCGGTGGTATTCGTCCTGAAACACCGGGGTTACCGGGCTCCCTGTCCCGGCGGAACCGCACGGGAGCAGTCGGCGCGGTGGACGCCCCGACCGGCGAGGGACGGTGTGGCACGTCCAGCAGAGCGCCGTACACCCCGAACTTCAACAGCAGTGTGAATTGTTCTGCCGACCTTCATACACTTGTCGAATCAACCGGGTCTCCGGCCTTCAGACCGGCGCGTGGCTGATGGAAGAGAAGGGAAGCCACGATGGAGCCGCTCGACATGCAGGCCGCGGTCGACGGTCTGGCGTCCACGATCGACCTGTCGGTGCTCATCGAGGACCTGGACCAACACCCCGTCTGGTGGAGCACCCGCGGTGCGGTCGACGGCACGCGGATGCGGACGATCCTCGACCGACGTGTGGAACCCGCCGCGGCCGCGGTCGTGCAGAAACTCAGGCTCGCCCAGGCCACGAAGCCCGTGCATGTCCCCGCGATACCCGAGGCGGACATGTGGGCGCGCTGGTGCATGCCCGTGCGGTACGAGCGTCGGGCGCTGGGCTATCTCTGGGTGCTCGACCCCGACGGCACCGTCACCGAGGACGATCTGCCGGCGATCGTGGAGTGCGCGGACCTCGCCGCCGAGGTGATGTCGAAGACCCGGCGGTCGGCCGAGCAGCGGCATCAGCAGCGCGACCAGCTCATCCACCGCCTGCTGCGCGCGCCGGACCAGGACGCGGCCCGGGAGCTCGTCCGACTGGAGAACCTGCCGTCCGACGCATGCGTGCAGGTCGAGGCGCCGGCGGCGTCCGGTGGCTGGCCGCTGCCAGGTTCCATGAGCGCCCACGTCGCGGGCAGTCGGGCGCGGGCGGCGACCAGTGGCGCACCCGTCCCACTCGTCGAACTCGGCGAGGCGACCCGACGAGCGACGGCAACCCGACGAGCCGCCGCGGCCGGCGCGCACCTGGACCCGGTGTCATGGGATGCCCTCGGAGCCTGGCGGCTCATCGTGGAGGCTCCCGACTCCTTGACCGTCGCGCAGGTGCACCCGGGCGCGGAGGCGCTCGCCGCCCAACCGCGCGACGACCTGATGACGACGGCGCGGGTCGTACTCGACCACGGCGGTGAAGTCACAGCCGCGGCCGATGTGCTGCACGTGCACCGCACCACCCTCTACTACCGCCTCAACCGGATCACCGAGCTGACCGGCATGGACCTGCGGTCCGGGGCCGGCCGCACCAGCCTGCAGCTCGCCTTGTGGCTGGCCTCCTATCGCGCTGTCGGTCAGTAGGCGTCACCCGGGACGGCCCACCCGCCTTCGACACCTGTCGAAGCCCGGCGGCGTCTCTCCTCGCCCACGCGGATGCGGCCGCTGACCAGCGCAACTTACGGTCGGCGCACCGGCTTAGGAGGCGGAGATGAGAACTGACATTGTCGTCATCGGCGGCGGAGCGATCGGCGCGGCCGTCGCTTACTACACCAAACTCCTCGATCCGACTGCCGAGATCGTCGTGGTCGAACGCGATCCCCGCTACGAGCTGGCGTCCACACCCCGCGCCTCCGGCGGTGTGCGGCGCCTGTTCCATCTGCCGGAGAACATCGAACTGTCGCGCTACAGCATCGACTTCTTCGAGCGCTTCCCGGAGACGATGGCTGTCGACGGGGTCGAAGCCGGGATCGGCTTCAAGAAGAACGGGTACCTCTTCATCGTGCCGCCCTCCGACCGGGCGACGCTGCAGAGGAATTTCGAGGCTCAGCTGGAGCTGGGCTGCAACGTCGTCTGGCTCGAACCGGACGAGCTGAAGCAGCGGTTCCCGTCCATGTACGTCGACGACCTGGGCTGCGCCGTGCACTCCCCCGACGACGGCTGGCTGGACCCGCACAGCGTCCTGATGGGCTTCCGCAACAAGGCGAAGGCGCTCGGCGCGGAGTTCCTGGCGGACGAGGTGACCGGGCTGATCCGCGAGGGCGACCACGTCACGACCGCCGTCCTCAAGTCCGGCCGACGGATCGCGGCCGCCCAGTTCGTGAATGCGGCCGGCGCCTGGGCGAAGGACATCTGCGCGATGCTCGGCATCAAGGTGCCCATCGAGCCGCTCCGACGCTTCGAGCACTACTTCGAGGCTCAGGACCCGATCGAGCCGCTCCCCTATCTCAAGGACACCCAGCGCCTCGCCTTCCGCCCCGAGGGCGGCGGCTACTCCGGCGGCGTGCCCACCCTCGACGAGCCGCGCGGTTACAACTTCGACGTCGACCGCGCCTACTTCGAGAATGCCGTCTGGCCCGCACTCGCCCATCGCTTCCCGCAGTTCGAGCGCACCCGCTGCACGAGCACGCTGCCCGGCCTGTACGACCAGAACGACTTCGACGGCAACGTCATCATCGGCCCCGGCGCCGACGGCCTCGCCAACTTCCATATGCTCGCCGGTTTCTCCGGCCATGGTCTGATGCACGCCCCCGGCTGCGGTCGCGCGATGGCCGAACTGCTGGTCAAGGGCTCGTACCAGACCATCGACCTCACCCGCCTCGGCTGGCAGCGCCTCACCGACGGGACGCCGCTGCGCGAGCAAGGAATCATCTGAGGGGTCGGTCCGGATGAACACGGAGTTCGACCACCTCGTCGTCGACTGCCGCAGGGGCGTCGCCCCGGACGCCGTCGTCGGCGCCGAGGACAGGGGCAACTCGGTGCCCGCCTGTGCATCGCCGACCGGATCCGCGGCGTTCCGATCTTTCTCCGGCCCGCTCACAGCCCCCAGGAACCCCTGTCACCGTGACCACCACCGTCCCGGCACCACCCCACCCCGGCAGTTTCGTCGTCATCGGCGAGACCAATCTCGCGCGTCGCGTCTGCGCGTCGCTCACAACACGGCAGCACTCGGTAAACCATCTGTTCGAGCCCCACGACGACCAGTTGCGCAGCACCCTGCGCGACCGGCCCGACGGTGTGGCCGTCCTCCTGCACAACGATGTGGCTGCCCTGCGCTGCGCCCTGGCCATAGCCCATATCTCGCCCAAGGTGCCCATCATCGCCACGGTCTTCGATCGCACCGTGGCGGACGAACTCACCCGTCTGCTGCCCCAGTGCACGGTGACTTCTCCGGCTGACCTCGCCGCGCCCACCCTGGCCGGGCCGTGCGCCGATCCGTCGGTTCTGGCCCTGCGTCGCCAAGGGGACCGCGCACAAGCCGTCCGGATACGGCACGAGCGCCCCTGCGCGGAGCACTGGTACCCCGATCGACAGCGAAGGTGGCGCACCAGCCTGGGGAACATGTCCGGCCAGCTGCGCCCCCATGACGGGGGCACCCGCCTCCTGGTCACCGGCCTGCTCGGTCTCCTCGCCGTCCTGCTCGGCGACTGGGCCTGGCTCGTCGGGCACGGCCATCACCCAGCGGAGGCCTTCTTCCACGCGGCGCGCGTCGTCGCTGCCGTGGGGCCGGCTACGGCACCGGCCGATGCCCACGGTTACCAGGTCACGGCCGGTGCAGCCATGCTGGCCACGCTCGTCTTCAGCGCCCTGTTCACGGCGGGGGTCATCGAGCACATGCTCGGCCCGAAACTGATCGGTCTCATAGGCCCCCGCACGCTGCCTCGCTCCGGCCACGTGATCGTCGTCGGCATGGGGCAGGTGGGCATACGGCTCTGTGTCGAACTACGCCGCCACGGCATCCCGGTCGTGGGTGTGGAACGCGATCCCCACGCCGAGGCCGCCCGGCTCGCCCGTACGCTCGGCATCCCTGTCCTCATGGGCCACGGTGAGGATCGAGCGGTCCTGGAGCAGCTGCGCCTCGGTCACGCCCGGGCGCTGGCCGCCGTCGGTTCCGACGACCTCGACAACATCGCCGTCGCGATCGCCGCGCACGGCGTGGCGCCCAGTACACCGCTCGTCATCAGAGCGGGCGAACACGAAGCCATCGCGGAGACCCGGTCCTTGCTGCCCATGGGCAGCATCAGGGATGTCACCAGCCTGGCCGCCGCCTACGTCCTCGCTCACCTTCTGCGGGAACCGGCGGTGGCCGTCGTCGCACACCGGCAGGACGTCTATCTGCAAACGCCGGACGAGAACTTCGTCCCCTGGCCCCTCACGGCGCGCGGACACTGCCGTCATCGCACTTCGGACCCCTCTCCCCCTGGGCCGGTCTGGCGGTCCTCGCCGACTGGGTGGCCCTGACCAGGGCTCGGGCAGCCCGTACGGAGGTCGAGCGGGAACGACACGAGCGCCTCACCGCGGCCGCCGTACGCCTCGTCCTGGCCAAGTCCACAATTCAGGACCGTGGAACCGTGGTCCCGGCTCATCCGAGTCGAGGCCAGGTGTCCGACAGGCGGTAGCCGCCGGGGAAGGGGTCGGACGGGTCGAGCATCTGCTGCTGGATGGCGTGCACCCACGCCCGTCCGGACACGACGGGCCTGATGGCCGGTCGGCCCGCGAACGTCAGCTCCTCTTCCACCAGGCAGTCGAACTGCGTACCGATGATGGATGTGCCCCGGTAGAGTTCTCCGGCCGCGAGCTCACCTCGAGCGTGAAGAACGGCCATCCGGGCCGAACATCCCGTCCCGCTCGGCGACCGATCGAGTTTGCCCGGACGCAACGCGACGGTGCCCGTGCCTTCCAGCACGCCGTTCACCCGACTCACCGGCCTGGTCACCTGGCAGAACGAGATGTGGTCCCAGCCGTTCTCGGGATGCGAGAAGCCCAGTTGCTGATCGGCGGCGCTCGCGATCTTCATTCCGACTTCGGCGATGTCCCGGGCTTCGTCGGGGCTCACGGCCAGGCCGAGAGAGGAGCCGTCGACCAGGACGTAACTGTCGCCGCCCCACGCCACGTCGACGGTGACGGTCCCGATGCCCTCGACCTCGATCACGGCGTCCAGCCGGTCGGCGTACGACGGCAGATTCCTGAACGTGATGCGCTCGGCCTTGCCGTCCCGGCACTCGGCGACGACGTCGATCAGTCCCCCCGGTGCTTCAAGCACCAACTCGGTTGTGGGCTCGGTCATCGGCAGGATGCCGGTGTCGAGGAGGACCGTGGCCACGCACATGGTGTTCGTGCCCGACATCAACGGATTGTCCTCGGGCTCCATGATGACGAAGCCCATGTCGGCGGCCGGGTTCTTCGGGGGGACCAGCAGATTGACGTGTTTGAAGACACCGCCACGTGGTTCGTTCAGGACGAGGTTGCGCAAGGTCTCGTCCTTCTGCAGAAACTGTGACTGCTCCTGGAGAGTGTCGCCCGGGGGCGGGGCCACACCCGCGACGATCACTTCTCCGATCTCGCCTTCGGCGTGGCAGCTGACAATATGCAGTACGCGCTCGGTCTTCATGCAGGACCCAACTCCTTGTGCGTGTGCGGGTCCAGCGCCTGCGACGCCCGCAGGGCGGCCGCATGGAGACGCTCGATGTCCGCCCACTGCTGTTCGTCCATGCGGATACGTGCACCGGACTCGTTTCGGGCCCGTGCCCTTCGCTCACCGGGGATCCTGAGCTGCCCGGCATCGGCCAACGCGGCCGCGAGGACATCGACACGCCCCGGCAGCTCCGGAAGCGCTTCGGCTCCTGCTCCGGGGTCGATGACGACGACGGTTTCGCCGGTCCGGGCGGTGCCGGCCCCGGCTGGACGACCGTGCGGCACGTCAAAGGAGAAGTCGGCGCCCACCAGACCGGCGCACATGATCTCCACCATGAGCGCGACAGAGGCGCCTTTGTGCCCGCCGAAGGTCGACAGCGCACCGCCGTCGAGAATGGCGCCCGGATCTCCGGTCGGTCGTCCCTGGGCGTCGATGCCCGTACCGGACGGGAGCCGGCGTCCCTGACGGGCGGCAACCTGCAGGTCGCCGTGCGCGACTGTCGCGGACGCCTGGTCGAAGACCAGCGGAGGACCTGAGCTGCGCGGAGCGGCGAAAGCCAGCGGATTGGTGCCGTAGACGGCCCGAGTGGCGCCGGGCGGGGCCACGAACGCGTCGCTGTTGACGACGGCGAGGGCCAGGAAGCCCTCGTCCGCGAATCCCTCGGCATCGAGGTACAGCGCGCCGAGATGATGAGAGTTACGGATCGCGACGATCGCGATCCCGTTCTCGGCGGCCTTCTCGATCAGGAGGGGTCGCGCCCGCGCGAGTGCCACCTGGGCAAAACCGTTGTCCGCGTCCACCCGCACAAAGCCCGGAGCCACGTCCGCGACACGCGGGGTGGGGTCTCCGTTCACGTAGCCGCTCTCGATGGTCGACAGGTAGTCCTTGAGCCTGAACACACCGTGGCTGATGCTTCCGTCCCGCTGCGCCGTCAGGCAGTTCTCGGCAAGGATGCGGGCGCAGGCGGATGCGTACCCGTGCGCCGTGAGCACCGCCTCGACCTTGCGAACCGCGTCAGCGAACTGCATTTCGATCAAGCGCTACGCCTCATCTCCGAAGTGGATCTCCCGCAAGACGCTCGGCGGGAGCCCGGCTCTCGAGGGTGACGTCACTCCACCGAACGCTAGATCGCCCCGAGCCGAGGTGGCATGCACGCTGCGTAGGACGTTCTTCCCTCTTCTTCTACTTTTGTCGATGACGCCCCGGCTCAGGTTGGGACTACCGGCCGGAGGCCAAGGGCTCAAGTGCGCCGAGGTGCTCCGCGCTTCGTGGAAGCAGGACCTGGAAGGTGGCCCCCTGCCCGGGGACCGAGTGGACCTCGACGCGGCCCGCGTGGGCGGTGACGAGGGAGTGGACGATGGCCAGACCCAGACCGGCGCCACCGGTGGCACGGGTGCGGGAGGTGTCGGCGCGGTAGAAGCGGTCGAAGACCCGGCGGCGCTGATCCATGCTCAGCCCGGGCCCCTCGTCGGCGACTTCGAGGACGGCGTGGTCCCCGGCCGTGCCCACGCCGATACGGATGGGCGTGCCCGCCGGTGTGTGGGTGACGGCGTTGCCGACCAGGTTGGTGACGACCTGGCGCAGACGAGCCTCGTCGGCGAGGGCAGGGGCCGAACCGGGCGGTCCGTCACCGTTCGGGCCGGTGAGCTTGACGATTCGGGCCGCGTCCAGGCCACGTACGTCGTGCAGGGCGTCAGCGGCCAGGGTGCGCAGGTCCGTGGGGGCCAGCTCCAGCCGGAACGGGGCATCGGAGACACCTGCGGTCAGCGAGCGCTCATCGAGCCGCGCCAGCAGCAGCATGTCCTCCACAAGCCGGGTGAGGCGCTCGGACTCACGGGCGACGCGCTCCATCATGTCGTCGATGTCCCGCTGTTCGGGCAGGGCCGCGCCCATGCGGTAAAGGTCGGCAAGGCCCTTGATACCCGCGAGTGGTGTGCGCAGCTCGTGGCTGGCGTCGGCGACGAAACGGCTCATCCGGGCCTCCGATTCCGCGCGGGCGGCGAATGCGGTCTCGAGCTGGCCGAGCATGCTGTTCAGCGCGGCAGCCAGTCGGCCGATCTCCGTGTTCGGGCCGGCCAGTTGGGGCACCCGGCGGGACAGGTCTCCGCCCGCGATCTCGGCCGCCGTCTGTTCGATGCGGGACAGCGGGCGCAGGCCGGAGCGGACCGCCGCCCAGCCGGCCACCGCCAGCGCGATCAGCAGACACAGCCCGGCGATCTCGTAGATCAGCCACATCCTGTCCACCGTGCCGTCCACCTCGGCCAGCGAGGTGGCCACGACGACGCCTCCCCGGCCGGTGGCGACGGTTCCTCCCAGCGCGCCGTCCACCCTGGGTACGGCGATCACCCGCCAGCGCGTGTCGCCCTTGGTGCTACCGACGGTGAACGGTCGGCCGCCCAGCGCGGTGAGGGTGGATGCGTCGAGCCGCGGCAGCGCGGGGCCGGTCGTGCTCGGGGACCGGTGCTCGCCGGCCAGCGAGTCGATGCTGCTCTCCACGGTGCCGTCCTCGGCGACGTACGTGATGACGGGGTTGCCGAGGACGTCCGTGCTGAAGTCGGCCAGGCCCGCGGGCGGCGTCCGTTCGGTTCCGGTGCGGGCCACCGTGGGCGGCAGCAGAGCGAACACCTGTGCAGAGGCGCGCAGTTGGGCGTCGCCCCGGTCCTGCATGTACGAGCGGAGGGCGTTGCCCGTGACCAGACCGAACGCCGCGAGTCCGGCTCCCAGCAATGCCACCGCCAGCACCAGCACGCGGCTGCGCAGGGAGGCCCGCGCCCACAGGTCCAAGGGGCGTCGCGCGGTCATGTCTTGGGCCCGCGCAGTACGTACCCCACTCCGTGGACCGTATGGATCAGCTTCGGCCCGCCGTTGTCCAGCTTGCGGCGCAGGTAGCTGATGTAGGTGTCCACGATGCCGGTGTCGCCGCCGAAGTCGTAGTCCCACACGCGCTCGAGGATCTGCGGCTTGGACACCGTGCGGCCGACGTTGGTCATCAGGTAGTGCAGCAGCCGGAACTCCGTCGGAGAGAGCTTGATCGGCTCGCCCGCCCGGATGGTCTGCATGCCCTCGGGGTCGAGTTCGAGGTCGGCCACCCGCAGCAGCGCGGAGGGGTCGCCGCTGGTGCGGCGCAGCACTGCGCTGATACGGGCGATCAACTCCTCCAGGTCGAACGGCTTGGTGACGTAGTCGTCGCCGCCGAGCCGCAGTCCGTCGATCTTGTCCCGGGTGGTGTCCCGGGCGGTGAGGAACACCACCGGAATGTGCCCGGCGCGGGGTCCCGCGGCAGGCCGGTGCCGCTCGCGCAGCAGCCGGATCACCTCGAAACCGTCCGTGTCCGGCAGCATGACGTCCAGCAGGACAAGGTCGGGCGAGACCTCCTCCGCCACGGTCAACGCCTCCTGGCCGGTACCGGCCGCGGCGACGGTGAATCCCGCATGTCTCAGTGCGGCACACAGCAGTTCCCGCACGGTGGGTTCGTCGTCCACGACCAACAGGCTCGCCCCGGACGGCACGTAGTCGGGCCGGGTCCCGTACACAGGGGATCGTTCAACGGTTGCCAACAGATACCTCCACTGGGCCCTCAGCTCGCGCCCGGCGCCATGGTCGGGGAAACGGGGTCCTCGCTGTGCGAGTGAGCCGGATCCTTGAGTGCCTTCTTCCGGCTCTTCCGACTCGTTCGAACGCGGGTGCTAAACCGGCGGGTGACGGCCCCGCGCAACAGGCACCCGGCCATCCCCGCCACACCCCCGACGAGCAGGCTGAACACCACGGTCAAGAGCACGCTGCCGGTCAGCTGCGCCCGCGTACCGCCCATCTCACTGCCGAACATGCTGACCCCGAATTGCCCGGACGCCCCGGCGAGCCAAGCCGCAGCTCCCATGATCAGCGCGGTGACGATGCCAAACCGTTCGGCGAAGCCGAGGTGCGGGCCGAAACGTCCGTGGTAGCGGTGGAGCGGCGGAGTGTGCGCCGGGTCCGTGGCCCGCGCAGCCGCGTACGCGCATGCCACCAGCAGCACCAGGGTCACCGTGAGAGCCCCCAGCCACAGCGGCCAGCCGCCCGCCGACAGCGCCCGCAGATGCTCGGTTCGGTCCGGCGGGGTACTTGCCCGCTGTCCACCCATCCCGCCCATGAGCGCGGCGAGCGGGTTTCCTCCCTGGCTCTGCACCTGCTCCGACGAGGCGGTCCACGGGGTGCCGACGCCCAGGGTCAGGAACACAGCCACGGCGTTCGGCGCCACCAGCAACGCGCCCCCCGCCACGGTCGCTGCCCGGCCTCCGGCGGACGCACCGACGACGGTCAACAGGACCAGCGGTACGGCCGCCACCACCAGCAACGTCCGTACGACGGTGGAGACACCTGGCGCCCAGGCGGGCCGGAGCCGGTCGATCGCGCGGCCGAGGGGCACCCGCAACTTACGGCTGACCACGCACCCGACACCGAGTACGACCGCGACCCACAGCACGGCACCCAAGCCGGTCGTGCCCGCATGCACCTCGTACGTCATCGCCGGATCCTGAGCAGCTGCCCCGCCGCCGAACAAGCCGCCCAACAGCCCACCGGCGTCCCCCTCGCCGCCGGCCGATACCGCGCCCTGGCCACCACGCAGTCCGTCCATCGCCGAGGCCGGCAGGGTGAACGTCCCGTGCGCGAGGCGTGCCATCACGAGGAAGGCGACCAGAGCCGCCACTCCGGCCGCGCCGGCCCGTATAGCCAGTTCGCGGGAGCCGTACCGGCGGTCCCGCAGCCGTCGCGAGAACGCGAACCACAGCACAAGGGCGCCGACCAGCGTCACCCCGAGCGGCGTGATGTCCACCGCGCCACTCATCGAGGGGGCCATCCCGCCACCGCCGCCGAACAGCCCGCCCAACAGGTCTCCCAGTCCGGGGCTCCCGGACGACGTCGCCGCCGGGTCCGCTCCGGTGCTCACAGAGCCGCCGACTGCCATGGCGGTCAGAGCCCCGGCAGCCGACCACGGCAAACCGATCGATCCGGCGTCCAACAACCAGAGGGCCAGCGCCGATACCGCCACCATGGCGGCCACCGCGCACAGCGCCGCCGCCGCACCTTCCAGAGCATTCCTCCATGGCCCCTCGGGGCTTCGCGGTCCGGCTCCTGGCGCCTCGGACGGCCTGTGTACGGGCCTGGGCCCGGACGTGATGACTGACATGTCGTGTCACTCCGATTCGGGTCGGGAATGCACGCGGCGCCGCACGAGTGATTCGGGGGAGATGCGGCGCCGCGTGCCGTGGGGACCCGCACAGGATGTCCGCCGGGGATGCCACGTTCCGGAGAGGTTCTGGGAGATTTCCGAGAACCCTCGGCGGACAGCCGCAGTTCACGTTCCGCACCAGGCCCGAACAGCGCCCGGCTTCTCAGAAAACTCCCAGAAACCGACTGCCACCTGGAGACTCACACCCCGACCGTCTCCACGGCCACCGTCAGCCAGAACAGCGGCCAGTGGCACCAACCAGATGTTCACCCTCAACCCCGTCACCGCCCTCGGCAACAGCGACGACTCCCGACTCGCCGCCGTGCACAGCGGCAAAGCCTGAGCCCTGCCCTCTGTTCCCCGGCGGCGCGGGGGAACAGAGGGCGACCCCGTCCGCTGTGCGCCTTCAGCCGCCCCGGGTCGGTGCCCGCCAGACGGCGTCGATGGCGTCGATCAAGCCGGCGGCCGTGCCCTCCCAGCTACTTCGGACTGTGGGGGTGTTCTCGGCCAGGGCTCGCTCATGCTCAGCGCACACATGGAGGATCAGATGGCGCGCCATGGCGGCGCGTTCGGCGCGCACCTCGGCCGGTAACTCGGGCATGCACCGCCGCAGGCGGTCCAGGAGCTCCCACATCGCATCGGAGTTGAAGGCCTCCTCGACCACGATGACGTTCAGCGCGGGGTCGTTCATCATCTGGACGCAGAACCGCGCGTACCAGCTGGGGTTGCCCAGGGTCGCCAGGTGCTCGGGAATGGGCCGCACCAGGCAGGTCACCAACTCGCGCATGTCTGCGGAGTCACGGAGGTCGGCCAGCATGCCGGCCCGGATCCTCTCGACCTGCGCGCTGTGCCGACGGACGATCGCGCGGATCAGTTCGGTCTTGGTGCCGAAGTGGTAGCTTACGGCGGCGTTGTTGCCCTGCCCGGCGGCCAGACTGATCTGCCGGTTGGCGACCGCGTGCACCCCCCGCTCGGCGAACAGCCGCTCCGCCGCCACCAGGATCAACTCACGTGTGCGGCCCGCTTGTCCGACTCGTCTCGTGCCGGCCCCCGTGGTCATCCGACCTCCCTCGCCTCGGAGCCGCTGGCCCTTCAGGTAACACCATTCCACCAAGATAAGTCAATGGGTTGATTTAATCTTCCTAAAGTCCACAGATTGGAGCACTTGCCCTCTTCACCACACTTCCACGCCGCGTTCGCCCCCGCTTTCGTCGCCCCACTTGAACACTCACCCACCCCCGGCTACATTTTAAATCAACCCATTGACTTAAACTATGCTCGACGGAACCACTCACATCTGCCTGCTCAGACGGAGACCACCCATGCCCCACACCCCCACACCCCCGCCCGACACCACCAAGTCGGCACCCCCGAACCCGAACCTGGTCGTGGCGGTGCTTGCCTTCGCGGGGATCGTCGTCTCGCTGATGCAGACCCTCGTCATCCCCATCGTCCCCGAGCTGCCGAACCTGCTCAACGCACCGGCCTCCGATACGGCCTGGGCGGTCACCGCCACCCTCCTCGCCGCCGCCGTCGCCACCCCCATCGCCGGACGCCTCGGCGACATGTACGGCAAACGCCGCATGCTCCTCACCAGCCTCGCGATGGTGACCGCCGGCTCGTTCGTCGTCGCGCTCAGCGACTCGCTCACCCCGATGATCGTCGGACGCCTGCTCCAGGGCCTCTCCGCCGGCGTCATCCCCCTCGGCCTGAGCATCATGCGCGACGAGATGCCCGCCGAGCGGCTCGGCTCCTCCACCGCCCTCATGAGCGCCTCCCTCGGTATCGGCGGCGCCCTGGGCCTGCCCATCGCCGCCTTCGTCGCCGACAACTTCGACTGGCACAGCTTGTTCTGGGCCTCGGGAATCCTCGGTGGCCTGTCCCTCGTACTCGTCGTGCTGCTGGTGCCGGAGTCCAAGGTGCGCACCGGCGGACGCTTCGACCTCCTAGGCGGCGTCGGCCTGGCAGCCGGTCTGGTCGCCCTGCTGCTGGCCATCTCCAAGGGCGGCGACTGGGGCTGGGCCAGCGGCACCACCCTCGGCCTCTTCGCCGCCGCCATCGTGATCCTGATCGCCTGGGGCTTCTTCGAACTACGCACCACCCAGCCCCTCGTCGACCTGCGCACCACCGCCAAACCCCAGGTCCTGTTCACCAACCTCGCCGGCCTCGCCTTCGGTTTCTCCCTCTTCGCCCTCCAACTGCTCGTTCCCCAGCTCATGCAGCTGCCCGAACAGACCGGCTACGGCCTGGGCGAAGACCTGCTCGCCGTCGGCCTCGTCCTGGCCCCCCAGGGTCTGGTCGTCATGATTGCGGCCCCGCTCTCCTCGAAGATCTCCCAGGCCTTCGGAGCGAAGTACACGCTGATGATCGGCGCCGTCATCGTCGCCATCGGCTACGCCCTGAACATCTTCCTGATGAGCGAGGTCTGGCACCTCATCCTCGTCTCCTGCGTCATCGGCGCCGGCGTCGGCTTCGCCTACGGAGCCCTGCCCATGCTCATCATGAGCGCCGTCCCGGTCTCCGAGACAGGGTCCGCGAACGCCGTGAACACCTTGCTGCGTTCCGTCGGCAGCTCTCTCGCCAGCGCCATGTGCGGTGTGATCGTCGCCCAGATGACCATCGACTTCGGCGGCCACGCCCTGCCCTCGGAGAACTCCTTCAAGGTGATCATGGCCATCGGCTGCGGCGCCGCCCTCCTCGCCCTCCTCCTCGCCTCCTTCCTCCCCCACAAGCGATCCACCATCACCGCCCACGGAACCCCCGCCAACGCCCCCGCAACCGCGGACGCCGGGCACAAGGCGTAGAACCCGTTCACCCCGACAAAGGAGAGCGCTCATGGCCACGTACGTCCTCGTACCCGGTGGAGCTCACGGCGGCTGGTGCTACCAGCGTGTCGCCCGGATCCTGCGGGCCGCCGGGCACGACGTCCACACCCCGACACTCACCGGTGTCGGCGAACGGTCCCATCTGCTCAGCAACGACATCGACCTCGACCTGCACATCCACGACGTCGTCCAGCTACTGACGTACGAGGACCTCCACGACGTGATCCTCGCCGGGCACAGCTACGGCGGCATGGTCATCACCGGTGTGGCCGACCGTGCCACGGACCGTATCGGGCACCTCGTCTATCTCGACGCGGCCACACCGGTCGACGGCCAGTCGCTCGCCGACATCTCGCCTCCGCAGATGGCGGCGGCCCGTGCCCAGGGCGAGATCGTGGCCGGGGTCGAGGTCGTGCTCCAGCCGGGGCTGGAACCGATCCCGCACTACGGCGTGACCGACCCGGACGACATCGCCTGGCTGACGTCGAAGCTCACCCCGCACCCGTACAAGTGCTTCGACCAGAAGCTGCGTCTGCAGAACGAGGCGGAGCTCTCGCGGATCCCGCAGACCCACATCGTCTGCACCAACACCATCCCGTACCGCGATGCCGCGCTTCTGGCCAGGGCCCGCGCGAACGGCCGCTTCTGGGACATCGACACCGGTCACGACCTGATGATCACCGAGCCCGAGGCCGTCGCCACCTGCCTCCTGCGCACCGCGGCCGGCTGACCGTCTCTCCGGTGTCCCGGCACCGACGCATCCGAAGCAGTTCAGAAGTCAGAAGAATGGAGCCCAGATGACCACCGAGAACACATCGCACGAGCCGATCGACCGGTTCGGCGGACTACTCGAAGGCAAAGTGGCCGTGATCACCGGCGTCGGCGCGGCCGAGACGATCGGGGCGGTCACCGCAGCCGTGTTCGTCAAGGAAGGAGCGCAGGTGCTGGCCGCCGACATCAGCGGCGCGCAGAAGGAGACAGCACTCGCGCTCGGACCCGGTGTCGTGCCCTTCCAGGTCGACATCACGCGTGAGGAGGAGGTCGAGGCGATGTTCGCCCGCGCGGTGGAAGTGTTCGGGCGCGTGGACATCCTGGTGAACGTGGCGGGCAACCCCGGCGGACGACGCGGCGACGAGATCACCGTCGAGGAGTACCAGAGCCTGACCTCGGTCCACCTCCTGGGCACCGTCCTCACCAACAAGCACGCCGTACGGGTCATGACACCCAACGGCGGCGGCGCCATCGTCAACTTCTCCTCCGCCGCCTCCTTCAACACCGACAAGCTGATCTCGACCGCCTACGCGGCAGCGAAGGCCGGCATCAACTCCCTCACCAAGTCCAACGCCGTCCACCACGGACCCCAGAACATCCGCGTCAACGCCGTCGCACCCGGCTTCACGATGAGCAAGAAGAACCGCGGCCTGCCGCCCGCGATCGAGGAGAGCCTGAGCAACAAAGCGGCACTCGCCCGACCCGGAACCCCCGAAGAACAGGCCCATGTCGCCGCCTTCCTCGCATCGGACCGTGCCTCCTTCGTCACCGGAGTCGTCGTCCCCGTCGACGGCGGCTGGACCGCGAAACTCGCCTGACACCACAGGCGACCCCCGCGCCGGGTCCCGGTGATCGACCTGTTGGAACCGCCACTGCCCGTCGGTGCAACCACCGACGGGCAGCGGTGTCTCGACAGTGCCCCCACTCCCACAGAAGCCGAACCCCCGCGCCGACGCAGGCACGCCGTGAAACAGGACCCCCCACCATGATCAGAACCTTGCCGCGTTATCCGTACAACCACCCTCGCGCCGCCGACGCGGCCACGATCACCGGGCTCATCGTCTGCTCCTGCTTCGGCAGCGCCCTCACACTCCCCGGCAGGGATCCGAAGGTCGCATGGTGGCTGGGGGTCCTCGTGACCGCACTTGCCTGCACCGCCCTCCCGTGGCGGCGCAGCCATCCCCGCAGCACGGTGGTACTGGTCACCGCGTCCACCGTGGTCCTGGTCGCCCTGGGCTTCGTCCCCACCCTGCTGCTCCTCGGCCCCCTCATGGTCGCCCTCTTCTCCCTGGCGGCCCGCACCTCGCGAAAGACCGCGAACCTCTTCGCCCTCACCTCCATCGGATCCTTGGTGGCGACCGGGCTGATCGACGGCCCCGACGAAGAACCCCTCTTGTTCAAACTCCTCGGCCCCACCGCCTGGTTGCTGCTGCCCACCGCCCTCGGCACCGTGAGCCGGCTCTGCGAGGCCCATCTGGAGGAAGAGTCCCGCCGGCGCGTCTCCGACGAGCGCATGCGCATCGCCCGTGACCTCCACGACGTCGTGGCCCACCATCTTGTCCTCACCAAGCTCCAGGCCGGTTCCGTCGCCCGTCTGATTCGCACCCGGCCCGAGGAGGCCGAGCGGGTGGCCGCCGAGCTCACCGGCACCGCCGCCGCGGCTCTGACCGAGCTAAAGGCCACCGTCGGTCTGCTGCGCCGCGAGGAAGACTCGGAGCAGCCCCTTGGGCCGACTCCGGGAATCACCCAACTGCCGGAACTCACCGCCTCGTTCGCCAGCGCCGGGCTCACGGTCACCGTCACCGTCGAAGGGGAACCGCGACCGCTTCCGGCCGGCGCGGACCTCAGCGCGTACCGCATCGTGCAGGAGGCACTCACCAACGTCACCAAACACGCCGCCACCCGGTCCGCCGAGGTGCGGCTCGTGTACCGCGACGACCACCTGTGCCTCACCGTCGCCGACGACGGTTCCGGAGCGTCGGACAACTCCCCTGTGCCGAACGGGGGTTACGGCCTCCTGGGCATGCATGAGCGGGCCCGCTCCGTAGGCGGTCTGCTCCGGGTGGGGCCGCGTGACCGGGGCGGCTTCGAAGTGGTCACCGAACTGCCGCTGCGGCCACGGACGTTCCAGGAGACATCGGTTTCCTGATGCCCGCCATCCGGTGCGCGGGGCGCGGGTCAGTCGATCGCGGCCAGGGTCCGGAACCGGCTGGCGTGGAAGATCAACGGCGTGGTCTCGGGTTCAGCGCGCAGTGCGTGGATGCGCAGCAGGACGATCGCATGGTCCCCGGCCGGTATCTCGGCCTCCACCGAACACTCCAGCCAGGCGGTCGCCCCGTGCACGAACACCGCGCCTTCCCCGGTCGGTTCCCACTCCACCCCGGCGAAGCGGTCGCCCTCCTTGCGGGAGAGGTTCAGGCACGCCACGTCATGGTCGGCTGCGAGCACGCTGACGCCGAGCCTCGGGCAGCCGCTGAGCTTCGGCCACGTCCTCGACGAGTGCTGCACGCAGAGCGACACCAGAGGTGGACTCAGCGACACCGACGTGAAGGAACTGGCCGCCATCCCCACGGGGGCGCCGTCCAGCAGTGCGCAGACCGCGGTCACGCCGGAGGGGAAACAGCCGTAGGCCTGTCGTAGGGTCTGGGGGTCGGGGGGCAGGGCGTCGAGGGTGATCATTACGGTCTCCGTGGGGTGATGCGCCGGTCTCCGTGTTGTGTGGTGGGCCGTGCCGGGGCCGGTCCTTCCACGACCGGCCGCCGTCGACGCGGGCGCCGGATCAGCGGCTCAGCTCCGATCGGACCTCATGGCGCAGGACCTTTCCGGTCGCGGTGCGGGGTATCTCGTCCCAGACGACGATGCGGTCGGGCGTCTTCGAACCACGCAACCGCCGCCGTACTTCCGCGCGCAGTACCTCGCCGTCGAGCAAGGCCCCCCGAGAGGGGACCACGGCCGCCTCGATGCGCTGACCCCACTCCTCGTCCGGCACCCCGACGACGACGGCGTCCGCGACTCCCGGCTGGCGGAGCAGGACGTCCTCGATCTCGGCGGGTGCGATGTTCTCCGCGCCGCGGATGATGGTGTCGTCCTGGCGGCCCTCGACGAACAGAAAGCCCTCCCGGTCGAGTCGGCCGAGGTCACGGGTGTCGAACCAGCCGTCGGTGTTTTCGGACGCGACGCCGGCGTACTTCCCGGACACCTGCGCTCCGCGTACCCAGACGCGTCCGGACGTCCCGGGTAGCGCGGGGGCGCCGTCGCCGTCTCGGATCTCGATCTCGATGCCGGGGATCGGACGGCCGGCCGAGTGCAGGCGAGCCCGCTCCCCGGGCTCCTCGGAGACGAGGGCCCGGCGGTGGTCGTCGGGCCCGAGGACGGAAATGGTGGAACTCGTCTCCGTCAGCCCGTACGCGTTGACGAAGCCGACGTGCGGCCATTCCTTCAGCGCCCGTTCGATGACGCGTGGCGGCATCGCGGCCCCGCCGTACGCGAGGGCGCGCAGCGTCGGCACCGACCGTTCGGCCGCCCGGTCCTCCATCAGCCGGGCCAGCATGGTCGGCACCACCATGGCGTTGGTGATCCGCTCGGCACGCACCGTCTCCAGCCAGCGCTTCGGCGAGAAGGTGTCCAGGACCACCAGCCTGCGGCCCGCGTAGAGGTTCGTCAGGACGTTCGACACGGCGGCGATGTGGTACGGCGGAACGCACATCAGGGCCGCCTCGTCCGCCTCAGCACTGCCGAACTCGACACTTCCGATGACGTACGAGACGAGGTTGTCGTGTCGCAACACGACCCCCTTGGGCGCCGATGTCGTCCCGCTGGTGTAGATGATCACCGCAGCAGGGCTGGTGCGACCGGGTTCCGCTGCTTCGTCTCGTGCTGCCGGACTCGGCGCGCGGGTGGCCGCGAGCCACTCGTCCGGCGTGTACGAGCGCCGCGCGCCCGGCACCTCTCGGCCTTCCGCGACGACGCAGGCACCGGTGTGGTTCGCCAGGAGCGCGCCCAGCTGTTCCGCGCCGAGCCGGTAGTTCACGGGGACGAAGGGCACTCCCGCCGTCGCAGCCGCGAACAAGGCGACCGGGAAGGCCGGGCCGTTCACCGCCAGGTGGACGACGCAGGTGGCGTCCGATTCGGCGATGAGGGCGGCGCCCTTTCGCGCCGCGCCCTGCAGTGCCCCGGCCGTGAGCCCTTCCTCGCGGGTGCCGACCACCGTGCGGTCGGGGAACCCGCCGGCCGCCATGTCGAGGAGCATCGTCAGGTCCATCGGCGTCAGTCCGATGCCGGCAGGGGCTTGGGACTCTTCACGGCCAGCGGGACGCCGCCCACCGCAAGGGTGCCCTGGCCGGGCTTGGTGCACAGCAACTCGACGGTCCCGTCCTCGGTGGCGTAGCGCTTGCCGAGCAGGGTGCCGGTGGCGCGGTCCGGATCGATCGCCCCCGGGGACGGGGCGTCCTGCTTGGCCGCGTCGGCCATCGGCGCGCCTCCGCAGGTCACTTCCTGTGCCCCCGCTGTCCAGCGGACGACCACGACGGTGGTGCTGTCCACCGTGCTCGCGAGCATCATTCCGATCTGTGGCTGCATATCGACTCCTTGCTGTCGCAGGACTACCGGGCCGGTGCTCGACCGATCACGCCGTCGGCCTCCAGTGCGGCGATCTCCCGTTCGGTCAGGCCCAGTTGGGCCAGCAACTCCTCGTTGTGCTGCCCGAGCAGCGGGGCGTGGTGGACGTGGTGGCGGGCGGGTCCCCCGGAGAGCCTGACCGGCAGGGTGCTGTGCCGGGCGCTGCCGTTCACCGGATGGTCGACCTCTTCGAAGAAGCCACGGGACTGCAGCTGCGCCAGTTCGCCCTGACGGTGCGGGTGCATCGCCTTGCCCACCGGGACACCCGCGTCCCAGAGGAGGTCGACGATCTCGTCGGCGCCGCGCTTGCGGCACCAGGCCGACAGGTGCTCGTCGATCTCGTCGTGGTCCCGGTGCCGCCCCTCGGCGGTGTCCAGCTCGGGGCCGGTCGCCCAGGCGGGCCGGCCGATAGTGTCGCGCAGCGCGACCCACTGTTCGTCGGTGGCGACCGCGATCGCGATCCAGACGTCCTCGCGGCCGTACTCGTCGGTGTCGGCGGTCAGGTACAGGTTCTGCGGCGCTGCGGTCGGTCCACGGTTGCCGGCCCGCTGGAGCAGGGCGCCGTAGGCGGAGTGCTCGATGACCTGTTCGGCGGCCACGTTGAGGGCTGCGTCGACCATGGCGGCCTCGACCAGGCCGCCCTCACCGGTGCGGCGACGGTGCTCCAGGGCCAGCAGCAGGCCGTTGAGGGCGTGCACACCCGCGTTGGGGTCACCGATCGAGTAGGGCTCGACGGGGTTCTGGTCGGGGTGTCCGGTCAGCCAGGTCAGACCGGACGCGTCCTCGATGACGTAGGCGAAGGCGGCGTCGTCGCGCCACGGACCGTCGATACCGAAGCCGGGCATACGGACCATGACGGCGTCGGGACGCAGGGCCTGTACGGCCTCGTAGTCCAGCCCGGCCTGGTCCAGCACCCGCGGGGTGTAGTTCTCGACGATCACGTCGGCGGTCGCGATCAGTTTGCGCAGGAGTTCCCGGCCGCGCTCGGTCTGGAAGTTGAGGGTCAGGCTCTTCTTGTTGGTGTTGAGGCCGGAGAAGATCGGCGACTTCTCCCACCACTGGTCCACGGTGGCGGGCACGCCCGCCATCAGCCGGGTTCCGTCGGGCCGGGAGGTGGACTCCAGGTGGATCACCTCGGCGCCGAGCAGGGCGAGGACGTGGGTGCAGGACGGTCCGGCCCAGAAGGCCGTCATGTCCAGGACCCGCAGGCCGCTGAACGGCAGCCGGCCCTCGCCGGTGTCCGGACCCGGGGACTGCCGTGGGGTCCGGTGCGCGGCGCGGAGGGTCTCGGTGTGTTCGCCGAGGCGCGGTGCCGGCTCGAAGGGCCGCAGCCGGGCCGGCTGGAGGCGGTAGGGGTGGCCGGGCTGGACGAATCCGTCGCGCGGGTTGCGCAGGAACGTGTCCCGCGCCTCGAAGTGCTCCATGGCCGGGGCGTTGGCGCCGTTGGCCACCAGGGCGCTGGGGATCCTGAACGCCGCCGCCACCTCGCGGACCTCGGCGACGGTCCGGCTGCCGATCCACTCCTGGATCACCGGGGCCACCTCGTTGGTGCGCTCGGTGATCGAGAACGGATTCTCCTCGTCGATCCACTCGGGGTGGCCGACCATCACACAGAGGTCGAAGAACTGCTGGGGGGTAGCACACCCCATGGCGACCAGGCCGTCCTTGGCCACGGCCACCCCGGGCAGGTTGAGCGACCGCATGGTCCGCCTCGGCCCGCCCAAGAGGTCGAGCCAGGTGACCGGGTAATAGGTGAGGGACAGGATGTGCGCCTCGAGCATGGAGAGATCGACAAGTTCGCCACGGCCGCTGTCCGGTCCGCGCAACCGCGAAGTCAGGGTCCCCGCGGCCGCGTAAGCCCCCGAGACCCAATCCCCCGGCCGCCCTCCGATGGAGACCGGTGCCCGGTCCGGCGCGCCACGGCCTGTCCCGAAGACGCCGCCGGACCACGCCTGAAGGGTGAACTCCGTGGCCGGGCGGTCCCGCCATGGCCCCTCCAGCCCGAACGGGGTGATCGAGGTGACCGTCAGGTGCGGATGAACGCGGTGGATCTCCTTCGGGGAGAACTCCTGGAGCCCGGCGACACCCGCACCCGGCGACCACACCACCGCGTCGGCCGCTCCCAGCAGTTCACGTACGAACTCCAGGTCCTCGGCGCTGCCGGGATCGGCGACAACGCTCCGCTTGGACGAGGCCAGGAAGCTGAACAACGCTCCCCCGCTCTCGGCGTCGACGGTGGCACCGGAGGCTGACCAGCCCCGTAGCGGATCGCCCTCGGGCGGCTCGACCTTGACGACCTCCGCGCCACCGTCGGCGAGCAGTTTGGTGCAGTAGCCGCCGGCGATCCCGGAGGACAGGTCGACGACGACACAGCCGCTGAGCGGCGGTTCAACGGGGGACATCAGCGGCTCCCATTGCTGAATTCGGCTACTTCGACTTCTTGCGGCCCGAGCGGCTCAGCCGCCATTCGGGCGGGAACAGGTTGTCGTTGTCCCGGACCGCGTTGGGAACTCCCCCGGCGACCGCGTCCTCGTCGAGGACCATGCCGTCGCCGTCGGGGCGGGCGATGTTCCCGATCGACTCGAAAAGGCCGGTCATTATGGAGCCCATGTACTCGCCCTGGTGCTGCTTGTACATCTCGAAGAAGACCTTCTGCATGAACACCGTGTCCGTCGGACGGTTACGGGAACAGGCCAGGGCGTACTTCTCCACCTCCGCCTCCAGGTCGTCCCTGGGAACGACACTGTTGAGGAAATTACAGTCGTACATTTCCTCGGCGCTGAAAGGCCTTCCGGTGAAGACCATTTCCTGGAACTTCCTGAGCCCAATGGTCTGCACCCAGGTCCACATCCGGGGCGCCCAGCCGATGTAGCGGAAGGCGGGATGGCCGAACAGGGCGTCGTCGGAGGAGATCACCAGATCGGCGTCGGCCGCCTGGTAGAAGTGCCAGCCGTAGCAGTAGCCCTTGACCTCGAGAATGCTGATCTTCTTGAACTCCTGCAGGCTGCGGCAGCCGCCCTGCGTACTGGCGTAGTACTGGCCGAGGGTCGCGCCGTACCGGTAGGAGTCCTTGGGGGGATGCGTCACCTCGTCCTCGCCGATCCTGAGTTCACTCAGGCGCGGCCCTGCCGTGGGCGCCTCGTGCATCTCCATGACCTCGGCGATGTCGGCGCCCGTGCCGAGGTTGTCACCGGCGCCACGGATGACGAGGACCTTCACGTCGTCGTCCACGTTGGCGCGGTGCAGGAGGTCGGCGTAGCGCAACCGCGCCGCCGCGGTCGGGGCGTTGAGGTAGTCGGGCCGGTTGAAGGTCATGGTGGCGATCTTCGTCTTGGGGTCCTTCTCGTAGAGGATGATCTCCTCCGCCGAGGGACGCTTGCTGTCAGCCATGTGCTGGGAGTCCTTTGCCGTCTGTGTGGAGGGCGGTCAGGGCCGGAGCGGACGGCCCTGACCTTCGGGATGAACCAACCGCGGGGCTACGGCCTCCAGAAAGGACTCGACGTGAGCAGCTCGGGCCCGTCGGGCGTGATGAGAACCGCCTCCCGGCCGAGGACAGCGCCCACGCCCTCTTCCCAGACGTAGCCGGTCACGGACAGCACCATCCCGGGTTCGAGCCGTTCGTCGGCCGCGGTGGCCGGCAGACCCGAGGCGACGACGGGCGTGTCGAAGCCCAGGCCGAGTCCGCGTGCCACCGGCATCGGGGGCAGCGGCTCGCCGGCCGTGTCGTAGGCGGCCAGCAGGTCACTGGCCTGGGCGCCGGGCCGACAGGCGTCGAACAGCAGGGCCCACAGCTCGTCCCACCGCCGGTACAGGGCCCGGGTGGCTTCCGGATCCCCGCCCTCGACCGGCCAGGTACGTCCGACCTCGCCGACGTACCCGTCGGCGATGACGCCGGCCGTGACGGCCACCAGGTCGCCCGAGCCGATGCGGCCGTCGCCGTTCACCAGCCGCCACCGGTGCTCCCGGGAGGTCCGCCATACGACCTCCTGACTCGACGGCGTGCTCACCCCGCCGGCCGCGGACGCTTCCAGGAGTACGCCGGACAGCTCGCCCTCGGTCGCTCCCGGCCGCAGCTCGGCCACGGCCTTGGCCAGGCTGGTCGCGGCCACACTGATGGAGTTGCGCAGGGCCACTACTTCCTCGGCCGTCTTGACGCGCCGGGCGGCCCGCAGGGCGAGTTCGCCGTCGACGAGTTCGGCGGTCGGGAAGCACGCGCCCAGCAGTTGGGCGATGGTCGGGTTCAGCGCGTCCGTGCCCACCCGCCGGGCCGTCGCCGTACCCTCGATGCTCTGGATCACCGACACGTAGTTCATCGGGTTCCAGCTCAGCGGGTACAACTGCTCGTGCGGGATGTCGTCGGGGATTCCCTCGTCCCACGTGCTGAGCAGATGGACCGCTCCGGTGGCGCGCACCAGGATGCAGGCGGGGAAGAAGGGATGTGTCCCGGCGTTCCACAGCCGAGGCGCGCCCGATACATAGCGGACGTTGGCGCCGCGCCCGAGGACGAGGACGTCAAGGTCGTGGGCTTCCATGTGGGCCAGCGCACGCTCCCGCCGCCCAGTGCGGAGAGCGCGGTCGTCCGGCAGGACCTCAGTCGCCATAGGGCGCGTAGGTGTAGTCGGTCAGGGCCGTCCAGCCCTCTTCCTCGATCACGATGATCTCCTCGCTTCGGTACCCACCGGTGCCGTCCTCCCAGACCACCGGCTCCAGCACGAGCAGCGTGCCGGCCTGCAGCACCTGGCTCTCGTCGAACTCGTCGCCCAGGTCGGTGCCGACCATGGGCATCTCGGCGGAGTCGACGCCGATGCCGTGTCCGATGTAGAAGTGGGGCAGCCAGGGCTTCGGTCCGCCGGTCACCTCCATGGCCGCCTTGGTCAGTTCGGACGTCGGGACGCCAGCCTTGGTCACGGACTTCACGGCGGTCAGGATCTCGAACCACTTGTCGAACTGCGCCTGCTGGCGCGGGTTCGGGTCCTGGCCGACGATCCAGGTCCGGCCCCAGTCGGAGTGGAACCCCTTGTAGTAGATGCCGACGTCGGTCCAGAGGACATCGCCCTTCTCCAGCTCCCGCTCGGTGCTCAGCAGCGGCAGGGCCAGGTCGCCGTGCGTGGTCCACACGCCGTCCGCCTTGGTCTCCGGCATGACCTGCCAGATGGGGTCGAGCACGTTGGCCATGGCGCCGAACTCGTAGGCCTTGCGCAGGAAGCGGGCCGACAGGTCGATCTGACGCACGCCGGGGACCAGCATCTCCTGCACTTCGAGCAAGGCCCGTTCGGTGATCCTCAGGCCCTCGCGGAAGCAGGACAGCTCGTCGGGAGTCTTGACGAGCTTGGCAGCCCCTATGACCTGTGAAGAGTCCCGGGGACTTCCGCCGGGGAACAGGGTCTTCTCGGCCCTGCGCATCGCCCCCGTCAGCTCGTCGACCGCGACCACCGCTCCGGCCGGCACCAGGTCTGCGATAGCCGCGGCGAAGTTGCGTACGCCCTCGTCGAACTCGAGGTAGACCGGCGGATGCACATGGTCGGCCGGGAGCAGCGACTCCGCGGGAGAGGCGCCTTCCCGGAACGGCATGAACAGGTGGGGCCACTCGTCGTCCGCGACGACCACCGCGACCGGGCGTTCCACGTAGGACAGGCCGTCGTCGCTCAGGGGCCAGATGGCCCCGGTCGCGTACGTCACCGCGCTGTTGCCGAGGAGGATGAGAGCGTCGATGCCCTGATCGGCCATGGCCGTCTTGAGGCGGCCGCCACGCTCGCGTCGCATGCGCGCCAGGTCGGGTGTGTCCGGGATGTCGATGACGGTCATTCCCGCCTCCCACACGATGTCATGGAGCTTCGCCGTCGCTTTCTGTGGTTCGGTCCCGGCCTACAGGCCCAGGAATCGCTTCACGTTGCCGCTGACGATCTTGGCGGCGTTCTCGGGGCCGACGGCCTCGGAGATCATCGCGATCGACTTCTCGGAGTAGCCGAAGGTGCTCTCGTTGTGGGGGTAGTCCGCGGCCCACATGACCTTGTCCACGCCGATGTACTTGAGCAGTTCCATGCCGAGCGGGTCGACCATGAAGGACGCGTACATGTGGTTGTCCCAGTAGTGCCGGACATCGTGCTCCACCGGCCGGTTCAGCATGTGGCGGTAGGAGGCGAGGATGTGCTCGGCGTCCTGGAGGACGGAGGCGACCCAGCTGGCGCCGCCCTCGAACCACCCGACCTGGAGGCCGGGGTGACGGTCGAGGATGCCGCTGAAGACGTACCGGCCCCACACCTCGTGGAATCCGGTCACGTTGTTCACCATGCCGACACAGATGGCGTTGAACTCACAGGGGGACTTCAGACCGGTCTCGCCGATGTGGTGGGAGACCGGGATCCCGGATTCCTCGACTTCCGCCCAGACCGCGTCCATCGCGGTGCTCGCGTAGTCGATGGGGTTGCCCTCGGAGTCCTTGCCCGGCGACAGCGGCATCAGGAAGGTCCGGATACCGAGGCCCTTGAGCTCGGCGAGGGTCCTACGGGCGCCCTTCGGGTCCCACCAGTTGATCAGACCGACGCCGTAGAAGCGGCCGTTCGAGGCCTCCTGGAGGGAGGCGATGTGCTCGTTGTAGATCCGGAAGCAGAGCTCCCGCACCTCCGGGTCGGGGTAGTGGAACAGCGCCAGGAGCGCGTTCGGGAAGGCCAGTTCCCGCTCGATGCCGTCGGAGCGCAGTTCCTCCATCCGGCCCGCGATGTTACCGCTGTTGGAGCCGATCAGCGGGTCGTACTGCATGAGGACCCGGCTGAACTCGGGCGGCAGGAAAGACTTGCCGCCCACGCCGATCTCGAAGGCGCCGTCCTCGTACCAGATGCGCGGTGCCTTGTTCTTGAGCCGCTCGGGGAACTTCTCGTAGAAGATGTCCGTCCCGAGGGAGATGTGGTTGTCGGCCGAGAAGATCTCGGTACCGGCCGGAAGGTTCAGGGCAGCGCCTGTGTGACCGCGCCGGTTCTTCGGTGCGCCCAGCCCCTCGGGCGGGTACAGCGTGTCTGTTTGGCTGGACATCGTCGTCTCCGATCAATGGTGCCGCGTTGCGGAAAACAAACCGGCCGGGATTGCACAGAATTCCGTCGAGAGGAGGTCCGAAGTTCGACGGTGCTGTCGGCCGGACAGAAGGAATTTTCGAAAAGGGGATCTGGCATGGGAACCGGTGCCTGCATTTTCGAGTAGACACCCCCCGGAACACATTGTCAATCAGTTGATTTAAAATTGTTCGAGGGGGAATTCAATTCCTGGATCACGGGCTCCCACACCTGGGAGTCGATCTCATAGGTGGTGTAGAAGGAGACCCGGTCCACCAGCGCTCCGTATCGCCGGCGGATCTCGACGGCGAGATCGCCGGGCTCCGCGACCACCGCGAAGGCGTTCAGCACGTCGTCCTCGACGAGTCGGCCCATGGCCTGCCACTTGTCCCCCCGGGAGGATTTCGACAACGCGTTCAGCTCATCGCCGAGTTCGCCCCAGCCGTGCAGTTCCAGGACGCCGCGATAGGCCGGCGTGCTGCCGTAGAAGGCGATCTGACGCCGTGTCTCGCGCACGGCGAGGGCCATCTCCTCCTCGGTGCGGCCCGTCGCGGTGAGCAGCAGCAGACTCACCTGGAAGTCGTCACGGCTTCTCGCGGACTCCACGAGTCCACGCCCGACCGTCGGCAGCGTGACCTCTCGCAGATACCGCTCGGTGGTGAAGGCGTGGGCGAGCAGCCCGTCCGCCGCCTGCCCCGCGACCCCTGTCATGACCTCTCCGACCGCGGCCACGAGGACCTTCGGCGGCTTGCCGAGAGGGGCCGGCGGCGGGGAGAAGAACGGGGTCATCAGGGTGTGCGTGTAGAAGTCCCCGCGGAAGTCCAGCTTCGTCCCGTCGTTCCAGGCCGACCAGATCGCGTGCAGCGCCGCCACGTACTCCCGCATACGGGCGGCCGGGCGGCTCCACGGCATGGAGAAACGGCGCTCGATGTGCGGCTTGATCTGGCTGCCCAGTCCGAGGGTGAAGCGTCCGCCGGAGTAGTTCTGCAAGTCATGGGCGGTGTAGGCGAGTTGCATGGGAGAGCGGGCGAAGGCCACGGCGATGGCCGTGCCCACCTCCAGTCGTTCGGTGTGTTCGGCTGCGAGGAGCAGCGGGAGGAACGGGTCGTGGGCGGCCTCGGACGTCCACAGACCGTCGTATCCCGCTTTCTCGTGACGCCTGGCCTCTCCCACGATTTCCGAAGCGCCCCACACATTGAGCGTGCCGTCGACCTTCATCAGGATCCTCCGTGCGGACCTGGGGTGTCAGGAGGCGGACATGGCGGTGGGTGTCGGGTGGCTGAGGTTCTTGGGGCGCATCCTTCCCGCCGATGTTCCGCCGTCGACCGTCAGCAGGGTTCCGGTGACATGCAGCGAGCGGTCTCCCGCCAAATAAGCCACGGCCTCCGCGACGTCCCTGGCCGTGCCCTGCCGCTTCAGCGGCTGGATGGCCGCCATGATGGCGCGGATGTTCCGTGTCACCTCCTCGGAGGCAGTGGCCGAGGCGAGCAGTCCGGTGGGGATGCCGCCCGGCGCGACGCAGTTGACGCGAATGCCGTGCTCGGCGAGGTCGATGGCGACGCCTCTGCTGAAGTGGACGACCGCCGCCTTCGAGGCCGCGTACACCGGAACGCCGGGGTTGCCCATGGTGCCGCCGATGGAGCTGATGTTGATGACGGACCCGCCGCCGTTCACCGCCATGTGCCGGGCGGCCACCAGGGTCCCGGCCATGACGCCGAGGAGGTTGATCGACATGACGCGGGGGAAGTCGCTGAGGTCCTCGTCCAGGAAGCTCTCACGATGGGCGCCCGAGACACCGGCGTTGTTGACCATGACATGGAGCCCGCCGAAGGTCTCCACCGCGAAGGAGACGAGCTCCTCGATCTGCTTCTGGTCCGACACATCGGTCTGCTTGAACCGGGTGTCCGGGCCGAGTTCGGCGGCAAGGACCTCCCCCGCCTCATGGTTGACGTCGGCGATGACGACCCGGGCGCCGTCCTCCAGAAGTTTCTCGACGGTGGCGCGGCCCAGACCCCCGGCCCCACCAGTGACTATGGCGACTCTGTCGGACAGTTCGTTGGCCATCGTCTTTGATGTCCTTTCGTCCTGATCTGTTGGATGTGCGCCGCGGGGTCGGAACCGCCGGGCACCGGACCGAGCCCGATGCCCGGCTGTGAGGCCTCGCCGCTACCAGTTGACCGGCAGCGCGTAGACGCCGTAGGCGAGCCGGTCGTGCTTGAACTCGATCTCGTCGACCGGCTTGGCCAGGCGAAGGGTGGGCACACGGCGGAAGAGCGTGCCGTAGACGACCTGGAGCTCCACTCGGGCCAGTTGCTGGCCGATGCACTGGTGGATGCCGAAGCCGAAGGCGTTGTGATGCCGGGCGTTGTCCCGGTGCAGGTCCAACACGTCGGGCTCGGGGAAAACGTTCTCGTCCCGATTGGCACTGAAGAGTTCGATGATGATGCCCTCGCCGGCGCGGATCACCTCCCCGCCGATCTCGATGTCCTCCTTGGCGATCCGCCGCTGACCGCCGTGGATGATGCCGAGATAGCGCAGCAGTTCCTCCACGGCCCCGGCGACGACCTTCGGGTCCTCGGTGTCGCGGAGGATCGCGAGCTGGTCCGGGTTCTCGAGCAGGGCGACCGTGGCCAGGCCGATCATGTTGGCGCTGGTCTCGTGCCCCGCGCTGAGCAGCCCGATACCCATCATGGCCGCTTCGGCCAAGGTGATGTCGCCGGCCTTGACGCGTACCGCGATGTCGGAGAGCACGTCGTCGGCCGGTTCTGCGGTCTTCTTCTCGATGAGCCCGAGGAGGTAGTCGTTCAGCGCGCGGAACACACCCATGGCCTGTTCGGGGGTCGCGTTGCGCCTGATCCCTTCGGAGGCGCTGCGATGGATGAACGCGTGGTCCTCCTGCGGCACGCCCAGAATCTCGCTGATCATGTACGTCGGCAGGGGCAGCGCCAGCGCCTCGACGATGTCGGCCGGCTGCGGTCCCGCCAGCATCTTGTCTATGAGATCGTCGGTGATCCTCTGGATGACGGGACGCAGTGCCTCCACCCTCTTGAAGGTGAACGGGCTGGTCATGATCCGGCGGTAGTGCGTGTGTTCCGGAGCATCGGAGTTGAAGACCGAGCGCGGGCGGTGGTCCACGCCGGCCGCCATGCCTTCGTGCCAGTGCGGAAAGCCCGGCAACTTCTCGTCGACGCTGACTCGCGGGTCATTGAGCAGCGTCCGCTGCTCGGCATGGCCGGTGACGATCCAAGGGGTGCTGCCGTCCCAGATCCGTATCGTGGCCAGGCCCTTGCCCGCGCTGAGCGGCCGGAGAGCCGGCGGAGGGTCGAACGGGCAGCCTTCCGCCCGGGGCATCGGCCATTCCGGCATTGCCGCCGCCGGGTCACCTGCGGTCTCTGTCACTGGGTTGGACATGTCCATCCTTCGGTTCGGGACAGGGGCGTCGTTCCTCGTCGCGAGGTCGTCATTCCTCGATGCGGATGGCCAGCGCCGGGCAGACAGCGGCCGCGTACCGGGTTTCCTCGGCGAGTTCGGCAGGCGGGTCGGGGGTGAGCAGGACGACCACGCCGTCCTCGTCACGCTGGTCGAACACCTTCGGGGCGCTGGCCACACACTGTCCGGCGGCAACGCACTTGTCCTGCTCGATGGATATCTTCATGGGAGCTCCTCACGGCCATGAGGCGAAGCGGTGTGTCTCATGGAGCGGCCGGAATCGGCTGACGACGAACTGACGCAACGCCAGCACGGAGAATCTCCCCGAACCGGGCTCCGTCGACCGCGCTTCCGAGTGAACTCCCGCCCAGAAGTTAAGTCAATCGGCTGACTGAAAATATTTTGCGGTGCACTGATAGATGGTGCACCGATGATCTCCTGCCATAGGATTCGGCCACAGTCAGCGCGTGACCGGCGCCCGCCAGAGTCCGACGATCGCGTCGACCAGCCCGGTCGCGGCGGAGTGCCAGCCCGACCTGGGCGTGGAGGTGCCCAGCGCGAGTGCGCGCTCCCGTTCGGCGCACATGTGGAGGCTGATGTGCCTGGTCATGGCGGTGCGCTCGGCCCGTACCTCGACCGGCAGGTCGGGCAGGCACCTGTGCACTCCGTCGAGGATCTGCCGTTGCACGGGTGGGGTGATGGACTCGTCCACGATGATCTCGTGGAATGCGGGATCGGCCATCACCTGGGCGCAGAACCGGGCATACCACGTCGGGCTGCCCAGGGCGTCCAGATACTCGGGCAGGGGCCGCACCAGACAGGAGACCCAGTCGCGCAGGTCGGTGGAGTCGCCGATGCCAGCCACCAGCCGAGTGGCCACCTGTTCGAGCTGCTCGGTGTGTTTGCGCGCGATGGCCCGCACCAGGTCCGCCCTGGTGCCGAAGTGGTAGCCCACCACCGCGGTGTTGCCCTGCCCCGCGGCCTCGCTGATCTGACGGTTGGACACGGCGTGCACGCCACGCTCGGCGTACAGACGCTCCGCCGTGGTCATGATGAGTTCCCGGGTCGCCTTGACGTGCTCGGCCCGTACCGTCCCACCCGCCATGCGCAGTCCCTTCGGGAACGCCGATGTGCTCGCTCAGGATCACAGCTGGATTGCCGTGGAGGCTACACCTGAAACGGCCCAAGGGACGGGCCGGGTCGTTGTGCCGATGAGTACGACGGACTCGCCGCCCCATGGGGGCGAACACGCCGTCCGACCCATATGGGTGTGGCGCACGCTCATCGAGGCGTCCGTGGACCAGTAGCCGGTCAGCCGGTCGCCCTTACGGCAGGCGACCAGGAGTCGCGACTCGTTGCCCATTGGGGGCATCGACCGTCACCAGGTGTCACCCCAGGTCTCCCTGGACCAGGCGACGGCCGGGAAGCGGCGTCCCGGGGGCGCGCAGGCCGTCGAGGATCAGGGCCGTGGCCCGATGCAGCATCATGCCCGCGACCTCGGCGTCGGCTGCCGGAAAGGTCCTCACCAGCAGCGACAGCAGGACCCCGATGTCTCCCGCGCCGATGTCCGCACGCAGGCTGCCCTCCCGTTGTGCGGCGACCACCAGATCCTCCAGCAGCCCGAAGATCTCGTCCCGGATGCCTCTGACGGCCGGATCCCTGGTGATGATCTCGTGAGCCCGCTCCGACAGCAGCGCCAACTGAAGCATCACGCGCAACTCCCGCGAGTGGGCGAGGAGCCGGGTGATCGTAGCCCAGGCGGTCGGCTCCTCCAGTGCCACCGAGCGCACCTCCGCCAGCACACGTTCGAAGCTGTCCTGCGCCACGGCCCGTATCAGCGACTCACGGTCGGGGAAGCGCCGGTAGAGGGTGCCCACTCCGACCCCGGCGCTCCGGGCGATCTCCTCCATCGGCACATCGGGCCCCTGCGCCTGGAACACGACTTTCGCGGCCGCCAGGATCTGGTCGCGGTTGCGCCGCGCGTCGGCTCTTATCGGGGCGTGCGAGTCAGCGGTCATGTGGCCGATTCTCGCAGCGCGGCGGGCTCGCCGACCCCAGCTAGGTGGACGAATTTCCTCCGGTACCGTTACGGTCGAAGCCAAGCGGACGAAATTCATCCGAATAAGAGCGGTGCGCTCGGAGGTTCCCCATGACCGCCGCCACTCCCTTGCCCTCGCACATACGTGTCCCTTCGTCCGTCTCCATGAGACGAGCACTTCGACGCGATGCCCGACGGTCCGCGGAACCGCGAAGACGGCCGTGGCCACAGGCGAGTTGCCGGCCCCGTTCGAGGATCCCGACCCCTTCGACATCGCCCGCGGCAGCCGGGGCAACCGGCACGCACCGGGCTGCGCATCGTCTTCGGCGCGATGGTGCGCCTGTCGCAGCCAGTGGAAGAGCCGGCGTTCCAGTCCGACGGACAGACGTACGGCCTCCACGAGAGCTGCCGGCGACCTGGTAGCGGCGGCCCCTCACGACAGCCGACGAGGCTGAACCCCTACGCGCGGCCACTCCCCGACCCCCACGAAGGAGCGACATGACCGACGCACTCACCACCCTCACGACCGCGGCCGTCCCCGACTTCCCGATGCCCAGGGATTCCGGGTGCCCGTTCGCCCCGCCGCCCCAGCTGCGGGAGTTGCACGCCGAGCAGGTGCGGGCCGGCCAGCCGCTCACCAAGGTCCGGATCTGGGACGGCAGCACGCCGTGGGTCGTCACCCGCTACGAGGACCAGCGGACCCTGCTCGCCGACCCGCGCTGCAGCGTGGACCAGCGGCGCCCGGGCTTCCCGTACATGAACCCGTCCTTCCAAGAGGTCGCGGAGCGCGGCAGCGAGCCCGCCTTCCTCACCATGGACGACCCCGAGCACGCCCGGATCCGCCGGATGGTCACGGGCGCGTTCACCGTCAAGCGCGTCGAGGCCATGCGGCCCGCCGTGCAGCGTATGACCGACGGCTTCATCGACACCATGCTGGCCGGGCCCAAGCCCGTCGACCTCGTCCGCGCCCTCGCTCTGCCGCTGCCTTCCCTGGTCATCTGCGAACTGCTCGGCGTCCCCTACGAGGACCACGAGTTCTTCCAGACCAAGACAGAGATGGCGATGCGTCATGACGCGAGCCGGGAGGAGGTGGGCGCCAGTCACCACGCCCTGCTGGAGTACCTCGACGGCCAGATCCAGGTGAAGCTGGCCGACCCCACCGACGATCTGCTCTCCGAACTCGCGGCCCGTCACCGCGACGGCGAGTTGACCCGTCGCCAGGCCGCCTCCATGGGCCTGCTGCTGCTCGGTGCCGGCCATGAGACCACGGCCAACATGATCGCCCTGGGCGTAGCGGCCCTGCTGGAACACCCCGAGCAGCTCACGGCGATCCGCGACAGCGACGACTCCAAGATCCTCTCCGGTGCCGTCGAGGAACTTCTGCGCTACCTGACGATCATTCACCTCGGCAACCGCCGGATCGCCCTGGAGGACATCGAGATCGGCGGACAGACCATCCGTGCCGGAGAAGGCATCGTCCTGCCCAGCATCACCGCCAACTGGGAAGAGGCCTACTTCCCCGACCCCGAGCGGCTCGACGTGACCCGTGACGCCCGCCGCCACCAGGCCTTCGGCTTCGGCATCCACCAGTGCCTGGGCCAGCCCGTGGCCCGCTTGGAGCTGGAGGTCGTCTTCGGCACCCTCTTCCGCCGCGTCCCCACCCTGCGCATGGCTACCGACCTGGAGAAGCTCCACTTCAAGGAGGACGGCCTCGTCTACGGCCTCTACGAACTGCCGGTGATCTGGTGACCAGGACCGCCGCGCCGCGACCATACGCTCCCAGTACAAGGCTCCGGCCGATTTCGCCGGCCTCTCGGCCGTCGTGGTCGTACGGCTCGACGTGACCGAGCCCGCGTCGATCGCGTCCACTCCGGGCGCGGTCGACGCCCGGTCCGGTGCGGTCGAGGTCCTCGCCTGCGCAACTCCCGTGCTGGACAAGGACTTGGAAGAGCTGATCCGCCGGCGAAGGCGGGGCGACGACGGTCAGTTCGTCGCCCGGGCCCGGCCGTCGGGTTCGGGCGCCCGGCAGGCGTGGTTCGCGGCCACGTAGCCGAAGACCGCCGAGGCGGCGATGCTCGCGCCCGCTCCCAAGTACTTGCGGCCCATCACGGACGCCGTGCAGTTGCCTGTGGCGTACAGCCCGTCGATGGGCCGCCCGTTCGTGTTCAACACCCGCGCGAACTCGTCGCTGAGCAGTCCCCCGCTGGTGCCGATGTCTCCGGGATACAGGGCGACCGCGTAGAACGGTGGCTTTGCGACGGGCCCCAGACAGGCGTTGGGCCTGTGGGTGACGTCGCCGTAGAACCTCTCGTGGTCACCCTCGCCCCGGTGGAAGTCCTCGTCGACACCCGTCTCGGCGAAGCGGTTGAACCGCTCGACCGTCTTGAGGAGTCCGCCGGCGTCGATCCCGCACTGACGGGCGAGGTCCTCCAGACTGTCGCTCCGCTTCATCCACCCGTCGGCGATCCACTGCTTCGGCGTCCGCCCGGGAGGCGCCATCCCGAAGGGGTAGTGCCCGCGGTGCCAGGAATCGACGATGAGCCAGGAGGGAATCGCGCCACCGCTGTCCCGTTCGCGGGCGTACATCTGCTGACCGGCCTCCTGGTACGACACCGCCTCGTTGAAATAGCGCCGTCCGCCGGCGTCCACGATGATCGCCGCCGGCTTGCTGCGCTCGGAGAGGCACATGCCGGGAGTCCCGTCGGGTGTGATCCACGAAGGCATCCACCAGGCCTCGTCCAGCATGTCGGCCGCCGCTCCGCGTGCCATCGCGATCCGGATGGTCTCCCCCGTGTCCCCGGGGTTGGCGGAGGTCCACGCGTCGCTGATGCGCCGTCCTCCCGCGTTCTCCTGCCGCATCTCCTTGTTGCGGGCGAACCCGCCGGCGGCGAGCAGGACGCCGTCCAACGTTCGTACGCGTATGTCCCGACCGCCCCTGCGGACGACGGCACCGACGACCCTGCCGTCCTCGACGACGAGGTCGGTGAGCGCGGACTCCATCCACACCGGTACCCCCCGCCGCAGCAACGCGTCGAGCAACCGGGCGGTCAGGGCGGCTCCGTTGGCCACGAGCCGCTGTCTGCGGATGCGGCCCAGCGCCGTACGCAGCGCCACCCTGGCGACAACGGTCAGCCCGACACGTGTGCGCATCAGGGACATCGGTGCCGCCTCACCGGTGTAGATGGTGATGCCGCCGGAGAATCCCGGGCGGATCCGGTCCTGCCACGGGCCCAGCCGCTTCTTGTCGAAGATCTTGGCCTCGATGGACCGGCCCCGCACGGATCCGCCCTCGCAGCCCCGGACGCCCGAGTAGTAGTCGCTGTAGCCCTCGCACCGCTGGAACCGCAGGCCCTCGGACTCCAGGAAGCCGACCATGTCGCTGCCGGAGTGCACATAGGCGAGGCGGCGGGCCCGCGAGGACGCCGGCCCTGCCTCGCCGACGACCGTGTCGAAATACTCGAGCGCGGCCTCGACGGAGTCGGCCACCCCTTCACGCCGCATGAGCGGGTTGTGGGGCAACCACATCACGCCGCCCGACATACACGTCGAACCGCCGAACAGGTCGGCCTTCTCGACGACGAGCACGTCCCTGCCGAGCGCGCGCGCACGCAGTGCCCCCACGATGCCTGCGCCGCTGCCGACGACCAGGAAGTCTGTGATCTCGTCCCAATTGGTCCCGTTCATATGACCTGTGTCCTCCGTTTCTGGGATGTCAGGCGAGCCGGGCCGACCAGCCTCCGTCGACCGGAATCACAGCGCCGGTGATGAAGGACGCCGCGTCCGAGGCAAGGAACGCCGCAACTTCGGCGTGTTCACGTGGTTCGGCCATGCGCCCCAGGACGGATTTGCCGGCCATGTAGCTCAGGACCTCGGGCGAGAGTCCGCGCATCCGCTCGGTGTTCGCGAAGCCGGAGGCCAACGCGTTGACCCTGATGCCCTGAGCCGCGTACTGGACGGCGAAGGACTTGGTCAGGGAATGGACGCCTGCCTTGGCCGCCGAATAGGGCGCGGACGCCATGGCCTCGGCGCCCAGGGCCCCGACGGTGGTCACATTGACGATGGCGCCGCCGCCTCCCGCGACCATCGCCTCGATCCCGTACTTGCAGCACAGGAGCACACCGCGCAGGTTCACGACCGTCATCCGGTCGTGTTCCTCGGCGCTGACCACCGGCGGCACCTGCGGCAGGGTGCCCGCGACGTTGAGAAGGGCGTCGACCCGGCCGAAGGTGCTCAGGGCATGGGCGAACATCGCCCGAATCGCGTCCTCCTGGCCGACGTCGGCGTGCAACGGAACGACATCGGGGCCGAATTCGGCGGCGACGGCTTTCTGTGCGCCGCTGACATCGACCGCCAGGACCTTGGCGCCCTCGCGTACGAACACCTGCACCATGGCCTTCCCCAGACCCCGCCCGGCGCCGGTGATCACCGCCACCTTGCCGTCGAGTCTCGGTCCGGCCCTCATGTCCCTGCCTCTGGCTCCTGGGCTGTCGCGTGCTGCGCGAACACGTCGTCGGCGATCAGTGCGGCGGAGTGCCAGCCCGAGTAGCCGCCGTAGAGCCCGACATGGAAGAGCGCTTCGCAGAGTTCCTCGGCGGAGATTCCGATGTTGAGCGCGTTGTTCATGTGGATCTGCATCTCGTTGGTCTCGTACAGGACCTGCAGCACGGCCAAGGTGATGAGACTGCGGATCCGTATCTCCAGCCCGGGCCGCCCCCAGATCTCACCGAAGCCGTGGTCGGCCGCCAGATCGACGATGTCCTTGGGCAGTGGTGTGCCCTCGCCCATCGACCAGTTGGTGAGCCCGCCGGGCAACCCCTTGAGCACGGGGGCGTCGGCCCCTCGGCCCACCCTGCCGAGGTTGAGGGCAGCGACGATCCGGTCCCGGGCGGCGCGTCGCTCCTCACGTGTCATGGCGGGCTTCGGATCGACGGTCACGCCGTCTCCTGCGGGCAGGATTCCCCTCAGGACGAAGACCTCGCGGGCCACCGGCATTGCGTTCTCCCAGGTGGGCAGCCCGGCGTAGTTGCCGACGTGCAGGAACAACTCGTGTATCTCGTCGGGGGTGATGCCGAGGTTGAGGGCACTGTTGACATGCCGGCGCAGTTGGCGGACGTGTCCCAGCGCGGTCAGGGCGGCCAGGGTGAGAAAGCTACGGGTGCGCAGATCGAGCCCGGGACGCGACCACACCTCGTACTCCAGCAGTTGCGCGCCGTGGATCTCCGCCTCGACGGGCAGCGCGGCCCCTGCGGTGACCGTCTCGTCCCGCGAGGGCGGCGGGAGGGGTGGCGCGTCGGGCCCGCTGCCCATGCGGTCGATTCCCAGTTCCGCACGAATGCGCGCACAGGCCTCGTGGCGTTCGGCTTGCGTCATGATCGTCGTCATCGACGTCACTCCTTCGTCAGCGCCGGACAAGTCACGGCCGTTCACGACAGGGAACCGTAGTTCTGGTCACGAAACACCGCCCGCTTGCTCCCACTCAGTGGAAGCGCACGGGCCGCGACCTGCGAGGACGATGGTTACGCGGCGCCGAAGAGATCCTCGGACACGGCCCGCACGGCGTTCACGACGAGCGGCGCGACGAATTCCAGTGGGGAGCGGCCGCTGCCGACGACCGAGATCGCCCCGATCGGTCCGTCAGGGCCGCACAGTGCCAGGCCGACACAGCCGAGTTGCGGAAAGCACTCGCCCCGGTCGATCGCCAGTCCACCTCGACGGCGTACGGTACGCAGTTCCCGGTGGAGGTCGTCGAGGCGACTGATGCTGTGCGCGGTGCGGCACTCGATGACCTGCTCGTAGCGGGCGTCGATCTCCTCGGGGCTCAGCCAGGCGAGCATGGCCTTGCCGAGCCCGGTGCAGTGGGCCACCGCCCGCCCTCCGACCCTTGACGGGATGTCGACGGCCGCCCGGCCTCCCACCTTGTCGAGGTAGTAGATCTCCGGGCCTTCGAGCACCGCGAGGTGCACGACCATCTTCGTCCGCAGGGCCAGGTCGAGCAGCTGAGGTGCGGCTGCGGCCCGCAGCGTGCTGTGCCCGATCTCGCGCCCGCCCAGACCGAGCGCCCGTGGTCCCAGCGTGTACCCGGCCACCGTGTGACGCAGCCAGTCGAGCCGGACCAGTTGGTCCAGGATCCGATGGGTGGTCGAACGCGGCAGGTGGGTCCGGCGGGAGACCGTTTCGAGCGGCAGGTGGGTCTGAGGACGTTCGAAGAGGTCCATGATCAGCGTGACGCGTTCCATCATCGAAGGCGGCAGCGCTTGCCGATTGCTCTCGGGAGTACGCGAGTTCAGGCGAAGGGCAGACGTCATCGTCGGCGCCTCTCTGCTCAAACTGAAATCAATTCTAGTTTGGTTCGGCGTCAAGGTACCAACGGCGCAGACCGCTCACCAAGGGGCGTGCACGGCCGGATTGAACCCGGCAACACCACCGCGTACACGCCGGTTCGGCGGCACCGCGCGCTTTACGGCGCGAGGATCAGCCTCACCGCCAGGCGCAGGTCCGCGCCCGCCTGCTCGGTGGTGAGCTCCTGGGTGAGCGCCCCCACGAACAGGCCCCACCAGCTGTACACCAGCAGCCGCACCCTGCTGCAGTCGGCCGCAGCGTCCTCGTCGTGGCCTCCGAGCAGGTGCAGCAGCCGCTGCCCCAGGGCGCCCTCGACGACGTCGATCCCGGCCGACGCGGTGCCCGCGTACTCGGTGAACGACGACAGCGCGACCGCCGAGGCGAGCAGTGGGGTCTCCAGCAGTTTGCCGGTCAGCGCGGCGAGCGTCTCCGCCACCTCGGACGCCGGGTCCGCCGGTTCACCGGCGGCGCCCACAGGGTCGCGATCCCCCAGGAACTGCTCGATGTACCACTCCAGGACCGCCAGGAACAGGTAGGGCTTGGAGGGGAAGTAGCGGTACAGCGTGGCGATGGCGACGCCGGCTTCCTTGGCCACGTCGTGCATCTGCACGCTGGCGAGCCCCTCGCGGGCGCCGAGTTCGGAGGCGGCACGCAGGATGCGTACCCGTCGGGCGGCCTGGCTGTTCGACATCGGAGCGGCCGGCTGCCGTCCCTCCGCGGGCCTCGCCACCTGTCCCTCCATGTCGTCCGGTGTCCCCAACCAGCACGCAGGGACCGGCCCCACGCTAGCAGCGCGGGCACGGTGACCTGGGGCTCGTCGGCAAGGAAGGCCGGACCGAGAGGCACCCTCCCCACCTATTGACCGCCGATTATCGGAGTACCTACTATCTGCTGACATGACGCATCCGGCCCTCCGGTTGGCGCACACCGGGATCACCGTCGCCGACCTCGACCGTTCACTCGCCTTCTGGAACGGCGCACTCGGGTTCGACGTCCTCTTCCGTGCAGAAGCGGACGGGGTTTTCGCCGCGAGAGCGACCGGCGTACCCGGAGCCGATCTTCGCGTGGCGATGCTGGACGGCCACGGGCACAGCATCGAACTCATCGAGTACGTCGGTCCGGTGGAGCGTCATGTGCTCAGACCACGCCCGTGCGACGTCGGTTCGTGGCACGTGGCGTTCATGGTCGACGACCTGGATCAGGTGCTCTCGGTCCTGGAGTCCCACGGATTCCACGCTGTCGGCCCGGCCGCCGTCATCGAGAGCGGACCCCGGGCCGGCGGAAAGGCCGTCTACACCCATGATCCGGACGGCACGACCGTCGAACTGATCCAGCCACCGGCGGGCAGTTCATAGAACTCCGCGCCCCAGACAAGGAGTGGTCGCCATGCCGCCTGTCACCACGTTCGACGCCCATTTCCTCAACCACGTGGAGCTGTTGCACCGGCCCGGCGAGGGCGAGCTCGCGACGCTCTTCTTCGAGACCCTGGGCTGCACCGTCGTCGACCTCACGGACGTGTTCGGCGCGAGCCGGCGTCTCCTGGGTGTCTTCGCCGGCCCGAGCGACCGCGACGCGCTCAACAACGTCCTGTACATCTCGGAGTTCCGCGAGCCCCAACGGCAGCTCGACGACGTCCTCGCGCGTCTGATGCGGGACAGCGAGGAGCTGCGGACCGCGATCGCGCGCCATGACGAGGTGCGGTCGAAGCCCGGCGACGTCACCCACTTCGGACTGCGGTACCCGACTTTCGAGGCGCTGGCGGACGTTGTCGACCGCCTGCGGAAGTCACTGCCCGCAGAACTCGCCGGGCGCGTGACCGTGCACCCGTCCGCGCCGGTCGCGCTTCCCGCCCTCGCCGCCGAGGTCGACCAGGCGTTCGTGCACACCGATGTCATCGGCGCGGGCCTGTTCCCCTTCGGCCAGCTCATCGAGCTCCAGGCGCAGCGCCCGCTGGAGGCGTGAGCCATGGCGGAGGGCACACGGCATCCCTTGGACCTCACGGGGAAGGTAGCCCTGGTAACCGGGGGCAACAGCGGGATCGGGCTGGCTGCGGCGAAGGCGCTCGCTCAGGCAGGCGCCGCGGTGGCCGTCTGGGGCCGACGGAACGACCGCAACGACGCGGCGGCCGAGGCACTGGGGAAGATCGGGCCCCCGATCCACACGGCGAGCGTGGACATCTCCGTGGCCGACCAGGTCGAGGAGGGGTTCGCTGGCGTCGTCGCGGCACTGGGACGCGTCGACTGCGTGTTCGCCAACGCCGGGAACCTCCTGCCGGCGGGCCCGTTCCTCGACCTCGGGCCGGAGGCCAAGGCCGCTCAGTTCGGCGCGGTCCTGGACGGCACCTGGAGCACGATCGGCTGCGGGCTCCGGCACATGGTGTCCCGCGCCGAGAGCGGCGACCCCGGCGGCTCGGTCGTGGTCACCGGCAGCCTGGCCACGGACCACGGGGCCGTCGGCACCGCCCACTACGGCGCGGCCAAGGCCGCCCTGGTCGGGCTCGTCAAGAGCGTGGCCGTCGAGTTCGGGCGACACGGCATCCGGGCCAATGTGATCAACCCGGGGTACATCGCCAAGGACGACGGCTCACGGCCCTTCGCCGGCCAATTGGCCAGCCGATCGCCGATTCCGCGCTACGGGTCGCCGGCCGAGATCGCCGGCGCGGTGGTCTACCTCGCGAGCGACGTCGCCGCCTACCACACCGGTGACGTGATCACGATCGACGGCGGCTGGACCTCGACGATGGTGTAGCCGCGGCTCGACGCACTGTTCCGACGACCGATCGAGGTGTCATGGGAAGAGTCGAGGGCAAGGTCGCCTTCATCACCGGCGCGGCGCGCGGACAGGGCCGGTCGCACGCGGTCCGGCTGGCGGAGGAAGGCGCGGACATCATCGCGATCGACGTGCTCGAGAAGATCCCGGGCGCGCCGTACGGTCCGGCCACCGAGGAGGACCTGGCGGAGACCGTCAGGCAGGTCGAGGCCCGGGGCCGCCGAATCGTCGCCGCGAAGGCGGACGTACGGGACTACGACGGGCTCGGGGCGGCGCTCGACGAGGGCGTCGCCCGGCTCGGGCGGCTCGACATCGTGTGCGCCAACGCGGGCATCACCACGCAGATGGACCCGGTCGACCAGCTCACCGAGGACATGTGGCTCGACATGATGGACGTCAATCTCAACGGGGTGTGGCGCACCTGCAAAGCCGCCGTCCCCCACCTCAGGGCCGGTGGACGCGGCGGCTCGATCATTCTCACGAGTTCGGCCGCCGGCCTGAAGCCCTTCGCGAACGTCGGCCACTACGTGGCGGCCAAGCATGGCCTGGTCGGGCTCATGCGGACGCTCGCGACAGAGCTGGGCGCCGAGTCGATCCGCGTGAACAGCGTCCACCCCACCAACGTGGACACGGCGATGATCCATACGGACCGGCTCTACCGGAGGTTCCGCCCGGACCTGGAGAACCCGACGCGGGAGGACATGGCCGAGGCGGCCGTCCATCTGCACCTGCTGCCGATCCCCTGGGTCGATCCGGTCGACATCTCGAACGCGGTGCTGTTCCTCGCCTCCGAGGAGGCCCGCTTCATCACCGGAGTCGCCCTGCCGGTCGACGCCGGCCTGACCGCCAAGTAGCCCTGTCCCCAGCCTAGTTCGGCCTCACCCGGAGTTGCCTCATACCCGAAGCCGTCATTGTGGACACCATCCGCACCCATCGGCGAGCGGGCCGACGTACACGCCGCCGAGCTGGTGGCCCGCCGGTGGGGCCTGTCCTGCTGACCCGGATGCGCCACCGTCTTCGAACCGCTCTGAATCCGGGCCCGTTTCAGCGGGTTCCGACCGACGTCCCGCCGTCGACCGTGAGCACCGCTCCCGTCATGTACGAGGCTTCGGGCGAGCACAGGAACAGGCTCACCGCGCCGACTTCGGCGGGCTTCCCGATGCGTCCGAGGGGGAGCCGTGAGGCGTCGTAGGGACTCGCAAGTTCGGACAGGGACGCGTGCAGCATCTCGGTGTCGATGGGGCCCGGGCAGACGCAGTTCGCCCTGATCCCGTAGCCGCCGACGTCCAGCGAGAGGGCGCGGGTGAACTGCACGACGCCCGCCTTGGCCGCCGCGTAGGCGGTCTGGAGCCGGATCGGTTTCATTGCGGCGGCTGAGGCGACGTTGACGACGCTGCCGCCGCCGGTGGCCCGCATCAGCGGGATCGCGGCCCGGCAGGTGAGAAACACGCTCTTCAGGTCGATGTCGACAACGCGGTCCCACTCCTCCTCGGTGATGTCCTCGATCTGTTTGAAGAGCGCGACGCCCGCGTTGTTCACCAGGGCGTCCAGCCGCCCGAAGTTCTCGCTCGCCGCCTCGATCAGTGCCTCGGCTCCGTTCGCGGTGCTCACGTCCGCGTGCACCGCGATCGCCGTCCCGCCGGCGTCGGCAACGGTCTTCGCCGTTCGTGTCGCCGCGTCGAGGTCGATGTCGCCGACCACGACCGACGCGCCCTCCGCGGCGAACAGTGCGGCCGTCGCCGCACCTTGACCCCGTCCTGCCCCCGTGATGACGGCGGCCGTACCGAGAAGTCTCACAGCAGATCCCCTCCCCAAACAGATGCTCGGGTTGCCGATAGTATGAGTACCTACTAAAATTGCGGTAGTCAGCCCCACCGTGGCAATACCGGCGCACGAACTCACGACTGACGAGGTAGTCATGCTCAAGCTGTTCAGCGCAGATGACCACATCATCGAACCCGCCCATCTGTGGCAGGACCGCGTGCCCGCCAAGTTCCGCGAAGACGCACCGCGGGTGATCCAGGAGGACGGCCGCGAATACTGGGTCTACGCCGGGACGCGCGGCGAGACGATGGGCCTGAGCGCCGTGGTCGGCCGCCCCCGCGACCAGGTCAACCTGGACCCCGTCCGGTTCTCCGACATGCGCGCGGGATGCTACGACCCTGCCGAGCGTGCCAAGGACCTGCTGTCCGACGGCATCTACGCGTCGGTGCTGTTCCCCTCGCTCCCGCGGTTCTCCGGCACCCTGTTCCTCACCTTCGACGACAAGGAACTCTCCGACGTCTGCGTCCGGGCCTACAACGACTTCATCATCGACGAGTGGTGTCCGGCCGGACCACCCGGCCTCTATGTGCCGACGATCATCTGCCAACTGTGGGATCCGGAGAAGGCGGCACAGGAGATCCACCGGTGCGCCGACCTCGGCGCCCGCGCGATCTCGTTCCCCGAGAACTCGGTACCGCTCGGTCTGCCCTCGTACTGGGAGCCGTACTGGGACCCGATCTGGCGAGCCTGCGAGGAACGCGACATCGTGATGTGCCTGCACATCGGCACCAGCAGCTGGCGGCCCGAACCGACGCCGGACGCACCCGAGGTGCTCACCTTCTCGCTCCTGCACGTCGGCTCGATCATGTCGTCGGTGAACCTGATGATGAGCCCGGTGTGCCGGAAGTTCCCCGGGCTGAAGTTCGTCTTCGCGGAAGGCGGTATCGGGTGGATCCCGAACGCGCTGGAGCGCGCGGACCGGTTCTGGGTGCGCCACAGGGTCTACAACAACACCGACGACATCCTCCCCTCGGAGATCTTCCGCAGGAACATGTACCTCTGCATGCTGGAGGAGCCCACCTGTCTGCGGTACCGCGACGACATCGGCGTCGACCGGATCATGTGGGAGTGCGACTATCCGCACAACGACACCACGTGGCCCGAGAGCCAGGAGTCGGCGGAGATGACGTTCCGCGAGGCCGGCTGCTCCCAGGCCGAGATCGACGCGATCACTCACGGCAACGCCGAGCGGGTCTTCAACTGGAAGATGGCGAGCGCCGACGCGCTCGCGCCGCGCTGAGTACCGTGGCCCGCCTGAAACCCGTCTCCCGGGAGAACGCCCCGCCGCAGGTCCGGGCGATCTACGACGCGGTCTTCTCCCCCGGCCGTGATCCCGTCGCCGAGCCCGGTACGGCGACGGGATCTCCGGGTGACTTCTGGACGGTGCTCGCGCACGTGCCCGAGGTCATCGTGCACGCACGGACGTTCGCCGGCGACTTCGTCCGGTCCACCACGCGCGAACTCGACCGAGCGCAACGCGAACTGGTGATCGTACGGGCGGCGTTCAACGTCGAGAGCAGGTTCGAGTACTCGCAGCACCGCAAGTTCCTGCGCGCCACCGGCTACCCGGAGGACAAGGCAGACGAGATTCCGGTGTGGACCACGTCCATCGTGTTCACCCCGCAGGAGCGCGCACTGCTCGCCCTCACCGACGAGATCTCGCTCGGTGGCGGCCGCTCGCAGGACGCCACCTACGAGCGGCTCCGCGAGCACTTCTCCGAGGCCGCCGTCGTCGAGGCCGGGTACATCGCGGCCCAGTACGTGATGTTCGGACTGCTGTGCCGCTCGCTGCAGTTGGAGTACGACGCCGTCCCTGAGCGCTGTGAGGAGGTGACACCGCCGTGACGGACGCTGGCGTGCGCCTGCCGGTTCTCGCCTCCCTCGCCGCCCACGGGGATCGGCCGTGCTTCTTCTTCGAGGGCACCACGATCAGCTACCGCGAGGTGCTCGACTCGGTCCACCGGATCGCCCGGGCCCTGCTGTCGCAGGGTGTCCGGCCCGGTGACGGACTCGCTCTGCTGTCCGGCAACCGGCCCGAACTGTTCTTCGTCAGGACGGCCGCGCAGCTTGTCGGCGTCCGCACGACCGCGCTCCACACGCTCGGACCGGTCCACGAGCACGCGTTCATCCTGCAAGACGCCGAACTGAGCGGGATCGTCTTCGAGCCCGGACACGAGGACACGGTCGGTGCGCTGCGGGCCGAGGTCCCGTTGCGCACGCTCGCCTCGTTCGGCCCGGCCGGCATCGGTTTCGACCTGCTCGCGGCGGCGTCGGCCGAGCCGCCCGGGCCGCCGGAGACCGGACCGGTGCGGGTTCCGAAGGCACTCGTCTACACGGGCGGCACCACCGGTCGCCCGAAGGGCATCATCATGTCGCCCGCCGCGCAGGCGTTCGCGGCGGCGACGATGTCGGAGCACTGGCAGTGGCCAGACGACGTACGCCTCCTCCTGTCGACCCCGCTCCAGCACGCTGCGGGAACGCTGCTGCCGCCGGTGTTCGCCCGGGGCGGCTCGGTCGTACTGCAGAGGGGCTTCTCCCCCGACGCCTGGCTCACGGCGGTCGCGGAGCAATCGGTGACCTCGGCGCTTCTCGTACCGACCCAGCTCTACCGGCTCCTCGACGAACCGTCACTGGCCGACGCGGACCTGAGCGGCATCGAGACGGTCTTCTACGGCGCGGCCCCCTGCTCGCCGACCCGCCTGGCCGAGGCGGTCGGGGTCTTCGGGCCGGTCTTCTTCCAGTTCTACGGGCAGACGGAGGCGCCGATGACCGTGGCCGTCCTGCGCAAGGAGGACCACGACCTGAGCGTGCCACGGCGGCTCGCCTCGTGCGGGCGGCCGGTGCCCGGCATCGAGGTCCAACTCCTCGACGACAACAACAAGGCGGTGGAGCGCGGGGAACCCGGCGAGATCTGCGTCCGCGGCCCCCTCGTGGCGTTGGAGAGCTACAAGGACCGCCCGGCCGAGACGGCAGCGGCGCTGGAGGGCGGCTGGCTGCACACCGGAGATGTGGCGACCGAGGATGAGGACGGCTTCCTGTACGTCGTCGACCGGAAGAAGGACCTGATCCTCTCCGGCGGGTTCAACATCTATCCGCGCGAGATCGAGGACTGCCTGGCCAGGCACAGGGCCGTCGGCGACGTGGCGGTCGTCGGCGTCCCCGACGAGCGCTGGGGGGAAGCCGTGAAAGCGGTCGTGGTCCGGCGGCCCGGCCACGAGGACGTCACCGAGGACACGCTCATCCGGTACGTGAGGGATCGTCTCGGCTCGCTGCACGCCCCGAAATCCCTCGACTTCGCCGAAGCGATCCCGCTCAGCCCCCTCGGCAAGCCCGACAAGAAGGCCCTGCGCGCCCGGTACTGGGGGGACCGGGAGCGATCAGTGAACTAGCCGCACCTACACACGATTCGGAGGCGGGAATGCCGGCGAAGAAGGCGGTACATCTCGGCGTCCTGGGACTGGCGCCCGGAGCCCATCAGGCCGCATGGCGGCACCCGGACTGCGACCCACGCGCCCATATGGACCTCGGTTTCTTCCGGCGCCTGGTCGAGACCGCGGAACGGGCCAAGTTCGACTTCCTGTTCCTGGCGGACCTGCTCGGGCCGATCGGCGCCGACCACCACACACCCGAGGTCTTCGAACGCACCCCGTACGGCCTGCTGGAGCCGATGACGCTGCTGGCCGCGCTGTCCACGTACACCCGGCACCTGGGGCTCGTGGCCACCGTGTCCGCCTCCGTCCACGGCCCGTACCAGATCGCCCGGGTGATGGGCTCGCTCGACCTGCTGTCGAACGGCCGGGCGGGCTGGAACGTCGTCACCACGCAACTGCGGGTGCAGAAGTCGCTCACGACCGCGCCCCTCGCGGACAAGGAAGCGCAGTACGAGCACGCGCGCGAAGTCGTCGCGTGTGCCTTCGACTTCTGGGACGGCTGGCACGAGGACTCCTTCCCCCGAGACAAGGAGGACTGCCGGTTCGTGTCGATGGAGGGCGCCCGGCCACCGAGCCGTGAAGGCAAGTACTACCGGCTGAGCGGCCCCCTCAACCAGCCCCGCCCACCGCAGGGCCGCCCGGTCATCGTCCAGGCCGGCATGTCCGACATCGGCCGGTCACTGGCGGCGGACATCGCCGACGTCGTCTTCACGGTCCAGCCGAACCTGGAGTCGGCGAAGCTGTTCTACAAGGACATCAAGGACCGCGTGGCCCGAGCGGGACGAGATCCGGAGACAGTCCGGGTTCTGCCGGGCCTGAGCACCTACGTCGGCCACACCGCCGAAGAGGCGCGGGGACTACGGGAACGGATGATGGACTGTCTGGACCCGCGGGCCTCGATCGGCGAGATCCGCTACATCAGCGACATCGATCTCAGCGGCTACGACCTCGACGGCCCGATCCCCGATCTGGAGCCGTGGCGCGACAAGGCCCGCAACACCGGCTTCTTCCACGCCGTCCAGAAGATCCGCACCGAGAACCCGGAGATGACCGTACGTGGCCTGCTGCGCCACTTCTCGGCCGGCCGGGGCCACCCGGAGGTCACGGGGAGCGCCGCGGAGGTGGCCGACGTCATCGAACAGTGGGTCGACGAGGAGGCCTGCGACGGCCTGCTGATCCAGCCGCCGCTGCTGCCCGACGACTTCGAGCGCTTCGCCGACCTCGTCGTGCCCGAGCTGCAGCGACGCGGCCGGTTCCGTACCGAGTACGAGTCCGAGACCCTGCGCGGCAACCTGGGGCTGCCGGTTCCCGCGCGGTAGGGCCCCGTTCTTCGCGGCGGTCGTCCTCAGGTGCTGAGGACGACCGCCGAACCATGCCCGAACAGGCCCTTGTTGGCGGTGATGCCGACTCGGGCGCCCTCGACCTGACGGGCGCCGGCCAGCCCCCGCAGCTGCCAGACGATCTCGCAGACCTGAGCGATGGCCTGCGCGGGCACCGCCTCTCCGAAACAGGCGAGCCCTCCGCTCGGGTTCACCGGGAGCCGCCCCCCGATCGCGGTCTCGCCGTCGCGCAGCAGCTTCTCGGCCTCGCCTGGAGCGCAGAAGCCGAGGTGTTCGTACCAGTCGAGTTCGAGTGCCGTCGCCAGGTCGTACACCTCGGCGAGGTCGACGTCGTCGGGGCCCAGACCCGCCTGGTCGTAGGCCGCGTCGCCGATGGAGTCCATGTAGGACCGCGCCGGCTGGGGCACGACGAGGGAAGAGTCGGTGGCCATGTCCGGCAGTTCGAGCACCGTGTTCGGGTAGGCCGGCGTGACGCTGGCGACCCCCCGGATGCGCACCGCCCTTGTCGTACCGGCTAGTTGACGGGCCTTGGCCTCGTTCATCAGCACCAGGGCCGCACCGCCGTCGGAGGTGGCACAGATGTCGAGCAGGTGCAGCGGATCGGAGACGACCGGTGAGGTGAGCACGTCCTCGGCGGTGACCTCCTTGCGGTAGCGGGCGCGGGGGTTGGCCAGGCCGTGGCGGGCGTTCTTCACCTTGACCGCGGCGAAGTCGTCGGCGGTCGCGTCGTACAGGTCCATGCGCCTGCGGGCCGCGAGGGCGAAGTACGCCGGGTTCGTCGCGCCGAGCAGCCGGAAGCGGAGCCAGTCGGGGTCGTCCGGGCGGTCTCCCGCGTTGGGCGCCAGGAACCCCTTGGGCGTGGTGTCGGCCCCGACGACCAGGGCGATGTCGCACAGCCCGGCGAGAATGCGCGCGCGGGCCACGTCGAGCGCCATGACGCCGGAGGTGCAGGCGCCGTAGGCGGTCGCGATCTGGGCGCCCGACCAGCCCAGCGCCCGGGCGAGCGTCGAAGCGGCGACGTATCCCGCGTAGCCGTTGCGGACGGTCTCTCCGGCGGCGACGAACTGGACGTCGCGCCAGTCGACGCCTGCGTCGGCGAGTGCCTCCGTGGCGGCCTCGACGCCGTACTCGACGAAGGGACGGCCCCATTTGCCCCACCGGGTCATGCCGGCTCCGGCCACGATCACGTCGGTCATTGCGTCTCCCCCGTCGGGCGCCATTTCCAGATGGTGTAGTCGTGGTCGTCGTCGCTGAAGAGTGTGTCCACGACGAGTTCGACGCGGGTGCCCACCCGCAGGTCGGCGACCTGTACGCCGGCCACCGCCTGGCCGAGGACCACCAGACCGCTGCCGTCGACCTCCACGGCGAGCAGCGCGCACGGCTCGTACGGCTCGGTGGCCGCGACGAAGGGGGGCGGTGGCTGGTAGCGCAGGTCCGTGTAGCTCCACACCGTGCCCCTGGGGCCGAGCCGCGCCTCTTCGAACTCGCGTCCGTCGCAGGCGGGGTTCCCGCACAGGGAGCGTGCCGCCGGGAACGCGACCGTGCCGCAGGCCGTGCACCTGCCGCCGATCAGGGCGATACCGCCGTCCTCGGTGAACCAGCCTTCGGCGCCCAGCGCCGGCACTCTCGTCCTCATCGCTCCCCTTCCAGGGCTGTGGCGACGACCTCCGCGTGGTGGGCCCGGTCGCCCCACGCGCGGGTCAGCGCCCACGTCCGCTTCATGAGCAGGTGCAGGTCGTGCTCGACGGTGTAGCCCATCGCGCCATGGCACTGGAGCGCGGTCCTGCCGGTCATGGCGGCGGCGTCGGAGGCCAGGGCCTTGGCCATCGACACGTCGCGGCCCGCCGTCGGCGCCCGGGAGGCCAGGGAGTACGCGGCCCGCAGTACCACCGGAGCGGCGAACTCGATCCGCGTCAGCGCGTTCGCGGCATGGTGCTTCACCGCCTGGAACGAGCCGACCGGCACACCGAACTGATGGCGCTGGGTGACGTGGGCGACGGTGAGGTCGAGCATGCGACGGCTCAGCCCCACGAGTTGGGCCGCCGTGCCGAGGGCGCCCCGCAGTTCGGCGGCGGCGATGTCGGCGGGATCGTCGGTGACGAGCGTGCCCTCTCCGACGGCCGTCACGGTGGCGGCGCGTCGGGCTCTGTCGACGGTGGTCACAGCGACGATCTCCACCTCGTCGGGCCGGTACGCGCGCAGTGTCGGGTCGGCTCGCAGCAGCAGTACGTCGGCGTCGGCGGCGCAGGGGACGAACCGGCCACCGAGATCGGTGGCGACGAAGCCGGTCACCCCCAGCGGCGCGGCCACCATCGCGGTCTCGACGATCGGATGCGGGAGGGCGCAGCGGCCGGTCTGTTCGAGGACGGGGACGAGTGCGCACTCGTCGAGGCCGAGGCCGCCCCGCGCCTCCGGCAGGAGCATGGCCTGTACGCCCATCTCGTCGAGGCGCCGCCACACGTGCCGGTCGAGGCTGCCGGGGGGCGCCTCCCAGGCCGCGCGGACGGCGGCGAGCGGGCACTCCTTGGCCAGCAACTCCCCTACGGCGTCCCGGAATTCCGCCTGTTCGACGGTGAGGGAGAACCTCATCGCCGCGGCAGTTTCAGCAGGCGTTCGGCGGCGATGTTCCGCTGGATCTCGTTGGTGCCCGCGTAGACGGGACCGGAGAGCGAGAACTGCCAGGCCCTGCTCCACGCGCTGTCCCGCTCGGCCTCCTCGCCGAGCAGGTCGAGGGCGATCTCGTGGAGTTCGATGTCGAGTTCGCTCCACCACAGCTTGCTCAGGCTGGCCTCGGCGCCCACCGCCTCGCCCGCGGTCAGCCGGGTCACCGTCTGGAGTGTCTGGAGTTGGTAGGCCTCTGCCTTCATCCACACGTCGGCCACCCGGCGGCGCAGCACCGCGTCACCGCCGCTCCGTTCGGCGAGCAGTGCCCGCAACCGGTCGGCGCTCGCCAGGAACCGGCCCGGCGAGCGCAGCGTCAGTCCGCGCTCGGAGCCGGTGGTGGCCATCGCCACGCTCCAGCCCTCCCCCGGCTCGCCCAGGACGACTCCGCCCGGTACGGCGTCGTCGGCGAGGTACGCCGAGTCGAAGAAGACGTCGGCGAAGCCCTCGTCCCCGTCGAGCCGGCCGAAGCCGCGCACCGTCACGCCGGGGGTGTCGAGGGGCATGAGCAGGTAGGTGAGTCCTCGGTGCCGTGACCCTGTCGGGCCGGTGCGGAACAGGCCGAACAGATGGGTGCAGAAGGCTCCTCGGGTGGTCCAGGTCTTCTGGCCGTCGAGCAGCCAGCCGCCGTCGACGCGCCGGGCGGTGCTCGTCACCGAGGCCAGGTCGCTTCCGGCGTCCGGCTCGCTCCAGCCCTGGCACCACAGGTCGTCGGCGGCGGCCATCCGGGGCAGGATGCCGTCGCGCTGGGCGGGAGTGCCGAACTCGTAGAGAGAGGGCGCCAGCAGGAAGACGCCGTTCTGGGTGACGCGCGGCGGCGCCCCGGCACGGTGGTACTCCTCCTCGAACAGCAGCCACTCCCACGGGGACGCGCCCCGGCCGCCGTGTTCGGTTGCCCAGGAGACGGCCGCCCACCCAGCGGCGTACAGCCTGCGCTCCCACAGCAGATGCTGGGCGAATCCCGCCCGGGTGTCACCGGACAGGACCGGTCCGCCCAGTTCCTCGCGCCACTCGGCCAGGTTCAGCCCCAGCCATGTGCGGGCCTCCGTGCGGAAGGCCTCCTCGGCCTCGCTCCAGGTCAAGTCCATCGCTCACCTCTTCCCGATCTCGCCGGCCGGCGTTTCTCAGACCTCGTTCGTGAGGACCACGGCCGCGGCGCCGTGGAGGGGGTCGCCCGCCTGCGCGACCGTCACCCGGGCGCCGTCGACCTGGTGGAACGCCCGGCCCTGCAACTGGCGTACCGCCTCGATGAGCTGCGGTGTGCCGTGCAGTCGCCCTCGGCCGAGCGCACCGCCGTTGGTGTTGACCGGCGCACGGTCGCGGGCACCGTCGGCAAGGTGGTCGAGGCCCTCGCCCTCCTTGCAGAACCCGAGCCACTCGGCCCAGAAAGGGACGTAGAAGCTGAAGCCGTCGTAGAGGTTCGCCTGGTCGACGTCGGCCGGGCCCAGCCCCGCGTCGGCCCACAGCAGCGCCCCGAGCCGGCGCCCGCTCTCAGCGAGGTGCTCGTACTGCATGACGACGCTGCGATGGGCGGGCAGCCCCAGGCTCACGCGTCCCGCGACATGGGCGGGACGGTGACGGAGGTCGCGGGCCCGGTCGGTGGCGGAGACGACGACCGCGCCGCAGCCGGTGACCGGCATGTCGCAGTCGTAGAGCGAGAGCGGGGTGGCGATCATCCGGGCGCGCAGGTACTCGTCCACCGGGAGGGAACGGCCGTGGAAGACCGACTCCGGGTCGTCGACGACGCGCTCGCGGTTCCTCGACACGAACTCCGCCATGTCGGTGCGGGACCTGCCGTACTTCCACAGATATCGCGCGTACGGCAGCGCGAACACCGGCACGTTGTGGCCGAGTCCGTACGGACGCGTGAACTGGTCGTCCCCCTCGGCCGTCTCCCTCGCGACCCGTCCGAACCTGCCGGGCGGGTTCAACATCCCGCGCCACACCAGGACGTGCCGGGCGGCGCCCGCGAGCACGGCGTTCACCGCCTCGACGAGCGCGCCGATCACGGTTCCCTGGGTCACGGAACATGCCCAGCCGAGGTTCGTGAGGCCGAGCGTGGCCGCCACGTAGTTCACACCGGCCACGTCGATGCCGTCGACGGTCGTGCCGACAGGGCGGGACGGGTTCGGGTAGGTGGCCACGCCGTCGATGTCTGCCATGGTCAGGCCGCAGTCCTCGACAGCACGGCGGCAGGCCTGGACCACATGGGCGCCCAGCGGGGACGCCGAGTGACGGGCGACGTCGGACCATCCGGTGCCGACGACGGCCGCTCCCCGGCCGCGCGGGAGGGTCATACGGCCGCTCCGTGGCCCCGCAGCCGGAACTGGGGCAGCAGGTACGGGCCGCCCGGCAGTTCCTCGAAGGTCACTTCGACGTGAGCGCCGATCGACGGCTCCCCCTCGTCGAAGCCGAGCAGGTTCGCCACCACGACCAGCCCCTCCTGTTCGCGCAGTTCGACCGCGGCGACGACGAGCGGGACGTCCGACTCGAATCCAGGCACCAGGGCCTCCGTCATGGCGGTGTACGAGTACACCGTTCCGAGGCCGTCGACCGGTTCGAAGCCCAGCTCCTGGGAGTGGCACCGCGAGCACACCGGGACGGGCGGATGGAACCACCGGCCGCAGTCACGACACCTTTGGATGCCGAGCACACGACGGGAGGCGGCCTCCCAGAAGCCACGGGTCAGGTCCGTCGGCACGGGTCGGGGTCGGTCGACCACAACACCTCCCACACAATAGATGGCTAGCCTATTATCTGCTATCAATGCTGTAAAGCGTCGGCGTTGAGGGGCAGGCGGCAGATGCGAGTCGTGGGCGTGACACCTGACGCGTACGGCGGGCCGGAGGCGCTCCGCCTCTTCGAGTTGCCCGACCGCCATGCGGGACCCGGAAAGGTGCGCATCGCGGTGCACGCCGCAGCGGTGAACCCCACCGACTCGGTCGTGCGCAGCGGTCTCGGCCACGATCGTCAGCGGGGCACCGAACCGCCTTTCGTGCCCGGGATGGACGTCGCCGGAGTCATCGACGAGATCGGCCCGGACGCCACGACCGATCTCGCGGTCGGCGACCGGGTGATGGCGATCGTGATGCCGAGGGGGAGCCACGGAGGCTACAGCGACAGCATCGTGCTGCCGGACTCCTCCGTGGTACGCGTGCCGGCCGGCGTCTCCCTCGTCGAGGCGGCGACGCTGCCGATGAACGGGCTCACTGCACGGCTCGCCCTCGATCTCCTGGCCGTGCCGCCGGGCGGCACGCTCGCGGTCACCGGAGCCGCCGGAACGCTGGGCGGCTATGTGGTCCAACTCGCCGGGCAGGACGGCCTGTCGGTGCTGGCCGACGCATCCAAGGAGGACGAGGAGTTGGTCCGGTCCCTGGGAGCCGACGTCGTGGTGCGGCGCGGTGACGACGTCGCCGCGCGGATCCGCGCGGTCCTGCCCGGCGGCGTCGACGCGGTGGTCGACACCGCGCTGCTCGGGCGGCTCGCCCTGGCAGCCGTACGGGACGGCGGCGGGCTCGCGGCGGTACGGCCGTTCTCCGGCGACTCCGAGCGGGGCATCACGGTGCACCAAGTCTGGGTGCGCGAGTACCGCCACGAGCGCCAGAAGCTGGACAGACTGCGGCGGCAGGTCGAGAGCGGAACACTCACCCCGCGGGTCGCCGGCGTCTACCCGCCGGAGCAGGCCAACGTGGCACACGCCCGACTGGAAAAGGGCGGGACCAGGGGTCGGCTTGTCCTCCGGTTCCGCAACCAACCGGTCTGAGGCACGACCCATGGACAGAAGCACTCGACCTCCGGAACCGTCCGGGGCACCCCTGGAGACTCTGACGAACCTCGGTACTTCGCTATAGGATAATTCGTATACCTAGTATGCGTCGGACCGGAGGTCACCACATGGATGCAGAGCTTGTCGTCCGTCGCGTTGTCACAGGGGTGGACGCCTCAGGGATGGCGTCGGTCCTCAGCGACGGCGCGGTGGGCGAGGTCAGGACACTGCATGACGTCGACGGGTGGGCGACCGCGACGATCTGGCAGAGCGACCGCACTCCCCATGTACCGGTCCGCTCGCCCACCGAGGGGCTGGAGCAGGGGGCCGAGAGCCAACTCCTGTTGCCTGCCGGGGGTGTTCGCTTCCTGATGTGGCGCCTGCCTCCCGAGAGCTCCGGCGAGAACCCGGCCGGAATGCATCGCACCGACACTCTGGACTGCGTCGTGGTCCTCTCGGGCCGGGTGACGCTCGTCGTGGGCGACGCCGGGGAGACCCAGCTCTCGGCCGGGGACACTCTCGTGCAGGGCGGCAATCTTCACCACTGGCGGAACCCGACGTCGGAGCCCTGCGTCATGGCCGTGTTCATGGTCGGCGCACCCCGCGTGGTGTGATCCCGCCGGGACCGGACCGGCCCGGGCGGGAGCACACAGCGACTGACGGCGGGTGGTTGCCGACGGCCGGCTAAGCCCCGGGCTCCACCGGACTGGAGACGACGGGCGGCCCGCCGACCCCGACCGGGGACCTACGGGTACCGACGCGGGTCCGCTGCTTCTCGCCGACCAAGAGACTTCCGGCGAATCCGGCCACCGCGCCGGCGAGCAGTCCAGCCACGAAGGTCCACAGCACACCACCGCCGAGATTCAGCTCGCTCCCGCCGACCGCGCGACCCGCCATGGTCACATCAATCTTGAACGAGGTCTGTGCGAGCGTGGCGGCCCCGCCCAGGACGACGGCCGTGACGACGCCGAAGCGCTCGGCGAGGCCGAGGTGCCGCGCCCCCGGGCCGCGATAGGGGTGCAGCGGACGGGCGTGTTCCGGGTCCGTGGCACGGGCGGCGAGATAGGCACAGCCCAGCAGGAGCTGAGCGGTGATCACGAGGGACACGACCCACAGCGGGATTCCGCCCGCGGTCAGGTCGCCCAACTGCTGGGTGTGGTCGGGCGGCGGAGCCGCAGCGGTGGGCTGCTGCCCGGCGGCAACGGGACTCTGCGCCTGGTGCGAGGAGGACGTCCAGGTGGACCCCAGGCCGAGGCTCAGGGCGGTGAACAGCGCGACCGGTGCCAGAAGCATCGCCCCGCCGCCCGCCTTGTGATCACCGGCGCCCGCCAGTCCGGAGATCGTCATCACCGCTGCCACCGCCAGCAGCGTCCGGGTGACGGCCGAGAGGCTCGGCGCCCACCCGGGCCGCAGCCCGCGCGCGGTGAAGCCGACGGGCGCCCTGCGGCCGGCCAGCAGCCCCACGGCCAGCACAACGACGACCCAGACCAGCGCGCCCACCACGGTCGCGCCCAGGCTGACGTGGTACGACATTGGCGGCTGCGCGGCTGCGGTTTCTCCGCCCCCACCACCGGCGAGGCCGCCGGCACCGAACAGCTTCTCCACCAGCTCGCCGAGCCTGCCACCGAGGCTCGCGGTGTCGGCCCCGCTCGGCAGTTTCAAGGTGCCGTGCCCGAGGTTCGCGGCGAGCAGCAGGGCCGGCACGGCCGTGGCCATCGCGCCGATCGCGCGGGCGGCCAACTCGCTTGTGCTGAAAGGACGTCGGCGCATCCGCCAGGAGAACGCCAGCCAGAGGACCACCGCACCGAACAGCGTCACGGCGATGGGCACGACGTGGGCCGTGCCGCTCAGGGTCAGGTTCGCCGCTTCGCCACCGGGCAGCGCGCCGCCCTGGGCCGCGGCGGGTGGGGCGGGCATCGCGTCGGGGCCGATGTTCACCGAGCCGCCGACGGCCAGGGCGGTCACCGCCATCGTCAGCGCCCAGACCGAGTCGACCGACCCAGGGTCGAAGACGGCCAGGGCGACCGCCGCGAACGCGGCCATGGCGACCACCGCGAGCAGTCCGGCAGCGGCGCCTTCGAGAGCGTCGCGCCATGGTTTCGGGACAGGCGTATTCACAGGGGACGGGGATGCGGACATGAGGAAAGCACTCCGCTTTCGCTTGGGGGACGGGGCACGAGGCATGCCGGGAAGGTGAAGTGAGCGGTCCGGCGGTCGGGGAAGGCCGCTGGTTCCGGTCAGGCCTCGCTTGCGTCTGCTGACGGCTCGGGATCCGCCGTCCTGGCGCGACCAGGTGCGTGAAACCTAGGTGGCGGTGACGTCCGCTCGTTCGAGCAGGTCCGCGATCTTCGCTGCGGCCGATACGACGAGCGGGAACCCGACGTAGGGAACCAGCTGCGTGAGGATCTCGCCGATCTCGGCCTTGGTGAGACCATTGGCGAGACCCCGCAGGGTATGCAGCCTCAGTTCCTCGGTGCAGCCGAGCGTCACGAGGGCGGCGAGGGTCGCGATGCTGCGGTCGCGTTGTGTCAGCCCGGGCCGGGGCCAGACCTGTCCGTACGCGAAGCTCGCCGCGAGCTTGCTGACGTCGGGAGCCACGGCGGAGACCTGAGGGCCGAGGGCCGACAGGATCTCCGCCCGCAGGTCCGCGATCGAGGCCGGCTGGGCGGAAGTCGCCTGGGATTCGGGCATGGTGGTGTTCCCCTAGAGGATTGCGCCGCGTTCCTTCAGGGCGGTGATGTCCGCCCAGGAGTGACCGAGTTCGAGGAGGATCTCCTCGGTGTGCTGGCCGTGGGCCGGCGCTGCCCGGACCGGTCCGAGCGGTCGGCTGTCGAACTGCACCGGCGACGCGACACCGCGCGCCTCGACGGCGTGCCCCTCGATCGGCGAGAGGTAGCCGTTGGCCACCACCTGCGGATCGGCGAAGACCTCCGGCAGCGTCTGGCACACGGCCCAGACCCCGCCGAACCCGGCGAGCCGTTCACGCCACTCTTCCAGCGTCGCGGACGCGAAGGCGGCGTCGAGTTCGCCGATGCACTCGCCGCGGTGGGCTGTGCGTGCCTGGAAGGTCGCGAAGCGCTCGTCGTCGGCCAGTTCGGGCCGTCCGATGTGCTCGCAGAAGCTCTTCCAGTGCGGGTCCGGCTGGAGCACGACCATCCAGATCCACCGGTCGTCCTTGGTCCGGTACGAGTTCACCAACGGGTTGGGCATCGCGGACCGGCTGCCCCGGGTCATGTCGACGCCGCCGACATCGCGGTTGGCCTCCATGCTGAGCACGACCGCGAACATCCAGATGCCTGCGTGCAGCAGCGAGGAGTCGATCTCCGACGGCACGCCCGTCCGTTCCCGCTTGTACAGCGCGGCGGCCACCGCGCCGGCGAGGCCGAGCCCGCCGACCACGTCACCGGTACCGCCGGGCTGGTGCACGGGCTGGGCCGCGCCGGGCAGCGTCAGGTACTCGGCGATGCCGGAGCGGGCCCAGGCCGAGGCCAGGTCGAAGCCGCCCACCTCGGCATCCGGCCCCCGGGTGCCCTGGCCCGTGGCGCGGGCGTAGATGATGCCCGGGTTGTCGGCACGGACGTCGTCCAGATCGATGCGCAGCCTCTTGCGTGACGCGGGGAGCAGGCTCGTCACGAAGACGTCGGCGTCCCGCAGCACGGTCGACAGGAGCTCACGGCCGGCCTCGGTGCGGAGGTCGACGGCCAGGCTGCGCTTGCCGTGGTTGGCCAGTTCGATGGTGGGGGCGACCGGGCCGCCGGGGAAATAGCCGCGGTAGGGGTCGCCACTCTGGGCCGGTTCGACCTTGAGCACGTCGGCGCCCCAGTCGGCGAGGATCGCGCCGCAACTGGGTGCGAAGAGCCATGCCGACACCTCGACAACCCGGACGCCTGCCAGTACGTCGTACACCAGGCGCCTACCGGGCCGACTCGGCCGAGGTCCGGCGCTCGTTGTACTTCGCCACTTCCCTGGCCTCTGCGGACTCGCTGCGGTAGCCCGTCGAGACGATGTCTCCGTAGGTGGTGGCCTTCGGTCCGCGGTGCCGCTCATGGGACACCGTCGACACGTCGTGTCCGGTGACCTCCGCGCGCAGCGCCCCGACCGTGCAGCGTTCACGCGGCCGGATACCGAACGGGTCGAACGAGTAGAGGCTCATCGCGTTCCGATGACTGATCTTGTCGATGAGATCGTCAGCGACACCACCGAAGTGCGCTGCGAGCCGCTCGGGGGCCTCTGGCCAGGTGGAGTCCGAGTGCGGGTAGTCGCATTCCCACGTGATCATGTCGTGGTTCATGGTGTCGAGGTTGGCGACGCCGAAGTGGTCGTCGATGAAACAGGTGATGATGTTGGACTTGAAGATGTCGCTCGGCATGCGGTCGCCGAAGTCCGCGCCGGTCCAGGCACCGTGCTGGCGGTAGGTGTAGTCGACGCGTTCGAGGAAGTAGGGGATCCAGCCGATCCCGCCCTCCGACAGGGAGATCTTCAGGTTGGGGAACTTCTTGAAGATGTCCGACCAGATCAGGTCGGAGGCCGTGTCGAACAGCGTGATGGCGGTGCCCGTGATCTGCACCGAGTACGGGGCGTCGGGGGCGGTCATGGGGGCGGACGAGGACGACCCGAGGTGCATGCACACCACTGTCCCGGTCTCCTCGCACGCCGCCCAGAACGGGTCCCAGAAGCTGCTGTGCAGGGACGGCAGTTCCTGCTTGTACGGGTTGGAGGAGAAGGTCACCGCGTGGCAGCCCCGTTCGGCGACCCGACGGACCTCGCGGGCCTGTAGCTCGGGGTCCCACAGCGGAGTGATGCAGCAGGGGATGAATCGGTCGGGGTACTGCCCCGCCCAGTCCTCCAGGTGCCAGTCGTTGTACGCCTGGACCATCGCCAGCGCCTGGTCGGGCGTCTTTCCGGCGTTCGTCAGGAAAAGGGCACCGGCGAACCGGGCGAAGGTGGGGAAGTTGAGTGAGGCCAGCACGCCGTTGGCGCTCATGTCCTTCACCCGCTCATGGACGTCGAACGCGCCCGCCCGCATGTCGTCGAAGGAGTTGGGCTCCATGCCGTACTCCTCTTTCGGGCGTCCGGCGACGGCGTTCAGTCCGAAGTTCGCCAGCACCTGACCTTCGTAGACCCAGCAGTCGTGACCGTTCGCGTCCCTTCGCACGAAGGGCGCCTTGTCGGCGAACTTCCGTGGAAGCCTGCCTTCGAACATGTCCGACGGTTCGATCGCGTGATCGTCCACGCTGATCATGATGTAGTCGTCGCTGTTCATACGGACCCTCCATTGCGCTCGCCGAAACATGGCCGATCTCGCAGGGCACAAAATAGTAGGCTAGGCGACAATCGTATAGCCGGTCAATTGGCTCGAGATGAGTGGAGGGCCGAGGAGCTGACGCTTTCGGGGTCGCCAAAAAGCCGCACGAGCGGGGGTTCACGGCAGGGCTGCGGCCCCGCTCGCCCCGCGACTTCCGCGTACGACTGAGAGAGAACGCGCCGACAGCCCGGCTGGCCGGGCCGTGGATTGCCTTACGTGGACTCGCCGTCCCCTCCGCCCTCGAACATGAGGGCGACGGTGTCCAGGCCCACCAGGAGGCTCTTGACGGTTTCGGTGTCCACGTCGGCCAACCCGTACTCGATGGCCGCCAGTTCGGCATGGGCCCGCCGGTAGAGGTTGTGCCCCTCACGTGTGGCGACCGCCAGAATGCGGCGCCGGTCGCTCGGGTCGGCACGCCGTTCGATCAGGCCGCCCCGCACGAGGCGGTCGATCGTCGCCGTCATCGTGGTCGAGTGCACCGACGCCCGCGCGGCGATCTCCGACAACTGCACACCCTCGGGCTCGGGACAGACGACCGAGAGCACCTGGTACTTGGCGTGCGAAGTCCCGAGTTCGCTGAGCACCCGGTCGAGTTCGCGCAGCAGCAGATCACGCACCCGCAGGACCAGGCCCGCGACGAGCAGCCGCTCCGTGGCCGCGGAGTCGAGGTCGTACACCTGGCTGACCGAGTCGGCGAGCCGCGCGCTCGTGGCCGAGCGGCCGACGCTCACGGCGTCCACACCACGAGCGTCGTCACGAGTCCCGCGGTTGTCGCCGCTGCCCATCGAACCTTGTCCCTCCGACGTTCGGACCTTCGATACTTTGCCATCCTATCGTCTGTGACCTGCGGCTCGGATCGGACCACGGTCCGGCTCAGGTGGATGGGGCGTCGTCCAGCCTCGCGCCGACGAGGCCGACGACAACCGCACAGGGGTCACTGCGGGGCGACACCACCCGCAGCGCCGGGAAGTCGGCGATCAGCACCGGCAGCATGTCCGGGCGTCCCTCGGCCGCGACCACGACGTCGACATGGCCACCGACCCCCGGTGAGCCGATCGCGGCAAGCATGGCCGCGGTCGCCCAGCTCTCCGGAACGGCCCGCACAAGGAGCACGATGTGCCCTGGTGCGCGGGGACCCGCGAGCACACCCTGCAGGAAGGAGACGGCACCCCGCCCGTCCGGCAGGTCGACGAGGAACACCTCGACGCCGGACGCATGCGCCTCGACGGCGCGCCGCATCACCTCCAGTCGTGACACGCTCTCGTCCACGACCAAGGAGAACCGCCTGCCGTACTCCGAACGCACCCGAGCCTCCTGGCCGGCCCACGCCACTACGATCCGGACAGACGCGTTTCCGCAGCCGCCGTGCGGCACAGTTCGAGAAGCCGCGCGCCCCGGCTCCCGGCCACCGCTTCGGGCACGTCGACGTCCGGCTCGGTGACCACGATGTCGCCCACGGTCAGGGGCCGTCCCCCCAGGGTCAGATCACCGCCGATCACCAGCGACCAGCGCCAGTCGCCGAGCCGGTGCGCGGGGACCACCTCGCCCGCCGTCAACCCGGTGCCGAGGGCGACCCCACGATCCGGATCGTCGACCGCACCCAGGTCCCAGCGTCCACCCCCTGCAAGGCTGCCCTTGAGGAGCCCCGGCGTCCCCTCGATCCGCATCGTCTGGTTGCCCTCGTTGCGCTCCGCTCCGGGCGGCCTCGCACCGAAGTTGAAGACCCCGGCCGGGCCGTGCTTGTGGATGCCGGGCCGGTACATGAGCCGGCCGGGGCCGACCAGCGTCGGGTGGTCGTGGTACTCGGCGGCGTAGCCGCCCCCCTTCCTGTTCCGCGAGAAGACTTCCAGCAGCTGACAGCCCCGGGGTCCGATCACCAGAGGCCCGTACTCGACGTACGGAGCGGTGACGAGGACGTCTCCGGGCCTCATCAGCCAGTCGCCGACGAGGACGGAGCCGTCCAGCGGCGCGATGAACATCCAGTCGTCGTGCCAGTGCAGCGGCCAGATCTGGTTGGCGGGCATCCTGATGTCCGGGACGCACATACGGAAGGCGTCGTCGTCCGACCCCAGGTACCAGAGGTCCTGCCAGACCAGTCCGCCGACCACCTCGGAATGCACCACGTCGTCGGGTCCGTTGGCGCCACCCGGCTCCAACCGGGCCAGCGTGACGCCCGGCACGAGGCTCTCCCCGTGCGCCATCGGAAGTGGCCGTGTGGCCCCGTCGGCTGCGTTACCCATGCTCCCACCCACCCGGTCGAGGGCCAGGCCGCGCCGCGACGACGCGACATGAAATGGTAGGCAGACTATAGGTATGCAGATTAGTTGTCGTCAACAGATGCGCCCCAGAGTCGGACATCGCGGCGAGCACCGACCTCCATCGGCGCGGGTTTGATCGAGAGGCAACCTCCGGCTACATTTTAAGTCAACCCGTTGATTTATTAGGGCGAACGTCAGACCTACCCAGACCGGAGACCGCCAGATGCCCGACGTCCTCAACAAGCCCTCGGGAGGATCCGCGCCACGGAATCCGACCGTCATCGTGGTGGTGCTGGCGCTGGCCGGAATTTCGGTCTCGCTCATGCAAACGCTGGTGATCCCGCTCGTCCCGGACCTGCCGCGGCTGCTGGACTCGTCGCCGGCCGACACCGCCTGGATCGTCACCGCGACCCTGCTCGCCGCCGCCGTCGCCACTCCGGTGGCTGGGCGTCTCGGAGACATGTACGGCAAGCGCCGGATGCTCCTGGTCAGCCTGGTTCTGATGACTGCCGGATCCGCCCTGTGCGCACTCAGCGACTCCCTCCTCCCGATGCTCGCCGGGCGCGTCCTGCAGGGCCTGTCGGCCGGTGTCATCCCGCTCGGCATCAGCGTCATGCGCGACGAGATGCCCGCCGAACGGCTCGGCTCCGCGACCGCGCTGATGAGCGCTTCCCTGGGCGTCGGCTCCGCCCTCGGTCTGCCGCTCGCCGCTCTCGTCGCCGACAACTTCGACTGGCACTTCCTGTTCTGGGGCTCCGCGGTCCTGGGCGCCCTGGGCGCCACGCTCGTCCTCCTGCTCGTTCCCGAGTCCCGTGTGCGCACCGGCGGCAGCTTCGACCTGCTCGGCGCCCTCGGCCTCTCCGCGGCTCTGGTCTCCCTGCTGCTGGCCATGTCCAAGGGCGCGGACTGGGGGTGGGGCAGCGGTACGACCCTCGGGCTGTTCGCCGGCGCCGTGGTGATCCTGCTGGCGTGGGGACGGTTCGAGCTGCGCACCCCGCAGCCGCTGGTCAAGCTGCGTACCATCGCCCGCCGCGAGGTGCTGTTCACCAACCTCGCCGGGGCGGCGTTCGGCTTCTCCCTGTTCTCGCTGCAGATGCTCGTGCCGCAGATCGTGCAGCTGCCCGAGCGGACCGGCTACGGGCTGGGCGGGGACCTGCTCACTGTGGGGCTGGTCATGGCGCCGCAGGGCCTGGTCCTCATGCTCATGGCCCCGGTCTCCGCGACCATCTCCAGGGCCAAGGGCCCGAAGGTCACACTGATGACCGGCGCCGTGGTCGTCGCCTCCGGCTACGCCCTGAACCTGGTGCTGATGAGCGAGATCTGGCAGCTGATCCTGGTCGCCTGCATCATCGGCGCCGGTGTCGGCCTCGCCTACGGAGCGCTGCCGCTGCTTCTCATGGGCGCCGTACCGCCGTCCGAGACCGCCGCGACCAACAGCGTCAACACCCTGATGCGGGCCATCGGCACGTCCATCGCGAGCGCCCTCGCCGGTGTGATCATCGCCCAGATGACCACCACCTTCGGCGGTCAGGCGCTGCCCTCCGAGAACGCCTTCAAGGTGATCATGGCCATCGGCTGCGGCGCTGCCCTCGTCTCGCTCGCCCTCGCGTCCTTCCTGCCGGGCCGCCGGCCCTCCGTCGGCGCATCCTCCACGGGGAACGCCACCAAGGAACCACTCGCCAAGGCGGACACCTCCGGCGCGCGTGACTGACCCTTTCCTTCCTCCTCTCAGGGAGACCCGGTATGGCGCGCACTACACCTCTGAGGCCCGGCTCGCCGGCATCGATCTACCGGCGCCTCGGCCCTGAACGCACGGCCGAGCTGTACACGGCGGTGGCCGAACTGCTGCACGAGACCGGCTACGACAGCCTGACCATGAAAGCCATAGCCGCCCGGATGCACTGCAGCAAGGCCACTCTGTACCGCCATTTCACCGACAAGCAGCAGTTGGTGACGCAGGCTCTGCGGCATCTCTCCCCCTTCGACGTCACCGACGTCGACACGGGTTCGTTGGCCGGAGACCTGCACGGGCTGATCGAGCAACGGGGTGACGACCGGCTCGGCGACGACGCCGCTCTGCTGCGGGGCCTGTTCAGCGCACTGCGCACCCACCCCGAACTGGCGTCGTCGGTACGGAAGTCCGACCCCTGCCGGCTGGATCCGCTGATCGCCCGCGCGGTGGACCGGGGTGAACTCGGCGCACGGCAGCCGGCGTCGGAGCACCTCGCCTTACTGCTGCTCGGGGCGGTGATCACGCGCTCCCTGCTCGAGGAAGCACCTGTCGACCGCGTCTTTCTCCACCGCTTCGTCGCTGCGGTGATCCTGCCCGCCCTGGGCGTGGCGAGTCCCTCGCGGGAGGAGACGTGAGCGGCCGCGAGCGCCGTCCGGGGTGTGAACGGGACGGCACTGGTACCTGGGTACCAATGTCGTCCCCGGACCCGGGGAGGGATCCGCTTCCGTTCATAGCTTGGAGCACGCAAGCACAGCCCCGAAGCCGGGAGACAGCACGTGATCGACGTACGACAACTCACCAAGCGCTACGGGACCAAAACCGTGGTCGACGGTCTGACCTTCACCGTCAAGCCGGGCCAGGTCACCGGATTCCTCGGCCCCAACGGCGCCGGGAAATCCACGACCATGCGCATGATCATCGGCCTGGACAGGCCCACCGGCGGATCGGTGACGGTCAACGGCAGGCAGTACACACAGCACCAGGCGCCGCTGCAGGAGATCGGCACCCTGCTGGAGGCCAAGTCCGTCCACCCGGGCCGCAGTGCCTTCGCGCATCTGACGTCCCTGGCGAACACCCACGGCATCCCCCGCAGCCGGGTCGACGAGGTCATCGAACTGGCCGGACTGCAGAGCGTCGCGGGCAAGCGCGCCGGTGCCTTCTCCCTGGGAATGGGCCAGCGCCTCGGCATCGCGGCGGCGCTCCTCGGCGACCCGGAGATCGTCATGTTGGACGAGCCGGTCAACGGGCTGGACCCGGAGGGCGTGCTGTGGGTGCGCAACTTGCTGTCCCGCCTCGCCGACGAGGGCCGTACGGTCATGCTGTCGTCCCATCTGATGAGCGAGACCGCGCTGATCGCCGAGCACCTGGTGATCATCGGCCGCGGCAAGCTGCTCGCCGACACCACGGTCGACGCCTTCATCGAGCAGGCCGGCGGACGTGGCGTGAAGGTCGCCACCACCGAACCGGAACGACTGCGCGCGGTCCTGTCCGGCCCGCAGATCAGCATCACCTCCAGCGCGGCGGAGGAACTCGTCGTCGAGGGACTGGACGCACGCCGGATCGGCGCTTTGGCCGCGCAACACCAGATCCCGCTGTACGAACTCACCTCGCAGACCGTGTCCTTGGAGGAGGCGTTCATGGAACTCACCAGCGATGTCGTGGAGTACCAGAGCGCTCCCCTCTCGACCTCGGGAAGGGCCGCCTGATGACCACTGCGACCGCGCCCTCCACCGCCGCCGAGCGGAAGTCCGACCGGCCCGTCTACAAGGTCACCTTCACCAAGGTGCTGCGCTCGGAGTGGGGCAAGTTCCTGTCGCTGCGCTCCAGCCTGATCGCCCTGGGCCTGGCCCAGGTGCTGCTCCTGGCGGTCGGCCTGATCGCCGCGGCCGTCTACACGCCTGGCGGAGAGGGGGGACAGCCGGAGATCGAGGACGGGGCGGTGGGACTGGCCCTGACCGGCGTGACGTTCGCCGAGCTCGCTCTCGGGGTGCTCGGCGTTCTCATCGCGGCCGGCGAATACAGTTCGGGCACGATCCGCTCCACCCTGGCGGCCGTGCCGAAGCGGCTCCCCGTGCTCTGGGCGAAGGTCCTCTTCTTCGGCGTGATCGCCCAGGGCGCGGCCATGGGCGGCATCCTGATGACGTTCCAGATCGGTGAAATGATCCTCAAGGACGACGCCCTCGCGATGTCCCTCACCGATGACGGGGTGCTGCGCTCCCTGGTCGGCGCCAGCCTCTACCTCGGGCTGGTCGGAGTGTGGGGCGTGGCCCTGGGCACGTTGCTGCGCTCCACCGCGGGCGGCATCGCCGTTCTCGTCGGCATCCTGCTCGTCCTGCCCGGCCTTGCCGGGCTGCTGCCCGAGTCGATCCGGGACGACGTCACACCGTACCTGCCCAACAACGCCGGTCAGGCGGTGATGCATCTGCACCAGGCCTCCGACTCCCTCGCTCCCTGGGCCGGTCTGGCGGTCTTCGCCGGCTGGGTGGCCCTGACCTTGGCCGGAGCGGCCTATCGGTTGGCCAGGACCGATGCATGAGGGACCGGTCGGAGGCAGTCCCTCGGTGAAGGAGAGACAGGTCCGATGAGAGCGGAGACGGCGATGGCGAGCCACCACCCCCCTGTCGCCGGGGCCTCCCGCGCCCCGGGAGCGGTGCCCTCGCCGCCCCCGGGGCTGGAGGCCGCCTGGGCTCACCCCACTCTCGCGCTGCTGCTGCGCACGCAGCGCCGACTACGCCGGGTCGACCGGCAGCGCCCTTGGGCCCTGGACGCGGCCGTCCCCACGGTCATCGCGGCCATGGCCCTGCTGGACGTCCGCATCGGCGAGGACCGCGGCCCGTTCGAGGCAGCCCGCCCCGACCTGCCGTTCGTCGTGCTGCTCGGCGTGATCGCCGTGACGGTCCTGCCGCTGTGGTGGCGCCGCCGGGCACCCGTGGCCGTGTTCACCGTCGTCACCGCGGGCGCCCTGGTCCCCTGGACGATCAACCTGTGGCTGCTCGCCGGCGCCTGCCTGCTCACCGCCCTGTACAACCTGACGCTGCACGGGCCTGTGCGGCTGCTGGGATGGGCGGCCGTGGTGGTGCTGATCGAGATCGGCGTGGCGGTGTGGTTCCTGCTGCCGTCCCGCGAACCCACTCCGGGCCTGCTCATTCTGGCCAGCCAGGAGATCGCCGCGATCGGTCTGGCCCTCGCGCTGAGGACACAGCGCGCGAACCTGGCGGCCCTGGAGGACCGGGCGGCCCGTATGGAGGTAGAGCGGGAACAACGCGAACGTCTCACCGCGGCCGCCGAACGCTACCGCGTGGCCCGCGAGATGCACGACATCGTCGGTCACAACCTCGCCGTCGTGGTGGGACTTGCCGACGGAGCCGCCGCTCTCGCCGCCAGCCGGGGTGAGCACAGCGCCGAAGCACTGGGCATCATCGGAGACACCAGCAGGGAGGCCATGAGTGAGCTGCGCCGCGTCCTGGGCGTGCTCGGCGACGAGCCGGAGGACGCACCCCTCAGTCCCCAGCCCGGTCTGGTCGATCTGGACACCCTGCTCGCCCGGGTGCGCGCCGCCGGCCTGAGCGTCTCCTACTGCACGGAGGGAGACCTCACCGCACTCGGTGGCGGCATCCAGCTGACCGTCTACCGCATCGTCCAGGAAGCCCTGACCAACACCCTCAAACACGCCGGACCGGGCTCGGCCGCACACGCCAGCGTGAGCACCGGCAAGGACGGCGTACGGGTACAGGTCACGGACACGGGACCCCACCCCTGCGACCGGCGTACGGACCCGCTGACCAACACGTCGTCCGGTCACGGCCTCGTCGGCATGCGCCAGCGGTCCGCGATGTACGGCGGCACCGTCAGCGCCGGACCGCGCACCGGCCGCCCCGGCTGGATCGTCGACGTCACCCTCGAACCGACCGGTGCCGAAGGACCACGCTCCGCGGTCCCCCGCTCCGCACCAGGAGACCACGCTCCATGACCACCGTCCTCATCGCCGACGACCAGCCCCTGCAACGCCTCGGCTTCCGCATGCTGTTGCAGGGCACCCCCGGCCTGACCGGCGTGGGCGAGGCGGCGCACGGCGCCGAGGCCGTCAGCCTGGCCGCCCGGCTGCGCCCCGACGTCGTGCTGATGGACGTGCGGATGCCCGGCATGGACGGTATCGAGGCCACCCGCCGTATCGTGGCCGCCGGTGGCCGCACCCGCATCCTCATCCTGACGACCTTCGCCCTGGACGAGTACGCCCACGCCGGGCTGCGCGCCGGAGCCAGCGGCTTCCTGCTCAAGGAAGCCCGCCCCGCGGAACTAGTGGCCGGCATCCGGGCGGTGGCGAGCGGCGACGCGGTCGTCTCGCCGCGTCTGACCCGGCGTCTCCTCGACGCCTACGCCCGGCAGGTCCTCGCTCCCACCGGCGCAGACATGCCGCAGGCCGACCCACGGCTGGGCACACTGAGCGAGCGGGAGCACGAGGTCCTGCTCGCCGTCGCCAAGGGCTGGACCAACACCGAGATCGCCGAACAGCTGGTCCTCACGGAGTCCACGGTGAAGAAGCACGTCGGCCGAGTACTCGCCAAACTGGGCGCCCGCGACCGCATCCAGGCCGTGATCATGGCGTACGACGCGGGCCTGGTCCGGCCGCGTCCCTGAGCCCTACCCGCGCGGTTCCGTCGAGGGACGCCCAACGGAAGACCGTCCGATCAGTCGTCCTCGTCGCAGGTGACGGGCGCCTGCCACAGGGCGACGATGGCATCGATCAGGCCGTTCGCCGCCTCCCGCCAGGTGGTGCGGGAGGTCGGACTGCCGTCCGCGAGGGCACGCTCGCGCTCGGCGGTCATCTGCGTGATGAGGTGGCGTGTCATGGCGGCGCGTTCGGCGTGCACCTCGGGCGGCAGGTCGGGCAGACATCGGTTCAGACCGCCCTGCAGCTTCTCCATCGACGGGGACGCGGCCACGAACTCCTCGACCATGTCCGCGCGAAGGGCGGGATCGCCGGTGGTCTGGGCGATGAACCGTGCGTACCAACTGGGCATGCCCAGGGACTCCATGTGCTCGGTGACGGGACGGACCGCGCAGGTCACCCAGTCCCGCAGCTCGGAGGAGTCGCCGATGGCCTCGATCATGCGCAGGCGGCCGACCTCTATCTGCTCGGCGTGACGACGGGCTACCGCGCGCACCAGGTCGGTCTTGGTGCCGAAGTGGTAGCTGACCGCCGCGTTGTTGCCCTGCCCGGCGGCCAGGCTGATCTGCCGGTTGGCGACCGCGTGCACCCCATGCTCGGCGAACAGCCGCTCGGCCGCGTCCAGGAGCGCCTCACGCGTCGCGCTGACCTGCTCGTCCCGCCTCGTCCTGCCGGTCATCATCACCACCTCGGGACACCGCGCTGCCCCACGACGGCCCGTCCCACAGACAGCCGCAGGTCCCCGCCCTGATCGGCAAGGTCAAACGACGAAAGCCTACGCAATGGAGGTGCCTCCCCAGGCCACCTCTTTCACCGTCCTTCCACATGGTGTCACCACGGGGTTCAGCCATCCCGACTTGAACAAGGCGGGATACCAGGCTACATTTTAAATAAACCCATTGACTTAATTCTAGTGGGTTCATCCACCCATCTGCCTGTTCGGACGGAGACAAGCCATGCCCGACACCCCCACACCACCGCCGGACACCACCGCTCCCGCGTCCGCGTCTCCGAACCCGAACGTGATCGTGGCGGTGCTTGCCTTCGCGGGGATCGTCGTCTCGCTGATGCAGACCCTCGTCATCCCCATTGTCCCCGAGCTGCCGAAGCTCCTGGACGCCCCCGCGTCCGACACCGCCTGGGCGGTCACCGCCACCCTCCTCGCCGCCGCCGTCGCCACCCCCATCGCCGGACGCCTCGGCGACATGTACGGCAAACGCCGCATGCTCCTCACCAGCCTCGCCCTGCTCACCGCAGGCTCCGCGGTCGTCGCACTCAGCGACTCGCTCACCCCGATGATCGTCGGACGCCTGCTCCAGGGCCTCTCCGCCGGTGTCATCCCGCTGGGCCTGAGCATCATGCGCGACGAACTGCCGGCCGAGCGGCTCGGCGCCTCGACCGCGCTGATGAGTGCCTCCCTCGGTATCGGCGCCGCCCTGGGCCTGCCCATCGCTGCCTTCGTCGCTGACAACTTCGACTGGCACGTCCTCTTCTGGGCCTCCACAGCCATGGGCGCCATCGCTCTCGTCACGGTCCTCGTGCTGGTGCCGGAGTCCAAGGTGCGCACCGGCGGACGCTTCGACCTGCTCGGCGGCGTCGGCCTGGCGGCCGGACTCGTCTCCCTCTTGCTGGCCATCTCCAAGGGCGGCGACTGGGGCTGGGCCAGCGGCACCACCCTCGGCCTCTTCGCCGTCGGCATCGTGATCCTGATCGCCTGGGGCTTCTTCGAACTACGCACCACCCAGCCCCTCGTCGACCTGCGCACCACGGTCCGTCCTCAGGTGTTGTTCGCCAACCTGGCCGCCCTGGCCTTCGGTTTCTCCCTGTTCGCGGTCCAGCTGATCGTCCCGCAGATCCTCCAGCTGCCCGAACAGACCGGCTACGGCCTGGGCGAGGACCTGCTGACCGTCGGCCTCGTCCTGGCTCCCCAGGGTCTGATCGTCATGTTCGCGGCCCCGCTCTCCTCGAAGATCTCCCAGGCCAAGGGCCCGAAGCTCACGCTCATGCTCGGCGCTCTCATCGTCGCAGGCGGCTACGCCCTGAACATCTTCCTGATGAGCGAGATCTGGCAGCTCATCCTGGTCTCCTGCGTCATCGGCGCCGGTATCGGATTCGCCTACGGAGCCCTGCCCATGCTCATCATGAGCGCCGTCCCGGTCTCCGAGACCGCCGCCGCCAACGCCTTCAACACCCTGCTGCGCTCCATCGGCAGCTCCGTCGCCAGCGCTGCCTCGGGTGTGATCCTCGCCCAGATGACCATCGACTTCGGCGGCCACGCCCTGCCCTCGGAGAACTCCTTCAAGGTGATCATGGCCATCGGCTGCGGCGCCGCCCTCCTCGCCCTCCTCCTCGCCTCCTTCCTCCCCCACAAGCGATCCACCATCACCGCCCACGGAACCCCCGCCAACGCCCCCGCAACCGCGGACGCCGGGCACAAGGCGTAGCGGGTCCGCTCGGTTGCGGCCGACCTCGATCACCCTCCGATCACCCCCGCCCATCGGTTCAACCGTCGGCGGCCACAGAACAGTTGGAGAACCAATGACTACCGACAACCAGGCAACGCATGCGCACTTTCCGGGCCACCTGCTCGATGGGAAGGTGGCCGTGATCACCGGCGTCGGCGCGGCCGAGACGATCGGGGCGGTCACCGCAGCCGTGTTCGTGCAGGAGGGCGCGCAGGTGGTCTGCGCCGACATCAGCGGCGCGCAGAAGGACACCGCGGTCGCGCTCGGACCCGCAGCGGCTCCCTTCCAGGTCGACATCACGCGCGAGGAAGAGGTCGAAGCCATGTTCGCCCACGCCGTAGAGGTGTTCGGGCGCGTGGACATCCTCGTCAACGTCGCCGGCAACCCCGGCGGACGACGCGGCGACGAGATCACCGTCGAGGAGTACCAGAGCCTGACCTCGGTCCACCTACTCGGCACCGCCCTCACCAACAAACACGCCGTACGAGCCATGACACCCAACGGCGGCGGCGCCATCGTCAACTTCTCCTCCGCCGCCTCCTTCAACACCGACAAACTGATCTCCATGGCCTACGCCGCCGCGAAGTCCGGCGTGAACTCCCTGACCAAGTCCTACGCAGTGCACTACGGACCCCAGAACATCCGCGTCAACGCCGTCGCGCCCGGCTTCACCATGAGCAAGAAGAACCACCGGGTGCCGGCCGAGGCCCTGGCGATGCTGGAGGGCAAGGCGGCGCTGGGCCGGGCAGGGCAGCCGGAGGAGCAGGCGCACGTGGCCGCGTTCCTCGCCTCGGACCGCGCCTCGTTCGTGTCCGGGGTGGTCGTACCCGTCGACGGCGGATGGACCTCAAGGCTCGCCTGACGCTCTCCCGGACGCAGCGCAGCCCACAACAGAGCACCACCACTCCACGGAGAACCCCATGCCGTACGCCCTCGACTCCCAGCTCCAGCAGATCCTCACCGCCAGTCGCCCCACCGCCGACCAAGAGGCACACCGTCCGGCCCGCGGTGACTGGAAGGCCCTCCGCGAGGGCGAGTCCGGTCTGGCCGCCCTCGACGCCATGAAGGCCGAACAGCCGTCCGTCGCCCGCGCCGACCACCACGCCGTGTCCCACGACGGCGCCGAGGTGCTGGTGCGCTGGTACACACCCGCGCGGTACGACGCGTCCGGGGCCGGCCCGGCCGTGGTGTTCCTGCACGGTGGAGGCATGATCTCGGGCTCGGTGGAGCTGTTCGACCGCCTGGCCGCCGGCTACACCGCAGACAGCGGCGTTCCGCTGCTCTCCGTCGACTACCGCCGGGCGCCCGAGCACCCCCACCCCACCCCGGTCGAGGACGCGTACGCGGGCCTCGCCTGGCTGGCCGCGCACGCCGGTGAACTGGGTGTCGACCCGGCCAGGATCGCGCTCATGGGCGAGAGCGCGGGCGGCGGGCTGGCCGCGGGCGCGGCACTGCTGGCCAGGGACCGAGGGCTGCCCTTGACCAGGCAGATCCTCGTCTATCCGATGCTGGACGACCGCACCACCGAACCCGACCCCGCGCTGGTGCCCACGGCCACCTGGAACTACGACAACAACTACACCGGCTGGCACGCCCTGCTGGGCGACGCCGTCGGCGGACCGGATGTGCCGGGCCACGCCGCTCCGGCGCGGGCCGACGACCTGTCCGGCCTGCCCGCGACCTACATCGAGGTCGGAGAGCTGGACATCTTCCGTGACGAGGACGTGGCGTACGCCCGTCGGCTGGCAGCCACCGGCACCTCAGTCGAGCTACATGTGCACCCGGGCTGTCCGCACGCCTTCGACCATCTCGCCCCGCGGATCGACGTCGTCCAACGCTCACGGGCCGACCGGCTGCGTGTCCTGCGCAGCCTCTGACCGAAGGTCCGCCCCCCATGCAGCCCTCTTCCCCCGCCTACGAAGAACGCCTCACCGTCCCCCGTTCCTGGAGCCTGGTCTCCTTCCCCGTCGGTCTCTGGGCGGCCCTCGCCCTGCTGCCCCTCGGCACGCTGCCGATGCTCGCCGGACTGGCCGGCGGCATCGCGGTCACGGCGGCCGTCATGAGCGCGTACGGCTCGCCGCGGATCCGCGTCGTGGGCGGGTTCCTGATCGCGGGGGAGGCGAAGATCCCGGTGTCCGCGTTGGGGGAGGCGAGGACACTCGACCCGGAGGAGACCCGGGCCTGGCGGACATACAAGGCGGACGCACGCGCCTTCCTGCTGCTGCGTGCCTACATCCCCACCGCGCTTCGCGTGGAGGTGGCCGACCCCGCCGATCCGACACCGTATCTGTACCTGTCGACGCGGGAGCCGGAGCGGCTGGCGCAGGCTCTGCGGGAGGCGCGGCCTGCCGTACGAGGTGATCGGGCGAAGCAGACTCCCTAGCTAGCGGAGCGAGTGCTGCGCGAAGAAGTCCCACATCATGTCGGTCGCGTTGATCTCGGTGGAGACGTTGCCGAGGTCGGGGAATGCGGCCGGGTAGGGGGAGCCCGGCCAGGTGTGTCCACCGTCCGCCACCACGTACATGCTCACATCGGCGCCCTCACGGCATGCCTTGTAGGAGGTGAGGGTGACGTGTTCGGTGAGCCGGGTCTCGCGCGGTCCGACGCGGCAGTCGTTCAGTTCCGCCCAGGTGGCGTAGGCCGTGGGAACCGAGTACTGCCAGTAGGCGGGGCCGCCCCCCGGGTAGGGGTTGACCGTGTCCTCCTGTCCGTGGAAGGCCAGGACGGGGACCGGACGCGAGGGGGTGCAGCCACCGGCGACGGGCCGGGTGGGGTCGGCCGCATCGGGGTTGCCGGCCCGTAGACCCGCGACCGGGGCAATCGCGGCTATGCGGTCGGAGAGTCGGCAGGCGAGCAGGGAGGCCATCCGGGCGCCACCCGAGAACCCGGTGGTGTAGACCCGTTCCTGAGCGACGCAGAGGCTGTCGGACAGGGCGGTGATGGTGTCGGAGAGGAACCTGACGTCGTCACGGTCGTCCGGGGAGGGCAGTTGTCCGGAGACGTTCGGCACGCCGGGCAGGACCCAGGTGTAGCCGTCGGGCGAATCAGGCTGCGGTGCGCCACCGTTGGGCAGGGCCACCAGGAACCCGTGTTCGTCGGCGGCTCTCTGCATGTCGCTGATGATGAACTGGTTGGTTCCGTTGGAGCCGCTGCCGTGCAGGTTGAGGACCAACGGGACGGGATGCCGTCCGGTGTATCCGCGGGGCACGTACACCGTCACCGGGTAGGTGACGTCGGCGGAGGTGACCTGGACGGTGGTGAGGCCGGACTCGGCGGGCGCACAACGCGTTCCGGCGGGCCGGACCGCTTCCTGGGTGTCCGCGACCGCCGGTGCCGCGAGGGCGCCGGGAAGCCCGAAGGCCGCCGCGGTCGCGAGAAGGAGGTGGGCGAGTCGTTGGATCACGGGGATCTCCTCTTCCGGGCGGACGTTCACACGGCCCAGACCGCGCGGACCCGGCGCAGCGGGTCGTCCTCGACGTGGGGCTCTGCGGACCACACCATCGCCGTGCGCTCCTCGGCCGTGTAGCGCGGCCACTCCTTGCCCGGGTCCAGGTCCCGGACGAAGGCCACCCATGCTCCGTGGACGGCGTCGGCCAGCGCCTGCGGGGGCGCTGCCCCCGCCGCTGCCGTGACGCCCTCGGCGTCGAGGAGGTCGAAGGCGAACGGCACGTCGAGGCAGTGGAAGGCGGCGCCGTTCACGGGCGAGGTCCAGGTGAACTCGTAGAGCCAGGTGGGGAGTTCACGAGCGGCACGGGTGTCGGCGACGGCCACGGCCGGGGCGCGGAAGGTGCTGTCGGTCAGCGCCTGGCCGAAGTACCCGTCAGGTCCGAGGCTCTCGTACGCGGCACGGCCGGCGTCCAACCGCTCGGGGTCCATGCCCAGGAAGCCGAGGAGTACGGGCAGCGGTGGTGTCATGGGGAGTTCCGGAAGCACGTTGAACTCGTGCGCTGTACAGCCCAGCAGAAGCGGTACGTCGACGCCCGCGTCGCCCTCGGTGAGGGCCGTGAACGGCGGTTGCGGAATCAACTCGCCGTCGGCGAAGGGCGCGAGGGTCTGCATCGGGGGCAGCCCTTCGCGGTCCGCCCCCGGTTCCAGGAGCCGGCTCTGGAGGTCGAACAGTTCGTCGTGGCCGAGTCCGCGCAGCGCGGCGGCCGTCGCCGGGACACCGGTGCGGGCGGTGAACAGACGTGCCGCCGCACGCGCGACGTCGGGGCCGTCCGGGCGCATGAGAATGCCGGAGGCGGATATCGCGCCACGGAACAGTCCACGGGCGGCGGGCACGGCGAGCAGCGTCTGTACGGCGCCGCCGCCCGCCGAGTTACCGGCGATCGTCACCTTCGCCGGGTCGCCGCCGAACCCGGCGATGTTGTCGCGGACCCATTCCAGGGCGGCGATCCAGTCCAGCACCCCACGGTTGGCCGGGGCGTCGTCGAGGTGCAGGAAGCCCTCGACACCGAGCCGGTAGCCCAGCGAGACGAGGACCACGCCGTCCCGGCTGAAGGCGGATCCGTCGTACCAGGGGCTGGCCGCCGAGCCGGCGACATAGCCGCCGCCGTGGATCCAGACCAGGACGGGCAGGGGCTCCCCGGGGACGGTGTCGGGCGTGAAGACGTTGAGGTTCAGGACCGCGTCTCCGGGGATGGTCGGCTCCGGGACCGTCGTGTCCTCGGTGACGGGGTGTCGCTGGGCTGTCGGTCCGTACGCGGTGGCGTCGAGGGGCTCGATCCACCGTTCGGGTGCCACGGGCGCGGCGAACCTCAGCTCGCCGACGGGTGGCCGGGCGTACGGGATGCCTAGGAAACGGATGCCGCCGTCGGGACGCCGCTCACCGCGGACCGGGCCGCGGGCCGTGACGACCAGTGGGGCGTTGATGCTCATCGGGGCTGCTCCTTGCATGGCGCCGGAGGTGTACGTACGGGTCATGTGGCGCGCCTGAACCGCCACACGCTGCCTTCTCCGTCGGCCGACAGGAGGAGAGAGCCGTCCGGGGCTACGGCCAGGCCGGTGAAGGGGCGCGGCGCGCCGGTCATGCCGTGGGTGAACAGCGCGGGTTCGGTGCGCGGTGCCGTGCCCGGGGGCTGTCCGACCGGCAGGTCCTCCGCCTCCGTGCGCCGCTCCCCCGTGCTGAGCGAGATCGCCGTGAGTCTGCGGGGTCCGGTCTCGACGGTGAACAGCGTGTCTCCCAGGACCGCGAGACCGTGGGGTGCGCCGAGTCCGTCCGCGAGGACTTCCGTCGTTCCGTCCTCCGTGAGCCGTAGCACTGCTCCGAGCCGGTTGTCGCTCACCAGGCAGTGCCCGTCGCTGTCGAAGGCGACGTCCACCGGGTGGTCGAGCCCTTCGGCCAGGACGGTGACGGAATCGGTGTCGTCGACGGCCACGATCCGGCCGGCCCCCGCCTCGGCGACAACCAGGGCGCCGTCCGGGGCGACCGTGATGCCGACCGGTTCCCTCAGTCCCGCCGCGCGTTCCCTGGTCGTCCCGTCATCGGGATCGTAGGTGTGGACCTCCCCGTACTGGGAGGTGAGATGCACGAGACCGCCCGCGTTGGTCACGCCGTGCACGAAGGGTGGCAGCAGGGTCAGCGAAGCTGTGTCCCCCTCGGGCTGTGGCCCGACGAGGCGGTAGTGGTCACCCGCGTAGATCGTGCCGCCGAGGTCGACCGTCACGCCGTAGGGGCCGTCGAGTCCGCGCGGGACGATCTCACGGGTGCGGCCGTCGGGGTGCAGTTCGGTGACGCCTCCGGTGGCGTAGCTGGAGACGAACATGCGGTTGTCCTCGTCGAAGGCCGCGTTGTCGAGGCCGACCAGTCCGCTGGCGACGAGGCTGCGAGAGCCGCTGCCGTGCAGGTCGATGCGGGTGACGATGCCTTCGACGCCCCGGGACAGGACGTGCAGGACACCGCCCTGGTCGAAGCGGACTGCGACCGGCTCGTGGACGTCCTCGGCGACCGGCTCGGGCACGCCGCCGTCCGGCGGGATGCACCAGACCTGGCCCGTCATCATGTGCGGGTAGTAGAGCCGACCGTCCGGACCGAGCTGCATGGCGTTGCCGAGGGCGAGCCCTTCCGTGAGCACCACGGGATCGCCACCGTCCGGGAACAGTTCCAGCAGCCGGCCGCCCGGCCGCATCTCGTTGACGAACAGCCGGTCGCCGACGCAGGTGATGCCGTTGGGGACCTTCACGTCCTCCGAGACCAGGCTGTACTCGCCGGCCCGGCTGCGCCGCCACACCCGGCCCGGCACCAGGTCGGCGATGTACATGGAGCCGTCCGCGCCGAAGGCGAGGTCGTCCGGCGACTGGACCGGGCCGTCCATCGGTACGACCGTCTCCACGTCCCCGGTCGCGAGGTCGACGGAGCTGATCTGTCCGGCGAGGAACTGAGCGACGTAGAGCCGTCCGTCGGGGCCGAAGGCGACGCCGTTGGAACCCCAAAGACGGCTGGGCGGGTTGAGGCGCTCCGCACGCCAACGCGAGGTGGAGACGGTCGCGTTGCCGGACTCGTCGAAGCGGCTGGGAAGCAAGGTGCTCACGCCTCCTCCGCCTCCACGAGCACCTCGTCCGGGCCGCCGTCGGCACGCCAGGTCCTGAGCAACTCGTGGAAGGCGACCGGACCGTCGGCATACGCCTCGTTCCGCTCCACCGGCTTGCCCTCGTTGTTGTAGTAACCGGGGGTGCACTGCGCCTGGAAGGCGTGCAGGTCGGGTGCCTTCTCCTGCAGGGCGGCCACCCACGCCTCCTGCGCCTCGGCGGTCGGCTCGACGTACCGGGCCCGGCGCCTTCCCGCCTGGGCGACCAACTCGGCGACGTGGACAGCCTGTTCGTCGAGGATGTGCACGAAGTTCACGGCGGACGCGTTCTGCAGCGGGCCGAGCTGGAACAGGTTGGGGAAGCCGTGGGTGCTGAAGCCGTGCAGCGTCTTCGGGCCCTCGGCCCAGGCCTCGAAGAGGTGGACGCCTCCCTTTCCGTACACCGGGAGTTGCCCGGACAGGATGCCCGAGACGCCGGTCTCGAAGCCGGTGGCGAAGATGACGCAGTCGACCTCGTACTCGGTGTCGCCGACGACGACCGAGGTCTCCGTCATCCGCTGCACGCCGTGGGTGTCGGCCGTGTCGACGAGGGTGACGTCGGGCCGGTTGAAGGTCTGGAGGTAGGTGTCGCTGAACGTGGGCCGCTTGCACATGTAGCGGTACCAGGGCTTCAGCTTCTCCGCCGTCGCCGGGTCCTCGACGATGCCTTCGACCCGGGCGCGGATCTCGTTCATCTTCTGGAAGTCGGCGAGTTCGTAGGCCCGTTCGCGTTCTTCGGCGGGTACGTCCGCGTACGCGTTGGTGGGGATGAGCTTCTCCTGGAGCCGGGCGCTGCTCGTCCAGGAGTCGCCGACCAGGTCCTCGTCCGTGCGGACGCCGGTGACGACCTTCAGGAAGTTGTCCCTGCGGTGCCGCGCCCAGCCCGGCCGGAGGGAGGCGGCCCACTCCGGGTCGGTGGGGCGGTTGTCGCGTACGTCCACGGAGGAGGGCGTGCGCTGGAACACGTACAGGTGGGCCGCGTCCCGGCCGAGGTGTGGGACCACCTGGATGGCGGTGGCACCGGTGCCGACGAGGGCGACCCGCTTGCCGGCGAGCCCGGTCATGCCGCCGTTCGCGTCGCCGCCGGTGTAGGCGTAGTCCCAGCGGCTGGTGTGGAAGGTGTGGCCCTTGAAGGACTCGATGCCGGGGATCCCGGGGAGTTTGGCCTGGCTGAGCGATCCGGTGGCGGTGACGACGTAGCGGGCCCGCATGCGGTCGCCGCGGTCGGTGGCGACGATCCACTCCGACTCGGCCTCGTCCCACCGTAGTTCGGTGGCCTGCGTACGGAAGCACGCGTCGTCGTAGAGGCGGAAGTGCCGCGCGACGGCCCGCGCGTGCTGCCGGATCTCCTCGCCCGGCGCGTACCGCCACTTCGGGACGTAGCCGATCTCGTCCAGCAGCGGCAGGTAGACGTACGACTCGATGTCGCAGTGGATGCCCGGGTAGCGGTTCCAGTACCAGGTGCCGCCGAAGTCGCCGCCCTTGTCGATCACCCGGATCGATTCCACGCCCGCCTGTCGAAGCCGGGCGGCGGCGAGCAGGCCTCCGAAGCCACCGCCGACGATCGCGACGTCGACCCGGTCGTGCAGCGGTTCCCGGGTGAACTCACCTTCGACGTACGGGTCTTCGGCGTAGTAGCCGAACTCGCCACTGACGGCGTTGTACTGGGCGGTGCCGTCGGGGCGGATACGACGGTCGCGCTCGGCGCGGTAGCGGGCGCGCAGGGCCTCGGGGTCGAAGCCGAGGTCGTCCGGGTGGGGGGTGGAGGTACGGGAGGCGGAATGGGAGGAGGTGTGGGGGGTGGACATCGGTGTCCTGGTCCTCTCTTCGGTCCTTCTTCGGTCCTTCGCGGGCCGGCTTTCAAAATCTAACATCTACAAAATTTAGGAGCTAGGGTGATCGCGACACCGCCGTCCCGCACGACCGCACGCCGAAGGGCCGCACATGACCACCAACCCCAATCCGGTCATTCCGGGCTTCTATCCGGATCCGTCCGTCTGCCGTGTCGGCGAGGACTACTACCTGGTGAACTCCAGCTTCGAGTACTTCCCCGGGGTACCGATCTTCCACAGCCGGGACCTGGTGCGGTGGGAGCAGATCGGCAACGTCCTCGACCGGCCGAGCCAGTTCACCGTGCGGCCGGGGCGGGAGGGAGCCAGCGCGGGCATCTACGCGCCCACGATCCGCCACCACGACGGCGAGTTCTGGATGGTGACCACGAACCGCGAGGACGTGCTGAAGGGCCATCTGATCGTCCGCGCGAGCGACCCGGCGGGCGAGTGGAGCGAGCCCGTGTACACCACGGGCGCGATCGGCATCGACCCCGACCTCGCCTGGGACGAGTCCGGTACCTGCTACCTGACCTGGTCGTTCCCGGGCGGCATCCATCAGTCCACGGTGGACCCGGCGACCGGCAAGGTGCTCTCCGAACCGCGCCTCATCTGGAGCGGCACGGGCCTGGCCCACGTGGAGGGCCCGCACCTGTACCGGCACGGCGCGTACTGGTACCTCCTGGTGGCCGAGGGCGGCACCGGCCCGGGACACGGGGTCACCGTCGCCCGCTCGGACTCACCCTCCGGCCCGTGGGAACCGCACCCCGCCAACCCGGTTCTCTCCCACCGCAGTTCCCCGCACCCGGTACAGAACACCGGCCACGGCGACCTGGTCGAACTGCCCGACGGCTCCTGGGCGATGGTGCACCTGGGCGTACGGCCGCGCGGATCGTTCCCTGAGTCCCATGTCAACGGCCGGGAGACCTTCCTCACCGGCGTGGACTGGGTCGACGACTGGCCCGTGATCGTCGAGGACCGGTTCGACGTGCCCCAAGCGCCCACCGCCTTCACCGACGACTTCGACGCGCAGCGGCTGCATCCGCGCTGGATCGCGCCGGGCGCCGACCCTCGCTCCTTCGCCGTGCCCAGGCCGGGCGGCGGCATTCGTCTGTCGGCCGGACGGGCGCCCGAGGCGCGAGAGGCCGCTCGGCTTCTCTCGGTCCGGGCCCGCGACTCCTCCTGGACCGCGACCGCCACCGTGCCGCAGGGCGACGTGGCCCTGGTCGTACGGATCGACGACGCACACTGGGCCGCCGTGGAACGTCAGGGCACGACCGTGTCGGCGCGCGCGGTCGTCGGCCCGTTCGACCAGGTGCTGGGCACCGCCGAGGGCGTCACGCCGGACCACCCGCTCGCCCTGCGCTCCGTCGCCAACACCGAGCAGTTCGCCTTCGCCAAGGGCCCCGACGACCTCCACCTCGGCTACCTCGCCGACGGCAGGTTCCGGTCGCTGGCCACGATCGACGGGCGGTACCTGTCGACCGAGGTGGCGGGCGGCTTCACCGGCCGGGTGATCGGCGTGGAGGGGCTGGGCACGGACGCCCTGCTCACCCGCTTCACCTACGCACCCGACCCGGACCCGGTACCGGCGGACCCGATGGTGATGCCGCCCGCCGCCGACTCCTGACGGCTGCGGGCGGTCGCGAACACTTCGGCCTGCTGAACTCATGGGCTCCCACGTGTCCTTGGAGGAGATCACTCCAGGGACGGCGCCTCTTGTCGGCGAGTCATCCCGAGGGAGAGCGCGAGCCGACGCGCGTCGTACATCGCCGCGTGGATGTCCCGGCCGGCCACCGCGTCCCCGATGCGGTACAGCTGGTAGCGGCCGTCCGGGTTGCGCGAGAGCTGCTGCGGCGCGACGGCGACGAGCGCGTCGAGGTCGACCTCACCGAGGTTCGTGGACGCGTCCTTGAGCTCCAGATAGACGTCGTCATTGGGCCGTGTGCCGTGCTCGACCACCACCTGGTCCACGACGCGTTCCACGCACTGGCCGGTGTACTCGTTGCGGAGGACGGCCACGAGCCCGTCGGCGCCGCGGCGGACCTCGCGAAGCCGATGGTCAGGAGTGAGCCGTACGCCGGACCGGTAGAAGGAGTCGAGGTATGCCGGGTACAGCGTGCCGACCACTTCGTGGCCCACCACTCGGTCGGGGGTGACGATCTCCACCTCGGAGCCCGCCTCGACCAGCCGCTCGACAGTGGACATCCCCTGGTGGTTGCCGTGGTCGTCGAAGACGAGGACTCGCCGCCCGGGCGTCGCGTCGCCGCCGAGGATGTCCCACGTCGACACGACGAGGTCCTCCCCCGCGTCGAGCGCCGGCGTCGCGGGGAGGCCGCCAGTGGCGACGATCACGACGTCCGGGTTCAGCGCCCGGACGTCGGCGGCGTCGGCGTAGGTGTTGAGCCGCACCGTGACACCGAGCGTCCGTGCCTCGGCCTCCAGCCAGTTGACGATGCTGAGCAGCTCCTTCTGCCGCTCGTTGGCGCGCGCGGCGAGCTGCACCTGACCGCCGAGCCGGCCGGCCGCCTCCAGCAGGGTCACCGTGTGCCCGCGCTCGGCGCAGACCCGGGCCGCCTCCAGCCCCGCCGGGCCACCGCCGACCACGACGACCTGGCCGCGTCGCGCCGCCGGGGGCGAGATCTGCGGGATGAACTGCTCGCGACCGGTGGCCGGATTGTGCAGACAGAGGGCGTCGAGACCGACGTAGATCCGGTTGAGGCAGTACGAGGCTCCGACGCACGGGCGGATCCGGTCCTCCTCGCCGGCTTCGAGCTTGCGCACGATGTGCGGGTCGGCGATGTGCGCGCGCACCATGCCGACGAGGTCCACGCCGCCCTCCCGCAGAGCGTGGCGCGCGGTGGGCAGGTCTGCGATGCGGCCCGCGTGGATGAGCGGGAGATCGACCTTGTCCCTGAACGCCCGGACAAGGGGCAGGTACCCGCCGAGCGGAGTGCCGAGCGGCTGGATCTGCCGGGCGAGTTCCAGGTCCGTCGTCGAGGACCCCACGGTCAGCGAGATGAAGTCGACGAGGCCCGACGAGGCCAGGCGCTGCCCGATCGCAATGGAGTCCTGTGCCGTCAGGCCTCCTTCGGCGTTCTCGGCCGCGCTCATGCGGATGCCGACGATGTAGTCGTCGCCGACGGCGGCGCGGACCCCCTCCATCACTTCGAACGCGAACCGGAGCCGACCGTCGAAACTGCCGCCGTAGCGGTCGGTGCGCCGGTTCATGCGCGGCGACCAGAACTGGTCGATCAGATGCCCGCCGTGCGCGCTGACCTCGACACCGTCCAGGCCGCCGTCCTTGCATCGGCGCGCCGCCGCACCGTAGGCGCGCACGATCCGACGGATGTCGAACTCCTCCATCTCCTTGGGGGAACTCCGGTGCGCCGGCTCCCGCAGCGGTGACGAGGACACCATCGGCAGCCACTGCGCGTCGTCCCACCGGGTACGGCGGCCCATGTGCGTGATCTGGCTCATCACCGCGGCGCCGTGGGCGTGCACACCGTCGGCGATCTCCCGGAAGTAGGGGACGACCGCGTCGTCGCCGACGTAGACCTGGCCGAACGAGGACGGCGAGTCGATCGCGACGTTCGCCGATCCGCCGATCATCGTGAGCGCGATGCCGCCCTTGGCCTTCTCCTCGTGGTAGAGCCGGTAGCGCTCCTTCGGCTTGCCGTCCTCGGCGTAGGCCGGCTCATGGCTGGTGCTGATGATGCGGTTGCGCAACCGCAGATGCCTGAGCTGGAAGGGCTGGAGCAGCGGGTCGGTGGAGGCACCGGTCATCGGAACACCCCTCTCGGTGTCGGCGCGGGAGGCACGGGGCCAGGGCCGGGAAGGTCACTGCCGGAGACCGCGTTCGGGGAACCCCGCAGCGCGTTGCAGACCATCGTCGAGCAGCGCGCCGGGGCGGGACATCTACTGCGGACGGAGATCCGCGGCCCGATTTCCACGATTGTCGAAATGGCTCCCTGACAGAGCGCCGACGGCCGTGCGCATGACGGTTGTTCGACCACGTGCTCCAGCGTGGCCTGGCCGCGCCGAACGGCGAGGCGGGCCGGACGAGTTCATCCGGCCCGCCCGTCTCCGCCGGGGTCACCTGTCGCAGACCCGCCCCGTACTCACTCCCCCGTGTCCAGGGCCCCGCCCTTGCGCGCGACCCCGCCGAGCCACGCCAGGCTCGGCTTCGGGGTGCGCTCGAACGTCTCGCGGTCCACGGCTATGAGACCGAACGTCGGCGCCCAGTGGCCCCACTCGAAGTTGTCCAGCGCCGACCAGTGCAGATAGCCGCGCACATCGATGCCCTCGGCGATCGCGTCGTACAGGTGCCCGAGCGCCTCGGTCGTGTAGGCGATGCGGCGTGAGTCGTCGGTGGTGGCGATGCCGTTCTCGGTGACGAGCAGGGGGATGCCCTCCGTGGCCTCCCAGGCGTGCCGCAGGGCGATGCCGAGGGCGTCGGGCCGGTACGCCCAGCCGGTCAGGGTGTTGTCGGGGCTCTCGGGTGCGGGGACGATGCCGTCCTTGTCGACCAGTTGGCTGGTGTACGACTGCACGCCCAGGAAGTCGTCCCCGCGTGCCCCGTGGTGGTAGAGGTCCTCCCACGCCCACCGCAGCTCGGCGTGGAGTTCCTCGCTGCCGGGGGTGGGGACCAGCGCCTGCTGCGCCACGGTCCAGCCGACCTTCGCGGAGGTGTGCTCGCGCAGGACGACCACGGCAGCCCGGTGGGCCCGCACGAGGGCCTCGCCGATCTCCGTACTGGGGGACGGCATCCGCATGCCCGCGCCGAGGTTGATGTCAACGCCGTCGGCCACGGCCGTCGCCATGCCGCTCATCAGGGCCAGGATGTTCGGCTCGTTGATGGTGCAGACCCAGGTGACGTCGTCGAGGATCGGGCAGACCTGCTCGACGTAGCCGGCGAAGCGGTCGACGGCCTTCGGGCTCGTCCAGCCGCCCTCGTCGGTGAACCAGCGGGGGCTGCTGAAGTGGTGCAGAGTGACGACCGGTTCGAGGCCGAGGCCGCGCGCCGTCTCGATCATGCACCGGTAGTGGGCGAGTTCGGCCCGCGAGTACTGGCCGGGCTCGGGCTCGATCCGGGCCCACTCGACGCCGAACCGGTAGGCGTTCAGACCGGCTTCGGCCAGCAGGCGCATGTCCTCGCCGTAGCGGTGGTAGCTGTCGAGGGCATCGCCGCTCGGTTCCAGGTGTCCTTGGCTCTGGTGCTCCATCCGCCACCAGTCGCTGTTGATGTTGTTTCCCTCGATCTGGTGCGGCGAGGTGGACGCGCCCCACAGGAAGTCGGGACGCAGGTCGGGCGCACGGCTCATCGGGTCGCCTCCAGGATCTCGGTCAGGTCGTCGGCGGTCACGGGGACGCCGGGGAAATGCAGGTACTGACGGGCCGGGATGGACGCGACCATCTCCATGAGGTCGCTGTTGGCCTCCGCCTGCCGGCGCTGCTCCTCGGTCGCCCCGGCCATGAGGGCCTCCTGGAGCAGTGGACCGGCCACCGGGTGGGCGAACCAGTCGCCGATGGCGGAGTCGAGGGTCAGGGCAGCGGCGGCGGCATCACCGACGAGGGTGATCGTCTGCTCGGCGACGACGCGGGCGGCGCTCTCGCCGAGCTGGATCGTGTACTCGCCCGGGGCCACCGTCCAGCGGCCGGCTTCCACGTCGTAGTAGGCGAACGCCCTTCGCCCCAGCGGAAGTTCGACTGTGCGGGACTCACCGGGAGCCAGGGCGAGCTTGGTGAAGGCGCGCAGCTCACGCACCGGGCGGCGCACTCGCCCGGCACCGGTCGCGACGTACACCTGGACGACGTGCTTGCCGGCCCGCTCGCCCGTGTTGGTCACCCGCAGCCGGACGGTGGCGGTGTCGTCCCCGGTGATGTCGACCGACAGTTCGCCCGTCTCGAAGGTCGTGTAGCCGAGGCCGTGTCCGAACGGGTAGCGCACGGCGCGGCCGACACTCTCGTAGTGGCGGTAGCCGACCATCACCCCCTCGCCGTAGCGGACGTGGCCCGCTTCTCCGGGGAAGGTGAGGTAGCTGGGGTTGTCCTCCAGCCGCAGCGGGATGCTCTCCGCCAGTCGGCCGGACGGGTTGACGGCGCCGGTCAGGACGTCGGCAAGGGCGGCGCCGCCGGCCTGGCCGAGCAGCCAGCCCGCCATGATCGCGTCGACGTCGTCGTGCCAGCCCTCCAGGGACACCACGCCGCCGGTCGAGAGGACGACCACCGTGCGCGGGGCGACGGCGGCCACCGCCCGCACCACTGCCACCTGGTCCGCGGGCAGGTCGAGGTGCTCACGGTCGGAGCCCTCCGTGTCCCCGCGCAGCCCGACGAAGACCACGGCGACCTCGACCCCGCAGGCGGCCCGTGCGGCCTCCTCACGCAGTTCCTCGGGGTCGCCCGTCCCGTCGGTGGTGAACCCGGGCGCGTACGTCACGGGGTGACCGAGGACCTGGAGCGTCTCCAGCGCGGTGTCGACGCGGGTGGCGTTGACGAGGGAGCTGCCGCCGCCCTGGAACTGGGGTCTCGCGGCGAACTCGCCGATGACGGCGAGACGTACGCCCTCCGCCAACGGCAAGGTGTACTTGTCGTTCTTCAGCAGCACTACGCAGTCGGCGGCCACCTCGCGGGCCAGCGCGTGGTGCTCGGCGGCGGGTACGGCGGCCCCGGCGTCCGGGGGCACGGCGCGTCCGGCGAGGGCGGCCACCCTGCGTACGCTCGCATCGACCAGTGCCTCGTCCAGGCCGCCTTCGCGCACCGCCCGCACGACCGCCGCGTCGTGGACGGGGTCCGGACCCGGCATCTGCAGGTCGAGGCCTGCGGCCAGCGCTGCCACCCGGTCGCCGACGCCGCCCCAGTCCGAGACGACCAGCCCTTCGAAGCCCCATTCCTCCCGCAGGATCTCGGTGAGCAGCCGGCGGCTCTCGGAGGCCGGGACGCCGTTGATCCGGTTGTAGGCGGCCATGACGGCCACCGGGCGGGCCTCGGTGACGACACGTTCGAAGGCCGCCAGGTAGATCTCGCGCAGGGTGCGCTCGTCGACGTCGGCGCTGACGCGCATCCGGTCGGTCTCCTGGTTGTTGGCGGCGAAGTGCTTGACGGTCGCCGCCACGCCCTGGGTCTGCATGCCGCGTACGAAGGCGGCGCCCAGGACGCCGGACAGGAGGGGGTCCTCGGAGTAGTACTCGAAGTTGCGCCCGCACAACGGGGAGCGCTTGATGTTCACGCCGGGGCCCAGGACGACGGCGACGCCGTGCGCGCGGGCCTCCCGGCCCACGGCCTCCCCCACCCGGGCGGCGAGCTCGGTGTCCCAGCCGGAACCGACCGCGACGGCCGGCGGAAAGCAGGTGGCGGGCTCGCTCGCATGGAAGCCCAGATGGTCGGTGCCCTCCATCTGACGACGGATGCCGTGCGGGCCGTCGGTCAGCACCACCGCGCGAACTCCTGCCCGGTCGAGCGGCTGAGTGGACCAGAAGTCCCCTCCGGAGAGCAGGGACGCCTTCTCCTCCAGGGAGAGGGCCGCGGTGTCGAACTGCTGCATGTGCGCCACCTCAAGGTCACAGAAATGTTTCCGTGTTGAAAATCTACCATTCAAAAAAATTCAGAGCTAGCCTGCGCGTCGGGAGCAAAAGGGCTCCACCGCACAGAAGGCCGGGGTGCCGCATGACACTCAACGTCGAGTCGCCAGAACGCAAGGAAGAGACCGGTAAGTCCGGTTTCGGCGCTCGGTTCGCACTCATCCTGATCGCACTGCTGTGGGCGTCCCAGCTGAACGGCCTCATCGGCCTCATGGGGTCAAACGCACAGGCCGAGATCGCGGTCCACTACCACACCACCGAGATCGCCTGGTTCAGCCAGATCGGCCTGCTCATCGGCGTCTTCGCGACGCCGTTCATCGTCAAGGCCGCCGGCATGTTCGGCAAAAGGCGCCTGCTGATCATCATCACCACGCTCGGCCTGGTCGGCGACCTGATCGCCGCGCTCTCGACCAACTTCGAGACCCTGCTCGTCGGGCGCGCCGTCGCCGGCTTCTACGGCCCGTCGATCGCGCTCGTCTACGCGCTGACCCGGGACGTCTTCCCGCCCAAGCTGGTCGGTCCCGCCAGCGGCTTCCTCGGCGGCGGCATGGGCGTGCTCGCCCTCGGCGGACCGTTCCTGTCCGGCTGGGTCCTCGACGACTACGGCTACCGCGGTGTCCTGTGGTTCATGGTGATCGCCACCGGGGTCAGCCTCCTGGCACTCCTGTTCCTCGTGCCGGAGAGCAAGGTCCGCGAGCCTCGCACCCCGGTCGACTGGGCCGGCGGAATCCTGCTGGGCGGCGGTCTGGCGTCCGTCATCTACGGCGTCGGCAAGGGTGAGCAGTGGGGCTGGACCAGCGGTGACACGCTGTCCTTCATCGGCTTCGGTCTGCTGGCCGTGATCGGGTTCGTCCTGGTCGAGCGCAGGGTCGCCCACCCGATGTTCCCCATCACCCTGCTCGGACGCCGCCGGGTGTGGTCGACGTTCCTGGTGTCGAGCCTCATCATGGGCGCGATCTTCGCCCAGGGCACGGTGCTCAACCTGCTCATCCTGATGCCGAAGATCCCGGGGCTGTCCGACGGCCTGGGCTGGACCGCCACGAAGAACGCCTGGGTCAGCGCGCCCAACAGCGTCCTCCTCATCGCGGTCTCGGTGGCGACCGGCGTTCTCGTCCGGCGCTTCGACTCCCGCCTGCTGCTCGGGATCGGCGGCACCCTGGTGGCCGTCGGTGTCGCCCTCATGTCCGAGTTCCACCACAGCGTCGGCCAGATCATGGCGATCGGTGTGTTCAGCGGGGTCGGCATGGGCATCGTCGTGGCACTCGTCCCGATCATGGTCATCGAGTCGGTCAAGCCGGAGGAACAGGCGCTGGGCAACGGCGCGCAGAACATGATGCAGGGCGTTCTGCAAGGCGTGATGACCCAGGTGGCCTTCGTGCTCGTCGCGCAGAACAGCAACGTGATGAAGGGCACCGCCTTCTACGTCGACGACAGCTACAGCAAGGGATTCCTGCTGTTCGCCGGCGTGATCGCGGTCGGCACCCTGCTGATCCTGCTGATCCCCAAGGCCAAGAGCCTCAAGGAGGCAGAGGTCGGCCAGGCAGCCTGACGGCCTCTCTCTGGTTCGTGGCCCCCCACGCCTTCTCGGCCGGCTCCGACTCCCCGTCAGAGCCGGCCGAGGCCACGAAGACACCCCCGCATCCGCACACACGGTCCCCCACCGAGCCCGACCGGAACCACCACGCACGACGGGAGCCCCATGCCGCCCCAGAATCCCCGGACCCTCACGGACACACACGAGTTCGACGCCACCGCCCGATGGATCGGCCGGGACAACCCGGTGCCTCCCCCACCGCCGGGCGAGCAGCCCGCGGCGCCGCTGCTGCGCCGGGACTTCCGGCTCCCCTGCCCGCCCGAGCACGCCGAACTGCACATCGCCGCCCTGGGCTACCACCACACCGAGATCAACGGCCGCGCGGTGAGCGACGCACTGCTGGACCCGCCGCCCTCCCAGTACGACAGGACTGCGTTCTCCCGCACGATCGACGTCACCGAACTGCTGCACGAGGGGGAGAATGCCCTCGGTGTCATGCTCGGCCGCGCCTACGTCTCCGGAGTAGGCGGCCCCGAGGCGGTCTGGACGTCCGAGCCGCGTCTGCTGGCCCAGCTCGACATCACCCTGCCCGGCGGCGAAACGCTGCGCATCGTCAGTGACGACGCCTGGCGCATGGCGGACGGGCCGGTCCGGGACTGGCTGTTCCTCGGCGAGCACCACGACGCCCGGGCGGAGAAGCCGGGCTGGACGACACCGTCGTACGACACCTCGTCCTGGTCTGCGGCGCCGCAACAGCCCGTACCCACACGGCGCGTCGTCCCGGCGCTCATGCCGCCGGTCCGGATCGCCGACACGTTCGGCCCCGTCGCGCAGACCCAGTCGCAGGCCGACACGCGTGTCTACGACTTCGGCCGGATCACGGCCGGCTGGACCAGGATCACCGTCGAGGGCGAGCGCGGCACGACCGTCACCCTCACCTACGGGCAGACCCTCAACGACGACGGCACGGTCTACACCTGGCTGCCGAACATGCACATCGACAGCTACACCCTCAGCGGCGAGGGCCCGGAGGTGTGGGAGCCCCGCTTCGTCCGGCACGGATTCCAGTACGTCGAGGTCTCCTTCTCCGACCACACCGGCGCCCCTCTGGACCACGTCGGCTCGTTCCGGATCGAGGCCCGGGAGAACCACACGGCGCTGGAGCCGACGGGAACCTTCGCCAGCGGCAACCCGCTGCTCAACCGCATCCACGACAACCAGCGCCGCAGCCTGCTGCTCAACCACTGGGGCTTCCCCACCGACACCTCCTGGCGGGACCGGCAGGGCTGGACCGCCGACACGGCGCTGTTCATGGACGGCGCGATCCTCAACTTCGCGGACGTGGCCGAGGTCTACGACCGATTCCTGCTCTCACTGCGCGACGCACGGCTGCCGGACGGTTCGACGCCGGTCTACGCGCCCTTCGGACGGGAGGTCCAGCTCTACGACGACCCGTCCTGGTCGGGCATGCTGGTGCTGATGCCGTGGACGCTGTACCAGCACTACGGGGAGTCGAAGTACCTGCGGGACAACTACGAGGCCATGGTCGTCTGGATGGACCGCATGGACGCTCTCATCCTCAAGTCCGGTGACCTGTACGACGGTTACTCCTTCGGAGACCACTCCTCCCCCGGCTCCGAGGACGCCGGCACCGTGGCCCTCAGTCCGCCGGAGGGCGGCGCCGTCACGGCCAACGGGCACCTCTTCCTGCAGGCGCGAACGCTGGCCCGTATCGCCCGGCTGCTGGACCGCCCCGAGGACGCCCCACGGTTCGAGGCGATGGCCGACCGCATCGCGACGGCGTTCAACGCGGCCTATTTCGACACCGCCGAGAACGTCTACCGCACCCCTGCCCAGCAGGGCTACCGGCAGACCTCCAACCTGGTCCCGCTGGCGTTCGGCCTGGTGCCCGCCGGGCACGAGGACGCCGTGCTGGCGAACCTGGTCGCCGACCTGACGGCGCGCGGCCACCGCCTCAACACCGGCGCGATCGGCACCAAGCTGCTGCTCCCCGTCCTCACCGAGCACGGTCTGGGCGATCTCGCCTACCGGGTGGCCGCCCAGACCGAGTACCCGAGCTGGGGCCACTGGGTGGAGCAGGGCGCGACCGCGTCGTGGGAGACCTGGAGCCACCGTGGTTCGGAACAGTCCCTCGACCACCCCTTCCTGGGCACGGTCGAGGACTGGTTCTTCCGGCACCTCGCCGGGATCCAGGCGGCCACGCCCGGCTACGGCGAGGTCCGGATCGCCCCCGTGTTCCCCGCCGATCTGGACCACGCGTCGGCGAGTGTGCTCACCCCGCACGGCCGGGTGTCGTCGAGCTGGCTGCGGGACGAGGACAGACTCACCCTGACCGTGGACGTCCCGGCGGGCCTGCCGACCGAGATCCGGTTGCCGTTCCCCGAAAGCGCCGTGGAAGTCGTCCAGGGCCAGGCAACCCCGGCGGACACACGGGACGGACGTACCGACTACCGGACCTCCTCCGCCCGGACGGTCCTCCGGGTCCGCTGACGCGGCGGCCGGGTGACACGGGATCGGGTCCGCGTGAGTCGTCTACTCCTTTCCGGCCCGCAGTCCGCGCCGCAGTACGGACAGCATGTCGGCGGTCATGCGCTCGCTGACGGCGGGGCCGGGAATCCCGGCCGCCCCGTGGAAGGTGCCGGGGTACTGGTGCAACTCGGTCAGGATGCCGGCGTGCATCAGCCGCTGCGCATAGACGATGCCCTCGTCGCGCAGGGGGTCGAACTGGCAGACCGAGACGTAGGCGGGCGGAAGACCGGCGACGTCCTCGACGCGCGCGGGAGCGGCGTACGGGGACACCGAAGGGCCGCCCCGCAGCCCGGGACCGCCAAGGTAGTAGTCCCAGCTCAGTCCGGCACGGTGGGTGTCCCACATGGGGGCGTCGGTGTAGTCCCGCATGGACGGGGTGTCGAGGCGGTCGTCGAGTTCGGGGATGCCCAGGTACTGGAAGCACAGGGCCGGGCCGCCCCGGTCCCGGGCCAGCAGAGCCAAGGCCGCGGTCAGTCCGCCGCCTGCGCTCTCGCCGCCCGCGCCGAGGCGCTCGGGGTCGATGCCCAGCTCGTCCGCGTGGGCGGCGGTCCAGGTCAGCGCGGCGTAGCAGTCCTCCAGTCCGGCCGGGAAGGGGTTTTCGGGGGCGAGCCGGTACTCGACGCAGACGACCACCGCGCCCACCTGGTCAGCGATACGCGCGGCGTCGTAGTCCAGTCCGTCGACGCTACCGAGGACGAACCCGCCTCCGTGGATGAACACCAGGCCGGGCAGGCGCTCGTCGGGGCCACGACCGGAAGGACTGAAAACGCGCACGGCGACCTCGGGGGCGCCTTCGGGGCCGGGCACCCGGACATCCCTGACGTCCAGCGGCGTGCCGGACTCGTACGGCGGTCTGCGTTCGAGGAGCGCCGCCATGTTCTCGCGGGCCTGCTGGTACTCGCTCATCGGGGCCGGCTGGAGCATCTCCATCCAGGGGACGAGCTCGGGGTCCACGTCGTACGTCACTCTCGCACTCCTTCGTCAGCTGTCGACACTCCGATCATCGCCAGGGCCCGGCACTGCCGGAACCCGTCAAGTGCCGGGTCCGGCAGGGAGAGAACCCGCCGACCGTCGGATCACCGGAAGGCCCCCTCCCGCTCATGAACAGCCTCCTCATGCGACTGTCCGCGCTGGACGCCGACGCGGCGAACGCCATGCGGGTGATCGGCTTCTTCGACGCCTTGATCACGAGCCGCGTCTCGCTGCGCGTACTCGCCCGCCAGACCGCGCAGCTGGCGGAGTGCCCGGCAGGCATCACGGATTCCGTGCGCGGTGTCTCCCTCTGTTCCAACGGAACGGGCCGGACGGCACCGGACGACGCGACATGCCACGGCTTCTCCGACGGCGGCCAGGTGTGGATCGAGCGCGCGGGAGAACCGCTCCCCCTGGACGACATCCTGCTGGAGCGTTTCGCCATCGCGGCTTCGCTGTTGTCCCACCAGGCAAGTGGGCCCCTGCCGAAGCTGGGCGACGCCGCCCTCGTGGAACTCGCGCTGTCCGCGAGCGCCGGGGACATGGAACGGGCCCGGGCGGTACGGCTGATGGGCCTGGATCCGGGGGCGCCCGTGTGCGTCCTGGCGGTGGCCGACGACCACAGCGGCATCCGGGAGACGATGGGCCGGCTGTCCGGCGCACGCGTCGCGCTGCTCGGCCGGCTGCACGCGGTTCTCGTACCGCATCCTCCGCCCACCCTGCCCACGGGCATGCGAGTTGGTGTGGGCCCGGCGCTGCCCGGTCTCCAGGCACCGGAGTCCTGGCTACAGGCACGGACGGCACTCCGCTTCGCCCTGCCGAACCCACCCGGCGCACAGGTCGTGCACGCCGAGCAGCTCGGCTCGCTGGCAGCCATCGCCGCGGCGATGAGCGGCGAGGACATCGCCAGGATCGCGGATGTGAGGGCGCTGGACACGCTGGCCGCCCTGCCGCACGGCGCGGGCACCCTGGAGGTGCTCGTCGCGTTGTGCACCACGGGCTCGGTCCGCAAAGCCGCCGCGTCCGTCTACCGCCACCCCAGCACCGTCGCGGCCCGACTGGAGCGGGCGGAGTCCCACCTGGGCTTCTCCTTCACGGCTCCCGCGGGCCGCCTCCGTCTCGAACTCGCGCTGCTCCTACGGCGTTTGCGCGAGACGGCGGAGTGAAGGGAAGGTGGCGGTCAGCCCAGGAGCGTGGTCACGAAGAAGTCCAGTGAACTGTCGACTTCCTTGAGGGCCGGGGTCCGGTTCAGGTGCCCGTGCGGCATGCCCGTCGCGAAGTACGTGCGGACCGGCACCCCGGACTCCTCCAACTGCCGGGCGAGCAGGGCGCCGGACGGCCGGAGGTCGTCGTACTCGGCGAGGACGATGCCGGTCGCGGGGAGGCCGTCGAGGTGCGCGGCGCCAGGCATCGCGGCCGGGGGCAGATCGGTGAGGCGGCCCACGTAGTTGCGCACCATCTGCTCGATCGAGTCGGTGGTGAAGCGCAGCAGGGGCGGCAGGTCCCGCATCCCGGCCGCCGTCTCGTCGTCCAGCGCCGGGGTCGGGAAGTGCACGAAGGGATAGGCGAGCAGCAGAGCGTCCGGACGGGGTTCGTCCTGGTCGCGGAGCCGGATAGCCGTGGACAGGGCCAGCGCGGCGCCCGCGCTGGCGCCCCCGAGGCCGACCGGACCGGACCGGGGCCGGCCCTCCCCCGCGAGCCAGAGCCACGCGGCGTGCGCGTCGTCGACGGGGACCGGGTAACGGATGCCGTCCACGGCCAGGCGGTAGCCGACGGAGACCACCGACGCCTGGGCCCGGACGGCGAGTTCCGCAGCCACGATGTGTGCTTCCGGCATGTCGAGGTCGCCCCCCGCGAACCCGCCGCCGTGCAGCCACAGCACCGCGCCGCGAGGCTCCTCGCGCGGGGTGTAGATCCGGACGGGCACCTCCCCGTGCGGGCCTGGAACAGTGCGGTCCTCGATCGAGATGTCCGGCGCGGTCCACTCGCCGGGATCGCGGAAGTACTCCACGAACCGGCCCATGGCCTTCGGGTCGGACTGCGCGTCCGCCCAGCTGAGGCCTTCGAGAAGGTGCGACTTCTCGGCGAGGAAGGGGTCGAGTGGCATGAGTGCTCCCAGGGTGTCGGCTCACCAAAATCTAACACTCAAAGAAATTACAGTTCAATGCCGGAGCGCCACCGATCAGTCGGCGGCGCTCGTCTCCGTCCCGGGGCCGACCGAGGGCGCCAGTATCCGGGTGAATGTCTCCGCGATGGCGGCGATGTCCACCGTGGGATCGTGCATCCACTGGATCTGCAGGCCGTCCAGTACCGCCAGCACGGCTCTGGCCAGGTGCTCGGCCGGTTCGTCGGCCCGGATCACACCGGTCCGCTGCTGCTCCTCGAAGTCACGCGTGACTTCGGTGGCGATGGTGCGGTAGCGGTCGCGAAAGTAACTGTGCGCAGGGCTCTCCGGGTCGGTCGCGGCCGCGGAGAGCGTGACGTACAGCTTGGCCAGCCCGGGGTGGCTGGTGGTGTGCCTGGCGCTCGCCGCCATGCCGTCGACCATGCTCTGGCGCTCCGCGGCGGCGCTGTCACCCGAGGCCTTGCCCACCACGTCCCGGCGTTCCAGCACCGCGAGCAGCAGGTCGTCCCGGGTGGGGAAGTAGTACGTCAGCGCCGGCTGCGTCACCCCGACCCGGTCGGCGATGTCCTGCAGGGAGGCTCGTTCGCCGTGCTCGTCGATGGCCTCGTACGCGGCCTGGAGGATCTGTTCCCGTCGCTCCGCGCTCTTGCGGTAGGGGCCTCGCGGCTTTCGCTCGTTCGTCACTCGGGGGCCTCGTGGCTTTCGCTGGTCCGTCACTCGTGAGACCGTACTTCACCCGACCCGCCCGACAGAGGGCGTATGGCCTGCACTGTTGTGGAAATCGGCCATGCGCGCCCAGCACGGTTCCGCCGACGCCAGGGCATGGCGAAGCGGACGCGCCCTTCAGGTGACGCGCCCGCCCCGCCTCTTCGGCGCGGCCGGCCGACGGTGCGTCAGGACACCGGTGGCCGGGCCGGCCGAGCTGGAGCCTGTCCGGCCCGTTCAGGTCGGATCGGACAGCTCCTGACCGACCGTCACGGTCGCCGCGCAGGGGAGTGCGTCGGCGGCGAGGCCGGCCAGTACGGTGACGTCGCCCGGCTCGATGCCGCGGCGTCCGTCGGTCAGGGTGTGGTGGAGCCGCTCCACCGGGGCTTCCAGGACGAGGTTCCTGGTCTCCCCCGCGGCGAGGCCGACGCGGCTGAAGGCGATCAGCTGCCGCACGGGCCGGACGACGGAGGCGTACTCGTCGCGTGCGTACAGCTGCACGACCGTCTCACCGTCCACGTCCCCGGTGTTGGCCACCGTGAGCCGGGCCCGGATCACGCCGTCGGCCAGTTCGACCGCCGGGCGGTCCCCCTGTTCGTCGAGGGTGACCTGGAATGTGGTGTACGACAGCCCGTGGCCGAAGGCGTAGAGGGGGCCCTGGGTGTCCAAGTCGCCGTAGCCGTGGCGGGTGCCGGTGGGATGTGCGTAGCCGCTGCCGTGATGGTGGCCGTGGTACAGAGGGATCTGGCCCAGGTGGCGCGGGAAGGTGCTGGGCAGCTTGCCGCTGGGGTTGATCTGGCCGTACAGGGTGTGGGCGATGGTGGTACCGGCCTCCTGGCCGAGCAGCGGTGCGAGCAGGACGGCGTTGGAGACCGACGCCGCCTTCGCCAGTACCAGCGGGCGGCCGGAGACGACCACGGTGACCAGCGGCTTGCCCGTGGCGGCCAGGTGTTCCAGGAGGGTCTCCTGGTCACCGGGCAGGGACGGCGAGGCCGTCGACTGGCCTTCGCCCGCGGTGTTGTTGCCGACCCAGCCGGTGCGTTCGCCGAGGACCGCGAGGACTAGGTCGGCGTCCGCGACGGCGGTCCGCACGGTGGCGGCGTCGAGGGAGCCGTCCTTCTCGAACCGGCCCAGTGACACGAACTCGATCTTCGCTTCGTGTTCCCGCAGGGCGTCCAGCACCGTGAGCGCCTCGGGGTGCAGGTCGCGGGCCGCCCCCTCGAAGGTGGGGTCCATGCCGGGCATCCGGGTCTGGAAGATGTCGGTGAAGTTGAAGGACGCCGGGTCTACGCCGGGCACCTTGCCCTCCATGACCGCCATCATGCCCAGGGGCATCTCGGCGTTGGAGACGGAGGTGTACGCCCCGAAGTGGATACGCAGCTCGTCGGCGGCGGGCCCGACGACGACGATGCGGCGCTCACCCGGCGTCAGGGGCAGGATGCCGTCGTTCTGGAGCAGGACCGTGCTGCGGGCGGCGATGGCGCGACGGACCTCGGTGGCCTCCTCGCGGTCCGGACGCACCGCCGGGGTGGGCGGCGGGCCGAAGCCGGGGACGAGTCCGACGCGCGCCTTGATTGCCAGGACGCGGGCCACAGCCACGTCGACGACCTTCTCGTCCAGGCGCCCTTCGGTGACCTCCTCCACCAGGGACGCGTAGTTGACGTTGCCGGGAAGTTCGACGTCCAGGCCGGCGGACAGTGCCTGCACCGCCGCCTCGCCCGCCGTACGGGCGGTGCGGTGGTGGGTGCGCAGCAGGTTGACCGAGTCGTAGTCGCCGACGACCAGGCCGTCGAACCCGAGGGTCTCGCGCAGGAACTCGGTGAGCAGCCAGCGGTTGGCGGCCACGGGCACTCCGTCGATCTCGTTGTACGAGTTCATCACGGACCGCAGGCCCGCCTCCGTGATCGCGCGGCGGAACGGCTCGGCGTACTCGTCGACCAGGGCGCGGCGTCCGAGCTGGGTCGCCGCCTGGTTGAGGGCCCCCTCCGAACTGCCGTAGCCCAGGAAGTGCTTGCCGGTCGCGAGGACGCCGGGCTTGTCCTGGGCGCCCCGCACGAACGCGACGGACATCTGCGCGGCCAGCTCCGGGTCCTCGCCGTACGTCTCGTGGACGCGGCCCCAGCGCGGGTCACGGTTGATGTCCATCACCGGGGCGAACATCAGCTGGATCCCGGCGTCGAGCATGTGCGCGGACGTCACCGTGGCGGCCCGTCGTACCAGCTCGGGGTCCCAGGTCGTGGCCTGTGCCCAGGCCGTGGGGAACTGGGAACCGGAGGCGTGCAGGAAACCGTTGATGCCCTCGTTGTGCACCAGCGCGCCGATGCCGAAGGGGGAGACCTCGCGGACGACGTACTGGATCTGGGCGAGCAGCCCGCGCATGCTGTCGGCGTCGTGGCCCAGGAACCATGCCAGGGACAGGTGCCCCACGCCGTGCGGACGCAGCTCCTTGATGCGCGGCGCCTCGACGGCGGGGCCGGCCTCCGACTGTGTGAACAGGTCGGCGGCGCTCAGCCCGGCGAGCTGGGCGACCTTCTGTTCAAGGGTGAGCCGGGAGACCAGCTGCCAGATCTCGTCCGGGCTCCATTCATCACTGGCCATGTCAGGTTTCTTTCGTTCGGAGGGGGTCGGGCGGCGACGGAAGCGTGGTGCGGTCGGTCAGGGCCAGGGGACGAAGCCCTCGTGCCGGACCTGCCAGCGGCCGTCGCGCGGGAAACCCGGGCAGTCGGCGTCGGCGGAGTCCCAGCCGGCGGCCATCAGGGACACTGCGGCGAGCAGGCCGCCGTTGGCCGGGTTGTAGAGCGGCAGGAGGCTGCCGAACTGCGGGTTGTGGCCGACCGCCGAGTACGTGTTCCTCGGGGTGTCCTTGAGCAGGGCGTTCACCGCGAGGTCGGGGCGGCCGACGCGGGCGGCGGTCATGGCCATGGCCGGGAAGTCCCAGCCCCAGGCGGTCTCCCACTGCCAGTCGTCGAGGATGTCGACGAGGGTCGCCTCCATGGTGGCCGTGTCGACGAGCGGACCGGCCGGGACGAGGCCGAGCGCGGACAGCAGCGAGGGGTGGTCGTCGCGGCGCAGGTACGGCTCGGTGGCGGTCGCGGTGTAGCGCCCGTCCCGCTGGTGGGGTGCTGCCAGGTTGTCCTGGATGTGCTGCCATCTCTTGTCGCGGTCCAGGCCGCGCCGCTCGCGCCAGGACTGTGCGATCTCCAACCCCCACCACCAGTAGGCGAGTTCGAAGGTGGGGTCCTCGGTTGTCTTCGCGTCGTAGAACTCCTGCGCAGGCATCACCGGCGCGGGCAGGTGGTAGGTGCCGGAGCGTTCCTCGACGAAGGAGGCCATGAACCGGGCCGTCTCCTCGACGAGTTCGGCAAAGCGGGACACCAACTCCGGGCGCTGCTCCTTCGGTTGAGCGCGATGGAGAAGTTCGAGCAGATAGAGGGGGTGCGGCTGCTGCCAGACGAGCAGGGCACCGATGTCCGACGGGCTCTCCCGGCCGTCGGGGCCCACGTGCTTGGGCCAGCGGGCACCCTCGTAACTCTGCCGCCGGGCGGTCTCGCGGGCGGAATCGAGGATGGACAGGTACCAGTCCATGCTGCGGGCGAGCAGTCCGGGGCGCCCCCAGGCTGCGAAGTGGGCGGCGTGCCACCAGTGCATCTCCAGGTGGAACTTGCCGCCCCAGGAGTTGGCGACGAGTCCCGACTCCTGCGGCGGGAGCGCGCCGGAACTGTGCACGGCGGTCAGGTACTGCGACAGGACGACACGGCGCTCCAGCTCGGCGGCCCGGGGATCGGTGCTGCCGGCGAAGTCGACGGCGGCACCGGAGGTCCAGAAGTCCTGCCACCAGGCCACGGCCGCGTCGGCGACCGCGTCGAAGGTGGCGCTGTCCGGCCCCTCCTGGTCGGTCGCGAAGCCGGCGACCAGCTCCAGGGTGTCCGCCGAGCCGGTCAGCACGAACTCGTGCGGCTCGTCCGTCGCGGACAGCGTGCCCTCGCTCCAGTCCAGCTGTACCGCGTAGACCGTGTCGTCGAGCACTCGCCGGATACGGCCCGCCCCCTCTCCCAGCGGTTCCAGCACCGATTCGTGCCGCTCGGGCGAGGTCCAGTCGGAGGTCTGGAAGAAGCCGTCGCTGGCGTACGGGAACCGCAGGACGACCCCGGCGAGGCCGCTCGCCACCAGTTCCGACTCGATACGGAAGGCGACCCGGGCGTGGTTCGGGTCGGCGACCGTGGTGACCCGCACCTCCTGTCCGGCGTACTCGAAGGTGCTGGTGAGCGTGCCCGTCCACAGGTCGAGCCGTTGGCGTGGGTTCGCGAGCGCCTCCGGGTACGGTTCCGGCTCCGCGTCGGGGGCGGCGCGCAGCAGCAGGCCGATACGGCCCAGGTCGATCCGCTGCGGGTTCTGGTGGAGCCAGGCCCCGGCGCGGAATTCCTCGGCCGGCTCTCCGCCCATCATCGATGCCATGTCGAACTTGTCGGGGTACTGCACCGGACCGCGCGCGGTCTCGTACGTCGACATGGCGTCGTCGAGAACGAATCCATCGGGGTTGGGCATCGAGTGCCAGCCCCAGTTCGACATGGTCCCGTTGTTGACGGCGAGGCGCTGCTCGGCGAAGGCCGCGGACTGGTCGTGGTACTCGACGAAGGTCTGCATACCGGTGATGTCCGCGGTGTAGGCGAAGTCTCCGTTGCCGACCGTCAGGACGTGGGAGGGATCGGGGCGGGTGATCTCGATGGTGTGGCGGCGGACGAGGGACTCACGGTCGATCATGGTCATCGTTCCTTGCGGGGGTTGTGCGGGGGCTGTGCCGGTGTCATTCGGCCGTGACGACGACGTCGACCGGGTCGCATCCCTCGGCCGTCGCGGTGAGGCGGATCTTCCCGGGTCCGGTGGGACGCAGGACGGCCAGCGCGCGGCCCTCATAGGTGAGGCGGTCCGTGGTGTCGAAGGGTTCCTCGGTCCACGGGTCGGCGCTACCGAGGCCGAGCAGGACGCCGGCGCCGGAGACCTCGACGGACACACGGCGGTCGGCGGCGGTGTGGAGGGTGCCCTTCGCGTCGGTGAGGGTCAGCGAGACGTAGGCCAGGTCGCCACCGGTCGCCCGGATCACCTCGCGGTCGGCCTCGGCGTTCAGCCGTACGGGACCGCCTGCCCACTGGAGGCTGCTGCGGCCGGTCTCGACGTCGTCCCGGTAGGCGACGGCGACCAGTTCACCGGGTACGTAGGCGATCCCGAACTCGGTGCGGAAGCGGTGGTCCGCGCCGACGGGACGTCGTCCCAACGAGTTGCCGTTGCCGATGAGTTCGACCTCGTCGGCGTCGCTGTAGACCTCGACCGTGATCGGGGCGCCCTCGGACCCGGGCCAGGTCCAGCTTGACACCGTATCGCTCCATGCCCAGGGCGATCCCGCCCATGTCCTGCCGTGGTATTCGGGCCGACGGACGGCGATGTACGGCTCGGACCGCAGCCCGAAGACGATCTCCCGGTAGTAGGAGGCCGGCCTGCGGTGACCCGTGATGTCGATGTCGCCGCAGCCCGCCACCAGATACGGGTAGGGCGCATTGTGGGCGGGCTGCTGTCCCGCCCCGTCCTCGGCGAGGTACTGGGGCCGGCCGACGCCGACCTCGCCGAGGTAGTCCCAGCCGGTCCAGGTGAAGTCGCCGATGACATGGCCGTACTCCTCGACCAGCCGCCAGTTGCCGTCGATGCGGGTGGGGAAGGTCTCGGTGCCCAGGATGATCCGGTTGGGGAACAGGTCGCGGTCCAGGGCGTAGCGGGCCTCGGCGTAGTTCATGCCGGCCACGTCGAGCACGGCGAAGGACTCCGCCGTGCGCTCGGTGACCAGCTCGGAGGCGCTGATCGCGTTCATCGCGTCGCCGGCGTCGGCCATGAGGGTGTTGATGCCGGCGCCGTCCTCGGCCGCCTGTTCCAGCGCCTGCTGCTGGAGGGCGCCCAACTCGGACATCACCGCAAGCATGCCGTTGACGGCGTTGGTGACGTAACGGGTGCTGTCGAGGGAGCGGACCTTCTCGGCGAGTTTGCGGCCCCACGCGGCGCCGAAGGGCGAGCCGGTCTCGGGGATCTCGTTGCCGATCGAGTACATGATCACGCTGGGATGGTTGTAGTCCTTGGCGACCATCGCCTCCACATCACGTTCCCACCACTCGGGGAAGTTGAGGCTGTAGTCGAACTCGGTCTTGCCGGACGTCCACACGTCGAAGGTCTCGTCCACGACGAGCATGCCGTGCCGGTCGCAGGCGTCCAGCATCGCCTTGCTCATCGGCTGGTGGGAGATGCGGATCGCGTTGAACCCGGCCTCCTTGAGAAGCTCGACCCGCCGTTCCTCGGCCCGGGCGTAGGTCGCCGCACCGAGGATGCCGTTGTCGTGGTGCACGCAGGCGCCGCGCAGCTTCACGGCCTCGCCGTTGACGCGCAGGCCGTGCTTGGGGTCGAGTTGCAGGGAGCGAATACCGAAGCCGACCGCCTCCCGGTCCACCTCCCCCAGAGCCACGTGACAGTCGTAGAGGACCGGCGACTCCGGGCTCCACAGGGCCGGGAACGGAACGTAGAGACGCTGCCGGACCGTCGTCGGCTCGCCGGGCAGCACCGTGACCTTGGATGTGTCGGTGGCGACGACGGCCCCGGACGCGTCCCGGATCTCCGTGACGACGGGAATCGTGCGGACCTCGATCGAGTCGTTGGTCACCTCCGTCGCGACCTCGACGACGGCACGCGAGCCGTCGATGTCGGGGGTGGTGACCCTGACGCCGTCGGGCGCGATCCGGACCACCTCGCCGACCAGCAGCCAGGTGTCACGGTAGATGCCCGCGCCGGTGTACCAGCGCGAGTCACGGTGGGCGCGGGCCTCGACGCGGATCTCGTTGTCCTCGCCGAAGCGCAGGAAACGGTCGGCGTCGATGCGGAAGTGCGAGTATCCGTAGGGCCGCTGGCCGGCGTAGTCGCCGTTGATGTACACGGTGGCGTCGCGGTACACGCCCTCGAACTCGACGAAGATCCGCTTGCCCCGCTGCTCCTCCGGGACGGCGAAGGTCTTGCGGTACTCGAAGACGCCGCCCGGGAAGTACGCGCCCGCGGCGCCCTCCATCGTGACCTCGTCCGGGACGGCGCGCCGCTGCTCGATCATCGCGTCGTGCGGCAGCGTCACCGGCCGAAAGGGGACCACATGACCGGACAGTTCGGCGAAGGGGTTGACCTTGGGCCGGACCTGCCAGCCGTCGTTGAAGGACGTGCGGATCATGTGGACTCCATGAGTTGTCGGCTCGCCGCCGTGGGGGCCGGGCACGCAGCCTGGCGGAACGCGATACGCCCCGGCGACCCCGTCTCGAGTGACCGCGATGTTTCGGCGATCGAAAATCTACCATTCAAAAAAATTCACGGCCAGAGTGCTGCCGCCAGTGGTGCACGCGCACGGCCGCGAGGCATGACAGTCCGGCCGGAGAGGCCGCGACGGGGCGAGCCGACGCCGACCGGCGCACGCAACACGGGCGCCTCCTGGCACCCGCAGGGCGAGGTTGCGCATCGGCGCGGCATGGCAGGGTGCCGCGCTCACCGCGGCGCTGCCGCACGGGAAGCGCGGACATCCGGGCTGCGGAGCGAGGACGCCGTGCACACGCGACGGTCGACGGGGAGCGGTGGCATGACGATGGCGCCGCCGCGAATACCTACTGGCGCGCACAACTGGGGACCGACCCGGGCCATCGGCACCGGAGACGATCAACTCACCTGCCCGGTACAGGATTTCAACGCCGGGACAGCCGACGAACCGTTCGACCCGACGGTCAAGGACGGCAGCCTCGCCCAGCGCGTCATGGGGTTGGGCAGATGGGGTCGAACAAGTCCGGTCTCCTACCGCTCACTCCAGCCCCGCATGCCGGGTGACAGCTGACCGCGCACAGCAAGACCTCGCCCCCTGGCGCGGTGACGACGATCCTCCCGAAGCACTGGCCGAATTCGAGGTGGCGCAACGCCCCCTGGATCCACTCGGCGCGGGGCGGAATCGACGAATGCGGCCAGTTCACGCGCCGTGGATGAGTACGGTTGCGCCCGGTCGGCCGAGGCTGCGGCGCCCGAGGCATAGCGGAGGGCCGGACCGCCCACGAGCGACACGTACGTGGTGCGGGTGAGCAGTACCGACCTCCAACAGAGCAGGTATCCGGCCGGGCCCCGGTCTGCCGGGGGCGGATCACCTCACCGCCGACCGTGACGACAGCGCCGTCGCCGCCGGAGGGAGTGCGACAGTCTCCGTCCACTAACAGCGATCCGCCCCATCCGGCCAGTGCCGCCACCCGAGCCTCAGAGGAAAGTCACTCGGCGCCGTCGTCCCGCAGAAGCAGAGCGAGCAGCCCTGGAAAGCGCTCCTCGAACTCCTCGCGGCGTAGTCGATTGACCCGCTTGGGGCCCTCATCACGCTGTTCGACCAGGCCGGCGCCGCGCAGGACCGAGAAGTGGTGGCTGAGCGCGGCCTTGCCCACGGGCACGTCGAAGCTGCCGCAGCTGCGTGTCCAGTCGGCGGAGCCCGCCAGCTCGCGGATCAGCGTGATGCGTACGGGGTCGGAGACCGCGGACAGCGCTGTGAGCATGGACACCTCCTCGGGATCCGTGTGCACCGGCGCCGCCCGGTGTCCACCGCTCGCAGCCTGGTTCGACATGCCCCTCCCGCCGTGACGCATCGCCGACGGCACACCCCTCGGAGCGTCCCGGCCGGTTGTCGAGTGTTCGATGGATATCTTACAGTCCCAGTGTTCGCTTCCCGTTGAACACTCAGCGAAGGGTGCGGTGATCCGTCATGCGCGCAGTCGAGTTCCAGGAGTACGGCTCCCCCGAGGTGCTGCAGATCGTCCAGGCCGGGACCCCCGAACCCGGGCGGGGCCAGGTCACCGTCGACGCCGCCTATGTCGGCGTGAACTTCGCCGACCTCAAGGCACGCGCCGAGGGGTACCGGGTGCAGTCGCTGCCGTTCCGGCCGGGCCTGGAGGTCGCCGGGCGGATCCGGGCGGTCGGCGACGGCGTCGAGGGGCTGCGGCCGGGGCAGGAGGTCGCCGCGCTCGTCGACGGCGGAGCCTATGCGGAGGTGGTCGTCGCCGACGCCGCCACCGTCTTCCCGCTCCCCGAGGGCCTGGACCTGCGGACTGCCGCCACGCTCCCCACGGTGGTACCGACCGCGCACGCCCTGCTCCACGAGGTCGGGCGGCTGCGCGCCGGGGAGACCGTGCTGGTGCAGGGCGCGGCGGGCGGCATCGGCACCGTGGCAGGGCAGCTGGCACGGGCGGCCGGCGCCGGCGCGGTGTACGGCGTGGCGTCCTCGGCGGCCAAGGCCGAGCACGCGCTCAAGCACGGTTACGACGCGGTGTTCACCGCCGACACCTTCGCCGACGACGTCCGCCGCGCCACCGATGGCAAGGGGGTCGACCTGCTCCTCGACCCGGTGGGCGGCGACACCCTGCGGCGCGGCCTCGACGCGCTGGCCGTCTTCGGCCGCCTGGTGTCCTTCGGTAACGCGAGCGGGTCCGAGCCATGGCAGGTCGGGCAGCCCGAGCTGTACGCACGGGGCCGTTCGGTCGGCGGCTTCTCCATCCTGGCGCTCGCCCAGTCCGCACCCGACGCCCTCCGCGCCCTCGCCGAGCGCGCCTTCCGTACGGTCTCCGACGGCACCGTCAGCCTTCCGGTCACCGCCGAGTTCGCACTGGCGGACGCGGCCGAGGCACACCGACTGATGGGCAGCCGCACCTCTACGGGGAAGCTGCTGCTTCGGGTGACCGACTGAGGGCGGCCATCGTGCGCACCACCCTCAGCAGGACGACGGAACCTCTGGAAACTCGGGCAAGGAATGAAACAGAACAGCATGGGCCAGGGGTTCACCGGGGTCGTGGGGAAGGTGCCCGCTCCCGGGCTCGTACTGGCCGGCGTGTGCGGAATCCAGTTCGGCGCGGCCTTCTCGCCGCGGATCTACCCGCAGGTGGGCGCGCCTGGCGTCGTCTTCCTGCGGCTGCTGATCGCCGGGGTGCTGCTGTGCCTGATCTGGCGGCCACGGCGACAGGCCCTGAGTTCGGTGAAGGGCGCCTGGGGAACGGTGCTAAGCGCCGGGGCTCTCCTGGCGGCCCATCACCTCGCGTTCTACGAGGCCGTGAAGCACATCCCCCTCGGGGCCGTGGCCACGATCGAGTTCCTCGGCCCGTTCGCGATCGCCCTCGCGGGATCACGACGGACCGTCGACCTGCTCCCCGCCTGCCTCGCGATCGGCGGAGTCGTCCTGCTCGGCGGGGGCGGGGTCCCGCTCGACCCGGGCGGTCTCGCGCTGGCCGGAGTGGCGGCGTGCTGCTGGGCCGGGTACATCCTCGTCTCCTCCCGCATGGCGCGACGCCTCAGCGGCGGTCAGGGTCTGGCGGTGGCAGTGCTGTTCGCGGCCATGGTCAGCGCCCCGTACGGCATCGCCCAGGCCGGCAGCGCGCTCCTCGACCCGCAGGTGCTGTGGGTGGCCGCGCTGGTGGCGGTGGCCGCCAGCGTGCTGCCGTACTCGCTCAACCTGGAGGCGCTGCGCCGGATCCCGCCACGCGTGTTCGGTGTGCTGACCAGCCTGGAGCCGGCCGCCGGCGCCGTCTTCGGGCTCCTCATCCTCGGGCAGCGGCTGGCCTGGCCGCAGTGGCTCGGCATCGCGGTGGTCGCCCTCGCCTCCGTCGCGGCGACATTTCTGGGAGCGGGCGAACGGCCGAAATCCCGGACAGTCACCCGGGGCGGGCCGAGCGACAGTCACCCGGGCGAGCATCCGGAGGGCGTCGTTGTCAGTGACCGTGGAGTTACGACGTCGTAAATCTATACTTCAAAAAATTTAGAGGTTAGGGTTTCCCTCGTTCTCGTGATCCGCCCCCGCACCAGGAGCCGAGCACCATGGATCCCCACGACTCCTCGCCCCCCGCCTGCTGCGCGCCCCGCAGCGGCAGAGCACCCGGCCCGCCGGTGGTCGTGCCTTCGCCGGGACTCCGTACGGGCTCCCTGGACGGCATGGTCCGCCTGACTGGCGGCGAGTTCCTGATGGGCACGAACGACACGGAGGGCTTCCCCGAGGACGGCGAGGGCCCGGTCCGTCCGGTGCGGCTCGGCGCGTTCCACATCGACGCCCACGCCGTCAGCAACGACCGGTTCGCCGAATTCGTCGACGCCACCGGATACGTCACCGAGGCCGAACGCATCGGCTGGTCCTACGTGTTCGCCGGTTTCCTGCCCGCCGCGCTGCGACGCGGGGCGCCACGACCGGAACGTACTCCATGGTGGTGCGGGGTCACCGACGCCCGGTGGGACCGTCCGGAAGGCTCGGGCAGCACCCTCGACGGCCGCGGCGACCATCCGGTGGTGCACACGTCGTGGAACGACGCAGCCGCCTACGCCGTCTGGGCGGGCAAGCGGCTGCCGACCGAGGCCGAGTGGGAGTACGCGGCCCGCGGCGGCCTGGAGCAGCGGCGCTACCCCTGGGGCGACGAACTCGATCCTGACGGCGCATACCGCTGCAACATCTGGCGTGGCGCCTTCCCCACGAAGAACACGAGTGCCGACGGCCACCGGGGCACGGCCCCCGTCGATGCCTTCGAGCCCAACGGATACGGCCTGTACAACACCTCCGGCAACGTCTGGGAGTGGTGCGCCGACTGGTGGACCGTAGACCACTCCCCCGGCCTGGCCACCAACCCGAAGGGCCCCACGCGGGGCCGGGACAAGGTCATCCGCGGCGGCTCCCATCTCTGCCACAGGTCCTACTGCAACCGCTACCGCGTCGCCGCCCGCACCGCCAACTCACCCGACGGGGCCAGCGGCCACACCGGGTTCCGCTGCGCCCGGGACGCCTGAAGACCCGTGACCGACCGACTGCGAAGACGCCGAAGGAGCACCACGGCATGAAAGCCATCATGGTGATGTTCGACAGCCTCAACCGTCACATGCTGCAGCCGTACGGCTGCGACTGGACCCAGACCCCCAACTTCGCGCGGCTGGCCGAGCGTTCCGTCACATTCGACAACTGCTACGCGGGTTCAATGCCCTGCATGCCGGCCCGCCGCGAACTGCACACCGGCCGCCACAACTTCCTGCACCGCAGCTGGGGCCCCTTGGAACCGTTCGACGACTCCATGCCCGAACTGCTCAAGCGCGCCGGTGTGTACACACACCTGGCCAGCGACCACCCGCACTACTGGGAGGACGGCGGAGCGACCTACCACGGCCGGTACAACACCTGGGAGTTCTTCCGCGGGCAGGAGGGCGACGCCTGGAAGGGGCATGTCGCCGCACCGCCCATGCCGGACGCGGACGTCAAGGAGATGCGGCAGGAGGGGTACCGCCAGGACTGGGTGAACCGCCAGTACATGCGGACCGAGGACCGCCACCCGCAGACCCTCACCTTCGACGCCGGTCTGGAGTTCCTGCGCACCAACCACACCGAGGACCGCTGGTTCCTCCAGATCGAGACCTTCGACCCGCACGAGCCGTTCTTCAGCCACCAGCAGTACAAGGACCTCTACCCGCACGACTACGACGGCCCACACTTCGACTGGCCCGACTACCGGCAGGTCACCGAGACCGACGAGCAGGTGCGGCATGCGCGCATGGAGTACGCGGCACTGCTCTCCATGTGCGACCGCTCGCTCGGCCGCGTCCTGGACCTGATGGACGAGCACGACATGTGGGACGACACCCTGCTGATCGTCAACACCGACCACGGTCTGCTCCTGGGCGAGAAGAACTGGTGGGGCAAGTCCGTCCAGCCCTGGTACAACGAGCTCGTTCATCTCCCGCTCTTCGTCTGGGACCCCAGGGCGGGCGTCACCGGCGAGCGCCGCGAGTCGCTCGTGCAGACCATCGACCTCGCTCCGACACTGCTGGAGTTCTTCGGCGTGGAGCGGTCGACGGACATGCAGGGCTCACCTCTTCGGACAGCCGCCGACGAAGGCGTGCGCAAGGCGGCCCTGTTCGGCATCCACGGCGGGCACGTCAACATCACCGACGGCCGGTACGTCTACATGCGCGCACCGGTGTCCGTGGACAACGCCCCCTTGTTCGAGCACACCTTGATGCCGACGCACATGCGCGGACGCTTCACGCCCGACGAACTGGCCGACATCGAACTCGCCGAGCCCTTCTCCTTCACCAAGGGCGTGCGCACGGTTCGGGTGGCCGGGCGGACCTTCTTCAATCCTTTCCAGTTCGGCACCCTTCTCTTCGATCTGCACACCGACCCGGAACAGCGCTCGCCGATCGTCGATGACGTCGTGGAGCTGCTGATGGCGAACCTGCTCCTCGATCTGCTGCGCGCGAGCGACGCCCCGCCCAGCCAGTACGAGCGTCTTGGCCTGCCCGCCGAGGGCCCGGCGACCGCGGAGCACCTCCTGGTACGGGCACAGCGTGACCAGGCCGACAAGGCCCAGGAGCCCCTCCCCCGCCCCGAGGACTACCCCGTCGGCCGCTTCTCGCTGCGCACCCCGCTCGCCGTCCTGGTCTCCGACCCTGTGGCCGTCGAGGTGCTGCGTACCCACGCGCCCACCCTCGTCGACACCGAACTTCTCCAGCTGATCGGCACCACGTCGCTGATCTCGCTGGCCGCCATGTCGGGCGCCTCATTCCCCAAGGAGACGCTGCGCACGCTCGCGGAGGAACTGGCGACTCTCTGAGAGACCGAGCACGACATGGGCCCACGTGGGGAGAGTGGTGCGGCTGCCACGGCGGACGCCGTGTCGCTACGGACGTCACCATCAGAGTCCTGTCGGCGCCGAGGGCCCACGCGACCTCCGGGAGAACGAGCGCCCGTTCCTGTCCGGGGGCGACCAGCTCGGGAAGTGCGGTGCCGGGGACTGTGCAGCGACGCACCGGCATCCGGGCCTAGCAGTCGGTTGTCCGCGCTCCGGAGATGTCCCAGATCAACCTCCTCGTGACCGAGTTGCCGCCGGACGACGACCACCTCGCCCCGTACCGCGGGATCCGGATGATTCGACGGACGCCCGACCCGCTCCGTTTGACCGGGTCGAACCCTTCGGATATTTTAAATCAACCCATTGATTTAAGCGTTCGCCCGGCGTCTCGCCGGGACAAGCGGAGTGACATGGCGGACACTATGACAACCGGCGACACTCGCACCCACATCCAGCGTGTGGCCTTGGAACTCTTCACCGAGCGAGGATACGAGAAGACCTCCCTCCGGGAGATCGCCGAACGGCTTGGTGTCACCAAGGCTGCCCTCTACCATCACTTCAAGGCGAAAGAGGACATCCTGAACGCCCTCTTCGAGGAGCGGATGGCGCCCCTCCACGACGTGCTTGCCTGGGCCCAGGACGCCCCTGCCGGGTTGGCCGCCAAGCAAGAGGCACTGCGCCGCTACGCGACCGCCCTCGCACAGGCGGCCCCGGTCCTCGCGGTATTCAGGGCGAGCCAGGCAGCCGTGCGCGATCTCCCCGCAGGAGTGGCGTGCCGGGAGACGATGGCGCATACGGTCGCGCTCTTCACCGAAGGCGGGGCAAGCCTGCCCGACCGGTTCCGCTGCATCGCCGCGATGCTCACCGTGCACGCCGCGACGCTCGCACCGGACGGCATCGAAGCCGACCCGGAGGAGATCCGGGCCGCTGCCCTCACCGTCGCACTCGAACTGCTCGCCGCCGCACATCCTGACCGGGAGTTCCCGTGATCGGCAGCCGCCGCCCTCTCCGCAAGGGGCCCGCCGAGGTCTTCGAGGCCATCGAGCCTCCGGGCACCTCCGAACTGATCACCGCCGTGGTCTCCGCGACGGTCCTGGTGGAGTTCCTCGGCGTGCTGTCCGGGTCCGAGGTGTGGCTCCTCGGACTCCTGGTCTTCCTGCCGGGTACGGCTTCCGCCCTGTGCACCGTCCGGCAGACGAGGTTCGTCGCCGCGTGGGCCGTCCTCGTCGTCACCACCACCGCCGTGGTACGTGACGTCGACGAGGCCCGCTGGCTCGACCGCCTCCTGCTGGTCCTGCTCACCCTCACTCTCGGCGTGACCTCCGTCTACGCCTGCCACCGGCGCGTCAGACGCGAGCACGAGATGCTCCGCCTGCGCTCGACCGCCGTCGCCATGCAGCGGCACATCCTGCACCCGCTCCCCCTCGTCACTGACGACGTCCTGGTCAACGGCGTCTACGAGCCCCTCCACGAGGACCGCCTGGTCGGCGGCGACATCTACGACGTGGTCGCCTGCCCCTGGGGAACCCGAGTCCTCATCGGCGACGTACAGGGCAAGGGACTGGCCGCCGTCGGCGCCGCGTTCGCCGTCATCGGCGCCTTCCGCGAGGCGGCACACCGCGAGCCCACGCTGACCGCGCTCGTCGACGCACTGGACGCCGCCGTCGTACGCCACAACTCCTACGCCGAACACACCGGCGACGACGAACGCTTCGTCACCGCCCTCGTCATCGGCATCGACGCCGACACCGAAGTACAGGCCGTCAACTGCGGGCACGTCCTGCCCCATGTGATGCACGAGGGCTCCATCACCTCGCCGGCACTGGACTCGGGCGTCCCGCTCGGACTCGCCGAGCTGGCCGTCGAACCCTCGACCGTCGACTGGTTCCCCTTCCCCGACGGGGCGACACTCCTGCTGAGCACCGACGGCCTCACCGAGACGCGCGCCGGCGACGGCACCTTCTACCCCGTCGACGAACGCCTCGCGAAACAGCTCGACCGCTCCCCCACCGAACTGCCCCAGGCCCTCTACGAGGACGCCCGCGCGTTCGCCGGCCACGGTGGCCTCCACGACGACGTCGCTGTCCTTACCGTCCGCCGGTCCCCGCGTCACTGACCGTCCGCTGTCGCCATACCGGCTGGTGCGTCGGTGCGTTCAGTCCACGCGGATGATGCCCCGGCCCAGCGCGGCGGTGACGGCGCCGGTGCGGTCGCCGACATCAAGCTTGGTGTAGATGTGCAACAGATGGGTCTTGACGGTGGCCTCGGACAGGCGCAGGCCGCGGGCGATCTGCTTGTTGCTCTGTCCCCGGGCCACGGCGGACAGCACCTCCAGTTCCCTGCCGGACAGCCCCGCGGCCCGCTCGCCGCGCAGATGGGCCAGGACCTTGGCGGCGACCGTGGGCGACAGCGCGGCACCTCCGCGGGCGGCAGTCCGCACGGCCTCGCACAGTTCGTACCGTCCCGTGTCCTTGAGTAGATAGCCGACCGCGCCCGCGTCCACGGCGGCGGTGATGTCGGCGTCCGTGTCGTACGTGGTCAGGACCAGTACCCGTACGTCGGGCTGAGCGGCGCGGATGGCGGCGGTCGCGGCGGTGCCGTCCATGCCGGGCATCTGCAGGTCCATCAGCACCACGTCGGGGGCGAGTTCGGCACTCCGGCGCACCGCCTCTGCGCCGGTGGCGGCCTCGCCGACGACCTTGAGGTCGGGTTGCGTCGAGAGCACGGCGGCGAGTCCGTCGCGGACCACCGGGTGGTCGTCGGCGAGGAGGATTCGGATCGCGGGCCCGGTGTGCGTGTTCATGGCAGCACCACGAGACGGTCGGCACCGGCAGCCGAGTCGTCCGCCGCAGCTGGTGTCGGCACGGACTCAGCGACCGGCAGCGGAACGGTCGCGGCGACAGTGGTGCCCTCGCCCGGGCCGCTCTCCACTACGAACGTGCCGCCCAGCCCGGCGACGCGCTCCCGCATGGTGGCCAGCCCGATACCGGTGTGTCGGGCGGTGGGCGCGAAGCCTCCGCCGTCGTCCTGGATGTCGACGGCCAGGACGTCGTCGAGGTAGGACAGCGTGACGGACACGCTCACCGCACGCGCATGCCTGCGGACGTTGGTCAGCGCCTCCTGGACGACCCTCAGCAACTCGCTCTCCGCAGCGGGAAAGGTGGGGGCCGGCTCCCCGGTGACGACGGTGTATGCCTCGATTCCGGTCTCCTCGGCCAGCCGAGCGGTGAGTTCACGGACCGCGTCCGCCAGATGCGTCCGCTCCAGCGGCGCGGGGCGCAGGGCGTGCACGAGCCGTCGGCTTTCGGCGAGGTTGTCCCGGGCGGTCCGCATGGCCTGCTCGACCCGGCGGGCCGCCGGGGTGGCGGGCGGAAGATCGTCCCGTACGGCGTCCAGCAGCATGGCGATCGACGCGAACCCCTGGGTCAGCGTGTCGTGGACCTCCCGGGCGAGACGCTGACGCTCGGCCAGGACACCCGCCTGCCGTTCCGCCGCCGCGCGCTCGGCCTGGGTGGCCGTCAGCTCGTCCAGGAGCCGCCGGCGCTTGTGGCTCTCGTGGTCGAGGGTGGCGACGTAACAGGCGAGGGAGACCGCCACCGCGGTTCCGAGCACACAGCCCGTGAGCGTCCGTACGTCGACGGAACCCTCTGTGGTGAGGCGCTGCCACGCCCAGGCTGCGCCCAGCACCAGCACCCCACCGGCCGACCACCAGGCCCGTCGCAGCCAGTACGGGGTGAGCACGGCCACGGCGGCCGGGAGCAGCGCCGGGTCCACCGCGGACATCACCGCCCACCAGGCCGACGCCCCGACGAGGTAGGGCAGTTGGAGGCGGTTGGCGCCGCCGCGCAGCACGATCCAGTACGCGTACCAGGCGGCGAGCCCCAGGGCCGGGCCGATGCGCAGCAGCGCCCCGCCGATCGTCGGATGGGTGCCGGCCAGCGCGCCCAGCACCGACAGCGCGAGCACGACGACGAAGAAGGCGTGCTGGCCTACCGCCTTCCACCGCTCCCCCGCCCATGTCTGTCGCAGTGCCATGCCCCTCAGCGTAGGCGCCGTGGGGCAGCGGGAGGATCAGCCGGCCGGTGGGGACAGGTCCACCGATCGGTTGGCGGGCGATGCGTCGATCGGACGATGTGCGGAACGGGGCCGGGCGGCGACGATCGGGCCCGCGGCCGATCCCCGCTGTTCCAGCACCCCCACGTGAGGTACCACCGGTGTCCTTGGCCTTCCTTCCCAGCCCCTCCGTCGGCGAGATCCATCTCGGTCCGCTGCCGCTGCGCGGCTACTCCCTGATGCTGATCCTGGGTATCGCCGCCGCGATCTGGCTGGGCGGCCGTCGCTGGGCCGCGCGCGGCGGGGAGCGGACGGTCGTGACGGACATCTCGCTGTGGGCGGTTCCGTTCGGTGTGGTCGGCGCCCGCGTCTACCACGTGATCACCTCCAGCGGGCCGTACTTCGGCGAGGGCGGCGACCCCGTCAAAGCCCTCTACGTCTGGGACGGCGGCATCGGCATCTGGGGCGCGATCGCCGGCGGCGCCGTCGGAGCGTGGATCGGCTGCCGCCGCAAGGGCGTCGCCCTGTCCGCGTACGCCGACGCAGTGGCCCCCGGCATCGCGCTGGGCCAGGCCGTCGGCCGCTGGGGCAACTGGTTCAACCAAGAACTGTACGGGCGGGCCAGCACCCTCCCCTGGGCGCTGGAGATCGACCCCGAGCACCGGCCCGCGACGACGCCGGACCTGGCCACCTACCACCCCACGTTCCTGTACGAGTCGCTGTGGTGCCTCGGCGTGGCCGGCCTGGTCCTGTGGGCCGACCGGCGCTTTCGCCTCGACCGGGGCCGGGCCTTCGCGCTGTACGCCGCCGCCTACACCGTCGGCAGGTTCTGGATCGAGTACCTGCGGGTGGACGAGGCCCACCACATCCTCGGCCTGCGGCTGAACGACTGGACCGCCCTGCTGGTCTTCGCGGGCGCCGTCACCTACCTCGTGACGGCGACACGCCGTACGTCCGGCAGTCACGGCGACGCCCGACCCGACCGTCCTCGACAGCGGGTAGGCGTCGGCGTCACCGGCCCCGAGAACTGACCCCACCCCTCCCCCGAGGCGAAGATGATCCGTCTTGTCCACCCGCTACACAGAAGGTGTCGGCCTACCGCCGCACACCAATCCGCTGCCAGAACCGGAGGGTCCCCACTGCTCCGGGTGTCGGCCACGCCGCCGTCATGAAATCTCGCGGTGCGGACCGGCACCATGAGGCACCCGGATCCGCACCTACATGTAGAACGCGTAGCGGGCTTCGGGTTCGTAGGCGTCCGGGAGGTCGCGCAGGATGGCGCCGACTTCGCCAGCGAACCGCACCGTGACGGGCAACCGTTCAGCAAAGCGGGCGGAGTTCCAGTTCATTTTGGTCAGCAGCAGGACCTCGCGGAGCAGGTCCCGGGCGTTGGAGTCGCCGACATGGTCGGTGATCTGAACCGGCGCCGGCACATGCCCGTGCGGGTAGCGGCCGAGCGACGGCACGTAACCGGTCGTGTAAAGGTAGCGACGGTCGCCGAGGCTGACGCACGTGCCGCGAGGTGGCGGGTATTCGCCGTGACGCATCATGCGTACGCCGGTGGAGGGTGCCAGGGCCACCAGGTCGTACTCGTAGTCGCTGAGCGCGTCTTCGAAGCCTGCGCGTTCCTCGGGAAAGAACCGCGATTGCTTGTGGATGACGATGCGCCGGGGAGTGCGCCCCATCGTCTGCTTGTAACGGCCGATGACGTCGGAGATCAGCCGGGACGCCTCTTCCGCCGGAAGGTGCGGCCACTTGCCCTTCCACTCGAACGGACTGCCGCGGAGCACGAACGCCTCTCCGTTCTCGGCGAACGCCTGGGCGACACTCGTACGCATCGCGGCTCTCTCACCGTGCGGACGGTAGAACGTGACCCCCAGGTGGCACGTTCCCTCGGGTAGGCCGACCGGGGTCCAGGGGAAGCCACCGGCCTTGAAGTAGATCGCGGTGAACAGGTTCCAGGCGAGGTCGGCGGGGTGTTCGAGGTCGGAGGTGTGCGCGTTCAGGTCCGACTCGACGGTCTCCTGTTGGAGCAACTGCGTGCGCAGCCCCCGCTGCATCGCCCGGGCCTTGATCCCGGCACGCAGGTTCCACACCGTCTCCACTCCGCGATTTCGCTGGTGAACGGCCCAGTACCGTTTGGTGATCTCGGATGGCAGCGTGATGAACACGACGGCGGGCGGAGCATCGAGGCTGGCCAGCCTGCGCAGACGGTCGTCGATGACGTCCAGGAGCTGGTTGAAGCCTTCAAGCCTTCTGAGCCGTTCCGCGGTCACGGCACGGATCTCGGCAGCAGTGATCTTCGCTTCCGGACCGTCGGTACGCAACCGGGACGCGAACGGACCATCCGGCTGGAACCCGCAGAACGGATGGTGCTCGTCGTCGCCGTCGACACCTTCAGCCGCCCGCGACAGCCAGGCCCGGGCCTTGGCGATGGATTCGGCGGTGCCGATGAAGCCAGCGGTCACAGCCTCAGGGTGGTTCGGCTGGTCACGCGACCAGGGGCCCGCCGCAGGAATGCCGACTTTAGGGTCGATGTGTGTCAGGTTGCCGGCAAAGGCGAGGTCTGGCTCATCGATCCATTCGATGCCCAGGTTCAGCGGTTTGAGTACGAGACTCATCGATCGTCCTCCTTATGCTCAGCGCCCCAGTCCCACTCCTCGTCGTCGACGTCCCACGAACTGGCGAGAGCATCGATGACGTCGTCTTCGTCTCCGCTGTCGAGCATGGTGACGGGGTTGAAGCGGTTGTCGTCGATCAGCGGCCACTTGGCGTCGACCTGCGGGAAGTCGCCGTCGATCGCAATATTTTGCTGGCCGACCTCGAAGACAACCCGCGCACGGCCGTCGAGAAGGAAGTACCGGAAGAAATGGACGGCGTCGAAGTATCCCTCGTTATACATGCGGGACTTACGCTTCGTCACCTTGCGCCCTACCCTGCGCGGATCCAGCGGTACTTTCCCGTCCTTCGTGAGATGGAACTCCGGCCGGACCGTGAGCCCCCACATCCCCGTGGCGAATTCCTCGAAGCGAAGCTGCGCCGCGAGATGCCACCACACATCTCGTGGATTACCTACGAGCTCGCCTTCCTGGCGGACGACCTTCTTGGCGGACTGGTTCCTGCCTGTCTTGGTCTTGGCCTCCACCCGTCGGGTGACCGTCTCGTGGTCCGCCAGAAAGTAGTAGCGCCCGTGATCACGGTCATACTGGATCCCGCGCTTACGCAGGGCCAAGCGAAGAGCCGAGTTCAGCAGCCACACATAGATGTTCCGGTCCTGCGAAGCCAGCAGTTCCGCCGCGTCCAGGCACTGCGCGTCTTCAGGCTTTACTACCTGCTTGAACGGTCCACGGGTATCGGCGAGATCATGAAACGCCCACACCTGACCGTTGACCAGCACAAAAGGAAGGACCTGACCGCGCATCGGTCGGGGAAGCCGTTCGATGACTTCCATGGACGTCCTGAACCGCGACTCCGCCTTCCAGACAGAACCCGGAAGTTCCGAGACGAACAGCACCGACAGATCGACCGAGTCGGTCTCGAACGACGAAGGCGGTACGCGAAGATCCTTGGCCGCCATCCTCGCTTCGTGGTCCGCCTTGTACTTGGCGAGGACCTCGACCGAATAGATCCGGGGGTTCCCATCCACGACCGCATGATGGGTTCCGCAGAAGAGAGTCAGGTTCTCCACCGCGTCCGGATCATTCGACAGCGGAGCCTCTCTCGAGCGCGGCCCCTGCCTCCCGACACCGACCAGATGCGCGCGTTGCGCCAGCGTCACAGGCTTCTCCCCAGAAGCCTCTTGATACGTTACCGGGCTCGAACACCCCGGGAACGCACACTGATTCCCCGACAGCGCGAACAGGCGGTTGGTGACCGGCGCCGGGATTTCCTTGCGGCTGCTTGATGCCATGAACCAAGCCTATGAGGGGGCACTGACATCAGGGCTGACGCCGAACCTCCGGGCGCCCCTGCCGTCTCAGCTCGCCCAGCGGCCGTGCACCTTCACCCTGGAGTCGACAGAAGCCGCCGGGGGCCCATCCGCACCGGAGGAGCCGACGGTTCCTCCGGACGACCCGGTAGTGACGTGGCGACGTCCAGGGTGCACTCAGCGAGCCGTCCGCTACCAGGTAGTCATCCATCTCCGTATTCCGGCCGCAAGGGCTCCAACAAATCGTCCACACGTAGCCGTACGAACACTCCAACCAGCGCCGGGCGGAGTCAGAGCCGACGACGTCCACGCCAAAAGGTTCACGGGCGCGCAACCCACGTACTCCCGTTAGCATCCGCACACGTGACCCCCGCTCACTCAGCGTCGATACTTTCGAGGGAAGGCTTCCAGGGCCACACCAACTGCACGTCAGCCATACCTGACGCCCCGTCACCAAAGTCAGCATTGAGTCAGCATCAGTACCGCCAGAGCCCGCTTCCGACCGCCACGCACCGCCAAGATCGACAACTGAACAGTCATAGTCTGACCTGCGAAGACACAGGTCAGAGGCTCATCTGTTAATCTCATCAGGAGGTACACGTGAAGATGCTCATCAACGTTCCGGAGACTGTGGTCGCCGACGCGCTGCGGGGCATGGCGGCGGCCCATCCCGAGCTGACCGTCGACGTGGAGAACCGGGTGATCGTACGGCGGGACGCTCCCGTGGCCGGGAAAGTGGCCCTTGTCTCAGGCGGCGGTTCGGGGCACGAGCCGCTGCACGGCGGGTTCGTGGGACCGGGGATGCTGTCGGCGGCCTGTCCGGGTGAGGTGTTCACGTCTCCCGTGCCCGACCAGATGGTGCGGGCCGCGGCGGCCGTGGACAGCGGAGCGGGCGTGCTGTTCGTCGTGAAGAACTACACCGGCGACGTCCTCAACTTCGACATGGCCGCCGAACTCGCCGAGGACGAGGGCATCCAGATCGCGAAGGTCCTCGTCAACGACGACGTCGCCGTCACCGACAGCCTCTACACGGCCGGGCGGCGCGGGACGGGCGGCACGCTGTTCGTGGAGAAGATCGCCGGCGCGGCGGCGGACGAGGGCCGCCCGTTGGAGCAGGTGCGCGCCATCGCCCAGCAGGTCAACGACAGTTCCCGCAGCTTCGGTGTGGCGCTCGCCGCCTGCACCACCCCGGCCAAGGGCAGCCCCACCTTCGATCTGCCGCCGGGCGAGCTGGAGTTGGGCGTCGGCATCCACGGCGAACCGGGCCGGGAACGGCGGCCGATGATGACCTCGGGCGAGATCGCCGACTTCGCGGTGGAAGCGCTGCTGGAGGATCTGAACCCGCGCAATCCCGTGCTGCTCCTGGTCAACGGGATGGGCGCGACACCGTTGCTGGAGCTGTACGGGTTCAACGCGGAGGTGCACCGGGTGCTGGCCGGACGCGGGGTCGCCGTGGCCCGCACACTGGTCGGCAACTACGTCACCTCGCTCGACATGGCGGGCGCCTCGGTGACCCTGTGCGAGATCGACGAGGAGCTGCTGGGACTGTGGGACGCGCCGGCGCGGACGGCGGGTCTGCGCTGGGGCATGTGAGCGCGGGTACGGCAGTGACCGACCTACCCACCACGCACCTACCACGCAAGGAGATCCTGTGCTCGACGCCGACTTCTTCCGCCGCTGGATGGCGGCCATGGCCGTGTCCGTCGGCCATGAGGCGGAACGGCTCACCGCCCTGGACTCGCCGATCGGCGACGCCGATCACGGCAGCAATCTGCGGCGCGGCTTCAACGCCGTGGCCGACGTCGTGGAGAAGGAGGCCCCGGACACGCCCGGCGGCGTCCTCGTCCTCGCCGGACGCCAGCTCATCTCGACGGTCGGCGGCGCCTCGGGGCCGCTGTACGGAACGCTGCTGCGCCGCACCGGCAAGGCGCTCGGCGAAGCGGCCGAGGTGAGCGCGGAGCAGTTCACGGACGCGCTGCGCACCGGGGTGGACGCGGTGATGGCGCTCGGCGGTGCGGCGCCCGGCGACAAGACGATGATCGACGCCCTCGTACCCGCCGTGGACGCCCTCGCCGTCTCGTTCGCCGCCGCACGCACGGCCGCCGAACAGGGCGCTCTCGCGACCGTGCCCCTCCAGGCCCGCAAGGGCAGGGCGAGTTATCTCGGCGAGCGCAGCATCGGCCACCAGGATCCGGGGGCGACCTCGGCGGCGCTGCTGATCGCGGCTCTCGCGGAGACCGCCGGTGAGTGACGGGACCGGCCTTGTCGGGGTCGTGCTGGTGTCGCACAGCGCGGCGGTGGCCGCCTCGGTGGCGGATCTGGCCCGGGCGCTGGTCGGCGGCGGTGCGGCCGTTCCCGTCGCCGCGGCGGGCGGCACCGGGTCCGGTGAACTCGGCACGAGCGCCGACCTGATCACCGCGGCGGCCCGTTCCGTGGACCAGGGTGCCGGAGTCGCGGTCCTGATGGACCTGGGCAGCGCGGTCCTCACGGTGAAGGCGCTCCTGGCGGAGGGCGACGAACTCCCGGACGGCACCCGGCTGGTGGACGCCCCGTTCGTCGAGGGAGCGGTGGCGGCGGTCGTCACGGCGTCGACAGGGGCCGACCTCGCGGCGGTGGAGGCGGCGGCCGCGGAGGCGTACACGTACCGCAAGGTGTAGGGGGTCGGGAGCGGCGGGCAACGGTCGAGGACCGGCCCGCCGTCCCTGACGGGCCGACTCAGTCCCCGTCCACGGCCCCGGCCCCGGCACGGCCGACGCCCTCGCCCACGAACTCCTTCGCCAGCCGCTCCCCCGTCTCCACCGCCGCCGCGTGGTCCTCGATCGGCGACACCTTGGAGTTCTTGAAGACGATGTACGTGACACCGGAGGCAGTTCCGCCGCCGTGCGGGTCGGGGTTGATGCCCAGCGCGTCGGCGGTCGCGTAGGACGCCTCACCGATGATGTCGCGGGGACCGGTGTCGCCGACGACCGCGTACTGCACCCGGTCCTTGTAGACGACGGCGGCGACCGAGCCGCCCCGAATGCCGTAGTCGCGGTAGTTCCAGATGCTGCTGGCGACCGGTACGACGATGAACGGCAGCCGTGCGGCGTCCAGTTGACGGCCGTCGGACTGCTGGTAGGCGGTGGTGTCGGCGAAGTACGGGTCGGTGGTGCTGTTGCAGCGCGGGCCGGCCTGGCCGTCGCAGTCGATGTCCATGTCGGCCGTCCAGTAGACGGCCTCCTCGGTGCCGCAGACCGGGATGTCCGCGCGGGCTCCGGCGTCGCTGCGATAGTGGCCGTTGGACACAGGAGTGCAGCCTTGCACCCTGGCCAGCAGGTCGACAGCCCGGACGCTGCCCTCGTACCGCGCCGGCGCGTTCGTGTGAGCGGCGGGCAACGCGGTCGGGGCGAGCAGGGCGGCGCCGGCCGCGGCGAGTGTCAGCGTGTGGACACGCACGATAGGGGCCCTCTCCTGGGGGATCTGACGGACACTCGGCCCAATCTGGTGCCGGTCCGATCACGCGTCCACCGTTAGGGGGCCGTACGGTGCATGCCCCGAACTCGCGACAGGGGCCGGGCGCCTGAGCCCGTGTCGGCTCCGGCGACCCGGCCACCCGTGACGGCGCGGGTCCTGCGACGACAGCGGTTCCGCGCAACTGACATGAACTGCCCCGACAGCGGGGCGAGTTCAGCCTTGACGAGCCTCAGCATACGTAATCACGGCGGACACGGAGCAACCGCACCCCTCTTGATGCACACGCCTCACCGGGTCCATATTGGTCCGGACCAATACCGTGCGGGAGGGGCGGAGGAGGGGACAGCTGTGCGACGCGTCGCCGGGTACGTCACGTCCGTCTGCGGAGCGCTGCTGCTCACCGCCTCCTGCACCTGGACCGGGAACGCGGGCGGGAGCGGCTCGGACGGTGGGCTCCCGCCCGCCCCGGCCGGGGTCACGGCCGCCGCGGGCAGTGCGACGAGCGTGCACGTGATGTGGAACCGCGCGCCGGACGGTCCCGAGGTCTCCGTGTACGAGGTGTACCGGGGCACGGCGAAGGTGAAGGAGGTACCCGGGTCGGAGCACATGGTGGACGTCGTCGGACTCACCCCGTCCACCACGTACGTCTTCACCGTGCGGGCCCGCAGCACCGACGGCCGCTCGGGACCCCGCAGCGAGGACGTCCGCGCGACGACCCCGGCCGCGTCCCCGTCGGACACCACAGCCCCGACCCGCCCCGGCCGCACGCGGGCCGAGACCACCGGCAGCCGGTCGGTACGGCTGTCCTGGGACGCGTCGACGGACGACAGGAACGTGGCCTCGTACGACATCCACCAGGGCGCGGCAAGAATCCACACGGTGGCCGGGGACCGGACGACGGCCGTGGTCACCGGGCTGCGGCCGGGCACCCGCTACACCTTCACCGTCCGCGCCCGCGACGCCGCGGACAACGTCTCCGCGCCCGGCACCCCCGTACGGCTCACGACACCGGGCACCGACGACGGCCGAGCCACCGCCCCCACCGACTTCCGGGCGGCGACCCATCGCACGGACGGGGCGTACTACCTGGACCTGTCCTGGGTTCCGCCGCGCGCGGACGGGGTGATCACGGAGTACGAGATCCAGCTCGACGGACGTCAGGCCACCTCCCTCGTGTGGGGCGGGCCCGTTCCGCGCGGGCGGGCGTCGTACAGCTTCTATGTGGGCCGGGAGGCGGGGGCGGAGTACCGGGTGCGGATCAGGGCGCGGCTGCCGGACGGGACGTGGGGCGGGTTCTCGGCGGAGCGGACGGCGGTGACGGCGCCGTAGGACCGCGGCCGGGATCGCCCTGACAGCCCATCACCGGTCCGCCGTACGAACGAATCCGTCACCTGCCCGGTCGCCGTCCGGGTGCGGGCCGGGGCAAGGCCACATTGGCTGGCCCCGAGGCAGCACGGGCGATCCCCGACCCTCGGCGGCGCATGGGACGTACCGCCAACCGTGCCGCCGGAGGGCAGTCCACATGCGAACCGTTCCACTCCTCCTCCGATCCGGCCTGACCGTGGCGGCCGCCGCCGTGCTTCCGCTCGTCCTGACCGCCCAGACCGCTTCGGCGGCCGGGATCTCGGTGAGCACCAGCGGGTCCACGGTCTCGGTGACCACCAGTGCGTGCCCCACCAGCAGCGGCAGCGGCTACGGCAGCGCCTCGCTCCTCAACAGCAGTCAGCGGTCCTTCGACGAAGGGCGTGTGGTGACGCTCTCGGGCACGAGCGCCAGCCAGTCCGCCGTCTGGTCCAGCGTCGGCACCGGCACCTACACGGTCACCGTGCGGTGCGCGAACGGTGTCACCGCCGGTTCCCAGGCGGTCATCGTCAGCACGGCCTCGACGCCGACGATCTCGGCCACGGCCTCCCCCTCCCGGGGCGTCATGGGCGGCCTGGGCGGCGCCACCAAGGACTACGGCACCCTCACCCTCGCGGCGGGCGGCACCCTGGTGGTGTGCGGAGCGGTGGCGGCGGCCTGGGTACTACGCCGCCGCGCAAAGCCGTACCGACTCTGACCCACCTGCCCCCTTTTCCCTGGCCCTCCGTCCGCCGCCCCGCCCCGGGGCGTCGGACGGGGGGGCGGAAGGCGGACGGGGGGGGGCGGGGCGGCGGACGGAAGGCGGACGGGGGACGGAGGGCGGGAGGCGGACGGGGGCGGGGGCGGGGCGCCAGCCCCCGCCCGCCAGGGGCGCGGGGAACTGCGCGACCAGCCACGACGGCGCAGCAGCCGAACCACCAACCCCCACAATCCGCTCAGCTCCGAACCCCGATCACCACATTCGCGTACAGCTCCTCCGACACCGCCAACCGCGCATCCAACCCACCCCCCTCAAACGCCGAAACCGCCGAACGCACCTGACGCTCGCTCGTCTCGACCAGAAGACACCCACCAGGCGCCAACCACTCCCAAGCCCGCGCAGCGACCCTGCGCAGCACGTCGAGCCCGTCGCCACCCCCGTCCAGAGCGACAAGCGGTTCATGGTCACGCGCTTCCGGGGGCAGCAGTCCGACCTCCTCGGTCGGGACGTACGGCACATTGGCGGCAAGGATCCCGACCCTCCCGCGCAACCCGGAGGGCAACGCGTCGAACAGGTCACCCTCGTGGGCGTGTCCGCCGTACGCGGCGACATTCCGGCGCGCGCACTCCACGGCCACGGGGTCGATGTCGGCGGCGTGCAACTCGACGCCGGTGAGTACGGCGGCCAGCGCGGCGCCCACCGCACCCGAGCCACAGCACAGGTCCACGACGACGGACGCGTCCGGAGCCTGGGCGAGCGCCTCGGCGACGAGGAACTCGGTACGTCTGCGCGGCACGAAGACGCCCGGCTCGACGGCGATGCGCAGACCGCTGAACTCGGCCCAGCCGAGGACGTGTTCGAGCGGAAGACCCGAGGCGCGGCGGGCGACCATGGCGGCCAGCTCGTCCGCGCCACGGGCGGCGCCGAGGATCAGCCGGGCCTCCTCCTCGGCGAAGACACAACCGGCGGCGCGCAGAGCGGCGACGACGGCCGGGGAGGGATCGAGCGAAGAAGAGCTGGAGGAACGGGCAGTGCCGGAGGAACTGGGGGGCATGGAGCCGAGAGCCTTTCGGAAGCCGAAGGGCGCTCTCGCGGCCGCCTAGCGGAGGCGGTCCGTGATGCCTTGAGGTGAGAGCACCCGACCTGACACAGCGGTAATGGGTCTCACCTCCCAGGTGATGTCCGGCTGGGGCGTTCCACAGCCGGACGGCAACATTACCCGAACGGTCGGGCCCACGCCCCCCGCACCCCGACACTCTTGCTACGGCAGCGCCAACTCCCGCTCGTCGCCCAGTCGTTCGGGTACGCGGGCGGCCAGGAACGCGGTTCTGCGGCGCAGCCGGAAGCCGAGCGACTCGTAGAGCCGGATGGCGTGGGTGTTCCCGGCTCCGGTGTGCAGGAAGGGTGTCTCGCCGCGTTCCCGGATGCCGTGGGCGACGGCGTGGATCAGCCGGGTCGCCAGGCCCTGGCCGCGAACGGCGGGGTCGGTGCAGACCGCGCTGATCTCGGTCCAGCCCGGCGGATGCAGCCGCTCCCCCGCCATGGCGACGAGGGCTCCGTCCCGCCGGATGCCAAGATAGGTGCCCATCTCGACGGTGCGGGGCAGGAACGGCCCGGGCCGGGTCCGTTCGACGAGGTCGAGCATCTCGGGCACGTCGGCGGGGCCGAGGAGGACCGCCTCCGGGTCCGGTGCGGCGGCGATGCCGTCGTCAACGAACTGCACACCGTCGACCTCGAACGTGATCTCCCAGCCCTTCGGGACCTGCCCCACGAAGCCCGCCAAGGGCACCTCGGCCCCGGGGCCCGCGAGCGCGGCGGCGTCGGCCCAGTCGTCGGCGTCGGGCTCGTCGGGCAGCGCCAGCCACGGCGACACGTCGACGGGGTAGCGCAGCACCCGTCCGCGCCGCTCGGCGAAGTGGGCGTGCGGGCCGGTCAGCGAGGCCAGAGCGGGGTTGTCGAGGACATGCGGTGTGCCGTCGCTCATCGGGCGACCTCGATCACGATGACCGTCTTGCCCCGCGCGTGACCCTCCTCGACCGTACGCAGTGCCTCGCCGGCCCGGTCGAGCGGGAACGTCCGGGTCACATACGGGTCCAGGTCACCGCGTACGACGAGGTCCGCGACCGCGTCGAGGACGGCGGCGTCGCGGGCGCGGGCGACCCGGGCGCCGCCCAGCCGCTCCACGTCCTCGGCGGACGCGCCGGCCGTGATCAGCTTCGTGCGGTCGGTCAGCAGGGTCGCGGCCTCGTCGAGCACCTCGCCGCCGACCAGGTCGTAGACGCCGTCGACGCCGTCCGGGGCCGCGGCACGCGCGCGTGCCGCCAGGTCGGGGCCGGACGGCACGTGGACCGCGCCCAGCGACTCGACGAAGTCCTTCTTGCCGTCGCCCGCGACCCCGACTGCCCGCAGCCCCCGGGCTCGGGCGATCTGGAGGATCGCGGCGCCGACCCCGCCGCCCGCGCCGGTGACGAGCAGGGTCGCGCCCTCGGGCAGGGCGAGCTGGACGATGCCGTCGTACGCGGTCGCCGCCGCGACGGGCAGGGCCGCCGCGTCCGTGAAGGACAGTTCGGCGGTTTTGTGGGCGGTCACCGTGACCGGCAGCACGGCGTACTCGGCGTAGCCGCCGGCGACCGGGTTGCCGAAGACCTCGTCCCCGACGGCGAAGCCGGTGACGTCCTCGCCGACCTCCGCGACGATTCCGGCGACCTCGTTGCCGAAGACGGCGGGCAGCTCGCGCGCCCCGCCGCCCGCGCGCGCGTAGCCGGTGCGCTGCTTCCAGTCGACGGGGTTCACACCGGCCGCGCGCACCGCCACGAGCAGCTGCCCGGGGCCGGGTCGCGGCCGGTCCACGTCGACCAACGCCTCGGTCTCCGGACCGCCGAACCGTGTGAAGACGTACGCCTTGGGCATGTGCTCCCACTCTCCTTCGCTCAGCATCAGCACCGGATCAGCCGATCACCGGAGCCGGTATTCAGGGCAAGGTGGATCGCCGGGGTGCTATTCCCGTGACGGCCGAGAGTTCATACGGCCGCAATGATCACCACGGGCCCAAGGTCGGGGGCACCCGCGGTGACCCCGTACGGTGGTACGCGTACCGACTGACCAGGCCTGACCGTGAGGCGCCCACCCTATGAACGTCACCCGAGGCTTCACCGGACGCCCGCGCGTCCTCAACGCCGGTCTGCCGCCCGGCCAGTACGACGCGGGCGACGACTGGCCCGTCCTGTCCGCCGAGGTCACTCCCGATCTGGCGCCCGCGGACTGGTCCTTCCGGATCGACGGCCTGGTGGCCGCGCCCCGCACCTGGGACTGGGCGGAGGCCCACGCGCTGCCCGCGTCGGCGTACGAGGGTGACATCCACTGTGTGACGAGCTGGTCGAAGTTCGGGGTGCGGTTCGGGGGCGTGTCCCTGGACGCGTTTCTCGACGCGGTGCGGCCCGACGCGTCCGCGACACACGCAGTCGCCTACTCGCACACCGGATACACCACGAACCTGCCGCTCTCCGACCTCACCGGCGGCCGGGCGTGGATCGCCTGGGAGTACGAGGGGCAGCCGCTCCCCGCCGAGCACGGCGGTCCGGCGCGGCTCCTGGTGCCGCATCTGTACTTCTGGAAGAGCGCCAAGTGGATCGCGGGGCTGCGGCTCCTCGACCACGACGAGCCGGGGTTCTGGGAGCAGAACGGCTATCACGCGCGCGGGAACCCGTGGGAGGAACAGAGGTACTCCGGTGACTGAGCGCTCCGCTGAGAGTTCCGCAACGGGCCGTCGGCCGTCCGCGGCGTCGTCGTCGCCGATCGCGCCGTTCCCCGCGCCCCTTCAGGGCGCGGGCACCCGGGTGGCCGGATCGGACTTCGTGCCGGTGACGCGGTTCGCGGTGCCGGGCCGGATCGCCGTCAGCAACCGCGCGGCGGCCCTCTGGCAGACGGCGACGCTCACCGAGGTCCGCCGGGAGACACCCCAGGCGTCCACGTTCCGGTTCGCGGTGCCCGGCTGGGCGGGTCATCTGCCCGGCCAGCACCTGATGCTGCGGCTGACCGCCGACGACGGCTACACGGCCCAGCGCCACTACTCGATCGCCTCGCCCCCGGACGACGCCGGACACATCGAACTGACCCTGGACCATGTCGAGGACGGCGAGGTCTCCGGCTGGTTCCACACGGTGGCCAAACCCGGCGACGAGGTGGAGGTGCGCGGCCCCCTCAGCGGCTTCTTCGCCTGGCCGGGCGACCGTCCCGCACTGCTGATCGGCGCGGGCTCCGGGGTCGTACCCCTGATGTCGATGATCCGCCACCACCGCGCGCGGGACCTGTCCGTGCCGCTGCGGCTGCTGGTGTCCGCGCGCGGCCCCGAAGACCTGATCTACGCCCGGGAGTACGGCTCCGAAACCACGCCCGTCTTCACCCGCCGGGCACCCGAGGGTGTACCGGTCGGGCGACTGGCGCCGGCCCATGTGGCGCCGCTGCTGGGCGCCGAGCAGCCGCCGGGCGGCTGGGAGGCGTACGTGTGCGGCTCCAACGCCTTCGCCGAACACGCCTCACGCCTGCTGGTGGAGGCGGGCCAGCCCGTGGACCGGATCCGCATCGAACGCTTCGGCTGAGGATCCCAGCCCTGGTGGTGCCCATGCGCCCCGCCGGTGCGAGACGCACGTGCGTGGCTCCAACGCCCTCGCCGGACACCCGCCAGCGCCACGACTGCTGGTCGCGGCGAGCCAACCCGTGAACCGGATCTGAATCCGGCCCCCGGTGGCGGCCTCCCGGCGCAAGTGTGCGGCCCCGCACCTTCCCGGGCGCGCCCGAGGCCACGGCCACGGTGGTGCGCCGGATCCACGGGGGCGTGGGCCGGTCGTGTGCACGGCCCCTCGTACGCGGCTCCCGTTCGGTCGGTGTCGCGCGCGACGATGGGTGGGTGGAGGTCCGGAGGGGAACGCGGGTGTACGGCTGGCGCTGGCGGCAGAATCCGCTGCGCCGCCGGTCGGACGTCGTGGAGGCGTGGACGGTGCTCGTCGTCGCCGTGGTGCTGGGCGTCGGCGCGCCCCTGGTCGGGGCCCTCGCGGCCCGGTGGGCGCACGACGAGGCTCGGGCGACGGCGGACACGCAGCGGGCGGAGCGGCATCGGGTGCGTGCGGTGGCCGTCGCCGGGCCCGGGGAGCCTGCGGCACTCGCCGGCAGACAGCACCTGTACCGCGTACAGGTGCTGTGGACGGAGCCGGGCGCGGGGGCGCGTACGGCGACGGCGCACGTTCCGGCCGGTACGCGGCGCGGTGATGTCGTCGACCTGTGGCTCGACGCGCAGGGGCGGACCGTCGCACCGCCGCCCGGCGCCGCCGCTGTCCGGCAGCACGCGGTCGCGGTCGGGATCTGCGCGGCGGGCGCGACCGTCGGCGTCGCCCTCCTCGCCCGAAGCGCCGTACACCGTACGTCCGTTCAGCGTCGGCTCGTGGAGTGGGAACGCGCGTGGGCGCGTACGGAGCCGGAGTGGACCCGGCGTCGGGCGTGAGGGGCTCTACACGCGCTCCTGCATCCGGCGGGCGATCCTGCCGTGGTCGGTGAGTGCGTCCCGCAGGCCCGGCAGGACGGGTTCACCCCGGTCGACCAGGACCCGTCCGGCGACGACCGTCGTCCACGCGCGCGCGGGTCCGCAGCGCAGCCACGCCTCCACGGGGTCGCTCAGCGCCCCGGCGAGCGCGACCTCGTGCAGGTCCCAGACGACCAGGTCGGCGCAGGCGCCGGGCCGCAGATGCCCGATCTCGTCGGCGCGGCCCAGACAGCGCGCGGAGCCCCGCGTGGCGATGTCGAGGGCGTCCCGCGCGGTCATCGCTCCGGGGCCGCCCCGGTAGCGGCCGAGGAGCAGGGCGCCGCGGGTCTCCATCCAGAGCGAGGCGTGGTCGGTGGAGGCGGAGCCGTCGCAGCCGATGCCTACGGGCAGGCCCAGTTCGCGCATCTCCTTCACGCGCGCGGTGCCGCCGCCGATGAGCATGTTGGAGCTGGGGCAGTGCGCGACCCCGACGCCCGCTGCGGCCAGGCGGCGCAGTTCGGCGTCGTTGGGATAGATGCAGTGGGCGACCCAGGTGCGGTCGCTCATCCACCCGGCCTCCTCGAAGTACTCGACGGGCCGGCAGCCGTAGGTCTCCAGGCAGTAGGTGTCCTCGTCGTGGTCCTCCGCGAGGTGCGTGTGCAGGCGTACGTCGTGGCGCTCGGCGAGTTCGGCGGTGGCCGTCATCAGCTCCTTGGTCACCGAGAAGGGTGAGCAGGGCGCGAGGGCGACCCGGATCAGCGCGCCCGGTCGCGGGTCGTGGTGGGTCTTGATGAGGCGCTCGCTGTCGGCGAGGACCTCCTCCTCGGTCTGGGTGACGCTCCGGGGTGGCAGGCCGCCGTCCTCCACGGACCGGGTCATGGAGCCGCGTGTGGCGTGGAAGCGGAAGCCGATGTCACGGGCGGCGCGGATCTCGGCGTCGACGAGTCCGGGGCGCGGGTGGACGTACAGGTGGTCGGAGGAGGTGGTGCAGCCGCCCATCAGGAGTTCGGCCATGCCCACGTACGCGGACACGTACGCCGCCTCCTCGTCGAGCGCCGCCCACAGCGGGTAGAGCGTGGTCAGCCAGTCGAAGAGGGTGCCGTTGACGGCGGGCGCGTAGGACCGCGTGAGGTTCTGGTAGATGTGGTGGTGCGTGTTGATCAGGCCCGGGGTGACCAGGCGCCCGGCCGCCGACACGGTCGTCCGGGCCTCGGGCTCGGTCCCGGCGGCGCCCACGGCGGTGACACGTCCGCCGTCGACGGCGACCCACCCGCCGGGAATCTCGCGCGCGCCGTCCACGACGAGGAGTTCGGCGTCCCTGACCAGCAGTTCCACAGGAATCGACATGGGCGTCATCGTAGAGCGGCGCGAGCCCCTAGGGGATCTCGTCCGGGACCGCGTCCGGGCCGCGTCGGGGGCCCGTCCGGGGCATGAGGCCTGGCGGGCGTCCAGGCCTCCCACGTACGGTGTGATCACCCGCAATCGCTTGCTGTCACCCCACAAAGGCGGTCCTGCATGGCACAGTTCGACCTCCCCCTCGACGAACTCCAGGAGTACCGCAGCGCGTCCGTCGAGCCCGAGGACTTCGACGCCTTCTGGTCCAAAACCCTCCAGGAGGCCCGGGAACACGACCTGGACGCCCGCTTCGAGCCGGTGGACACGGGCCTGACCACGGTCGACGTGTACGACGTGACGTTCGCCGGTTTCGGCGGCCACCCGGTGAAGGGCTGGCTGCGGCTGCCCGCCGGTGCGTCGGAGCCGCTGCCGGTGGTCGTGGAGTTCATCGGGTACGGCGGCGGGCGCGGCCTGCCGCACGAGCAGTTGCTGTGGGCGTCGACCGGCCGCGCCCACTTCGTCATGGACACCCGCGGTCAGGGCAGCGCCTGGGGCGGCGGCGGTGGAACGGCGGACCCGGTGGGCAACGCGCCGGCGTTCCCTGGCTTCATGACCCGGGGTATCGACGCCCCCGAGAACTACTACTACCGGCGGGTGTTCACGGACGCGGTGCGCGCGGTGGAGGCCGCCCGTTCGCACCCCCTGGTCGATCCGGCGCGCACGGTGGCCATCGGCACCAGTCAGGGCGGTGGGATCACGATCGCGGTCGGCGGGCTGGTCCCGGACCTGGTCGCGATCGCCCCGGACGTGCCGTTCCTGTGCGACTTCCCGCGCGCGGCGACCCTCACGGACCGCCACCCGTACCGCGAGATCGGCAACTACCTCAAGACCCACCGGGGCCGCAGCGCCGACGCGCAGAACACGCTCGCCTACTTCGACGGTGTGCACTTCGCCGCGCGCGGCCGGGCCCCGGCGCTCTTCTCGGCGGCCCTGGAGGATCAGACCTGCCCGCCGTCGACGGTCTTCGCGGCCTTCAACGCCTGGGCGCACGAGGACAAGAAGGTCGAGGTCTACGACTTCAACGACCACGAGGGCGGCGGCCCCTTCCAGGAGGCGACGAAGGTGAGGTGGCTGCGCTCGTACGCCTGACGGGCCCGCGGGTGGCTGCGGTCGGGCCAGCGGCAAGGGAGGGCGGCAACGGGAACGGCGCAACTGGTCGATTCCGATGACTTCTCCTCCCTTCCCCGCGATCCGACCAGTCGGTATGTTCGGCGGTGCCGGGTCACAGTGTCGTGGCCCGGTGTTCCGGCGGACGACGGAGGGCCCATGTCCGAGCACGTGCCACACGTTCACGGTGACTGCGACGCACGCTTCTCGGCGGTGCGGACGGCGTTCGAGGAGAACTTCCGCGAGCGCGGGGAGCTGGGCGCGGCGGTGAGCGTCACGGTCGACGGCGAGACGGTGGTCGACCTGTGGGGCGGCTGGGCCGACACAGGGCGCACGCGCGCGTGGGAGCACGACACGCTCGTCAACGTGTGGTCGACGTCGAAGGGCCCGACGGCTCTGTGCGCGCACATCCTCGCCGACCGGGGACTGCTCGACCTGGACGCCCCGGTGGCCACGTACTGGCCGGAGTTCGCGGCGGGCGGCAAGGAGGGCGTGCTCGTACGGCATCTGCTGTCGCACCGCGCGGGCCTGTCGGGTCTGCGGGAGCCGCACGCGCTCGCCGAGTTCTACGACTGGGAGCTGACGACCCAGCGGCTCGCCGCGATGGAACCCTGGTGGGAGCCGGGGACGCAGTCCGGCTATCACGCGTTCACCTACGGCTTCCTGGTCGGTGAGGTGGTCCGCCGGGTGTCGGGGCTGCTGCCGGGTGCCTTCCTGGAGCGGGAGGTGACCGGGCCACTGGGCATCGACTTCACGATCGGGCTGCCGGAGAAGGAGGCGGGGCGGGCCGCCGAGCTGGTACAGCCGCCGGCCGCCTCGTCCAGTGAACAGGCCGCGATCTTCGCCCAGTTGACGCCCGCCGCGATCGCCGCCCTGGCCAATCCCATCCTGGGCGCCGCCGAGGCGAACAGCCCCGAGTGGCGGGCCGCCGAGATACCGGCCGCCAACGGCCATGGCACGGCTCGCGCGATCGCCGCGCTGTACGGCGTCTTCGCCGGGCAGGGCTCGTACGGCGGGCAGCGCGTCCTCTCCCCCGAGGCGGCCGAGCGGGTGCGCGAGGGGCAGGGCAGCTGTCGCGACCTGGTGCTCGGCGCGGGTCTCGGCCACGAGACGGAGATCGGGCTGGGGCTGTGGCTGAGCGGGCCGGGCGGCTCGTACGGGCCGAATCCGAGGGCGTACGGCCATGACGGCTTCGGTGGTTCCTGCGGGCTGGCCGATCCGGAGGCGGGCGTGTCGCTGGGGTACGTCATGAACCGCATGGGGCCGCACATCGCCGACGACCCGCGGAAGATGGCGCTGATCGACGCCCTGTACAGCGCGCTCTGACCTGGGTAAGGGTCGCGGGTGGGTGGTGAGCCGTACCGAGGGGGCGGAAGACGCAGTCGGATGACAGATTCCCCGGAGGTCACGGGCGCATAGCGTCGGGGCATGGCATCCGATGACGCGTGGTGGATCGCGCGTCCGTCGGGTGTCGTGACGTCCCACCTCTCGAAAGGCACACCCCCATGAGCACGTTCACCACCTCCGACGGCACCGAGATCTTCTTCAAGGACTGGGGCACGGGGCAGCCGGTGGTGTTCAGCCACGGCTGGCCGCTGAACGCGGACACGTGGGACGGGCAGGCGCGGCTGGTCGCCGACCACGGCTTCCGCGCGGTCGCGCACGACCGGCGCGGGCACGGCCGTTCCGGGCAGCCGTGGCAGGGCAACCACATGGACCAGTACGCGGACGACCTGGCCGAGCTGATCGAGTCGCTCGACCTGAACGACGTGATCCTGGTCGGTCACTCGACCGGCGGCGGCGAGGTGACCCGCTACATCGGCCGGCACGGGACGGCGCGGGTCGCCAAGGTCGTGCTGCTGGGCGCGGTGCCGCCGCTGATGCTGAAGACCGACGCCAATCCGGAGGGCACGCCCATCGAGGCCTTCGACGGTATCCGGGCGGGCGTCGAGGCGGACCGTTCGCAGTTCTACTGGGACCTGAGCGAGGCCTTCTTCGGCTTCAACCGGCCGGACGCCACCCCGTCGGAAGGTCTGCGCCGCTCGTTCTGGCTGTGGAGCATGCAGGTCGGGCTCAAGGCGGCCTACGACTGCGTCAAGCAGTTCTCGGAGTCCGACTTCACCGAGGACCTCGGCCGCATCGACGTACCGACGCTGATCGCGCACGGCGCCGACGACCAGATCGTGCCGATCGCCGCGTCGGCGGAGAAGACGGCACAGCTGGTCAAGGACTCGACGCTGAAGGTCTACCCGGGCGCCCCGCACGGCCTGGTCGGCGACTTCGAGAAGGCGTTCAACGCCGATCTGCTGGAGTTCATCCAGAGCTGAGCCGACGGGCTACCCGGCCGGTGTCCGCGTCGCCACCACCATCCGGCAGCGCGGACTGCCGTCCGGCCGTCGCCCGAACTCGGGCAGGGCACAGGTCTCGACGTCGAAGCCCGCGTACGTCAACTCCCTGCGTACGTCGGCCAGTCGGAAGGCCCGGTAGTACATGACGAACGGCGGCTTCCACACGGCGTTGCGCACCCTCATCACCGCGTCGAAGCCGAGCAGCGCCCAGTAGGCGCGCGTTCCCGGGCGGGCCGGCGCCACGAGGGGGAAGGCGAAGCGCCCGCCCGGCCGCAGTACGGAGTGGACCTGGGCGAACAGACCCGGCAGTTCGCCCGGCAGGAAGTGCCCGAACGCCCCGAAGCTGACGACCAGATCGAAGGCGGGGGCAGGGGCAGCTGTCGTGGTGAAGGGCAGGGCGCGGGCGTCGCCGCGCACCAGGGAGACGCGGGGCCCGCCGGTCCGCTCGCCCGTCCGCTGCCGGGCCACCTCCAGCATGCCCGCGCTGATGTCGATCCCGGTGACGCTCCCCCGGCACACCCGCTCCAGCACGTCCAATCCGGCGCCGGTGCCGCAGCACAGGTCGAGGCCGTCGTCGAAGGGCCCGAGGCGGTCGAGCGCCGACGCCACCGCGTCGAGGATCGTGTCCGGCGTACGGAACGGGGTGTGGTCGAACTTCGGTGCGAGGAGGTCGTAGCCGCGCTCGACGGACGACAGTGCCTGCACGGCGAGTTCGCGGAAGGTGGGTCCTTCGGGGCTGAACATCGGCTCAGCTTAGGGGGCGAGCGAGCGGATGGCGCGGGCCGCCGGGTCCGCCTGAGCAGACCCCGGGCCTCCCTGCTGGGGACGGCTCACCCCACGGTCAGCGTGATCGCTCCGGTGTACGTCTGCCCGGCCGCGACGGCTGTGACGGTCCCGTCGACGGTCATGGTCAGCTTCTTGTCATGGGGTGCCTCGACCACCGCGTCGGCCGCGAGGGTGAGCTTCGTCAGGTAGGAGGTGCCGGTGACCGTCCAGGTGGAGCCGGCGCCCAGTTGGACGATCACCCCGTTGTTGACGGCCGCCTGCTTCGTGTTGGTGACCTCGCCCAGCTCGTAGAAGGTGGAGGCGTCGATGGTGGAGACCCGGTGCTGGGTCCTGGAGGCCGAGATGACGCCCTTCACGGTGCTGTCGTCGAAGGTGAGGACCAGGTTCTTGCCCTTGCGCATGCCGTTGTAGAAGTCGCCCTTCAGCGCGATGGAGGTGAAGGTGGCGGCCCCGTCGGCGGTGTGGACGGCGGTGACGTCGAAGGTGGTGTCCTTGGCCGGGTCGCCGGTGGGCTCGGTGTAGACGCCGACGTTCATCATCTTGCCGTTGACGGGGACCGGGCCCGGGTCGTCCAGCTCCATCATCTGCAGGACGATCCCGTTGCGCGGGTTGAGACGGGCGCCCTCCGAGCCGTCGACGGTGATGATGGTCTGCTGCCCCTTGTTGAGGAAGGTGGCCTTCTCGGAGTTGACGACGGTTCCGCCGTCGAGCGTCAGCGTTCCGGCGCCGAAGAACATGTAGCCGAAGTGCCCCGAGTTCACGACCGTGTTCCGGGCGGGCAGAGCCTTCAACTCGGCGTTGCTCAGGCCGAGTTCGAGTTCGGTGTTGAGCGCGGCGACGGCTGTGGGCGTGCTGTCGCCGTAGTGCACGACCGCCGCCGGGCCCGCGATGATCGTCGCGTAGCTGCCGACGTCGAACCGTGAGCCGAGGACGCGGACGGTCGCGTCGCCGATGGCATAGGTGCCGTAGCCGTACGAACCGGTGTTGCCGACCTGGCTGTTGACGACCGTCAGCTTGAGCGCCCGGCCGCCCTCGACGGACAGCGCGCCCCAAGTCTCCGAGAACACGGTGGAGTTGACATAGGTCGCCCGACTGCCCGCCCCGATGAGGTTGGTGGCGCGGACGTTCCCGTCGAGGCCGAGCATCCAGGGCACCGACTGCATGTACGGCGTCTCGACGGTGGCCTGGTAGTCGGCGGGCAGGACGCCGTTGCGGGTGTGGATCCGGGAGTTCTTGACGACGACGTTCGCACCGGCGTCGGCGATGACACCGGTGCGTACGACGCCCTTGGTCGCGATCCGGGCGCCGTCGACCACGAGCGTGGTCGCCGATCCGGTACCGACCACGGCGGCACCGTACCCGGCGAAGTCGGAACGCCCGTTCCCGGTGAAGGAGATGACGGGCCGCTCCAGCGTGTAGTCGGCGTCCTTCACATACACGCCGTCGAAGCACTCGCCGGTCGAGGTGATCGACACGTTCTTCGCGACGGTGTCGGTGAGCCGGCCCCCGATGACGCTGGTCAGCACGGACTTGGCGCGCGCTACGCCGTCGGCGTCGACGTACAGGGCCTGCCGGAAGGGGAAGGTGAGCGTCTCGTAGGTCACCGGGTTCGCCTCGGCCACCGTGAGGACGACATCGCCCCGGTAGGTGCCGGCCTGGATCAGCGTCTCCGTACCGCCGGTCTCGGTCAGCAACTGGCCCGTCTCCACGCCGTCGACGGTCAGGGTGACGCTGTGGCCGTCGGGGGCGGCGATCTTTCCGCCCTGGGCGATGGACAGTCGGTCCACGCGGGTGGTCGCGGACAGCTCGTACGTCTCCCCGGCGGCGACCGTGATCCGCGCGCCCCGGGCGGTCGCCGGCGCGGCGGTCGCGGAGGCCACCGGGGCCAGTACGGCACCGGCGGTCGCGGTACCGGCGATGAGAATCGAACGTCGGGTGATCAGCGTCATGGCATGCCTTCCCAGGGATCGAGTACGCCGTCGCGGACCGTGACCGGACAGCCGTGGAACGCACGGGGGCGACGGGGCGGGCAGCGGCACCAGTGGTGCGCACGAGGGAGTGAATCACCCACGTACACAAGGGAATAGGCGCCCCGCGCACACATACAGGACCCCGATGGCTCGGATCGCGGCGCCCGGTTCATGGGGCTCACACAGAGTGGCCACAAGGGGTGTCGAACGGCCTCGCATGCCGGATTCGCACGGCCTGCTCCGCTCGTCCGTTTTCGCCACGCGAGGCCTCGTTCGCGTCCTGGGATGCGTCGGCGGAAGGGCCGAGTCGGGGGTTGCCCTGCCGTTACGGGGAAGGACGGCTGCGTGGCACGGTTTCTTCAAGTCCCGCTCAGAGACGACCAGTTGATGTCCGTCGAGGTGACCTCACAGGACGACGAGGACACCTTCGGGCCGGTGAGCCGAAGGGCGGACGCGGTGATGCGGCTGCCCGAGAGCCTCTCGGCCGGGCTGGACCGTGTGCGGTCCTTCTCCAACGAGGTGCTCACCCGGTGCGGTCCGGGACCCGGCCGCCGGACTCGGTGCAGGTGGAGTTCGGGCTGAAGCTGTCGGCGAAGGCCGGCCTGGTCATCGCCGAGTCGACCGGGGAGACCCATCTGACGGTGACCCTGCAATGGCAGCGGCCCGGCGACGCGGATGGTCCGCCGCTGCCCGGCCCTGATTCCCCACAGGCGGGTTGGTTTCGGGGAGATCCAGCTGTGGGACGTCGTCGGGCGACAGGCGATCGGGGAACAGATGACGGACCACTCCGGCGATGTCACCTCCCTGGCCTTCAGCCGCGACGGCTTCTCCCTCGCGGCAGGTGGCGCCCGGCTCCACCTGTGGGACGTGTCCGCCCTGGCCGATCCGGCGAAGGCCGTCTGCGCCCGCTGTCCCCACCCGCTCTCCCGGGCCACTTGGCACGAGCATCTGCCCGAACTCCCCTACCGGCCGGGCTGCTTGGAAGCGTCGCGGCGGCCCCGGTGAGGGGGACCCTGCGAGGCTACGCCGGAGCGATCATTCCCGCCGACAGATCGATGTCCGCCCCGCACAGGCCCGGCATCGCGAGCATCGCCAACAGGGCGCGGGCCACCTCGTCCGCCTCCACCAGGCGACCCAGCGCCGCCCGGGAGGCGAAGTCCCGTTCCGCCTCCTCCGGGGTGCAGCCGGTGAGTTCGGCCGTCAGGCGGAAGTTGCGGTCCATGCGCGGGCCTCGAACCGGGCCCGGGGAAAGGGAGTTGACCGCGACGCCCTGCGGGCCGGCCTCGCCCGCGAGGGTGCGGGTGAGGCCGAGAAGCGCCATCTTCGACGCCGTGTACGGGGTGCGGTGGAGCAGGGGGCGTTTGCCGCTCACCGAGGCGATGTTGACGATGTCGCCTCGGCCCGCCGTCAGCATCGGTGGCAGGAAGGCCCGGCACATCAGGTAGACGCCCCGGACGTTGGCGGCGAACACGTCGTCCCACTCGTTCGGCTCGATGTCGACGAGCGGCTTCACGGGTCCTGCGACGCCCGCGTTGTTGACCAGCAACGACACGTCCTCGTCGGCCAGTTGGGATGCCAGCGCGCGCACCGACTCGGGGGCGGAGACGTCGCACACCGCCGTACGTGCCTCGCCGCCCTGCTTGGTGATCCGGTCCGCCGCGTCCGCGAGGGCGATCTCGTCACGGCCGACCAGGATCACCCGGGCGCCCGCGTCCGACAGTGACGACGCGAACGCCCGCCCCAGCGGTCCTCCCCCGCCCGTGATCAGCGCCGTACGCCCGTGCAGGCTCATGCGACGCCGTTCCACGGCAGCGCGTCGCCCTCGGCCTTCGCCGCGCGTACGTCGCCGGAGCGGGCGTGGCCCTCGAACAGCTCGACGCGGGAGGCGCGCCCGCAGAGGCGGCCCAGCAGTGCCTGCGAGGCGCTGTCGGTGACCTCCTGGTAGGTCACCGTCTTGAGGTACTTCCCCACCCACAGCCCGCCGGTGTAGCGGGCGGCACCGCGCGTGGGCAGGACGTGGTTGGTGCCGATGACCTTGTCGCCGAAGGACACGCAGGTGCCCTCGCCGAGGAACAGGGCGCCGTACTGGGTCATCTTCTCCAGCGCGAGGCGTGGTTCGGCGGTGAGGACCTCGACGTGTTCGAAGGCGAAGTCGTCGGCCAGCGCGTACATCTCGTCCAGGGTGTCGACGACGTGCACCTGGCCGTGGTCGCGCCAGGCCGGTCCGGCGAAGTCGCGGGTCGGCATGCCGGGCAGGAGGCGCTCCACCTCGGTGATCGTCCGTTCGGCGACCTCGCGGGAGGTGGTGACGAGGACGGCCGGGGAGTCGGGGCCGTGTTCGGCCTGGGAGAGCAGGTCGACCGCGCAGACGAACGGGTCGGCGCCCTCGTCGGCCAGGACCAGGATCTCGGTGGGCCCGGCGAACAGGTCGATGCCGATCTCGCCGAACAACTGCCGCTTGGCCTCGGCCACATAGGCGTTGCCGGGCCCGGCGATCAGGTTCACGGGCCGCATCGAGTCCGTCCCGACCGCCATCGCGGCGACCGCCTGTACTGCGCCGAGGAGCCAGATCTCGTCCGCGCCCGCCAGGTGCATCGCGGCGACGGTGGCGGCCGGGATCTCCCCGCGGATCGGCGGTGTGCAGGCGACGACACGCGGTACGCCCGCGACCTTCGCCGTCACGATGGTCATGTGGGCGGAGGCGGTGAGCGGATAGCGTCCGCCCGGGATGTAGGCACCGGCGGCCTGCACGGGGATGTGCTTCTGCCCCAGCCGGACACCCGGCAGCGTCTCCACCTCGAACTCGCGCAGGGAGTCGAGCTGGTGGCGGGCGAAGGCGCGCACCTGGTCCTGGACGAAGCGGATGTCGACGATGACCTGCTCGGGCACCGACGCGACAATCTTCTCGACCTCCTCGGCGGAGAGCCGGAAGGAGTCCGGGCTCCAGTTGTCGAACTTCTCGGAGTACTCGCGCACGGCCGCGTCACCGCGTTCACGGATGTCCGCGATGACGCCGGTCACGGTCTCCCGCACCTGGGCGAGGGAGGCGGCGACCTCGGACCTCGGTACGGCGTGCTTCAGGATCTCTGCCACAACTGCGGCCTTTCCATGGGTGGTTCGGATCAGACGGGCGGCGCAGTGAACAGCACGTCGGGGTCGTTGAACTGCTCCTTGGCGACCGACTCGCTCATCGGATCGGCCGTCCCCCACTGGTCCTGGGTGATCGGGTCGTCGACGTCATGGCGGCCGGGATGCCACAAGTCCTCTTCGAGGACGGCGAGTTCGGTCGTGTACTCGACGGTGTTGCCGTGCGGATCGTGGAAGTAGGAGAAGGTGTTGTCGCCGGCCAGATGGCGGCCCGGCCCCCAGGTGAGCCGGGTTCCGGCACGCAGAGCACGCCCCGTGCCGCGCATGTACTCCTCCACGCCCCGCATCTCGAACGAGGCGTGGTGCAGGGAGACATGGGGTCCGCGCGCGATGGCGAAGGAGTGGTGGAGGGGGCTGCACCGCAGGAAGTACATGAGATCGCCCATGTGGGTCGAGTAGAGGGTGTCAGTGAGCCGGAACCCGAGGTGCCGGACATAGAAGTCCCGCAGCCCTTCCGGGTCCTGGGAGTTCACCACGCAGTGCGAGAGCCGTACGGGGACGGCCTCGCGTTCCTCGATCTTCCGGTGTGCGCGGGTGGCGACGTCGGCCGAGACCTCGACGACCCGCCCGTCAGGGTCGAAGAACCGGAAGCCGTAGCCGCCGCCCGGAGTGTCCAACGCCCTTGGTTCATGGACCAGTTGGACACCGGCGCTGCCGAGCCGCACGGCCAGCTCGTCGACGGCGGAGGGCGAGGCCGCCCCGAAGGCGATCAGGTCCATCCGCTTCCGCTCGCCCTGGCGGATCCGCACGATGTACTGCTCGGGGCTGCCCTCGGCGGCGAAGAAGGCGATGCCGCTGTCGTTCGCGACCTCGGTCAGGCCCCAGGTCGTACCGAAGAAGGCACGTTGGCGGGCGAAGTCCGGTACGGCCAGGTCGACATGGCGCAAGTGGGTGATGGGCTGGAAGGTCACTGTCCGCTCCTGACGGTGTTGCGCTGGTGGCCCAGGCCGGTGATCTCCGACTCCACGACGTCCCCGGGCTTGAGGAAGACGCCCCAGTGCGCGCCGTTGCCGGCCGGGGAGCCGGTGAGGAGCAGGTCGCCGGGGCGCAGGGTGGTGGTCGTGGAGACGTACGCGATGAGCTGCGGGATGTCGAAGATCATGTCCTTGGTGGACTCGTCCTGGCGGACAACTCCGTTGTGGCGCAAGGTGATTCGCAGGTCGCTCGGGTCACCGACGAAGGCGGCGGGCACCAGGAAGGGGCCGGTCGGCAGGAACGTGTCGGCGTTCTTGGCGGTGAACCAGTCCGTGCCGATCGCCTTGAGGTCGGGCCGGTAGAGGCGGTCGCGGGTGGTGAGGTCGTTGCAGATCGTGTAGGCGGCGACGTACTCCATCGCGTCCTCGGCACGGATGTTCCTGCCCGACTTGCCGATGACGAGGGCGAGTTCGAGTTCCCAGTCGTGCTGGTCGCCGAGCGCGGGGAGCACGATGTCGTCGTACGGGCCGCACATCGCGCGCGGCGAGCCGAGGAAGACGTACGGGACGCCGTTCCGTGCCCGTACGTCCATCATCTTCTCGGCGTCGGCGCGGGCCTCCTCGGGGGTCGCACCGTGCACGCTCTCCTTCTCGGCGGCGACCAGATCGACCACGTGCTTGCGGTAGTTGGCGCCGCTCTGGAGGATCTGGCCGGGCTCGACCGGAGCCAGCACGCGGAGCGCCGCCAGGTCGTGCCACGGACCGTCGGCGGTCGTGGCGAGGTCGTGGAGGCGGGGCAGCCAGGTGTCCCACTCCTCGACGATCGCCCGCACGGAAGGCACCTGGCCGGACAGGTCACGGACACGGACGCCGGTGACCAGGCCGGGGAAGGCTCCGGAATGGCTCCTGAACGTACCGAGCGCGAACGGTCCGGAATGAGTGGGCAGGGGATCAGGCACGGGCGGCTCTCCTCGTACGACTGGGGGCTCGCCCTCGACGCTAGGCAGTGCCGCGGGACGGCGGAAATGGTGATTGGCGATGCCTGCCATCGGTGGCCCCGGCGGGGCCCGTACGGCCCGTGATCAGGGGCCCATCGCCGTACGCAATGGATGACGTGCCCCTTGCCGATGCCTCGATCCGTTGACCCTGCATCCACCGTCCACGCAGGCTCGGACCACCCACCGAGCCAAGCTCTGGACAGAGGAGCGAACCGTGATCGTCGAGCATGCCGAGCTGGCCGTCCAGGCCGGGCGTGAGCAGGCGTTCGAGGAGGCCTACGAGAAGGCCCGCCTCGTTCTCGCCGAGGCGGACGGGTTCCGCTGGACCGAGCTGCTGCGCTGCGAGGAGCGGCCGGACACCTATCTGCTGCTCGTCGGCTGGGAGTCCGTCGCCCACCACACGGTCGGTTTCCGCGAGTCCGAACGCTTCGCCCGCTGGCGCGCGCTGGTCGGCCCGTTCTTCGCCGCGCCGCCGGTGGTCGAGCACTACAGCGAGCGCGCCGCCCGCTTCACCGGCTGACCTGCCGGCACCCCTGCCTCCCCCCCTCTACGTTCGCAAGGATCCCCATGCCCGTTGAAAAGGTGCTCGTCGTCGGCGGCGGCATCACCGGAAGCGTGCTGTGCCTCGCGCTGGCCCAGCGCGGCGCCGAGGCCGAGCTGGTGGAACTGTCGCCCCGGTGGTTCGGGGTGGGGCACGGCATCACCCTCCAGGGCAACGCCCTCAAGGCGCTGCGTTCCGTGGGCGTACTGGAACGGGTGCTCGCCCGGGCGGTCCCCTTCGACATCATGCGGCTGCGCCACGCCGACGGCGAGCTGCTCACCGAGCTGCCGACACCGCACACCGGCGGGCCTGAACTGCCGTCCACGGCAGGGGCGTTGCGCACCGATCTGCAGAACGCGCTGTGCGACGCCGTGCACGCGCACGGGGTACGGGTCAGGCTCGGGCTGAGCGTCGAGCGGCTCGACCAGTCCTCCGACCACGTCGACGTCACCTTCACGGACGGCTCGACCGGGCGGTACGACCTGGTGGTCGGCGCCGACGGCATCAACTCCCGGATGCGCGAACAGATCGGCATCGACACGCGGCCCCACCCGGTCGGTATGTCGATCTTCCGGGTCGTCGCCGACCGCCCCGCCGAGATGGACTGCGCGGAGGTCTACTACGGCGGCCCCCGCTACAAGGCCGGCTACAGCCCGATCTCCCCGGACCAGTGCTACGCCTACCTCCTCGACGAGAACCTCGACGCCTCCCTCGTCGGCCCGCGCGCCCCCCTCGGGCTGCTGCGCGAACGCGGTGCCGGGTACGGCGGCACCTGGGGCAAGATCCTCGCCTCGCTGCCCGACGACACGGCGGTCGACTACCGCTGGATCGAGGCGATCCTCGTCGACGAACCCTGGCATCGCGGCCGTACGGTGGTGATCGGCGACGCCGCGCACGCGTGCCCGCCGCTCATCGCGCAGGGTGCGGCGATGTGCGCGGAGGACGCGGTGCTGCTGGCCGAGCTGGTGACCGGGGACGAGCCGGTGGACCTGGCCCTGGAGCACTTCATGGTGCGACGGCTGCCGAGGGTGCGGATGGTGCTGGAGAACTCGCTCCAGCTGGCCGCGTGGGAGATCGCCCCGGGCACACCGGGCGCCGACCCGGCGGGCATCATGTCGCGCACGCTGAACTCCCTGACGGCGGCGGCGTGAGCGCCCCCGTCGTCGACTTCCACGGCCATCTCGCGGTACCGGCCGCCGACACGCTGTGCGCCGGTACGCCCGGTCTCGCCGCCGAGTTCGCCGCCGAACAGCGCGCCCACTCCCCCGTCTCCCTCGCCGTGAACCGGGCCCAACTCCAGCGACTGGCCCCCAAGTTGACGGACGTCGACGCTCGCCTCGCCGATCTCGACGCGATGGGTGTGGACGCCCAGGTGGTCGGCCCGATGCCGATGCACCACTACTGGGCCGACACCGAACTGGCCGCACGACTCACCCGTACCGTCAACGAGGCGGTGGCCGCGCACTGTGCCGAGGCGCCGGAGCGGCTGTACGGGCTCGGCACGGTTCCGCTCCAGCATCCGGACCTCGCGGTCTCCCTGCTGGGCGAGGCGGTCGTCGACCACGGCTTGAACGGGATCAGCGTGTCGACGACCGTCGAGGGGCGCGAGCTGGCCGATCCCGCGCACGATGTGGTGTGGCAGCGGGCGGAGGAGCTGGGCGCGCTCGTGTTCGTGCATCCGTGGGGCTGCTCGCTCGGCGCCCGACTGGCCACGCGCTACCTCGGGAACACGGTCGGGCAGCCGGTCGAGACGACGGTCGCGCTCTCGCATCTCGTCTTCACCGGCGTCCTCGACCGCTTCCCCCGGCTGAAGCTGGTGGTCGCGCACGGCGGCGGCTATCTGCCGACGTACATCGGGCGCTCCGACCACGCCTGGCGGGTCCGCGAGGACGCGCGCGGATGCGCCGAGCCGCCGAGCGCGTATCTGCGGCGTATGTGGTTCGACTCGCTCGTCTACACCCCGCGCGCACTGCGCCATCTGGTCGAGGAGGTGGGCGCGGACCGGGTCGTCCTGGGCACCGACTACCCCTTCGACATGGGCGTGGCCGACCCGCTCGACCGCCTCGGCGCCGCCGGGCTGACCGCCGCCGACCGGTCCGCCGTCGCCGGGGGCAACGCCTACGACCTGCTGCTGAAAGGACGCGTCCGATGAACCTCGGTCCCATTGAGGAAGAGCTGGCCAAGGCCCGTTCCGCATACCGCAATTGGGGACGCTGGGGACCGGACGACGTGCTCGGCACCCTCAATCACATCGACGACGCGATGCGTGCGCACGCGGTAGGTCTGGTGCGGCGCGGCCGGCCCTTCTCGCTCGCGCAGGAGTTCAACGAGCAGGGTCCGCAGCGCGGTTTCCGGGGCCGGATCAACCCCGTCCACTACATGAAGGACACCGGTTCGGACGCGGCGGCGGGCACGCAGGGCTTTCCGCACGGCTTCGGCGGCGCCGACGACCATGTGGTGATGCCGCTCCAGGCTTCCACGCAGTGGGACGGGCTGGGCCACATCTTCGACAACAAGCAGGCGTGGAACGGCCGTTCGTGCACGATCGTCAACGGCGACGGCGACTCCGTCACCGGCATCGAGCACATGAAGGACGCCTTCACCGGCCGCGGAGTCCTCCTCGACGTCGGCCGTGCGATCGGCGACGAGCACGGCGAACTCCCCGACGGTTTCCCCATCCTGGAGGAACACCTGCGCGCCACGATCGAGGCGCAGGGCGCCACCTCGACGGTCCGCCGCGGCGACCTCGTGCTCATCCGCACGGGCCAACTGGGCCGCGTACGACGGCTCGGCGACTGGGGCGGCTACGCGGCCGGCGACGCCCCCGGCCTCTCGTTCACCACCCTCGGCTGGCTGCACCGCACGGAACTCGCGGCAATCGCCTCCGACACGTGGGGACTTGAGGTACGGCCGTACGAGTTCACCGAGCGGGCCATGTCCCCGCTGCACCAGATCGCGATCCCCAACATGGGCCTTCCACTGGGCGAGATGTGGGACCTGGAGGAACTGTCCGAGGACTGCGCGGCGGACGGTGTGTACGAATTCCTGTTGGTCGCGGCGCCGTTGCCGGTGACCGGCGCGGTGGGCGCACCCGTCAACCCGATCGCGGTCAAGTGAGTAGCCCCATGAACAGCAACCGCTTCTCCGGCACCCTCCACCTCCCCGGCGACGAGGACTTCGACGAGGCCTGCTTCGGCCGTGTCTTCAACGCCCGCCGCCCGTCGGACCGTTCACCGGCGGCCGTACTGCGGGTGGCGACCGAGCAGGACGTCGTCGAGGGCGTACGGCTGGCCCTGGAGCGGGGCTGGCAGGTCGCCGTCCGTTCCGGCGGGCACAGCTGGGCGGCCTGGTCGGTGCGGACGGACGCCCTGCTGATCGATCTCGGGGATCTGCGCGAGATGACGTACGACGACACGACCGGGATCGTGACGGCCACCCCCAGCGTCAAGGGAGGCGACGAACTCAACCCGTTCCTGGGCGAGTTCGGCCGGTTCTTCAACGGCGGGCACTGTCCTTCGGTCGGTATCGGCGGCTTCCTCCTCCAGGGCGGCCAGGGCTGGAACGCGCGCGGCTGGGGCTGGGCGGCGGAGAATCTCGTGGCGATCGATGTCGTCACCGCCGAGGGCGAGTTGGTCCGTGCGGACGAGACGACCAACTCCGACCTGTTCTGGGCGGCGCGGGGAGCCGGTCCCGGTTTCTTCGGCGTCGTCACCCGCTTCCACCTCCGTACCCGCCCCCTGCCGAAGCATCTGGCGCACACGGTCCACGCGTACCCGGTCGCCCTCTTCGACGAGGTCATGACCTGGCTGCACGGCATGCACCACACGGTGTCGGACCTGGTCGAGATCGTCGCCCTCACCCAGACACCGCCCGGCCACGACGAGCCGTTGCTCCTGGTCACAGGCGTGTCGATGACCGACACGCCCGAACAGGCCGCCGAGGCGCTGGCGCCGCTGCACGCCAATCCCTACGCCGACCGGGCCGTCTTCCGCGTCGAGGCGCAGCCGACCACACTCGCCGAGCAGCTTCTCAACCAGCGGACCGCGAACCCCGAAGGGCATCGCTATCTCGTCGACAACGCCTGGCTGACCGGGCCCGCCGAGGAGGTCGTACCGGTCATCCGGAAGGCGTTCACCGAGCAGCCCACTCCGCAGACGTTCACGATCTGGTTCTCGATGGCCCCGCTGCGCCAACTCCCCGACATGGCCTTCTCGTTGCAGTCGGAGATCTACTGCGCCACGTACGTCGTGCACGACGAGCCCGAGCGGGACGCCGAGTTGCGGTCCTGGCTCGACGGCGCGATGGCGGACATGGAGCCGGTGACCGCCGGTCAGTACCTCGGGGACTCCGACTTCACCGTCCGGCAGGTGCGGTTCATGGGCGACGCGCAGTGGCGGCGGCTGCGCGAGATCCGGGCCGTACGCGACCCGAAGGGCCTCTTCGCCGGATATCTGAGCACCGGGGCCGTCACCAACACCAACCACTGGGAGCAGTGAGGCATGCGGTTCGCGACATACGAGTACGAGGGCGTGGAGCGCGCCGGAGTCGTCCAGGGGCAGAGCATCCATCCGCTGCCGGACGGGGTCACCGTCCTCTCGCTCGTCGAGACGGAGGCACTGCACGCGGCCGGAGCCGAAGCTCTCAGCCAGGCAAGTGAGTTGACGGTGGATCAGGTGCGACTGCTACCGCCGCTCAAGCCGCCGTCCATCCGGGACTTCGTCGGCTTCGAGGCGCACATCGAGGGTGTCTCCAAGTCCCTCGACGGGCTGGAGCACGTGCCCGAGGAGTGGTATCGGGCGCCCAACTTCTACTTCACCAACCCGCACGCGGCCTACGGCGCTCACGACGAGGTGCCGATCCCGGCGGGCTGCTCGGTGCTCGACTTCGAGCTGGAGGTGGGAGTGGTCATCGGACGGGCGGGGCGTGACCTCACGCCCGAGCAGGCCCGTGAGCACATCGTCGGCTATCTCGTCTTCAACGACTGGTCGGCCCGTGACCTTCAGAAACCGGAGAAGAACCTGGGCCTCGGCTTCTCCAAGGGCAAGGACTTCGCCAACACGCTCGGCCCGTTCCTGGTCACCGCCGACGAGGTGGAGGACCGCAGGGACGCCGACGGCTTCCTCGACCTGGAGATGACCGCGACCCTCAACGGCGAGCTGATCGGCCGCGACACGCTCGCCAACGTCTCCTGGACCTTCGAGGAGATGATCGCCTACGCGGCCCGTGACGCCTGGGTGCGCCCCGGTGACATCCTCGGCTCGGGCACCTGCGGCTGGGGCGCCCTGGCGGAGTTCTGGGGCCGCGTCGGGGAACGCACTCCCGCGCCCCTCGCCCCCGGTGACGAGGTGACGCTCACCGTGGAACGCCTCGGCAGCCTCTCCAACCGCATCGTCACCGGGCGTACGGACGTGTACCTTCCGCGTGCCCGGAAGCGGGGCCGCACACCACGGCCGTAGCACGGAATCCTGTGCCTCGACCAAGCCGGGCCTGTGTCCCGACCATGGGGGTGCAGGCCCGCCGACCTGCGCGTATTCCCGGTCGCGATGGCTCGCATCCGCGTTTCTGAGAATGCGCGCACGGACCTTCCTCACGCAGTCCTCCCGAAGTTACGCTCCGGTTTCACGGCCGTACGACGAGGTGGCCGGCGCCTGCGGCCAGGCGTGACGGAAGGGGACATCCGTGGGTCTGGGAGCGATCGATCTCAATCTTCTGGTGGCGCTGGAGGCCCTGCTGGAGGAGAAGAACGTCACGCACGCCGGCGTCCGGCTCTCCACCAGCCAGTCCGCGATGAGCGGCTCGCTCGCCCGGCTGCGCCGGCACTTCAACGACGAGCTGCTGGTGCGGGTGGGCCGCGAGTACGAACTGACCCCGCTGGCCGAGCGGCTGCTGCCCGTCGTACAGGCGTCCCTGTACAAGGCCGAGGAGGCCCTGTCGCTGACCCGGCGGTTCGATCCGGAGCGCAGTCGGCAGCGGTTCTCGGTGGTGATGTCGGACTACGTGATGACGGTGTTCGTCGAGCCGCTGCTGCGGGCCATCGCGGACGAGGCGCCCGGCGTACGCATCGACTTCCACCCCCTGGTGCACGGCCAGCCGGAGAACGAGACCCATCTGCGCTGCCACGACCTGATGGTCGTACCGCTCGGCTACCGGCTGCCCGGGATCAGCGAGGCCGTGATGCACGACCGGTTCGTGTGCATCGTCGACCCCGACAACCCGCGCCTCGTCGAGGGCCGCCTCACGCTCCGCGATCTGGCGGAGATGCCGCATGCCGCGTCGGCGTTCGGCAAGAGTCAGACGCCCGCGGACCGGCAGCTGGAGACCCTTGGCATCGTGCCGAAGGTGCAGGTCAGCGCGCCGGGGTTCAGTGTGCTGCCGTTCCTGGTGGGCGGCACCGATCTGGTCGCCCTGGTGCCCGAGCGGCTCGCCCGGCGGTACGAGGGCTTCGCGCGCTGTGTCGCCGTACCGACGCCGTTCCCGGACGTACCGCTGGTGGAGGCCATGTACTGGCACCACAACCGGCACTCCGACCCGGCCCACAGCTGGCTGCGCGAGACCATGCGCAGGGTGGGCGCCCGTCTGGACGAGGAGCCGGAGACCGACGGTACCGAGCCGATCGCGGACACGGATGCCAGCCATGAGGAACGCGCGTTTCCGGAGCTGGCGCCCGCTTCCTAGCGTGGCAGGGGAAACCCCTAGCCTCCTGGAGGAACCGTGAGCCGTACGCGTCTGGCCGGCCGTACCGTCGTCGTCACCGGAGCCGCGCAGGGACAGGGCGCCGCCGAGGTGTCGGCGACCGCTCGCGAAGGTGCGTCGGTGATCGCGACCGATGTCCTCGACGAGCCCGGCGAGAAGCTCGCCGCCGCCCTGCGCGCCGACGGCCTCGATGTCACCTACCGGCACCTGGACGTGTCGTCCGAGGACGACTGGACGGCCCTCGCGGCCTCGCTGGACGTCGTGCACGGGCTGGTGAACAACGCGGGCATCGCCGTACGGGCGCGGCTCGGGCACGTCGAACTCGCCGACTGGAACCGGGCGTTCGCGGTGAACACGACGGGTGCGCTGCTCGGCATCCAGGCACTGACTCCGCTGATGCCGTCCGGTTCGTCGATCGTGAACGTCGGCTCGGTGGCCGGTCTCACCGCTCATCACGCGGTCGCGTACACGGCGAGCAAGTGGGCGCTGCGAGGCCTGTCGCGGGTGGCCGCACTGGAGTTGGCACCCCGTGGCATCCGTACGAACGTCATCCACCCCGGGTACATCGAGACGCCGCTGATGGCTACCGCGAACCCGGTGTTCGTGGGCGCGCATCTCGCGATGACCCCGCAGGGTCGCCCCGGGACGACGGAGGAGGTGGCACCGCTGGTCGTGTATCTGCTGTCGGACGAGGCGTCGTACGTCAACGGCGCGGAGATCACCGTGGACGGCGGTTACGCGGCGCACGGCGGCGTGAAGGCGATCACGAACGCCCTCGACGCGTCCTGACGGACCTGCGGGGGCGCGCAAGAGGAGGAGGTCGTGGCTTGGAGCCACGGCCTCCTCCTCTTGCGTCTACGACGGGTCACGCGGTCGCGGGCTGCACCGCCGTCTCTCCGCTCGTGTCGACCTCCGACCGGGCGGTGTTCTTGCGGACCAGCAGCAGGGTGACCACCGCGCCGAGCAGTGAGGCGCAGCCGCAGATCACCACGCCCAGTGCCATGCCGTGGCCGAGGGCGTCCTGCGCGGCGGCCCGGGCGCTTTCGCTGCCCGCGTTGACGACGGCGAGCGGTCCGGCCGCCGCCTCCATCCCCGCGTCGGCCCCGCTGAGCTTGCCGACCAGGGCGGAGGACGCGGCGCTCATCGCGATCGTGCTGATGACGGCCGGACCGAGGCCCTGTCCGAACTCCCGGACGAGGCTGGTGGCGCCGCTGGCCATGCCGGTCATGTGGATCGGTACGGCGTTGACGGCGGCGGAGGTCAGCGAGGAGACCACGCAGATGAAGCCGACGCCGAGCAGTAGCACCGGGCCGATGAAGGCCGCGAGGGAGGTGGTGGTGATGGGCAGGGCGGCGATCCAGAACTGGCCGGCGGCCATGGGCAGCAGCCCGCCCATCAGCAGCCAGCGGGCGTCCACCCGGGTCAGCATTCTGCTCAGCACGGGGGCCAGGAGCAGCGGGATCAGCTGGAGGATGACGAAGGGCATGCTGGCCTTGAGGGCGCTCAGGTGCATGACCGCGCCGAGCCGGATCGACACGCAGTACGCGGTGCCGATGAAGCCGAACATCCCGGCGAGGGCGACGACGGCCGCCGCCGCGAACGAGGGGATCTTCAGGAGTTCGAGGTTGAACATCGGTGACGCGGCACGCAGTTCGGCGACGACGAACCCGACGAGGGCGATCGCGGCAAGCGAGAGGGAGCCGACGATCGCCGTGCTGCTCCAGCCTCGTTCGCCGCCCTCGATGATGCCCCAGAGCAGGGCGGTGAGGCCGATGGCGATGGTGATCTGGCCGGGCCAGTCCAGGGTGCGGCCCTCGGGGGCCTTGGAGTCGGTGACCAGCTTCCAGCAGGTGCCGGCGACGACGAGTCCGAGGATGACGGGCGGCACGAACGCCCAGCGGAAGTCGGCGACGGTGGCGAGCACACCGGAGGACAGCGGTCCGAGTGCCGAGGCCAGCGAGATGCTCAGTGCCCAGGTGGAGACGGCTTTCGCGCGGTCCTTCTGGTCCGGGGTGGCCGCTGCGATGACCGCGAGGGAGCTGGGGAAGAGCGCGGCGGCGCCGATACCGGCGAGGGCCTGGCCGGTCCAGAGCATGCCGATGCTCTGCGCGGTGGCGTTGAGGAGTTCACCGAGGGCCAGGATCAGTCCGCCGAGGACCAGTAGGCGCTTACGGCCGAAGAGATCTCCGACCACACCGAAATTCAGTTCAAGAATGGCGGTGGGGAGAATGAAGGCGGAGGTCACCCAGGCCACTTGGGAACCCGAGGCCCCGAATGCGGCCTGGATTTCCCCGTTGATGGGCGAGGGGACGGTAATGCACAATTGTGCCGCCGCGACCGCGAGGCAGCAGGCTATGAGCGTGCCCTTGTCGAGTCTGTTCAGGGAGATCGATTTCGTTGGTTGCGTCATCGCGGCTTCTTCTCTATGAGTTCGATGAGATTTCCCTCGGGGTCACTGACCCAGGCCATACGCACGCCCGGTTCGGGGGACGGCCCCGGTTTCATGACCTCGCCCGCTCCATGGGCGATCAAAGCGTCGTGAACGGGGTCGAGTTCGGGGGTGGTGACCGCGAAGTGCCCGTAACCCTCGGTGAGGGCGGCGGTCAGCGGGTCCGGTGCGCGCAGGCCCGGGGCGGAGCCGGGCCGGGCGAGCAGTTCGAGGCGCCAGCCGTCCGGATGCTCCAGGACGACACCCTTCAGCCCGGGTCCTTCGAGGTGGAACTCGAAGACGGTCTTCAGCGCGAACGCGCCCTGGTACCAGGTGGTTTGGGCGGGCAGATCGCGTACGTTGACGCCCACGTGGTCGAGTCGGGTGGTCACGTCCGCTCAGCCCGCCATCGCGCTGTCGCCGCCGTCGACCATGAGGTTGGCGCCGTTGACGAAGGCCGCCTCGTCGGAGCAGAGGAAGGCCGCGGCGCGGGCGATGTCCTCGGGTTCACCGACGCGTCCGACGGGGATACGGGCCTCCAACTGGGCCCGGGGGCCGTCCGGGTCGTCGAGGAAGGGGGCGGTGGCCGAGGTGCGGGTCATGCCGGGGGCGATGGTGTTGACGCGGATGTGGTGCGGGGCGCCGGCCGCGCACAGGTGCTTGCTCATCGCCAGCACCCCGCCCTTGGCGGCCCCGTGCGGCACCATCGGCATGAAGGGCGCCCCTCGTACGGCGGCCACGGAGGCGACGTTGAGGACGACTCCGCCGCCGCGCGCGATCAGGTGCGGCCAGGCCGCGCGCGTACAGAAGTAGGGGATGTCCAGCTCGTTGCGGATGGTGAAGTACCAGTCCTCGACGGGCTGGGACTCGAACGGCCCGTTCCGTAGTGCGGAGGCGTTGTTGTAGAGGATGTCGATGCCGCCGAAGGCCTCGATCCCGGCGTCGATCCATTCCCGGGCGCCGCTTTCGGTGGAGAGGTCCACGGGGGCAAGGGACTTCATGGTTCCGCCGGCCTTCTCGACGAGTTCGACGGTTTCGGACGCACTGTCCTCGTCAAGGTCGCAGCCGAATACCGTGGCGCCTTCCGCGGCGAATACGAGGGCCGCGGATCGGCCTATTCCGGCCCCCGTTCCACTGATGAAAGCGATTTTCCCGGCCAGTCGACCCATGGTTGCCATGTCCCTTGTCCAGTGCCGCCGGAGTGCGGTGGTGGAAGCGTAGGTACGGCCTTTGGGCAGAACAAGAAATGCGTCGCTTCAGGTCCATCGGGGGTTCGTATGGCAGGTATGCGGGCAGTGGAGTTCGGGGGCGCGTCCGCACCTCGACGGGCGTCGAGCCGCTGAGTCACACCTCACATCCGGGACCGCGCATCGTGTGGTACGGTGCCAACAGCACTTGTGTACGCCCCCTCTTGGGCGCCGGTGCTGGATCATTCTCTCTCCCGCTGACCGCCCGTCGGTTTCCGATCGGCGCATCAGCTCTTTCGCCGCCCGTAGCGCGTTCGGCGCGCTCAGTTCTCGCGGCCTCTCACCCTTCCTCTCTGTCTCCGCGTGCCTCATGCGGCATGCGTCTCCGTCCTTGAAAGGACCCAGTCTCATGACCACCACACTCGAACACCCCCCTGTGGAACAACTGCCCCCGACCCGGATCGCGACCGGTGTCCTCGACATCGACAGCAACGGGAAGGGCTACCTGCGGGCCGCCGACAGCTGCCTGCCCTCCCCCACCGACCTCCAGGTCTCCCCGGCGCTCATCCGCCGGTACGGCCTGCGCAAGGGCGACCTCGTCGCCGGCGCCCGCGGTGCACAGCGCGCCCTGACCGAGGTCGGGCTGGTCAACGGCCGTACGCCCGAAGAGCTGCGCGGCCGCCGTCACTTCCGCGACCTCACCCCGCTGCACCCGCGTGAGAGGCTCCGCCTCGAACACCCGGCCGCCGGACTCTCCGGACGCGTGACCGACCTGGTCACGCCCGTCGGCAAGGGCCAGCGCGGGCTGATCGTGGCCCCGCCCAAGACCGGCAAGACCGTACTGCTCCAGCAGATCGCGGCGGCCGTCGCCGGCAACCATCCCGAGTGCCGCCTGATGGTGGTGCTGCTCGACGAGCGGCCCGAGGAGGTCACCGACATGCGGCGCTCCGTGCGCGGCGAGGTGTACGCCTCGACCTTCGACAAGACACCCAAGCAGCACATCGCCCTCGCCGAACTCGTCATCGAGCGGGCCAAGCGGCTCGTCGAGGCGGGCGAGGACGTCGTCATCCTCCTGGACTCCCTAACCCGGCTGTGCCGCGCCCACAACAACGCGGCGGCCTCCGGTGGCCGTACCCTCAGCGGCGGTGTCGACGCCGCCGCGCTGCACGGGCCGAAGCGGCTGTTCGGCGCGGCGCGCCTGGCCGAGGAGGGCGGTTCGCTGACCATCCTCGCCACCGCCCTGGTGGAGACGGGTTCACGCGCAGACGACTTCTTCTTCGAGGAGCTGAAGAGCACCGGCAACATGGAGCTGCGGCTGAGCCGCGAGCTGGCGTCCCGGCGCGTGTACCCGGCCGTCGACATCATCCCGTCCGGCACCCGCCGCGAGGAACTCCTGCTACCTCCGGCCGAGTTGACGACCGTACAGGGCCTGCGACGGGCCCTGCAGTCGCGGGACGGCCAGTCGGCCATGGAGACCCTCCTGGAACGCCTCCGCGACACACCCGACAACGCGACCTTCCTGCGCCGAATCCAGCCGACACTGCCCACGTCCGGCTGAAGTCGGGGCCGCGCAGCGCCCCGACAGGGGCGCGGGGAACTGCGCGACCAGCCCCCACCGGCCCGCAGCCGAAAACGCCCCCACCCCGCGGAGCGCTAGCGCATCCGGGTGTTAGGGACCACCCCTCGGCCCCGGCACCACCCCGTACCGCACATCCGTTCCTACGTTTGCGGTATGACGATCAGATTCCCTTCCCGCATCGCCATCTCCTGCTGCGCACTGTGCGCGACGGGCGTGCTGGCCCTCGCGCCGGCCCCGGCATCCGCCCACCCCACCGCCGACGCGACGACGCAGACCACGCAGACGGCGGCGGACGCCCAACTGCTGTACCGCCCCGGCACCCACGCCCGGCTCCGCCCCGGCGCACCCCGAATCCCACGGGACGTGTCCGCACTGTCCTGGCTGGTGGCCGACGCCCGCACCGGTGACGTCCTCGCCGCGCACAACGCACACCGCAAGCTGCCCCCGGCCAGCACGCTCAAGACGCTCTTCGCCCTCACCGTGCTGCCGACGCTGCCCGCGGGCCTGCGGCACAAGGTCACCGAGGAGGAATTGGCGGGCATCGGGGCCGGCAGCAGTCTGGTCGGGGTCGCGGCGGGGCGTACGTACCGGGTCGCCGACCTGTGGCGGGGCGTGTTCCTCAACTCCGGGAACGACGCCGTGCACGTCCTGGCCGCCATGAGCGGGGGCTGGCGCGACACCGCCGTCCGGATGCAGGCCAAGGCCCGCTCCCTGGGCGCCCGCGACACGCACGTGCGGTCACCCGACGGGTACGACGCGTCGGGGCAGGTCTCGTCGGCGTACGACCTCGCGGTGTTCGGGCGGGCGGGGCTGCACAACGCGGACTTCGTCGACTACTGCGGCACCGCCCGGGCCAAGTTCCCCGGCGGTGGCGGCTGGTCGTACGAGATCCAGAACACCAACCGGCTGCTGACCGGTGCCGACGGCGTCGGGCGCTACCCCGGCGTCGTCGGCGTCAAGAACGGCTACACCAGCAAGGCGGGCAACACGCTGGTCGTCGCCGCGCGCCGGGGCGATCGCACCCTGGTCGTCACGGTGATGAACCCTCAGGAGGGCGGCGGATACGCCGTCTACGAGGAGGCCCGCTCGCTGCTCGACTGGGGCTTCGGGGCCGCCGGACGCGTCGATCCCGTCGGCTCACTGGCCGTCTCACGGCCCGTGTCGCAGGCCGGTCCGCAGGCGCCGCGCTCGGTGCCGGTGGCCGCCACCGTGGCGTCCGGGACCGGGCCGGGCTGGCCGGAGACCTGGACGATCGTGGGCGCGGCCGTGCTCGGAGCCGGAGCGGTGTCGCTGCTGCTGCGGATCGCGGGTGTACGGCGGGCCTGATCGGCACCGTCCACCGGCAGCCACAGCAGCAGCACGAGGGTGACCCAGACGTACGCGCTGCCGCCGATGAACCCGTCGACGCCGGACGCGTCGTCGAACCACAGCCACACCACGCTCGTGCACAGCACCGCGTACAGGGCGCCCGCCACGCGCGCGTGCCCCGTACGCAGGAGGACGGCGAACGACGGCAGCAGCCAGACGAGATGGTGTACCCAGGTGATCGGGCTGACCAGACAGGCGGTCAGCCCGGTGAGGGCGAACGCGGCCCACCAGTCCCCCACCACGACGGCCCGCCGGGCCCGCCACGCCCAGACGGCGAGGACGACCAGTACCACCACCAGCCATACGGCACGGCTGGGTTCGCCCGGCACGGCCAGCCGCGCCAGGACGCCCTGGAGGGACTGGTTCGAGACGTACGCGAGCCTGCCGATGCGCTGGGTGTCCCACAGCGCCTCGCTCCAGTAGAAGCGCGAGGCGTCCGGCGCGATCCACACCGCGAGCCCGGTCGCCGCACCGGCGACGGCCGTCGCGACCCCGGCGGCCCGTCGCCGACCGGCGAGGAGCAGCAGCCCGATGAAGAGGGCGGGCGTCAGCTTGATGGCGGCGGCGAGCCCGATCCCGATGCCCGCCCAGCGCGCCCGGCCGGTCGTCAGCAGCCAGGCGTCGAGGAGGACCAGGGCCAGCAGTACGAGGTTCACCTGGCCGAAGCTGAAGGTGTCGCGGACCGGTTCGAACAGCGCCAGCGCACAGCCGGTCAGGGCCCAGCCGTACCAGCCGTAGCGGCGCAGCACCGGCCTGGCCGTCATCCAGACCACCGCGCCGAGGGCCGCCAGGTTGAGCAGCAGCGCGGCGGTGATGGCGGCGCGCAGTCCGACGAGCGCCATCGGCAGCATGCTGACGGCGGCGAACGGCGGATAGGTGAAGCCGTACGTCGTGCCGGGCACCTGGTAGTCGTAGATCCGGCCGCCGTGGTGGACCCAGGTGTCGATGGTTCCGTAGTAGACGCGCAGGTCGAACCAGCCGCGCAGCAGGGGCACGGTCGCCGTGAACACGGTCACCGCGGCGACGAGGGCGAGCACCAGGAGGAGCCGTCCCCGGTCGGTGCGGGGCAGTCTGACAGTGCTGATGCTCATACCGTGCTCTCCCGCAGGGGTGCCTGGGCCGCCTGGTGGGCCTGCCAGAGGACGACGACGGCCAGTGCGCCGCCGGAGACGGCCAGGACCAGTTCCTCGGTGCCGGCGGGCGCGCCGCTCGGCAGGGCGAGGAGCGCGACGACTCCCGTGACGGCCGCGAGCCGACGCCGTACCGAACTGCTGGGCGCGGCGGCGGCGATGAGGAACAGGGCCCACAGGGCGTACCAGGGCCGGATCGCCGGGCCGAGGACGACCACGACGGCCAGGCTCAGGCCGAGTGCGTAGACCGGGCTGAGGCGTGGGCGGCGCAGCCATATGTACGCGATGGCGAGGACGGTGAGCGCGATGCCGAGCAAGTGCCAGGCCGGGACGGCGAGCGGCGCGAGGTCGCTGCCGACCTTCGTGAGCACGGCGGCCGTGGCGCGGCCGAGGAGGCTGGTGAGGGCCCAGTTCTGGGGTGACACCGGGGTTTTCAGGGCGCCTATCCAGCCGTATCCGGTGCCGGCCAGCGTGGTGACGGCCACGGTGGTGGCGGCTGCCGCGCCCGCCGTGGTCAGTATCGCCCGCACCGGACTGCGGCCCGCGCGGATCTGCAGGGCCACGACCGCGGCGAGGCCGAGCAGCGCGGGCGCCTTGACGAGGGCGGCGAGTGTGACGAGTACGGCGCCCAGGACCGGCCACCGGCCCAGCGCCGCGACCAGACCGACGCCGAGCAGCCCGAGCATGATCGCGTCGTTGTGGGCGCCGGCCACCAGGTGCAGCAGGACCAGCGGGTTGAGGGCGCCGAGCCAGAGCGCGGCGGCCGGGTCGGCGCCGCTGTGCCGGGCGAGGCGGGGCAGGGCGGCCGCCATCAGGGCCACACCGAGCAGCGCGACCAGCCGCATACCGAACAGGCCGGCGGGTATCTCGCCCCGGGTCAGTCCGGAGAGCCCGGACGCGACGGCGAGGAACACGGGGCCGTAGGGGGCGCCGGTCTGCTGCCACACCGGGGCGACCTCGGCGGCGAGCGGGCCGCCGAGCAGGGCCGGGCCGTGCGTGTACACGTCCATGTTCGCCTCGACCATCGCGCCCTGGGCGAGATAGCTGTAGACGTCGCGGCTGAAGAGGGGTGGGGCGAGGAGGAGCGGGGTCGCCCAGACGACGAGGACGAGCATCAGGGACCGTACGGTGGGCGGCTCCGGGCTGCGGACCAGTTTGCCGAGCATGATCCAGGCGGCGATCAGGAGGACGACACCGAAGTAGACGCCGACGAGGCCCAGCGCTGCGCGGCCGGTCGAGGGGGCGATGAGTTCTCGTACGGGGAGGGCGCCGGCGGTCTCGCCGCCCAGGGCGAGGCATGCGGTGCCGATCAGGCCGAGGGCCTGACAGCGGCGGAGATCGATGGGGAAAGCCATGGCCAACACTCGGTCAGGGTGTCAATCGTGGGTGGCCGGGAGGCTACGGAGTGCTCTCCGGGTGGGGACCTGGGAGTTACTGGCGGGTGATCTCTGGGGGTTGGGTGTCGGGTGCGGGCCCGGTGGGGGCTTGTCGCGCAGTTCCCCGCGCCCCTGAAAGCGGCGGGTTGCCGTCGCTTGCAGGTGACCGCTCGTGCCCCGAAAAGCGACCGCGCACCGTCCCTCGAAAGTGACCGCCCGTGCCCACGAAAGCGATCGCGCACCGTTCCTCGAATGTGGCCGCCCGTGCCCACGAAAGCGACGGCTCACGACCTCCTCAAGCCCTCGGCGTTCCGGTCAGAAGACCGAAACCCCCGTCAGTGTTGTGAAGCGGGCCAAGGCTGTGACGCCTGCTACCGAGTTGCCGCGCTCGTCCAGGCCGGGGCTCCAGACGCACAGCGTGCAGCGGCCGGGGACCACGGCGATGATGCCGCCGCCCACTCCGCTCTTGCCGGGGAGGCCCACCCGGTAGGCGAAGTCGCCTGCCGCGTCGTAGGTGCCGCAGGTCAGCATGATGGCGTTGATCTGTTTGGCCTGGCTGCGGGTCAGGAGGCGGGTGCCGTCGGCGCGGACTCCGTGGCGGGCCAGGAAACCGGTCGCGAGGGCCAGGTCGGCGCAGGACGCCTCGATGGAGCACTGGCGGAAGTACTGCTCCAGCAGGTCCGGGACCGGGTTGTCGATGTTGCCGTACGAGGCCATGAAGTGGCCCAGGGCGGCGTTGCGGTGGCCGCGTCCGGCCTCGGAGGCGGCCACGTCCTTGTCGAAGGTGAGGCCGGGGTTGCCCGACTCCGCGCGCAGGAAGTCGAGGAGTGCGCCGGCCGCGTCGCCGGTACGGGTGTGCAGGCGGTCGGTGACGACGAGGGCGCCCGCGTTGATGAACGGGTTGCGCGGGATGCCGTTCTCGTACTCCAGCTGGATCAGGGAGTTGAAGGGGTTTCCGGAGGGTTCGCGGCCCACGTGCTCCCAGAGTTCGTCGCCCTCGCGGGCCAGGTCGAGGGCGAGGGTGAAGACCTTGGTGACGGACTGGGTGGAGAACGGCTGCTGCCAGTCCCCCACGCCGTACACCGTGCCGTCGAGTTCGGCGACGGCCATGCCGAAGCTGCGGGGGTCCTGCGACGCGAGGGCGGGGATGTAGTCGGCGGGGCGCCCGCATCCGGGTGTGCGGGCGATTTCCTCGGCGATTCGGTCCAGGACCGGCTGGAAGGTCGGGGGCGAGGGTGCTGATGCCATGATCGCCATTGTCCCTCTGGGCCGGTCCTGATGCGCGTTCGTGTGTGCTGGGCGCTTCGTTGGGGCGGTAGTGATGAATCTGCGGCCCGGTGGGGGCTGGTCGCGCAGTTCCCCGCGCCCCTGAGGGGCGCGGCTGCACCGAGGCCGATTGCCTTGTCGCGCAGCCGCGCCGGCGGAGCCGCATATCGACACAGCCCCGCGTCCCTATCGGGGCGCGCCCGTGCCGGCCACTATCTCCGGGCGGAGCAGCTCCGCGAGGCGTTCTGCCGGCAGCAGGCCCTTTTCCAGGACCAGTTCGGCTACGCCCCGGCCGGTGGCCAGGGCCTCCTTGGCTATGTCGGTGGCGGCCGTGTAGCCGATGTGGGGGTTGAGGGCGGTGACCAGGCCGATGGAGTTCTCGACGCTCGCGCGCAGTGCCTCGGTGTTGGCGGTGATGCCGTCGACGCAGCGCTCGGCGAGCGTGAGGCATGCGGCACGCAGGTGGGTGATGGACTCCGAGAGGGAGTGCAGGATGATCGGCTCGAAGGCGTTGAGCTGGAGCTGGCCCGCCTCCGCGGCCATCGTGATCGTCACGTCGTTGCCGATCACCTCGAAGGCGACCTGGTTGACGACCTCGGGGATCACCGGGTTGACCTTACCCGGCATGATCGACGAACCCGCCTGCACCGGCGGCAGGTTGATCTCGCCGAGGCCGGCGCGGGGCCCGGAGGAGAGCAGACGCAGGTCGTTGCAGCTCTTGCTCAACTTGACCGCGACCCGCTTCAGTACACCGGACATCTGGACGAACGCCCCGCAGTCCTGGGTCGCTTCGACCAGGTTGGCGGCGGTGACCAGCGGGAGGCCGGTGATCTCGGCCAGGTGGCGGCGGGCCGACTCGGCGTATCCGGCGGGGGCGTTGAGACCCGTACCGATGGCCGTGGCGCCCAGGTTGATCTCATGGATCAACTGGACGGCCTCGTCAAGACGGTTGCGGTCCTCGTCAATCATGACGGCATACGCGGAGAACTCTTGACCGAGCGTCATGGGGACCGCGTCCTGCAACTGTGTACGGCCCATCTTGAGCACATCGCGGAACTCGACGGCCTTACGGGCGAACGAGTCCTGCAGTACAGCCATCGCCTTGAGCAGTCCACGTACCGCGAAGACCGTCGCTATCTTGACGGCGGTCGGGTAGACGTCATTGGTCGACTGGCCGAGGTTGACGTCCTCGTTGGGGTGCAGGTACTGGTACTGGCCCTTCTCATGGCCCAGCAGCTCCAACGCCCGGTTGGCGACGACCTCGTTGGCGTTCATGTTCGTCGAGGTGCCGGCCCCGCCCTGGATCACGTCCACCACGAACTGGTCGTGCAGCCTGCCGTCCCGTATCTCCCGGCACGCCTCGACTATCGCGGCGGCCTTCTTCGACTCCAGGAGACCAAGCTCCTCGTTGGCGAGGGCGGCGGCCTCCTTGACGGCGGCGAGGGCGTCGATGAGATGCGGGTAGGCGGAGATTGTCATACCCGCGATGGGGAAGTTCTCCGTGGCACGCAGGGTGTGGACACCCCAGTACGCCTCGACGGGAACATCACGGTCACCGAGCAGATCGTGTTCACTGCGATGGACTGCGGCGGCGCTGCGCTGAGCTGCTGCGGTCATGGTGGGGCGGGCCTCTTTCGGGTTGTTGGTCCTGATGGGCGTGCTGTGGACGCGCCCCGAAGGGGCGCGGGGAACTGCGCGACCAGCCCCCACCGGCCGGGGGGCCGAAGAACTACGCGGGCCGGACCTGAGCCGAAAGCGGGTCCAGGGCACGGACGGCGCGAACGCTGCCGACCGGTTCGCCACCGCCCAGCAGCGCCTCGCCCGCGAACTCGGTGAGCGCCGACGCATCGACGCCGGCCCGGACGAGCGCCGCCGCCGTCACCGGCACCCGCGCCCGATTCGCACCGTCGGCGATCTTCACCGCGACGGACCGGCCGTCCGGGAGCGCGGCGACCTGAACGCCCTCGAAACCGTCCTTGCTGAGCAGCCCGGGCACGGCCCGCATCAGCGCGGCCACGTCCCGGCCGGAGCCGGAGGCCATCTCGGCGTGGTCGCGCATCGCGTCGGCGACCAGTGCCTCCGGGGTGTCCGGGGCGGCCGTGGTGATCCGGGCGGCGGCACGGGCCAGGCCGTGCAGGGAGATCGAGAAGAGGGGCGCGCCGCAGCCGTCGACGGTCACCTGGGCGATGCGCTGACCGGTGAGGTCCTCGACGATCTCGGCGATCGCCTGCTGGAGGGGGTGGGCGGGATCGAGGTAGGTGTCGAGGGACCAGCCGTTGAGCTTGCAGGTGTAGAGCATGGCCGCGTGCTTGCCGGAGCAGTTCTGGGCGAGGCGCGAGGGTGGCCGGCCCTCGCGTATCCAGGTGTCCCGGACGACCGGGTCGAACGGCAGGTCCGTCACATTGCGCAGGTCGTCCTCGCTGAGGCCGGCGAGTTCCAGGATGCGGCGGGTACCGGCCAGATGGCGTTCCTCGCCGGAGTGACTGGCGGCGGCCAGGGACAGCAGCTCGCCGTCGAGGGGCAGGCCCGCCCGCAGCATCGCCACCGCCTGGACCGGCTTCAGGGCCGAACGCGGATAGAAGGCCGCCTCGATGTCGCCGACCTGCAACTCCACCTGTCCGTCGGCGCCGAGGACGACGACGGAGCCGTAGTGGATGCCCTCGATGACCCCGCCGCGCACGAGGTGCGCGACGGGAGAGTGGAGGGGTTCGCGGATCGCGGGAGCGTCCGCGAGAGAACTGCCGTACATGCCTGCCTGCGCTGCTTCCTGCATTACTGCATCCTGCATCACTGCGTGGTTCACGCGTCGGCTCCGGCCGACCCGCTGGATCCGGTGGACGGGTTGGAAGGGGTGGACGGGGTGCCTTCGGCGGCCTTGCGGGCCACCTGGGCGCGGACGCCGTACCAGCCCGCGACCAGCGCCCCGGCGATCAGCGGGAGACACAGCACGGTGGTACGGCCTGCGCCGCCGTCGGCGTACATCAGGACCAGGACGGAGGCGAGGAAGGCCAGCGTCACGAGTTCGGTCCACGGGGAGCCGGGGAGACGGTAGCTCGGGCGGGTCAGCTCGCCGTTCTCGGTCTTCCGCCAGAAGACCAGGTGACAGACCATGATCATGCCCCAGGTGGCCAGGATGCCGATCGCGGCGAAGTTCAGCACGATCTCGAACGCGTCCTCGGGGACGACGAAGTTGAGGCCGACGCCGAGTACGCAGACACCGCTGGTGAGCAGGATGCCGCCGTACGGGACCTGGCTGCGGCTCATGTTGCCGGTGAACTTCGGCGCGGAGCCGGACATCGCCATGGAACGCAGGATGCGGCCGGTGGAGTACAGGCCCGAGTTGAGGGACGACATGGCCGCCGTGAGGACGACCAGGTTCATCACACCGCCGGCCGCCGGGATGCCGATGTTGGAGAGGACGGTCACGAAGGGGCTCTCGCCCGACGTGTACTTGTTCCACGGCAGCAGCATCGAGAGGAGGAGCACCGAACCGACGTAGAAGATGCCCACGCGCCACATGATCGAGTTGATCGCCTTCGGCATGATCTTCTCGGGGTTCTCGGTCTCGCCCGCCGTGACACCGACCAGTTCGACGGAGGCGTAGGCGAAGACGACGCCCTGGATGATCAGCAGCATGGGCAGCAGGCCGTTGGGGAAGACGCCGCCGTTGTCGGTGATCAGGGACGGGCCGGGGGTGGTGCCGTCGACCTCGTGCTGGGTGACCAGCAGGAAGATGCCGATCAGCATGAAGATGACGAGCGCGCTGACCTTGACGATGGCGAACCAGAACTCCAGCTCGCCGAAGATCTTCACCGAGATCAGGTTCACGGTGAGGACGACCGCCAGGGCGATCAGCGCGATCACCCACTGCGGGATGTCGGAGAACATGCCCCAGAAGTGGGTGTAGGTGGCCACCGCGGTGATGTCAGCGATGCCGGTGGTGGCCCAGTTCAGGAAGTACATCCAGCCCGCGGTGTACGCGCCCTTCTCGCCCAGGAACTCACGGGCGTACGACACGAACGCGCCGGACGAGGGCCGGTACAGGACGAGTTCGCCCAGCGCCCGGACGACGAGGAAGGCGAAGATGCCGCAGACCGCGTAGGCGATGAAGAGGGACGGGCCGGCGTCGGCGAGCCGGCCGCCCGCGCCGAGGAACAGGCCGGTGCCGATGGCACCGCCGATGGCGATCATGTTGACGTGCCGGGATTTCAGCGACTTGCTGTAGCCCGCGTCACCGGCGTCGACGTGAACGGCCCTTTTGTGCTCCGTACCGTCCTGGAGGGATTGCTCGCTCACGCGTCGGTTCCGCCTTCCGGGGATGTCTCGTGGGGAGTGTCCGTGTGCGCGGGGCGCACGATGTCGGTGAGGGTCCGGGAGACCCGGTCGAGGTGGTGGGACATGGCGTCCACCGCGTCGTCCTCGCTGCGGTCGATCAGTGCCTCGACGATCGCCCGGTGCTCGCGGTTGGACTGCTCACGCCGGCCGCCCAGCTCGTTCAGGAAGGCCGACTGACGGGCCAGCGCGTCCCGGATCTCCTCGATCACCCGGCGGAACACCGGGTTCTGGGCGGCCTGCGCCACGGCCAGATGGAAGAGGGTGTCCATGGCGACCCACGCGGTGGTGTCGGTCTCGTGCTCCATGCGGTCGAGCAGATGGGCGAGGTGGTCGAGGTCCTCGGGCGTACGTCGTACGGCCGCGTAGCCGGCGACCGGGATCTCGACGTGCCGGCGGACTTCGAGGAGGTCGCTGGCCGCGTAGTCGCCGAAGGTGGGGTCCTCGACGGTGCTGGACACCACGAAGGTGCCCTTGCCGGTACGGGAGACGGTCAGGCCCATGGTCTGCAGGGCCCGCAGGGCCTCCCGCAGCACGGGCCGGCTCACCTCCAGGCGCCGGCACAGCTCGGCCTCGGAGGGGAGCTTGTCCCCCACGGCGTAGTCTCCGCGCTCGATGGCGCTGCGCAGATGACCGAGGACCGCTTCCATCGCGCTGACGCGCCGCGGCACCGAGCCACCTGTCTGGCTGTCTGACAGGTTCACGGGGGTGATACTCCGGGTGGCGGGACGGGGCTGTCAAGGGTGCGCGGCCCGGGACCGCCTCACACTCCGGGTACTGAGGCAGCTTGAGGCAGCTCAGGGCGGGAAAATCCGTGGAGGTCCTTGCCCGGATGCCACGACCATGTGGGCATGCCGAGAGTCGAACGGGTGGGCGACGAGAACTGGGCCGCGCTCAAGGCAGTGCGTCTGCGCGCGCTGGAGGCGGACCCCGAGGCGTTCGGTGCCACCCTGGCCGAGGAGCGCGCGAGGGACGAGGCGTTCTGGCGTCGGCGGATCCTGGTCGGGGACTGGTTCCTGGCCCGGGCCGCGGAGGAGGCGGTGGGCGTCGCGGCGTTGGTGACTCCGCCGGCGCCGTCCGGGGACGAGCGCCAGCTCGACGCGATGTGGGTGGTCCCAGCCTGGCGCGGGAGAGGCGTGGGGGAAGCGTTGATCTACGCGGCTGTCGAGCACGCGGCTCGGGGCGGTGCCACTTCGGTCTCGTTGACGGTGGTGGACGGCAACACGGCCGCGCGAGGCCTCTACCGACGCATGGGGTTCCAGCCCACGGGAGAGCGCTCGCCGCGCCCCCGTGACCCCGGCCGGATGCACGAGCGGTTCCGGCTGACCCTCGGCACTCAGTTCAGTACGCCCGCCCCCAGCAGCCCCAGCAGCAGCACCCCGACGACGATCCGGTAGATCACGAAGGCGTTGAAGGAGTGCTTGGCGACGAACTTCAGCAGCCAGGCGATGGAGGCGTAGGCGACGACGAAGGAGACCGCAGTGCCGACCGCCAGCGGCGCGACGCCCACGCCCGCGCCCAGGGCGTCCTTCAGCTCGTACAGCCCGGCGCCGGTCAGGGCGGGGATGCCGAGGAAGAAGGAGAGCCGGGTGGCGGCGACCCGGTCGAGGTCGAGGATGAGCGCCGTCGACATGGTGGCGCCGGATCGGGAGAAGCCGGGGAAGAGCAGGGCGAGGATCTGTGAACTGCCCACCAGCATCGCGTCCTTGAACGACGTGTCGTCCTCACCGCGCTTGTGCCGGCCCATCTGGTCCGCGGCCCACATCACCCCGCTCCCGACGATCAGCGAGGCGGCGACCACCCACAGCGAGGCCAGCGGGCCCTCGATCAGCGGCTTGGCGGCGAGGCCCACGACGACGATCGGGATCGTGGCGCAGATGACCCACCAGGCGAACTTGTAGTCGTGGTGGTGCCGCTCGTCGCGGTTGACGAGACCCCTCCCCCAGGCGGAGACGATCCGGACGATGTCCTTGAAGAAGTACACGAACACGGCGGCGATCGCGCCGACCTGGATGACGGCCGAGAACCCGACGACGGCGTCGTCGTCGACGGGGATGTTCATCAGCCCCTCGGTGATCTTCAGATGGCCGGTCGAGGAGACCGGCAGGAACTCGGTCACCCCCTCGACGGCTCCGAGGACGACGGCCTGACCGACGGAGATGGCGCTCATGGAATCCAGTTCTGCTGGGGAGGGGCGGGCTGCGGCGGCCAGTCCTACTACACCCGGGCAAGACCCGGACGCCCTCCGCCCGCCCCTACAGCGCCCCGCCCAGCCATACACCCGCGAAAGCGGCCCCGAGCCCGGCCACCACGCTCAGCGTCACATAGGCAGCCGCGAGGAGACCGGCCCCGTCCTCGGCCAGCCGCAGGGTCTCGTACGAGAAGGTCGAGTACGTGGTCAGCGCACCGCAGAAGCCCGTACCCAGGAGCAGTTGGAGGTGCTGGCCCGGGGCGGCGCCGGTGAGCAGGCCGAGGATCAGACAGCCTGCGATGTTGACGGCGAAGGTGCCCCAGGGGAAGGCGCTGTCGTGCCGGGACCGGACCACCCGGTCGGTGAGATACCGGAGGGGCGCGCCGACCGCTCCGCCCGCGATCACGAGCAGCCAGTTCACAACGACTTCTTACCCTTCAGGACCCGGCGGGTGGCGGTCGCCGCGAGCGTCACGGCGGCGAGGGCAGCGAGGAGGGTGGCGGCGAGGTAGGCGAACCCGGTGCCGGGACGACCGTGCTCGACCAGCTTCTGGATGTCGACGGCGTACGTCGAGAAGGTGGTGAACCCCCCGAGCACACCGGTACCGAAGAAGGGCCTTACGAGGGGGTGGACGGCCCAGATCTCCGTGACGCCGACCATGAACACGCCGATCACGGCACATCCGACGACGTTGACCCAGAAGGTGGTCCAGGGAAATCCGCCGACCTGCGCGGGCCAAACAAGGGCGGCCCCATACCGGGCACAGGCCCCGATCGCACCACCGACCGCGACCACGGCGACGACGGGCGCCTGACCGCGCAGAACGGGGGTGGCGGGGGCGGTCATGCTCGTACAACTCCTACTCACCGCCGCAAACGAGAGTCACGGCAGGTCAGCAGGGTAACGCCGGGGATGCGAGGGCTGCACTCGGTATCCGGGCTACGGTGAGCGCCCCGAAAGGGGCGCGGGGCTGTGTCGATATGCGGCTCCGCCGCGCGGGCGCGACAAGCCCCCACCGGCCCGCAGCCAACTCAACCCACCAGTCACCACCCCTTCTCGAACATCCGAGCCACCTCAGCAATCCGCACCTCGTCAGGCCGATAAAACGTCCGCCACCGAATCCGCTTCGTGCGAACAGCCCCGATCCCCGCCAACAGCCCCAGATGGCTATGGGCAACAGACCGCGGAACCCCGAGTTTCGCGGCCACGGCCGCAGCCGTGACCCCGTCCTGGACCGGATCCCCGTGCCGCTGGGGCGGAAAATGCGCGGCCGGATCCTTCAGCCACTCCAGGATCTGCAGACGTTGCCCGCCCCCCGGTCTCTTCAGCATCGCGCCTCCTCGTCCCGGCCACCACGTGCCGCACTTCCCAATGTCCCGCAGACAGGGCCGCCACGTCCGGGGCTTCGCACCTCTTGGCCGAGGTCGAACCCTCCTCGCCACGCACGTGAGTTCGAGCAAGCCCTTGCACAGCAACGCGCAGGGGCCCGGCCGCCCCCCTCAGGCGTCCGGGCCCCTGTCACTTCGGGCTCAGCGGTGGCTGAACCACGTCATCGCGGGGAGCGCCCTGTCGTCGTAGCCGAACAGGGCCTGGTTCTCCCAGCCGTTGCCGGAGGAGGAGTCCGTGGGGTCCCAGCCGTTGCCGGTGACCGCGGTCCAGGTCGCCTCCCAGTAGAAGACGCCGAGGCCACGGCCGTTCGGGACGGCCTCCACGATGTTCAGGATGTCCCGGAACCAGGCCGACTGCCCGGCCGTGGACGCCGGGTACCCGGAGACCAGTTCACTGCTCAGGTCGATGATGTTCTCGTGCGAGTCCTCGCTGTCGAGACGGAAGGGGTAGGCCGTCTCGGCGACGTACACCGGCTTGCCGTAGCGGGAGGCCGCGTCGTCCAGGGTGGTCTGGAAGTCGTAGAGCGAGCCGTGCCAGTAGCCGTATTACGACAGGCCGATCACGTCGAACTTCACACCGTTGGAGACCGCGCTGTCGAACCACCAGCGGGTGCCCGCCAGGTCGCCGCCCTTGGCCAGGTGCAGCGCGACGGTCGTACCGGAGTTGACCGCCTTGACCGCGTCGTAGCCGGAGTTGAGCAGCCCGGCGAGCTGCGACCAGTTGTCGGTCGAGCCCTCGGACCACAGCATGCCGCCGTTGATCTCGTTGCCGACCTGGACCATGTCGACGGTGGTGCCCTGGGACTTGAGGGCGTTGAGGACGTCGTACGTGTGGTTGTAGACGTCCGTCTTCAGCTGGCTGTACGAGTGTCCGGCCCAGGCGGCCGGCTTGGACTGGGCGCCCGGGTCGGCCCAGGTGTCCGAGTAGTGGAAGTCGACCAGCAGCTTCATGCCCTGCGCCTTGATGCGCTTGGCGATGGCGAGGACGCGTGTCTTGTTGTTGTAGCCGTCGGCCGGGTTGACCCAGACCTTGACGCGCGCGTAGTTCATGCCCGAGTTCTTGAGGACCGTCAGCGCGTCCGTGGTCGTGCCGGAGCTGGTCTTGTAAGTACCGCCCAGCGCCTCGCTCTTGGGGAGGGAGGAGACGTCGGCGCCCTTGATCGACAGCCCGCCGGTGCCGGAGGCGAAGGTCAGGTCGTCGACGTTGATCCAATTGCCCGCGTTGGCATCGGAGTTGATGCTGATCGTGCACTGGTTGTTCGTCACCGCGATCGGCACGACGATCCGGATCCACCCGCTCGCGGAGACGGGCAGATCGGTGCGCTGTTCCGAACTGCCGCAGTTCTTCAGGGCTATGTAGGCCGAGTTCTGACCGCCGCCGGAGCGCACCCACGCGGTGAGCTTGTAGTTGCCGTTGGTCAGCCCGGACAGGTACTGGTAGGTCTCCACCTTGTAGGCGGAGGCGGAGTAGTGGGAGAGGCGGTAACTGCCGCCGTGGCCACCGGACTCCACGTACGAGGCACCCGTACTGCCGTACTCCGACCAGCCGTTGGGGACAGCGGCGCCCGAACCGTCGGCCTCGAAGCCGCCGTTGGTGAGGGTGCTGGCCGCCTGCGCGGAGGTGGCGGGGAGGGCGGTGAGGGCGAGGCCCGCGGCGAGCGGGAGCAGCAGGGCCTTGAGTGCGCGCCTGGTGGTGCGCCCGGGTGTGCGTCTGGGATGGAACATCGTCGTCCGTCGTCCCTTCGACGTGATGGGTTGGGGGTGTCCCTCCCGAGGGGAAGGAGGGGCCCCTCCGCCCGCGGCTCTCGTGGCACGCACGGGCGGAGGGGAACTTGCGGCTCGGCCGTCTCGAACTCGGTCGTCGAAATCGGCTTTCGAACTCAGCTGTCGAGTCGTACGACCCGGACCGCTCCGGCGGGCAGCTCAAGGCGGCCCGAGGCTCGTTCGCCGGTCAGCAGTTCGGTGCCGGCTGTCTCCAGGGGCACCTTGGCGTCCGACGCGGTGTGGTTGACGGCGAACAGGTAGGTGCCGGACTCGCCGGTGCGGCGGACGAGTTCGACGTCGTGCGGGAGGTCGGCGCGGGGTGCGAGGTCGGCGTCCTCGGTGGCCCAGCCGAGCAGGGCGTCCAGGCCGTGCGCGTCGAGGCGGGTGGAGACGTACCAGGCGGTGCCCTCGCCGAGGCGGTGGCGGGTGACGGCCGGCTGGTCGGCGGTGAGTCCGTCGGCGTAGGTCCACACGGTCTCGGCGCCGCGCGGGACGACGAACTCGGTCCAGACGTCGCCGGTCAGCTCGGAGCCGTCGGGGCCGGTGATGCGTACGGCGTCGCCCTGGAGGAGCGGCGAGAACTCCTCGACGGTCAGGCCGAGTACGTCGCGCAGGGCGCCGGGGTAGGGGCCCTCGTGGACGGCGTCGTGCTCGTCGACGATGCCGGAGAAGTAGGAGACGACGAGGGTGCCGCCGTTCTCGACGTACTCCTTGAGGTTGTTCCCGGCGGCCTCCGTCATCAGGTACAGGGCGGGTACGACGACAAGGGGATAGGCCGACAAGTCGGCTTCCGGGTGGGCGAAGTCGACCGTGAGGTGGCGGTCGTACAGGGCTTCGTAGAAGGCGTCGGCGCGCTCGCGCGGGTCGTGGTCCTCGCTGGGGCGCCACTGGAGGTTCTGCGCCCACCAGGAGTGCCAGTCCCACAGGACGGCCACGTCGGCGACCGTGCGGGTGCCCCGGATCGGGGTCAAGGAGTCGAGGGAGGCGCCGAGTTCGACGACCTCGCGCCAGACGCGGGTCTCGGTGCCGCCGTGCGGGAGCATCGCCGAGTGGAACTTCTCGGCGCCGCGCCGGGACTGGCGCCACTGGAAGAACATGGCGCCCTCGGAACCCCGGGCCACGTGGGCGAGGGAGTTCCGGGCCATCTGGCCCGGTGCCTTCGCGGGGTTGCGGGGCTGCCAGTTGATGCCCGAGGTGGAGTGCTCCAGGAGGATCCAGGGGGCTCCGCCGCCGACGGAACGGGTGAGGTCGGCGGCCATCGCGAGGTTGACGTGGGTGCGGCGGCCGTCGGTGATCAGGTAGTGGTCGTTGGTGACGATGTCGACCTCGCGGCCCCAGGCCCAGTAGTCGACGGAGTCGCACTGACTGAGCGCGGTCATGAAGTTGGTGGTGACCGGGATGCCGGGCGCGAGGCGGTGCAGGATGTCCCGCTCCGTCACGAAGTTCTCGCGCATGGTGGCGTCGGCGAACCGCTTGTAGTCCAGGGCCTGGCCCGGGTTGCCGACCGTGGGGGTGGCACGCGGCGGGTTGATCTGCTCGAAGGTCGCGTAACGCTGGCCCCAGAAGGCCGTTCCCCAGGCCTCGTTGACGCCGTCGACCGTCTCGTACGTCGTCTCCAGCCAGCGGCGGAAGTGGGCGGCGCAGGAGTCGCAGTAGCAGGCCGAGACCGGCACGCCGTACTCGTTGTGGACGTGCCACATGGCGAGGGCCGGGTGGGCGCCGTAGCGCTCGGCGAGCTTCGTGGTGATGTTGGCTGCGGCGGCGCGGTAGTCGGCGTTGCTGTGGCAGATCGCGGCGCGGGAGCCGAACTCGTAGCGCACGCCCTCGGGGGTGACCGGCAGCGCCTCCGGGTGCTCGCGGTAGAACCAGGCCGGCGGGGCCACGGTGGGCGTGCCGAGGTCGGCGCGGATGCCGTTCTCGTGCAGGAGGTCCAGGAGCCGGTCGAGCCAGCCGAAGTCGTACTCCCCGGGTGCGGTCTCCAGCAGGGCCCAGGAGAAGATCCCGACGCTGACCATCGTGACGCCGGCCTCGCGCATCAGCCGGACGTCTTCCCGCCAGACGCTTTCCGGCCACTGCTCGGGGTTGTAGTCCCCGCCGAAGGCCAGCCTGGTGAGGCCCGTGGGGGTGGTCTCCGGCATGGATTGTCTCCCGATCGGTCTGTCGCTCTGGAACATATCTTGGGAACGTGCACACACAGCTTTAGCAGCGCGGGGCCTAGATAACCTCATGGCAACAACCATTGACAAGTATCGAGGATGTTTCTCTACTGTGAACGCTCACAGAAGCATGGCGGGCTTTCGCAGCAGGCGGGAGCCCCATGGTCAGGGGAGAACGTTCCATGCCGAACACGAAGCAGTGGCGCCTCGTGGCAACCGCGGTCGCCGTCACGCTCGGCGCCACCACACTCGCCGCATGCGGGTCCGACGACGACAGCGAAGCCAAGTCCGGCCCGGTGTCGCTGACGTACTGGACCTGGACGCCCGGCATGGACAAGGTCGTCGACCTGTGGAACAAGGGGCCGGGCAAGGAGCAGCAGATCACCGTCACGGTGAAGAAGCAGGCGTCCGGCGACACGCTGGTCACGAAGATCCTCACCGCGCACAAGGCCAAGAAGGCGCCGGACCTGGTGCAGGCCGAGTACCAGGCGCTGCCGACGCTGGTCAGCAACGACGCGCTCGCGGACATCTCGGGCGAGGTCGGCGACGCGAAGAAGGACTTCGCCGAGGGTGTCTGGCAGCAGACGACGCTGGGCACGGACGCGGTGTACGCGGTGCCGCAGGACATCGGGCCGATGATGTTCTACTACCGCGAGGACCTCTTCAAGGAGTACGGCCTGAAGGTCCCGACGACCTGGGAGGACTTCGCCCAGACCGCCCGTGACCTGAAGAAGAAGGCCCCGGACAAGGACCTCACCACCTTCTCCGCCAACGACTCCGGTCTCTTCGCGGGCCTCGCCCAGCAGGCCGGCGCCAAGTGGTGGACGACCTCCGGCGAGAAGTGGAAGGTCGGCATCGACGACGCGGCGACCCAGAAGGTCGCCAAGTTCTGGGGCGACCTCGTCAAGGAGGACGCCATCGACAACCAGCCGATGTACACCCCGGCCTGGAACAAGGCGCTCAACACCGGCAAGCAGATCGCGTGGGTCAGCGCGGTGTGGGCGCCGGGCACGCTGACGACGGCCGCGCCGGACACCAAGGGCAAGTGGGCCATGGCCCCGCTCCCCCAGTGGTCGGCCGGTGAGAACGTGACGGGCAGCTGGGGCGGCTCCTCGACCGCCGTCACCACGGACTCCGGCCACAAGGCGGCCGCCGCGAAGTTCGCCGCCTGGCTGAACACCGACGGCGACGCGCTGGCCGCGCTCGCGAAGGAGGGCGGGATCTACCCGGCCGCCACGGGCGCCCAGCTCAGCGGCGCGTTCGCCAAGTCGCCCGACTTCTTCTCCAACCAGGCGGACTTCTACACCAAGGCCTCGGAGATCGCAAAGACCACGGCGCCCTCCGCGTGGGGCCCGAACGTGAACGTGGCGTACACGTCGTTCAAGGACGCGTTCGCCGCCGCCGCGAAGAACAAGTCGGACTTCGGTGCCGCCCTGACGACGATGCAGGACGACACGGTCGCCGACCTGAAGAAGCAGGGCTTCGGAGTCGCGGAGTGACCAGCGCACGCCGGAGGTCGTACGGGGTCAAGGGGGCCCCGTACGCCTTCCTCCTCCCCGCGGTGATCCTGTTCGCCCTGTTCTTCGCGCTGCCCATCGGCTACGCGCTCTGGCTGAGCCTCCACAAGGTGAAGGTGTCCGGCCTGGGCCTCGGTTCCGGGGCGCGCAAGGAGGTCTGGGCGGGGATCGGCAACTACACCGACGCCCTGACCGACAGCGAACTGCTCGACGGCGCGCTGCGCGTGGTCGGCTACGGCGCGATCGTCGTCCCGGTGATGCTGGGCCTCGCCCTTGTCTTCGCGCTGATGCTCGACGCGGACAAGGTGCGGCTCGCGCCCTTCACCCGGCTCGCGATCTTCCTCCCGTACGCCATCCCGGGCGTCGTCGCCGCACTGCTCTGGGGCTTCCTCTACCTCCCGGACGTCAGCCCGTTCTACTTCGTCCTCGACAAGCTGGGGCTGCCGCAGCCGGACCTGCTGGACGGCGGTCCGCTGTATCTCGCCCTCTCCAACATCGCGGTGTGGGGCGGTACGGGCTTCAACATGATCGTCATCTACACCGCGCTGCGGTCCATCCCGGCCGAGGTGTACGAGGCGGCGAAGCTGGACGGCGCCACCCCGCTGCAGATCGCGCTCAGGATCAAGATCCCGATGGTGGCGCCCTCACTGGTGCTGACCTTCTTCTTCTCCATCATCGCGACGCTCCAGGTGTTCAGCGAGCCGACCACCCTCAAGCCGCTCACCAACTCCGTGCCCACGACGTGGAGTCCGCTGATGAAGGTGTACCAGGACGCCTTCGGCAAGGGTGACATCTACTCGGCCGCCGCCGAGGCGACGCTCATCGCGATCGTCACGCTGGTTCTGTCGTTCGGCTTCCTGCGCGCCGCGAACTCCCGTAACAAGCAGGAGGCAGCACGATGAGTTCTCTTGCCGTGGGCAAGGCGGAAGCGGCGACGGGCACCAGGCCCGGCACCGCACAACGCCCGCCCCTGCGCAGCCGGATCGCCCTGATCCCGACGATCACGCTTCTGCTGGGCGCGCTGTACTGCCTGCTCCCGGTCGCGTGGGTGGTGATCGCGGCGACGAAATCGGGCAGTGAGCTGTTCTCCACGTTCACGTTCCTGCCCGGCAGCGGCTTCACGGACAACGTGAAGGAGCTGAGCGCCTACCGCGACGGCGTCTACTGGAAGTGGATGGGCAACTCCGCCCTGTACGCCGGCCTCGGCGCCCTCCTGTCGACGGCAGTGAGCGCCATCAGCGGATACGCCCTCGCGATCTACCGCTTCCGTGGCCGCGAGACGGTGTTCAGCGTGCTGATGGCGGGCGTGCTCATGCCGCCGGTGATCCTCGCGATCCCGCAGTACCTGCTGCTGGCGAAGGCCGACATCACGGACTCCTACGCGTCCGTGCTGCTGCCGCTGATCCTCTCCCCGTACGGCATCTACCTCGCGCGGATCTACGCCGCCGCAGCGGTGCCGGCGGACGTCGTCGAGGCCGGGCGGATGGACGGCGCGGGCGAGTGGCGGATCTTCACCAGGGTCGCGCTCCCGATGATGATCCCGGGTCTGGTGACGGTGTTCCTGTTCCAGTTCGTGGCCGTGTGGAACAACTTCCTGCTCCCCTACATCATGCTCAGCGACGACGAGAAGTTCCCGATCACGCTGGGTCTGTTCACGCTTCTCGAACAGGGAGCGGCCACTCCGGCGCTCTACACACTGGTGATCACCGGCGCGTTCCTGGCGGTCATCCCGCTCATCGCGCTCTTCCTGGTCATCCAGCGGTTCTGGAGCCTCGACCTGCTGTCCGGAGCCGTAAAGTCATGACCATGAGCAATACCGGGGGCCGGCGCAAACCGCCGACGATCCACGACGTGGCGCGCGAGGCGGGGGTCTCACGAGGCACCGTCTCGCGCGTGCTCAACGGCGGCCACTACGTCAGCCCGACTGCCCAGGAGGCGGTGAACGCCGCGATCCGCAAGACGGGTTACGTGGTGAACCGCCACGCCCGTTCGCTCATCACCGGCCGCTCCGACTCGATCGGCTTTCTGCTGACGGAGCCTCAGGAGCGGTTCTTCGAGGACCCCAACTTCAATGTCCTGCTGCGGGGTTGCACCCAGGCACTGGCGGCGCACGACATCCCGCTCCTGCTGATGCTGGCGGGCACCGAGGACGAACGGCGCCGCATCACGCGGTACATCACCGCCGGTCATGTCGACGGGGTGCTGCTGGTCTCCAGCCACTCCGGCGACCCGGTCGCGCAGGAGCTGTGCGAGGCGGGCGTCCCGCTGGTCGCGTGCGGCAAGCCGATCGGGCTCGGCTCCAAGGTGAGCTATGTGGCGGCGGCCGACCGTGACGGTGCCCGGGACATGGTCCGGCATCTGTTGTCGCTGGGCCGTCGCCGTATCGCCGTGGTGACCGGTCCGCTCGACACCCCGGGCGGTGTGGAGCGCCTCGCCGGCTACCGCGAGGTCCTGGCCGAGGAGGGCATCGAGTACGACGACCGCCTCGTCGTCTCCGGCGACTACAGCCGGGCCAGCGGCGAGGCGGGCGCGGAACGGCTGCTGGACCGGTGCCCCGACCTGGACGCCGTGTTCGTCGCGTCCGACCTGATGGCACAGGGGGTGCTCACGGCGCTGGAGCGGGCGGGGCGGTCCGTTCCCGGGGACGTGTCGGTGGGCGGCTTCGACGACTCCTCGGCCGCGCTGGCCGCCCGGCCCCAGCTGACGACCATCCGGCAGCCGTACGACCGGATCAGCGCCGAGATGGTGCGGGTGCTGCTCGCGCAGATCGGCGGGGAGGATCCGGCGGCGGTGATCCTGCCGACCGAGCTGATCAAGCGGGGGTCCGCCTGAGGCATGCCTGTTTTTATGCATACGCATTAACATGGGGTGCATGGCAGTGAACAAGGCCGGTGCGGGGCTGGCGGACCAGTGGCGGGACATTCTGGCTGCGCATGCGCGCACGATGTGCGAGATCGATCGTGTGCTGCATCCGCATGGCCTGGGGGCCAGTGACTTCGAGGTGCTCGACGTCCTTGTCTCCGAGACGGCCGCCTCCGATCCGGGCGAGGAGTGCCGGGTGCAGGACATCGCCGGACGGGTTCATCTCAGTCAGAGTGCGTTGTCTCGGCTCATCGGGCGGCTGGAGAAGGACGGGCTGGTCGAGCGGAGCATGTGCGTGGAGGATCGGCGGGGGGTGCGGGTGGCTTTGACGGCGCGTGGTCGTGAGCTGCACGACGAGGTACTGCCGCTTCAACGGGCTGCCCTGGAACGGTCCTTGGGAGACAGGTAGTTCGTCTGGTGCGCGCCGGTGGGGGCTTGTCGCGCAGTTCCCCGCGCCCCTGTCGGGGCTTAGGCCAGTAGTTGTCTTACCGCTTTGAACGCTGCCTCTACCGTTGCCGGGTCTGCTCCTGGGCGGGCCAGGGCGCTCATCGGGATCGGGGGGACCGGGGGGAGGCCCTTGTACGGGGTGAGGCCGTCGGGGGCCGGGCCTACTGTGGCCAGGAGGGCCACTCCCCTGCCTGTGCGGGCCATGTCCAGGACGCCTGCCAGGTAGCCCGCGTCGCCTACCACCGATGCCGGGACGCCCTGCTCGGCGAGGGTCGCGATGGCGCGGCGGCGGATCGCGCAGGGGTCCTCGATCGCCACCAGCGGGACGGGGGCCGGGGCGGCCGGGGGTGCCCAGCCGGGCGGGGCGTGCCAGGTCAGGGGCAGGCCGCCCACCGGTGTGCCCTCCGTCGCCGCCGCCTCCGTGACGTACACCGCGACATCCACGCTGCCGCGCTCCACCGCCTCCACAAGGCGTGCCGACCGGTCGATCCGGAACCGCACCCGGCAGCCGGGGCGCACCGCCTCGACGGCCGCGGTCAGCCGGGGCAGGAACTGGTCGGCGGCGTGCTCGGTGGAGCCGAGGGTGATCGTGTCGCCGTCGACATCGAGCAGGGTCCGTACGGCCTCGTCGTGGACGGCGAGGACACGACGCGCCTGTTCCAGCAGCAGCCGACCCTCCGGGGTGAACCGTGTGCCCCGGCCCTCACGTTCGACAACGGGCCTGCCCAGCATCTTCTCCAGCCTGCGGACGTGCTGGCTGACCGCGGACTGGCTGAGGGCGAGTGCCTGGGCCGCGCGATGGAAGCCGCCGTGGTCGGCGATCGCGGTCAGGCTGCGCAGGGCCACGATGTCGAGGACTGGTTGGGGCATACGGTGACCGTAGCCCGCGCGGGTCATCGATCGCCATTCTCGATCGATCACGGATTGCGATCGATTTCGATGCGGAATCGTCGTTGGACGTCGTACACGGGTGCCGGTCATGATGAGGGCATGGCGTATCCGACCGCATCTGCTGCCCTGCTCACGCAGCGCCGAGTCATCGACTTCGGCGTCGCGTGCACCGCGCGCTGTCGTTGATCCCACGCCGCCTCCCGGCGTTTCCGTACGGCCTCCACTGATCGGTTCCGCGCTGCCCGCATGCCGGTAGGCCGTACCCGCTCACGCTCTCCGCCCCCCTTTTTTCTTCCCTCACCCCGCAACGGGAGTTGCTTCCTCATGCCCTCTTCCCTGCCCTCCCCCGCCTCCTGGGACGAACCCGAAGGCCTCGCCGGGCGCGGCACGCTGATCGTGCTGCCCGGCCGGGGCGAACACGGCGGTCTGTACGAGCGGTTCGGCCGCCGTCTCGCCTTCGACGCATACCGGGTACGGGCGTTGGGCGACCCGTCCGCCGATCCGTCCGTGCTCGACGAGGCGGCCAAGCTCCTCGCCGACGAGTCCCTGCCGGGCCCGAAGGTCCTGGTCGGTTCGGACACGGGTGCCCGGTACGCCGTCCAGCTCGCCGCCGAGCACCCGGCGGGCGTCGACGCGCTGATCCTCGTCGGCCTGCCCACGAGCCCCTGGGAGTCGGGGAGTTGGGAGGGCGAGCTGGCGGCGCGGACCGCCTGCCCGACCCACCAGGGGCGCCTCGCCGGCGACTCCGCGTTCCGGCGCGGGGCGATCGACGCGGCCGTCGACCTGCCGGAGCTGCGGCTCGACCAGGTCGAGGTGCCCGTACTCGCCCTGCACGGCAAGGACGACCTGATCAGCCCGCTCGACCAGGTACTCGACGTCTACGAGGGGCACGCGAACGTCCGGACCGTCACCTTCGACGGCGGCCGGCACGACGTGCTCAACGACGCGCTGCACCGCACGGCCGCCGCCACGGTCGTCCTCTTCCTGGAACGGCTGCGCCTCTCCCCCGAGCTGCCCGCGATCGCGGAGGGCCTCGCATGAGCACCTCGCGTGTGACGACGACCGTCTCCGAACTGCGCGACGCCCTCGCCTCCGAGCGGCCGCCGCTGGTCCTCGACGTCCGCTGGGCGCTCGGCGACCCGTACGGCCGCGACCACTACGCGGACGCGCACATCCCGGGCGCGGTGTACGTCGACCTGGACACCCAGCTGGCCGCGCCGCCGAGCCCCGAGGGCGGGCGCCATCCGCTGCCTGACATCGGCGAGTTGCAGGCGGCGGCCCGGGGCTGGGGGCTCCGACAGGGCCAACCGGTCGTGGTCCACGACGACTTGGGCAACACCGCCGCCGCTCGGGCCTGGTGGCTGCTCCGGTACGCCGGGGTCACCGAAGTGACCTTGCTGGACGGGGCGTTGGGTGCCTGGCGGGCGGCAGAACTGCCGCTGGAGTCCGGCATCCCGGCCGATCCGGAACCCGGCGATGTCGTCCTGCGCGCGGGCGGGCTACCGCTCACCGATGCCGACGGCGCCGCCGAACTCGCCCGCGACGGGCTGCTGTTGGACGCCCGCGCCGGTGAACGGTACCGGGGCGAGGTGGAGCCGGTGGACCCGCGCGCCGGCCACATCCCGGGGGCGGTGTCCGCTCCCACCGGGGAGAACCTCGCGGCCGACGGGACCTTCCTGTCCCCCGAACTGCTGCGCAAGCGGTTCGAGGACCGGGGTGCCGGTGACGCGTCACGCATCGGCGTGTACTGCGGTTCCGGTGTCACCGCCGCCCACCAGATCGCCGCGCTCGCCCTCGCCGGTTACGAGGCGACCCTCTTCGCCGGTTCCTGGTCCGCCTGGTCCACCGATCCCACCCGCCCGGCCGCGACCGGCCCGCACCCGTCCTGAGGCTCCAGGGCCCCGCGAGAGGAACCCCGCCATGACCACCAAACCGCTCGACGCGGCGCCCCTGGCTCCGCCGCGCACCGACACTCCCCCGGAACCGGCACCCCGGATCACCATCCGAGGCGCCACCCGCACCACCCGCCGACTCCAACTGCCCCGTTCGGTGCGCCGGGCCGCGGGGCCCGTGGGCCTCGTACTCCTCTGGTTCCTGACCTCGGCCACCGGTGTGCTGCCCGAGTCGGTGCTCGCCTCCCCCGTGGACGTCCTGAAGCAGGCCGTCGACCTGACGAAGAACGGTGAACTGCCCGGCGCCATCGCCGCGTCGGGCCGCCGCGCCGCCATCGGCTTCCTCATCGGAGCGACGGTCGCGCTCGTTCTCTCCCTGCTCGCCGGGCTGTTCCGGCTCGGCGAGGACGTCATCGACTCCTCGATGGGCATGTTCCGGGCGATCCCCTGGGTGGGTCTGATCCCGCTGTTCATCGTCTGGTTCGGCATCGAGGAGACCCCGAAGATCGCCCTGGTCGCCCTCGGTGTCACCTACCCGCTGTACTTCAACATCTACGGCGGGATCAGGTCCACCGACGCCCAACTCGTCGAGGCCGCACGGATGATGGGCCTCGGGCGGTTCGGTCTGATCAAGTACGTCATCCTGCCGAGCGCGCTGCCCGGCGCCCTCGTGGGGCTCCGGTACGCGCTCTCCACCGCCTGGCTCGCGCTCGTCTTCGCCGAGCAGATCAACGCGGACGCGGGGCTCGGCTATCTGATGAGCAACGCGCAGCAGTACTTCCGTACGGACATCATCGTGCTCTGCCTCGCGGTGTACGCGCTGCTGGGGCTGGCCTGCGACTTCGCCGTACGGGTCCTGTCGCGCCGACTGCTGACCTGGCGGGCCAACTTCGAGGGCGAGGCGTGATCCCCATGGCCAACAGCGTGGAAATCAGGGGGCTTTCGCGGGCCTTCGACGGCAACACCGTGCTGCACGAGCTGGACCTCGACATCCGGGAGGGCGAGTTCGTGGCCCTGCTCGGGCACAGCGGCTGTGGCAAGTCGACCCTGCTGCGGATCCTCGCCGGGCTCGACGACGAGATCGGCGGCGAGGTGACCGTGCCCGCGCGACGCAGCGCGGCCTTCCAGTCGCCGCGGCTGCTGCCCTGGCTGAAGGTGTGGCGCAATGTCGTCCTCGGACTACCCGGACGGCCCGACCGGGCGCTGGCCGACAAGGCCCTCGCCGAGGTCGGCATCGAGGAGCGCGCGACCGTCTGGCCCAAGACCCTGTCCGGCGGTCAGGCACAGCGGGTCTCGCTGGCCCGCGCCCTGGTCCGCGAGCCCGAACTCCTGCTGCTCGACGAGCCGTTCGGCGCGCTCGACGCGCTGACCCGGGGCAAGGTGCAGCAGCTGGTCGCCGAGCTGTGGCAGCGGCACGGCTGCGCGATCCTCCTGGTCACCCATGACGTGGAGGAGGCGCTGCTGCTCGCCGACCGCGTCCTGGTGATGGACGAGGGCCGTATCGCCCACGACCTCACCGTCGATCTGCCCCGCTCGCGCGATCTCACCTCGCCCGAGTTCGTCACCCTCCGCGCCCGCCTCCTCGGCTGGCTCGGTGTCACCGCACACACCCTCGAAGGGACCCCCTCGTGATACGCAGACTCGCCACCGCCGCGCTGAGCGTCACCGCCCTGCTGGCGCTGACCGCCTGCGGCGCGGACTCCTCGGCGGACGCCGCCGGGAGCGGCTCCAAAGTGACCCTCACCATCGGCGACCAGGCCAAGACCCTCCAGACCATCGTCGCCGCCTCCGGCGCGCTCAAGGGCGCCAAGTACAACGTGAAGTGGGCCGAGTTCGAGGGCGCGGCCCCGCTCTACCAGGCTGTACAGGCGGGCGCCGCCGACACCGGCTTCTCCGCCGACCTGCCGGCGCTCCAGGCTCTCAGCGGTGGCGTGAAGATCAAGAACATCGCCGCGCTGAAGAACGACGGCACGCATGTCGGCATCGTCGTCCGCAAGGGTTCCGGCATCGACAGCGTCAAGGATCTCAAGGGCCAGAAGGTCGTGGTGTCCTCCGCCAAGGGCAGCATCTCGGAGTACCTGCTGGCCAACGTCCTCAAGCAGAACGGCCTGGACTACAAGGACGTCAAGGTGCAGTACCTGCTGCCCACCGACGCGCAGGCCGCGTTCTCCTCCGGCAAGATCAAGGTCTGGGCGATCTTCGGTGTCTACCAGGCCGTCGCCCTGGAGCAGGGCGGCAAGCTGCTGGTCGACGGCGCGGACGGCCGGGTCAGTGGCTACGGCTTCGTCAACGCCTCCGAGAAGGCCCTCGCCGACTCGGCGAAGAAGGCCGCGCTGTCCGACTTCCTGAAGCGGCTCGGTACGGCCCTGAAGTGGACCAGCACGAACAAGGACGCCTACGCGAAGGCCATCGTGGAGCGCAACGGCGCCGACGCCTCGGTGGCGAAGACGCTGGCCTCCGCTGCGTACGGCGAGGTCCTGCCGATCACCGACGACGTGAACAAGACGGTTCAGGACGTGGCCGGCCTCATGAACAGCATCGGTGTCCTGGACCCGAACGTCGACGTGGCCAAGTCCGCGGACGCGTCCCTCCTCAAGTAGCCGCCCTCCGAAGGGAGTTCCCTCATGCCTGTCGAGTTCATCAGCGCCGTCCACACCGACACCGGATCCAACGGCCCCGCCTCCAGCAGCCGCACCGGCGGCTTCGACCCCGACTTCGTCCGCAAGTACGCCCGCACCCTGGACGACGGCGGCTTCGACCACACCCTGGTCGCCTACCATTCGGCGTCCCCGGACGCGCTCCAGCTCGCCCAGTTCGTCGCCACCAACACCGAGCGCATCCGCCCGATCCTGGCCCATCGGCCGGGCGTGATCTTCCCGACCCACGCGGCCCGCGCGCTCGCCACCCTGGACCAGATCAGCAACGGCCGCCTGTCGCTGCACATCATCTCCGGGGGCAGCGACGAGGAGCAGCACCGGGAGGGCGACTACCTCAACAAGACGGAGCGGTACGAGCGTTCGGACGAATACATCCAGATCCTGCGGAAGGTCTGGCAGGCCGACGGGCCCGTCTCGCACGAGGGCAAATTCTTCAAGTTCGAGGGCTACTACTCGGACGTGAAGCCCTACAACGGGCTGGTCCCGGTCTCGGTCGGCGGCTCCTCGCAGGACGCGTACCGGGTCGGCGGCCAGCAGGGCGACATCTTCGGTCTGTGGGGCGAGCCGCTGAAGGAGACGGCGGAGCAGATCTCCGCCGTCAACGCGGTCGCCGATGCCGCCGGGCGCCCCCACCCCCGTATCTGGGTCTCCTTCCGCCCGATCATCGCGCCCACCGAGGAACTGGCCTGGGAGAAGGCACACCGCACGCTGGGCGCGCTCAAGGACCAGGCAGCCAACACCGAGCTGCTGCGCCACTACCGCACCACCGGCCGCCCCGCCAACGTCGGCTCCCAGCGCCTCCTCGACATCGCGGACCGCGGCGAGGTGCACGACCGCTGCCTGTGGACCGCACCCGCGGTCGCGACCAACGCCGCCGGTGCCTCGACCGCGCTGGTCGGTACGCCGGAGACGGTCGCCGCGGCCCTGCTCGACTACGTCGACATCGGCTGCGACCTGCTGTCGATCCGGGGCTACGACCCGCTCAACGACGCGATCGACTACGCCCGTTACGTCCTTCCGCTGGTCCGGCAGGAACTCGCCCACCGCGCGGCGACGGCCACCCAGGCCGCCTGACACCCCGTCAACTCCCCGTCCACCCACCCCTGTCTGCGAATCCCCTTATGGAGACTCCGTGTTCCGCCGCTCACGCTCATTGCGCACGTCCGCCGCCGTCCTGCTGCTCGCCCTCACGGCGGCCTGCGGCAGCCAGGCCGAGGCCGAGTCGTCGACCGACCAGTCCGCCGTCACCCTGCGGGTCGGCGCGACCGGCTGGAAGGTCGAGGAGGCGATCCTCAAGTTCGCCCACCGCGACGACACCCCCTACAAGGTGAAGTGGAGCGTGTTCCAGGGCGGTGACCTGCAGCTCCAGGCGATCCGCGCCGGCGCCCTCGACGTCGCCTCCTCCAGTGAGATCCCGCCGATCTTCGCGGCCGCCGACGGCAAGCCGAACTTCAAGGTCGTCGCCGTACAGCGCGCCGCCACGCTCAACCAGGAGGTCGTCGTCCCCAAGGGCTCGAAGGTGACCGACATCGCAGGCCTCAAGGGCAAGAAGGTCGGCTACGTCCAGAACACCACCGCCCACTACTTCCTCTACCAGCTGCTGAAGCAGGCGGGCCTGAAGTGGTCCGACGTCGACGCCAAGCCGCTCCTGCCCAACGACGGCCTCGCCGCCCTGAACGGCGGCGGCATCGACGCCTTCGCCTCCTACGGCACGTCGATCATCACCGCCCACCAGCAGGGCGCCACCACGGTCGGCTCCGGCAAGGACATCCTCTCCGGCAACTTCCTCTGGACGGCCCGCGACAGCGTCCTCAAGAACCCGGCCCAGCAGGCGGCGACGGCCGACCTGATCGCCCGGATCACCCAGGCGTACGCCTACGTCCGGGACGGCCGCGAGGCCGAGTTCGCGAAGGTCGTGTCGGACAACACGCACCAGCCGCTCGCCCAGGCGAAGAAGGACCTGGTCGACGCCCAGACCCAGCGCCCGACCCAGGCCCGCACGGTCGGCGACGACACGATCGCCTCGCAACAGAAGGTGGCGGACGTGTTCACCGAACTCGGCGCCCTCAAGGCGCACTTGGACGTGAAGTCGTTCTGGACGACCAAGCTCAACACCGAACTGGCCGCCGACCTGAAGAAGAAGCTGTGACCGCCCCCGCGACCGGCCGAGACGCCGCGACCGCCCGCATCGCCGAACTGGCCGCCGGATACGACCGGTCGGGCGCGTTCCCCACCGAGTCCCTGGGGGCCGCCCACGAGGCCGGCCTGCTCACCGCCACCATCGGTGAGCGGTACGGCGGCCGGGGCGCGGGCGTCGAGGAGACCGCGCGCATCCTGCACACCCTCGGCCAGGGCGACCCGTCCGTCGCCCTGATCGCCGCGATGACCCTCACCACCCATGGCCGCCAGGCCGTACAGCCGCACTGGCCCGAGGAGTTGTACGCGCGGGTCGTCAAGGAGTCGCTCGTACGTCCCGTGCTCGTCAACCACGCCCGCGTGGAACCGGAGTTGGGCTCCCCCGCACGCGGCGGACTGCCCGCCACCCGGGCCAGGCGCACCGGGGACGGCTGGGCCATCAGCGGTACGAAGCGGTTCGTCACGGGCGCCGAGGGCCTGGACTGGTTCCTGGTGTGGGCCACCACCGACGAACCGGAGCCACGTGTGGGCACCTTCCTGGTGCCCGGCGACTCCCCCGGCATCGAAGTCACCGGCCGCTGGGACCAGTTGGGGCTGCGCGCGAGCGGCAGCCACGATGTCACCTTCCGGGACGTGGAGGTGCCGTACGAGCAGGTGATCGGCCTCGCGCCGTACGGTCCGGCCGCCGAGCAGGACAACCGGGCGGGCGCTTCCCTCCATCTGCCGCTGGCCGCCCTGTACTTGGGGGTCGCGCGGGCCGCGCAGGCGTTCTTCCACACCTTCGCGCAGACCCGGGTGCCCGCCAACCTCGGCCATCCGGTGGCCCGTACGGAACGCTTCCGTCGGGCGGCCGGGGAGATCGAGGTGCTGCTCGCCGGGGCCGAGCAGCTGGTGTTCGGCGGTGCGGCCCGGGTCGACGCCGCAGACTCCTCGTACACCCCCGAACAGGCCTTGGGAGCAAGGGTGTTGGCGGACCGTCATGGCGTACAGGCCGTAGGGCTGGCCGTGCGGCTGCTCGGGAATCCGGGGCTGGCCCGGGGCAACCCACTGGAGCGCCACTTCCGCGACATCCAGTGCGCGCCGGTGCACGCGCCCCAGGAGGACATCTCCGTACTGGCGATCGGCACGAAGGCACTGGAAGCGCACGCCCCGCACAAGAAGGACCAGGACCAGTGACCGCCCCCACCACGACCGCCTCCGCCCAGCTCCTCGGCCTCCTCGCCCGCGACCTGCCACCCGACCGGCTGGCCACCGACCCGCTGACACTGGCCGCGCACACCACCGACCGCTCGGGCACCCGGCCGTACGGCGGGCCGCTCGCCGTGGTCCACGCACGACGCACCGAGGACGTGACGGTCACCCTCCGGCACGCGCACGAGCTGCGCGTGCCGGTGGTGCCGCGCGGCGCCGGTACCGGGCTGTCGGGCGGGGCGACGGCAGGCGAGGGCACCCTCGTCCTCGATCTCTCCGGCATGAACCGCATCCTCGAACTGTCCGAGGACGACCAGCTCGCCGTCGTCGAACCCGGCGTGATCACCGCCGAGTTGGACCGGGCGGCGGGCGCGCACGGCCTGCGGTACGCGCCCGATCCGGCGAGCGCCGCCCTGTCGACGATCGGCGGGAACATCGCCACCAACGCGGGCGGTCTGCGCTGCGCCAAGTACGGCGTCACCCGCGACAGCGTGCTCGGACTTGAGGCGGTCCTCGCGGACGGCATGGTGGTGCGCACGGGCCGCCGTACCGTCAAAGGCGTCACCGGCTACGACCTCACCGCGCTGCTCACCGGCTCGGAGGGCACCCTCGCGGTGATCACCTCGGCGACCCTGCGGCTGCGCCCACTGCCGGTGGCCACGGCCACCGTCGCCGCGTACTTCCCGTCCTTCGAGGAGGCCGCCGAGGCCTCGTACGCGATCGGCAGGGCCGGGGTCGTACCCGCGCTGGCGGAGCTGGTCGACGGTCCTGTCCTGCACGCCGTCGACCCGGCGCTGCGGGAGCGGGGCGCGGCACTGCTGCTGGTGCAGTGCGACGGCGCGGGCGCCGGGGCGGAGGCGGAGGCGGTCGCCCGCGTGCTCACCCGCGCGACCCTGGTCGAGACGACCGAGGACCCGGCCGAGGCCGAGGCCCTGCTCGCCGCCCGCCGGGGCGCGCTGCCCGCGCTGGAACGGCTGGGCCGCCCGCTGATCGAGGACATCGCGGTACCCCGTTCCCGGCTGGCGGAGGCGGCTCGGGAGATCCGGGAGATCTCGCGGCGCCATGACGTCCCGGTGTTCACCATCGCGCACGCGGCGGACGGGAACCTGCACCCGATCATCGTGGTCGACCCGACCCTGGACGGGCTGCCGGACGCGGCCTGGGAGGCGGCGGGCGAGATCTTCGCCCTGGCGCTGCGGCTCGGCGGGACACTGACCGGCGAGCACGGGGTGGGGGTCCTGAAGCGGCAGTGGGTCGCCGACGAACTGGGCCCTGCGGCGCATGCGCTGCAGCGGCGGATCAAGGACGCGTTCGATCCCCGGGGCATCCTCAACCCGGGCAAGTCCCTTTGACTGTAAAGGGGTTCAGTATTCGTACGGCCTGGCCAGCAGGTTGCGTACGCCCTCGGAGGTGATCGTCAGGCCGTGCGGGGAGGCCGCGTCGATGGTGAGCGCGAGGTCGCCGGTGGGCCACTGGTCGGCGAGCGCGCCGAGTGGGACGAGACGGTAGCGGGAGACGGCCGGCAGCAGGCCGGCCAGCTCGGACTCCGAGGTGAACACGGGCACGGCCTCCCGCCCGTCCGGCTCCTGCAGGACGGGCAGCGCCACCGTCGAGGGATGGCCGGCGTCCGCGTCGCTGACGTCGTCCGGTACGGGCACCAGCACGTCGCTCCTGGCGAGGACGTCCAGCGCGGCCGGGTCCTCGCTGTTGCCGGCCAGGGCGTCGAGCGCGCGTCGGGCCGGTGTTGCGGTGTGGTGGCGCGTGGGTGTCTCCATGTCGGGTCCCCTGACAGCGGCGGATCGTACGGGCCGCCCGGGACACGGCGGTCCCGGGCACAGTACAGGTCGCCTACCCGACCGGGTCCCGGCCATGCGTGGCCCGGGACCCGGCGTCGCGCTACTTCAGGTACGGCCCGGCGGTCCCGATCTTCCCGGGCCCGTTCAGGACGTACACCCGCAGGTTGCCCTTCCCCGGCGCCGCCACGGTCAGCGTGCCGTTCGAGACGGTCCGTACGTCACCGGTGACGGCGTCGGTGTACGTGCCGTTCGGGATGCCGGTGTAGGTGGCGTCGCCGGTGACCGTGACCAGCGCGAAGCTGTCCGTCGAGCCACTGGTGTACCGGCGTTTGAAGGCCATCTGGCCGCTGATGCCGTCGGTGGAGTACTGGCCCATCTGGAGGGCCGGGACCGCCCCCCGGATCTGGTTGAGCCGCTGGAGGTGCTTGACCAGCGGCTGGGCGAGGGTGTTCGCCACCTCGCCGCTCGCCGAGCCGACCGTGCCGAAGTCGGTCGCGGTGACGGTTCCGGCGAGGTGGTCGCCGTAGTACGCCCGTCCCGTGTTCGCCAGGGGGCAGGTCGGGCCGCAGTCGATCTGCTTGCCCTTCTGGAACTCGATCTCGGAGCCGTAGTACAGCGTCGGGATGCCCCGGAAGGTCCACATCAGCGCCATGTTCTCGGCCCAGGCGTCGGTGCCGTTGTTGTAGCGGGTGCTCGACTTGTTGGGGCCGTAGTCGTGGCTGTCGACGTAGACGACGTTGTACGTGGCGTCGTTGACGGAGTCGTCGGAGTCCTTGCCGTTGCCGTAGGCGTTTGGTGCGTCACCGAAGTTCATGTGCATACGCATGTCGATGATGTTCATTCCGGAGAACTGGCTGCGGTCGGGCGTGTGGTAGCTGTTGCCGTTGAGGACGGCGTTGGTGGACGTCGGCTGGTTGCCGGTGCCGAGGTTGTTCTCGTAGGTGAACTGCTCGATGGCCGCCGTCTCGTCGTCGGCGCTGTACTCCTTGCGTTCCTTCCAGGTGTAGAACTGCGCCGAGTGGTTGACCGAGCCCCGGTTCCACTTGTCGTTCACGAAGGCCGCGACCTCGCCGAAGACGAAGAAGTTCTTCGCCGCCTCCGTGCCGAACTTCTGCGTCACCCGGTCGTAAATGGCGGGCAGGAAACGGCGGTTCCATGTCACGCGCGGGATGTGGACGGCCGTGTCGATCCGGAAGCCGTCCACGCCCATGTCGATGTACTTGTCGTACGCGCCGATCAAGTAGTTCTGGACCGTGGTGTTCTCGGTGTTGAAGTCGGCCAGGTCCTCGTGCAGCCAGCACGAACGGGCGTCCTCGCCCTCCCAGTTGCCGATCCAGCACTGGTGGTAGTACGCCTTCGGGAACATGCCCGAAGTGGGGCTCGGCCACTGGCAGTTGTAGAGCGTGTAACCCTCGGCGCTCTTTCCGCCCGTGAGCTTGCCCCAGTTGAGGCAGGTGTTGCCGGTCGGTTCGGCCGTCGACCACAGGTCGCCGTTGTAGTAGGACTTCCCGGACTTGGGCTCGACGGTGAGACCGTCGTACTCGAAGCCCTCGGCCTTCTCGTCGTAGTACCAGCTCCACTGGGTGTCCCGGACTCCGTACACCGTGGGGGTGAACAGGCCCTTGGCGCCCCAGCGGGAGCTGTGGTTGTAGACGACGTCCTGGTAGATCTTCATTCCCTTGGCGTGAGCCGCGTTGATGAGGTCCTGGTAGGAGGCGCCCGCCGACTCCAGGCGTGGGTCGACCTTGTAGAAGTCGTAGCCGTGATAGCCGTGGTAGTCGTAGTCCGAGCGGTTGAGGACGACCGGGGTGATCCAGAGCGCGGAGAAGCCGAGCGCCTTGACGTAGTCGAGTTTTTCGACCAGTCCCTTGAAGTCGCCGCGGAACATGGGGTCGTTGTTCGCCGCGTTGCCGGACTTGGTGTGCTGGCTGCCGCCGCGGTCGTTGCTCGTGTCGCCGTCGTAGAAGCGGGCTGTGAGGACGAAGTAGATGGGGTCCTTGCGCGGGTCGGTGCCGAGCGGGGTGCCGGAGGCCGGTGCGGGGGCCTGGTCGCCGGTCGTGGCCGTCGCGGCGGCGGAGGCGGGCGAGGTGTTGCCGGCCGCGTCGACGGCCTTGACCGTGTAGGTGTAGGTCGCGCGCTCCTCAAGTCCCGTGTCGGAGAACACCGTTGAGCCGATGTCCGTGACCACGGTGCCCTGGGGGCCGCCGGTACGGGTGACCTGGTACTTGGTCACGCCCTTGTTGTCGGTCGACGCGTCCCAACTCACCACGACCGAGGTGTTGGTGGCGCTCGCGGTGACGTTGGCGGGCGCGGTCGGTGCCTCGGTGTCCGGTGGTTCCGCGGCGCAGGGGTCGGTGGCGTTCGCGGTGACCGTGCGGTCCTTCACGGTCGTGGTGCCGGTCACGATCGTGTAGTCGGCGCTGTTGTTGTTGTCCCAGACGCCGTTGCCGTTGTTGAAGGCGGCCCTGAGCGAGGTCGCGGTGCCGATGTCGAGGATCTTTTTCCACCAGCCGGTGCAGGCCGTGGTCATGCCGACGCCGGGGACCGTGGTCCAGGAGCCGCCGGTGGGCGCGTAGTGGATGTTGGCGGTGGTCCAGCCGGAGGTGGCGGTGGAGTAGTAGACGGTGGCCTGGTTTCCGGTGCCGGTTCCGGTGTCGGCGCACGGGTCGCTGTGGGCGATCACACCGTCCTTTACGGTGATCGTGCCGGTGCCGAGCGCGTAGTTGCTGCCGCCGTTGTTGTCCCAGGTGCCGCTGCCGTTGTTGAAGGTGGCCTGGAGTCCGGCGGCCGAGCCCAGATCGACGGTCTTCTTGACCCAGTCCGTGCAGGCCGACTCCATCTGGGTGCCGGGGACGGTGGTCCAGGAGCCGCCGTCGGGGGCGTAGTGGAGATAGGTCGTGGGCCAGCTCTTGGTCTTCGTGTAGTAGAAGACGGTCGCCGTGTTGGACGCGGCGACGGCCGTCTCCGCCATGGGCGCGGAGCCCGTGTCCGGCGGGACCGCTCCCACCAGGACGGCTGCCGCCACCAGCGCCACCAGGGGTTGCCTCATGCGTGACTCCAATACGGCCCGGAATGCCCGACTCTGGACTGCAAGTGGAACCGGAAAGTTCCTGAAAACACTTGCAGCGCGGAAGCTACAGGTACATGACAGTCACGTAAAGGGATGTCACAGCGACCGGCGCCGATGGTGAAAACGGACCAGTAGTGGTGACCGGCGCCCACGCGCGCTCCCGGGGCCCGTGCCTAGCGTGTTCGTATGCCGATGCAACCCTGGTTCCCCGATGCCAAGCTGGGCATCTTCATCCACTACGGCATCTACGCCGTGGACGGCTGGGCCGAGTCCTGGTCCTTCTACACGGGCGAGGTCTCGCACGAGGAGTACATGAAACAGCTCGACCGTTTCACGGCTTCGCGTTACGACCCGAAGGCCTGGGCGGAGCTGTTCGCCCGCGTCGGCGCCCAGTACGCCGTCCTCACCACCAAGCACCACGACGGCGTGGCCCTGTGGGACACCGACCACCGCAACCTGGACGTCGTCCGGGACACCCCGGCCGGCCGCGACCTGGTCACCGGCTTCGTCGACGCCCTGCGCGAGCGGAACCTGAAGGTCGGCCTCTACTACTCGCACTCCGACTGGAACCACCCCGACTACGCGAGCGAGCGCCACCCCGGCCCGCACATCGTCGAGGCCAACGACTACTCCCACGCCCGCCCCGGCGAGGAGGACCCCGAGGCCTGGGCGCGCTATCTCGCCTACCGCGACGGCCAGGTCGGCGAGCTGGTCGAGCGGTTCCGCCCCGACATCCTCTGGTTCGACGGCGAGTGGGAGCGCACCGAGGAGCAGTGGCGGATGCGGGAGCTGTCCGAGCTGATCCTCGCGGGCAACCCGGACACCATCCTCAACGCCCGCATGCTCAGTTACGGCGACTACGCCACCCCCGAGCAGGGCGTTCCGCTGATCGCCCCGGACGGCCCTTGGGAGCTGTGCCTGACGATCAACGACTCGTGGAGCTACCGGGCCAAGGACCGCGACTTCAAGTCGGTCCGCCAGCTGGTGCGCTACTTCACGGAGACGATCGGGATGGGCGGCAATCTGCTGCTCGGGGCCGGCCCGATGGAGGACGGCACGATTCCCGAGGAGCAGGTGGAGCGCCTGGAGGGACTCGGCGCCTGGGTCACCAAGCACGCCGACGCCGTGTACGGCACGGTCGCGGGCCTGCCCGCCGGGCACCACTACGGGCCGAGCACCCTCTCCGCCGACCGGCGCACCCTGTACCTGATCTGCTTCGACACGCCGCGCGAGGCCGTGTCGATCCGGGGCCTGCGCAACGCCGTACGGCGTGTCTCCGTCGTCGGTACGGGCACCGAGCTGGGCCATCACGTCACCGGGGGCCTGGACCAGGTGCCCGGCGTGACCTGGATCGACGCGCCCGGGGCGGCCGACCTCGACGAGTACGCGACCGTCCTGGCCGTGGAACTCGACGGGGAGCTGGACCTCTACCGGGGCACGGGACGCGACTGACACCCGATGTCGCCCATGTCACCCAGTACATGACATCCAAAACAGGAGTTCGAACGAACAGCTCCTGGGCGGACGCCCCGCCGACGGTGCCATGAGGAGGGTGACATGGGGAATCTCTTCACGAAACTGCTCAGACAGCTCGACAGCAACGCCCGGGACGCGACCGACGTCTACCGGCGCGAGGTCTCCGAGTACCAGGTGCTGGAACGGGACGCCCGCTCGCGCCGGGAAGCCCTTGAGTACTCGGTGTGGTTACGGCGCCGGACCGTCGAACTGGCGGCGAAGGAAGAGCCGCTCGGCGCGGACGATCTCAGGCTGATGGCCTCGGTGGGCGAACAGCGGGCCGGGAAGGGGCTGTCCTTGCCGGGCCACCAGCAACTGGTCGTCGCGCACACCCGGTTGATGCTGCGCGAGATCAACGAGGCGACCGGCCCCGACGACGGCGACGACCTCATGCGCCTGATGCGCTGGTTCGGCCCCCAGGGCACACGCGGCGGCGAGGCCTACCTGTCGGGGTTCGTGTCGGGGCAGCGGCGCCGGATGTCCCTCGTCGGCCGGGTCCGGCTGCTGACCGAGGCCCTGCTCTCCGACGACCCCGCCGCGTCGGGCCTGGCATCCGGCGTCGGTATGCGCGTCCACCCGCGCTATCGGGTGACCGTCGTCCGCGTACCCGGCCGTCCGCGTCCAACGAACGCCCGCCGCGAGGAGATCACCGAGTCCCTCCTGCGCCGCCGACAGGTGCCGATCATGTGGCACGACCCCGAGGAACTGGTGGCCCTGACACCCGAGTACGCCGATGAGCCGACCGGAGTCGCGGCGGCGAACGAACGCGCGCTGGCCGTCGTACACGACATCACGGAGGCGGTGGGCGGCAGTTGTGCGATCGGCACGAGTGTCGGTGCGGCCGGTGCGCTGGCCGGTGCCTTCGCCGAGGCGCGCCGGGTCAGCCGGGTCGCGCCGATGCAGTCCGGGCAGCGGCGCCCGCACACCATGAACGACGTCTTCGTCGAACTGGGCGTCACGCGGCTGCCGGAGGTCGACGACTGGCTGCGGGACATCGCCGGGAGCCTCTCCCTCGGACCCGATCTCATCGCCACGCTGGACGGGTACTACCGGCACGACATGGACCGGACGCGCACCGCCGCGGCCCTCAACGTCCATCGCCGCACGCTCGACTACCGCCTCCAGCGCGCCCACGAACTCACCGGCATCCAACCGGGCTCCACCCACGGCGTACGGGTCCTCAGCGTCGTCGTGTCGCGCTCGCTCGCGCGGGGCTGAACGGGCCACGGGGGTCCCGCCGGAGTGTCCGGCGGGACAACCCGGATCACTCGAAGTTGGCGAAACCCGTGGTGTCGAACCAGGTGGGCGCCTGGGCGTCGGACATCGCCTGCTTGATCCGGAACAGCGCGAACTCATTCAGTTCCGGCAGCGCGTCCACCGTGAACCAACCGACCTCCAGCGACTCGTCGTCGTTGACCCGCGCCTCCCCGCCGACGGCCCGGCAGCGGAACGTGATGTCCATGTACTGGCAGACGTCCCCGTTCTCGTACGTCACCGGGTCCAAAGCCTGGACGAGCACGACCCGTTCGGGCACGCACCGGACCGCCGTCTCCTCGTAGACCTCCCGCACCGCGCACGCCGCCGGCTGCTCGCCCGGGTCCGGGATACCGCCGACCACCGACCACTTGCGGGTGTCGGTGCGCCGGCCCAGGAGCACTCTGTCCTCGTCGTCGAAGACGAGGGCGGTGACACCGGGGAGCCAGAGCAACTGGCGGCCGGCGGAGGCACGGAGGGCGCTGATGAAGTCAGGAGTAGCCATGCCACGACCCTAACGGGGCCGCCCGGTCACCCCTGTTGATCAAGGGGGCGTGCAACCGGCGTACGGCTACACGCCACCGGCGCGCCGCCCGCGCACACCGGCGCCGATCGCCCAGCCGAGACCGCCGGCGGCGACCAGGACGAGGAGCATCTCGGGCAGGATGCCGAGCTTGGTGGCGGGGGTCTCGGAGGAGCGCAGCGGCACCTTCTGGACGAGCGAGTCGGCCACGAACATGCCGGTCTTCTGCGTGATCTTCCCGTCCGGCATGATGATCGCGCTCACCCCGCTGGTCACCGGGACGGTGACGGTCCGGCTGTGTTCGACGGCGCGGATCCGGGACATCGCGAGCTGCTGGTAGGTCATCTCGCTGCGGTCGAAGGTGGCGTTGTTGCTCGGTACGGAGATCATCTGGGCGCCGTGGGTGACGGTGTCGCGCACGGCCCAGTCGAACGCGGCCTCGTAGCAGGTGGCGAGGCCGACCTTGGCGCCGTCCATGGTGAACACGCCCGGCTTGGTGCCCCGGCTGAAGTCCTGGCGGACCATGGTGGTCCAGTTCTTGTTGATGTGTTCGAGCAACGAGCGCAGCGGGAGATACTCGCCGAAGGGCTGGACCTGCCGCTTGTCGTACGTGTCGGTCGCGCCCTTCTCCGGGTCCCAGAGGATCTGCTCGTTGTAGAGCTTGCCGTCGCGTTCGACGACGCCGCCGACCGAGATGGGCGCGCCGATCGCCTTGGCCGCGTTCTCGATGACGGCGGCGGCGTCGGGGTTGGCGAAGGGGTCGATGTCGGAGGAGTTCTCCGGCCACAGCACGAAGTCGGGCTGGGCCACCTTGCCGGCCTTGACCTGGGCGGCCAGCCGCTCGGTCTCCCGCGCGTGGTAGTCGAGGACGGCACGCCGCTGGGAGTTGAAGTCGAGACCCGCGCGCGGGACGTTGCCCTGGATGACGGCGACGGTCGCGGTGCCGTCCTCGGCCTTGTCGCTGACCAGCGTCCGCGCGGCGAGGGCGCCCACCACGGGGACGGCCACGCTCAGTGCGGCGACGACCGCGGCGGCGCGCGGCAGGGCACCGGTGCGGCGCCGCTCGATCACCTGGCGCACGATCTCGTACAGCCCGAATCCGCACAGGACGACCGCGAAGCCGAGCACCGGGGTGCCGCCCAGCGCGGCCAGCGGCAGGAAGACGCCGTCCGCCTGGCCGAAGGCGATCTTGCCCCAGGGGAAGCCGCGGAAGGGCACACGCGCGCGTGCCGCCTCGCCCGCGATCCACACGGCCGCCGCCCACAGCGGCCATCCGGGCAGCCTCGACACGGCCGCGACACCCGCGCCGACCAGAGCGACGAAGACCGCCTCGACGGCGACCAGAGCCAGCCAGGGCCCCGAGCCGACCTCCACACCGGTCCACACCAGCAGCGGCAACAGGAAACCGAGACCGAAGAGGTAGCCGAGACCTAGTCCGGCCTTCCAGGACCGGCCGCGCAGCACCCAGCCGAAGATGCCGAAGGCGGGCAGGGCGAGCCACCACAGGGTGCGCGGCGGGAAGCTGACGTACAGCAGCACTCCGGCGAGCGCGGCGGTGGCGGCCGGCCAGAGGCGCAGCAGCCGCGCGCGGCGCGAAGCGGGCGCGAGCTGCGGTTCGAGCTGGTCCGGCTCGGCTGTGGAAGGAGCGGTGGCGGTCACTCCGGGAGTGTACGGCGCCTGCGTAAGACGCCGACAGCATGGTCCGGCCCGTGGGAGGGGGCCCGCCCGGGCCGGGCTGCCGCAGCTGGGCGGCTGCGCCACCTGGTCGCTGATCACGGCGGCCACACACGACGGCCGCCCCGAGAGCGTGCTCCTCGCGGTGGCCGCCGGTTACGGGTCAGGCCGGATCTGCGGGGCCCCGCTACGGCAGCCGGGCCCGCCCCGGCCCGTCCGCCGCATCGTTCCTGCGCAACTCGTCCACAAATGACGCACCAGCCGTTACCGTGTGCCGGAGCCTCTGACGTGCGCGCCGGTGACGGCCCGCGCGGTCGGGGCCCGTCACAGGTCGGGGGGCGGCGGGTTGGGTTCCACGGGGAGGACGTCTACGGCCGACGAGGCGGCGGACGGCGAGAGACGAAACGTTTCCGACGCGGCGGGCGTCGTCGTACTGGGCGCGTGTGCCACCTGGTCGCTGATCACGGCGGCCACGCACGACGGCCGCCCCGAGGGCGTGCTCCTGGCGGTGCTCGCGGTGGCCGCCGGTTACGCGTCGGGCCGGATCTGCGGGGCGCTGCTACCGGTCGCCGCCCCCTGTGCGGCGGCGCTGGCCGGGCTCGGTCTGGCGGTGGCCGCCCCGCACACGCTGCCGGGGCCGCAGATCGCCACCCCGCCCGGGCATCTCGGGGCCGAGGCCGCGCTGCTGGTCCTCGCCACCGGCGCCGCCTGCTGTGCCGCCTGGGCGGCCCGTCCTCCGCTGCTGCGCCTGGCACTCCGCGTCCTGGCCGCCGGGATCACGGTGGCGTCCCTGGTCCTCGGCCCGATCGCCGGTTTCGTCCTCTGTTCGGCCGTCCTGCTGTGCTCGCTCGCCGCCGACCACATGCGGCGCCGGGGTGTGGGCCTGGCCGGGCTGGCGCTGGCGACGGCCGTGGTGACCGGGACGGCCTGGGCGGTCGCCGAGGACGTACTGCCGGACGGGCTCGCCGACTCGCTGGAGGGGCAGCTCAGCGGTCACCGGGTCGGTCTGTGGCGCGACGCCCTGCTGCTGGCCCACCGGGACCCGGCGCTGGGTGTGGGCCCCGGCAGGTTCGCGGAACTCAGCCAGACGGCCTCGCAGGCGCTGCCGGCCGAGTCCAGACCGCACTCCGCGCCGCTCCAGCAGGCGGCCGAACAGGGGGTGGTCGGCGTGGTCCTGCTGGCGGCGGTCTTCTGCTGGGTGCTGTACGCCCTGTGGCGCACCCCGCGCCCCACGCCCGTCGCCCTGACCGCCGGCGCGGCTCTGACCGGCCTGGCCGTCCTGGCGACGGTCGGCAACGTACTGAGCTTCACCACCGTGACGGCGGGCGCGGGCCTCCTCGCGGGCCTGGCGACGGCCCGCCCCCTGGTCTACGAGACACCGGACACGACGACGACCCGCGCGCGGGAACGCCGTTAGACCGCCGCGAGGGCGACGGGAACGTCAGTGTGTGGCCCCCGCCGCGCCGGACCGCAGCCGGTCCCGGATGACGCGTACGGCCGCCTCCGCGTTGTCCACCGTGATCGTGAACGTATGCCCGTCGCCGAGGCGCAGCACCAGGCCCTCGCCCCGGCGTACGACGACCGCGGTGCCCTGGTGGGGCCGCCAGCGGTAGCCCCAGCCGCCCCACTGGCGCGGGGTGACCCTGGCCACGAAGTCGGCGCCGACGATCTGGGACAGCGGAATGCGGCGGCGCGGCAGACCGATGTGGCCGCAGCGCACTTCGAGGGTGTCCTCGTCGACCTTCACGGCGACGTGCACGAACGCGATGGTGCCGAAGAGGACGAGCAGGCCGGCCGCGATGCAGCCCACGACGGACATGGCGAGCGGCGCGACGCCGGACGTCCATGCCGAGTCGACGGCCAGTTCGATGCCGAGAGCCATGAAGGCGCAGCCGCCGAGGGCCAGGATCCACTGGGCGCGGTTGGTCGCCCGGCCGGTCCAGACGTCGGTCAGCGCGGTTTCGACGTGTTCGTCGTGGGGCTGGTCCCTCATGCCTATGAGACTACTCAGGTTCCGCTGCGCGGGCAGTGGCTTGCGGAGGGTGACTGCTCCGGTCAGCGGACGGGGATGGCCGCCTGGAGCAGCCTGCCCTCCTCGTAGGCCAGCGCGGGGGCGGGCAGCGGGCGCGCGACGCCGTTCAGCAGCGCGGTGAGGGTGCCGTCGGCCGGTGCCTCGGGGGCGGGGTGCGCGCCGAGCCTACGGAGCGTCTGGGCGGCCACCGCGCCGGCCGAGCCGTGCAGGACGAGCGGCGGGTTTCCGGGCCGCTGGACGGCCGCGCGGATGCGTTCGGCGACGAGTTCGTAATGGGTGCAGCCCAGGACGACGGTCGTTACCTCGTCGGGGGTGAGGGCGGCCGCGGCGGCGATGGCGGCGCCGATCGCCGTCTCGTCCGCGTGTTCGACGGCTTCGGCCAGTCCCCAGCAGGGCACCTCGGTGACCGCGACGCCCTCGGCGAAGTTCTTGATGAGGCCGCGCTGGTAGGGGCTGCCGGTGGTGGCGGGGGTCGCCCAGATCGCGAAGGGCCCGCCTCCCGAGGCGGCGGGCTTGATCGCCGGGACCGTGCCGATGACCGGCAGCTCCGGTTCGAGGCGGGCGCGCAGGGCGGTCAGGGCGTGCACGGTCGCGGTGTTGCAGCCGACGATCAGGGCGTCGGGCCGCTGGGCGGCGGCGGCCTCGGCGACGGCCAGGGCGCGCTCGGTGAGGTCCTCCGGGGTGCGCGGACCCCAGGGCATGCCCGCAGGGTCCAGGGAGAGCACGAGATCCGCGTCGGGCCGCAGCCGCCGTACCGCCGCGGCCGCCGGCAGAAGTCCGATTCCGGAGTCCATGAGCGCGATCTTCACCCGGTCACTATAAACGGCGTGCCTCCGCGCCCCTTTGGGGTGGGGCAGACTGCGGCGGGTGAGCGCCGTTGTGTGGATCGCCGTCGGATCACTCGCCGCCTGGCTGTGGCTGCTGCTGTGCCAGGGCTTCTTCTGGCGTACGGACGTCAGACTGCCGTCGTACGACCGGGAGCCGGAGACCTGGCCTTCCGTTTGTGTCGTCGTTCCGGCGCGCGACGAGGTCGCCGTGCTGCCCGCGAGCCTGCCGTCGCTGCTCGCGCAGGACTATCCGGGGCGGGCCGAGGTCTTCCTGGTCGACGACGGCAGTTCGGACGGCACCGGGGAGCTGGCCCGGGAGCTGTCGCGGCGCCACGGCGGGCTGCCGCTGACCGTCGACTCGCCCGGTGAACCGCCTGCGGGCTGGACGGGCAAGCTGTGGGCCGTCCGCCATGGCATCGGTCTGGCACGCGCGCGTGGCCCCGAGTTCCTGCTGCTGACGGATGCGGACATCGCCCATGCGCCGGACAGTCTGCGGGAGTTGGTGGCGGCGGCGCGGGGCGGCGGCTTCGACGCCGTGTCGCTGATGGCCAGGCTGCGGGTGGAGAGCGTCTGGGAGCGGTTCGTCGTACCGGCCTTCGTGTACTTCTTCGCGCAGCTCTATCCCTTCCGCCGGATCGGCCGGAAGGGGTCGCGGACGGCGGCTGCCGCCGGTGGGTGCGTGCTGCTGCGTACGGAGACGGCCGAGCGGGCCCGGATCCCGGACGCCATCCGGCAGGCCGTCATCGACGACGTGGCGCTCGCGCGGGCCGTCAAGGGCGGCGGGGGCCACATCTGGCTGGGGCTCGCCGAACGGGTGGACAGTGTCCGGCCCTATCCGCGGCTGCACGACCTGTGGCGGATGGTCTCGCGCAGCGCGTACGCGCAGTTGCGCCACAGCCCGCTCCTCCTGCTCGGTACGGTGCTGGGCCTCGCCCTGGTGTATCTGGTGCCGCCGTTCGCCCTGCTGGCCGGCCTCGTCACCGGGATGACGGCCGCGGCGGTGTGCGGCGGGCTCGCGTGGCTCGTGATGGCGGGGACGTACGTCCCGATGTTGCGCTACTACGGGCAGCCGCTGTGGCTCGCTCCACTTCTGCCGTTCACGGCGTTCCTGTACCTCCTCATGACGGTCGACTCGGCGGTGCAGCACTACCGGGGGCGCGGCGCCGCCTGGAAGGGCCGGACGTACGCGCGTCCGGAAGCCGCCACGGACGAGAGCTGACCGGTCTGCGTCACTTGCGGCCCGGGGTCCAGTTCATGCCCCAGCCGTAGGCGTGGTCGACGGTCCGCTGCGGGCTCACTCCGCGCTCGGGCACCAGATAGCGGGCCTCGCGCTGGACCATCAGATCGCCGCCCGTGTTGGTGATCAGGGCGAGCGCGCACACCGTGGAGGGCACCGTGCACTCGTCGAGCGAGAAGTCGACGGCCGCGCCGTTCGCCGGGGTCAGCGTGACCGTGGCGTGCAGGTCGGCGAAGGAACGTGCGCCCGCGTAGATGGTCACGAAGATGAGGATGCGCCGGAAGGCCTGTTTGTGGTCCAGGTTGACGGTGAGGTTCTCCCCGCTGGACATGGCGCCGGTGCGGTCGTCGCCGTCGAGGTGGATGTACGGCGGCTGGTGCAGTGCCCCGAAGGCGTTGCCGAGGGACTGGACGACGCCCTTGCTGCCGTCGGAGAGCTCGAAGAGGGCGCACAGGTCGAGGTCGAGATCGGAGTGCTGGGCGATCGCCCGGCCGAGTTTGCTGCCCCACCCCGAGAACTGCTTGTGCACCTGCCAGTTGAGGTTGACGCGCAGCGCGCCCGAGGTCCCGCCCTGCTTGGTGAGCGAGACGGACGGGGCCTCCTTGGTGAGCGTCACCTTGGTCAGGCGTACCGGCGTCGTGGGAGGGGCGGGCGGGGGCGGGGTCATGGGCGGTGCGACCGGCGGGCGCATGGTCACCGGAGGTGCGACGGGCGGAGGCGTGGGGGCGGCGGCCTGCGGGACGGGTGTGTGCTGGGGCTCGTCCACGGTGATGCCGAAGTCCGTGGCCAGCCCTGCCAGGCCGCTGCTGTAGCCCTGCCCGACCGCGCGGAACTTCCAGGCGCCCTGCCTGCGGTAGAACTCGCCGAGCACGAACGCCGTTTCGACACTGGCGCCCGCGTTGTCGAAGCGGGCGACCACCGTGCCCTGCGCCGCGTCCCGGACCTCGATGTACAGGTCGGGGACCTGCCCGAACGTTCCTCCGTCGGCGGAGGCGGCGAGGACCACGGTCTCGACCGCGGGTTCCACGCGCGCGAGGTCGACGAGAAGGGTGTCCGTCACCCGGCCCCCGCTGTCACGCTTGCCCTCGTGCCGGACCGCGTCGGAGGAGTGCACGGGCTGGTTGTAGAAGACGAAGTCGCCGTCGGAACGGACCTTTCCGGCCACCAGCAGCAGCGCGGAGGCGTCCGCGTCGGGGACGCCCGGCCCGGAGCGCCAGCCCAGCTCGACCCGGAGCGCCGCCGTGGGCACCGGAACGTTCGATCCCTTGGACATCGACATGGCCGCCATGGCTGCCCCCATCTCTGATCGCCTCGCCGCCCAACCTATTCTCCCGGGCCTGTGAACTCCTGTTGAACTCCCCTGACGAACGCATGGGGAACGCGGGGCGACCCGTCGGTAACCCGCCCGGAACCTGGTCTTTACCTGATCTCAGCATGAGCTGGTGCCCCTTTTTGGCAAGTTCGCTCGCATTGGGGGTCCCACGTCACTGCCGACACGGAAAACAACCCTCTTATCGGTCTCCCCAACCAGCTCATCGTGGGCTTAACTTATGTGCCATGACCTCCCCCCGCTCCACCTACGGCGGTGGCTACTACTCCGCCTTCCCGGACACCCCGATCTACGACTCGCTCGTCGCCGAGCGGGGGACACCGCAGATCGCCCCGATCCGGGTCCCCGCCGCGTACGACACGGGCAGCAGCTTCAACCTGCCCGCGCTGCCGTCGGCGCTCCCCGCGCTGCCGGCCGGCCCGTCCCAGCAGACCCCCTCCTACGGCGGCGGCTACCCGCAGGCGCAGCAGCCCTCGCCGCTGCAGCAGGCGCCGGCCGCGTACATCCCGCAGCAGGCACCGCCGCGCGGCTACCCCGCAGGCGCGGGCCAGCCGATGCAGCAGCAGCGTCCGGCGGCGGCCACCGGCTACGAGGCGATGCGCCCGGCGGCTCCCCGCCCGGCCCCCGCGCCGTACCAGGAGCCGTACAACAACCAGCAGTACCGCGGGTACTGATCCGGCCCCCGGAGTGTCCGTGCCTTGGCACGATGGCGGTATGGGGAACGCGGAGCTGCACTCGATTCACATCCATCCGGTCAAGGCGTTCCGGGGCGAGTCGCCCCGGCAAGCCGAGGTGGAGCCCTGGGGGCTGGCCGGAGACCGACGCTGGGTACTGATTGACGCCGGGGGAAAGGTCGTCACACAGCGCCAGCAACCGCGTCTGGCACAGGCCGCCGCCGAGCTTCTGCCGGGCGGCGGAATTCGTCTGTCCGCGCCCGGTCGCGCGCCCCTGACCGTGTCCGTCCCGGAGGTGACGGACACGACGACGGTGGACATCTTCGGCACCAAGGTGGAGGCCGTGCCCGCCGGTGCCGGTGCGCATGCCTGGTGCAGCGGGTATCTGGGCGAGGACGTACGTCTCCTGCACATGGACGACCCGGCCACGCGCCGCGCGGTCGACCCCGGATTCGCTCGGCCCGGCGAGACCGTGAGCTTCGCCGACGGCTACCCGCTGCTGCTCACCACGCTCGCGTCGCTGGACGCGCTCAACTCCCTGATCGCGCGGGGGGATCATCCGCAGGAGGGCCCTCTCCCCATGAACCGCTTCCGACCCAACGTGGTGGTCGCGGGGACCGCCGCCTGGGCCGAGGACGGCTGGTCCCGGGTCGCCATCGGCGAGGTCGCCTTCCGGGTGGCCAAGATGTGCGGGCGGTGCGTGGTGACGACCACCGACCAGGAGACCGCGGAACGCGGACGGGAACCGCTGCGCACGCTCGGCCGCCATCGCCGCTTCGGCAACCAGCTGGTGTTCGGCCAGAACCTGGTTCCCGAGAACCCCGGGACGATCCGGGTCGGCGATCCGTTCAGGATCCTCGCGTAGGCGGGAACACCGGCACGGGGCCTGACCGTTGGCTTTGGTGAGAAGTTCACGAGACGGCCGGTAAGAGCCGGTGAGAGGTGATTTCGCTCTCTCTTCGACCGGCTTTGTGCGTGAACTGCTCCGACCGGGGTTATCACGGAGCGGGAAGGGGGTGCGGCCTTGCGGGCGATCGGCGGACTCTGGCGCTGGCGGCACAATCCGCTGCGCCGCGCGACCGACCTGGCCGAGGCCTGGGTGGCGCTGGCGGCCCTGCTGCTGATCCTGCTGGCGGCGCCCCTGATCGGCCTCCTGGTGGGCGGTGTCGCCCAGGACGCGCTGCAACAGGCCGTACGGGACCAGCGCGAGGCCCGGCATCTCGTGACGGCCACCGTGGTCAAGAAGCTCGCCCGCTCCCCGCTGGAGCCCGACCCCGAGACGTCCTCCGGGCGGGACGCCAGAAGCCGTGTGGAGGCCGACTGGACGGGGCCTGACGGCACCGAGCAGCACGGCAAGGTCCTGGCGAACCTCAAGACCCCGCATCCCGGCGACCACTTCACGCTGTGGACGGACGGACAGGGGCGAATAACCGCCCGCCCACTGGACACCGCCACCGCGACGACCCACGCGGTTCTCGCGGGCTTCGGCGCGACCGTCCTGTCGGCCGGGTTCGTCGAGGGCTGTCGGCGCCTGATCGTCTGGCGCATGGTCCGTCGCCGGTACGCCCGTTGGGACCAGGCATGGGACCGGGCCGGACCCGACTGGGGCCGGACCGGGACCGGCAGTTGACCTCGTTCCGGCTCTGGTCAACCCACCGTGCCCGCGCACGCTACGGTGGACCGGCCGACATCGTTCGGCACCTTCCGCGACATCCCGCGTTCCACGAGGTGGGGGCACAGCAGCGCCATGGCACAGGGCACGGTCCAGGTGACGCACACCGGCACATCGAGGTGGCGGCGCCGCACGGGTGAGTACGCGTCGCTCGCCGCCGCCCTGGAGGCCGCGGCGGACGGCGACGTCCTCACGGTCGCCCCCGGCACCTACCGGGAGAACCTCGTCGTCCAGCGTGCGGTGACGCTGCGCGGCCCCGAGGGCTCCCCCGGCTCCGTGCGCATCGCACCCGTCGACGGTGTGCCGCTCACCGTGCGCGCCTCCGCGGTCGTCCAGGACCTGCATGTGGAGGGCCAGGACTCGACCGCGCCCGCCCTGCTCGTCGAGGAGGGCACGCCGGAACTGCTGGACCTGCGGATCGTTACGCGGTCCGCCGCCGGCATCGAGGTGCGCGGCGGCGCGCGCCCGACGGTCCGGCGCTGCACGGTCGACAACCCTGCCGGTGCCGGAATCGCCGTACTGGACGGCGCGGGCGGGGTGTTCGAGGAGTGCGAGGTCGTCGCGGCCGGGCAGGCGGGCGTGACCGTGCGCGACGGCGGGCATCCGCGTCTGGAGCGCTGCCGGGTGCACCACGCCTCGGGCGTCGGGCTGTCCGTCTCGGGCGAGAACTCGGCGCTGGAGGGCATCGGTTGTGAGGTGTACGAGGTCAAGGGCAGCGGCGTCCAGGTCACCGGCCGGGCCACCGCCCACCTCACCGACTGCGATGTGCACCGGACGTCCGCGGACGGCGTGACGCTCGACACCGACGCCGTACTGACGCTCGCCGACTGCCGTATCCACGACATCCCGGAGAACGCGGTCGATCTGCGGTCCCGCTCGGTCCTCACGCTGACGCGCACGACGGTGCGTCAGTTCGGGCGCAACGGGCTGTCGGTGTGGGATCCGGGCACGCGTGTGGACGCCAACCAGTGCGAGATCTTCGACAGCACCGGTGACTACCCGGCGGTGTGGATCAGCGACGGCGCCACGGCGGTCCTGGAGTCCTGCCGGGTGCACGACGTGCCGGACGCGCTGTTCGTGCTCGACCGGGGCTCCCGCGCGGACGTCGTCGACAGCGACCTGACACAGGTCCGCAACACGGCCGTGTCGGTCAGCGACGGCGCGACCGCCCAGCTCGACGACTGCCGGATCAAGGACGCGGCGACCGGTGCCTGGTTCCGCGACCACGGCAGCGGCGGCACGCTCAACGGCTGCACGGTGGTCGGCACCCAGACCGGCGTGATCGTCACCAAGGGGGCGGATCCCACAGTCGAGCGCTGCACGGTCGACTCCCCCGCCGAGGCGGGCTTCTATGTGTCGGCGGGCGGCCGGGGCACCTTCCTGAACTGCCGGGTGACGGGCAGTGAGGGCTATGGCTTCCATGTCATAGACGGCTGCCGGACGACGCTGACGAAGTGCCGCACGGAGCGGTGCGCGCGCGGTGGTTACGAGTTCGCGGAGGGCGGGCCCGGCACGGCCCCCGGTGGCGGTCCGGTCGTCGAGGACTGCACCAGCGACGAGAGCGCGGCGCTGCGGCCGTCCCCGGTGCCGGAGACGGCCGTGCAGACGGTCACACAGTCGCCGGGACTGCTGGGCTCGATCCCGGGCCAGCGCACCACCGAGCAGGACTCGGCGGGCACCGCCCCGGAGCCGGAGAAGGCCGCGCGGTCCTCGAAGGACGTGCTCGGTGAACTCGACGCGCTGGTGGGCCTGGAGAGCGTCAAGCGCGAGGTGCGGGCCCTCACCGACATGATCGAGGTCGGCCGGCGCCGCCAGCTGGCGGGCCTCAAGGCGGCCTCCGCCCGCCGCCATCTGGTCTTCACGGGCTCCCCCGGTACCGGCAAGACAACGGTCGCCCGGCTCTACGGCGAGATCCTGGCGGCGCTCGGCGTCCTGGAGAAGGGCCATCTCGTCGAGGTGTCCCGGGTGGACCTGGTCGGCGAGCACATCGGTTCGACGGCGATCCGCACCCAGGAGGCCTTCGACCGGGCGCGCGGTGGTGTGCTGTTCATCGACGAGGCGTACGCGCTGTCCCCGGAGGACTCCGCCCGGGACTTCGGCAAGGAGGCCATCGACACCCTGGTGAAGCTGATGGAGGACCACCGGGAGGCCGTCGTCGTGATCGTCGCGGGCTACACGGCCGAGATGGACCGCTTCCTGTCGGTCAACCCCGGCGTGGCGTCCCGTTTCTCACGGACCATCACCTTCGGTGACTACGGCCCCGAGGAACTGCTGCGGATCGTGGAGCAGCAGTCGGAGGAGCACGAGTACCGCCTCGGCCCGGGCTCCCCCGAGGCCCTCCTGAAGTACTTCACGGAGATCCCCAAGGGAGCGACGTTCGGCAACGGCCGTACGGCCCGGCAGACGTTCGAGGCGATGGTCGAGCGGCACGCGGGCCGGGTCGCCCAGCACCCCGAGCCGAGCACGGACGACCTGACCCTGCTCTACCCGGAGGACCTGCCCGAGCTGCCCTGAGCGGGCACCCCTTCGCGGGGCCGCAGCCGCGCCAGCAGCTCCTCGCGCTCCTCGGCGAAGGCCGGATCAGCTTGGTAATCCGAGTGGCCGAGGATCGGCGCGGGCAGCGGATGCTCCTTGGTACGGCCGTAGGCGAGCGGGTCCTTGAGCGGCGCGCGGTCCACCTCGGGGCCGCAGTCGCCGGGCAGGTGTACGGGGCCGCCGATGGGGTCGGTGAGCCGGTACAGGTTGCGCCAGCAGGCCACGTCGTGGTGCAGCGAGGTGAGGGCGGCGGGGCCGAAGTGGGCCGGGAACCAGCGCCCGTACAGCCGCTCCAGCGGTGAGCCGTACGTCAGCAGCGCGACGCGCTTGCGCACGGACGGCTTGAGCTGCCAGGCGGCGGCCGCCGCGAGGACGCTGCCCTGGGAGTGGCCGGAGATGACCAGTCGGCCGCCGGTCTCCTCTGTCCAGGTGGCCATGCGCCAGGTCAGGTCGGGCACGGCACGCTCGGCGTAGCAGGGCGGTGCGAAGGGGTGGGCGGCGCGGGGCCAGAAGGTGCCGACGTCCCAGAGGATGCCGATGGTGCGCCGCGCGGAGGCGTCCTTGTAGGCGCGCCGCCCCCAGGTGACGAACAGCAGGAAACCGACTCCGATCAGCCAGGATCCCAGTGCCTGGGCGGTCTCGGCGGAGCCCTGCACGATGGCGTACGAGCCGTGCGAGGCGTCCCCGGGCGTGTCGTCCGTGAGCTGGGCCCCGGCCAGTGCGGCGGCGCCCAGCAGCAGTGTCACGGCGGAGGTGATGCCGAGGATGCGGGGTCCCCGGTCGGTGAGGGCGGCCATCGCGCGCGTGCTCGCGATCCGGCGGGTACGCGCGTCGTCCATGCGCTCCCCGGAACCGTCGTCGTAGTCACGTTCCACGGCCTCCAGCTCGCCACGGCGCAGTTGCAGGGTGCGCCGGGCCAGCCAGCCGACCAGGCCCAGGACGACCAGGAGGACGGCCGGGATCACGGACGCCTGCCAGGTCAGCAGGACGGGCGGGCCCGCGATGGTGCCGCCGGTCCCGTCCAGCCAGTCGGCGACCCGCTGGGACACACCGCCCGACATCACGCCGCCCAGCGCGCAGGCGAGCGTCGCGACGGCGGGTCCGGCGAAGCCGCGCATGGCGGCACGCGGGTCGGGGTGGGCGCGGTACAGCAGGTGGGCGACGACGGCCAGGACGAGGACGAGGAGGCCCTGGAGCAGCGCGAGGGTGCCGAAGGTCGTGTCGCCCGGCAGCCGACCCGTCGACCGCCAGCCGGGGCGCGACCAGCCGGCGTACACGGCCGTCAGGAGCAGCAGTGCGAGCGCGCCGCCCGGGAGGAGGCGGACGAGCCGGGCGTCGAGTTCCTTGTCGAGGCGTCTCTCGCTGCGCCCCCGACGGCACACCACCCACACCACGGCGACGGCGCCCGCGATCAGCGCCACGTCCAGGAGCCGGGCCAGCGCCTCCAGGACCGCCGGACCGCCGGGTTCGCGGTCGTGGCGGGCGGCGGCGGAGCCGAGGGCGGCGGCGACCGTCAGCAGGCCGGCCGCGGTGTGCGCGGCGCGCAGCCGGGCGACCAGTCGCCGCCCGTACCAGAACCCGGGCCGCCCCAGCGCCGTACGGATGTTGTCGTCGGCGGCCTCGGGGGCGTGGGTCAGCGGTTTCTGGGACTCGTACGCACTCCAGGTGCGGCGGGACAGGAACCACAGCAGGCCGGTGAGGGCGGCGGGCACCACGGCGGCCAGGGCGAGGCGGCGGCCCGGCTCGCTCCACCAGCCGCCGTCCGACTCGGTCGGCGAGAGGAAGCCCAGCCAGGAGTGCGCCTCGGCGCACGCGCGCGTGCCCGCGCACTGCCAGGCCGTCAGGTCGAGGGCGACCTCGCAGGCGGCGGCGACCAGCAGAACGGTGAGGGTCAGACCGGCGAGGCGCACCAGAAGGCCGTACAGCCGGACCGTGCCCGGCCGGTTGCGGGCGGTGGGGCGCATCCAATGGGCGAGGTTGACAACCATGAAGGGCAGCAGCAACAGCCACAGGGCGCGCGTGCCGTTGCCGGAGGTGAGGTTGCACCAGACGTACGCCTCGCGCACCGGTGCGCCGTCCGGATCGACGGGACGGTCCTCCGCGTCCGCGTCGTCCACGCGCCGAAAGACGGCGGCCGTGTCGTCGCCGGTGACGCGGATGGTCCGTGGATCGTTGAGCATCTTCTCGGGCGTGGCGCCGCCCACGCCGTGGACCAGCAGTTCCAGGGCGATACCGCTGGTCGCCCCCGTCTTCTCAAGCGGTCTCGCCGCGTCGTTCGCCCCGGACTTCGAGGCTCGTTCCTGTGCCTGTTCCACTGTTCGCACTTCCCCCGTTGCTCGTACTTCCCCCGTGTCACACCGACGGCTGTCGTCCGGTCGGGAACGATGCCGTGCGGGACTTGAGGATCTCCGTCGAGTGGGCTGCGTACACCTCTCGTCACGGAATCTCCCCGATCCGTGTGACGTGCGAGGAGCCCGTGTTGCCAGGGTGACATGTTCGCGTCGTGACGGGCAGTGGCGCGACGAGTACCGGCCCATGCGAGTATGGGACGTCCGCCGGGCCGGTAGCAGGAGGAATGTCCTTGTCGGAGCGGGTGCGCAGCAGGTTTCCAGCGGGTGTGCGGGACGGGTCGGAGATGGTGGGGGCGAGTGGACCGACAGGCCCGGAGGAACCCCGGAAGGACGTGGAGCGGTCGTGAATGACAACCAGAACCTCCTCGCGGAGCAGCGGCGCGCCCTGATCCTCGACGAGGTACGGCGGCGCGGGGGCGTTCGCGTCAACGAACTGACCCGCAAGCTCGGCGTGTCGGACATGACGGTCCGCCGCGACCTCGACGCGCTGGCCCGCCAGGGCGTCCTGGAGAAGGTCCACGGCGGTGCGGTGCCTGTGGTCGAGGCGAGCACCCACGAGCCGGGGTTCGAGGCCAAGTCGGGCCTTGAGCTGACGGCCAAGGAGGACATCGCGCGGGCCGCGGCGGAGCTGGTCGCGCCGGGCTCGGCGATCGCGTTGTCGGGCGGGACGACGACGTACGCGCTGGCGCATCAGCTGCTGGACGTGGCGGATCTGACCGTGGTGACGAACTCGGTGCGGGTCGCTGATGTGTTCCATGCGGCGCAGCGGGTGTCGGGGCAGCGGCAGGGGGCGGCGACGGTGGTGTTGACGGGTGGGGTGCGGACGCCGTCCGACTCGCTGGTCGGGCCTGTGGCCGATCAGGCGATTGCGTCGCTGCATTTCGACGTGCTGTTTCTTGGCGTGCACGGGATATCGGTGGAAGCGGGGTTGTCGACGCCGAATCTTGCGGAGGCTGAGACCAATCGGCGGCTTGTGCAGTCCGCTCGGCGGGTTGTTGTGGTTGCCGACCACACGAAGTGGGGGACTGTGGGGTTGAGTTCGTTCGCGGCGTTGGAGCAGGTGGATACGTTGGTTACGGACTCGGGGTTGGTTTCTGAGGCTCGGGATGAGGTTTCTGAGCATTTGCGGAGGCTGGTTGTTGCTGGTGAGGGCGCCTAAGGGGGTGCCTGCGGGGGTGGGTTTGCGGGTGCTGCGCCGTTGTGGCTTGTCGCGCAGTTCCCCGCGCCCCTGAGGTTCGTCTCACCACGCGCCTGTCTGCAAGAACCGTTCGATTCTCGCCCCGTAAGGCGCGATGTTGAGGTTCTGTTCCTTTAGCCAGGTGTCCGAGTAGTACTTGTCCAGGTAGCGGTCGCCGTGGTCGCACAGGAGGGTTACCACGCTGCCCTGTTGGTTCTCTGCGACCATCTCCGCGATGATTTTGAGGGCGCTCCAGAGGCCTGTTCCCGTGGAGCCGCCTGCCTTGCGGCCGATCGTCTGTTCCAGGGCTCTCACCGCGGCGATGCTGGCCGCGTCGGGGACCTTCATCATGCGGTCCACCGCGCCGGGGACGAAGCTGGGTTCCATGCGGGGGCGGCCGATTCCTTCGATGCGGGAGCCGCAGTCGCAGGTGACGTCCGGATCGCCGGTGGTCCAGCCCTCGAAGAAACAGGAGTTCTCCGGGTCCGCTACGCAGATGCGGGTGTCGCGCTGGGTGTAGTGGACGTAGCGGGCGAGGGTCGCCGAGGTGCCGCCGGTGCCGGCCGTGGCGACGATCCACGCGGGCTCCGGAAAACGTTCCAACTCCAGTTGGCGGAAGATGGATTCGGCGATGTTGTTGTTTCCGCGCCAGTCCGTGGCCCGTTCCGCGTAGGTGAACTGGTCCATGTAGTGGCCGCCGGTCTCGGCCGCGAGGGCCGCCGAGGCCTCGTACATCTTGCGGGAGTCGTCCACGAAGTGACATCGGCCGCCGTGGAACTCGATGAGGCGGCACTTCTCGGCGCTGGTCGTGCGGGGCATCACCGCGATGAAGGGCACGCCGATCAGTTTCGCGAAGTACGCCTCGGAGACGGCCGTGGAGCCGCTGGACGCCTCGATCACCGGGCGGCCGGGACGGATCCAGCCATTGCACAGTCCGTACAGGAAGAGAGAGCGGGCGAGGCGGTGCTTGAGGCTGCCGGTGGGGTGGGTCGACTCGTCCTTCAGATACAGGTCGATACCCCACTTCTCGGGCAGCGGGAAGCGCAGCAGGTGCGTGTCGGCCGAGCGGTTGGCGTCGGCCTGGACCTTGCGGACGGCCTCTTTGAGCCAGGCACGGTAGTCGGCGTCACTGCGGTCGACGTCGAGCGTGTCGAGGGTTTCGGCGGTCCCGGTGGGGTCGGGGATGCTCACGTCGGGCTCCTTGTGATGCGCGTGCCGACGGCGTCCTTGCGCAGCCGTACGTTCTGATCATAGACACCTTCCACACGCCTCTCACCTGCATAAACATCCCTTTGGGCGGATCAAAGGCAGGCCTGTGGACAGAGGGCGGCAGCGGGTCGGGCGGGAGCCGGCGGGTGGTGGGGCGCATCCCGGTGAGTGCTTCCGCCGGTTGCCGCAGAGTGCCGTACGCACTGGTGCTCGACGCCGGGGGCAGGCAGACTGCAACGCACGGGGGCGCACAATGGATCACGTTCCAGGCGGGATCACCACGCATCTCGGCGGAAGCCGACAAGGGGGCGGAGCATCATGGCGGAGCCGGAGTTCACGGCCACGGGCGTGCGAATCGGGAAGAGGCTGCGCTCCCTCACCCGGGCCGGGCAGGTCCGGATCAGCGACGGCAGGCTGGAGCTGCTCACCAGCTACGGCAGCGAGATCGACAGCGCTCCCGTGCAGGCGGTGCGCGCGTCGAAGCCGTGGTTCGCGGCCGACGACCGGGCGCTCGCGGACCTCAACGGCCAGCGCTATCTGCTGACCCTGGGGGATCACGACCCCGCACCGGGCGAGACCGGGCCGCCCGCGGCACGCCGGTTCATAGAGGCCGTACGCAAGGCGGCGGGGCGCGGGCGCTGAGCAGGCCGGGGACCGCGGGGCCGTATCTCGTACGGACACCTGGCGTGCTGTGCGCCATGCCGCGAGTTGCGGGTTTCCCTCCCCTGAGCCACGCTTGTCACACGTCACTCTGGGTTTACCGGCGATAACGCTGCGAACCAGCCCGCCGGCCACGACAGCAGGCGGCCATTGCACACAGGCATTCTGCTGGATCCGATCTCGTGTCTTCTTCCGGACCTCAATTCGGGGAGTCGCAAGCCGTGATCAGCCACCCAAGCAGGCACTGCACGGTGGAGCTGCAAGCTCTTCCGTCGCGGATCGGCCAGGTCCGCAGAATCGTCTCTGCACAATTGCGCTACTGGCATCTGGATCCCTTGATAGACCGGGCCTCGCTCGGTGTGACCGAGCTGCTGACCAACGTCCACCGGCACGCCCAGCCCGACAAGCTGTGCACCGTGGAGATCGAGGTCCTGCTCGACCGGCTCACCGTCTCGGTGCACGACAACGACCCGCGCATTCCCGAGCTGCGGGACGCGGATCCCACCGCCACCTGCGGACGCGGCCTCGCGATGGTCGCCGCGGTGAGCGAGAGCTGGGGTGTGCGGCCGGACGGCGAGTCCGGGAAGGTCGTGTGGTTCACGCTGCCGACGGTCGCGCCGGTGGTGGCCGCCCCGGAGACCCGGCCCGCGAGCGCGACGCCCGTGCGTCAGGTGTTCGAGGAGCCGCTGTGCGACGACAAGGGGTACAAGCCGGGGGTTCACCGGCGCAGGCCGGAACACGCTCCCGCCCGGTCGGCCGTCGCAGGCTGACCGGGCGGTGACCTCCGGCGTCCCTCCCCTTTCTTGGTCTCCGTACGTCACTCGGTGGCAATGGCTCGCAGTACGTCCAGGCGAGCCGCCCGCCGGGCCGGGCGCAGGCCCGCGAGTGCTCCGGCGGCGACGCCCACCAGGGCCACGATCAGGAGTTGGGTGGGCGGCAGCGCGAAGGCGAAGGCGCTGTCGCTCGCGCCATCCGAGGCCTTCACCAGCACCCAGCCGAGGAAGCCGCCGAGGCCGAGCCCGCCCACGGTGCCGAAGGCGGCGACGAGGACCGACTCCCAGCGGACCATGGCGCGCAGTTGGGCGCGGGTCTGGCCGACGGCCCTCAACAGGCCGAGTTCGCGGGTGCGTTCGTGGATGGCGAGGGTCAGGGTGTTGGCGATGCCGAGCAGTGCGATGAGGACGGCCAGGGCGAGCAGCGCGTAGACGAGGGTGAGCATCATGTCGATGCCTCCGGCCGACGACTGGGCGTATTCGTCGCGGGTCTGGACTTCGGGGTCGCCGTATCGTGCGGCGACCTGTTCCACCGCTGCCTTGCCCGCGTCCGTGCTCACACCGTCCTTGAAGGAGACCGCGACGAGAGTGTCGGAGTCCTGGGTGCGGTGCGGGGCCCAGGCGGCGCGGGTGACGACGTACTCGCCGGCGAGTTCGGACCGGCCGTAGACCGCGCGGACCGTGAAGGTCTCCTTCTCGCCGTCGGTGAAGGTCAGTTGGGTCGTGTCGCCGGTCTTCAAGTGCTGCCGGTCGGCTTCCGACTCCGTGATGGCGATGCCGTCGGTGCCCAGGTTGTCGAGCGAGCCGTGGATCTGGCCGAGGTCGAAGACCTTGCCGAGGGTGACGGGGTCGGTGACGGTCAACGCCCGCCCCTTGCCGTCGACTTCGGCGACTCCTCGGCCGAGTCCGACGGCGTCCGCCACCACGGGCTGCTCGGCGATCGCGGGTGCGAGGGCGGGGCTGAGTCCGCTGCCGCCCGCGCCGAACGACGGGGTGCTCACGGCGACATCGCCCGCGAAGGACCGCGACACGGTCTGGTCCATGGTCGCCTTCAGCGAGGCACCGAACACCGTGAACAGCGAGACGACGGCCACGCCGATCATCAGGGCGCTCGCGGTGGCGGCGGTCCGCCTGGGGCTGCGCAGGGCGTTGCGGCGGGCGAGGGCGCCGGTGACTCCGCGCAGCCTGTCGAGGGGGCCGCCGAGGATTCGTACGACGGTGGTCGACGCGACGGGACCCAGGACCACGAAGGCGACAAGGGCCAGTACGGCGCCAAGTCCCGCCAGCCACAAGGACGGTGAGACCAGGACGCCGGTCAGCGTCATGGCGATCGCGAGGGCGCCGAGGCCCGCGCCGGTGACCGCCCGGACGGACGAGGCGCCCGACTGGTCGACGGCCGTCTCGCGGAGTGCGGCCAGGGGTGCGGTGCGGCCGGCGCGTACGGCGGGCAGCAGGGCGGAGCCCAGGCAGACCACGATGCCGACTGCGAGCGGCAGCAGCAAGGACAGCCAGCCGATCACCAAGTCGCCCTCGGGGAAGGGGAATCCGATGGCCGGGAACAGCGCCTGGAGGCCCGCGGCGATGGCGATGCCACCGGCGAGACCCGCGATCGACGCCGTCACGGCGACGGCGGTCGCCTCGACGAGCGTGGCCGCGGTGACCTGGCGCCGGGACGCCCCCAGCGCCCTCAACAGGGCGTTCTCGCGGGTGCGTTGGGCGACGACGATCGCGAAGGTGTTGTGGATGGAGAAGGTCGCGACCAGGATCGCCACGCCCGAGAAGACAAGCAGGAACAGGGTGAAGATGGTCAGGAACTGGCTGGAGATCATCTCGGTGTTCTCCTCGGCCGACTCCTGACCGGTGATGGCCTCAACTCCCTTGGGCAGTACGGACGTCAGCCGGTCCACCAGCTCCTGCTGCCCCACGCCGGGACCGGCCCGCACCTGGATGCTCGTCGCCTCTCCGGGCCTCGCCGTGAGGTATTTCTCGGCGTCGGCCTGCGTCATCCCGGTGAACGTCACCTGTGCCATGCCGTCCTCGCCCGCGAAGGTCGCGAGGCCGACGATCGTCACCTTGACCGGGTCGGGCGTACGCAGGATCGTCGTGTCGCCGATCTTCAGGTCGCCCTTCTTCGCCGTACCCCGGTTGACGACGACCTCGCCTGACTTCGACGGGGCGCGTCCTTCGGCGAGTTGGTACGGGTTCAGCTTCGGGTCGGTGATCCAGTTGCCGGCGAGGGTGGGCGGGCCCTGGCCGCCGATGGGGTCGCCGTCGGCGGAGATGAGCTGGCCCGCGCCCTGGATGTTGGGGGCGGCGGCCGCGACGCCCGGGACCTGCTCGACGGTTTCGACCAGGTCGGTGGGGACCGGCTGGCGTACGCCCTCGCTCTCGCCGGGGGTGGTGATGGCGTCGGCGCTGCGGACGACGGCGTCCGTGCCGCTGGTCGCCTCGCCGAACATGGTGTCGAAGCTGGCACGCAGGGTGTCACCCATGACCAGGGTCCCGGCCAGGAAGGCGACACCGAGGAACACCGCCAGGAACGTACCGGCGAAGCGGCGCTTGTGCGCGCGGAGAGAGGACATGCTGATGCGGACGGTGGGACGGAGAGGGTGCAAGGGGTCGCTCATGACGGCACCTCGAAGGCTTTCAAGCGGTCCAGGACCTTGTCGGCGGTCGGGGATTCCATCCGATCGACCAGTCGGCCGTCGGCCAAGAAGAGCACCTGGTCCGCGTGGGCGGCGGCGACCGGGTCGTGGGTGACCATGACGACCGTGCGATCCATGTCGCGTACCGCACGGCCGAGCAGGCCGAGGACCTCCTCGCCGGAGCGCGAGTCGAGGTTGCCGGTCGGTTCGTCGGCGAAGACGACGTCGGGCCGGCCGGCGAACGCCCTTGCCACGGCGACGCGTTGCTGCTGACCGCCGGAGAGTTCGGCGGGGCGGTGGTGGAGCCGGTCGCGCAGGCCGACGACGTCGACGAGCGCGTCGATCCACTCCCGGTCGCCGTCCCCGCCCGCGAGGTCGATCGGGAGCCGGATGTTCTCGGCGACGGTCAGCGTCGGCACCAGGTTGAACGCCTGGAAGACGAAGCCGATCCGGTCGCGGCGCAGGAGGGTGAGGCGCCGGTCGTCGAGCGAGCCCAGTTCGGTGTCGCCGATGAACGCGGCGCCGGAGGTGAGGGTGTCCAGGCCCGCCGCGCAGTGCATCAGGGTGGACTTGCCGGAGCCGGAGGGCCCCATGATCGCGGTGAAGCGCCCGGCCGGAAAGCCGACGCTCACGCCGTCGAGGGCCCGTACGGCGGTGTCGCCACCGCCGTACACCTTCACCGCGTCGACGACCTGGGCCGCCGTACGGGTCGTGGTGGTGGCGGTGGTCATACCGCACCGCCCTTGCCCGCACGGCCGCCCGTGGCACCGAACTGCTCGTCCAGGACGGAGAGCCGCCGCCAGTACTCGTCCTCGTCGATCTCGCCGGAGGCGAAACGCCGGCCGAGGACGGCGAGGGGCGCGTCGCCGGAGAGGCGGTCCTGGGCGCCGTAGCGCCCGTCCATCGCGCGCCACGGGCCGCCGCGACGTCCGCGCCAGACCGTGCGGCGCAGGACGGTGACCACGCCGATCACGACGGCCGCCCAGATCAGCGGGAAGAAGAGGATCCAGGGGCCGGGGCCGCCGTCCCAGTTCGCGAGGGTGTTCATGTCGAGTCATCTCCCGGGTAGGGGTTGTGTGCGATGACTCCACGTTCGCGCCGGGAGGGGGTCCGGGTCGTCGTACGGCCGGCGGGAGTGCGCGTACCTCCCAGGGAGTACGCGGGCCTCTTGCGGCTGCTTCCCGGGGTGTCGGGCCTGGTGTCAGGCGACGGACACGTCGACCGACGGCCGGAGCTTCGCCGCCGCTGCCAGGGCCTCGTGCGCCGGGTGGGTGTGGAAGGCCGTCAACAGGGCTTCGGAGGCGGGGAGTTCGGCCGCCGGGTACGCGATCTGCTCGTACGCGGACTGGAAGCGCGGGCCCCAGCGGCGGGCGCCCAGGCGGGCCGTGCGCGAGCAGTTGTCCACCATGTACGCCACGTCACGGGCGTGCATGTACGGCAGCAGCGAGTCGACGGCCTCGATGACGGACTCGTTGACGATCTCCGACCAGGGGTGGCCGCGCTCGGCGAACTCGTCGATCTGGGCGGTCATCGTGGCCACGAACACGCCTGCGGTGAACGGCTCGACGGGCAGTTCGCGCTCCGCCCGCCGGGCCCGCACCCGCTTCCCCGCCGCCCACATCGGGGAGGCGCCGATGCCGCTCATCGGGCGGGCCCCGAGGCGCTGTTCGGCGAGGATGACGCTGCGCACCCGCGCCCTGAAGGGGCGCGTCTCCTCCCGCGAATTCGAAGCTGGACGGATCCTTACGCCAGTGCCGCCAAGGGGTCGTCCAGTACCGGTTGCCACGCCAACTCCGCTGCTCCCACGAGGCTGTTGTGGTCCAGGGTGCAGGCGAGGATGGGGACGCCGCCGCTGCGGCCCCAGAGGCTGCGGTCGGCTACCACCGCGCGCAGGCGGTTGGGGTCGGCGTCCAGGAGGGTGCGGTGGAGGCCGCCGAGGATGATGCGGTCCGGGTTGAGGATGTTCACCAGGCCTGCCAGGCCCTGGCCCAGGCGATCGATCAGGGTCTCGGTGGCCGTGCGGACCGCCGGGTCCGTGTACTGGTCGCGGATCAGGTCGTTGGCCTGCTGGAGGAGGGACACCTCGGGGCCGGGGTCGCGGCCCGCCGCCGTGAGGAAGGCCAGCGGGTCGGCCTCGACGTCCAGGCAGCCCCGGCTGCCGCAGTGGCAGGGGCGGCCCTCGGGGTTGACGGTGAGGTGGCCGACTTCGAGCGCGAGGCCCGAACTCCCCGTGTGCAGACGGCCGTCGAGGACCAGCGCCCCGCCGACCCCCCGGTGCCCGGTCGCCACGCACAGCAGGTCGCGGGCACCGCGTCCGGCGCCGTGCCGGTGTTCGGCGAGCGCGGCCAGGTTGACGTCGTTGCCCGCGAAGGCCGGTCCGGCGATGCCCGCCGCCCGTACCCGCTCGGCGAAGATCTCCCGTACCGGCGCACCGGCCGGCCAGGCGAGGTGCAGCGGGTTCAGGGCCAGGCCCTCGGGTTCGGCGACGGCCGACGGCACGGCGAGACCGGCGCCGACGCAGCGCCGTCCGGTGTCGTGCAGCAGTTCGGCGCCGGCGTCGACGACCGAGCCGAGCACCTTCGCCGGGTCGGCGTCGACGGTCTCGCAGCCGGGTGCGGTGGCGACGATCCGCCCGCCGAGTCCCACCAGCGCGGCCCGGAAGCCATCGGCGTGCACCTGTGCGGCCAGGACGACCGGCCCGTCCTCGGCGACGTCGAGCCGGTGCGAGGGGCGCCCCTGCGAACCGGCCGCCGCGCCGGGCCGGGCGTCGACGCTGATCAGCCCGAGCGCCTCCAGCTCGGCGGCCACCGCACCGGCCGTCGCCCGGGTGACTCCCAGCTCGGCGGTGAGCACGGCCCGGGTGGGCGCCCGGCCGGTGTGCACCAGCTCCAAGGCGGGCCCGAGGGCGCCGCGCCCCCGGTCCAACCGCGTCTTTGAAGTGGTCCCCTCGACCTTGCCGCTCATGAGGGCGAGTCTCCCATGATCCGTACGATGCGCTCCGCTGGTTGGGCGGTTCGTTGGCTGCGGGCCCGGTGGGGGCTGGTCGCGCCCACGCGGCGGTAGCCGCAAATTCAACACAGCCCCGCGCCCCTGGAAGGCTGCCCCTGCGGGGCCCCTTCCAGGGGCCGCTGTTCGGACCGCTTACAAACCACTGACCCTCAGCGTCACGTTCAGTCGGCCGGTCAGTCCCAACTCGGGCGGTGCCGTGCCCTCGTACACCCGTGGTACCCCGTGGTAGGCGAGGCGGGAGGCGCCGCCGAACACGAACAGGTCGCCGCTGCGCAGTTCGACGTCCGTGTACGGGCGGGTCCGTGTCACGGTGTTGCCGAAGCGGAAGACGCAGGTGTCGCCGAGGCTCAGGGACACCACGGGCGCGTCCGAACGCTCGTCGCTGTCGCGGTGCATACCCATGCGGGCGTCGGCGTCGTAGAAATTGATCAGCGCGATGTCGTAGTCGGGGCCGCCGTCGTACGTCGCTGCCCTGGCCGCCTCCTTCCCCAGCTCGCCCAGCCAGTCGGGGAACGGTTTCACCGGCGCGCCGTCGCCGTCGACGGCGGTGCGGGCGTAGGCGTACGGGTACCAGTGCCAGCCGAGGCAGACCTGCCGGGCGGTCATGGTGCCGCCGCCGGGCGTGCGGACCGTGCGCAGGCCTGCCGGTGGGCGTGCCCAGTCGCGGCAGGCGTCCAGCAGCTCGCGCTGACGTGCCGCGTCCAGCCAGTCCGGCACGTGCACCGCGCCCGGCGCGATCTCCGTACGGGCTCTGGGGAACAGCTCGGCGTCCATGGATCCCATCCTGCCCGACGGGGCCGACGGGGTGTGAGCTGCGGCTCTGTAGGGTGGGGCCACGATGACCGACCGTATGACGACTCCCTGGGCCGAACTGACGCTGACCCGTTTCCCCGCCGATCCGCGTGAGCGGCTCCGTGCGTGGGACGCCGCCGACGAGTACCTTCTCGGGCATCTCGCGGAGGACGGCACCGATCTGTCCGGCACGGTCGTGGTCGTCGGCGACCGCTGGGGCGCGCTCACCACGGCGCTCGCCGCGCACCGGCCGACGCAGATCACCGACTCGTTCCTCGCCCAGGAGGCGACCCGGGCGAACCTGCGGCGGGCCGACGTGGACGAGGACTCCGTACGACTGCTCACCACCCAGGATCCGCCGCCCGAGCGCGTCGACGTGCTGCTCGTGCGGGTGCCGAAGAGTCTGGCGCTCCTTGAGGACCAGCTGCTGCGGCTGGCGCCCGCGCTGCACAAGGACACGGTCGTCGTCGGCACCGGCATGGTGAAGGAGATCCACACCTCGACGCTGAAGCTGTTCGAGCGGATCGTCGGCCCGACCCGGACCTCCCTCGCGGAGAAGAAGGCCCGGCTCATCCACGCCGGCATCGGCCCGTCGGTGGGCAAGGGCGTCAATCCCTGGCCCCTCCGCTACTCGCTGCCCGACGGTATCGGCCCCGCCTCCGGACACACCGTCGTCAACCACGCGGGCGTCTTCTGCGCCGAGCGTCTCGACATCGGCACCCGGTTCTTCCTCCAGCATCTGCCGGAGCCGTCAGGTGCCCCCCGGGTGGTGGACCTGGGCTGCGGGAACGGTGTGGTCGGTACGGCCGTGGCGCTGGCCGCGCCGGAGGCCGAGCTGGTGTTCGTCGACGAGTCGTTCCAGGCGGTGGCCTCGGCGGAGGAGACATACCGGGCCAACGAACTGCCGGACGGGCGTGCCGAGTTCCGGGTCGGGGACGGGCTGGCCGGGATCGCGGACGGAAGCGTCGACCTCGTGCTCAACAACCCGCCGTTCCACACCCACCAGGCGACGTCGGACGCCACGGCCTGGCGAATGTTCACCGGCGCGCGGCGGGCGCTGCGGCCGGGCGGTGAGCTGTGGGTGATCGGCAACCGGCATCTCGGCTATCACCTCAAGCTGCGGAAGCTGTTCGGCAACAGCCGACTCGTCGCGAGCGATGCCAAGTTCGTGGTGCTGAAGGCCGTCAAGCAGTGACGAGGTAGGCCATCTGGGGATGAATTTCTACCACCTCAGGTGCCGGTGGTGGTCGTCTCTCCCCGTAGCGCTCGTGGTGACGCGCCCAGTTCGCGGCGGCATGCCTTGTTGAAGGCCTGGAGGTCGGGGATGCCCACGGAAGCGGCCACCGCCGGGATCGACAGGGTCGAAGCGCGCAGCAGGTGGCGGGCGCGGTCGAGTCTCCGACGGCGGATCCAGCCGACCACCGTGTCGCCGGTCGCGGCCTTGAACAGCCTGGTCAGGTGGTTGTGCGAGACGCCCGCCGCCTGGGCTACGGCCGGCACGGTGAGCGGGGCGGCCAGCTGGCCCTCGATGTACGCGATGGCCGCGCTGACCGCCGGATGCGGGCCGGGGCCGGGGCGTTCGGTGTCCGGGGTGAGGTGGGCGATGCGCCACAGCGCGGTCCAGATCTCGGCTCTCGTGTGCTCGGGGGCGCGTGGCACGGCGGCGATGGCCGCGAGCAACAGGCCGGTGAGGGTGGGGAGTTCGGGGCCCACGTCCTGGACGACGGGGACGGTGCGCGAGGGTCCGGTGGCGGGGATGCGCAGATGTGCGTAGAGGTGTTCGGAGCGGCCCTGGTAGCGGAAGCGGACCGTGGTGCCGGGCGGTACGAGGCTGACGCGGCCGGGGCGGACGATGTGCGGTGTGCCGCCGACGATCAGCTCGGCCTCGTACTGGTAGAGGTGCAGCTGCCACAGCTCCGGCAGCCGGAAGACGTCGGTGCGGCTCGCGACGCCGTGCACGCCGACGCCCGCGTTCGCCACGTGCGGCGGCTCCCCGAGGTACAGCTCCGTTTCGTGCATGGTGAAAAAATACCAGCTGTTGTAACTGTCAGCCCAGCACGCCGATGATCCGGGCCACCGCCCGTGTCATCGCTTCCCGGCCCACGCTCAGATACTTGCGCGGGTCGACGGCCTCGGGGTGGGTGGCGAGGAACTCCCTGATGGCGTCGGTCATGGCGATGTTGAGGGCCGTACCGACGTTGACCTTGGTGATGCCGGCCGCGACAGCGGCCACGAGTTCGTCGTCCGGAACGCCGGACGAGCCGTGCAGGACGAGGGGGACGTCCAGGGTGGCGGCGAGCCGCTTCAGGAGGTCGTGGTCGAGGGCCGCCGTACGCGTGGTCATGGCGTGCGTGCTGCCGACGGCCACGGCGAGGGCGTCCACCCCTGAGTCGGCGACGAAGGCACGGGCCTCGGCGGGGTCGGTACGGGCGCCGGGTGCGTGGGCGTCCAGCGGGGGCCGTCCGTCCTTGCCGCCCACCTGTCCCAACTCGGCCTCGATCCAGAGCCCTTGGGCATGCGCCCAGTCGGCGGCGGCCCTGGTCGCGGCGAGGTTCTCGGCGTACGACAGGCGGGCCGCGTCGTACATCACGGAGCTGAATCCGGCACCGGGCGCCTGACGCAACAGGTCGTCGCTCTGGACGTGGTCGAGGTGCAACGCGACGGGTACGGCGGCGTGTTCGGCGGCCGAGGCGGCGGCGCGGGCCAGCGGAAGGACCTGTCCCTGGCGGAACTTGACGGCGTTCTCGCTGACTTGGAGGACGACGGGTGAACCCGCCTGCTCCGCACCGACGATGACGGCCTCGACATGCTCCAGGGTGATGACGTTGAACGCGGCGACCGCCGAACGCGTGGCGGCGGCCCGGGTGACGAGTTCACCGGTGGTCACCAGGGGCATGTCTCCTCCTTCTTTCCTTCCGGCTTCCGCCGACGAGGCATCAGAGTGCTGGTGCGAGGATCACCGAGCGGGTGAGGTGGCGCGGGCGGTCGGGGTCGAGGCCTCGTGCCGCCGCCACCGCGACCGCGAGGCGCTGTGCGCGCACGAGTTCGGCGAGCGGGTCGAGGACGCCAGCCACCCACAAGGCACCGGTGTCCCGGACCTGTTGGGCCAGCCCCTCCGGTGCCTCGCCGAACATCCAGGTGGCCGTGGAGCGGGTGGTGACGCTGATGGGGCCGTGCCGGTACTCCATCGCCGGATAGGCCTCGGTCCAGGACAGCGACGCCTCGCGCATCTTCAGCCCGGCCTCGTTGGCGAGCCCCACCGTCCAGCCCCGGCCGAGGAAGGTGAACTGCGTGCACTCGACGAGCCCTTCGGGCAACGGAGTCGAGAGCGCGGTACGGCAGTCGTCGAGCACGGTCTCGTCGTGGAGTCCGAGGTGGGCCCGGAGCAGCGTGAAGGCGGTGGTGGCGAATCTCGTCTGTACGACGGAGCGTTCGTCCGCGTAGTCGAGCACGACGAGGTCATCGGCCGCTTCCATCACGGGAGTTCGGGGATCGGCGGTTATCGCGGTCGTCCGCGTCCGCGTACCCGTGGGTGTGCCGTCCCTCAGTCGTCCGAGCAGTTCGAGCACCTCGGTGGTGGTGCCGGACCGGGTGAGGGCGACGACCCGGTCGTACAGGCGGCCGTAGGGGAACTCTGAGGCGGCGAAGGCGTCCGTCTCGCCCTGGCCGGCACCTTCCCGCAGGGCCGCGACGGCCTGCGCCATGAAGTACGAGGTGCCGCAGCCCACGATCGCGACCCGCTCCCCTGCCGTCGGCAGCGCGTGGGCATGCTCGGCCGCCTCCGCGGCGACGCGGGTCCAGCACTCGGGCTGGCTGTTCAGTTCGTCCTCGACATGGGTCATGCGGTACCTCTCCCCCAGAGAGCGGGTTCATGCTCGTTCTTGCAAGATATAGCCATGTTTCGAGCAGAATCAAGCATTCGAGCGCCAAGGGCTGTGAACATTCGGTGCGCTAGGGTCGCGGAAGATCGAGGAACGGAGAGTCCGGATGTCCCGGGACGCCCGCTGGAAGTCCCTGCTGGAGCTGCTGGTCGAGCGGGGCCGACTGGAGGTCGAGGAGGCGGCGGCCGAGCTGGGGGTGTCGGCCGCGACGATCCGCCGTGACTTCGACCAGCTCGCCGAGCAGCAGATGCTCGTACGCTCCAGGGGCGGCGCGGTCGTGCACGGGGTGTCGTACGAACTGCCGCTGCGCTACAAGACCGCCCGCAGCGCCTCCGAGAAGCAGCGCATCGCGCGGGCGGTCGCGGGTCTGGTCGCCCCCGGCGAGGCGGTGGGCCTGAACGGCGGGACGACCACGACGGAAGTGGCGCGCGCGTTGGCCGTACGCGGTGATCCGACCGTCGGCTCGCCCGCGCTGACGATCGTCACCAACGCGCTGAACATCGCCAACGAGCTAGCCGTACGACCCCAGTTCAAGATCGTGCTGACGGGCGGGGTCGCGCGCCCTCAGTCGTACGAACTCGTGGGGCCGCTCGCCGACGGTGTGCTGAGCCAGATCACCATCGACATGGCTGTACTGGGCGTGGTCGCCCTCGACGTCGTCCACGGGGCGGCGGCGAACGACGAGGCGGAGGCCGCGATCAACCGGCTGCTGTGCGAGTGCGCCGGGCGTGTGGTGGTCGCCGCCGACTCCAGCAAGCTGGGGCGGCGGGCGTTCGCCAGGATCTGCGGGATCGAGGCCGTGGACACGCTCGTCACGGACACGGCGGCCGACGAGGAGACGGTGGGGCGGTTCGAGGAGGCCGGACTCAGGGTGATCACCGTCTGAGGAGCGCGGTCCGAGGGATTCCGGTCCGAGGGAATGCGGTCCGAGGGATCGCGGTCCTCCTTCGACTGCCTTGGCTCAGGGGGCGGTTCTCGTGTTGTCCAGCCGCTCGACGCGCGCCACGTTCTCCCGGTCCTCGGCGTCCGCGCTCGCCTCGGCGGCGAACCAGGCGTCCAGGATCTCCTTCAGCAGCGGTTCCGAGGTCAGGCGCAGGCTGAGCGCGAGCACGTTGGCGTCGTTCCAGCGGCGGGCGCCGTCCGCCGTGTAGGCGTCCGTGCACAGGGCGGCTCGTACACCGGGCACCTTGTTCGCGGCGATCGACGCGCCCGTGCCGGTCCAGCAGCACACGACGGCCTGGTCGGCGTTCCCGGCGGCGACCTCGCGGGCCGCCGCCTCCGAGCAGGCGGCCCACTGCGGATCGTCACCAGGGCTCAGCGCCCCGTACGTCACCACGTCGTGTCCGCGGTCGCGCAACTGCCCGAGGAGGGCGCGAGCCACGGGTTCGTCCATGTCGGAGGAGACGGAGATCCGCATGCCCCGAGACTAACCCGCCGCGAGTCGCGGAATGAGCGCCTCGGCGTTGCCACGATTGATCGCGTGCAGCTGGCCGGGGCCCCAACCGGAGTACCCGTCAAGGCCGTTGTCGAAGCCGGTGCCCCACTCCTCGGGGAGCATGGGGAAGTCGCTGCCGAACAGGACGCGTTCGGGGTCGGCGAAGGCCAGCAGCGAGGGCAGGGTCGCGGGGCTGCCCGCGAGGGCGGTGTCGAAGTAGAAGCGGCGCAGGTCGGTGAGGAAGTCCTCGGGGGTGGTGTCGGGGTCGAGGTGTCCGGCGAGCGCCAGCCGGTGGGCGGCGTACGGCAGGAAGCCGCCCGCGTGCGGCAGGATCATCCTGATCCGGGGATGACGCCGGGGTACCCCGCGCATCACCAGATGCAGCGCGGTGCGGGTGGTGTCGTAGGGAAAATCGACCAGTGGGGCGGGCGGCAGCGCGGGGTCCGGAGGGCCCGGCGGGGCGGTGGGGTGGACGAGGACGACGGCGGACCGGCGGTCCAGCTCGGCCCACAGGGGCTCGAACTCCGGGTCGCCGAGATAGCGGCCCTGGACGTTGGACAGGACCATCACGCCGTCGGCGTTCAGCTCGTCCAGCGCGTGGGCGGCCTCGGCGAGCGCGCCGTCGATGTCCGGGAGGGGCAGTACGGCGAACAGGCCGAAGCGGTCGGGCCGGTTCTTGACCAGTTCGGCGGTGTACTCGTTGACGCTCCGGGCCCCGGTCCGGGCGCCGTCCGGGTCGTCGGGGGCGGCGAGCGGTGCGGCGTACGACAGCACGCCGGTGGCGATGGACCGGCGGTCCATCATCGCGAGCGCGCTCGCCTCGTCCCACACGGGCGCGGGCCAGCCGAGCCCGGCGGCGCGCCCGGCCATGGCACGGGCACGCTCCGGCGGGATCAGATGCTGATGGACGTCGATGCGGGTGGGATCCGTCCGGATGGTGTCCGTCATACGTCCCGATCCTCCTCGGATTCGGCCGATCCGGTGCATGATGTTCGTTATCGGCCAACAAATGACGATACGCGACATGAGGTCCACGCCACATCTCGGAGCATCCCGAGCATCCCGAGCATCCCGGAGAGATCCCGCCCCGGCGGTCAGCCCCCGCTGCCGGGGTCGCAGCAGCCCTCCCGTCGCATCTGGTGGCTGACCTCCAGCCAGTGCTCGGAGGAGGACGACGATCCCTGTGGGTCGTGGCGCCGAGTGGAGCCGAAGGCGTCGACGAGGTCGGCCTGCTCGAAGGGGACGCCGCCTCGCAGGACGGCCACGGTGCGGACCAGGGTGGCGAAGTCGGTGAAGGGGTCGCCGTCCACGATCGTGAGGTCGGCGAACTTGCCCTCCTCCAGCGTGCCCAGGTCGGCGTCGGCGCCGAAGACCCGCGCGGGCAGCAGGGTGGCGGTGCGCAGTGCCTCCGCCGGTGAGAGGCCGGCTCGGTGCAGTGCGCGCAGGGCCAGGTGCAGGTGCAGGCCCACCGGGACGAGCGGCTGGTCAGTGCCGAGCGCGACCAGACCGCCCGCCGCGAGGATCCGCCGGTAGATTTCCAACTCCCTTCCCAGAGTCGCCAGTTGGGCATCGGTGGGCGGAAGCGCTGCCTGTTGCCGGACAAGTGCGGTGTCCCACGGGGGCATGAGCGTCGTGACTCGCGGGTCGTCGGCGAGGGTGGGGTCGGCACCGAGCAGGGGAGCCGCCGTGAACGGGGTGGCGATCAGGTGGAAGTCGGTACGGGTGTAGATCTCCGCCAAGTCCTGGTACGCGCGGCCCGTTGCCGTGGTCGCGTGCCCGAACTCCAGTCGCTGGGTGGCCTGCAGATGGGTCGTCAGATCCTGGCCCAGCTGTACGCCCGGGCTGCACAGATGGCTGCCGCTGCGCACCCCGAGCCGGTCGTGGGCGAAGTCGGCGGCCTCCTTCATCACCCAACCGGGGGCTCGTACGTACGTCTTCACGAAGTCCCAGTCGAGCGCCCGCGCCCGGGTCAGCGAGCGGCGCAGGCCCTCGGGAGTGCGGTGGGCGCGCGCCATGCTGTAGGCGACGCGTCCGCCGTCGAGCAGTTCGCCCGTGGACAGGAGCCGGGGTCCGGCGAGGGCACCGGCGGCGACCGCCTCCCGGATGCGGGCCTGTTCGTAGGCGAAGCCGCCGAGCGAGACGGCGGTCGTGATGCCGTACGCGACCTGGAGTGCGGTCTGCCGGCCGCCGTAGGTGGACTGCCAGGGGTGGGTGTGCGCGTCCCACAGGCCCGGGATCACCGTGCGGTCGCTCACGTCGATCCGGCGTACGGCCGCGCGGCCGGCCCGGTGCGGGGCGACCTCGGCGATACGGCCGTCGCGGACCACGACATCGATGTCCTCGCGGACGTCCGGTCCGGTGCCGTCCCAGAAGCGGCCCGCGTGGACGACCGTGTCGGCCGGGCGGGGTCTGCGGTAGTCCAGCCGGACTCGGACGGTACGGGTGCCGCCGTCGGCGATGTCGGTCAGGCGCAGGGTGCCGGCGGAGAGGTGGAGGAGGGTGCGGGCGTCGGCGGACCAGGACGGGTGGTCGGCGGGTTCGTCGGTGAGCCTGCGCGGCTCGCCGTCGGGGGTCCCGTCGGCGCGGACCGGCAGCAGCCAGAGCGCGGACTCGGCGACGACGGCCATCCAGCGGCCGTCCGGGGACCAGACGGGCCCGGAGTCGTAGCGGTCGGCGAGCGAGGTGTGCGGGGCGAGGGCGTGCAGGACGGCTGTACCTGTGGTCGTGTCGACGACCCGGATGAGGTTGAAGCCCTCACGGAAGCGCTGGTTGACACGGTTGCGGTCGCAGAAGGCGACGTACCGGCCGTCGGGAGACCAGCTGGGGCGACCGGGCAGACCGCCCGCGCCGAGCGGTGCGGCGAGGACCCGTTCGGCACCGTCGGGCAGGTCGCGCACCACGAGGTTGCCCGACATGTCCAGGCAGGCCAGCCGGGTCCCGTCGGGCGCGAGGGCGGGGAAGACCCGGCCGCCCTCGGCGAGCACGGTCTCCGCGCCTGAGTCGAGGTCGCGGCGCCGCACGGTGAACAGGCCGTCGCGGTCGTCGGCGTACACCAGCGCCGTACCGTCTGGTGTCCAGGTCGGTGCCAACACATAGCGGGTGGTGGGGACTTGGAGGACCTTGCGGGGTGGCCGACCGCCAGTCGTGCCGACGGTCCACAGCGCGTTGAGCGCGGCGAACGCGACGGACCGGCCGTCGGGTGAGAGGGCGGGGAGGTGGAGCGCTCGGACGGGACGGGTGCCGGCGCCCTCGAAGTCGTATGACTTGACGCGGTACTTGGGGCGCTGCACGGGGAGCGTGGCCGTGAACGGGATCTCCTCGCGGTCGGCGGGTGCCGGTGCATCCGGGTCGAGGAGGTTGAAGTGGCCGTCGATGTTCAACAGCAGGCGTTCGCCGTCCGTCCAGCGGGGCGGTGCCGGGAGGAGGTCGCCGTCGACGGTGACCGGTGTGCCGTCCACGACGAGGGTGCAGGAAGCCGTGGGTGCGGCCGTGGTGCGCAGATAGGCGAGGCGTCCGGTGGGTGAGACGGCGGGGGTCATGAGCTGGGCACCGGAGCCGTCGGTGTGCTCCGTGACGACCGGGCCCGAGCCGTCGGCGGCCACGGACGCGACGGTGGTCGCACGGAGCGTGCCCGGTGCGGGGACGGTCGCGCGCACGAACAGCACCCGCTCGCCGTCGGGCGACCAGGTCGGGTCGAAGTCCTCCCAGGCCGTGTCCTGCCCGGGACCCTGCTGACCCGGGCGCCCGGTGAGCCGGATCAGCGTGCTCGTGCGTACTTCCACGACCCAGACGCGGTACGGGGCGCCGGTCACCGTGTCTCCCCCGCGCTCGGAGGCGAACGCGATCCGGGTGCCGTCCGGTGACCAGGCCGGGCCCCGGTCGTCCCATGGGCCGTCGGTGAGCTGCCGCAGGCCGGTGCCGTCGGGGCGCAGCGTCCAGAGGTGGAAGGCTCCGCCTCGGTAGGCGCATACGACGAGCCGGCTGCCGTCGGGCGAGAACTGGGGGCGCGTGGGTTCGAGGCCGGGCGGAGTCAGCGGGACGGCGGTGCCTCCGCCGCGCGGCACGGACCAGAGCACGTTCTGGATCTCGGCGACCAGCCGGTCCCCGACGGGGGCGAGGGTCGCGGAGCCGCCCGTGGCGGCGGTGAAGGTGAGGTCGGTCGCCGTGTGGGGCGCGGCGACCGCGAGGGGTGTGGCGGCGGCGAGTGCGGTGGTCGTGACGGTGGCCGTCACCGTTGCCTTGGCGGTCGCCTGGAGGAATCTGCGGCGGGAGAGCGGGCCGAACCGGGTGTCGTCGTCCGTGGTGCTGAAGGAGTCTTCGGCGTCCAAGGGGGCTCCCAGTGTGCGGAGTTGGCATGTCGGACAGGTTGGGCAGGTCGGACGGGCCGGGCAGGTGAGATCGGTGAGGAGAAGAACGTAAGGGGCAGAGTGGCCTTCGGGGGACCCCGCCCGGCGCTTCTCGGCCGAACTTCACTCTGACGTGAGCCTTGCCCCCCGCTGTCGCGCAAATCTAGACTCGAAGAAAATGAAGCTAGTTCAGTTCAGGATGTACGGCTTGTTTCGGGATGTGCGTCGCGTACTCGGGATCGGGAGCAGACTCATGCTGGGTTCCCTCAATGGCAGGACCGTGCTCGTCACCGGCGCGGGACAGGGCATCGGGCGGGCGATCGCCGTACAGATGGCCCGGCAGGGCGCGTCGGCCGTGGCTGTCGCCGACCGGAACAAGGAGACCGCTGCCGAGACGGCGGATCTCGTCCGCGCGGAGGGGGCGCGGGCCGAGGCGATCGTCTGCGATCTGCGTGTGCGGGACGACATCCAGGCGATGGTGGCGCGTACGGCGGAGTGTTTCGACGGGCTCGACGTGCTGGTCAACAACGCGGGGGTGATCGAGACCGCGTTCACGGCTGAGCCGGACCGTGGGGTCGAGTCGCTCTCCGAGGAGGTCTGGGACGCCGTCTACGAGGTGAACCTCAAGGCGGTGTGGCTGACCACCAAGTTCGCCGCACCCCATCTGCGCCGCTCGCGGCGGGGGCCCGCCATCGTGAACGCCGCCTCCGTCTCCGGCCTCACCGGCTTTCCCAACGCCCCCGCGTACGGCGTCACCAAGGCCGGTGTCATCCATCTGACCAAGGTGACCGCCGTCGACCTGGCCCCGGTGCGCTGCAACTGCTTCTGCCCCGGCGTCATCGACACACCGCTCGCCCAGGAGTACTTCGCCGCCGCGACGGACCGTGACGCCATGGAACGGGAGCTGACCGCACCGCAGTTGGTGGAACGGCTCGGGCGTCCTGAGGAGGTTGCCAAGCTGGCGTGCTTCCTGGCGTCGGAGGATGCGGCGTTCGTCACCGGGGCGTCGTATGTGATCGATGGGGGTGCGCTTGCCTGGCTCGGGGTGCGGGACTGAGGACTGGTAGGGCGCGCTGAGATCCATGGCTGGGACAACTGGGACAGGGGATTCGATGCAGGCGAGGCTGGCTGGAAAGACGGCGCTGGTGACCGGGGCCACGGGAGGTATCGGTGATGCCGTCGTGCGGCGGCTCGCGGCCGAGGGTGCGGTGGTCGTGGTGACCGACCTCGACGGGGATCGCTGCGCGAAGCTCGCCGAGGAGGTCGGGGGTGGGGCGCTGGGGCTGGCCCTGGACGTCTCGGACGAGTCGGCTTGGCGTGAGGTCGTCGCTGCGGTGACCGCCGCGTTGGGTGGGCTGTCCGTGCTGGTCAACAACGCCGGCATCGCGACCATGCATACGGTCGAGACCGAGACCATGGAGTCCTGGGAGCGGGTTCTCGGCGTGACCCAGACCGGGGTCTGGCTCGGTATGAAGTACGGGGGTGCGGCGATCGAGCGCTCTGGGGGCGGCTCGATCGTCAATGTCGCGTCGATCTTCGGGACGGTGGGGGGATTTGGTGCGCAGTTCTCGTATCACGCGGCGAAGGGGGCTGTGCGGTTGATGACGAAGAATGCCGCGTTGCACTGGGCGACGCGTGGTGTGCGGGTGAATTCGCTGCATCCCGGGTTCATCGAGACGCCTCGGTCGCGTGAACTGTGGCGTGATACGCCTCGGTTGACGGCGATGGTCGAGGGGACGCCGTTGGGGCGGTTGGGGACGCCTGAGGAGGTGGCGGGGGCGGTGGCGTTTCTCGCTTCCGATGACGCGAGCTTTGTGACTGGGTCTGAGTTGTATGTCGATGGGGGTTGGACGGCGCGTTGAGGTGGTTGTTTGTTTCGCCCCCGCCGCCCCTACCCGTTCCCATCCCTGGGGGCTGCGCCCCCAGACCCCCGCTATCGGCCTGAACGGCCTCGTCCTCAAACGCCGGACGGGCTGGAGGGTGGCCCCCCGTCCTCCAGCGCCGGACGGGCTGGAATGCCCCGGCCGGCGCTGGAGAGGAACCGCCTGTGCCGCGGAAGCGGCGGGGGTGGGCGGGTGGCGGAAAGAGTGGGCTGAGCGTGGTTGTCCTCAAACGGCGGCCCGTACCCCCACCCAGCCCGTCCGGCGTTTGAGGACAAGGCCCCTTCAGGGCCGACAGCGGGGGTCTGGGGGCGGCAGCCCCCAGAAGGATGGGAACGGGTAGGGGCGGCGGGGGCGAGAAAAGTGTTCGTTCTCAGACCCTCGTCGCCGTGTACCAGTTGACGTCGTCCGTGCGTGTGCAACTCGCCTGGGCGCGAGCCACCAGCACGTCCAGGTGCGCCGCCGTCTCGTTCACCGCGAGCATCTGGTTGAAGGCGTTCAGGTCCGCGAAGGGCAGCCTTCGACGGGTCCAGCCCAACTCCCCCGCCACCTCGTACGCGTTGCGCGTCCGCACACCCAGCACAGTCAACGTCTCGGTGAGACGTTCGTCGTGGTGGGCCAGGAGTTCCTCCGTGCGTGCGTGCACGCTGGCGCCGACCGGGCCGTGTGCGGGCAGGAGTTGCGCGTCTGTCAGGGTGGTCATCCGGCGTAGTGAGTCCAGGTAGTCGCCCAACGGCAGGGCCGTACCGCCCAGTTCGAATCCGATCGACGGGGTGATGTGCGGCAGGACGTGGTCCCCGGAGAACAGCAGGCCCCGGGCCCGGTCCAGGTAGACGACATGGCCCCGGGTGTGACCGGGCGTCGGGACGACCGACAGCGACGTGTCGCCGAAGAGGAGTTCCTCCTCGTCCAACCAGCGGTCCGGCGCCTCCCACACACTCAGGTCGAAGTCCTTGTCGTACATCGCCGCCACCCGCTCGGCGAGTTCGTCCGCCCCTGCCCTCCGCAACGTCCGGAGCGAACCGACCGGCTCGTTCGAGCGCAGCTCCCCCAGCAGCTCCAGCCCGCGCCGCTCCCCCGCGCCCAGGTAGACCCGGGAGCCGAGCAGCCTGCGCAGTTCGACGGCCTGGGTGTAGTGGTCGCGGTGGATGTGGGTGACCAGGATGTGACTGATCTCGCCGAGGTCGTGGCCCAGTCCGGTGAGGGCGTCCTCAAGTGCCTTGCGGGACTCGGGGATCGACCATCCTCCGTCGATCAGCACCAGCCCCTCCGTCAGGCCCTCCAGCGCGTAGACGTTGACGGCCCGCAGTCCGTCGTCCGGCAGCGGGAGCGGGATGCGGTGGACACCGGGTCGTACGGTCTCGGGCCCGCCTTCCGCCCATCGTCCGCGGTCGAAACGGGGGGTGGGGGTCGTGGGGGTGGTCATGCGTCTCCTTGCCGGTGCTCTTCGTCGTGTGCGGGGAGCCTCGCGTGCAGTTCGCGGGCGAGACCGCGGGCTCCCGAGCGGTCCAGCTTGCCGACTGTCGTCTGCGGCAACTCGCCCACGGTGAAAGCGAATTCGGGCCACTTGGCCTTCGACAGGCCGGTGCGGGCGAGGTGTTCGCGGATCTCGTCGAGCCCTAGGGCCGCGGCGCCGTCCTCGGGCACGACGAGGACCGCGGCGCGTTCGCCCAGGAGGGGGTCCGGGACGGGGGTCACGCAGGCGCGGGCCACTGCCGGGTGGGTGGCGACGGCGCGTTCGATCTCGGTGATGTCGAGGTTGCGTCCGCCTCGGATGATGACGTCCTTCTCCCGGCCCATGACAGTGACCGTGCCGTCCTCGCCGGTCGTCAGCAGGTCGCCGGTGGGGAAGAAGCCGTCGGGGGTCAGGGCCGGCGGTTCGGTCTTGCCGTCCCGGGCGTAGCCGAGGAACAGGGACGGGCCTCGGACCTGGGCTCGGCCGGTCGCACCCGGTCCCAGGACTGTGCCGTCGGCGGCGACCGCGCGTAGTTCGGTGCCGGGGAAGGGGCGTCCGTCACGGCCCAGGCGGATCTCCTCGGGGTCGTCGGGGCTCGGGGAGGTGTGGCCCAAGCACTCGGACATGCCGAAGACGCGCAGGATCCTCGTTCCCAGGGAGCGTTCGGCCCGGGCGAGGGCGCCGCTGTCCATGGGGCCGCCGCCGACGGTGATCGAGCGGACCCCGTCGAGGACCTTCGAGCCGGCCGCGGCCGAGCCCATCTGCAGGGCCATGGTCGGTACGCACATGGTCCACCGGACGTCATGGGCCGCCATGCGTGCGAGCGCCTCCTCTCGGTCCCATCGGCCGGTCAGGACGAGAGGACCGCCCAGCATGAGGGCCAGAGAGACCCCGAAGCAGTAGGCGGCAGTCGAGGAGAGCGGGACCACGGCGGCCACGGCGTCCCCGTCACGCAGACCGTTGACGTCGATCGTGCACGTACACGCGTACCGCAGGGCGTCCTCGGACTGCACGACACCCTTGGGCCGTCCGGTGGAGCCGGAGGTCAGTCCGATGAGGGTGCCGCCCGACCAGCGGGAGACGTCCCGTGGGCCGTGGCCGGCTCGTACCGTCCAGCCGTCGAGGGCCTGGGCCGTGCGCGCGTCCGGCATGGCCCGGTCGACGCCCCATTCCGTCATCGCGGACGGTTCGGCGATCACGACATCCGGCCGGATGTCCTCCATGGCCGCCGCGAACTCGGCAGGGGTCGTGTGCCGGTTGACCAGCGCCAGGACGCCGTTGGTCAGTCCGACGGCGAGGGTCGTGGCAACGGTCCGCCAGGAGTTGTCGGCCTGGAGGAGCACCGTGCCGCCCGGCGCCCATTCGGGGCTCATCGCCTCGGCCAGATCGGCCGCACGCTGGAGAAGGTCGCGGGCGCCGTGTCGGCCGTGGTCGTCGACGACCGCTGTGAAGTCGGCCCGCTGGGACCGGTCGTAGAACTCCCGCACTGTCTGTCGCATCCGCTTCCTCGCCTCTTCGCGAAGGGGTTGTCCAGAATGCCCGGGCCCCAGGCCGTGTCCGCAAAGCCCCGCCTGCCTCGCGACGCCTGGCACGCTCCCCCAGAGGGAGGACCCCACTCGCCGCACCGGACGAAGGACGGGACTTTACGAACGCGGCCCAGCCCCGGCCGCGCTCAGCCCGCGTACATCTCCAGCTCGCCGCCCATGACGGCGATCCGGCGTCCGCGCATGTCGCCGACCTGGGCGACGGCCTCCGCCCACTCGGGGCTCCGCAGCGCCTTGCGCAGGTCGTCGGCGGTGTCGAAGCTCAGGACGGAGAGACCGTCCCAACCCTCCGAACGCGGTTCGAAGGCCGCGTCGATGTCGGTGTGCCGCCAGGCCCTGAGGCCGGGCAGCCGACGGGTCAGTTCGGCGTGGTCGCCGCGCCACCAGTCGATGAACCGCTCATGCGTCCACTCGGGCGGCCGGGCCGCCAGCAGTACGAGGTTGTACATCCGCCCTCCTTGGTCGATCACGTGAACAGGACCGCGGGCGAACGCCCGATCATCAGCCGCCGCACCTTGCCCTCTCCGTCGAGCCGGGCCGAGGCCACGAAGGTCGCCTCCGGTACGCCGGACCGCCGTACCTCGCCGAGGAACAGTTCGTCCTGGCCGACCGTGCTCGCGGTGAGCCGGTGGTGGGTGCGGACACCCACCGCGCGCTGGGCGAGATAGCCCTCCATCTCGGGACGGCCGCCGTGGAAGTCGGTCGCGCCGTCGCCGCCGGTGGAGAACAGGATGGAGAAGGAGAAGTCGTCGCTGATCAGGTCGAGGATCCGGTCGGCGTCGTCGCTGTCCAGGATCGCGAACCAGTTGCTGAGGAAGGAGGCCGTGTGTGTGGTCATGCCCGGTCCACCAGGTCGAAGTCGGTCGTGAAGAACGACTGGTAGCGCGCCATCAGCCCGGCCGGCGAGACCAGTACGGCGGACAGGAACGCGCCGGTGGTCACGCCCTTCTCGACGACGAAGCCGTACACCGTCTCGACGTCGCCGTCGACCGAGTACCGCTTGATCTCGTGCGTACGGTCCACAGCGGCGCGTCCCGCGATGTACTCGGCGAAGTCCGCACGGGACGTACCGGACCGTTGGGCGCCGGGGAGGGCGATGAGGAACCGGAAGTCCGGTTCCAGGAGTTCGAGGGCCTTTTCCGGGTCCTGGCCGTCCATTCTGGCCATGTATTCGCGAAGCACCATTGCTGATCGCTCTCCCTCAGCGCCATTGAACAATCATCATCAAACAACCTGAGTTCAGTTCAGTTTGACTGTAAGGCAGCCGCCCCGCCCCCGACAAGGGGCGGGCCGACGTGCTATTCGGCGACCATCCGCACCACACACCCCTCGATCATCTCGCTGATCTCCGGCAGCGGGATCGCCCCGGTCGGGCGGTACCAGCGCCAGACGCTCACGATCATGCCGAGGACGCCGAGGCCGAGGGTGTGCGCGTCCCGGACCGGGAAGGCGCCCTTCGACATGCCGCGCATCAGCAGGTTCGTCCAGTCCCGCTCGACCATCTGGACCAGCTGCCGGGCAGCGACGCGCTCGGTCTCCTCACGCTTGGACTTCCGCGGGTTGGCGAGCAGGGACATGTTGGCCTGCAGGATGCGCATCTGGCGGATCTCCTGGTCGGTCACCGCGAAGGCGGCCCGGACCGCCGCGCGCAGTTCCTCCACGGGTTCCGTCTCGTCGGCCGTGGCCTCCACGAACATGTCGTGGGAGCGCTGGAGTTCCAGGCGCATGATGGTGAGCAGGCAGTGGGCCTTGGACTCGAAGTAGTGGTAGAGGGCGGTCTGCCCGATCCCGACCCGGTCGGCCACCTCCGACCACTTGGTGTTCTCGTAGCCGTCCTCCCCGAACCGCTCCACGGCGGCCACGAGGATCGCGCCGCGCTTCGACCTGGGCCCCTCCTCCGGATCCACGATCCGTGCCCTTGCCATCGTCTCTCCCTCTGCTCCACGCACGGTTCCGATCACCGTCCGGTCGTCCGAGAGTAGACCCAAGTTCAAGTCGGTTTCGAATCGAAGGTCGACCGGGTCCCTGGTGTGCCGTCACTGCGGGCGAAGTCGGGCGGTCGGCCGTCGAGGAACGCCGCCACGCCTTCCCGGCCCTCCGGCGACACCGCGGCGGCGGCCAGCTGCCGGGCCTCCGCGTCAAGGTGTTCGTCTAGGCCGGCCGACAGCGCCCGTCCCACCAGCCGCCGTGTCACGCCGTACGCCCCCGTGGCCCCGCGCGCCAACGCGCCCGCCGCCTCGACGGCCTCCTCGTACAGCCGCTCCGGCGCGACGACCCGGCTCACCAGCCCCATGGCCAGCGCCTCCGGGGCCGGTACCCGCCGGTTGGTCAGCAGCAGTTCCATGGCCCGCCGTGGTCCGACGAGTCGGGGCAACGACCAGCTGGTTCCGGCGTCGGGTGTGTATCCGATCGCGGTGTACGCGGCCGTGAAGCGGGCGTCGCTCGCCGCGAGGGTCACGTCCGCCGCGGTCGCCAGCCCGAGCCCCGCTCCGGCGACGGCCCCCTGGACGGCGGCCACCAGTGGGGCGTCCAGCCCGGCGAGGATCCGCAGCGCTCCGTGGAGTGCGTCGGTGACATCGGTGAGGTGCCCGGTCAGGCGCTCTCCGGACAGCGCGGCGAACTCCTTCAGGTCGCCGCCGACGCAGAAGGAACGCCCCTGTCCGGTGAGCAGTACGGCCCGCGCCCGCGCCTTCTCGCACTCCCGGGCCGCGTCCAACAGCGCTCGGGCCATCGCCAGATCGATCGCGTTGCCCGCGCCCCGGCACATCTCGATGTGCGCCAGCCCGTCTCCGTCGACCTCTACCGTGACCCTCATCGCGCGGTCCACCCGCCGTCCACGGTGAGGACGTGTCCGGTGCAGTACGAGGACGCGTCCGACGCCAGGAAGAGCAACGCCCCGTCCAGCTCCCCCTGTTCACCACCGCGCCCAAGCATGGTGCCGCGCTCGACCCACCGCCGCGAGCGCTCGTCGGCGAACAGTTCCTCGGTCATCTCCGAGTGGAACCAGCCGGGGGCGAGCGCGTTGACCCGCACCCCCAACTGCCCCCACTGACCGGCCAGTTCACGGGTGAGCCCGACGAGCCCGGCCTTGGAGGCGGCGTAGGCGGCGCCTCCCAGCGGGGCACCCGAGACCAGCCCGAGCACGGACGAGACGTTCACGACCGATCTCGTACGACCGGACAGTGACGCAACTGTTGGCGTCGTGGTCGGTGTCGGCGCTTCGGCCAGCAGCCGTGCCAGGTGGAACGGCGCGACCAGGTTCACCGCCAGTACGTCCGCGAAGTCGTCGGGGCTCTCGTCCTCGGCGCGTACGGCTCCGGGCGCGCCGGCGTTGTTGACGAGGACGTCGATCCGGCCGGTCTCGTCGAGCGCCGTCGTGATCAGCCGTACCCGTTCCTCCTCGCGCGAGACGTCGCAGACGACGGGGTGGATACGGGGGTCCGCGTCGGCGAGTTCCTTCAGCTTCTCCAGCCGCCGGGCCGCCGCGAACACCGTCGCGCCCGCCGCCGCGAGTACGGCGGCGAACCGGGCGCCGAGACCGGAGGACGCCCCGGTGACCACGGCCGTCCGCCCCCGCAGCGAGAACAGCTCCGTGAGCGGCTCGGCCACTGCGGTCATCCCTCCACCCCGATCGGCAGTACTGTCGCTCCGCCGTCCAGGACCAGCGTCTGTCCTGTCATCCAGGACGAGGCCTCGGAGGCCAGGAAGACGGCCGCGTGTGCCACGTCCTCCAGGGTCCCGAGCCTGCGCAGCGGAAGCTTCGCGGTCAGGATCGGTTCTCGTGGCTCCCAGACGGCCCTGGCCAGTTCGGTCTTGATCAGGCCGGGCGCGATCGCGTTCACGCGTGCCATCGGGCCGAGTTCGTAGGCGAGTTGGCGGGTCATGTGCAGCATGGCCGCCTTGGTGGCGTTGTACCAGCCGATGTGGGGGTCGACGATCAGTCCGCCGACGGAGGCGATGTTGACGACCGCTCCCCCGTGCTCCGCCATCCAGGCCCGCCAGGCGCAGCGGGTCCAGGCGAGCATGCCGTACTGGTTGACCCGTACCGTCTTCTCCGCGCGGGGCAGGTCGAGGTCGAGGAGCGGGCCCATGTAGGGGTTGGTGGCCGCGTTGTTGACCAGCACGTCGAGCCTGCCGAACCGGGACACGGTCTCCTCGACACACCGCTCCGCGTCCGCCGGCTCCCCCGCGTTGGCGACGACCTCGTGAACCTCGCCGTCGCCCTTGACGCGCAGCAACTCCTCGCGCGCTGCCGCGAGTCCGTCCGGTTTCCGGGCGGCGATCACCACATGGGCGCCCGCTTCCCGGTAGGCCTTGGCGATGCCGAGGCCGATGCCCCGGGAGCCGCCGGTGATCACGGCGACCCGGCCGTTCAGTACCTGTTCCTTCACGCCGACTCCTCGGGATACTTGGCCAGTTCGCGCCGCGCGACCGTCCGCAGATGCACCTCGTCGGGCCCGTCCGCGATCCGCAGTGCCCGGGTTATGGCGTACAGCCGCGCCAGTACGGTGTCGTCGCTGACGCCGGCCGCGCCGTGCGCCTGGACCGCGCGGTCGACCACCCGGTGGGCGACCTCCAGGGCGGCCACCTTGATGGCGGCGACCTCGGTACGGGCCGCCGAGTTGCCCTGGGTGTCCATCAGCCAGGCCGACTTGAGGACCAGCAGCCGCAGCTGCTCGATCTCGATACGGCTGCGCGCGATCCACTCCCGCACGACGCCCTGTTCGGCGAGCGCGCCCCCGAACGCGGTGCGGGTGAGGGTGCGGCGGCACATCAACTCCAGTGCGCGCTCGGCGAATCCGACGGCCCGCATGGCGTAGTGCATCCGCCCGGGCCCCAACCGCCCCTGAGCCAGGGCGAATCCGTCCCCTTCGCCGCCCAACATGGCGTCCACCGGCACCCGTACGTCCTCGAAGAGCACGTCTCCGTGGCCGCAGCGGTCGGTGTAGCCGAACATCGGCAGGTCGCGCAGGACGGTGATGCCGGGGGTGTCCCGGGGGATCAGCAGCATGCTCTGCTGCCGGTAGGTGGGCGCGTCCGGGTCGGTGACGCCCATCAGGATGATCAGCCGGCAGTCGGGGTCGATGATGCCGGAGGTGTACCACTTGTGGCCGTTGACGACGTACTCGTCGCCGTCCCGGGTGATCCGGGTGCGGATGTTGCGCGCGTCGGAGCTGGCGACCTCGGGTTCGGTCATCGCGAAGCAGGACCGGATCTCGGCGGCCAACAGGGGCCGTAGCCAACGGTCTTGCTGCTCCGGGGTGCCGAAGAGCGCGAGCAGTTCCATGTTGCCGGTGTCGGGGGCCGAGCAGTTGAACACCTCGGGCCCCATCACCGAGCGTCCCGCCAACTCGGCGAGGGGCGCGTATTCGAGGTTGGTGAGGCCGGCGCCCCAGTCACCGTGGGCGAGGAAGAGGTTCCAGAGCCCTTCGGCGCGAGCCTTCTCCTTCAACTCCCGCATGATCGGCGGGAGTTCGTGCGGGTCGTCCGCTTCCGCGAGCTGCCGGTCGTACACCGCCTCCGCGGGCAGGACGTACTCCGCCATGAACGCGGCCATCCGGGTGCGGAGTTCTTCGGCCTTCGGGGAGAGTCCGAAATCCATGGGTGGCGCTCCTTCAGGGCCTGGGGGCGACGATGTCGCGCGCCGTGCGGATCATCGCCGCGATCGTCGGCGGGAGTCGTTCCTGGTCGGGGTCGTGGTGCTTGCCCTCGCGGTGTCTGCGCAGGTTGTGGCCCATGATCGCGGCCATCTTGGTGCGGGCCAGGGCGCGGAACCAGTCGAGGGCGGGGGGTTCGGGGCGGCCGTCGAGGTAGGCGGCGAGCAGTTCGGCCTCGCCGGGGAGGCCGGGCACCTGGCGGCCCAACTGGGGGAAGTTGCGATGGTCCGCGAAGAGAAGAAACCACGCGAGGTCGATACGAGGGTCCCCGACACCCCAGATCTCCCAGTCGACGACGGCCGTCGGCCGTTCGCCCCGGCACAGGACGTTGCCGAGGCGGAAGTCGCCGTGGGTCAGCACGGGCGGGACGTCCGACGGGACCCGGGAGGCCAGCGAGTCGAGCAACTCATCGCCTCCGGGGCGGAGTTCGAGAGGCACGGCCCGCATGGTGCGGCTCCATCGCTCCAGTTCACCGGCCGGATCCAGCGGCGGTTCGGAGGACTGGGCCTCGTACGTCTCCACCTCCGTACCGTGCAGATCCCGCAGTACGTCGGCCAGCGCCAGCATCCGTGTCCGGCACAGGTCGGGAACGAGGCTGTGCTCGTCGAGGACCGGCTCGACGGCCTCGCCCGTCACGAACTCCATGGCGAACCAGGCGGGTTCACGTTCGTCGACGGCGGCCACCCGGGGCACGGGCACCGGTGATCCGGCGAGGACGCGCAGCACCCGGGCCTGCCGGAGCACGTCGTTGCGACCGATGGGGCGCTGCCCGGGTGGAACTGCTTTCACGACGTACGAGGTTGTCCCTGCCGTGATGGCGTATGTGAGCCCGGAGTGGCCGCCGGGCAGGGTGCGCAGGTCGCCGAAGGGCTCGCCCGGATGCCGGTCGGCCAGCTGGGCGCGGACTCGTGCGGCGAGTTCCGTCACCTCTGTCGCGGTGCTCAACTCCCGGCTCCCTTCGGCTCCTTGGGCAGCCCCAGCACGCGTTCGGCCAGGATGGTGCGCTGGATCTCGTCGCTGCCGCCGGCGATGCGGTAGCCGGGGGCGCCGAGCAGGTGTTCCGTCCAGGCGAAGGTGCCCCACTCCCCCGTGTCGGCGGCGAGGCGCGGCCCCAGGAGCTGCTGGACCAGGTCGGTGGTGGCGCGCATGGTCGCCGTGGCGTGGAGCTTGCCGACCGAGGCCTCGGCTCCCGGTTCACGCCCGGCGACCAGGGCCGCCGTGACGCGCAGTCCGATGAGCCGCTGGACCAGGGAGCGGACGAACAGGTCGGCCGCCTGCTGCCGTTCGCCGCCGGTGAGCGGCCGGGGCAGATGCCGGGCGAGGTCGAGGGCGCGGTCGGCGTTGTCGAGGCCGAGGCCGCCGGAGTCGAGGCGTTCGGCGGCGAGCACGGTGAGGGTGACCCGCCAGCCCTCGCCGACGGGGCCGAGCCGGTCGCTGTCGGGGACGAACACGTCGTCCAGGTACACCTCGTTGAAGCTGGAGCCGCCGGTCATCTGCCGGATGGGCCGTACGGTCACTCCCGGGGCGTCCATCCGGACCAGGAAGACCGTGATGCCCGCGTGCTTGGGCACGTCCGGGTCGGTACGGCACACAGCGACGCCCCAGGTGGCGACCTGGGCGCCGGACGTCCAGACCTTGTGGCCGCGCAGCACCCAGCCCTCGCCGTCCGGTACGGCCCGGGTGCGGACGGCGGCCAGGTCGGAGCCCGCCTCCGTCTCGGAGAAGAGCTGGCAGGCGAGTTCGTCGGTGCGCAGCATGGGCCGCAGCCAGCGCTGCTTCTGTTCCGCCGTTCCCCAGATCCGGATGGCGGGGGCGACGAGCTGCTGGGTGACGGGGAAGATCTCGGTGCGCCGGGGCACGTCGAAGGCGGCTTCCTCGGCACGGTACAACTGCTCGTAGTGGGCGGGCAGTTCGCGTCCGCCGTACTCCTTCGGCCAGTCGAGCGCGCCCCACCCCTGGTCGTACCGGGTGCGTTCCCACTCCCGGGTGCGGTCGGTGTGCTCGCGTTCCTCGGCCTCGGTCCGGTTCTCGAAGACGGCCACGGAGTCGTCGCCGCGGCCCCATTCCTGGCGGGCGGCGCGGGCCTTCGCCGTGCCGGTGAGCCAGCGCCGGGCCTCGGCGCGGAACTCCTCGGGGCCGGGGATGCCGCTCATCGTGCTCCCTTCCGTCGGTTCCTTTCGGCGGTTCCGACTCAGCGGGTCAGTACGGTGCAGGCGCTGACGCCCGGGGCGCCGTACACATGGGTGAAGCCGCTCGACGGGCCGCCGGGGACCTGTCGTTCGCCCGCTCTGCCACGCAACTGCTGGACGATCTCGTGGACTTGGCGCAGTCCCGACGCCCCGATCGGCTCACCGTTGGCGATGCAGCCGCCGTCGGTGTTGACCGGCAGGGTGCCGTCGATCGCGGTCGCGCCGGATGCGATGAGCCGCTCCTGCTCGCCGTGTTCGCAGAACCCGCACTCCGCCAGGTGCATCACCTCGGCACCGCTCTCGGTGTCCTGGAGCTGACACACGTCGATGTCACCGGGCCCCAATCCCGCCTGCTCGAAGGCCAGTTGCGCGGCATCCGTGCTGACGCTGCTCGGTGTGCCGGGCGGTGCCCAGGGGCTGAACACCTCGAACGAACCGAACCTCCGGGTCCGTACGACGGCCGCCCGCAACGCGACCGGGACAGCGTCCAGTTCGCGGGCGACCGCCCGACTGCACAGGATCAGCGCGACCGCGCCCTGTCCTGGCGAGCAGAACATGTACCGGGTCAGCGGGTCGTTGACCACGCCGGACGCCAGGATCTCGGCCGCGTCGAGCGGCTTTCGGCGCCAGGCGTGCGGGTTGCGGACCCCGTTGGCGTACGCCTTCTCCGCGACCAGCGCGAGCGTGCGTGCGCTGATCCCGTGGTCGTGCATGTACCGCTGGATCTTCATGGCGAAGAACTGGGTGGTGACCATCAGCCCCTCGTGGCCGTAGGCCTCGTCGAGCCCCCAGTCCGCCGGCCGTGGATCGAAGGCACCGCGCGGATGCTTGTCGAAGCCGACGGCGAGGGCGACGTCCGCCGCGCCGGAGCGGATGGCGTTGACGGCGGAGACGAGCGCACTGCCGCCGGTCGCGCATCCGTTGCGTACGTTGACGAACGGCACGCCCGTCAGGCCGAGTTCGGCCACGAGGGTGTCGGCGTTCCCGGCCGCGTCACTGCCGCCGTACGCCGCCCGGACCCGCGACCACGGCAGCCCCGCGTCGGCGAGCGCCGCCCGTACGGCCGCCACGGCGAGTTGCCTGCCGGTGGCCTCCGTACGGGCGAAGGAGGTGATCCCGGCGCCGCAGATCATGACGTCCTCGGCGCTCATACGGCGGCTCCGACGGCTGCCGCCCTGGGGACACCGTCCGCCGCGCCGATCCGCAGCGGCATGCCGATCGTGACGTCATCGGGCGGGACATCGAGGACGGCCAACACCCGGACTCCCTCGGCGAGTTCGACGTATCCGACGGCGAACGGCTCGAACCCGGCGGCCGGGACGACGTACGGCGGCGACTTGGGCGCGTACCGCTGCACGGTCCATGTCCACAGCGTGCCCGTGTCCGAGAGGACGGTCGGGGCGGCCGGGCCCCCGCAGCGCGGGCACGCCGGGTCGGCCGGGTACACGGCCACCGCGCACCCGGCGCACCGGGACCCGTGGAGCCGACCGCTCAGCGGCCCTTCCACTGCGGCTCCCGCTTCTCCAGGAAGGCCGCGACGCCCTCCGCCGCGTCCTCGGAGTTGAGCATCACGCCGACCGCGAGGTGCTCCATGACCATCAGGGACTGGATGTCGGCGTCGAGGCTCCGGTCGATGGTCATCTTGGTGATCCACATGGTGAACGGGCTCTTGTCGATGAGCTGGTCGGCGAACTCCTCGACCGTCGCGTCGAGCTTGTCGGCGGGCGCCGAGGAATTGATGAGGTCGAACTCGGCGGCCTCGACTCCCGTGAGCAGCTTGCCGGTGAGCATCAGCTCCTTGGTCTTGCGGACGCCGATCATGCGCGGCACGCGGTAGATCGGGCCCGCGCCGCCGAACAGTGCCCGGCGGATGTGGAAGTCACCGATCAGGGCGTCGTCCGCGGCGATCGCGAAGTCGCAGGAGATCATCAACTCGAAGCCACCCGCGGTGACATGGCCTTCGAGGACGGCGATCGAGGGGGTCTTCATCGAGTAGAGCCGGTCGCAGACCTTCGCCGACAGCACGGCGACGTCGATGGCCGTGGAGCTGCCGATGAAGTCGGCCTTGAGGCTGTCCAGGTCGAACCCGGAACAGAAGGTGTTGCCGCGCCCGCGCAGGATCAGCACGCGGAGTTCGGGGTCCGCGTCGACCTCGGTGATGATCTCGTCGAGCCGATTGAGGATCGGCACCGTCACGCAGTTCTTCTTGTGCGGCCGGTTCAGCCAGACCCGCGCAACGGCTCCGTCACGCTCGAACTGGATCTCGTCTTCGACTGCCATGAGCTCCTCCAACCTGAACTGAATTCAGTACGATTCTGGGTGCGGTAGTTGGCCCTGTCAATGGACAGGGCACGACGATCAGTCGCCGTGGACCGATCCGTTGCCGTGTCCGACGAGGCCGAGCAGTCCGGCCAGGCGCAGCCGGTGGTCGTCGGCGGTGCCGAACAGGGCCTCGTCGGCCCGTGCGCGACGTACGTACAGATGGGCAGGGTGTTCCCAGGTGAAGCCGATTCCGCCGTGGAGCTGCACGTATTCCATGCTCGCCAGACGGTAGGCGCCGGTGCAGGCCACCGCCGCCGCGTTCGCCGCCACCGGGACCTCCGGTGCCCCTCCAGCGAGGCAGGCGCTTGCGTACGCCGACGCCGACCGGGCGCCCTCGATCTCGACGAGCAGGTCGGCCAGCCGGTGCTTGACGGCCTGGAAGGAGCCGATGGCGCGACCGAACTGGGTTCGGTGGGACACGTACGCGAGGACGGCGTCCAGGGCGTGCGCACTGCCGCCCACGTGCTCGGCGGCCAGCGCGACCCGCCCGGCGTCGAGGACGGCCTCCACGATCCCCTGCGCCTGTCCGGGCTCGCCGACCGGTTCCGCCGGCGCTCCCCGGAAGCGGATCAGGGCCTGGCGGCGGGTGGGATCGAGGACGCGGCGGGCGACCCGGTCGCAGGTCGCGCCGTCCGGCTCGCAGGCGAACAGCCGCTCCCCGTCCGGTACTTGGGCCGCGACCAGCAGCAGGTCGGCGCCCTCGCCGTCGGGCACGAAGTCGGCCTCGCCGCGCAGCACCCAGCCGTCGGGGCCGCGTTCGGCGGTCACGTCGGCCCGGTGCAGGAATCCGGCGACCGTGGCCGTGCGCGTGCCTGACGCGATGCCCGGCAGCCAGCGCGCGCAGGCCGCCCGGTCGCCGCCGGCCATCAGGGCGTGTCCGGCGAGGACGACAGTGGACAACAGTGGGGCGGGGCACAGCACGCGCCCGGTCTCCTCCAGGGCCACGGCGAGTTCGGCGAAGGTGTAGCCGGCACCTCCGTACTCCTCGGGCACGGCGAGTCCGTGCACACCGATCTCACCGGCGAGCCGGTCCCACAAGGCGCGGTCGTGTCCGCGCGGGCTCTCCGTCTGTGCGCGGACTTCCTCGGGCCCGCAGGTCTCGGCCAGCAACTGCCGTAGAACCTCGCGCAGTTGGTGTCGTTCGTCGCTCTCCAGCAGCAGCGCCGGATCGGGGTCGAGCCGGAACATCCAAGCCTCCTTCGGGCATGCGGCGTCGCCTGGACCGTCAGACCGTGAAGCGTCCGCCGTTGGCGAGGAGGACCGCGCCGACGAGGTTCGCGGCCTCGTCGCTCGCCAGGAACAGGGCGATGTCGGCGATCTCCTCAGGGGTGGCGTACGGGCGTACGCGCGGGTCGGCGAAGCCCTGGCGCAGTGCGGCGGGCGTCCTGGCGGCCATGCCGGTCTCGGTCGGTCCGGGCGCCACGGTGTTGACGCGGACGCCGAAGGCGATGGCCTCCTTGGCGACGGACTGGCTCAGCGCGTGCGCGCCCGCCTTCGAGGCCGCGTAGTGCGGGTAGCCGGCCTGGGTGTCGAAGGCCGAGGAGGAGCCGACGGTGACGACGGCTCCGGACCGGCGGGGCGCCATGACCCGCAGCGCGGCGCGCAGGACATGGAAGGTGCCGTCCAGGTTGACGCGCATGACGCGCCGCCAGGCGTCGCCGCCGAGCCTCGCGGTCACCTCTGGCGGCCGGTCCGCGACCAGGGCCTCGGCGATCCACTGCTTGGCCGTGGGGTCGTCGACCCCGGCCGCGTGCACCACGACATCGAGCCGCCCGTGCCGTCGTACGACCTCGTCGCAGGCCCGGTCCACCTCTGCCGACTCGCCCACGTCGACGGTCAGCGGAAGCGCTCGCGGCAGTTCCTTCGCCACGGCTTCGGCCGCGAGGCCGTCGATGTCCGCGGCGAAGACCTCGGCGCCCTGCGCGGCGAGCCGCCGTGCGACCGCCGCGCCGATGCCGGATCCCGCTCCGGTGACGAGCGCGACCCGCCCGTCGAAGCGTCCCGCGTGTTCGCCGCCCATGCGCGATCCTCTCCCTGCACCAGTTCCTGCTCCCACACCAGTTCCTGAACTGACTTCATTTTTGTTACCGTCTCACACATGTCAACAGACGGGACAAGAGCGGTCAGGCTCACCCGGTGGGGCGGCCCACCGGTCATCACCGAGGTGGCACGGCCCGTCCCCACGGGCGAACAGGTCCTTATCCAGGTTGAGGCGGCCGGGCTGTGCCGGTCGGACCTCCATGTCATCGACGCACGAGAAGGCGCCCTCCTCTACCGCACCCCGTTCACCCTCGGGCACGAGGTCGCCGGGCGGGTGCTGGAGCGCGGCCCCGGCGCCATGGGCCCGGCGGTCGGCGAGCGCGTGGTCGTATACGGCCCCTGGGGCTGCGGGAGTTGCGCGCGCTGTGCCGTCGGCTCGGAGAACTACTGCGACCGGCGTACGGCACTGGACGCGGACCGCACCGGAACCGGGGCGGGGCTCGGACGCGACGGCGGCATGGCCGACCTGCTGCTCGTGCCGTCCGGGCGGCTGCTGGTCCCGGTGGGCGAGCTGGCCGTCGTACAGGCCGCGCCCCTGTCGGACGCCGGGCTGACCGCGTACCACGCCGTGGCCGGGATCCGGCGCGCGATCGACGACGACGCGAGCGTGGTCGTGATCGGGGTCGGCGGGCTCGGGCATCTGGCCGTCCAGATCCTGCGCGCCACAACGACGGCGCGGGTCCTGGCCGTGGACGTACGGGAGGAGGCACTCGCCCTCGCCGACCAGTGCGGCGCACACTTCGCGACGCTCCTGCGGCCCGACAGCGCGGCGGTCCTGCGGGACCGGACGGGCGGGGTCGGGGCGGTCGCCGTGCTCGACTTCGTCGGCGGCCGTTCCAGCCTGGACCTCGCGACCGGCGTGTTGCGGCCGGGCGGAGAGCTGGTCGTGGTGGGCAGCGGTGGCGGGGAGCTGTCGGTCCGCAAGCCGGGTGTGCTGCCGCCCGGGACGCGGATCTCCCTGCCCTTCTGGGGGACCCTGCCCGAGCTGGAACAGGTCGTCGCGCTGGCACGCGAGGGCGTTCTGAAGGTGGAGGTCGAGCAGTTCGCGCTGTCGCGCGCACTGGAGGCGATCGAGGGGCTTCGTTCCGGCGGAGTGCGGGGACGCGCGGTTCTCGTACCCGACTGACCCGACCGATGCGGCCGACGCGGCCGACGCGGCCGACGCGACCGACACGGATCGCGCGGCCCGCCCCGGCCGGAACTCGTACCGTCCCACCGTCCGTCGCCCGACCCCTCGACTCCAGAAGTGAGTTCAATTAGCGTCGTGTTTCATCCCGGTGACACGAATGCCAACGAAGGCGGTGGGCCCGCTATGGGTACGGAATCAGTGGAATCAATGGATCTTCTGGTGATCGGCGGCGGGATGGCCGGTCTCTCGGCCGCCGCCCGGGTGGCGGCCGAAGGCGGCTCGGTGGTGCTGGTGGAGAAGGCGGAACGCGTCGGCGGCTCCGCGCGCTTCGCGGGTTTCGTATGGACCGCGCCGACCATCGAGGAACTGCGCCGGGTGAATCCGGACGGCGACCCGGAGCTGGCCGAGGCCCTGATCGACGGTTTCGCGGACGGCGTCGTGTGGATCCGGTCGCTCGGTGTGCAGTGCCGACCGCCGGTGCCCGTGCTCGGCTTCGGGCGCGGCCATCAGGTCGACACCAACCACTACCTCGACACCTGCGAGCGGCTGATCCGCGACCGGGGCCAGGAGGTGCTGACCGACACCTGGACACGCGCCCTCCTCACGGAGAACGGCACGGTCAAGGGGGCGGAGTGTCTCCTGCCCGACGGAACAGCACGCCGGATCGAGGCCACCTGGACCCTGCTCGCCACCGGCGGCTTCCAGGGCGATCCGGCCCTGCGCACCGAGCACATCCACCCCCAGGCCGCCGACATCGGCCTGCGGGCGAACCCGTACAGCCGGGGCGACGGTCTCGCGCTCGGGAGTGCGGCGGGCGCGGCGTTCGGCAGGAAGGACGCGGGGTTCTACGGGCATCTGATGCCGGCCGGTGTCTCCCTGGCCGACCCGGCGCGCTTCGTCGACCTGGCGCTCTACTACAGCGAGCACGCCCTGCTGTTCGACACCACGGGCGAGCGCTTCGTCGACGAGACGGTCGGCGACCATCTGACCACGATGGCCCTGCTGGAACGGCCGGGCGCCCGCGGTCTGCTGGTCGCCGACGCGCGGGTGCACCGCGAGTGGATCAGTGCCTCGTACGTGGAGGGCATCCCCGGCGTGGACAAGTTCCAGCTCTGCCATCGCGCCGGCGCCCGCAGCGCGGTCGCGGAGAGCCTGGACGACTTCGCGTCGATGCCCGAGGAGTGGGGTTATCCGGGTGCCGTGATCCGTGACCGCATCAGGGAGTTCAACTCCGCCGCGAGCAAGGGCGGGGCACCGGTCCCCGGGCGGCTGCTCGATGCCCGACCGCTCGACGAGCCGCCCTTCTACGTCGTCGAGGCGGCCCCGGCGATCACGTTCACCTTCGGTGGCCTGCTGATCGACGCCGGAGCACACGCGCTGTCGGCGGACTCGGACGGGCACGGCCGGATCCCCGGTCTGCTGGCGGCCGGGGCGGACGCCGGCGGGCTGTACCGGCGCGCCTACGCCGGCGGTCTCGCTCCCGCCCTGGTGTTCGGCCTCGCGGCGGCACGCACCGCGCTCGGCGGAGCACCGACCGCTGTCTGACGCCGAGCTCCGGCCGGCCACTCGCACAAATCCCGTGCACGAGTCTTGCCCGTCCGGCGCCGGAGTGCCTAGCTTACTGAATTGAGTTCACTTTAACTCTGCGGCTCGTGAGGTGATCATGCTTCCTGTATGGGTGGCGCGAATGTGCCCTTCCCCTGGGGAGGGGTTGTGAGTCAGTTCCTGCTCGTCCTGGTCAGCGGTGTGGCCAGTGGAGCCGTGTACGGCCTCATGGGTCTGGGGCTGGTCATCATCTACCGGGCGACGGACGTCGTGAACTTCGCGATGGCGTCCCTCGCGACCCTCGGCCTGTACGTGGCGGTCTCGCTCCACGACCGGGGCGTGGCGACGGTCCTCGGCATCCTCGCCGCCGTCGCGATCACCGTGGCGTCCGGTCTCCTGGTCCGCGAGACGGTCATCAGGCCGCTGGGGCAGGGGCAGTTGTTCTCCGCGCTCGTCGTGACGATGGGTGTGTCCCTCGTGCTGGAGAGCGTGGCCGGGTCGATCTGGGGCGACCAGCCGAAGGCCTTCCCCAACCTGGTCGACGGGACGGTGCGCTGGTCGGGTGCCGCGGTGCCGGTCCAGAGCCTGGTGACGATCGCCGTCGCGGCCGTGGCGATGGGCCTGGTCGGCTATCTGTTCGCCCGCACCACGCTCGGCTCGGCCATGCGCGCGGTGGCGGAGTCGGCGGACACGGCCCGGATCGTCGGCCTCGGCGCCCAGCGCATCGCCCGGCTCTCCTGGGCGCTCGGCCTGGGCCTCGCCGCACTCGCCGCCTGTCTGTACGCGCCCCGCTCCGGGCTGGTGCCCACCGCCCTCGTCGCCCCGCTGTTCAGGGCCTTCGCCGGGATCTTCCTGGGCGGTCTGACCAGCATGTACGGCGCTGTCGTCGGCGGGCTGACCATCGGCGTCCTGGACAACCTGGCGGCGAACTACGTCTCCGCGAGTTTCCGGGACACCTTCGTGTTCGCGTTCACCGTGCTGGTCCTGCTGATCCGCCCGCAGGGCATGTTCGGCACCCGCACCTTCCAACGGGTCTGAGGGGTCGCATCCATGGTCTTCAACCGTTCCCTCCTGGCGAGGGCCGCGCTGGGCCCGGCCGCAGGCGCGGTGCTCATGGCGTTCATGGCGTCCGGTGCCATCCCGGCGTACCAGATGTACTCGGTGGGGCTGGCGGCCGTGTACACGATCGTCGTGCTGTCGGTCGGTCTGCTGGCCGGCTGGTCCGGCATCTGGTCGGTGGGCCATCCCGCGTTCTTCGCCATCGGCGCCTACTTCGCCGCGTACGGCAGCGGCCACGACTGGACCCTGGAGGCGGTGGTCCTCGGGGCGGTCGCCACCGGTGCCGTCCTGGGCGGCTTCATCGGGTACGCGGGTGCCAGGTTCTCCACGCTGTACATCGCGCTGCTGACCCTCGCCTTCACCACGGTGACCCTGGAGCTGGTCAACCGCTGGAGCAGCGTGACCGGCGGCGACCAGGGCGTCCCGGTGCTTCAACTGCGCAGCGTCCTCGGCCTGGGCACCGTCCTGGGCGGTGGCACCGACGCGCAGTACCTGGCGGTGGGGGCCGCCGCCGTGGTGCTCGGGCTGGCCGTGCCGGCCGCGGCCTCGGGGCTGCGGATGCGGCTGGTGGCCGCCAAGTCGCATCCGCTGGCCGCCCGTACGATCGGGATCGCGCCCGAGGCGCAGTCGGCGCTGTCGTTCGCGGTGAGCGGCGCGTGCACGACGTTCGCGGGCGTGCTGCTCGGTCTGCTCACCGGGTTCGTCAGCCCGGATCCGTTCTCGCTCACCTTGGGCATCTCGCTGATCGCGGCGTGTGTGCTCGGCGGGGTGGGCACCATCGTCGGCGCGGTCGCCGGCGGTATCTATCTGACCTGGAACCCGTCGCTGTCGTCGGCGGTCGGTCTGCCCCAGCCGGTGGTGCAGGGCATCGTGCTGATCGCGGTGCTGATCTTCCTGCCGGGCGGAGTCGTGCCGTTCCTCGCCAAACCGGCACGGGCTGTCCTACGACGTGTTCTGCGACGGCCGGATGTCCGGCGCCCGTTGGCCCCCGAGCCGTCGGCGGACCCCGTGCCCCTGCGGCCCGCGTCCGACAGCACCGTCCTCCTCAACTTGGAGCACCTGTCCGTCTCGTACGGCGGACTCAAGGCCCTGGAGGACGCCTCGCTGACCCTGCGGCAGGACGAGATCCTGGCCGTCATCGGACCCAACGGGGCAGGAAAGACAACCCTGTTGAACGCCCTGTCGGGGCTGACCGGCAACGGCCGGGTGAGCGGGACCGCCGAGTTCGCCGGACGGCCGCTGCTGAACGCGAGGGCGACCGCGCGGCGGCGGCTGGGCATCGGGCGTACGTTCCAGCACGCGGAGGTGTTCTCCGAACTGACCGTCGCCGAGAACGTGTTGTGCACGCGGCGCCGGGTCACGGCCCGGGACCGCGCCCAAGTCATGCGGCTGCTGCACTCCGTGGGCCTCGCGGACGTGGCGGACCGGCGGCCCACGGAGCTGCCGTTCGGGCTCCAGAAGCGGCTGGACCTCGCCCGTGCGATGGCCGAGGAACCCAAACTGCTGGTGCTGGACGAGCCGTTCGGCGGCCTCGACTCGGCTGAACGGGCGCTGCTGGCCGGGCACATCAGGCGGCTGCACGCGGCCGGAACCGCCGTGGTGGTCATCGACCACGTCCTCGACGACCTGTTCTCCGTGGCCCACCGGGTGATCGCGTTCGACTTCGGGCGCACGATCGGTGGGGGCACCCCGGACACCGTTCTGCAGGATCCCAAGGTGCGGTCGTCGTACCTCGGGACGGTCGGCAACCGGGCCCAACTGCCCGAGCACGTGGGCGAACAGAGCATGATCCGGCTGCGCGGTGTCGGCCATGTCTACGGCGGTGTGACCGCCCTGCGAGACGTCGATCTCAACGTCCGCAAGGGCGTCGTCCTGGGGATCGCGGGCGCCAACGGCGCGGGCAAGAGCACGCTGGCCGGCATCCTGCACGGCTCCCTGAAACCCGCCCACGGCGACCGGGAGACGGGCGGTGCCGTCCGCACCAGCCTGGCGCCCGAGGGCCGTGCCCTGTTCAAGACGCTGACCCTGCGCGAGAACCTCGAAGTCGCGGCGTACGCGGCCGGGATCACCGGCGCGCCACTGCGCGAACGGCTGACGGAGACCGTCGAGTGGCTGCCGCCACGGCTGCGCGACCGAATGAACGCCTCCGCCGCCGGGCTGTCCGGCGGCGAGCAGCAGATGCTCGCCATCGCCCGGGCGCTCATCGTCCGCCCCGACGTCCTGATCGTCGACGAACCGGCGCTCGGGCTGGCCCCGGCACTGGTCGACGAGGTCTACGACCGGCTGGTGCGGCTGGCCCACGACGGTCTGACGGTCGTCCTGCTCGAACAGCTGCTCAGCCGCGCGATGTCCGTCTGCCACGAGGTGGCCGTGCTCCACGAGGGCGTCGTCGCGGCCCATGGACGCCCTGGCGACCCGGAGTTCGCCGCCCTGGCCGAAGCCGCCTACTTCAGCGGCGGCCTGGAAGCCGCCGCGACCGCCACGACCGCGGCGACCGCCGCCCGGGCACCCCAAGTGAACTGAAATCACGTCATGAACGAGCATGAACGAGGTGGATCGTGTTCCGGACAACCAATAGATCTCGCCGCACCCTGGGAGCCCTCGCCGTCCTGGCCGTGGTCTCGCTGACGGCCAATGCCTGCGCCGACCAGGACTCCGCGGGCGCCGCCGGCAGCGATACGGAGATCCACATCGGTGCGTGGCTCCCCCTGACCGGGGCCACCGCCTCGTACGGCGTGCCCGAGAAGGCGGGCGCCGACGCGTACTTCAAGATGGTCAACGCGGCCGGCGGCATCAACGGCCGCAAGATCAAGTGGACGGTCGAGGACAACGCGGCCGATCCGCAGCAGACCGTGCAGATCGCCCGTGAACTCGTCGGCCAGGACAAGGTCGTGGCGATCGTGAACGCGAACGGCACCTCCCAGGCGGAGGCCGCCTTCCCGTTCGTCCTCACCCAGTCCAAGGTCCCGGTTCTCAACGAGGTGGGCGGCAGCGAGGCCTGGTACGACCCGCCGCGCGCCGGCCTGTTCGGCACCCAGACCCTGTACGAGGACCAGGCCGCCGCGGTCGCCGCGTGGGCGGTGCAGGACGGCGCGAAGAAGATCCTCGTCGTGCACAGTGACCCGGCCGCGTTCGTGAACGTGGCCGAGCAGGTCGAGCCCGTGGCGAAGAAGGTGGACCCCTCGGTCGAGGTCGAGCGGCTGGCGGTCAAGTACCAGACCACCGACTACACCCCGGTGATCAGCAAGGTGAAGGCCGCGAAGACCCAGGCGGTGATCGTCATCCTCACCTCCCCCGAGGCCGCCGCCTTCCTCAAGGAGGCCAAGCTCCAGGGGCTGAACCTGCCCACCTACGCCTACGCGCCGGTGGCCGCCGAGTCGACGGTCTCGCTGGCCAAGGACGCCGCCGAGGGCCTCAAGGCCGTACAGCTGGTGAAGGCGCCCTCTGACCCGGACCCCGCGGTGAAGGAGTTCCGTACCGCGATGGCCAAGTACGAGCCCGGTCAGGACGCCGGCTTCCTCGCGCTGTGGGGCTGGAGCAACGCGAAGGTGTTCGCCGAGATCGCCAAGACCATCAAGGGGCCCGTCACGTCCGAGGCCATCAGCGCGGCGTACGCGAAGGCCTCCTCCGTGGACCCGGGGGTGTCGCCGGTGATGAAGTTCAGCGCGAGCAACCACCTCGGCACGCGCAGTGTGCAGCGGGTGGAGGTGAAGAACGGCGTCTGGACGTCCGTCGGCGACTTCTACACTCCCCCGACGCGCGACTGAACGACCGCTGTCCGGCCCCCGGCGTCGAAACGCCGGGGGCCAGGGGCAGGGTTTCAGCAGCAGCGGCTCTGGGGGTGGGTCTCCCGGTGCCGGGTGCGCAGAACCTCGTACTCGCGCCGGGTCGGTACGGGGATGTGCGGGTGCCGACCGCGATGGCGCTCGCAGTGACGGTCGTACTGCGCCTCACCGGTCAGTTCGCGCAGGTACCAGCGCAGGTACCGGAACACTGCCCGAGCCCGCTGCCCGGCCTTCACGAACGGGCCCCCACGAGCGACTCGGCGGAAGCCTGCTCCGGCAGGTCGATGCGGGATTCGACGTACGGTGTCTCGGTCGTCGGAAGCGGGACGGGCGAGCGTACGGCCCGTACGCAGACCACGGCCGCGTTGGCGATGACCACCGTGACCAGCAGCAGGAACAGGGCGATCAGGACGCCGTCGACCGTGGAGTTGGTGACCACGGTGTGCATGTCGTCGAGGGACTTGGCGGGCGCGATGACCTGACCCGCGTCGATGCCGTCGGCGTACTTGGCGCGCTGGGCGAAGAAGCCGACCCGGGGGTCGCCGGAGAAGATCTTCTGCCAGCCGGCGGTGAAGGTGATCGCGACCACCCAGGCGAGCGGAACGCCGGTGACCCAGACCCAGCGCAGTCGGCCGGACTTGATCAGCACCGTCGTGCAGACGGTGAGGGCGACGGCGGCCAGCAGCTGGTTGGCAATGCCGAACAGGGGGAAGAGCTGGTTGATTCCGCCGAGGGGGTCGGTGGCGCCGGTGTAGAGGAAGTAGCCCCAGGCGGCCACGACGATCCCGCTGCACAGCCAGATCCCGGGCTTCCAGTTGACCCGGCCGATGGGCTTCCAGACGTTGCCGAGCATGTCCTGGAGCATGAAGCGGCCGACCCGGGTGCCCGCGTCGACCGTCGTCAGGATGAACAGCGCCTCGAACATGATCGCGAAGTGGTACCAGAAGGCCTTGAGGGCGGTACCCCCGAAGACCCCGGAGAAGATCTCCGACATGCCGACCGCGAGGGTGGGCGCGCCGCCGGAGCGGGCGATCAGCGTCTGTTCCTCGACTGCCTTGGCCGCCTGGGTCAGCTGGTCGGGGGTGATGGTGAAGCCGAGGCCCGCGACCGCCTGGGAGGCGGATTCGGCGGTGGTGCCGAGGAGTCCGGCGGGCGCGTTCATCGCGTAGTACAAGCCCGGTTCGAGGGTGGCGGCGGCGATCAGGGCCATGATCGCGACGAACGACTCCATCAGCATGGCGCCGTAGCCGATCATCCGGACCTGGGACTCCTTCTGGATCAGCTTCGGCGTCGTCCCGGAGGCGACCAGTGCGTGGAAGCCCGACAGGGCGCCGCAGGCGATCGTGATGAAGAGGAACGGGAAGAGCGACCCGGCGAACACCGGACCGGTGCCCGAGGAGGCGAAGTCGCTCACCGCGTCCGCCCGCATGACCGGCGCGGCGACCACGACGCCGACCGCGAGGAGCGCGATGGTGCCGATCTTCATGAAGGTGGAGAGATAGTCGCGCGGGGCGAGCAGCATCCACACGGGGAGGACGGAGGCGACGAAGCCGTAGCCGACCAGACAGAAGACCAGGGTGGTCGGGCTGAGGGTGAAGGCGTCCGCGAGCGAGGAGTTCTGGATCCAGCTGCCGCCGACGATCGCGAGCAGCAGCAGCGCGACCCCGATGAGGCTGGTCTCGACGACGCGGCCTGGGCGTACGACATGCATCCAGAAGCCCATGAACAGGGCGATGGGGATGGTCATGGCGACGGAGAAGGTGCCCCACGGCGAGTGGGCGAGGGCGTTGACCACGACCAGGGCCAGCACCCCGAGCAGGATGATCATGATGGCGAACACCGCGATCAGCGCCGCCGCGCCGCCCGCCCTGCCGATCTCCTCCCGGGCCATCTGCCCGAGCGACTTGCCGTCCCGCCGCATGGACAGGAACAGCACCACCATGTCCTGCACCGCCCCGGCGAAGATCACTCCGGCGACGATCCACAGGGTGCCGGGCAGGTACCCCATCTGCGCCGCGAGCACCGGCCCGACCAGCGGTCCGGCGCCCGCGATGGCGGCGAAGTGGTGACCGAGGAGGACTCGGCGGTCGGTGGGCTGGAAGTCGACGCCGTCCTCCAGGCGTTCGGCGGGAGTGGCCCGGCTGTCGTCCGGCTTCAGTACGCGCCGGACGACGAAGCGGGAGTAGAAGCGGTAGGCGATGGCGTACGAGCCGAGGGCGGCCACCACCAGCCAGACCGCGGAGATCGCCTCGCCCCGGGCCAGCGCGAGAACGCCCCAGCCGACGGCTCCGGCCAGGGCGACGGTGGTCCAGAGCAGGAGCGAGCGCGGGGACATCCGGGGGGATCCGGACGGTTGGTTCGGTGGGCCTTCCGATGCCGGGAGGGCGGATTCGGGCATGGCTGATGCGGACATGGCGGCTCCTCACCTGACGGTGACGGGTGGATGGCTGGGCTGGGGTTCGAGGGACGGGAGCGGCTCAGCGGGAGTGACGTGGGCGGTCGGCCGACCTTGTCAGGGGTCGCTGGCGTCCTTCCTGGTCAGCGCGTAGGCGGCGAGCAGGCAGAGCCCGCCGCCCGGTACCCAGGCGAGCTGGTACCAATAGAAGAACGGCGTACCGGCGAGACGCGGGCCCGCACCGGCGTACCAGGGGACCCACAGCAGCCCTGCCGCGGGCGCGAGGAGCAACACGGCGACGGCGACGCGTCGTAGCCGTTGGTGTCCGGTCCGTGCCATGACCTGCGCTCCTCTCCCGCTCGCTGGGGGTCTGTGCAAGAGTTGCCCACCCGCCGGATGTGGTTGACAGCGAATTTCCAGAAGATTTCCCGTCGGTTCCCTGTCCTCCGAACCGGCCACCCGCGCAACTCTCCGGCGAGGGCTCAGGCACACCAAGGACGGTGACCCATGGCGGACAGCGCCATGACCGCGACGTTCCTCGCCGTGATCGGCGGGGCGTCACTGCTCGCCGTGACCGCGCGCCGGCTGCGCCCGAACGACCGGCTGCCCTCGCTGGAGGGCTGGGCACTGGCCGACCGGAGTCTCGGCCCGGTGTGGACCTGGCTGCTCCTCGGCGGCACGATCTTCACCGCGTACACCTTCACCGCCGTGCCCGGACTGGCGTACGGAAACGGCGCGCCGGCGTTCTTCGCGGTGCCGTACACGGTGATCGTCTGCCCGCTGGCCTTCGTCCTCCTCACCCGGCTGTGGGCGGTGGCGCGGCGGCACGGTTACATCACGGCCGCCGATTTCGTGCGCGGGCGGTACGGTTCGCCTCCGCTGGCGCTGGTGGTGGCGCTGACCGGGATCCTCGCGACGATGCCGTATCTGGCGCTGCAACTCCTGGGCATACGAGCCGTGTTGACGGCCGGGGGTCTGTATCCGCGGGGCGCGGCCGGGGACCTGGTCATGGTGGCGCTGTTCGCGGGGCTCGCGGTGGCGACGTACCGGCACGGGCTGCGCGCGCCCGCCGTCATCTCGGCGCTCAAGGCGGTGGCCGTCTTCGTGTCGCTGACCGCCGTGTGCTGGCTGGTGCTCGACCGGTTCGACGGGCCCGGCGCGGTCTTCGACGGGGCGGCGCGCCGGCTCGGCGGCACGGACGCCGCCCACTCGCCCCTGCTCCTCTCCCCCGAGCAGCAGCCGGCCTACGCCACGCTCGCCCTGGGCTCGGCACTGGCGCTGCTGATGTACCCACACGTCCTCACCGCCGGTTTCGCGGCCGACGGCACGCGTACCGTCCGCAAGGTCGCCGTGTCGCTGCCCGCGTGGACGGGGCTCCTTGCACTCTTCGGTTTCCTCGGCATCGCGGCCCTGGCGGCGGGGGTCCAGGCACCGGAGGGCGGTGCCGAGGCGGCTGTGCCGATGCTGGTCGACCAGCTGATGCCGGGGCCGCTGGCGGGCCTGGTGTTCGGCGCGATCACCGTGGGGGCACTGGTCCCGGCGGCAGTGATGTCAATCGCCGCCGCCACCAGTTTCGTACGCAATGTGTACGTCGAGTACGTGCATCCGACGGCCACGCCCAAGCGGCAGGTGCGCATCGCCAAGGCGGTGTCGCTCACCGCGAAGGTGGGGGCGGTGGCGTTCGTGTTCGGGCTGCGCGACCAGGACGCCGTCAATCTCCAACTCCTCGGCGGCGTCTGGATCCTGCAGATCTTCCCGGCCGTCGCCGTCGGGCTCTACAGCGGTCGGCTGCATCCGCGTGCGCTGCTCGCCGGGTGGGCCGTCGGCATGGTGGCCGGAACGTTCATGGTGGTGCGCGAGGGCTTCTCGTCCATCGTGGCGTTCGGCACCGACGACCAGCCCCTCCAGATCTACGCAGGTCTGGCCGCCCTTCTGCTCAATCTGGCCGTCGCCGTCCTCGGCACGGCGGCCCTCGAACGTCTCGGCGTCCCGCGCGGCGCCGACGCGACCGACCTGCCGTCCCGCCTGATCGTCAGGCGGCGCCCCGAGACGGGAGCGAACAACCCGTGAGACGCAGAGAGCCCACACGCCTGCCGGTGCTGCCACCGGGGGCCGTCGCCGCCCCGTCGGTTCCCCGGCCCGCCGCCGCGAACGAGATCCTGGCCCCGGTGGTCGGCGATCCGGCCGACCTCGAACGCGAGACCGCCCTCGCCAGCCTGTTCGAGCTGCACTACGCCTCGATGCTGCGGCTGGCCGTCCTGCTCGGCGCGGACGACCCGGAGAACGTGGTGGCCGAGGCCTACTACCAGCTCTACCGGAAGTGGCGGCGGCTGCGGGAGACGGAGGCCGCGGAGGCGTATCTGCGCTCCACGGTGTGCAATCTGACCCGGATGCGCATACGCCACCTCCAGGTCGCCCGCCGGCACGTGGAGAACCCGCCTCCGCCGGAGGACTCGGTCGCCTCCGCCGAGAGCACCGCTCTCCTCCACGACGACCAGCGCGTACTGATCGGCGCCCTCCAGCAGTTGCCCGCCCGGCAACGCGAGGCGCTGGTCCTACGCCACTGGCTGGGCCTCAAGGAGAGCGAGATCGCCGCCGCGATGGGCATCTCCTGCGGCTCGGTCAAGACACACACCGCACGCGGCATCGCCGCTCTGACCCAGGCGATGGAGACACGGCGATGACCAACGACCACTTCACAGAACAGGACCGTACGGAACGGGAGTTGCGGGCCGCCCTGGAGACCCTGGCCGACGGAGTGAGTGCCGCACCCACCCCCGACGCCTACCGCACGGCACGGGGCGACTGGCTACGCCGGGAGCGACGCCGCCGACTCGTCCTGGCCGTACTGATCACCGTCGTCTTCACCCTCGCCACCCTGATCGGCCTATGGGTCCTCAACCACGCCCCGTCCGAACCGGGCGTCATCTTCTCCGGCACGCGAAGCGCGATGATCCCGGGCACGATGTCGGGCACCTCGCCCTGACCGACCAAGGGTCACGGGGAACTGCGCGACCAGCCACGACGGCGCCGCACCGAACCAAACAACCCCTCGCGCCACTCCCCTACCGGCGCCGCCAAGGCAACGCCTCCTGATCATCCTCAGCAGCATCAACACGCCGCAACGCCCCGTTGATCGCCTCCGGCGTTCGCGAGGTTCATGTCCGACCGCGCGGCCGTCGAACGCTTCCGCTCCCAGGTCGAGTTGTACTTCGGCCGGGTCGAGGGCGCCGACCCGGGCGACCCGACGGGCACGCTCGGCCGCACTCCCGGAGGCTTCTGACTACTGCCGAGCGCTCCGCGCCCCTTCGGAGGTGCGGGGCGGCGGCTCATCCACCGCGTGGATGAGCCGGATACGGGATTCGGATCGCGTGGAGGATGGCGACGCGGCGTACGACGACCCATAGTCGTCCCTACCCGCACGCCGCTGTCCGGACCAGCCGCCGTCGTGCGGCCGTCCGCAGCATGCCGGGCGCCGTCGGCGCCCGTGAGAACCGGCATGCCCGCTCCCTCATACCGTCCCTGGAGTCGCCATGCCCGGTCCCGTTCCGCTGCCCCCTTCCGCCACGGTCGACGACGACGCGCCGTCCTCCCTGGAGGTCTCGGGCCCGGCCCATCTGCTGCGCGTGACCCTGCTGATGGCGGGCAGCTGTCTGCCGATCCTGGGCGCGGTACTGATCGCCCCGGTGCTGCCGAAGATGCAGGACCACTTCGCGTCGGTCCCCGGCGCCAAGGCGCTGGTGCCTCTCGCGCTGACCGTTCCGGCGCTGGCGCTGGCGCTGCTGGCCCCGTTCGCCGGGGTGGTCGTGGACCGGGTGGGCCGCAAACGCCTGCTGATCGTGGCGACCCTGCTGTACGCCGTGTTCGGCACGGCTCCGCTCTGGCTGGAATCGCTGGGCGGCATCATCGCCAGCCGCGCCCTGGTCGGGATCACGGAGGCCGCGATCATGACGTGCTGCACGACCCTGATCGGCGACTACTACTCCGGTCGCCGGCGCGTGAAGTACCTCGCCCTGCAGACCATGTGCGCCTCGGCGTCGGCCACCGCCTTCTTCGTGATCGGCGGCGCCGCCGGATCGGCGGGCTGGCGTGTGCCGTTCTGGGTGTACGCGGTGAGCCTGGCGCTCGCTCCGCTGATGGCCGCCGCGCTGCCCAACCCGGCGGCTCGACCGACCGCCGGTATCGGGATCGCGGCCGGGACGGAGGCCCACCGTCCCTTCCCCTGGCGGCAGTTGGGAGGCATCTGTGCGCTGACCTTCTTCGGGGCGATGGTCTTCTACACCGTCCCCGTGGAGATGGCGTACCTCCTCGACGACCTCGGCGTGGAGAACTCCGGTGTGATCGGCCTGTCCACCGCGATCGCCAGTGCCGCCACCGTCGGCGGCGCGGTCACGTTCGCCCGCCTGGGACGCTCCCCCGACCCGATGCTGCCCGCCGTACTCACGGTCTGCGCCGCCGGTTTCGGGCTGATGTTCCTCGCGGGCAGCGCCCCGCTGCTGGTCGTCGGCGCGGTCGTCAACTGCGTGGGCACCGGCATGCTCCTGCCGGCCCTCCTGACCAGCGCGATGTCCCGCCTCGATTTCGAGGACCGCGGGCGCGGGACGGGGCTGTGGATGGCGGCGTTCTTCGGCGGGGAGTTCATCTGCCCGCTGGTGCTTCTGGCGGGCGAATCGGCGGTGGGGAGCTTGGCGGGTGCGGTGGGCTTGCTGGGCCTCGCCACGGCCTTCGTTGCAATCGGACTGAGGGCAGGACAGCCCACCTAAGGGGCGCGGGGAACTGCGCGAGCAACCACGTACGACCCGCAGTCGCGTCTGCTGCGGACTGTGAGTCGGCGGGTGCGGCTTGGTGGGTGGCTGGTCGCGCAGTTCCCCGCGCCCCTAGGCGGGTCCAGTGAGCGTCGCTCCCACAGCGGCCGCCTTCTGGCGGAGCCAGATGTGCGCCGCGTCCTGCGCATGCACCGGATGCCACCACAACGCCTCCCGCACGGGAACCGCCTCGAACGGGCAGGCCAGGACCCGCACCGCCGCGGCGCGGACCGCCTTGCGGGCCAGGCGCTCCTGGATCATCGCGACCCGACGGGTGCCCTCGACCATGTGGGGCAGCAACTGGAAGGTCTGCACCGAGACCTCCGTCCGGGGGCTGATCCCTATCATGCTGAGCTGCCGGGCGACCGGGGCGTCGTAAGGGCGCTGGTAGACCGCCCAGGGCAGCCGCGCCAGCTGGTCCAAGGTCAGCTCGTCGCCGACCTCCGGGTTGTCGTCGGCGACCATGCACAGCCAGCGGTCCTGGTGCAGGTCGACCGCGGGGAAGCCGTCGATCACGCCGTGCGGCATCAGCAGTCCGTCGACGGTGCTCAGCAGGGTGGCGGTGTTCTCCTGGACGGACGGCGCCGGGTGCTGGAAGGTGAGCCGGATGCCGGGCGCCTCCTCGTGCAGGGCTCGGGCGAGCGCGGCACCGAAGACGGCGGCCCCGTAGTCGGAGGCGAGCAGCGTGAACTCGCGGGACTCGGCGGCCGGGTCGAAGTCGGCCTGGCTGGCGAAGACCCGCTCCAGCAGGTCGCACGCGGTGGCGCTGCGGTCCCGCAGGGCGGTGCCGAGCGGGGTCAGCTCGTAGGAGTTGCCGGTCCGGGCGAGCAGTTCGTCGTCGAAGTGACGGCGCAGCCGGGACAGCGCCGCGCTCATCGCGGGCTGGCTGAGGCCGATGCGCTCACCCGCCCGGGTGACGTTGCGCTCCTCAAGCAGCGCACGCAGGGCGAGGACCAGATTGAGGTCGAGTCTGGACAGGTTCACCGGGTACCGCCTAGCGAGCGAGAGCCATCCATGCCATGGATTCGGCACATACAGAAGATTGATTTCCGTGATCAGTGGTTCGAGGTCAGAGTAGACCGCACCCCAGCAGAAGGACATCTGATGGCAACGCTCGCGCAACCTGTCGGCCCGTTCGCGCTCGGCACGTTCTCCGTACCGGACGGGGAGCCGTTCCCCGGTCTCCTGGTCGAGGACCGGGTGCTCGACCTGAGCACGGCCCTGGACCGGGCGCCGTCCGGCGTCCGCGCCGTGGTGGAGCAGTGGGAGGAGACCCTCCCACTACTGCACGCCCTCGCCACGGACGCCGACACCGCCCTCGGATGGCGCCCGCTGGAGGGCCTGCGGGTGCACGCCCCGCTGGAGCCCCGGCAGATCTTCCAGTCCGGCGCCAACTACCGGCAGCACGTGATCGACCTGGAGGTCGCCCACCGCTCCCCCGACGATCCGCGCACGGTCGAGGAGGCGCGGGCCGAGATCGCCGCGGTCATGGACCGCCGGGCGGCCGAGGACCTGCCGTACGTGTTCATCGGCCTGCCGAGCGCGATCACGGGCCCGTACGACGATGTCGTACTGCCGTCCTGGGCCGAACAGCCCGACTGGGAGCTGGAGTTGGCGGTCGTCATCGCCAAGCCGGCCCATCAGGTGCCGGTGACGGAGGCGCTGGAGTACGTCGCCGGGTACACGATCGCCAACGACCTCACCGACCGCGCCACCGTGTTCCGCCGGGACATGAAGGCCATCGGCACCGACTGGCTGCGCAGCAAGAACGCCCCCGGGTTCACCCCGCTCGGCCCCTGGCTCGTACCGGCCGGGTCGATCGCGGACACCGACGACCTGCGGGTCACCCTCAGGCTCAACGGCGAGACCATGCAGGACGAGTCCACCAAGGACATGCTCTTCGGTGTGGCACGGCTGGTGTCGTACATCTCGCGGACCGCCCAACTCCTGCCCGGCGATCTGGTGTTGACCGGCAGCCCGGCCGGGAACGGCATCCACTGGGGACGGCTGCTGCGCGACGGCGACGTCATGGAGGGCTCGATCACCGGTCTGGGCGTCCAGCGCACCCGCTGTACGGCGGAGGAGCCGTCATGAGCCTCGACCACCTCGACCCGGAGGGCGCTATCGCCGAGGCCGCCAAGTCGTACTCCAACTGGGGGCGTTGGGGCGCGGACGACGTGCTGGGCACCCTCAACTTCCTCGACGAGGCCAAACGGCGCGAAGGTGCCGCGCTCGTCCGACGGGGCGTCAGTTTCTCGCTCTCGCAGCGGTTCGACATGAACGGGCCGCAGAAGGGCTGGCGCCGGCGCACCAACCCCGTGCACACCATGCTCGACACCGGCACCGACGCGGCCCTCGGCAACCAGGGCTTCCCGCACGGCATCGGCGGCGCCGACGACGTGATCGCGATGCCGTTGCAGTGCTCCACCCAGTGGGACGGGCTCGGGCACATCTTCGACCACGGCAAGGCGTGGAACGGCCGGGCGGCCGAGAAGGTGGTCACCTCCGACGGCGACCTCGTCACCGGCATCGAGCACATGGCGCCGTATGTCGCCGGACGCGGCGTACTCCTCGACGTCGGCCAAGTCATCGGCGAGCGGGGCGAGTTGCCCGACGGCTTCGCCATCACCGAGGAGCACCTGAACACCACCGCCGAGGCGCACGGGGTGACCGTCGGCCGGGGCGACATCGTCCTCGTCCGCACCGGACAGCTCGCCCGCGCCCGGCGCGAGGGCTGGGGCGACTACGCGGGCGGTCCCGCACCAGGTCTGTCGTTCACCACGGCGGGCTGGCTGCACCGCACCGAGATCGCCGCGATCGCCACCGACACGTGGGGCTTCGAGGTACGGCCGAACGAGTTCGAGCAAGCCTTCCAGCCACTGCACCAGGTCGTCATCCCCAACATCGGCCTGCTGATCGGCGAGATGTGGGACCTGGACACCCTGGCAGCCGACTGCGCCGAGGACGGCACATACGAGTTCTGGCTCACGGCCGCCCCACTACCCATAACCGGCGCCGTCGGCTCCCCCGTGAATCCCCTAGCGGTGAAGTAGCCCGAGGAGTCGCCGGGGGCCGAAGTCCGGCGCGGGATCGGCGCCCCAAAGGGGCGCGGGGAACTGCGCGACCAGCCACAACGAACCCGCACCCTACGTACCGCCCTCACAGCGGTGCACCCCGCACGCCGCCGCACAATGCCGTGCGGCCCCACCCCGGGAGGTAACCCCAACATGGCCAACCGCCTCACCCGCACCGCACTGATCATCGGCGGAGGAACCTCCGGCAACACCCTCACCGTCCTCCTCCGCCGAGCCGGCATCGCGGTAGACCTCGTCGAGGCAAGCCCCGACTGGAAGGCCGCCGCCGGTTCCGGCATCACCCTCCAGGGCAACGCCCTGCGCGTGCTCCGCGAGGTCGGGGTCCTCGCCGGCATCGAGAAGGACGGCTACGCGGCCGACGGCGTCGCCATCCTCACCCCCGACGGCACCGTGCTGCACACCCACGACGAACTCCGCACCGGCGGCGAGGACCTGCCCGCCCACATCGGCATGCAGCGGCCGAGGCTCCAGCAGCTCCTCATCGACCAGGTACGCACCTCGGGCGCCGAGGTCCGCCTCGGCACGACGGCCACCGCCTTCGAGCAGGACGGCGAGGGCGTGGACGTGACCTTCTCGGACGGCACGAGCCGCCGCTACGACCTGGTGGTCGGTGCCGACGGACTGCACTCCACCACCCGCGACATGATCGGCATCGCCGAGAGACCCGAACCCACCGGCATGGGCATCTGGCGCGCCCCCGCGCCCCGCCCGGCCGGCGTCAGCCGCACCGAGATGATGTACGGCGGCCGCTGTTTCATCGCCGGGTACTGCCCGACCAGCGAGGACACGGTCTACGCCTATCTCGTGGAGTGGGCCCGCGACCGGGCCTCGCTGGACCCCGGCGCGTACGCCGACGAGATGCGAGCGCTCAGCGAGGGCTACGGCGGGGCGTGGGCGGAGATCCGCACCGCGTTCACCGATCCGAAGGCCGTCAACTACGCCTGTTTCGACCGGCTGTTGGTCGAGGGCCCGTGGCACCGCGGGCGGGTGGTGCTGGTCGGTGACGCCGTGCACTGCTGTCCGCCCACGCTCGCCCAGGGCGCCGCGATGTCCCTCGAAGACGTCCTGGTCCTCGCCGAGTTGCTGACCGGCCGCGACGACTGGGACGACCAGCTCCTCACCGACTACCGCGCCCGCCGGCTGCCCCGGGTGCGCATGGTCGTCGACGCCTCCGTCCAGGTCGCCCGGTGGCTGCTCGACAGGGCGCCCGACCAGGAGCGCGGCATGGATGTGGCGGCACTGATGGGCCGCACGATGAGCGCCCTCAAGGAACTTCCGTGACCGAGCCCCTCTCACCCCCGACGATCGACGTCCACGCCCATCTCCTCCTCCCGGAGGTCGAGGAGGTCGTCGCCGGCCGGCCCGGTCTCGCCGAGGCCCGCGCACTCGACGCCCGCCGCAACGGCCGGGCGGCCCTGGCCGTCAACGGTCCCATGGTCGGTACGCGCGTGCCGAGGCTGACGGACGTCACCGCGCGTCTCGCCGCCATGGACGCGCAGGGCGTGGACATCCAGCTGGTCAGCCCGTCCCCGTCGCACTACCACTACTGGGCGGAGCCACAACTGGCCGAGAGGGTCAGTCAGTTGGCCAACGAGGGCACCGCCGCGCACTGTGCGAAGGCCCCCGATCGGCTGCACGGCCTCGGCCTGGTACCGCTCCAACACCCCGGCCTCACGGCGGAGTTGCTCGACCACGCGCTCGAACAGGGCCTGAAGGGCGTGGAGATCTCCTCGCACGCGCCCGGTCACGAGCTGTCGGATCCGGCGTACGAACCCTTCTGGTCACGGGCGGAGGAGACGGGTGCCGTCCTCTTCCTGCACCCCTTCGGCTGCACGCTCGACGAGCGGCTCGACCAGTGGTACCTGTCCAACACCGTCGGCCAGCCCACCGAGAACGCGGTCGCCCTCTCCCAGCTGATCTTCTCCGGCGTTCTGGACCGCCATCCGGGCCTGAAGCTGATCGCGGCGCACGGCGGCGGCTATCTGCCGACCCACGTCGGCCGCTCCGACCACGCCTGGCGGGTCCGCCCCGACGCCCGGGACTGCGAGCGGGAACCGAGCAGCTATCTCAGGCGGCTGTACTTCGACTCGCTCGTCCACGACCCGTACGTACTGCGGGAGTTGATCCGTGCCGTCGGCGCCGACCGGGTTCTGCTCGGCTCCGACTTCCCCTTCGACATGGGCACCGACGACCCGCTGGGCGCGCTGCGCACGGCCGGTCTGCCCGACCACGACTTCCACGCGGTGCGGGGCGGCAACGCCGCCGCCCTGCTCAACCTCGTCCGAGGAGGAACCCCCCATGAGTGACCGTCCGCTCACGCACCTCCGGCACGTCGACCTCGCCGTGCCCGACTACGACAAGCAGCTCGACTTCTACGCCGGTGTGTGGGGCCTGACCAAGGTCGCCGAGGACTCCGGGATCTCCTTCCTGGCCGCCGAGGGCTCGCCCGAGCAGTACGTCGTACGGCTGCGGAAGGCCGACGAGAAGCGGCTCGACCTGGTGTCCTACGGTGCCGGGAGCGCGGCGGACGTGGACGCTCTCGCCGAGCAACTGCTCGCCGATGGCGTCCAGTTGGTCTCGCGGCCCGGCAAGGTGGACACGCCCGGCGGCGGTTACGGCTTCCGCTTCTTCGACATCGACGGGCGCACGATCGAGGTCTCCGCCGACGTCGAGGTCAGGCAGCACCGCCGGATCGAGGAGAAGGAGGCGATCCCGGTCAAGCTGTCGCACGTCGTCCTCAACTCGCCGGACCTGGACAGGACCCGCGAGTGGTACGAGCGTCATCTCGGCTTCCGCCACTCCGACACGCTCAGCTCGCCGTACGTCGGTGACGTCATGCACTTCATGCGGATCAGCAACCAGCACCACTCCATGGCCATCGCGAAGGGCCCGCACACCTCCCTGCACCATGTCTCCTTCGAGATGCGCGGCCTGGACGAGTACATGCGCGGCTCCGGCCGGGTGATGCGGGCCGGCTTCCAGAAGGTCTGGGGCCCGGGCCGGCACATGGCGGGCGACAACACCTTCACGTACTTCCTCGACCCGCACGGCAACACGGTCGAGTACACAACGGAGTTGGAGCTGCTCGACGAGGACACCTGGCATCCCCACGTCTACGACTTCTCGCAGCCCGAGGTCACCGACCAGTGGGGCACGGCGAACCCGATGAACGAACTGGTCGCCAAGGAGTCCTTCAACGACGTCGACCGCGGGGTGTTCGTCGCCCCGCCGGTCTGAGAGGCAACTCATGCGCATCGCCACTTACTTGCACGAGGGGCGTCGCCACTGCGGCATCGTGGAAGGCAACGCCGTACGAGCCCTCCCGGACGGCACGTCACCGCTCGAAGCAGTCGGCACCCGCCCCGTGGGCGCGCCCGTCCCCCTGTCGGAGGTACGGCTGCTGCCGCCGCTCCAGCCGCCCACCGTGCGGGACTTCGTCACCTTCGAGGAGCACGTCGAGGGCGTACGACGGTCGGTGAACGGGGCCGCCGGGGTGCCGGAGCAGTGGTACGCGGCCCCGACCTTCTACTTCACCAACCCGTACGCCGTGTACGGCGCGCACGACGACATCCCGATGCCGCCGGGGTCGAGCGTGCTCGACTTCGAACTGGAGGTCGCCGCCGTGATCGGCAAGGAGGGCCGCGACCTCACCCCCGAGCAGGCCCGTGAACACATCGTCGGCTACACGGTCCTCAACGACTGGTCCGCCCGCGATCTCCAGTCGGCCGAGATGAGGGTGGGCCTCGGCCCCTGCAAGGGCAAGGACACCGCCTCCACGCTGGGCCCGTACCTGGTCACCGCCGACGAGCTCGAGAACTACCGCGACTCGGACGGCTTTCTGCGCCTGGAGCTGACGGCGGCGGTGAACGGCGCGATCGTCGGCAAGGACCTGCTGTCCAACATGAGCTGGACGTTCGAGGAGATGGTCGCCTACGCCTCACGCGGCACGGTGGTCCGCCCCGGCGACGTCCTCGGCTCGGGCACCTGCGGCAACGGCGGGTGTCTGGCGGAGCTGTGGGGCGTACGAGGCCACCGGGACCCGGCGCCGCTCGGGCCAGGGGACACGGTGACGCTCACTGTCGAGGGCATCGGCAGCGTCTCCAACACCGTGGTCGCCGGGGCCGATCCGGTGCCGGTGCCGGTCGCCCGGCGACGACTGCGGGAGCGGCCGTGACCGACACGAACCGGCAGAGGCTCCTCGGCAAGGTCGTGGTCGTCACGGGCGCGGCCGGCGGTCAGGGTGCCGCCGAGGCCGAGGCGCTGACCCAGGAGGGCGCCCGGGTGATCGCCACCGACGTGACCGAGGCACCCGGCTGCCGCCGCCTCGACGTCACCGTCGAGAAGGAGTGGGCCGAACTCGCCGCCGAACTGCGGGAGTCGTACGGGCAGGTGCACGGTCTGGTCAACAACGCGGGCGTCACCTGGCGGGCCCGTATGGACGACGTGCGCCCCGAGGACATGGCCCGGGTCCACGCGGTCAACGTCACCGGTCCTCTGCTGGGCATCCAGCATCTCGTGCCGTTGATGCGGCCGGGGGCGTCGATCGTGAACGTCGGTTCGTCGGCGGCGCTCACCGCCCACTATCCCGTCGCGTACACGGCCAGCAAGTGGGCGTTGCGCGGCCTGACGAGGACCGCCGCCATGGAAATGGGGCCGCGCGGCATCCGCGTGAACATCGTCCACCCCGGCTTCATCGAGACGGACATGACCGCCTTCGCCGCACCGGGATTCCGTGAGGCGAACCTCCTCGGGACACCCCTCGGCCGCACCGGGAGCGTCGACGACATCGCCCCGCTCGTGACGTTCCTGCTGTCCGACGACGCCTCCTTCATCACCGGCGCCGAGATCCCGGTCGACGGCGGCCTCACAGCGCACGGCGGCGCCAAGCCGATCTCGGACGCCGTAGGCCAGTAGGCAGGCGCACAGCAAGAGCAGAGCAGAAAGGCCCAACTCCCCCATGGACAAGGTCCGTGCGAGCGCCGCCGAGGCGGTCGCCGACATACCCGACGGCGCGTCGCTGGCCGTCGGCGGTTTCGGTCTCAGCGGCATCCCCAATGTGCTCATCCGGGCCCTGCACGCGCAGGGCACCACCGGCCTGAAGGTCGTGTCGAACAACTGCGGTGTGGACGGGCGCGGACTCGGAGTCCTGCTGGCCGACGGCCGGATCGCCCGGGTGACCGGCAGCTATGTCGGCGAGAACAAGGAGTTCGCCCGGCAGTACCTGTCGGGCGAACTGGAGGTGGAACTCGTACCCCAGGGCACGCTGGCCGAGCGGCTGCGCGCCGGCGGAGCGGGCATACCGGCGTTCTACACCCCGGCGGGGGTGGGCACCCAGGTGGCCAAGGGCGGGCTGCCCTGGCGCTACGCGTCCGACGGCACGGTCGCGGTGGCCTCCCCGCCCAAGGAGACCCGGGACTTCGCGGGCCGCGCGTACGTCCTGGAGCACGGCATCACCACCGACTTCGCCCTCGTACGGGCCTGGCGCGGCGACCGCCACGGCAACCTGGTCTTCCGCAGGTCCGCCGCCAACTTCAACCCGCCTGCCGCGATGGCCGGCCGGATCACCGTGGCGGAGGTCGAACAGCTCGTGGAACCGGGCGAGTTGAGCCCCGACGAGGTGCATCTGCCGGGCGTCTTCGTCCAGCGGGTGGTGGAGCTGACGGCAGCCGAGGCGGCCGACAAGCAGACAGAACACCTTTTGATTTCCGCGTCTTCGACACGAGGGACCGTACGCGCATGAGCACCACCCTCGGCACGCGACTGGGCTGGACCCGGGACGAGATGGCCGCCCGCGCCGCCGCCGAACTCACCGACGGCTCCTACGTCAATCTCGGCATCGGTCTGCCCACCCTGATCCCCGGCCATCTCCCGCCGGGCGTCCAGGTGGTCCTGCACTCGGAGAACGGCATCCTGGGCACCGGCCCGTACCCGGCCGAGGACGAGGTCGACCCTGATCTCATCAACGCGGGCAAGGAGACGGTCACCGTCCTGCCCGGCGCCTCCTTCTTCGACTCGACGCTCTCCTTCGGCATGATCCGGGGCGGCCACATCGACACCGCCGTGCTCGGCGCCATGCAGGTGTCCGCCGCCGGCGACCTGGCCAACTGGATGATCCCCGGCAAGATGGTCAAGGGCATGGGCGGTGCGATGGACCTGGTCCACGGGGCCCGTCGCGTGATCGTCCTGATGGAGCACACCGCCAAGGACGGCACCCCGAAGATCGTCAAGGAGTGCACACTGCCGCTCACCGGCGAGGCCTGCGTCCACCGGATCATCACCGACCTCGGCGTCCTCGACGTCACGCCGGAGGGCCTCGTACTCGTGGAGTGCGCACCGGGTGTGACGGCCGAGGCCATCGCGGACCGCACGGACGCCCCCTTGATCCGCAGACCCTGATGCTCCGCAGCCCCGGACACCCGGGCCCCGGAGACGCAAGAGCGTCGCCCGACAGGCTCCCTTGCCCTCCCCCTCCCACCCACCTAGCCTGGCTTTGTGCCGCTGATAAACAAATCCCGGACGGACGACAGCACCACCCCCGACAACACCCTCACCCGCCTCCGCACCGCCATCACCGTCTTCTTCGCCCTCGACGGCTTCGTCTTCGCCGGCTGGGTCGTCCGCATCCCGGCCATCAAGGAGCAGACCGACGCCTCCGCCGGCGCCCTGGGCCTCGCTCTTCTCGGCGTCTCCGGCGGAGCCGTCGTCACGATGATCCTCACCGGCCGCCTCTGCCGTCGTTACGGCAACCACCGGGTCACCGTCGTCTGCGCCGTCCTCCTCTGCCTCAGCGTCGCTCTGCCACCGCTCACCCACTCCGCCCCGGCGCTCGGCGCCGTCCTGCTGATCTTCGGCATGGCCTTCGGCGGCATCAACGTCGCCTTCAACAGCGCGGCCGTCGACTTGGTACGGGTCCTGCGACGGCCGATCATGCCCAGCTTCCACGCCGCGTTCAGTCTCGGCGGCATGATCGGCGCCGGGCTCGGCGGGCTCGTGGCCGGGGCGCTGTCCCCCACGCGACATCTGCTCGGCCTCACCGTGATCGGACTGCTCGTCACCGCCCTGGCGGGCCGCACCCTGCTGAGCATCCAGCCCCCGGCACCACCGGAGAGCGCGGTACGGAAAGAACACAAGGAGTCGGTGCCACAGCGCCTGGACAGCCGCACACGTGGACTCGTCATCGTCTTCGGCCTGATCGCCCTGTGCACGGCCTACGGCGAAGGAGCCCTCGCCGACTGGAGCGCCCTGCACCTCGAACAGGATCTGCACGCGTCGCCGGGCATCGCGGCTGTCGGCTATTCCTGCTTCGCACTCGCCATGACCATCGGCCGGCTCACCGGCACGAGGCTGCTCGAACGGCTGGGCCAGACCCGTACCTTGATATCCGGCGGCACGACCGCCGCCGCCGGCATGCTCCTCGGCGCGCTCGCCCCGTCCCTGTGGGCGGCGCTCCTCGGCTTCGTGGTCACCGGGCTCGGTCTCGCCAATCTCTTCCCCGTCGCCGTCGAACGCGCGGGTGCGTTGGCCGGCCCCGACGGAGTCGCGGTCGCGTCCACGCTCGGCTACGGCGGCATGCTGCTGGGACCACCCGCCATCGGGTTCATGGCGGAGTGGTTCTCGCTCCCCGCCGCCCTCACCAGCGTCGCGGCACTGGCCGCCACGGCAGCCGTGATCGGCTTCGTCACCCGCCGCGCGACTTCGGCGTCGTGATGTCCGGGGCCGGGACTTCACAAGGGTGTCGCGGCCGCCGCTGACGACCGCTTCGATACTCGGGCCGGACGGTTTCGCCCCGGCGACGCGCGGACGACGGCGTACCGCCGGGGTCACGGACGAAGCCCAGGCCAGGCGTCCCGCCGCCCGGGTTCCTCAGCGCGCAGGGTCGCCCCCGCCGACCCAGACCCCTCGCGGGCTCAGCGCTCGGCCGGAGCCAGCACCACGAAGTCCGCGTTCGCCGGATCGAGGCAGACCGCCAGCCGACCGACACCCTCCGCGTCGTCCGGCCCCATCCGCACGCTGCCGCCGTTCTCGGTGACCTTGGCGACCGCGGCGTCGCAGTCGGTGACCGCGAAGACCGGATGCCAGTACGGCCGCCCGTCCGCCAGGGCGAGATCCTCCGCGCGGACCTGCATCAGGCCGCCCTGCATACGCTCCTCGGGAAGCCCGGGAGCGGTGATGAGGGTGTACGAGCCCCCGCCGCCCGGCATCTCCATCTCGCTGTACCACCAGTCGAAGACACTGCTGTAGAACTCCTTGGCGGCAGCGGCGTCACGCGTGTACAGCTCGGCCCAGGTCAGGGAGCCCGGCTCGTCGGCCAGCTCGAAACCCGAGTTCTTCCCCGCCTGCCAGACCGCGAACTGGCCGCCCAGCGGATCGCTGAACTGGGCCATCCGCCCCCAGTCGTCGAGGTCCCTCGGCGCCAGCCGCACCGTGCCGCCCGCGCGCTCCACGGCCCGGGTCGTGGCGTCCGCGTCGGTGACGGCGTAGTAGATCATCCAGGCGGAGCGAGCGCCCTCCTCCGTCAGCTTGCCGAGCCCGGCGACGACCTTGCCGTCCTTCCGGAACATCCCGCCTTCCATGTCCTCCCCCGCGCCCATGGACTCGTACTCCCAGCCGAGCACCGCGCCGTAGAAGGCTGCGGCGGCGGGGACATCGGGGGTGCCGAGGTCGAGCCAACAGGGGGAGCCGGGTGCGAGGTCGGTGGTGATCACGGCGATTCCCTTTCGCAGATCGTTGTGCCACCACCCTGACACCCACCACTGACAATCGCGCGTCGACCACTTCACGGCGCGGACACCTGGCCCGCAGTCGCTCCCTGTCCGCGATCACGCCACGAAACCCGGTTGCCGGACCGCTGCACGACTGCGAAAGTCCTGGCCATGTCCGCCCTCTCAGTGCCCTTCTCCACGCGCTTCTCCGCGTACGACGGAACCGAACTGGCCTGTCGAGTGCTCGGGGAGGAGCTGGAGGGACCGCCGCTGGTCTGTCTGCCCGGCGGCCCGATGCAGGACTCCGTCTATCTCGGGGACCTCGGGGGCCTGTCCGCGCACCGGCGTCTGATCATGCTCGACCTCCGGGGCACCGGCCGCTCCGCCGTACCGCAGGACCCCGCGTCCTACCGCTGCGACCGTCTCGTCGACGACGTCGAGGCCCTGCGCGAGCACCTGGGCCTCGACCGGCTGGACCTGCTCGGCCACTCCGCAGGCACGAACCTGGCCCTGCTGTACGCCGCCCGTCACCCCGAGCGCGTCGGCAGGCTCGCACTGATCACCCCGAGCGTCCTGGCCCTCGGCATCACCATCGCCGGAAACGTCCGGGTCACGACGGCACGGCTGCGCCGGTACGAGCCCTGGTTCCCGGAGGCGTTCGCGGCCCTGGAGGCACTCGTCGCCGGACAGCCGGACGCCGACACCTTCCAGACCATCGCCCCGTTCTGGTACGGCCGTTGGGACGAGGCCGCCCGTACCCACCGCGCCGCGGAGGACCGGCAGCGCAACGACGAGGCCGCGGCCGTCTTCGCCTCCGAGGGCGCCTTCGACCCGGCGGCCACCCGGGCGGCGCTCGCCCGTCTCGCCTCACCGGTCCTCGTACTGGCCGGGGAGGTCGACCTCAACTCCCCACCGCCCGCGATGACCGAGATTCCGGACCTGTTCCCGCACGCCGAGCTGGTCGTCCAGCCGGGCGCCGGACACTTCCCGTGGCTCGACGACGCGAAGCAGTTCACGGCGACCACCGAAGCATTCCTGAGCTAGCGAACCACCGCAATCCCGAATGGAGACCGCCTTGATCGAGACCGCGCGATTCGTGGAAATCCTGGACTCGGAGGGCCAGTTGCTCGCCGCTGCCGCCGAACGGGCGGGCACCGGAGCCAAAGTGCCGACCTGCCCGGGCTGGGCGGTGCGCGACCTGGTGCTGCACACAGGTGCGGTGCACCGCTGGGCAACCACGTACGTCGCCGAGCGGCACACGTCGCCCTCCCCCTTCGGCGACCTGCCCGACCTCGACGGCAGCGCACTGCTCACCTGGTTCCGGGAGGGCCATCGCATCCTCGTCGACACCCTCGCCTCGGCCCCGCCCGACGTCGAGTGCTGGAGCTTTCTGCCCGCCTCCTCGCCCCTCGCGTTCTGGGCCCGTCGCCAGGCCCATGAGACGGCCGTCCACCGGGTGGACGCCGAATCCGCCCTCGGCGTCGCGCCCACCCCGCTCGCCCCGGACTTCGCCGCGGACGGCATCGACGAGCTGCTGCGCGGCTTCCACGCCCGCGCGAAGAGCCGAGTCCGCACGGACGAGCCCCGGACACTACGGGTCCGGGTGACCGACAGGGACGACGCGGTGTGGACCGTACGGCTGTCGTCGGAACCGCCGGCGGCCGAACGCACCACCGATCCGGAAGCGGATTGCGAGGTGGCCGGCCCTGCCGCCGCTCTCTACCTGGCCCTGTGGAACCGGCAGCCGTTCCCCGCCGTGACCGGCGACCCCGCGCTCGCCGCGCTCTGGGAGGAGAAGTCCGCCGTCATCTGACGCCGACCGAATTTTGTTGCATCAACATTAAATGCACTTACATTCAATGCATGCGCATGTACTGTCTTCGTCATGACCTCTCCGCTCACCACTCCGGCGACCGATGGACGCTGGACTCCCCGCCTGTGGGGCACCCTGCTGGTGCTCTGCGCCGCGATGTTCCTGGACGCGCTGGACGTGTCGATGGTCGGCGTCGCGCTCCCGTCCATCGGCTCCGAACTCGGCCTCTCCACCTCGACGCTGCAATGGATCGTCAGCGGCTACATCCTGGGATACGGCGGACTCCTGCTCCTCGGCGGCCGGACCGCCGACCTGCTCGGCCGCCGTCAGGTGTTCCTGGTGGCCCTCGGTGTCTTCGCGCTGGCCTCGCTGCTCGGCGGGCTCGTCGACTCGGGCCCGCTGCTGATCGCCAGCCGCTTCATCAAGGGCCTCAGCGCCGCCTTCACCGCCCCGGCCGGCCTGTCCATCATCACCACGACCTTCGCCGAGGGCCCGCTGCGCAACCGGGCCCTGTCCATCTACACCACCTGCGCGGCCACCGGCTTCTCGATGGGCCTGGTGCTCTCCGGCCTGCTCACCGAGGCGAGTTGGCGCCTGACGATGCTGCTGCCCGCGCCGGTCGCGGTACTCGCCCTGATCGCGGGTCTCAAGCTGCTGCCGCGCAGCGAACGCGAGAAGGACCACAACGGCTACGACATCCCCGGCGCGATCCTCGGCACCGCCTCGATGCTGCTGCTGGTCTTCACCGTCGTGCAGGCCCCGGAGGTCGGCTGGGCCTCGGCCCGCACACTGCTCTCCTTCCTCGCCGTCGCCGTACTGCTGACCGTCTTCGTCCGCGTCGAGCAGCGCTCCGCCGGACCGCTGATCCGGCTCGGTGTGCTGCGCTCAGGACCCCAGATCCGCGCCCAGCTCGGTGCGATGGCGCTCTTCGGCTCGTACGTCGGATTCCAGTTCCTGGTCACCCTGTACATGCAGTCGCTGCTCGGCTGGTCGGCGCTGCACACAGCGCTCGCCTTCCTCCCCGCGGGAGCGATCGTCGCTCTGTCCGCGACGAAGATGGGCTCGATCGTCGACCGGTTCGGCACCCAGCGGCTGATCGTGGCGGGCTTCGCCCTGATGATCACCGGGTACGCCCTGTTCCTGCGCGTCAGCCTGGACCCGAGCTACGCCACCCTGATCCTGCCGTCGATGGTGCTGATCGGCGGGGCCTTCGCCCTGGTCTTCCCGTCGCTCAACATCCAGGCCACGAACGGCGTCGACGACCATGAACAGGGCATGGTCTCCGGCCTGTTGAACACCTCGGTCCAGGTGGGCGGCGCGATCTTCCTGGCCGTCGTGACAGCGGTGGTCACCGCGGGCACCCCCGACAACCCCTCACCGCAGGCAGTCCTCGACGCCTACCGCCCCGGCCTGATCGTGGTGACGGGCATCGCCCTCGCCGGCCTGCTGGTCACACTCCCCGGTCTGCGCACCCGGAGGCCGGGACAGTCCGTCGTCGTCGCCAAGTCCCTTCAGCGACAGGAGGAGACGACCACCGAGCGCGTCACGGCCCGCGACTAGGGAACCTCTCAGCATCCGAGCCCGGCCGGGGTTGCTTGCCCGGCCGGGCACCCGCCTGTTTCACTCGCCGGATGGACAACTGCGGAGCCGGTGAGCTCAGCCCAGCCACCCCGGCCTGACCAACCCCGACTCATAGGCCAGCACGACCAGTTGGGCCCGGTCGCGGGCGCCCAGCTTCACCATCGTGCGGCTCACATGGGTCTTCGCGGTGAGCGGGCTGACGACCAGGCGGCGGGCGATCTCCTCGTTGGACAGGCCGATGCCGACCAGGGCCATCACCTCCCGTTCCCGTTCGGTGAGTCGGGACAGAGCGTCAGCGGCAGCCGGTTCCTTCGAACGGGCGGCGAACTCGCCGATCAGGCGCCGGGTGACCCCCGGCGAGAGCAGCGCGTCACCCGCGACCACCGCCCTTACGGCGCGCAGGAGTTCGTCCGGCTCGGTGTCCTTGACCAGAAAGCCGGAAGCACCGCAGCGGATCGCCTCGAAGACGTACTCGTCGAGTTCGAAGGTGGTCAACATGACCACCCTGACATCGTTCAGCGCCGCGTCGTCCGTGATCCCGCGGGTCGCGGCCAGCCCGTCCAGCACGGGCATCCGGATGTCCATCAGGACGACATCGGGGCGCAGTTCGCGTACGCCCCGCAGCGCCTCCTCCCCGTCGGAGGCCTCCCCGGCCACCTCGATGTCGGGCTGCGCGTCGAGCAGCGCCCTGAACCCCGCGCGGACCAACGACTGGTCGTCGGCGAGCAGTACACGGATCACCGGTCCTCCTTCGCCTTCAGTAGTGGCTCCACTTTGAGCGGCAGCACCGCCAGCACCCGGAAACCGCCGTCCGCGCGCGGCCCCGCCTCGATCGTGCCACCGAGGGCGGCGGCCCGCTCCCGCATCCCGGCCAGCCCGTTCCCACTGCCGCCCGCGTCGGCGCCGGTCGCGGGCCCGTCGTCGTCGACCCGCAGCCGCAGTGCGCCGTCCGCCTCGTCGACATCGACCCGCACACGCGCGTGCCGCGAACCGGAATGCCGTACGACATTGGTGAGGGCCTCCTGGACGATCCGGAAGGCGGCGAGATCGGCACCCGGCGACAGCTTCGGCGCCTCGCCCCGCACCTCCACGGTCAGCCCGGCCCCCGCCGCCTGCTCCACCAGCTCGGGCAGCCGGTCGAGCCCCGGCGCCGGAGCGCGCGGCGCGTCACCCGGCGTACGCAGCGTGTCGAGCACCTGACGTACCTCCCCGAGCGCCTCCTTGCTGGCCGCCTTGATGGTGGTGAGCGCGGTGCGGGCCTGCTCGGGGTCGGAGTCGAGCAGCGCGAGACCGACCCCGGCCTGCACGTTGATGACCGAAATGCTGTGCGCGAGTACGTCGTGCAGCTCGCGCGCGATCCGCAGCCGCTCCTCGTCCGCGCGCCGCCGGGCGGCCTGGGCGCGCTCGGCCCGCTCCCGGTCCCACTGCTCCCGCCGCGCCCGGACCAGTTCGGCGACCGCGACGATCGCCACCACCCAGGCGGCGACGACGATCTCCTGGCCCCAGGCGGCGGGCTCGTCCCCGGACGGCGGCAGCCACCGGTACAGCCAGTGCGCGATCAGCACATGCCCGGCCCAGAGCATCCCGACGGCCGCCCAGGCCGCCTTGCGGTGCCCGGCGACGACAGCGCTGAAGCAGCCCAGGGCGACGGTCAGGAAGACCGGCCCGTACGGATATCCGGCGCCGAGATAGACCATGGCCGCCGTCGCGGTGCCGAAGGCGACCAGCACCGGGTGCCGGTGCCGCCACAGCAGCAGTCCCGAACCGACGACGAGCAGGATGCGCGCGAAGAGGTCCAGGTCGGCGCGCTCACCCACCTGCTGTTCGGCGGCGTACTTCGAACCGGCGAGCACGAAGACGGTCAGCAGCACGGTGGAACGCCAGGGCCACCGGCCGACGCCCTGTTCCGTCCAGGGCCCGCCTTCCCCGTCACCGCGGTTCCACCACGGAGGCCCGTGCCCCCACCACCGGGGCGGGCCTCCCCCGCGTCCGCGTACGCGCTGCTCGTCCATGTCAGCCACGCTAGACGGCACCACGCGGCGACGGCGTCCGCCGGACGAGGTGATCAGCCGTACTCCCCGGGAAGTACGAGGCCGCCGGTCGTCTACCGCTTCTCCGGGAACACCAGCCCCACCCCGTGCGCGATCCGGCTCACGGAGTGCCGGAAGAACGTCTCGCGGTCCTCCACGACGCGGTTGAACTGGCCGAACAGCTCGAACCCGACCAGCCCGTACACCTGGGCCCACGCCGCGACGAGCGCCGCCACCACCTCCGCCGGAAGGTCGGGGGCGAGATCGGCGGCCAACCGCTCGGCCTCCGGGCGCAGTTCGGCGGGGACCGGGGTACGCGCCACACCGACGGTGCGGTGGGCGTCCCGCACGATGCCGATCAGCAGCAGGCCGACGCGCGCGGCGGCCGGCACCGTCGTGTCGGGCGCCTTGTAGCCGGGGACGGGCGAGCCGTAGATCAGCGCGTACTCGTGGGGATGCCCGAGCGCCCAGCGGCGCACCGCCTCGCACACCGCGACCCAGCGGCGCAGCGGGCCGGCGCCGGCGTCCACGACGACGGCGTGGGCGGTCTCGGCGGCCTCGCCCAGGGAGTCGTAGGCGTCGATGATGAGAGCGGTCAGCAGGTCGTCACGGCTGGGGAAGTAGCGGTACAGCGCGGAGGAGACCATGTCGAGTTCACGGGCGACGGCGCGCAGCGAGAGCTTGGCGGCGCCTTCCGCCGCGAGCTGTCTGCGCGCCTCGTCCTTGATCGCCGACGTGACCTCGATCCGGGCGCGGGCGCGGGCTCCTTGTGCGGTGCTCATACGTGCGAGTGTTCCATGTTTTCGGAGCAGTGCGCACAAACGAGAGCACCGAACCAAAAAGAGAGCAGTGCTCTTGCTTTGGATCACCGATCTCCGACAGACTGCTCTCAAGCGAGAGCAGTGCTCTCGCAAGCACCACTCCCGTACGACCTGATTCCACACACGACCTGACTCCCGGAGGACACCATGTCGTCGCCGTCGGCCCACTACATCAAGCCCAATGCCTTCGACCGGGCCACGAACAACCTCATCGGCTGGCTCGCACGGCGCGGCGTGAGCCTCATGGGCAGCGCCGAGCTGTCCGTGCTCGGCCGCAAGAGCGGCGAGTGGCGCAAGGTGCCCGTCAACCCGCTGCCGTACGAGGGCGGCCCGTACCTCGTCTCGGCGCGCGGGCACTCCGAGTGGGTGCGGAACATGCGCGCCGCCGGCGGCGGACGGCTCAAGGTCGGCCGCCGCGTCCAGGAGTTCACCGCGGTCGAGCTGCCGGACGCGGAGAAGACGGTCGTGCTGCGCACCTACCTCAAGAAGTGGGGCTGGGAGGTGGGGCGTTTCTTCGGCGACGTCAACGCCGACTCCACCGACGAGGAACTGCTCGCCGCCGCCCCCAAGCACCCCGTCTTCCGGATCACCGTCAAACCGTGAACACCCCGCGTGACCTGTACGGCGGTCAGGGCCGGTCGAGCGCGGTCAGGGCGCGCCCGGCCATCGGGTGGGTGCGCACCAGCTCGCCCAGTGAGGTGGAGCCGCGGGTGATGTCCCGGAAGGCGTTCCACGCGGGCCGGAAGCCGGTCAGGGCCGCGTGGAAGACGCCGGGGCGCCGCTCGAACGCCTTCAGCATGCTCCGGCCGACGGCCATCTCGACGCCGAGCCCCGCCTTGATCGCGAACGCGTAGTTCAGGGCCTGGCGGCGCGTGTCCACGGCGTCGTGCGCCTCCGCGATCCGGACCGCCCACTCCCCCGCGAGCCGCCCCGAGCGCAGCGCGAACGAGATGCCCTCGCGGGTCCACGGCTCCAGCAGGCCGGCCGCGTCCCCGCAGACCAGTACCCGGCCGCGCGAGAGCGGCGAGTCGTCGGCGCGGCAGCGCGTCAAGTGGCCGGAGGAGATGCTCGGTTCGAAGCCGGACAGCCCCAGCCGGGCGACGAAGTCCTCCAAGTACCGCTTGGTGGCCGCGCCTTCACCGCGCGCGGAGATCACGCCCACGGTCAGCGTGTCCCCCTTGGGGAACACCCACCCGTAGCTGCCGGGCATCGGGCCCCAGTCGATGAGCACCCGCCCCTGCCAGTCCTCCGCAACCGTCTCCGGCACCGGGATCTCCGCCTCCAGGCCGAGATCCACCTGGTCGAGTTTCACCCCGACGTGTGCTCCTATGCGGCTGGCGCTGCCGTCGGCGCCCACGACCGCACGGGCCAGCACGGTCTCGCCGCCCTGCAGGACGACGGCGACCGTCCGCCGGTCCGGCACCGCCGAGCCGTGCTGCTCGACCCGCGTCACCGTGACGCCCGTACGCAGTTCGGCGCCCGCCTTCTGGGCGTGCTCGACGAGCTGCTGGTCGAACTCGGGCCGGTTGATCAGGCCGAACAGCATCTGCTTGGAGCGGCGGGTGCGGGTGAAGCGGCCGTTGTTGGAGAACGTGACCGCGTGCACCCGGTCCTGGAAGGGCAGTTCGAAACCGGGCGGCAGGGAGTCGCGCGAGGGGCCGATGATCCCGCCGCCGCACGTCTTGTAGCGCGGCAGTTCCGCTTTCTCCAGCAACAGCACACTGCGGCCCGCGACCGCCGCCGCATACGCGGCCGAAGCCCCCGCGGGTCCCGCGCCCACAACAACGACGTCCCACACCCGCGCCACGTCGTCCGCCGAAGAGTTCTCGCTGCTCACGATGGTCTGCTGCTCCTGATCCACGCGCCTGCCGCACCTGTTCCTCCGCATCCTACGGCGGGCGTCGCCACAGTCCGCTGTGGGAGGATCACAGGACTTCTTCCGTACAACGTCGCACCCACAAGGAGCGTGCCCATGTCCTCGAATCCGGTCGCCGAGACCGTCGCCTCCCTCATGCCGAGGGCTCGGGCGGAGCTGACCGAACTGGTGGCGTTCAAATCGGTGGCGGACTTCGAGCAGTTCCCGAAGAGCGAGAGCGAGGGCGCCGCGAACTGGGTCGCCGACGCGCTGCGCGCCGACGGATTCCAGGACGTGGCCCTGCTCGACACCCCGGACGGCACGCAGTCGGTGTACGGCTACCTGCCCGGCCCCGAGGGCGCGAAAACGGTTCTCCTCTACGCCCACTACGACGTGCAGCCACCGCTCGACGAGAACGCGTGGGTGTCCCCGCCGTTCGAGCTGACCGAGCGCGACGGCCGCTGGTACGGGCGCGGTGCCGCCGACTGCAAGGGCGGCTTCATCATGCACCTGCTCGCGCTGCGCGCCCTCAAGGCGAACGGCGGCGTCCCGGTCAACGTCAAGGTGATCGCCGAGGGTTCGGAGGAAATGGGCACGGGCGGCCTGGAGCGGTACGCCGAGGAACACCCGGAGCTGCTCGCCGCCGACACGATCGTCATCGGCGACGCCGGCAACTTCCGGGTCGGTCTGCCGACGGTCACCGCGACACTGCGCGGCATGACCCTCGTACGCCTCCGGATCGACACCCTCGAAGGCAACCTGCACTCGGGCCAGTTCGGCGGGGCCGCGCCGGACGCGCTCGCCGCGCTGATCCGCGTACTCGACTCCCTGCGTGCCGAGGACGGTTCGACAACGGTCGACGGGCTCAAGGACGAGACGTCGTGGGACGGACTGACGTACGACGAGGAGCAGTTCCGCAAGGACGCCAAGGTGCTCGACGGCGTCGAACTGATCGGCTCCGGCTCGGTCGCCGACCGCATCTGGGCGCGCCCGGCGGTCACGGTCCTCGGCATCGACTGCCCGCCGGTGGTCGGCGCCACTCCGTCCGTGCAGGCGAGCGCACGCGCGCTGGTCAGCCTGCGGGTGCCGCCGGGCGTGGACGCGGCGGCGGCGACCAAGCTCCTTGAGGCGCATCTGGCGGCACACACACCGTGGGGCGCGCGGGTGAGCACGGAACAGATCGGCCAGGGCCAGCCGTTCCGCGCGGACACCGCCAGCCCGGCGTACGCGGCGATGGCCGAGGCCATGGCGGTCGCGTACCCGGGCCAGGAGATGCAGTACGCGGGCCAGGGCGGCTCGATCCCCCTCTGCAACACACTCGCGTCGCTCTACCCGCAGGCGGAGATCCTCCTGATCGGCCTGAGCGAACCGGAAGCCCAGATCCACGCGGTGAACGAAAGCGTCTCCCCGGAGGAACTGGAACGCCTGTCGGTGGCCGAGGCCCTGTTCCTCCGAAACTACGCGGCATCCTGAACCACCCGGAACAACCGAACCCCCGGCACAGCCCGGCGGGCGGCACAGCCCGGCGGGCGGCACAGCCCGGCGGGCGGCACAGCCCGGCGGGCGGCACAGCCCGGCGGGCGGCACAGCCCGGCGGGCGGCACAGCCC